>NZ_JAFCUZ010000004.1:0-599077 GCF_049896805.1 Pseudomonas sp. TWR1-1-3 | reverse complement strand
AACCACCTGATCCCATCCCGAACTCAGTAGTGAAACGATGCATCGCCGATGGTAGTGTGGGGTTTCCCCATGTGAGAGTAGGTCATCGTCAAGATTAAATTCCAAACCCCCTGTCTGCTAACGCAGACAGGGGGTTTGTTTTTGTGGCGAAAAAAGTTATGACCCGCCTGAGCGTATCGTTCTTCAGATCGCCTGCAGCTAAAGTCCTGCAAATAGGCACAGTTATTTTGTAGCCCGCGCACTAGAATAGGCCCAGTCATTTTCTGAGCCTGAGACTCCCTATATGCCAGATCCGGTTGACCCCCGCAGGGTGTCAGAATTACCGCTGGACGAGTTGGTGGCCTGTCATGAGTGCGATCTACTGATGCGCAAGCCGCATCTCGCCCTCGGTGAGAAAGCCCAATGCCCGCGCTGCGGCTATGAACTCTACGCTCATAGGTACAAGGTGGTTGAACGCAGCCTTGCGCTTGTGATTGCTGCTTTGCTGCTCTACATACCTGCGAACTTTTTACCCATCATGCAGCTCAATCTACTGGGCCAGGCGTCGCAAGACACGGTCTGGAGTGGTGTGCTCGGTTTGTACAACACCGGCATGCAAGGCATCGCGGTGGTGGTGTTCCTGTGCAGCATGGGCATCCCGCTGCTCAAGTTGCTCTGCCAGCTTGCTGTGTTGCTGAGCATTCGCTGGAATATCGGGCGCAGCTACGGTTTGCTGATTTACCGCATTTATCACCATCTGCGTGATTGGGGCATGCTTGAGGTGTACTTCATGGGCGTGCTGGTGGCCATCGTAAAACTGTCCGATCTGGCTGAGCTGAGTCTTGGCCTGGGCCTGGTCTGTTTTGTCAGCCTGTTGCTGGTACAGGTCTGGCTGGAAGTGGTGATGTCACCTCACCAGATCTGGCAGGCGTTATCCGGGGAGGATGCTCATGCGGGCGATTGATGCGGGTATCTTGATCTGTGGCGAATGCCACGAACTGAACAGGCAAGACCCCGAAACCGACGAGCAAACCTGTACTCGCTGCGGTGCTCTGGTTCACGCGCGTCGCCCCGACAGTTTGATGCGCACCTGGGCATTGCTGCTGACGTCGGCCATTCTCTATATCCCGGCCAACCTGTTGCCGATCATGACAGTCAACTCATTGGGCCAGGGCTCGCCGAGTACGATCATGGCGGGTGTCATCGAACTGGTACAGCACGGCATGATCCCGATTGCTGCCGTGGTGTTTGTGGCAAGTATTCTGGTGCCCACCTTCAAGCTGGTCGGCATCGCCTTGCTGTTGTTTTCGGTACAACGCCATCAGCCTCTTTCTGCCCGGCAACGTATCATCATGTACCGATTTATCGAGTTCATTGGCCGTTGGTCAATGCTGGATATTTTCGTCATTGCCATTTTGGTGGCCGTGGTGAATTTTGGACGCATAGCCAGCATCGAAGCCAATCTTGGCGCAGTGGCATTTGCCAGTGTGGTGGTGCTAACGATGCTTGCAGCTGTAACTTTTGATCCCCGACTGATTTGGGACAACACGGAGTCGGACGACGACCATGAGTGACTTGCCTACCGCTAAAACCCGCCCGGCTTCCAACTGGTCGGCGATCTGGATCCTTCCGCTTATTGCCCTGGTCATCGGTGGCTGGCTGGGGTGGCGTGCCTACAGCGAAACCGGCATCGATATTCAGGTGCGTTTCGAGAGCGGCGAAGGCATCGTCGCCAACAAGACCGAGGTGGTCTACAAAGGCATGCCCGTGGGCAAGGTGAAAACCCTCGCCCTCGACGAGTCTGGCCCCAGCAAAGGGGTGATTGCTACCGTCGAAATGGACAAGGACGTTGAGCAATACCTGAAAACCAATACCCGTTTCTGGCTGGTCAAACCCAGTGTCACTCTGGCCGGTATCACCGGGCTCGAAACGCTGGTGTCCGGCAACTATATTGCGGTCAGTCCCGCCGATGGCGAGCCTGCACGCAAGTTCAAGGCGCTGTCGCAAGAACCGCCCTTGTCTGATGCCAAACCAGGCCTGCACCTGACGCTTAAAGCTGAGCGTCTCGGTTCGTTGAACCGTGGTAGCCCGGTGTTCTACAAGCAGATCCAGGTAGGGCAGATCAAAAGCTACGTGCTTTCCGAAGACCAAAGCACTGTTGAAATCAAAGTCTTTATCGAGCCGACCTACGCCAATCTGGTGCGCAAACATACGCGCTTCTGGAATGCCAGCGGTATCAGCATCGACGCCAACCTGTCGGGTGTGAAACTGCGCAGCGAATCTCTGGCCAGTATTGTGGCCGGTGGTATTGCCTTCGCCACTCCAGAGAACCGCAAAGACAGCCCGCCCACCGATTCGAGCCTGCCGTTCCGTCTTTATGAAGACTTCGATGCCGCGCAGGCGGGGATCAAGGTCAAAGTCAAACTCAGCGACTTCGAGGGCCTGCAGGCCGGTCGTACGCCGGTCATGTACAAAGGTATCCAGGTCGGTAGCCTCAAGGGTCTCAAGGTGGACCCTGATCTGACCAGCGCCAGTGCCGAGCTGACTCTGGACCCGTTGGCAGAAGACTACCTGGTGCAGGGCACCCAGTTCTGGGTGGTCAAGCCGTCCATCTCCCTGGCCGGCATTACCGGGCTGGAGGCGCTGGTAAAAGGCAACTACATTGCCATTCGCCCGGGTGACAAGGGCAGCACCCCCGAACGCGAATTCGTCGCCCGGCCAAAGGCTCCGCCGCTGGATCTGCGCTCACCGGGCCTGCATATGGTGCTCTTTACCGAGAACCTGGGCTCGCTGGATGTCGGCAGCCCGATCCTCTACAAGCAGGTCAAGGTCGGTTCGGTGCAGAGCTATCAGTTCTCCCGCACCAAAAAGCAGTTGGTGATCGGTGTCCATATCGAGAAGGAATACGAGAATCTGGTCAATGCTTCGACCCGTTTCTGGAATGCCAGCGGCATCACGTTGACCGGCGGTTTGACCGGCGGTATCCAGGTTAAAAGCGAATCCCTGCAAAGTCTGATGGCAGGCGGGATTGCTTTTGAAACACCGGAAGCCAAGGCTCCGCTGCAAAAACGTATCCCGCGTTTCCGTCTGTTTACTGACCGTGACGCAGCCATGCAGCAGGGAGTCGCCGTTACGATCAAGGTGCCGCGTGCCGATGGCCTGCGCGAGGGTACGCCGATTCGCTTCAAGGGGCTGGATGTTGGCAAGATCGAAAGCATTGACCTGAGCGAGGACCTGCAATCGGTTCTGCTCAAGGCCCGCATCACCGAAGTGCCTGAGCGGATTGCGCGGGTTGGCAGCCAATTCTGGGTGGTCAAGCCGGAGCTTGGTTTGATGAAAACGGCCAACCTCGAAACCCTGGTCACCGGCCAGTACCTGGAGGTGCAACCGGCGAGCAAACAACTGGGACGCCAGACCAGTTTTGTAGCCCTGGAGCAAGCGCCGGATGCCGCCGTTTCCCAGGCCGGATTGAGCCTGGTATTGAGCGCTGCCCGTCGTGGTTCGCTCAAGGAGGGCGTGCCTGTTACCTACCGTGAAGTCACCGTGGGTAAAGTCACGGGGTATGAGTTGGGCAACAGTGCCGACCGGGTGCTGGTACATATCCTGATCGAGCCGCGTTACGCGCCGTTGGTGCGTAGCGGTAGCCGCTTCTGGAATACGAGCGGTTTTGGTGTCGACTTCGGTTTGTTCAAAGGAGCAACGATTCGCACTGAATCCCTGGAAACCCTGGTGCAGGGTGGCATTGCCTTCGCCACACCGGACGGCGACAAGCTGGGCACCCAGGCTCGCCCTGAGCAAACCTTCCCGCTCTTTGACAAGTTCGAAGACGAATGGCTGCAGTGGGCACCGAAGATTCCGTTAGGCAAATAAGCTGCAAAAAAAAACCGCGATCAATGATCGCGGTTTTTTTATGTACGGGGTTCAGTCTCAGACTTCATCCAGTTCGCGTTCTTCCACCGCCGTCAACGCATCAGGTTTCACCTCGTCATGGCGACGAATGTACTTCCAGTCGTCTTCATCGATATAGATCCCGTTAGGGCCGCTGCCGCCTTCCAGGTCGATGGCCACATGGGCGCAGACCTGCGGCTTCACACTGGCCAGAATCGGTACAAAGCCCAGCTGCAAACTGGTCTCCAGCAGAGCTGTCTGGTTTTTCTCGTCAATGTCGGCAGCTTCGTCCAGGTAGTACGGCAAGCGAATACGCCCGGCCTGATCGCGGTCCATCAAGTGCAGCAACAAATACATGTTGGTCAGCGCCTTGATCGTCATGGTCGTACCGTTGGACGCAGCGCCATCGATATCCGTGTGGATCACCGGCTGGCCATTGAGCTTGGTGATCTCGAACGCCAGCTCGAACAAGTCCTTGAGCCCCAACTGGTTATGGTTGGCTGCCACCAGGCGCGCCAGATACTCCTTGGCCTCTTCGTTCTTGTTGTCTTGTTCGGTGCTCTGGCTGAGGTCAAACACCGACAGCGTCTCGCCTTCTTCGTACTGGCCGGCGCTGTGGATAATCTGATCGATATGCTTGAGCGCCTCCTTGTTGGGGGCCAGCACGATACGGAAGCTTTTGAGGTTGGACACCTGACGCTTGTTGATTTCGCGGTTGAACAATGCCAGTTGGTGCTCGAGGCTGTCGTAGTCGCTGCGGATATTGCGCAGCGTGCGGGCGATATCGGTGACTGCGGCCCGGCGCGCCTTGCCCAGGGTCAGGGCTTCTTCGGTGCGGTGGGCGTAGGCGTTGATCAGTAACTGCAGGCGCCGCTCCATATCGTCTTCACTGTCGAACTTGGCCACACCCTTGAGGCGTACCTGAGCGTACAGCGCCTCGATCTGGCCGTCGCAACGCAACAAGCCCTGCCAGCTGTCCTGATAGTCGTTGAGCAACGGCAGCAGGTTGTCCATCGAGTCGTCGACCGGATCCATAAATGGCGTACCGAACGGCAAGTCGGCGGGCAGCAGTTGGCGTCGACGCAGGCTGTCATCCAGGGTGCGCTGCTTGGCTTCCATATCACCGATCTGGCGACCGACCAGTTGCAACTTGGCCGACAACTGCTGGACGCGCTCGGTGAAGGCATCGCTGGAGCGTTTCAACTCGTCCTGCGCAGCTTCGGCCTGAGCCAGTTGCTCGAGTTTTTCGCCTTCTTCTACACTGAGCGTCTGGCTGCGGCGGAAATCTTCCAGCGCCTTTTGCGCATCCAGCACCTGCTGATACAGGGACTCGGCTTCGCTCTTGCTTGCGGCGCGGTCAGAGGTCACGGCCTGCTGGGTCTTGAGTTGCTTGAGCTCTTTTTCCAGACGCTCTTTCTGCTCGCGCAAAGCCGCGCGGTCCGCCAGTGCCTGCAGGGCAGGGGGCTCGATATGGCTCAAGTCGATGGACAGGCCCGGGGCTTCAAAACGCTCGCCTTTAAAGCCATCGAGGATCAGCTCCAGCGATTTGACCCAGGCATCGCTGTCATCCAGCGCAATCCCGTGCTCACCCAGGGGCAGGCTGAACAGGGCACTGTTGAACAGGCGCATCAGGCGTTCCACATCCTGCTGCGAAAACTCTTCGCGCAAGCGGGCATAGCTGTTGTTGTCGGCGTGATCGAGCTGCTGCTTGACCGACTTGAGGCGCTTTTCCAGATCGCGCAGTCGCTCGTGCAGATCCTCGGCACTGAACTGACGCGACTGCGCCAGCGCCCCCGCCAGTTCGTCGTGGGCGTCTTTGGCGCTCAGCAATTGCTGCTCAAGCACCTTTACGTCGTCGACCAGGGCGAAGCGATGTTTGAGCACTGACAACTCGCCGAGCCAGCGCTGGATACCGGAAATTTCCCGCTCAAGACGCATCAACTCCTGAGTGCTGCTGCGCTGGTTGTTTTGCAGGGCGTCCTGTTCGTTGCGGTAGTGCTCGGACTGGATCAGCAGCTCTTCCTTGCGGGCCCCGGCGTAGTCCTGCCAGGTACCGAGCAAGGAATCGAGCAGCGGTGACAGGCGGTGCAGCTTGCCACGCAGCAGGTCGCGCTGGCGTACACCTGCGGCCAATGCCTCGACCAACGGCCCGGCGCCGACCAGTGCGTTGTAGTCCTGCTCCATGCGTCGTACATCACGGAAAGCTTCTTCGCACGCGGCAATGTAATCAACGCTGCCCGAACGCAGGCTGTGTTCGAACGCATCGAGGAACAGTTGCTTGAGCTTGGCCGCAGTGATTTCGCGCATATGCAGCAGGTTGATAAATAGCGCGCGGAAGGTCTTCAGGCTCTGCTCGCTGGTGGAGCGCAGCGGGATCAGGGTCAGGTCCAGGGGGATCGACGTATGGCCGCCCACCAGCAGACGCCGAAGCTCATCAGGCTTGAGCTCGTAGGCTTTGAGGCCATTACGCTCCAGATTGTTGAACAGCTCTTTCTGGCGCAGGCAGGTGTCGTCTTTCTGGTAGTGGGCCAGGTCCAGTTTGCCCGCGTAGGCAAAAAACTGGTGACCGAAGCCGCCCCCCGGGCCGCGACCGACAACACCGATCACATGGGGGCCGTGGGGCAGGGACACTTCGACCAGGATGTAACTGGTGTCCGAGGCAAAGTAGAAGCGTCGCGACTGCTCAAGGCTGTATTTGCCGAAGCTCATGTCGGACATGCGCGCCAGAATCGGGAACTGCAGGGCGTTGATTGATGCCGATTTGCCGAGGTTGTTCGCCCCGTAGACCGACAGCGGGTGTTCCAGCGGGAACAGCCCCAGGCTGTAACCGGCGGTGTTCAACAGGGCAAAGCGGCGAATGCCGTAGCGTTCCTGGCTCATGCGTCCATCTCCTGTTGTTCGTCGGCAATGGCGCGGGCCAATGCGGCCTCGTCATCACTGTCGTCATCGGCCAGCACCGGCGTGGGCAAAGGCAGGATGCTGTGCAGGCTGGCGGCCAGGTCGCGGTCTTGTTGCACCGACAGGCACACATCGAGAAAACGGTGCATCGGTGGCAGAAAGCGATAGATGCCGGGTTCTTCACTGGCAAAACCGAGCTGGGTCATGCGGCGCATGATCTTTTCTTCCAGTTCGTCCTGGCTGGTGACTTCAGCCTGTACAAACAGGTCGCGGTATTTTTCCAGCAGCGCGGGCAATTCGTCGCGGCCCAGGCTGCCACCGTCGAGCACGGCAATCGGATCGCGGCCCTGATCGGCCAGATGCTCGACGATGATAAACGTGAATAGCGCCAGGCGCTGTGCGGTCTTGTTGACCTGCGCAGTGGCAGTGTCGGGCACAAAGTAATAGAAGCCGCGGGTATCACACACCAGTTCAAAGCCCAGGGCTTTAAACAGGGCGCGGTATTGATCCTGGAAGTTCGACAGTTGCGCGTACAGCTCCGGGTCGCGGCGGCTGACGTGATAACCCTTGAACAGCTCACGAAAAATCGGTGCCAGCTGGGACAGTTCAGAAAGATCAAGATGCATGCAGAGAGCTCGCAGTAGTCTGGGTCGCATCTTCGCTGTGAGAAAGCAGAGCGAAGGAGCGCAGGCTGACCAAATGTTCGTGGGTGTGGTAATCGCGGCGCTCCAGGCGTTCGCGCACGAAGCGTTTTTCACGGGACAGGCGTGAGAACCAGTACAGCAGCTCATCGGTGTCGCTGTCTGGCTCTTGTGCCAGCAGCCAGCACATCAAGTCCGGCATCGGTAGCGCATCGCTGCAGCGGTCGAGCATTTCCTTGACCGTGCGCGGGGCCTTGGGCGTTTCGCCGCGGTGGACCTTATGCGCCTTGGGAAATTTCGCCGGTTTGGCTTCGAAGCGGGCCAGGGCATAGACATAAGCCTCAACCTGACTGGCGCTACCCAAAAAGGTGCTTTGCGGGCGGGTGAACATCGGCATGGCTGCTTGCGGCACTGCGTCCAGGCCTTTGCGGCGGATGGCTGCCAGTGCCAGCGCGGCACCACGGGTCACGGCATTGTGCCGGCGGGCTTCTTCACGCAGCGGCAGTAGCAACTCACGGGCATGGCGCAGGGTCATCTGGGCGCTGGTTTGCATCTCAAGGATGCGCGCATGGGTGCGCAGCAGCATGTCGTCGTCTACCAAGTGGCCGAGGCGTTGCTGTTCGCTGAGCATGCGCAGTAGCACCACTTCGACCTTGCGTACGCCTTGCTCGAAAGCGCCGTCGGCGTTGACCAGCTGAATCATGGGTTCGACGTATTCATCCCAGGTTGCCAGCACTTCGGCATAGCGCTGACGCAACGGAATTTGCCGGTCGCTGGTCTTGGCCCGTTCGGCTACGGCCACCAGCGCCTGTTCATCGTTGGCGAGTTTTTTCAATACATCGCGTACCCGCATATCGAGTAAACGCAGCTGGCGTGCCAGGTCATGGCCGTCTCGAATGTCGAAGGCATCCTGGATATAACCTGCCAGCCGCTCCAGATGGCGCAGGTAGGCTTCGATTTCCAGGCACAGGCCAAGTCGGTGCTCGTGGCGCAAATAAGCCAGAAAGTCGTGAATCTGGGCGTTTAGCTCGAAACGGTTCGGGCTTTTGGCGACCGGCACCAGAATGTCCAGACGAATCCAGGCATCGAGCACGGCGGTGATGTCTTGCGGCGTGCTGTCCATCTGATGAACGGCCAGTTGCAGGCGTAATTCGTTCAGGCTCAGGGTGCCTTGGTCGAAGTGTTCACACAAAGGCTCAAGGAGTGCCCAGTGCTCGGCGAGGGCACGTAAAACGCGCTTGGGTTCGATCATGGGAGGGCCGGTCAATTGGCAAGTAAAGGCCGCGATTGTACTGCAACGTGCTGTCGAGTCATCACTTGGCAGATCAACTGCGGGCGGGAAGGGCAGAAGGGCGGTAGAATCCCCACACTTTAGTAATCCACAGATGGCCGACCCTTGTTGAATGAGTCCCGCCGCCGCGCTTTCTTGACTGCCATGCAAGTGGTCAGCTGGTTGCCGCGCACTGAACTGCCGTTTGCCGCCCCTTCGCGGCCAGAACTGCTGGTGCTCCCCGAGCCGCCCGCGGAGCCTGTGATCACAAGGCCTGCGGTCAAGGCGGCGGTTGCACCGAGCAAACCTGTCGAGCGGCCAAAAATCGAAGTGCCCCGGCCTTCGGTCAGTCGCCCGGTCAGCAAACCGGTGGTCGAAGCCGAGTTGGCACCTGTACCGGCCAAGGTCGTGCAACTGCCACCGCCGCGTTTTGCCCTGCAGTTACTGCGGGCCGGACGTTGCCTGGTGCTGGTGGAGTTACCCACAGGTGGTGCATTCCAGAGCCGCGATCCGGCCTATTTATTGTTAAAGGACATGTTGCGCGCTGCCGGCTTGCCCGACAGCCCGCAAATCATTGGCGAGCCGGTGCGCTGGCCGTTGCTGCGGCGTGGCAATGTCGATCAAGGGCCCGAGGCTGCGCGTGAGTTTGTGCAGGGCTTTCTTATGGCCCGCCTGGAAGAGGCCGAATGTGCCTGTTTGTGGCTGATCGGGCTGCCTGCGGTGCGTTTTGCCGGTGAGGCCGATGCCGAGGCGTTCAACACTGAACTGCAAATTGAAGGGCTGGGCAGCGCATGGGCGTTGCCGGGCCTGGAACTCTTAATGGATGAGCCACAACGCAAAGCGCATGTGTGGCAAGCCATGCGCCGGCTAATGGCGCGCTGGAAACAGAACGATGAGTGATGCGGTAACTTTTCGCCCGATGACCGAGGCGGACCTTGATGCGGTATTGAAAATTGAATACGCCGCTTTCAGTCACCCCTGGACCCGCGGCATATTTCTCGACGGCCTGGGCAAGTACCATATCTGGCTGATGTTTGAAGGTGAGCAGCAGGTAGGGCATGGCGTGGTGCAGATCATCCTCGACGAGGCCCATCTGCTCAATATCACCGTCAAGCCCGAGAGCCAGGGCCGTGGCCTGGGGCTCAAGCTGCTTGAGCACTTGATGTCGATTGCCTATCAGCATGAGGCGCGCGAATGCTTCCTTGAGCTGCGCGACAGCAATACCGCGGCGTTCAAGTTGTATGAGCGTTATGGCTTCAATGAAATCGGCCGTCGCCGTGACTACTACCCGGCTGTGGGTGGGCGTGAAGATGCGGTGGTGATGGCCTGCACGCTGGTCGACTGACGGCGAAAAGTCGTTGTGTGGGAGCGGGCTTGCTGGCGATGCTGGCGCTGCGGTTTATCAGGTAAACCGTGTTGATCCGATCGCGAGCAAGCCCGCTCCCACAGGGTTTACCTTTCAACGCTTGCGTCCCACCGGGTCAATTTCCGCCAGTTCGGCTTCATCCAGCCCTTTGCCGGCGCCGATTTCGTCTTCATCAACCAGGCTCAGATCCCAGTCAGCGGCACCGTCCGGCCCCTGGGCAGCCTCCTTGGCATCGCGGGCGCCGTCCTCGCGGATCAGCATCTCCTGCTCCAGGTCGTCGTCGTTGAGGCCCAGATCCAGTTCGTCATCCAGCGCGGCTCTGTGCCTGGAGCCTGTATCGTCGACAAACAAGTCGCTGACGGGCTCATAGGTATCGTCATCATCAAAATCCAGCGGCTCCACCGAACCCATGGCGTCCTCGATATCGTCGATAGGTGCGGGTTGTGGTGCCCCGTAGGGGCGACGTGAATCAGTCATGGTAATTCCTCATACTCTGGGTGCTTTAATACGATGACTGTAGCCATTGCTGAAGATTCCACCCAACTGACCGCCGGAATGTCATGGGGCAAGTGACCCCGACCGCTGGTCGGCTGTCAGAACAGCGCATCAACTCTTGAGGCTCCACAGCATGAACGAACTACAAGATCTGATTGATAACAATGAGCGTTGGGCCGATGCGATCAAGCAGGAAGATCCCGACTTCTTCGCCAAGCTGGCCCGCCAGCAAACACCGGAATACCTGTGGATTGGTTGTTCGGATGCGCGGGTGCCGGCCAACGAAATTGTCGGCATGTTGCCCGGCGATCTTTTTGTGCACCGCAACGTGGCCAATGTCGTGTTGCACACTGACTTGAACTGCCTGTCGGTAATCCAGTACGCGGTCGACGTTTTGAAGGTCAAACATATTCTGGTGACCGGCCACTATGGCTGTGGCGGTGTACGCGCATCGATGAAGGACCAGCAGATGGGGCTGATCGATGGCTGGCTGCGTTCGATTCGTGACCTGTATTACGAGAATCGTGAAGCGCTGGCGCTGTTGCCCACCGAGGAAGAGCGGGTTGACCGCCTCTGCGAATTGAACGTGATCCAGCAGGTGGCGAACGTCGGGCATACCAATATTGTGCAAAATGCCTGGCACCGCGGGCAGAAGCTGTCGGTGCATGGCTGCATCTACGGGATCAAGGACGGTCGCTGGAAAAGCCTGAACACCACCATCAGCGGCCTTGACCAGTTGCCGCCGCAGTATCGTTTGCGGCCGGTGGGCGCAGTATAAAGTTGCATGCATAACCTGTGGGAGCGGGCTTGCTCGCGATGGTATCGACGCGGTTTTCCTGCTTTACCGCGCCGCCTGAATCGCGAGCAAGCCCGCTCCCACATTTAGTTACGAGTTCGCTTACGGCATCACCGGCGCGGTATACACCAGCGTCGTCCCCAATGCCCACAGCAAAAACAGCACCAGCGGCGTGTGCACCAACAGTTGCACAAACGAGAAGCCGATCAAGTCCCGCGCCTTCAAACCCAGTACGCCCAGCAGCGGCAGCATGTAAAACGGATTGATCAGATTGGGCAGCGCCTCGGCGGCGTTGTAGATCTGCACAGCCCAACCCAGGTGATAGCCCAGATCATTGGCCACCTGCATCACGTACGGCGCTTCGATAATCCACTTGCCGCCACCCGACGGGATAAAAAAGCCCAGAATCGCCGAATACACGCCCATCAATAATGCATAGGTGTCATGGGACGCGATCTGCACGAAAAACGTCGAAATATGGTGGGCCAGTGTTTGCCCGTCGGTGCCCTTGACCACCGTCATCAATGCGGCAATCGAGCCATACAGCGGAAACTGGATCATCACTCCGGTGGTGGTTGGCACGGCGCTGGTCACGGCATTGAGAAAACTGCGCGGGCGCCAGTGCAGCAGGGCACCGAGCATCAGGAACAGAAAATTGTAAGTGTTGAGCCCGGAGATGGCGCTGATCGCCGGTTTGGTCGAAAACTCATGGAACAACCAGCCAGCAGCCAGCAGCACCAGCAAAATGGTCAGCAGCGGGCTGTATTCCAGCCACTCACCGGGGCGTGTGCGCGGGGGGAGCTTCGGTGAGCTGAAGCTCGGGTCGATACCGCAGGCAGCTGCGTCGCGGGCCGATTCAGCGCCGGGTGCGGTGGCGTAGGCGACAATCAACGACACCACAACCAGCGCCGCCAGCAACACCCCGGACTGCCAGAGAAAGATGGTTTCAGTGAAGGGGATAACCCCGGTAATCGCCAGAATCGACGGCGGCAGGCTGGCGGGGTTGGCTTGCAACTGTGCAGCCGAAGACGACAACCCCAGTGCCCACACCGCGCCCAGCCCCAGGTAGGCCGCAGCGCCGGCGGCGCGATAGTCCATGCGCAGGTTGGTGCGCCGGGCCAGTGCCCGTACCAGTAAGCCGCCAAACACCAGCGACAGCCCCCAGTTGAGCAATGACGCGACCATTGAAATCAACGCTACCCAGCACACGGCCTGGCGGCCGTTTTTCGGTACCCGGGCCAGTTTGTCGATCAATTTGACGGCGGGCGGCGAGCTGGCCACCACATAGCCGCCAATCACCACGAAGGCCATTTGCATGGTGAACGGGATCAGGCTCCAGAAGCCGTCACCAAATGCCATGGCGGCATCGGTGGGTTTGGCGCCCATCAGCATCGTGGCCAGTGCCACGGTTATTACCGCAACAGCTGCGAACACCCACGAATCGGGAAACCAGCGCTCGGCAAAGTTCGAGCAGCGCAGGGCAAAGCGGGCAGAGCGGCTGTCTGTAATCTCGGCGGCCATGAAATGTACCTCGGTTTTCTTATGGTTATGGGATGGCCCGAGCACAGTAAATCAAAGCGGGAGCAATTCCGATGGCCCGCTGCGTGTGGCCATGAATGTGCAGGGTTATTCAGTGGCCTCGGTTTTGGATGAACGGTCGTTTTCGGCGCTCCAGAAAATTCGCCTAAAGCCGATTCTGTTGCACGCATTCTTTCATTGCTCCGGGTACCCCATGTTCAACACACGCTTGAAGCAAGAGCTGTCGGCTCTTCGCGAAGAAATATCCAGCCTGCAGCAGGTTCGGGAGAGCCTGGACAGCGAAATGCTGGTGCTGTCTCTGGGCGCGGATGGGCGCATCGAGACAGCCAACCATAACTTCACCCAACAGATGCACTACACCGGTACTGCGTTGCTGGGTCTGCATATTGATGAACTGGTGCCCGCGCACCTGAAAAACGACGAACACAGCCTTCGTTTCAAGAGCGCCATGAAGCGCAATGAACATTACAGTGGCACCGTGCGCTTGCTGCGCGGCAATGGCCAGGAAGCGTGGCTGCGCTCGATCATGCAGCCGATTCTGGACTCCAGCGGGCGGGTGCTGCGCATTTCGATTTTCTCCAGTGACCTGACGCGCACCATCGAAACTTCCCGCGACCATGAAAACCTGATGAGTGCGCTGATGCGTTCTACCGCCGTGATCGAGTTCAACCTCAAGGGCGAAGTGCTGACCGCCAATGAGCGCTTTCTCTCCGGCATGGGGTATACCCTGGGGCAGATCCAGGGCAAACATCACCGCATGTTCTGCACCCCGCAAGAACAGAACAGTGCCGAATACCAGGCCTTCTGGCAGCGTTTAAATGCGGGTGAGTTTGTCGCGGCACGCTTTCAGCGCATTGACAGTCACGGCCGTGATGTATGGCTTGAGGCCACCTACAACCCGGTGCGCGACGCCAATGACAACCTGTACAAAGTGGTGAAGTTCGCCACGGTGATCACCGATCAGGTTCATCAGGAACAGGCCGTCTGCGAAGCGGCAGGCATTGCCTACAGCACTTCGCTGCAAACCGACAGCAGTGCCCAGCGCGGCACCAAAGTGGTGACCGAAGCGGTGCAAGTGATGCGTGATCTGGCCCGTCACATGCAGCAGGCGGGTGACGGCATTGAAGCCTTGAGCGATCAGTCGCAAGTGATTGGCAGCATCGTCAAGACCATCAGCTCGATTGCCGACCAGACCAACTTGCTGGCGCTTAACGCCGCCATTGAGGCCGCGCGTGCCGGTGAACAAGGTCGTGGCTTTGCCGTCGTGGCTGACGAAGTGCGCCAATTGGCGTCGCGCACCAGCAAGGCCACTGAAGAAATCATCGGTGTGGTGCGGCAGAACCAGGACATGGCCCGTAGCGCCGTGACCCTGATGGCCGATGGCAAGCTTCAGGCCGAAGCAGGATTGGCGTTGGCCGCCGAAGCGGGCACGGTGATTGTCGAAATCCAGGATGGCGCGCAGAAAGTGGTCGATGCCGTGGGTCAGTTTGCCAACCAGCTGTCGTCATGAGCCTTGATATGCAGGGGTTGAACTTAAGAAAAATCCCTCTGAGGTGACGGAAAAAGTACTGGTAGGAGTAAACTCCAGGCTTTCCAAAGGAGTTTCTATGAGTCTCTACCAGTCGAGCATTCTTGCCAAACCGATACCTTCGCAAGCGCGTTACATGTTTTTCGCCCTCAAGTCAGTAGAAGCTTTGCCGGCTGCACTCGACACCTTGTCGCAGTGGGTGGATGGCAAAAGCGTGGTGGCCGGTTTTGGTTCGCCGCTGGTATTGGCCCTTGGCGCGAAAGTCCCGGGGTTGCGGGTGTTTCCTGCGATCAATGCCATGGTTGAAAACCCGTCGACCCAGCACGCCCTGTGGCTGTGGTTGCTGGGCGAAGACCGTGGCGAGTTGCTGCACCGCAGCCAGGCCATCGAGACTGCCCTGACGCCTGCGTTCAACCTGCTGCAAGTGACCGAAGGCTTCCGTTACGGCACTGATCGTGACCTGACCGGCTACGAAGACGGCACTGAAAACCCGGTGGACGAAGCGGCTGTGGACGCGGCCATCGTTGCCAATGCTGGCGCCGGGCTGGACGGTGGCAGCTTTGTTGCCATTCAGCAGTGGCAGCATGACCTGAACGGTTTTGCCGCACTGCCGTCCGAGGAGCAGGACAACATCATGGGTCGTCGCAAGAGCGACAACGAAGAGCTGGACGATGCGCCGGAGTCTGCCCACGTCAAACGTACTGCCCAGGAAAGCTTCACCCCGGAAGCCTTTATTGTGCGTCGCTCCATGCCGTGGACAGAAAACGGCAAGTCCGGGCTGATGTTTGTTGCCTTCGGTCGCACCTTGAATGCCTTTGAAGTGCAACTGCGGCGCATGAGCGGTCTGGAAGACGGCATCATCGATGGCTTGTATCGTTACAGCCGTCCACTTAACGGTGGCTACTACTGGTGCCCGCCGATGAAAGACGGGCGGATGGATTTGAGTGCGGTGCGTCCGTAATAAGCGTCACTCCCCCGTAGCAGAGCGGAGTCAGCGACGACTGGTTTCAGGAATTGTCTGATTATTTTTTGCATGCCGCAGCCTCAGGCTTGCGGCATGAAATCGACCCCCCAAGCCGCTCGAAAACTCCTGCACTTATTTGCCTGTGGCCTGATCGTCGGACTCCTTGCGGGGTCGTTCGTATACTTGCGTGCCGTGTTCAACGAAGAGGTCTCGCAGCGCCGCAGTTTTATGAACGAGGCGGTGTTCAATGCCCAGGATTTTTTCGTCAGCCGCCAGACGCTTCTCAAGAGCCTGGTGCTGGCCACTGTGCCTGATCATCAGGCAGGCCAAACGGTCGCCGGTATTGATCCACAAGAAGAGGTCAACATCAGCCTGGGCAGTGAGGCTGGCCACTGGAACCTTTGGCTGACCCGGCGGATGATGGATTATTTGCACGAAAGCAAAGTCAATCTGTTGTATGTGCCGCAGACGGATAAGCCCAAAGTGGTGTGTTTGTTCGACTCTTCAGGCAACCTTGAACCGCTGCCCAAAGTGGTGTTGCAGCGGCTGCTTGATGAAGGGGCCAAGGCCTATTCATTTGGTGATGATCTGTGGCTGACCGACAGCAAGGTCCTGAATGCCCCCTTTTATTTATTTTCCCGACTCGATAACCGTAACCTGTCTTCCGGCTGGCTGGGCATTGAGGTCGAGGTTCCGGATCTGGTAGAGGCCTTGCGCAGTGAAAGTGCCGGTGACTTCATGCTGCTCAACGGTCAAGGCCAGATTCTGTTCACCAACGCCGCACAATCCACTCTCGTCAATTCATTGCAGACGCTGGAACCCAAGAATTCATTTGGCTTTATCGGTAGTGGCTGGTTGCCCGATAGCCTGGCAATCACGAAGAAGCTGGGCTATTCGGGCTGGCAAATCGTTTATGCCTTAGATATCAAATCTCTATTGCCAGTTTTGGGCGGGCCTTTGTTGGGCTGTGTTTTGTTGTTTATTGCCGTCTGCATCGGCTTGCGATTACTGATTGTGCGCATTGATCGGCGCCTGATCACCCCGGGTGAGAAACGCATTCAGGCGCTGGTTGAAAGTGAGGCGTTCAGTCGTGCCGTATTGCAAGTTGCACCGATGGCCCTGTGTGTAATCCGGCGCACAGACGGCACCGTGGTACTGGAAAACTCCTTGTCACAACAGTGGCTGGGTAACGGCACTGAGCGCAGCAAGCTATGCCATGGCTGGATTTCACGCGCGTTCGATGAATGTGACTTGCGCAACAGTGATGAGATCGAAATGGAGGATGGCCGTCTTCTGTACCTGGCCTTTGCCCCTACGCGCTACAAAAGTCAGGACGTGCTGATTTGCGCGTTCAGCGACATCAGCGCACGTAAACAGATTGAAGTAACCCTCGAACGTGCCCGGCAACTGGCGGACCGGGCCAATGAGGCCAAGACTCTGTTTCTGGCAACCATGAGCCACGAAATCCGTACACCCCTGTACGGTGTTTTGGGCACGCTGGAACTGCTGGCGCGTACCGAACTTAACGATCAGCAGAACAACTATCTCAAGGCTATCGAACGCTCATCCGGCAACTTGTTGCAGCTGATTTGCGACGTGCTGGATGTGTCGCGTATCGAGGCGGGTCAGCTGCAACTGGAACTCAACACCTTCAGCCCTCTTGAGCTGATAGAAGAGGTGGTCCTGGGCTACAGTGGCGCAGCCCAGGCCAAGGGCCTGCAGTTGTTTGCATTGATTGATTCAACGGTGCCCGAGTGGCTCAGCGGTGATGTCACCCGCATCCGCCAGATCTTGAATAACCTGCTCAACAACGCCCTGAAGTTCACGGACTACGGAAAAATTGTCCTGCGTCTGAAAATGGACAGCCGTGATGATGAGCGCGTGATGTTGCACTGGCAGGTTTCCGATACTGGCAAAGGTATTGCCCATGAAGAGCAGGCTCATCTGTTCGAGCCTTTTTATCAAGTGGAGTCTGCGAAAAACGTGGTCGCCGGCACCGGGCTGGGCCTGTCCATCTGCAAGCGCCTTATGCACTTGATGAACGGCACCATGCGTCTGGTCAGTGAGCCGGGATTGGGTAGCAGTTTTACCCTGCATCTGCCCTTGGTGCAGGTTAGCGAACCGGCGCGTTTTAGCCCTTTTGGCGAGTTGGCTGCCCGCGTTGTTTATGTGGTTTCCCCCGTGCGCGAACTGGCCGAGTGTTATTGCGCCTGGTTACGCCGTTGGGGTGCGCGGGCTCATCTTGGGGCGCCGAAACCAGGGGATGCATCCGATGCTGCTGTTTTATTGGAGCTGCATCCCGGCGCTGCCCGGCAATTGCTTGAACCTGGCTGGACAGGACCGCTGGTGGTAGCCGCCAGTGACATGTCGGTAGCTCCCGCCGTTGAAAACCCTTGCTGGCAAGCGGACCTGAGCAGCTTGCAGGACGTCTATCGTGCCCTGTGCAAGGCCCAGGGCATGGGTATTGGAAGCGATCTTGAACCGGGTACGGTGAAGACGGAACTCAAGCTCGGTTTGCGCATTCTGGTTGCCGAAGACAATGTGATCAATCAACTGATTCTGCGTGATCAACTTGAAGAGTTGGGTTGCACAGTGACATTGGTCAGCGATGGACTGGAAGCACTCGAGCGTTGGCGCGACGACGATTTTGATCTGCTGCTGACCGACGTCAACATGCCGAAAATGAACGGTTATGAGCTGGCGGCCCGGTTGCGGGCCATGAACATAACGCTGCCGATCATTGGTGCAACGGCCAATGCCATGCGTGAGGAGAGCGAGCGCTGTCTGAATGCGGGGATGAATCACTGCCTGATCAAGCCTTTTACGCTGCACACCCTATACAACTGTCTTCAGCACTTCTAAAGGAGGATCCAGTGAAGCCCTATCGTGTACTGGTCGTTGAGGATCACCCTTTTCAGCATGAGTATTTGCTGAACGTTTTCAATGAGGTGGGTGGCTTTACAGTTGACACCGTTTGGGATGGCGATGGCGCGCTGGAGTGTCTGGCGCGTCATGACTATGACTTGCTGCTCAGTGACTTGCTGATGCCTGTGATGGATGGTGTGCAACTGATCCAGAGAGTTGCCGCCCTGAAAAATAAACCGGCGTTGGCACTGATGAGCGCCTCGTCCCGGCGCATGCTGATTAGTGCGGGGTTGGCAGCAAAAAACCTGGGTATTTCAGTGATTGGCCTGATCTCCAAACCGGTCGAGTTCAATGCGGTACAGCGCTTGAAAGAGCGAATGGAGCTTTTCCGCCTTAACGGTGATACGGACCCCTCACTGGCCATTGAAGTCGACCCGCAGAGTATCGAATTGGCCATGGCCAACGGGCAGATTCAAGCATGGTTCCAGCCCAAGAAATCCCTGCGCAACGGCAATATTCTCAGTGCAGAAGCCCTGGTGCGTTGGGTGCATCCCGAGGCCGGCTTGTTATTGCCCAAGGACTTTCTGACCTTGTTGATCAGCCACGGTCTTGAAGAGCGGCTGTTGTGGCTGATGCTGGAGCAAACACTTCAAGCCCAAAGACAATGGCGAGAGCAGGGCTGGGATATTCCGGTTTCAATCAACTTGCCCACGCATTTGCTGGATAACCATGCGCTCGCCGACCGTCTGCGCGACGCTGTGATTGCTGATGGTGGCGAGCCACGCAGTATCGTTTTTGAACTGATGGAGAGTTCAACCACAGAAGAGCTCAGTAATTACTATGCGGGAGCTTGTCGTTTGCGCATGATGGGCTTTGGCTTGGCCCAGGATGATTTTGGCAAGGGATTCAGCTCTTACTTCAATCTGGTTTCCACTCCATTCAGTGAGCTCAAGATTGACCGGTCGCTGGTACATGGCTGTGTCGAAAACGAGAATCTGGCGTCAGCACTGCGCAGCCTTGTTGAACTGAGCCGCAAGCTGGGCCTGACAGTTGTCGCCGAGGGCGTCGAGACACAGGCCGAGCTCGAGTTTCTGCGCAGCATCCAGTGTGATCAAGTGCAAGGTTTCCTTATTTGCGGCGCTATATCGTGCGCCGACTTTGAAACTCTTTTACTGGACGATAGCTCTAAGCCATCACCGGGGTAGCTGAGTGCGGCGCCACGGGTCTTGTTCTGCGCTCGATCTGTAGAAACCGGGGGCGCCGGACTTGCCATGTCATCAATGTGGAGCCAGGCAATGCGCGAATTAAAGGTAGTGATTGCCGACGATCATCCAGTGGTGGTACTGGGGCTTCGGGAAATGATTCAACGTGATGAGTATTTCTCCCTGGTAGGCGAGGCGCTGAGCTCGTCGCAGTTGGTCGAGCAGTTGCAGTTGCATCAACCCGAACTGCTGATTACTGATTTCAACATGCCAGGGGATGAAACCTATGGCGACGGTCTGCAACTGATCGAGTACATCATTGAGCATTTCCCCGGGGTCAAGATCCTGGTGCTGACAGTCATGAGCAATCATCTGATTATCTCGCGCTTGCTGGAGCTGGGTGTGGCAGGCGTGATTGCTAAAAGCCATATCCGCGAAGAAATAGGCAAGGCCCTAAGTGCGTTGGCCAACGATCGGGACTATACGGCCCCGGCTGCTCCAGCCATCTCTGTGGTGACTAACCCCAAAGTCATTGATGAACGTTTCTCCACACTTTCACCCCGTGAAGTTGAGGTGCTGAGGCTGTTTGTTGCGGGCAATAGCGTGGGTGATATCGCCCGCCAATTGAACCGCAGCGTTAAAACCGTGAGCACCCAAAAGGTGGCTGCGATGCAGAAGCTGGAAGTGCTTAACGACCATGCCTTGCTGACCTATTGCATCAAAGCGGACCCCTTCGAATAGCTGTATTGCTCTTCCAGTGCAGGAGTCATGTTTGCCATGCCGCAAATGAAAGTCTTATTGGCCGACGACCATCCGATTGTGTTGATGGGCGTGCGTGAAATCATTGAGCGTGACCCGCGTTTCAAGGTTGTGGGCGAAGCAATGAGTTCCTCGGAGTTGATCGACAAAATTTCGTTACTCAAGCCTGATGTGATTATTACCGACTACAACATGCCGGGTGACGATCAATATGGTGACGGCACTCGCCTGGTGGAGTACCTGCGCCGGCATTTTCCCGAACCCAAGGTGTTGATCCTGACCGTTATAACCAATGCACAAGTACTGACCTGGCTGTATGAGCTGGGTATCAGCGGTGTCATTTCAAAGAGCGCTGGGCTTGAGCAGATCCTGGTGGCGCTGGACGCGTTCTATCGCCAAGGGCACTACCAGCAGGACCAGCCGCAAGGGGACTTGAGTGAGGGCGCCGATGACCTTTCGCAAAGGCTCAGCCAACTGACGGTCAAGGAGTTCGAGGTCCTGCGTCTGTTCTCTACGGGGGTGAGTGTGAGCGATGTCGCGCATAGCCTGAACCGCAGCATTAAAACCATCAGTACCCTGAAGATTTCGGCGATGCGCAAACTCAATGTCGACAATGATCAAGCGCTGCTGATCTTGTGCGTCAAGGCCAATCTTTTTGCCTGACGCAGCGGTTTACAGATAGATCATTTCCATCAATAGCGTTGAGCTGTAACTGCCGATTGCGGGCAACTCCTCCCCGGTCTTGACCGGCCGCACTGAGAGCTGGAGCTTGAGCCGCGTTTCTTCAACCGGGAAGATCAATTGCTCGCCCAGCTTCAGGTCAATCACTTTCAACGTACTGGTCATGTCGCTCAGGCGGGTTTTCAGCCCCAGTCTGTCGAGCGTGGTGCGCAGTGTGCTGCTGTCAAAAGCACCATTGCCGGCGCTGAAACGCAGGTGTACCTGGCTGCCTTTGATGCATTGAAAGTCCAGGCTGACATCGGTCCAGCCGGTGATGTCCGAGTTCAGCGAGTTGAGGTTTGTCTTGGGGATATCCACGCTTTGCGAGGCCGGGAAGTTGGCTGTGCAGGGTGGTTTTATCAGAGTGCCGCCCACCTCTATCAGGGCGGCATCCTCTGCACAGATGGCCGGGCTGAGCAACAGCGCTGCGGTGGACAGCATCGCCACCCACAGGCTCACTCTGGCGAGCATGGACATCTCACAGGTACTCGATACTGATAACAGCCGAAGTGCTGAATGCACCCTCGGTCAACGCACCAAGGGCAATCAACTTTGCTTTCATACTCAGGTCGACCGTGCCGCTCTGGTTGGTCAGGTTGCGTTTGGTCCCGGTAATGTTGGCCGCCGTGCTGTCGCTGTTCCAGAGCAATGAATAAGCCAGATTGGTTTTGCCCGTTGAGGCCTGTGTGGTTGAGCCTTGAATCGTGCGGGCTGCCAGAATGCTCACCGCCAGTACCGAGTTGGCCGGGCAGGTCATGGTGAGGGGGATGTCGATCAGCGCGGCATCGGCCACCTGGTCATAACGCAGGCTGCCGAAGTTGGCGGTCAGCGTCTTGCTGCTGGTCAGGTTGCAGGGCGGACGCGTCAGGGTGCCGCTCAGGTTGATGGTCACAGTGTCTGTTACGGCGTTGGCGGTCGAGCTGAGCAGGCCTGCGAACAGTGTCGCAGCCAATGTCAGGGATAATTTCATGGTTGAGCTCCTTACTTGATCAGAGATAGGTGATGTTGAGGGTGTACTGACTGTAAAAATTTCCGGTAGGCGAAACACTGGTATTCAGGCGCGGGCGAAAACCAAGGCTGATGTTGTTGCTGCCATTGGTCAGCGCCAGCGTGCGTGGGCTGTTGAAGCTCACTGCCGTGTTGGTGTCAGCCCAGGTGGCAGCCATCGACAGACCGGCCAGAGTTGTGGCTGAAACGCCCGGGCTGCCGCTGATGGCCGCCTGGGTGGGTACCAGCGTGGCGGTCGCTTGCGTACCGCGAGTGCAATTCATGGTGATATTGGCAATTTGCTGCGAACTGGCGAAGTCATTGCTGCTGAGTGTGCCAAAGGGCAGGTTGAGGGTTTTTGCCGAGCCCATCGAACAGGCGGGCTGGATGACCCGGAAGCTGAGAATGACGGTCTGCAAGTAGTCGCCGTAAGCCTCATAACCTTGGATAGAGGTGTCTGTGAGCGTGACACTGACCATGTAGTTGCCAGGCGTGACGGGCGCCGTTCCATAAAGCAGAACGTTGTAGGAAAAGGTGTTGCCCACGTACAGCTGCACACAGCTCCACGGCATGCATGTAGTGGTCGCAGTCCCGATGGGCAGCTCGGGAACCATCAGTCCAGAGTTGGTATGAAACACCTGGACCTTGCTGCCTCTGCCCTGGTTGTAGAACTGGCTGTGCTGCAATGACGCGCCAAAGGGAAACCAACGGGTAACCCGGCAGTTGGCTGTCATGTTGGCGGTATAGCTGGTGGATGGCGCAAGGTCGCCCAGCTGAATGATGCCGGTGGTGCCCGTAGGGGTGCATGCGAAGTTGTTTTCAATCAGTGCAAACGCTTGCTGACTGACAAGTCCCAGCAACAGGCAGAGCAGCAACAAGCAGACTTTGACCAGCCCCGGACGAGATGATTTGACGTTTGATTCATGCATCGGGAGTACCTTGAGTGTCTGGCGATTTGGCATCGCAACGGATGGTCAGTTGCCCGATGCCAGTCTCTGACAGGTTGTAGGTGTTCAGGTCCAGGTCCTTGGCGCACCAAGGCTGGCCGTTGACGTTGATCAGCAGCCGCGCCTTGTCCGGCACGCCAGTCATAAATACCCGGCCCTTGTCGGCTACCATCGCGCTGCTCAGCAGAGTGCCCTTGGGGTCATACAGCTGCGCTTCGGCGGCGAAAGGGGCGGGCTTGCCAGTGCTTGAGCTGACGCTGACCAGCAGGCGGCGGCCGTTATGGGTTTCGAAGTTGGCCAGGACAAAGGCACCACGATTGGGGGTGACTTCCTGTACCAGGTTGGCAATGTCGGTGTTGTCCGACAGTGAGTCAGTGTTGAGCGATACCTTGTTTTTGCGGTACGGCTGCGCCGAGGGAATAATCGTGTAGCCACTGCCGTTGGTCTTGATCCCGCTCTTGGTCAGCACGCCCACATCGGCGGCGCCGGGGGTGGCGACAATGATGTTGGTCTCGCCCAATGGCTGGGTGAACATCACGGTATTGCGGATGGCAACCACGCCGCCTTCCACGCCATAGTCCATCTGACGGGTGTTCTGATCCTTGTTATAGGAGCCGTGCCAAATGGCATTGGCCGCGTTGTAGCGGGCCGCCACCGAGCCGCCGAGCACGCGGTCATCGTCACTGATCTGCTGATTGATGCCCAGGTTGTACGACAGGGCATCGTCCTGCAGTTGCGAGCCGCTGAAGGTGGCATTGCGGCTGGCATTGCCGGCGGAGTCCTGGTTGGTGCTCAGGCCGATGCGGCTGCTGCTGCCCGGGCTGCCCAGCGGCAGGCTGACGCTCAGCGACACGCTACGGATGTCGTCGCCCATGCCGCTGTTCTGTGACAGCCCCAGGTTGTAGGAGGCGCTGGCAACACTGAAGCTGTAGCCCAACTGAATGGAGGTATTGCTCTTGGCCCGGTTCCAGTAATCGGTTTTGGTCAGGTTGGCGTACATGCCGCCCCAGGTACCGAATTGTTGCGATACGTTGGCGGTAAAGCTGCTTTTCATATGGCCGGTCAAATAGGGGGAAAACGCCGCACTGTTATTCAGGGTTTCATCGACATAGGGCTCTAGCGAGTTGTTGGAGCGTGCGTTGATTGCCTCGTTGAAGCTGTAATAGCCGCTGGTGGAGTAGCGATAGCCAATCAGGCTGAAGCTGGTATCGGTCAGATCGATGGATTTGGAGTACCGGAAGCGATATGACTGGCCCGACAGCGTTTTGGCGTCTGCGCCCATGTCTTCGCTGATGGCATGGGTCACGTCCAGGGAAATCGCACCAAAGCCGGCAAAGTCGTGGGCAAAGCCAAGCAGCGCCGATTTGTATTGTTCGCTGACGATGCTGCCACCGAACAGCGTGGTGCCCTCGGTCAGGCCGCGGCGATAGGTGCCTTGTACAAAACTGGGCTTGGGCGAATTCTGCGCGCCTTCTGCCGGGCGATACTGGCCTGCGGTCACAGCGTAGCTTTGCTGGCCTTCGCGCAACATGTAAGGCACAGAGGCAAATGACTGGATGTAGACCTGGCGCTCGCCATTGGGGCCTTCGATGGTGACTTCGATATCGCCGTTGCCCGCGGTCGAGTACAGGTTCTTGAGGGCGAACGGACCTGACGGCACCCACTGTTCACTGATGACATAACCGCGCTGGCGCAATGTCACCAGCGAGCGGCCGTTGGCAACCCCACGCACTACGGGGGCAAAATTACGCGCATCATCGGGCAGCATGTCCAGATCAGAAGCGATCCCCACGCCGCGGTAAGAGATGGTGTCGAACAGATCGCTGTCGGTGGCGCTTTCACCCACCGTGGCAATGGCCATAAGGTTGCCCAGGTCGCGCTGGACATAGGTGTCCACCGATTTCCAGCTGCCGTCGACGTTAGTGCCTTTTTGCCAGGTCGAGAAATTGCGAAAGCGCCAGGCGCCGCTGTTGAACCCGCTATGAACACTGCCGAACTGGGATTGGCGGCTGCCGAACTGGTTCTCGTAGTCGCTCCCGGAAAAACTGTAGTTGGCGAAGGCCACCTGCTCGCCATCGCTCCAGGTCTTGCGCCGGGTTTCAAACGGCACGCTGCCGATATACGCCTGGGGAACCTGCAGGCTCAAATGCTGCTTGTTGAAGTCGTAATCGTAGGTGACGCCGGTAAGGTCACGGTTGAAGTACACGCAATTGTCGGCGCTGATGTCCGCATTTTTCAGGCGTGTGGGGTCAATTCCCAAATCCATCAGGGCCTGAAGGCTGAAGCAGGGGAACAGGCCGTTGGGAGTCGATATCTGGCTCGCGGTTTCTCGCACAAAGTGCAGGTCGCGCTGCTCCACAAGCCGGTCATCCACTGACAGGTCTACCCGGTAGATCCCCGGAAGTTGACCCTGGCTCATGGCTTTTACTTGCTCTGCCACTTCGCTCGAAGCGTTGCCGCCGCCAATTTCCAGAAAAGAAGAGTCAAAACTGTAGTCTGCATGCACTGCGGTTGTTGCAAGACCTGTAGCCGCAACGGTCATCGTGCTCCAGCACTTTACTCGGCGCGCGAAGGCGCACATGCGCAATCGCAGCATGAGGGGGTCCTTCCATTCAGCGGATTATTCAGTGATCAATGTGGGGTAACGGGTGCGGCCTTGACTGTGCTGCCGTACTCGTTGATGTAGCTAAGTTCTAGGCTGTCGCTGTTTTTCAGCGCTATTGGAGTGGTGACGGTGCTGCCGGGCTTGATAACCTCGGGCATGCCTTTGCTGGCGCTGTTGTTGACCAGCAACTCACTGACCACTACGTTGTAGCCTGACGGGTTATGCACCGCCAATTTCCCGCCTTCGGTCCGCCACTGAAGTTTTTCAACAGCTTCGGGCAATGTGCCCTTGAGGTTGGCAGGGCGATAGAACAGTTTGATCGTGGTCTTGAGTGCTATTTGCAGCACGTTCTGGTTACGCTGTTCCTCACTCTTGGCCGGGATGGCTTTGACGTTGAGCAAAAACAGGCTTTCTTTGTCGTCGGGCAGGTTCTGTGCGTTGGTGGCGATGATCCGCAGAAGGTTCTGGCCCTTGGCATCCAGGCGAAACAACGGCGGTGTGACAATAAACTCATCGGCGCTGGCGTCGCGGTCATCGAACGGGCTGACCCACGACTGCACGAGATACGGCACACCGTCATCACCCGAGTTTGAAAGTGCAAGGTTGGCTTCTTTCTCCTTGCTTTGATACACAACGCGCGTAGAACCCACGTTGACGCCTGCATGAACCTGGGGCAGCCAGAAGCTTGCTGCCAGTGCCAAAAAGGCTGCAACTTTTAAACGCATTAAGATGTCCTCTGGTTAACGCCAGAGCTCGCGATCAATCGCGATCAACCGCGAGCTCTTCGTTAAATGCATAAATTACTTGTAGGTAACGTCGAAACTGGCCAATGCATTGACTTTACCGGTGCCGATGCCACGCACACCCGGGGTCTCACCCGAAGCTGCGGTGTCGGCAACCAGGCGAACATAGGATGCGGTGAAGTCGAAGGTGTTGGACTGCGGACGCAGAACGTAATCGTTGCTGGCCGTGTTAAGTGGCAACTTGTTACCGGTGCGCGCGTCGTTGATCTGGATACCAACGCCGGGTACCTGGTTGTCACCGGTCATGCCCAGCACGGTTGCATCAGTGCCAGCTTGTTGGCCGCTGAATTTGATGGAGGCGTTTTTCAGGGTCGAGCCGCTGCAGTTTTCCAGCGAGATCGAAAATGGTGTGGCGCCAGCAGTGGCGACAGCCCCTACAGTGTTAGGGAAGTCGGCAATACGGACCTGGCCCATATCAACCGCTTTTTTAACGCTTTCGCTGTTGATGGTGCATGCGTTGTCGTTGATAGTGCCGGTGAATTCAACCTGACCATCAGCCGCTTGAGCGGTAGCAGCAGCCATTACGATCAGCAGCGAAGAGCCACAAAGCGCGGTGTATTTGCCAAATTTATGAAACATGAGAGAAGCCCTCTACAAACCAATGATGTGTGATTTCCATTATTTAATGCCCCCCCTGCCAACGGCTCGCCGCGGCAGGTGATGCAAAGGATGCAATTGCCAGAGGAGAATCCCCATCAGACAATTCCTGTTCGGCTTGCTCAGGCCATTTCGAGGGCGCAGAAGTGGCGGCTCAAGGCTCGTGGCGAGCGCAGTGGGGGCTGGCGGATAGTGCAATGTGTAACCCTTTGGCTAGCAACAGGCTTGCCTATTTCCTCCCAGGTCATCGACGGCGCTAAATCATGAAGCAAGCTAAGGTACGTCTCGGTGCGCTGGCACTGAGCTCACTCAGACTTAACAAACTATTGCTCCTGCTCACCGGGTTTGCCCTGCTGCTGGTGAGCATGAGCTATTGGGCGGTTAATCGAGTGCTGAAGGAGGAGGGCGAGAAGACGGATTTTCATTTCGCGCGGCTGATGGAAAGCATTCATGAGCACGAGACCTTTTTGCGTATTGCCGTTCAAAGCTACAGTCAGGCCAATGAAAACCTGCTGATAGATAGCCAACCGCACTCGCACGAGGTACTGATCCGTCAGGGCGATGAGCGCTTGTTCCAGAACCGTGACACGGCCAAGTCATTGCCCTTTACGGTGAGCCAGCGAGACAAGTTCACCCATGCCGAAATGCAGGGTGTCTACTCGCTCGGTGTGCAGTTGACCGACCTTTTCACGGCTTACTGGTCCGATTCCCACTATGTGGCGCCGCAGGTATTTGTTTTTTCCCCCAGCGATCAATTCACTATTGCGGTGCCCGGTATTGAGGGCACGCGGCAGTCCCCCCTGTTGCTCAAAAGCAACTTTTTCGATGTGACCAAACGTTTGTACGATGAACTTATGGTGCATCGCCATGCCCTTGGCAGTGATGAACTGATCTGGATAAAAGCTCCGCAGGACCTGATTCAAAAGCGCAAGTACATTGTCGGCGCCGTCGGGCTGAATCTGTCGCGCAACTTCATGCCACCTGGGGCTGAAGCCAATGACCTGGTGATCCTGAACGCGTTACTGGACGTCAGCGATATCGGTGATCTGGAGCGCTTGCTGATGCACCCCACCAACAGCCGTTTGACCTTGATCTCGCCTGCCGGCGATGTATTGCTGGGGGACGCCGGGGATGTCGAGGATCTGCCCCTGGGCTTGAGCATTACCCGCGATGGTCTGCGCTTCAAGCTGAGTTCGGGCGGGGCCACGCCCTGGGTCGGGTTGTACGCGATCAGTTATCAGAACTTCTTTGGCTATGCCAAATGGCCTTTGGCCGGCGCGGCGGGCCTGCTGGTGTTGTTTGGGCTGATCGGCTGGCGCTTCAACCGCTGGTACCGCAAGCAAATCATCGAACCTGCCCAGCGTGCCAGCCAGTCCCTGGCCGAGAGCGAAGAATTCAATCGGGCCATGCTCGACAGCGCACCCGTGGGATTGTGCGTGGTCGAGCGCAGCACGGGAGAGATCCTGCTGGAAAACCAGAGGGCGCATGAGTGGCAGGGTACCCCTGAACTGATTGCCCTGCTGAAGCGCGATTATGGTGAGCACGAACTGGGAGAGGTCCAGTTGGAAGTCGCGGGGCGCTATCTGCAGGCCTGTTTTGTCTTTACCCGTTACAAGGGCAAGAACGTGGTGCTCTGTGGTTTCAACGACGTCACCCGGCATGTGGATGACGCCAACCTGATGGAGCAGGAGCGGCGTTCGGCTGACGAAGCGAGCAAAGCCAAGACTCTGTTTCTGGCAACCATGAGCCATGAAATTCGTACGCCTTTATACGGGGTACTGGGCAATCTTGAACTGCTGGGCCTTACGTCTCTGAATGAGCGCCAGCGTGAATACCTGCAGACCATTCAGCGGTCGTCTACGGTGTTGTTTCAGTTGATCAGTGATGTGCTGGACGTCTCCAAGATCGAGTCCGGGCAAATGGCTGTCGAGGCCAAGTCCTTCTGTCCGCTGGACTTGTTTGAAGACTGTGTGCGCAGTTATTCAGCCGCGGCGAGCAATAAGGGCTTGAAGATTTTTGCCTGTGCCGACGCGCAGTTGCCGCCATTGTTGAGTGGCGATGCGGTACGTATTCGGCAAATCATCAATAATTTGCTGAGTAACGCAATCAAGTTCACCGACACCGGCTGGGTTGTCTTCAGGCTCAAGGTGATTGGCATCGAACAAGGGCAGGCCGCGTTGCAGTGGCAGGTTTCCGATACCGGCGTGGGGATCAGCGAAGAGCAACTGACGCGTCTGTTCAAGCCGTTCTCCCAGGTGGGTGGCAGCGAACGTGCAGGCGGTGCGGGGCTGGGCCTGTCCATTTGTGCGAGCTTGAGCGAGATGATGGGCGCGAATTTGCGGGTGGTCAGTGAACCGGGGCTTGGCAGCAGCTTTTCGTTGCATATGAGCTTACCGGTTATCGCCGGCTCACTGGGTAGTTGTGCCGATATCGACCTTGAGGGGGTCCGTGTTTACGTGCGCGCTGCGCGCAATGATATAGGGCAGATCCTGGCAGACTGGTTAAACCATTGGGGCGCTCGCGCCCAGGTTATGCCGGCAGCGCTTCCTCCCGACTACCCTGCAATCCTGCTGGATCTGGACCCTGACCAACCGCTGACAGTGCCCTGGCAAGGTGAGCGGCTGCTGGCGACCGAGTCGGGGGGCAGCCAGCCGCAAAGAACTGCCCGCGGCTGGGAGGTCAATGCCTATGATATTCGCGCCATTGGCAGAACGCTGATGCAGATCGCCCATGGGGCTGTCCCCCAGGCGTCCGCCAGTGTGGTGCCCTATGCCGCAAAGCTGGAGTTGAATGTCCTGGTCGCCGAGGACAATCCCGTCAACCAGGAGATCCTCAGGGAGCAGCTGGAGGCCCTGGGGGCCCGGGTTACGTTGGCAGACGACGGGCAGCAGGCCCTGTCGCGCTGGAAGGAAGCGTCGTTTGATCTGCTGATCACCGACGTCAATATGCCCAGACTCGATGGCTATCAGCTGACGCGCCGCTTGCGTGAGCTTGACCCGCGGGTGCCGATTATTGGTGTGACCGCCAATGCCCTGCGTGAAGAAGGGGAGCGCTGCCTGGAAGCGGGAATGAATGTATGGCTGGTCAAGCCCCTGAGCCTGACCACATTGCGCCAGACCTTGTCCGCCTTGTGCGCAGCCCCTGCCGAGCTGCCTGTTGGCGTCCATGATGCCCCCGATGCACCCCTGCAGACGGATGATCTGCAAGACTGGATCAGCCTTTCGCCAGCCATGCATCGGCTGTTTATCGCCACCATGCAGGAGGATCTGGCGCAGGCTCAGCTGGCGTTGCAGCAGGGCAATACCTCGAAACTGATCAGTTATGTGCACCGGATGCACGGTTCATTTGCCACGGTGGGCGCTGTCAATTTGGCTGAGGCCTGCAATCAGTGCGAAATTGCCTTGTTGCGTGAGCCCTTGAACCCGGCCTCCGTCGCGGCCAATGAGGTGTTGCTCGAACGTTTGCGCAGGGTGGTCGCGAGGCTGGTTGACGGGGCGTTATATCCCGGCAGCCAGTAACGTTACGGCCACGTTCAGCGGGCGTGCGGATCTGCCGGTGATCACAGTGGCCGTTTGTTGTACCTTGGAATCGTCCCTCCCAACAATAATATGGACGTTTCCATGGCCTCTAACCCTGCATTTCACGCTTCTCCCATGCCCACCCTGCTCGATGCCCTGCGCGAGCTGCTCGGTGAGCGCCTGAGCACTGGCCGAGCCGAGTGCGAGCAACATGGCCGAGGTGAGTCATACCACCCGACCTTGCCGCCGGACGCGGTGTGTTACGCCGAGTCCACGGCCGAGGTGGCGGCCATCGTCAAACTCTGCGCAGCGCAGCGAGTGCCGATCATTGCCTTTGGTGGTGGCACTTCACTGGAAGGCCATGTAGGCGCTACCCGGGGCGGGGTCTGTATCGACCTGAGCCGCATGCAGCGAATCATCGCCGTGCGCCCGGATGATCTGGATGTCACTGTGGAGGCCGGGGTAACCCGCATGCAGCTGAATGCCGAACTGCGTACCACCGGGCTGTTCTTTCCGGTCGACCCGGGCGGTGAAAGCACCCTGGGAGGCATGGCAGCGACCCGCGCTTCAGGGACCAATGCGGTGCGTTACGGGACCATGCGCGAAAACGTGTTGAACCTGACCGTGGTGCTGGCTGACGGCCAGGTGATCAAGACCGGTGGGCGGGCGCGAAAATCATCCGCTGGCTACGACCTCACGCGCTTGTTTGTCGGCTCGGAAGGCACGCTGGGGATCATCACCGAAGTCACGCTGCGCCTTTACGGTATTCCGGAAACCACCTGCGCGGCGGTGTGTACCTTCCCGACGATAGCGGCGGCGGTCAGTTCGGTGGTGTCGATCATTCAATATGGCATTCCAGTGTCACGGGTCGAATTGCTCGATGCGCGCACGGTGCAGGCGGTCAACCGTTTCTCGCACATGGGCCTGGTTGAAACGCCGACGCTGTTTTTCGAGTTCGCCGGTTCCCCGGCCAGTGTGGCGGAGCAGGTGGAACTGACCCGGGAGATTGTTGAAAGCAATGGTGCATTGGGTTTCCAGGCGGCTGGCGATGCTGATGCGCGCAATGCCCTGTGGCGTGCCCGGCACAGTGTCCACTATGCAATGCAGTCCATGCGGCCGAATGGTCGGATCTGGAGCACGGATGTCTGCGTACCGATTTCGGCGCTGACCCGGTGCATTGCCGAAACGGCTGAAGATGTGGCCAGGGTTTCATTTTTCGTAGGCATGGTCGGGCATGTCGGGGATGGCAACTTTCACCTGGGGATGGTGGTCGACCCGGGCAATGCCGCAGAACTGGTTGAAGCCGAAGCGCTCAATGAGCGGGTTGTCGAGCGCGCCATTGCCCTTGAGGGCACTTGCACCGGAGAGCATGGCATTGGTTCGGGAAAGATAAAGTTCATGCCCCTGGAGCATGGCGCCGCACTGGGTGTCATGCACCTGGTCAAGCAGGCTCTCGACCCTCTTGGGCTGATGAACCCGGGGAAAATCCTGCCCCAGGGGTGATATCAGGCCTGGGCGGTGATGTAAGCGCAGGTAATCATTGGTCTTTTTTTTATTTCGTGCTTGACGCCCCGACGGTAAAACACGTTTAATTGCCGCCTTGCCCAGATAGCTCAGTCGGTAGAGCAGGGGATTGAAAATCCCCGTGTCGGCGGTTCGATTCCGTCTCTGGGCACCACAACAGCAAAACCCCTGATGCCTTATGGCTTCGGGGGTTTTTTGTTTTCGGGTGGAGCAAATCTGTTCTGCCTATCCCTTTGTCGCCTCGTCACTCGTTACGCCTTTCAGGGTGTTTACTTTCAATAAGGCTTTGTCTTTTGAAGAGGTGGGTGCGATGAGCAATGAACAGGCAGTACCCGAGACCAAAGGCGTTACGGTCACGTTGCTGGCCACCATCGACCTTGGCCCCGAGATCGAGGGAATGGCAGGGCGCCAGCTTCGCATGCGTAAGGTGACGATTGAGCCGGGGGGCGTTTTCGGGCCGGTTCACAACCATACAGACAGGCCTGGCACCGTCTATATCCTTCACGGCGTTATCACTGACCATAGAAATGGTATCGCCACGGAGTATGGCCCGGGTGTGGGCTGGCCTGAAGACAGGCACACCACGCACTGGCTTGAAAACCGGGGAGTGATTGAGGCGGTGGAGATTTCAGTCGATATCGTCAGGCAAGACTAAGCCCGCATCAGGCGGCTGCTTGATAGCCGCTCATTCGAGCGGAATCCGTAATGGGTGACGTTGTGAGCGCGCGCGTCACCAAAACCAATAAGGCAGGAACTTGGGGGTCGGTTCATTGGCCAATTCCAGATGGTAGGTAATGGCGTTAAAGAAAACATGTCCAGTACGAGAAAAGCCGCCGCCCCAAAAGAGAATGTCAAAAACTCGCGATGTGGATGTGAATAAAGGCGTGACTCCATCCAGGGCCGAGCGGCGGCAAGAATAATCAAGCCCGTCATTGCACCGAGGTAGTTCGGTTGAACAGGGGGCGCCGCAAAGTGACTATAAATAAATGCAAACAGAAGTATCCCGAGGCCAATAACGGGCAGCCTCAAGCAGAACTTCAGCAGTTTGTCTCTGGTATTGACGAATCGTTGGCTTCGATCTACAAAGATATAGGCCGCTAACAAGGAAATCGCGGGTGTGATTGAAAGTATGTAACGCGCTTTCTTGGCACTTGGAATTGTCAGCAGTACGACCACGACAAGAAACCAGGCCGAGAGATACAAGAGCATGCTTGTCGACGGTAGAGGCGACGGTGCAAAAAAATCTTTGCCCTTTCTGATGATGACGTTCAAGGCAATAAAAACGGTTACACCGTAGGTCAGCAAGCCGGCAGAGAAGTAGAAGTAATAACGAGGTGCCTGGTTACTGTCAAACCGCCCCAGCCCTTGCTTGACCAATACCTCCTGCAAGAAAGCATGTCCACCTTGTGCGTAGGCAGCCGCTATCAGCAGCAAAAGGGCAGCGCCCAGGACCAGGCCGGCGAGCAGGCAGAACATAACGAGCCTGCGCCATTGCCGGCTCAGCAGGTAATAAGAGGCGACTACACTGGCTGGTACGATCAGGCCAACAGGGCCACGGAATGCAAAGCCCAGCGCCAGGGCTGCGAGTATAAGCAGCAATCGGGATGTTTGTTTATGCTCGTCTCCTGCACAGGCCAGATAAAAACATATCACGGTAAAAAGTGCAGGGTATATATCCATTGATAAGGAGTTTACGCCGTCCAGAAATGACCAGGTGAATAGCGCGAACACAACACCATATGCGCCCCATTTCTTTTCCTGCCGTTCACCCAGCTTGTATATGAATACCAGTGTCAAGGCGGCAGCAATACAAAAAGGCGTCGCCAGTGAGAGAAGGGATACTTGGCCAAATGGCAGTGAAATCAGATAAACGAGGAGCGTATGGGTCACTGTGTAGTCGGGATAGGGCTGCAGGTCATCAGAGATTGGAAAAAGCGTCAATCCGTTCTGGAACATATAGTGGGCGAAGTCGACGAAGCGTGTTGTGTAATTGAGCACTGCGGGCCTGTATTGCAGGGCGGCAAATAGGAAAAAAGACATTATAAAAATAACGGAGCAGGGGTATTTGAAAGTGACGTCTTTAAGTGCCTTCATATAAGCGGCTCTCCAAAAACGCGCAGGCTAGCATTGTTTTTTTTAGGTAACCCAGATTTAAAAAGTAAATATTTATTATATTAAAAGTGTCAGGGAATAGTGGGGCTACCTGTCCATTTCAGATCATGGGCTGCGAACAGGTGTGAAGCAGACTGATCCGGATCGGTCATGACGTAAGGGGGTAGGCGATTTCTGGACCCAGTTGCCAGGTTATTGGCCGAGGGCTCGCAGGATGCGACGGGGAGATTTGGGAGGAGACAATAAGAAACCCCCAGACACAAGAAAGCCCGCACTAGGCGGGCTTCTTGTACTGTCTGCAGACTCATGGAGACTTCTGTAAACAAGCGTTTGGTGGCTACACAGGGACTTGAACCCCGGACCCCAGCATTATGAATGCTATGCTCTAACCAACTGAGCTATGTAGCCGATGGCGCGCATTATTCCCTCGTACGGGGGGTGTGTCAAGCAAATATCTAAAAAAATTCTTCGTTCTATCAATTGCTTAAGGTTTTACGGCGTTTGCATGGAAAGATCTTGTAAAAGAATGGCACATTGACGGATCTGCAAGCGCGCATTCACCTGTCGTACGGAAACCCAAATGGCTCTTAGCAACGCTCAAACAACTACAATCGCGTCCCCTCCAGCCCCTCAGTCAAGCCCATTGGTCATGCGCATTATCGGCGCCGTGGCCCTGGCGCATCTGATCAATGACCTGATCCAGGCCGTACTGCCGTCGATCTACCCGATGCTCAAGGCCAAATATGACCTGACCTTTACTCAGATCGGACTGATAACCCTGACGTTTCAGATGACCGCTTCGCTATTGCAGCCGTGGGTGGGTTACTACACCGACCGTCATCCCAATCCGCTTTTGTTGCCTGCCGGGATGGTTTGCACCCTGATCGGGATTTTGATGTTGTCTCAGGTCGGCAGTTTTCCGCTGATTTTGCTGGCCGCCGCCCTGGTGGGTATTGGCTCTTCTACGTTTCACCCCGAAGCTTCCCGTGTAGCGAGGCTTGCTTCGGGCGGGCGTTACGGGCTTGCGCAATCGACCTTCCAGGTAGGTGGCAATGCCGGCTCGGCCTTTGGCCCGTTGTTGGCTGCGGCCATCATCATTCCCTTCGGTCAGGGTAACGTGGCCTGGTTCGGCCTGTTTGCCCTGTTCGCCGTTGGACTGCTGTATGTCATCAGTCGCTGGTACCGCAACCATTTGAATCTGTTCAAGCTCAAGGCCGGGCAGCAGGCGACTCATGGGTTGTCGAAGCAGCGGGTACTCGGTGCCCTGGCGGTGCTCGGCTTGCTGGTGTTCTCCAAGTACTTCTACATGGCGAGTCTGACCAGCTACTACACCTTCTTCCTGATCGAAAAGTTCGACGTGTCAGTGTCCACCTCGCAGTTGTACCTGTTCCTGTTCCTGGGCGCAGTTGCGGCGGGCACGTTCTTTGGCGGCCCCATCGGTGACCGTATCGGCCGCAAGGCGGTGATCTGGTTTTCAATTCTCGGGGTGGCGCCGTTTACCTTGCTGCTGCCCTATGCCGACCTGTTCTGGACCAGTGTGCTCAGCGTGATCATCGGTTTTATCCTGGCGTCGGCATTCTCGGCCATTGTGGTGTATGCCCAGGAGCTGGTGCCGGGCAATGTGGGGATGATTGCCGGTATCTTCTTCGGCCTGATGTTTGGTTTTGGCGGGATTGGTGCGGCCTTGCTCGGGCATTTGGCGGACATTCATGGCATCGAGTATGTGTACACCCTGTGCTCTTACCTGCCGTTGTTCGGCGTGCTGGCGATTTTGCTGCCGCGAACGAAAAAAGTCTGAGTCGGTAGTGGGGGCCATTCCCTGGCCTTGCTCCGGGCGTGCCCTCAATCATGGACCCCTCTGAGCATCCGTGGCGGGCACTAGCAGTGGGTGGCCATCTTGAGTTGTTCGCGAGCTCGCGAGATGCGTGAGCGAACTGTCCCTATAGGGATTTCCAGAGCGCTGGCGGTGTCGCGATAACTGCTGCCGCTTTGCACCGATGCATACAACGTGTCGCGCATTTCGATGGGCAGCCGGTTGAAGGCAATCAGCGTGAGCTCAAGCCTGCGGTGAGTCTCAAATTGACCATACAGGTCGGGGCTGTGGTCCTGCTCATGGCACTGCGTCTCGTCGAACTCGCAATGCACCGGCCTTGCGTGCAACCGACGAAAATGATTGCGAATGAGGTTCTGGGCAATGCCGCACATCCATGTGCTGAGCGTTGCCTGGCCGTTGAAGCGTGCTTTGCTGCGCCACGCCTCCAGGCAGGTCAACTGAAAAATATCCTCTGCATCTTCGGGGTTCAGTACGCGCTTGTGGATAAACGCTTTAAGTTTTTTTTGAAGTTCAGTCGACAGATCCAGAAAGTCAGGGGCAGGGGGGGAAGCCTTATCAAGGTGATCCATTTTTTATCCTCAGGGTGAGTGCTATCGAAAATGGTTTCGACAAGGACCTCCCAAGCATCGCCTGTGCCAATTTGCGGATCGAATATAGCCATCTGATTTATATGAGCTTTACAGGTTTTTAACAGGCGCGGTTGTGCCGGATCTTGCGTAGCGGACCTTGTGCGTGCGCCAGTTTTTTCAAAAACATGCCAATGGTACTGCCAGGGAACCGCTTGCCTGTGATCAACCACACAGGTCAATGAAACCTCCTGACTTGGCAGCGCTATGAAAGTTGAAGGGCGAAACGACACCGCGCAGTTCCTGCTCTCTTCTCGGAGCGTTGAGGGGCAGATGCCCCAGTCTTCTGCGCAAAGTGCCGCTGAAGAGGTTGGCATGTTGTTCAGCCAGAAAGCCGAAAGCAGCAGCAAGGCATTGGCTCAGCGCGTGCTGCGCACGGTAGATAACCGGGTGCAGAAGGTTGAGGGTATCCAGCAGTTAAACGAGCTCTATGAGCAACTGGGGCATCCCGCTCAGCTCAGCCTGGGGCTGCTGACCCGGCACGTTCGTCTGGCACTGGCGTCAGACTCAGGGGTCGAAGCCTTGCTGGCGTTGACCGGCGACGACCCGGCCCGCACCAGTGTTGTCTTGCAGTACATGGTTGCTCAGGCCCGGGCACAAGGGCGTGAAGGTGATATCGAGCGGGTGCAGAAGGTTCAGGCACAGTTGCATACCCGCTATGACCGGCAAATTCAGGCGGGCCTGAATATTGCGCTGGCGCTGGCAGCAGCCGAAGGCGATGCCGCGCTGCGCCAGGCTGTTCGCACGCTGTATTACTCCAGTGTGGTGCGCAAACAATCACTGCCGAGCATTATCCTGGCCTTGCTGGCTTTATTCGATGAAGAGAGGGTCAACGACGGGTTGCGCGTGATGGCGCGCGCGCTGGCGGATGATATCGCCGCCCACCGGCCCTCGGTGCCGAGCATCACGCTGCGTACTCTGTTGAGCGGGCTTCAAGGCTGCACCCAGTTGAGCAGCCTTTTGCACAGCTGCCGCTGGTTTATTGAGCGATTGTCATCCCGCGAACGGCAGGCCGAACTGTCGCCAGTCTGCCTGTTGCAACGTCTGCTGGGGTATGCGGGCACGGGCATCGATAGCGATGAGGTGCAAAGCCTGAGTCGTGAGTTGGGTGGCGAAAACCTTTCCAGTCAACTGGTCTTGCTCAATCAAGTTTATCCGTTGATTCAGCGTCTCCCGTTGGCCGTTTGGAGTGACCCTGCAAGCCGTCAGGACGCATTGCAGTCTTTTTTGAGCCTGATGGGTGAACACACTCAGAGCGAAGGTATCGTCCAGCTGTCGGCAGGGCTGACGAGACCGATTCGATGAGGCTCGTCAAATGGCTCAGTAAAGGCCCTGGCAGTGTGGCAAGCCCGGGCGAAGTGCTCGGGGCCGTGGCGGTGCTGGGCATTGTTTTTATCTTTATCGTGCCCTTGCCGACCTGGCTGGTGGATGTGCTGATCGCGCTCAATATGTGCCTGGCCAGCCTGTTGATCGTGCTGGCGCTTTATCTGCCCAATCCTTTGGCATTTTCCACATTTCCTGCACTTTTGCTGCTGACCACGATGTTTCGTCTGGCGTTGTCGATTGCCACGACCCGCCTGATCCTGCTGGAGCAGGATGCGGGCGAGATCGTCGAGGCCTTTGGCAACTTTGTGGTGGGGGGGAATCTGGCGGTGGGGCTGGTGATTTTTCTGATCATCACCATCGTCAATTTCCTGGTGATTACCAAGGGTTCGGAACGTGTCGCTGAAGTGGCGGCGCGCTTTAGCCTGGATGCGCTGCCGGGCAAGCAGATGTCCATCGACAGTGACCTGCGTGGCGGGTTGATCGATGGTGCACAGGCCCGATACAAACGTGACCAGTTGTCCCGGGAAAGCCAGATGTTCGGTGCCATGGACGGCGCCATGAAGTTTGTCAAAGGAGACGCCATCGCAGGCCTGGTGATTGTGCTGATCAATATCCTCGGCGGGTTTTCCACGGGGGTAGTGCAACACGGGATGAGTGCTGGCGAGGCCATCACGCTGTATTCGGTATTGACCATCGGTGATGGTCTGATCGCGCAAATTCCGGCGCTGTTGATTGCCTTGACCGCGGGGATGATCATCACCCGTGTCGCCCCCGACGACCAATCGCCAGGCAGCCATGTCGGGGCACAAATCGGCCAGCAGATAACCCGTGAACCCAAGAGCTGGATGATCGCATCGGCGGCCATGCTGGCCTTCGCCGCCCTGCCGGGAATGCCCGCCCCGGTGTTTGGCTTGATTGCCCTGTGTACGTTTGCGCCGGGATTTTACTGGTGGTCGCGAAGCCGCAAGGCTGAGGCGTTGGAGCCGGCGCAAGCAGTGCAGGTGGCCCCTGATCACAACGGCGACGAAGATCTGAGAGTGTTTGATCCGACACGCCCCTATCTGTTGCAGTTCGCCAGTGCCCATCAAAGCCTGGAGCTTACTGAGCGGCTGATTCACGGGATTCGTCAGGTGCGCAACAGTATCGTCACCCGTATCGGGGTGACACTTCCCAGTTTTGAAATCGAATACAGCGACGTGCTGCCCGAGGATGAGTTTCGCTTTTGTGTTCACGAAGTGCCCACGCTCAAGGCGACTTTTGATGAACGACGGGCCGTGGCACGGGACAGTGTCACGGATGCTCCTCAGAGTGCTCTCAGAGGCAGCGAGCAAAGAGATGAACGGGACTGGCTATGGCTGAACCCCGGTGATCCGCTGCTGGCCCGTGAGGGCGTCGAGTCGTTCAGTGCCCATGCCTTGATTGTTGAGCGCATGCGTCAAGCCATGATGATCAGCGGGCCGCAATTTTTGGGGTTGCAGGAGAGCAAGTCGATTCTCGGCTGGCTTGAGCAAACCCAGCCTGAGCTGGTTCAAGAGTTGCAGCGGATCATGCCGCTGTCCCGGTTCTCTGCCGTTCTGCAGCGCCTGGCCAGTGAAGGCGTACCCCTGCGGGCGGTACGCCTGATTGTCGAAGTGCTGACCGAACATGGCCAGCACGAGCGCGAAGTGTCAGCGCTGGCGGACTATGCGCGGATTGCCCTGAAGTCGCAGATCTATCATCTGTACAGTCAGGCTGACGGTCTGCATGCCTGGCTGTTGTCTGCCCATAGCGAAAACCTTTTTCGCGAGGCATTGCGCCAAACCCAATCGGGCGTGTTCTTTGCCCTGGACAATGAGCACAGTACGCAACTTGTGGCGTTGCTCAAGGAGGCTTTTGCACCGCGCAAGTGCGACGCAAGCGTATTGCTGGTGGCGCAGGATCTGCGCAGCCCGTTGCGCACGCTGTTGTTCGATGAATTCAACCATGTGCCGGTCATGTCTTTCGCCGAGTTGACCGGCTCGGCCAAGGTCAAGGTGCTCGGGCGTCTTGATCTGCAATTCGACGGTGTGCTGCGCGAGGCCGTGTCTTGAGTCCGGGGCATGGCTTACCTGATGGCGCAACCGTGGTGTTCGATTCGCAGCAGCCTGGCCAGCTGTTCGAGTTGCGAGTGCTGAGCGGTTTGCATGAGGGGGCTGCACTGCCTTTGTTCGGTGAATGCTGGAGCATCGGTGCCCATCAAGATGCCGACCTGGAGTTGTACGACCCTGGCGTTGAAGCCAGGCATGCCCGGTTGCACTGTGTGGACGGGCGCTGGACAGTGCAGGCGCAGGAAGGTCTCTTGCAGGATGAAACCGGCACTGCCCGGGCACAGATTGCCGATCTGGCTGCGGGTAAGGCGTTTGCCATTGGCGGGATACGCTTGTGCATCGCCAATACGCAAAGTGCCTGGGTGGATGAGCTGGCAGAAGTAACCAGGGTGCAGAGCGAAACGGCCCCCGCGCGCTCGGGCATGGTGCCTGTGCGTCGCCCTGGCAAGTGGCTGGCGCTGGCCCTGAGCGTGTCGGTGCTGATATTGGCGGCACAGGCCTGTCAGCCTTCAAACACGGCACAGGCACTTTCTCCGAAGCCATTCGCTGTCAGTGGCAGGCGTCAGCTTGCAACAACGCATCAGGTCCATCAGCAATTACTCAAGATGTTGATCGAGCGTGATCTGGACAACGCCATCCGGCTGCAGATGGTTGATGAGCAAATCATCCTGGGCGGTGATGTCGGCAAAGACTCGCTGGCACTGGTCTCACGGATGCTCGATCGCTTCGAGGCGCAATTTGAAACGCCGGTTGCGATCATTAATCAGGTCCAGGAAATCAGCACGGCACTGCCCTTCAGGATCGTCCAGATAATCGGTGGCCAAAAGGCCCATGTTGTACTGGCAGACGGGCGTCGGCTGTTTTTTGGTGACGAAGCGCAGGGTGTGCGCCTGACTGCGATCGACAACCGCCGAGTACTGTTTGAAGGCGCGCAGCGCTATGAGGTGAGCTGGTGAACGGCACGATTGCTGAGCGCCTTGAGCGCTGGCGGCAACGCCAGTTCACGCACCTGGCGGGTTTTTCACCGGTGACCCTGAGCGGTCGGCTCCTGCGGATCAATGGCATGCTGCTGCAATGCCGCCTGCCCCAGGCCCGCATTGGCGAGCTGTGCCGGGTTCAGACGGTGGGCAGCGCATGGATACTGGCAGAGGTCATCGGCTGCGATCAGCAGGACGCCACCCTCAGTGCTTTGGCGAGCCTCGAAGGTATAAGCGCAGGGGCGGCCGTTGAACGCTTGGGGGCTGTGCATCAGGTTCGCGTCGGCAATGATCTGCTGGGGCAAGTGCTCGACGGGTTTGGCCGACCGCTTGCCGGGGGCGACGGGGGGGGCTTTGCCTGGCGGCCTTGTGAGGAGGCCAATGCAGTTGTATGCGAAGCCCCCTTGGCCACTCAGAGGCCGCGCATCGGTCGCGCTTTGCCAACAGGGGTACGGGCCATCGACGGGTTGTTGACCCTGGGTGAGGGCCAGCGGGTCGGGCTGTTTGCCGGTGCCGGTTGTGGCAAGACCACACTGCTGGCCGAAATCGCCCGCAACGTCGAGTGCGATGTGATCGTGTTTGGCCTGGTTGGCGAGCGCGGTCGCGAGCTGCGTGAGTTTCTTGACCATGAGCTGGATGAGGGGCTGCGGGGCAAAGCCGTGCTGGTGTGCGCAACCTCTGATCGCACAAGCATGGAGCGTGCGCGGGCAGCCTTTACCGCAACTGCTCTGGCCGAAGGTTTCCGACGCAAAGGCCGGCGGGTTTTATTGTTGATCGACTCATTGACGCGCTTTGCCCGCGCTCAGCGGGAAATCGGTCTGGCCGCTGGCGAACCCTTGGGCAGAGGCGGGTTGCCGCCCTCGGTTTACAGCCTGTTGCCACGTCTGGTAGAGCGTGCAGGCCTGACTCGCGAGGGGGCTATCACCGCGATCTATACCGTACTCATCGAGCAGGACTCCATGGGCGATCCGGTAGCCGATGAGGTTCGATCCTTGCTGGACGGGCACATTGTGTTGTCCCGCAAACTGGCAGAGCGCGGTCACTATCCGGCGATAGATGTGCTGGGCAGCCTGTCACGGATCCTGAGCAATGTGGCTGCGCCAGAACATATGCAAAACATGGCCGCATTCAGGCGATTGCTGAGCGCGCATCAGCAGATCGAACTGCTGCTCAGGCTGGGTGAGTACCAGGCGGGCAACGATGCCCTGACCGACCTGGCCGTCGAGAGCCGCCAGCGTGTGGAGGCCTTTTTGCGTCAGGACTTGCGCGAGCCTGCAACGTTTCAGGAAACCCTGGAGCACTTGAGCGAGTTGACTGCCCATGTGCCCTTCTGAAAACCGCCCGCCTGCCACCGAGCCCTTGCGGCGCCTGCGCCAACATCGGGCCGATCGGGCTGAGCGTTTGTTGCACATCAAACGTATGGAGCTGCGAGCCCTTGGCCTGAACATTGAGCAGGCCCGTTCGGCGGTTGAGCAGGCCAGGCAAAACGAAAACCGGCAGCAAGCCGAGCTGACCGGCCGCTATCAGGGGCAGGTGGTGTCGCCCAGGACCCTGTCGGGCTGGGACGAGTCACAGCGCCAGTGGGCGGCTCAAACAGCGCAGCAGGCAAGTGCCTTGCAAGCGCTGCTCGAGCAGCAGCGCGTGGTTGCGATCCATGTCGAGAGTGCCCGCCAGTACGCGGGTGAATGCCAGAGAAAGGTCGAAAAACTTCTGGAAATGTCGATGTTGCTGGCAGAGGAGGCGGGATGGCCGAGTCATCAGGAGTAAACCCGGTGCCGTTGCTATTGGCCCGGTATCAGCCTGCCGCCCCGGCGCGCGCAGCCGACTGCAAACTGTTTGCAGACAGCCTGGCAGGCGCGGATAGGGGCTTGGCACAGGTGTTGTCCGAGGCACTGATGCCCCGTGCAACGGGGGCAGGGCCATGGCCAGTGCAATTTGTGCTGCATCTGGCACATCGCGGGCGGGTCAGTGTCAGCGCCCGTTATGAACATCATGGCTGGCTGATCATTTTAAAGGCGCAGCAATCCGCCACCCGACAATGGCTCGCCCGTCAGCAGCAACCCTGTCAACGGCGTCTGGCCCGTGCCTTGGGGCAGGCCGTCAGGATCCGGTTACTGCAGGAGTGCCAGTGATGACGGTAGCGCCGATCACCTTGCCACGGCTGGACGCAACCACGGTCCAGGCCTGTTGGCGGTTGGGTCGTGGCCTGCGCTATTCATTTCAGGTCGCAGGCGAGCCCGGTGAGCTTTTGCTGGAACCGGGGCGGGCGCCAGGGGGTGGTGCGTGTGTCTCGTTCGAGAGCCGCTGTGGGGTCTTTACGCTCAGTGATGCAGGGCCCTTGCTTAGCCTGTTTGGCGAGTGCCCGGTGGTGCTGGCCGAGACCGGCAACGATCCCCAGTCATGGTTTTGGGCGCATTTTGAGCAGCGCATGAGTGCGCAGTTGAGGGCGCTTTTTGGCTATCTGCGGCCCCTTGCCGACAGGCAGGTGGGCGCACTCGAGTGCTGCCTCAGTGTAGTGCTGGGCCCATCGCGAAGTGTCGGCCGATTGATGCTGGCGGCCCACAGCCTGTTGGCGCTTTGCGAGGCGGGGCAATGGCAGGCAGTCAAGGCGCCGTTGCCCGATTGCTTTGCCGTGCCTGTGCCCGTGGTGCTTGGCTATCTGCCGTTGACGGTTGAGCAGTTGCGCAGGGTACGGCCAGGCGACGTGCTGGTGCCGGAGCGCCTGTTGTTCAGCGGTGATGGCGTGGGGCAGTTGAGGATTGGGCGGTGGCGGATCACATCGCAAATTGATGATGAAGGCGGGCGTCGCTGCCTGACCGTGTGTGCTCTCGAGGAGTCGGCTGTGGAAGAGGTGATGTTTGCGGGTACGGACGTTGAACGGCATAAAGGCAATGAGCCGTTTGAAACCTTGCAGGTAGAGCTGAGCGTGCGCTGTGGCGCACTCAAGTTGAGCCTGGGTGAGCTGCGCCAGTTGGCCCCCGGCATGGTGTTGAACATCGAGGGCTATGACACGGGCATGGCCGGGTTGTATTACGGCGACCGGCCGATCGGTCACGGGCAGTTGGTGGAGGTTGAGGGGCGCCTTGGCCTGCAACTGTCGCGCATCAGTTTTTCGCAATGACCGTTCAAGGGATCGATCCCTTTCTGCTGGCGCTGTTTCTCGGCGGCCTGTCACTGATGCCCATGCTGCTGATGGTGTGCACCGCCTTCCTGAAAATCTGCATTGTGTTGATGATTACCCGCAACGCCATTGGTGTGCAGCAGGTGCCGCCGAGCATGGCCCTTTATGGAGTTGCCCTGGCTGCAACGATGTTTGTCATGGCACCGGTGGGGTATGAAACCGCCCAGGCCCTCAAGCAGACGCCGCTGGATATGAGCAGTGTGCAAGCCTTGCAGGAGAGCGGGGAGGAGGCAGTAAAGCCCTTGCGGGCCTTTATGGCACGCAACACTGCTCCCGATGTGCTGACCCATCTGCTGGATAACACTGCGCGTCTATGGCCTGCGCAACTGGCGCAAGAGGTCAAGCGTGACGACCTTATCCTGCTGGTACCGGCATTTGTGCTGTCGCAGCTACAGGCAGGGTTTGAAATCGGTTTTCTGATTTACATCCCCTTTATCGTGATCGACCTGATCGTCTCGAACCTGTTGCTGGCGCTGGGCATGCAGATGGTCTCGCCCATGACCCTTTCATTGCCGCTCAAGCTGTTGCTGTTTGTGCTGGTTTCGGGGTGGACACGTCTGCTCGACAGTCTGTTCCTGTCCTATCTGTGAGGCGTCCATGGAGCCGATTTTGCTGTTCAAGCAGGGCATGCTGCTGGTGGTGGTGCTGTCTGCGCCACCGCTGATCGTGGCTGTAGCGGTGGGAGTGCTGACCTCGCTGGTGCAGGCGCTGATGCAGGTACAGGACCAGACACTGCCCTTCGGCATCAAGCTGGTTGCAGTGGGCGTCACGTTGGCGCTGACGGGGCGCTGGATCGGGGTTGAACTGATTCAATTGATCAACCTCACCTTTGACATGGTCGCCCGCTCGGCGCTGTAGAGGGAACACCCGATGGCCGCACAGATTGCGTTTCTCGAATACCTGCCCAGCCTCGCCATTGCGATGGCGCGCCTGTATCCCTGTTTTTTTCTGATCCCGGCATTCTGCTTCGAACATGTGCGCGGCATGCCCCGGCATGTCATCGTTTTTGCGCTGGCCCTGATACCTGCTCCGGGTATTTATCACGCCTTGTCGGGCGTGAATTACACCCTGCTGGCGCTCGGCGGTCTGATGCTCAAAGAGGCCATGCTGGGCTTTTTGCTGGGCATGCTGCTGTCCATGCCGTTCTGGCTGTTCGAGTCGGTAGGAGCTTTGCTCGATAACCAGCGTGGTGCCCTGATCGGCGGGCAGCTCAACCCTTCGCTGGGGGCGGATGCCACACCTGTCGGGCACCTGTTCAAGCAACTGAGCATTTTTGTGCTGATGGTCACCCTCGGGCTGGGCAGCTTGACCCGGGTGATCTGGGACAGCTACCTGATCTGGCCCCCCACGCTCTGGTTACCGACGATTACTGCGGATGGTTTTGCCGTGTTTCTTTCTTTGCTCGGCGATACCTTCACGCATCTGCTGCTCTACGCCGCGCCCTTTATTGCGCTGTTGTTGTTGATCGAATTCGCTGTTGCCCTGTTGAGCCTCTACAGCCCGCAGTTGCAGGTGTTTGTGCTGTCGATGCCGGCCAAAAGCCTGGCCGGGCTGGGCTTTCTGCTGCTCTACCTGCCACAACTGGAGGAGTTGATCGTGGGCCGGATGAGTCTGCTGGGGGATCTTGGGCACGCACTGGGCCAGCTCTTCAAAGTAGGTGAGTCATGAGCGATTCGGCTGAGAAGAAATATGACGCCAGCCAGAAAAAACTGCAGGACCAGCGCAAAAAAGGCCAGGTTGCGCAAAGTCAGGACATCGCCAAACTGCTGACGCTGGCGGTTATCAGTGAGGTCGCCTTGATCACGGCCCAGAACAGCCTGCAGCGTTTTGGCCAATTGCTGATGCTGCCCGTTTCACTGGTCGGGCAACCCTTTGGTCATTCGCTGCAGGCCGTGTTCGTCGAGGCGGGTTACCTGTTTTTTGGCTTCGCCTTGCTGATGACCGGCGTTGCAGTCTTGATGAAATTAATCAGCAGCTGGCTGCAATTCGGCTTTCTGTTTGCCCCTGAAGTCCTGATCCCGGACTTCAACCGGCTCAACCCGGTCAATCAGGCCCGGCAGATGTTTTCGGCCCAGTCACTGTTGACCCTGCTCACCGGCCTGATCAAGGCACTGCTGATCTGTGCGGTGCTTTACCGAGTGATCGGGCCTTCCCTGGGGGCGTTGGTCGGGCTGGTCAACGCTGGCTTGCCGGGCTATATCGTCGCGCTGATCGCCTTGTTCCGGCATTTGCTGCATGTGTGCCTTGGCCTGCTGCTGGTGCTCGCAGTGGTTGACCTGGCGTTGCAGCGGTATTTTTTTGCCCGGCGCATGCGCATGACCCATGTCGAAGTGGTCAAGGAGTACAAAGGCATGGAAGGTGATCCTCATACCAAGATGCTGCGTCGGGCACTGGCCCAGGAGCTGGCCCATGAAGAGCCTGTGGCCCCGACTCCGCCGTTGGAAGAGGCCGACATGCTGCTGATCAACCCTACGCATTTTGCCGTGGCGCTGTACTACCGGCCGCCACAGACGCCTTTGCCGACCGTGATTGCCAAGGGGGCTGATGCCCGGGCTCGGCGAATGATCGACAGGGCACGGGCAGCAGATGTTCCGGTGATTCAGTGTGTGTGGCTGGCTCGCACGCTGTATGGCATCGAGACCGGGCATTGCATCAACCGCGAGACCCTGCAGGCGGTTGCGCTGGTCTACCGCACTCTGCGAGAACTGGATGATGACGAGCGCCGTGAAGTCATCGAGTTGGAGGAACTTGAACAACGCTGATCGGGGCAGGAACCGGGCGCTATTCCATGGTCACTCACTCTTCATCAGCCAGTCAGAGTAGAGCAGTCATGGACGTCAATTTTTTTGAACCCGCAAAGCCAGCGCCGTCAGAAATGCGCGGCACAGCCTCCCCGAACACTTCTGGCCCCACCGAATCGGTGCAAATGACCGGTTTTCGTCACTATCAGCAGCCCTCTCTGGCATTCAGCGCCAGCCTGGCTGAAGGAAAAGTCGTGACCCAAGGCTCGTATGTGGGCCAGGACATTGCCGACCAACTGAATCAGTTGTCCAGGCCGTTTAAGCAAGATGCCCCTTACGCAGGCCCTGCCCGGAACCTGCGAATCAGGGACGACAAATTTAATGTATTTCATATCCAGTCCACCCCTGCCGCCGCTGCAGTACTTAAAAGCAGTCTTCCCCTGAGTTTTTACCCGTCGCCCCCGATCAATCCCGGGCGTGCCCATCTGGGGCAGATAAGCGGTGTGCAAACAACCGCCGAAGGCGGCCAGTTTCGTGTGGTCGACCAACGCCTGTGCCGGTTTGAAGCACAGACGCTTCGTTGGTTGCCCGACAAGGACGAGGCTCGATACAGGCGTATTGGCTTGAGTGCTCAAGGGCAACTGATGAAAGTGCCGCAGGGTGTGTCGGACATGAGCATTGATGGTAAAACGCAGGCGAGCCTTGAGGGTTCCACGCTAAAAATCAGTCGCGACACAGCCGATGCTGTCCTTTGTCTTGTTCCCGTCAACGAGTCGGGTAAACCGGTGCAACTGGCGCATCTGGGGCTGGCGGGCGATGTGCTGTACGCCTCGACACCTCAGGGTGAATTTTTGTGCGCGAACCTGCGCAATGCCGAGGGCGGGCAATTGGTCATGCGCCCTGAGTCACTCGATAATCTTGAGCAACTGCATCAGGGCGCAGTCAGCATCAAGGGCTTTATGCATGATGATCAAGGCCGGCTCAACGCCCTTGTCCTAGACTCCCGCCGCCAGTTACACAGCACCCCTTTAAGCCATGGCCCTGATCAGGCATCGGGCTGGAACCTCAGTGATGTGATCCTCAGAGTGAACGACACAGGTTTGCCCGAGCCCGGGCTGCAGACACTCGCCGGTCGTGTGGACCTTGGGCCGCGGGGCAAGGTTGCGCTTGAGGGCAACACATTGCTGTGCTGGAACGAGCGCTCACAGCAATGGGATAAAAGCGCTCACCACAATGTGGAGCGACTGGAGCGTGGCCTGGATGGTCGCGCTTATGTATTGCAAGGTGCAGAGCTGAAAGCGCTGGCAATCCATAAAACGCGGGATGCTGCGTACAGCGGTGCCAGTTATGACCTGACACCTGTTAATGATGCTCATGCCCATATCAACCTTGGTGGCGCCATGGTTGAGAATAACGAGCGAAAGATCACCGGTTTTGCTATCGATAACGCCAGGCAATTTGTAACGCTTGATGCTGAAAACAAGCTGATTGCCCACGTCAACGGAAAGGCCAGGGTCTTGACCTTTACCCGGCCTAAAGAGCTTGTGGCGCTGGCACTTGACCGTCAGGGAGATCTGTATGCACAGACCGGCGCCGGCGAACTGCTCAAGCTCGACAAGGCTCACTGGCAAACCCCTTGCACCTCAGCGCTCACCTGGACTCCCGTGCCGGTGCCGGACAATGCGCCGGTCAAGTCGTTGCGTATGGGAGCAGGTCAGCAATTGATCGTCAGCTGGGGTGAAAACAATGCGCAACAAAAAAGATGGGGTGAACACTATCGGCAGTTGATTGTTTCAGCGGATGGCGACCCGCAATGGAAACCTTTAACGGCACACTCAAACACCCCCGCGAGATCACTGGGTACGGTGTTGGGCAACGCTGAGTTGAAGAGTCAGGACAACGGCACCTCCTGGGCCGTGACCTCCGATTGTTTTGGCCACAAGACTGAAGCCCTGTCGGTTGATCGTGGGGTTATTAAAAGTGCTTTAGCCCATTTTCATCCTGTTCAGGGGATCAAGAATATCGGCCTTGGTATCCAGCATGATGTTAAAGGGCGACGCGGGCTGGCAGACCTCTACGCGGATGTGCGGGAACTGCAGGGGCTATTGCGTACGCTGGCGAGCGTGACACCCCGTACGATGGATATTTCAAGTCGCCTTGACCGCCTGGGCGAGGGCCAGCCAACCCAGGCCCTGGCCACAAAACTCAAGCGTTTTCTGAGTCAGGTAGAAGAGTGCAGCGTGCAATTGGCCAGGCGATTGGGCGAGATCAAGGGAGCCCGTGTGATCCCGGATTATCTGCCCACAACGAGTGGCAAACCCACTGAAGGCTCAGCGAGCAACCTGTCCCGAATTCGCCAGTCCTTCGAGAATATGGGGTCTTCAAAGTCTGATATCACAGCGGCCTTGCTGCGCAGTTACGAAAAACAGGGTGTTTGTTTGTCGTTGCACGACGCTGGTCTGAAACGTGATTTGAGCAATTCGACCGGGCTGATCGAGAGCGATTTGATTCAGCACGCCCGCACACTTTTCAGGCTGCTCAAACTGGTCGATCGGCTGGAGGGTAAAGCGCCTGATCAGGCCGAAATAACAGCCCGCCTGGAGAGTGCGATAGAGAACTATCAAAACAGCCCGGTACACAAGAAAACATCGCAGAACATCAATGGATTGAAGCAGGCAGAAACGCTCTATAACAACTTCAAGTTGTTGGCCAGGGACTTGGGTACCCCGGGATCAGCGCTCAATTTTCATATAACCACTACCTTGGGGCTCAATCCACAAGAGACGGTCAAGCAGGCTCTGCTGCAATGCATTCAAAAGTCTGAAAGCGGCCAGTCAGTTGCATCGAGCCGGAGCAAAACCTTATCGGCATCCCTGTTCTTACTTCCAGTCCCGTTGCTTGAAATCATAGGGGGTGTTTCTAGAGACAATACCAACGGCATAACGCTGACTCGAACCGATCAGGGGGTCAGCGTTGACATCAATATGGGCACTGGCCATACCGTCACTGGTTCTGTAGGCGTCGGTAACATGTTGCTTCCCTCCGAGGTGCCACTCGAAGGCCGGCTCAGGGTAGGGGCTGAGACTACATTGGCGTTGACGCATGAAAACGAGCAAAGCGTCAGCTTTGATATCAGGGAGGCAGATTTTCCCGCAATGATGGCCATCCTCACCGGGGAGAAAGGGAACGTTTTCGACTTGCTGGATCTTGGCAGCAATCACAAGAGCGGCACGAGCTCGAAAAATGCTTTGGGCTGGAGTGTGTCAGCTCATGTGCAGGCGCGCTTTCATATAATCCCGGAAACCTCGAATGCCCCCGGTGCCCTGCTACGTACCATGGTAAATGCGGGGGGGAATCTTCAGCTGTTTCATGCGGACCAGCGCAAGGCTGTCGCCTTGGGGCAGGATGAGACAACCCGGGCCCAAAGCGTGAATACCCAATGGTTAGCCAGAGGCAGTGCCTCTTTAGGCGCGGCGCCGGCCAATGGCGCCTTGTGGACTCAGCTCGGTTCCGATGGGCCTACGTGGGTGCCTTATATCACGAGTGATTCTTCGTTCACCCTGGGGTTTGATCGCAGTGTTGCCCGCAGCATGCGTTTTACCTTCAAGCAGCCTGCTGTGATCGATCAGGCGCAAGTCAATGGGTTACGCGATGCCTTGTCCCGGCATTCTGCGCCACTCAAGCAACACCTGGCCTCGTTTGCAGCAGAGGGCCCACTGGTGGAGCAACTGCAACATCTGCATCGTCTATTCATTCAGCTACCGTCACCGGCTACCCGTTCTGAAGAGCACCATGCCCTCAATGAACAGCTGCAAACCTGCCTTCACCAGCAGGCGCTGGCCGCACAAGGTCGGCGAGTACTCAAATCAGTTGAAAGAACGGTTTCCTATGTGGGGGTAAAAGGTGGCCCTGACCATGAGTGGCTGAATGACGCTGCGCCTGCTAACAAGGCGGCAATTCTCCGGCTGTTTGCCCAGCAGCCACAATTCGAGCGGATCATCAACGACCTGGAAAGCAGCCAGGGCACCTCGGTAGTGATCGGGCTGGAGGTCAAGCCGAAGGTACTGCGCATGATTGACAATCAGATCGGGGATGGGCCTAACGCCATAAATGATGTGCAAAAGGCCCTGGAAAACCCGGACAACCTGCGGATTAAAACCTTGGCTGTAAGCTATACGGCAACTAGAACCGACGCTATGAAGACCCCCATTCCTCTTGTGGCCTACTCCAGCAGGGCAGCCTTGAGCAATTCCTGCAAACTCCTCAACATTGAGTTGAAATACGGTATGGATCAGAACACTCCCTTGCGCGTTGAGTTCAAGGATACGTTGCCCTCGGCTCGTATTCGGGAGCTGAATCCCGAGCAGCTTGACCAAAAGATCCGGCATGGCCGCAGCCCTTTGATGTAATGACAATACCGGCCTGGCTGATAATCAGACAGGCCGGTACATGGGGGTGAGGGCAAAGACCCTGCGCAGGATTGGACGCGTGGGTTTGAATGTCTTCAGATCACCGGGGCAATGGGTCGTTGCACGGTTGATCTAGGGTTCCAGAGGCACAACGTGATGGTCTGAACGTTCAGCATACGAGCCTGTTTCTGTACGCATGTGTGGTGGCCACCAGATCACCAGCGTCCTGGCGCTGGAGGCCGGGCGCGCGCACAGGTCTGCACGGCAATCCGAGGTGCAGCCTTGCAACAGTCCAGCCATGGCCGCCGCCATGGCAACTGCGATCAGCCGAGTCATGGCGTGGCCTCCAGCAATGATGGCCGAGACACGCTTGATTGTTCGTCGGGCTCGGGTGCTCGTGTCGCGATAAACACCTCCGCACGTTCGCCGGGCGCCAGCCACGGAGTCGGCCAGACACTCACCGCCAGGGTGCCGGCAGTGCTGCAATCACGTTCATCGACGCGCACCCGGCTCTGGCTCTGGTTGTGCAATACCAGTACGGCCACGTTGTAGTCCTCACTTTCGTACCACTGATGACGCTCGGTATCGACTTTCAGAGACGTGAACGCTTTGCACAGGCTGCCCGTCCGGGGCGGCATCGGCATCGCTGTGAACCGGCCAGGCACGTGGCCCGTGACCAGTTGACGGAACACCCGGGTAATATCGGAGCGCTGAATCACTGGCTGCTTCGCATCACGCCGTCTCAATCGGGTCAGCGCTGCCTCCAGTTGCGCCTGATCCGATTGTGGCAGGTAGCGGGCAGGGTTGGTCTGGTCGCCAATCAGGCGGGGTGTCAGGATAAACAGCCGCTCACGGCGATTTTTAGTGTTCTGCGTGGACGAAAACAGCAGCTTGCCCAGCCAGGGGATATTTCCCAATACAGGGACTTGATTGCGGCTGTCGACCTCTTCAGCGACATGAAAACCGCCGATGACCAGGGATTGTTTTTCGTGGATCACTGCCTGGGTACTGATGTTGCCTTTGCGAACATCCGGTGTGGAATGCTGCCCTGTGTTATCGGCAAAGGTGCCGTCTTCGATATCGATGATCAGGTGAATCTGATTGGCGCCACTGGCTTCGATTACCCGGGGTATGACCTGGAAACTGGTGCCGGTGGTGACCGGCATGATGTTGGCCACGCCCTCACCGACGGCCTGGATATATTGCGTGCGATTGAAATCGATAACAGCGGGCTGGTTTTCCAGGGTCATGATCGAGGGGTTGGATACCACCGTTGCCAGCCCGCGGGCTTCAAGCGCCTTGATCTCGGCTGTAAAACGGTCAGTCTGGATCATGGACACGGTTGTCGGGGAAGTGCCCGACCACCCAGTAGCCATCCCGAAACGGCCGCTCTGAAAGCCCCATTTCGTCCCCAGTTCGTTGAGTTGGGTGCGGTTGATATCGAGAATCACGGCGTCTATTTCCACGAGTTTGCGCGGGACATCGAGCTTGGCGATCAGTGCCTGATAGAGCGTCCGGCGTTCGCTGGCGTCGTAGATCAACACGCTGTTGTTACGCACATCGGCCTCCACGCGGATGGCGTTCAGGCCTGATGATTTCAAATCGGCGGTGAGCGCGGGCGGTGGTGGATTGCTTGAATAAGGCATGCGGGAGGCCGTGCCGGATACTGGCGAGGGGCCGGGGGAGGGAGCAGCGAACGGGCTCGATGACTTGGTATCGAGCAACCCGCGCAACAGGCTGGCGATACCGGGCACACTCAGTTTTTCGCCCCGATAATCGATCTGCCGGTCTGCCGCATTGGCGAACTGCAGTGTGAAAGTCAGCACATCCTGTTTATTGGCGGGTTCTGCCCGTTTGCGACTGAACTGCCTGATCTGCTCGATATAGCGTTTGGGCCCGGACACCAGTACCACGCCGATATCCGGCAACTCGCCCCAGCCGAAACGCTCATCCAGCAGGCCTATCCGGGTCAGGGCCAGCTTCAGATCGGCAATGGTATCGTCCGCAACTTCAAGGCTGCTCGTGGTCTGCTGGTCAAGCGAACTGATGTAGAGCGTGTTGTTATGCACAAACCACTGGAAACGGTGTTCCAGTGCAAGCCGCTCCATTAAACCGGTGAGCGTGTCGGCGCGCAGCTTGCCGTTTACGACGCCTTGAAGCGCGCCATCAATCTGTAGTTGCAGGCCCACGGTATGGGCAAAGGCCCCTAGAAAATCAGGCACTGACAGGTTATTGGCTTCATGGGCATAAGGCGTTTTTTGCCACTCCTGTGGAACGGCGGCCATCGCCCCGTTGGCTAGCAAAAAAAGAGCTGGCAACAGGGCCCGTTGCAGGGAGTGCTTGAACCCGAGCATCACTGCACGGCATCAATAATGCTTTTGGTCAGGCTGTGCTTGAATCGGGTTTGCTCGTTGATCGAGAAACTGGCAATGGCCATTTTTTGTGAAGCGTCGAGGAAGCGCTGCATGTCTTCGGGGCTTGCTTGATTGTTCAGGGCGATCTCCTCCAGTTTTTTTTGGGCCTGGATAAAGCGGGTGTCAATGCGACGCTGGATGCTTTCGAACGAAGCCATAGAACCTCCATCAGTCAATACTCACCACTCAGTGGTAGCTCCTGCTGGATCAGTTCCATCAGTGGTCATGGGGATCAGCAGCGCCTTGAGCGTTGTGGCCCAGTCAATGCGCAGGTCGTGTTGCGCAGTGACCAGCACCAGAGCGAAGGGGTCGAGGCGTTCATCTGCTTGCAGTTGCCATGCGGTATCCGGGCGGGTGCTTAGCCACTGCCGTACAGGTGCAAGCATCTGCGGGTGGCAGCGCAGGGTTGCATTCAATGGCGGACATTGGGCTGGCAGCAGTTGCGCCAGCAAGGCATTGATTCGCATCTGTGGTGGCACCTCACCGAGCAATCGCTCCAGAGCCTGATTGACCACTTGCGAGGCGCTGGTTTCAATCGCTTGGCACAAGCCGCCATGTTCCTGTTGCCAACGCGCCAGATGGGCATTGGCCTGTTGCCAGAATTCGCTGTGGGCCTTTTGCAGCAGCGTTTCGGCAGCGTTTTCAGCGTTACTCAGCAGTTCGTCTGCCTGGGCACGTGCCTGGGCCAGCACCTCATTGGCCAGGCCGCAATCGATCAGGGTCTGGCTGCTGATCAGTACCTGGGGCAGCCCGGTTGCGCCTGGCTGCAGCTCAATCGTGCGGCGTGTCAGCATGGTTGTGCCCCTCGTCGCCGGCTCGTGTGTGCCACAACACTGTTTGCCAGAGCGTTCGGAGTTTGGCCGGTGAAATGGCCTGCACCGGTTTTTGCTCCAGCGTTTCGATCCGTGCAGGGGCAAAGCGCAGTCGCAACCTCTGCCAGACCGGTGGTTCGAGCCATGCTCTGAGCAGTTGCAAGGGATCGTCGGCGGGCTCGAGCCAGTCCTGCGGGTGCAAAGCCCTGGCAAGGCGCTGGCACCACAAACGCTGCGTGTCATCCCGTGCAGCGGAAGGTGTAGTGCGGCAGATACGCTCGACCCTTTGCAGCAACGCGTCATAGTGCGCCGGTTGCGCCAGTGCCAGCTGCATCAGGCTGGTTGTGGGCGCACAGGGCAGGCAGGGGGCGATACCCAAGCTCTTGCTGGCGCCTGCATGCTGGTTGCGCAGCAAGGCGGGCGATGCGTCAAGGATCTGCCAGTGCGGATGAGCGTAGCGCCATGGCAAGGCCCACCACTGTACCCAGGCATCAATGTCATTCATGCAGAGCCCTTTTTGCGCAGCTTTAACCATACAACTGGCGTAATGATTGCCAGCAGGCACCCTGTCACCAGTGCAGCGAACAGGCTTTTCCAGAACCCCAGGTCTTGCTGCGGCACCAGAAAAGGTCCGAAGAACAGCAGTTGCTGGTTGTCCTGAAACGCGGCGGCAAGAACAAAAACCGTGGTTATTTTGTGCGGGTTGTCGATTGCCATTGCCATGCCCGGAATGCTGCTGGCAACCATCCGCCGTACCCGCGACTGGATGCCGTCGGGGTCCAGTCTGGCATCGTGTTTGATAAACACCGAAGCGGATGCGGGCTGCACGGCCTCACCTGGCGCCACACGCTCGGGCAGTACCACATGCACGCGCGCGACTATCACCCCGTCAATGCTCGACAGTGTGGCTTCAAGCTCTTGTGACAGCGCATAGATGTAACGGGCGCGCTCCTCAAGTGGCGTAGAAATGACACCTTCCTTGCGAAAAATATCACCCAGTGTGGAGCGCTTTGTTCTGGGCAGGCCAGCCGCCGACAGCGAGTTAATCGCCCGGCTGATAGCTTCTGTTCTGACACGAATGGAAATGCCATTTTTATCGGGGACTTTTTGAGCGTGGACCTGTTTGTCTGCCAGTTCAGCAATGACTGCATTGGCCTCCTGTTCGGAGAGCTGGCTGTGAAGCACCACGCTTTCACCACAACCGGTGACGGCCAGCACGAGCAGGAAACACACGCTCTTGATCAGGCGCGCTGCCATGCGGTTACCTAAGACAGATTGGTGAGTTTTTCGATGGCTTGTGACGTCTTGCTGATCATCTTGGCGCTCAGCACGGTCTCAAGGTGGAGCGCCGACAGGGCCCGGGTGGATTTGAGCATGTCGAGGGGGTCGGTGCTGGTACTGGCTTTTTGCAGGGCCCTTGCGGCGGTACTCGACAGACCCGCTAAAAGTGCAGAGCGCTGTTTGAGTGGGTGGCTGGTCAATTTATCGGATATCTCGGTATTGGTTGCTTTAGTTGCCGTGGCAAGCAAGGAGGCGTTGAACCAATGGATATCGGCCAGTTCGGGGGTGTGCGAGGGTAGTTCAGAGGCACTCAAGACGGCCTGGGGGAGCTTCGAAGGAAAGTGGGTTTTCATTTGAAACCTCAAGCTGTGAGTTGTAGTTGCATGCTTGTGTGGCTGCACGCCCCGATTGGCCGGATGCCCCATTCGAGATGGGGCGGTATGAATAAAATCAGTACGAGATGGCCTTGGCAGCTGCAAAGGTTGCATTCATTGACTTGCTACTTGAGTCCATTACTCCGGCGGCTATGCCGTTTCTCGTGTCAACTCCCGTTTTGTGCATGGCGGCCGCGGCGGCTTTCCATTCCTGTTCGCGCGCAAAGTTTTTTTGCGCTTGGAGGGGGTCGTCGCCAGCACCGCGCGCCATTCCTGCAAAGAGTCCAAATAGTGCTCCAAGCATGGTCTGTATCCTCTTGGTTTTTTTTAGGAAGGTCAGAACGAAATTTTATTATTTATGTATATGTTCGTTGGAGCAGGATCGATGTTTTTGGTGTGAGTATTTGCCGGGTTTGCAGGGGGCATTCTTGTTTTTCCAAATCCGCCAAGTGCGTTGAGGACCTGGCTCGCAAAGGGCATTACAAGTGACAGTAAAGGGAGCATGTATGTACCTCTTTGGTTCGGTATCGGGAGTGCAACAGAACGTCTGTTCGCTATTTAAGTGTCGATATCAATGTGGGCAGTTCCAGTGGGGGTTGCTCAGTAAATGTCTAATTGTTTCATTCGGTGGTACAGCGTGCGTTTGGCAATCCCAAGTTCGATTACCACAGAATCGATACAATTAAAGTGGCGTCGCATGCAGTCTGCGATCAACTGCTTTTCTATTTGTTGCAGGCGCATTTTTAAATTTAGAATTGTGGATTCATGTTCACAGGGAGACGTATCCAGCGGGGGTAGCCCAAGCACAAAGCGCTTTGCTGCGGAGCGCAACTCCCTGACATTGCCCGGCCAGTCGTGACAGATGATCTGTTGTAGCAGCGAAGTGTTCGGTACCGGTATGGATGAGTTGAAATGCCGGGCCTCGCGCTGAATAAACTCCATAAACAAGGGGGTAATGTATTCGCGTCGTTCTCGCAAAGGCGGCAAGTGCAGGTTCACGACATTCAGGCGATAGTACAGGTCGCACCTGAAATGACCTTGTGCCACCAACTTCGCAAGGGAGGTTTGGGCCGAGGCAATCACACGCATGTCCACGGGGATGAATGTTGTCGAGCCCAATCGCTCAACACCACGGGTTTCCAGAACGCGCAACAATTTGGCCTGCAAAGTCAGCGGCATGCTGTCTATTTCATCCAGGTACAGAGTGCCTTTATCTGAAGCTTCTATAAATCCTGCTCGTGATTGCAGGGCGCCGGTGAATGCGCCCTGGGTGACACCAAATAACTGGCTTTCCGCCAGACTCTCGGGGATGGCCGCGCAATTGAGTGCGATATAACGACCACGGCGCCCGGATAAGGTATGCAGATGCTCGGCCAATGTATCTTTGCCTGTGCCTGTTTCACCATGAAGCATTATGTCGATATTTTGTGCTGCCGCATTTCTGACAGTAGCGTGAAGTTGTGTGTCATCGAAAAAATATAGGCTTGAAGGCTCTTTGTCCGGGCGAAAGGATCCCATTGAATATACTCCGGCGCCATGTTTTTTTGTGAGGGGAAATTCGCAATGTTAAACAGGTATAAACAACGCTTTTTATTTTATAGTTTGAAGGTGTTGACGGTTTAAACCAAGGCCTGAACTGGCCGCCTGTCGAGAGCTAAAACACATAGACACGGTAAGGATTAGTATTTATTGGCGTAGGGATAGCGTGCCTTACCTCCATGGATCGAACTTCGTGGAGGTAAGGGTAAACGGGTATTTATTCGTATTTTTATTCAGGGTTTTTTCTGCTATCGCCCTGAGTCGTAAATCCGAAGGTCAGAAGGGCGCTTTCAACGGTGCTCAAGTGCTGCATGCACAGCTGCCACGGTGCTGACACAACATCGGCCGATTCATCGCCGGCTACGGGGATGAGTACCGGGTGTTCATCGTCGCTGGCGATCGAGGCGCAGCCTGAAGCAACGTTTGCCAGCCGTTCGTGGAGGGAGGACGGTGCCGGGCCCTGTTCCTTGCGCAAGGCATCGGCAAAGGCTTCTGCAAACAACAGGGAGCTGGCGTATAAACGCACGGCGTGGCGCTCGTAACGGCTGGCAATGTCTTTGACTTCCCGTGATACAAAGCGCCCGCGCAAGGTCCAGCGGGCGGTATTGCGGGCCATGCTGATGCCGTTCTCCAGGGCAATAAGGCTGTCGTGGGCCCTGGAAAATATCTGCACGGCATTTTGAGCCTTGGCCGCATCTTGTCCTTCGAGAGCTTGCAGGCTTTTACCGAATCCCGACGCCAACTTTTCGAGCAACTCCTTGGCGGAGCTGTCGATAATGCCGATCGGGTTGGGGGTCAGCAGTATCTGGCTGAAAACCAGCCCGACGCATGAGCCCACGACCACATCAAGCATCCGTACCACGCCAGCACTTTCCGGGCCTACGGCCAGCATCAGCACCGCCGATACACCGGCCTGGATGGGCACCACGGCCCCCAGGCCATAGAGTGCCGCGATGGCGATGGCAGAGAAGGTGGCAAAGCCAATACGCACCAACGGGTAAGCATCCGGCAACCACAAGGCGGCTTCGCCTACGATGATCCCGGTGGCGACACCCACCATCAGGCCCACCGCTTGCTTGCCATGACTGGGCAGGCCTGGAGCCAGGCACACCACGGCACTGATTGCGGCAAACACGGGGTGTATGTGACCGAAAAAATGCCGGGCGATAATCCACGCCAGTGCGGCGGCAATGGCTGAGGCCAGGGCGTCTCGCCAGCCCAGGGACCAGCGGGCCTTGATTTTTTCGACTATGGGGTCGGTATAGCGGCTGAGGAATTTGGCGCGGGGAATCATTGAGGCTCCCGATCATGAGGTGAGATGGCGTTAACCATAGACCGTTGTTGCGCCCCGGAGTGCGCCCCGGAGTGCGCCACAAACGCCAGGCCAAAAAAAACCGCGCCTGGGCGCGGTTTTTTATACGTGTGCTGTATTACACGTTGAAACGGAAGTGCAGGACGTCACCGTCTTTAACGATGTATTCCTTGCCTTCCAGACGCCACTTACCGGCTTCTTTCGCGCCCGCTTCCCCGTTGAACTTGATGAAATCGTCGTAGGCGATAACTTCAGCGCGGATAAAGCCTTTTTCGAAGTCGGTGTGGATCACACCGGCTGCTTGAGGGGCGGTCGCACCTACTTTTACTGTCCAGGCGCGAACTTCCTGCACGCCGGCGGTGAAGTAGGTTTGCAGGTCCAGCATTTCGTAACCGGCGCGAATCACACGGTTAAGACCAGGCTCTTCAAGGCCCAGGGCCTCCAGGAACATGTCTTTCTCTTCGCCGTCATCCAGCTCGGCGATTTCTGCTTCGATCTTGTTGCAGACCGGAACAACGATCGCGCCTTCTTCTTCAGCGATAGCCAGCACAACGTCCAGCAACGGGTTGTTCTCAAAACCGTCTTCAGCCACGTTGGCGATGTACATCACCGGCTTGGTGGTCAGCAGGTGGAAGCCTTTGATGATGGCTTTCTCATCTGCGTCCATGTTCTTGATCAGGCTGCGTGCCGGCTTGCCCAGGGTGAAGTGGGCGATCAGCTGTTCCAGCAGGGCTTTTTGGGCTACGGCTTCCTTGTCACCGCCTTTGGCATTGCGCGCGACTTTCTGCAGTTGCTTTTCGCAGCTGTCGAGGTCGGCGAAGATCAGCTCAAGGTCGATGATTTCGATGTCGCGTTTCGGGTCAACGCTGTTGGAAACGTGAATAACGTTTTCGTCTTCAAAGCAGCGGACCACGTGAGCGATGGCATCGGTCTCACGGATGTTGGCCAGGAACTTGTTACCCAGGCCTTCACCTTTCGATGCGCCAGCCACCAGGCCCGCGATATCAACGAACTCCATGGTGGTCGGCAGGATACGCTGTGGCTTGACGATGGCAGCCAGCGCGTCCAGGCGTGGGTCGGGCATCGGCACGATACCGGTGTTCGGCTCGATCGTGCAGAAGGGGAAGTTCTCGGCCGCGATACCGGACTTGGTAAGGGCGTTGAACAGGGTGGACTTGCCGACGTTAGGCAGGCCGACGATGCCGCAGTTGAATCCCATGGTGTTTCCCCTCGGAAAAAGAGTCAGGCCTTCTGGCTGTGCAGGTTTTTCATCGCACGGTTCCATTCCCCGGCGAGGATATCCGGCAGCACGCCGAGGGCAAAATCGATGCTGGCACCCAGTTTTTCCTGTTCGGCGCGTGGCGCACGACCGAGGACAAAGTTGGACACCATGCTGGCGACGCCCGGGTGGCCAATGCCAAGCCGCAGACGGTAGAAATCTTTGTTGTTCCCCAGTTGCGCGATGATGTCGCGCAATCCGTTGTGACCTCCGTGGCCGCCGCCCAGCTTGAGCTTGGCAACGCCTGGCGGGAGATCGAGTTCGTCGTGGGCCACCAATATGGATTCCGGCGCAATGCGGTAGAAACCGGCAAGCGCCGCAACGGCCTGGCCGCTTCGGTTCATATAGGTGGTGGGAATCAACAGACGAACATCCTGACCCTGGTGGCTGAAGCGCCCGGTCAGGCCAAAATATTTGCGGTCTGCAACGAGGTTTACCCCATTGGCTGCCGCGAGACGCTCAACAAAAAGGGCCCCTGCGTTATGCCGGGTCTGTTCGTATTCGGTGCCTGGATTTCCCAGGCCAACGATCAGTTTTATGGCGGTCACGACAAGGGCCCTTCTATGGAGTTGTGGATAACATCGCCGCTAACGGTTAGCGGCGAAAACGGACAAGAAAGCGGGTTTACGTGAGTAAACTTCGCGATCTTGTCCGCTTTACTCGCTGCGTGTTAGCTCGCGATGTTTCTCAAGACTCCAACGACAGAGTAATGAATTACTCTGCTGCTTCTGGTGCAACACGTGGAGCGTGAACGTTGGCTACTGCCAGGTCGTTACCGTGTGCCAGAGCTACGAACTCAACGCCTTTAGGAGCGGTGATGTCCGACAGGTGAATGATCGAGCCGACTTCAGCGTTAGCCAGGTCAACTTCGATGAATTCAGGCAGGTCTTTTGGCAGGCAGGAAACTTCGATTTCCGCAACAACGTGGGAGATCTCGCCGCCTTTCTTGATCGGAGCCGCTTCACCAACGAAGTGAACCGGTACGATTGCAGTCAGTTTTTGACCAGCAACAACGCGTACGAAGTCAGCGTGCATCACGTGGCCTTTAGCCGGGTGACGTTGCAGAGCTTTGATGATCACGTTTTGCTTAACGCCGCCAACGGTCAGTTCGATAACGTGGCTGTAAGCAGCTTCGTTTTCGAGCAGTTTGGCAACTTCTTTAGCCAGCATGCTGATGGATTCAGGGGCTTTTTCGCCACCGTAAACTACACCTGGAACCAGGCTTGCGAGACGACGCAGGCGGCGGCTCGCACCTTTCCCCAGGTCGGAACGCACTTCAGCATTCAGAGTAAAATCGTTCATGTTGTATCTCCAAAATAACCACATCCGCCCTGGCGTTTGCGACCAGCGCCATGGACGGTATGGGCAAAAAAGCCCCGCCCCAACGGATTGCTGGGGCGGGGCGCTTTTCGTCAGCAGAAGTCCTGAAAGGGCAGGGCCCTTATCGGAACATCGCGCTGATCGATTCTTCGTTGCTGATGCGGCGAACCGCTTCAGCCACAACCGGTGCGATATCCAGTTGGCGGATACGCGAACAGGCTTGTGCGGCAGCGGACAGCGGGATGGTGTTAGTCACCACCAGCTCATCCAGCATGGAATTTTCGATATTCTCGATTGCCCGACCCGACAGCACAGGGTGTGTGCAGTAGGCGAACACTTTGGAAGCACCATGCTCTTTCAAGGCTTTAGCCGCGTGGCACAACGTGCCGGCGGTATCGACCATGTCATCAACCAGAATACAGGTACGCCCTTCGACATCACCGATGATATGCATCACTTCAGAGTGATTGGCTTTCTCACGGCGTTTGTCGATGATACCCAGATCGACGCCCAGGGATTTGGCAACAGCACGTGCACGCACGACGCCGCCGATATCCGGGGACACAATCATAAGGTTCTCAAAGCGCTGATCTTCGATGTCATCCACCAAAACTGGGGAGCCATAGATGTTATCTACAGGAATATCGAAGAAACCCTGGATTTGGTCAGCATGCAAATCAACCGTGAGAACACGATCGATGCCGACTACGGTAAGCATGTCAGCAACAACTTTTGCGCTGATAGCCACACGTGCGGAACGCGGACGGCGATCCTGACGGGCATAACCAAAGTAAGGAATAACAGCAGTAATACGAGTCGCTGAGGAGCGGCGGAAGGCATCAGCCATCACGACGAGTTCCATCAGGTTATCGTTGGTCGGAGCACAAGTCGGCTGAATGATGAAAACGTCTTTACCGCGGACATTTTCATTAATCTCAGCGGTAATTTCGCCGTCGGAAAACTTGCCGACAGAGATGTCACCGAGTGGGATATGCAGCTGACGTACGACACGCCGAGCCAGATCGGGGTTAGCGTTCCCCGTAAAGACCATCATCTTGGACACGCGCAGTACCTGAAGGCTGAGGGTAACCTGGATGAGTATAAGAAATGGCAGGGGCGGCTGGATTCGAACCAACGCATGGCAGGATCAAAACCTGCTGCCTTACCGCTTGGCGACGCCCCTGTATCTGTTGCTACGAGTACCGTGTACCCGTTTCCTTTTACAAATTTTGCAGCTTGCGATGCAACATCGAAACGTTGCTTCCTTTTGCTACAAACCCTGTAAGGGTCTCTGTAAGAAGGTGCAGCACTTTATCAGCATCTGCTTCGTTTGGGAAGGCCCCAAATATACAACTTCCAGTTCCAGTTAATTTTGCTTCGGTATATTTACCTAACAAATTCAAAGCGTTACGTACTTCTGGATAACGCTCCTTCACTACTGCTTCGCAGTCGTTTCGGCTGTTTCCCTTGGGAACGGGGCGCACTTTAATGGGCAAAGAGTCACGTGTCAACAACGGATCTGAAAATATTTCTGCAGTACTTACAGATACTTGCGGGACAAGCACCAGATACCAGGGTTCTTCTGGCTCGGCAGGCGTAAGAATTTCGCCGACACCTTCAGCAAATGCGGCGTGGCCACGAACGAAAACCGGGACGTCGGCCCCAAGAGTCAGGCCCAGCGCTGCCAGCCGGTCTTCATCCCAGGCCAGTTGCCAAAGATGGTTGAGCGCGAGCAGTGTGGTGGCGGCATTGGAACTGCCGCCACCGATGCCGCCGCCCATGGGCAACACTTTTTTGATCCAGATATCGATCCCCAGAGGGCAAGCGGATTGTGCCTGAAGCTTTTTTGCGGCCTTGACGATCAAATTGTCGTCATGAGCAACACCGGGGAATTCGGTGTGCAGGCAAATGACTCCGTCGTCACGCACGGCAAAGGTCATTTCATCGCCGTAGTCGAGAAATTGAAACAGCGTTTGCAGTTCGTGATAGCCATCTTTGCGACGACCGAGAATGTGCAGCATCAGATTAAGCTTTGCCGGGGAGGGCAAAACCAGAGTGTTTCGATTCAGACGGTCTTGCATCTTATTGACCCAACAAGCGAGGTTGCCAATCTTTAACCACGAGCGTGACATCCAGATCCGGGCCGTGCAGCTTGACCCGCTCAGGCAGCCAGAAGCCGTTTTGCTCGACATAGCTCAAATATTCGATTTTCCAGCCGTCCTGTTCCAGGTTGGCCAGGCGGCTGTCAGCATTCAATGTTACCCGGCTTTTGCTGCCGGGCGCAGGCAAGCCGCGTACCCACCAGACCAGATGTGACACTGGCAGGCTCCAGCCCAATTGTTCGCCCAAAAGCGCTTCAGGGGTCGGTGCTTCATAGCGGCCCTGATTGGCCACTTCCAGAAGCACGTTGCCCGGGCGCCCGGTCAGGCGAGCGGCTCCGCGGCCCAGCGGACCGGAAAGGCGTATGTCGTAATAGTCCTGGCGCTGCAGCCAGAACAGCGTGGCGCTGCCCGATTCTTTAGGGGCGCGAATGCCGACTTTGCCGCTGATTTGCCAGCCGTCGAGCCGGGTCAATTGCTGTTTGTGGGCTGACCACAGGGCAGGGCTGCCGTGGCCTTCTACGGATTCGCGGGCGCCGAAGCCCGCGCAACCGGCGAGCACGGCAATCAGGCTGAAAACCACGAGATGGCGCAAGTGACGATAAAACATGAGTTAAAGAGTCTCTGATCCGGTCAGGCGCAAAATGGTTTTGCGCAGAATAGGGCTGTCAGGATTTTCTTTAAGAAAAGTGCCCCAGATTGTTTTGGCTTCACGCTGCTTGCCATTGGCCCACAGCACTTCGCCCAGATGAGCGGCTACTTCCTGATCAGGAAAACGCTCCAGCGCCTGGCGCAGCAAGCGTTCGGCCTCATCCAGATTGCCAAGGCGATAATTCACCCAGCCCAGGCTGTCGAGCACAGCAGGGTCGTCCGGGTTCAGATCATAGGCTTGCTGGATCAGCGCCTTGGCTTCCGTGTAGCGAGTGGTTCGATCCGAAAGCGTATAGCCCAGGGCGTTCAATGCCATGGCGTTGTCAGGTTCACGCTTGATGATGGCGCGTAAATCCCGCTCCATCTGATCAAGATCGTTACGTTTCTCGGCCAGCATGGCGCGTGAATACAGCAGGTTGAGATCGTCTGGGTATTGCTTGAGTGCTTGTTGCAACGTGCTCCAGGCGCGATCAGTCTGGTTGTTCGCCGCCAGGGTTTCGGCTTCTATCAAGTACAGCTGGATGGCGTAGTCGGGCTGTGCACCACGGGCCGAGGCCAGTTTTTTCGAGGCTTCGGCGCCGCGACCATGGCTGATCAGGATGTCCGCCTGGCGCAGTTGTGCGGGCAGGTATTCGCTGCCGGGACCTACCAATGCGTACTCAACCAGTGCGCCCTCGGGATCATTGCGTTCTTCGGCGATGCGGCCCAGGTTCAGATGCGCCGAGTCGACATGGCTGTCGCGCTCGATCAGCTCTTGCAGATAGCCTTCGGCTTCGTCCCAGGATTTGCCTTCCAGGCAAACCAGTGCCAGCGAGAATCGCAGCTCATCGTCTTCGGGGTATTGCTCCACCAGGCTGGCAAACTGCACTTTTGCCTCGGCCATGCGGTTCTGCTCGACCAGGGTGCGCGCATAGGTCAGGCCCAGGCGCTTGTCATCGGGGTACTGGCTGACGCTTTTTTTCAGCAGGGGCAACGCTTCATCACCGCGGTTGAGGCTTTGCAACAAACGGGCGCGCAACAGAATCGGGGCGACTTCGCCGTTTTGCGGCGGGTTCTTTTCCAGTAGCTTCAGCGCGCCTTCGGCATCACCGTCCTGTTGCATCAACAAGGCCTTGCCGAAAATCAGCTGACCGTTGTCCGGGTGCTTGGCCAGCAGGCTGTCAAAACTTTTTTGCAGACCTGCCCGGGTATCCGCATCGGTTTCTATGGCCGCCAGGGCCAGGAAATCGAAGTGAGTATCACCCTTGGCCTGCAGGACTTTTTCCATGTAGACCAGGGATTCGTCATAACGGCCGTTGCGCGCCAGCTGAATGGCTGCAGCACGTTGCGCCTCGATATCGTCCGGGGCGTTTTTCACCCAGATCAGCGAGGTATCCAGTGCGGCCTGGTCGGCGCCCAGATACTCGGCGATACGGAAAGCGCGTTCGGAAACTCCCGGATCCTGCGTGTTGATCGCTTGCGTCACGTAGTTATCGAGGGCGATATCCAGACGATTGCGCTGGCCGGCCAGCTCGGCGCTCAACAGGCTGTACAGCGTGTCTTCGCTGAACGAACTGTAGACCGTGGGTTTTTCCGGGGTGGAGGAAACGTCTTCTGCCGCGGATGAGTCATCCGGGGACGTGGGGGCCAGAGCCTGGCAGCCACTGAGAAGGACGAGAGCGAGGAGCAACGCGGAGGATCTATTCATATAAGAGATGGGCGACTTACCTGCGGTCTGGGCATCATGACACATGCAATGGTGCAAACCATAACAGGTGCGACTATCGATATCCGGGGCTGATGATGTGTTCAACAGACGTTAACTATAGAGACAATAGTCAGCAATGGTTGTTCTGAATCTGGCGAAGTAGGACAATTGTCGGCTTCTTGTCATCATCAGCGATCTTGAATGGCCTTCCTCGCACTCGGTATTAACCACAAGACTGCTTCAGTAGACGTCCGCGAGCGCGTGGCTTTTACTCCGGAGCAGTTGGTTGAGGCCTTGCAGCAGCTCTGCCGCCTAACCGACAGTCGCGAAGCTGCGATCCTCTCCACCTGCAATCGCAGCGAGCTCTATATAGAGCAGGACCACCTTTCGGCAGACCGTGTGCTGCAATGGCTGGCGGACTATCATGACCTGAGCCTCGATGAACTGCGTGCCTGCGCCTATATCCATGAAGACGACGCAGCCGTTCGTCACATGATGCGCGTGGCTTCAGGCCTGGATTCGCTGGTGTTGGGCGAACCGCAGATTCTCGGCCAGATGAAGTCTGCCTATGCCGTGGCGCGTGAGGCGGGCACGGTCGGGCCGTTGTTGGGGCGCTTGTTCCAGGCCACGTTCAACTCGGCCAAACAGGTGCGCACCGACACCGCCATCGGTGAAAACCCGGTTTCGGTGGCCTTTGCCGCGGTGAGCCTGGCCAAGCAGATCTTCAGCGATCTGCAGCGCAGCCAGGCCTTGCTGATCGGTGCGGGCGAGACGATTACCCTGGTCGCCCGCCACCTGCATGACCTGGGAGTAAAGCGTATCGTGGTGGCCAACCGTACCCTGGAACGCGCCAGTACCCTGGCTGAGCAGTTTGGCGCCCACGCGGTACTGCTGTCGGATATTCCCCAGGAGCTGGTACACAGCGACATCGTGATCAGCTCCACGGCCAGCCAATTGCCGATTTTGGGCAAGGGCGCGGTCGAAAGCGCCCTGAAACTGCGCAAGCACAAACCGATCTTTATGGTCGATATTGCCGTTCCCCGGGATATCGAGCCTGAAGTCGGTGAGCTGGACGACGTGTACCTCTATACCGTCGACGACTTGCACGAAGTGGTTGCGGAAAACCTCAAGAGCCGTCAGGGCGCGGCCCAGGCGGCAGAAGAGCTGGTGAGCATCGGCGCTGACGATTTTATGGTGCGCCTGCGTGAACTGGCGGCTGTGGATGTGCTCAAGGCCTACCGCCAGCAAAGCGAACGCCTGCGTGACGAAGAGCTGCAAAAGGCCCAGCGCATGCTCGCCAACGGCAGCAATCCGGAAGATGTGCTGGTACAACTGGCGCGCGGGCTGACCAACAAATTGCTTCATGCCCCCAGCGTACAACTGAAAAAACTTTCCGCCGAAGGCCGCCTCGATGCGCTGGCCATGGCCCAAGAACTTTTTGCCCTCGGTGAGGGCTCATCGCATAGCTCTGCGGATAAAAAATAGTAATGAAAGCGTCACTGCTTAATAAACTGGACATCCTCCAGGACCGTTTTGAAGAACTGACCGCATTGCTTGGCGATGGCGAAGTCATTTCCGATCAAACCAAATTCCGCGCCTATTCCAAGGAATACTCGGAAGTTGAACCCATTGTTGCCGCTTACGCGCAGTGGCTCAAAGTGCAGGCCGACCTTGAAGGCGCCCAGGCGTTGCTCAAGGACAACGACCCGGACATGCGCGAAATGGCAGTCGAGGAAGTTCGTGAAGCCAAAGAGCGATTGATCGAACTGGAAAAAGACCTGCAACGCATGCTGCTGCCCAAGGATCCGAATGACGGGCGCAACGTGTTTCTGGAAATTCGCGCCGGCACCGGTGGCGATGAAGCGGCGATTTTTGCCGGTGACCTGTTTCGCATGTACTCGCGCTACGCCGAGCGCCGTGGCTGGCGGGTTGAAATCCTGTCCGAAAGCATCGGCGAGCATGGTGGCTATAAAGAAGTCATTGCCCGTGTCGAAGGTGAGAATGTTTACGCCAAGCTGAAGTTCGAGTCCGGTGTACACCGCGTGCAGCGTGTACCTGCAACCGAATCCCAGGGTCGTATCCATACCTCGGCCTGTACCGTGGCGGTGCTGCCAGAGCCCGATGAGCAGGAAGCCATCGAGATCAACCCGGCCGATTTGCGTGTGGATACCTACCGTTCCTCCGGAGCCGGTGGCCAGCACGTCAACAAGACCGACTCGGCCATCCGCATTACTCACTTGCCCTCGGGCATTGTGGTGGAGTGTCAGGAAGAGCGTTCCCAGCATAAAAACCGGGCGCGGGCGATGTCCTGGCTCTCGGCCAAATTGAATGACCAGCAAACCAGCGCCGCGGCCAATGCCATTGCCAGCGAGCGCAAGTCGCTGGTGGGCTCGGGGGATCGTTCCGAGCGCATCCGCACTTACAATTTCGCGCAGGGGCGAGTGACTGACCATCGTGTCAACCTGACCCTGTATTCCCTGGATGACGTACTGGCTGGCGGCGTTGATGCCGTTATCGAGCCTTTATTGGCGGAGTTTCAGGCTGATCAACTGACAGCCCTGGGTGAATAAATGACTATTATTGCCAGCTTGTTGCGTGCTGCTGAACTGCCTGATTCACCTACGGCCCGTCTTGATGCGGAGCTGCTGCTGGCCGCTGCCCTGGGCAAGTCGCGCAGCTATCTGCACACATGGCCCGAAAAAATCGTTAGCAGCGAAGCCGCCTTGACCTTCGCCGAGTACTTGCTGCGCCGCCGTGCCGGAGAGCCGGTGGCCTATATTCTGGGGCAGCAGGGTTTCTGGAACCTTGATCTGGAAGTGGCGCCGCATACGTTGATCCCGCGCCCGGACACCGAACTGCTGGTCGAAACCGCGCTGGCCCTGCTGCCCGCAACCCCGGCCAAAGTGCTGGACCTGGGCACTGGCAGCGGTGCAATCGCCCTGGCTTTGGCCAGTGAACGTGCCGCCTGGCACGTCACGGCAGTTGACCGCGTGCTTGAGGCCGTGGCTCTGGCCGAGCGCAATCGCCAGCGTTTGCAGCTCGACAACGTCAATGTGTTTACCAGCCATTGGTTCAGCGCGCTGGACGACCAGCGTTTTGACCTGATTATCAGCAACCCGCCCTATATTGCTGCCGGTGATGTTCACCTGGCGCAAGGCGATGTGCGTTTCGAACCTGAAAGCGCTCTGGTTGCCGGTGCCGATGGCCTGGACGATATCCGCCAGATCATTACCGCTTCTGCGCAGCACTTGAATGCAGGTGGCTGGTTGATGCTGGAGCACGGTTACGATCAGGCTGCAGCTGTGCGCCAACTGTTGCAGGACGCAGGTTTTGCCGAGGTTGAAAGCCGCACGGACTTGGGCGGCCACGAACGTATTACATTGGGCCGCCTGCCGTGCTGACCGACGAGGAGCTGTTGCGCTATAGCCGACAGATCCTGTTGCAACAGGTTGATATCGATGGCCAGCTGAAGCTGAAAAACAGCCGTGTGCTGATTGTCGGGCTGGGTGGGCTGGGCTCGCCCGTCGCGCTGTACCTGGCCGCCGCCGGTGTCGGCGAGCTGCATCTGGCTGACTTTGACAGCGTTGACCTGACCAATCTGCAGCGTCAGATCATTCATGACACTGCCAATGTTGGCGAGAGCAAGGTGGACTCGGCGTTGCGCCGACTGCGCCTGATCAATCCGCATCTCAAGCTGGTTGCCCACCGCTCGGCGCTGGATGCTGATTCGCTGGCCGACGCCGTTGCCGCGGTGGATCTGGTGCTCGACTGCTGCGACAACTTTGCCACCCGTGAAGCGGTGAACAAGGCCTGTGTTGCGGCGCGCAAGCCGTTGGTCAGTGGCGCGGCGATTCGCCTTGAGGGGCAGCTGTCGGTGTTTGACTCGCGCCAGAGTGCCAGCCCTTGCTATCACTGCCTGTACGGGCATGGCAGCGAAGAGGAGCTGACCTGCAGCGAAGCCGGCGTCATTGGTCCCCTGGTGGGGGTGATCGGCAGCTTGCAGGCCCTTGAAGCGCTCAAGGTATTGGCCGGGTTTGGTGAGCCACTGGTGGGGCGGCTGTTGCTGGTCGATGCCTCGAACACGCGTTTTCGCGAATTGCGGGTCAAGCGCGACCCGGCCTGCAGCGTATGCGGTACTGGCCATGAGTGAGGCGCCGATTGGCGTTTTCGACTCCGGCGTCGGTGGCTTGTCGGTACTCAAGGAGATCCACGCGCTATTGCCCAACGAGTCGCTGCTTTATGTGGCGGACTGCGGGCATATCCCCTATGGCGAAAAAAGCCCCGAATTCATTCGTCAGCGCTGCGCGGTAATGGCTGATTTTTTCCAGCAGCAAGGCGCCAAGGCGCTGGTGCTGGCCTGTAATACTGCAACGGTGGCTGCGGTGGCGGATTTGCGTCAGCGTTACCCGACCTGGCCCATGGTCGGTATGGAGCCAGCGGTCAAACCGGCGGCAGCGGCCACCCGCAGTGGTGTGGTAGGCGTACTCGCCACGACCGGCACATTGCAGAGCGCCAAATTTGCCGCCTTGCTCGATCGTTTTGCCAGCGATGTGCGGGTTGTCACTCAGCCATGCCCGGGCCTGGTGGAACTGATCGAAACCGGCGACCTGCACAGCGATACCTTGCGTACTTTGTTGCGCGGTTATGTCGAACCGTTGCTGGCCGCGGGCTGTGACACCATTATTCTTGGCTGTACGCATTACCCCTTCCTCAAGCCTCTGCTAAGCCAGATGCTTCCTGGTTCGATTACCCTGATCGACACCGGTGCCGCCGTGGCGCGCCAGCTCAAGCGATTGTTGGCTGAGCGCGGCTTGCTGGCAGCTGGCCCGCCTGCTGAAACGCAGTTCTGGACCAGCGCTTCTCCTGAACACTTCGGAAATATCCTGCCTGTGTTGTGGAATAAATCTGGCGTTGTGCGAAGCTTCGGTCTGTAAAAAAACAGAACTTATGCTTCATGACACCTGCCTGATGAAGCGCATAACCACTGACATGGGCATATGAAAATAGGATTTTCTTATGAAGCGACTTTTTTGTTTGGCTGCGCTTGCAGCCGCTGCACTGGGGCAAAGTTTTACTGCACAGGCTGCCGGGCTTGAATTTGCGGTGGGGCACACCAGCGAATCGACCATGACCTACCGTCTGGGCTTGAAATCTGATTGGGACAAAAGCTGGCTACAAAGTGATGTGGGGCGTCTGACCGGCTATTGGGATGGGGCTTATACCTACTGGGAAGGTGACAAGTCATCCGCGAGTAATAGCCTATCGTTCTCGCCCGTGCTGGTGTACGAATTTGCCGGTGGAAGCGTAAAGCCCTATCTCGAAGCCGGGATCGGGGTGGCGTTGTTCTCGCACACTGAAGTGGAGGGCAACCGTCTGGGAACAGCTTTCCAGTTTGAAGACCGTTTGGGGTTTGGCCTGCGCTTTGCCGGTGGTCATGAGGTCGGGATACGTGCGACCCACTATTCCAATGCCGGGATCTCCAGCACCAATGACGGCGTAGAAAGCTATGCGCTGCACTACACCATGCCGCTGTAGGGGCAGGTATTTAGCGATACGCCGTGGCAATGCCCTGGCGTTCATTGAGGCATTCGACTTCGCCCATTTCGAACTCGCGGCAAATCAGTGGTCGAAGCTCATAGATGGTGCACATCATGGTGTTGCGGTCCAAAGCCGCACACCAACCATCATCCAGGCGCAGCATCACTTCGCCGCCCCAGTCATCCTCTGCAATAAAACGCTCGGGCACACCGGTATCGGTGATCAGCATCACTTCCAGCTGGCAGCAGCATGCCGCGCACGTTGAACAGGTAACGGCGGGTTCGGTAATTTCGGTCAGGGGGATGTTGGTCATAGGCGTGCAGTGTAAGGCAGTGCTGGCATCAGGTGTGAATGTGCTGATGAACGCAGATGTATAACCCCCCGTAGATACTCTGTTGCCGGTCAACCCTCCCTGTGGGAGCGAGCCTGCTCGCGAACGACTTTCGCGAGCAGGCTCGCTCCCACAGTTAAAATTTCCTTCAGACCTTGCAGCTGCCGCAGCCGTCGTAAAGTCAGCCATTGCGGTTTGCCAGATGAAACTCGCTCTCAGGATTTACGCTTGCTGCGCAACCGGACGTAGCCTGTCGGCAATCGCTACAAGGACCGCAAACAACCCAGCCCACAACAGGCTCAACCCGGCCAGCGTCGGCCAAAGGCCCAGCGGGAATTGCACCGCGCCCAGACGTTGCCCGGCGTAATACGACAGCGGTCCACCGATGGCTCCCAGCAAAACAGCACGCCACCAGGGCTTGGCAGTCCACGCCAGGCAGTGGTTCAAGGTGATGGCCAGCAGGGCCCAAAGCAACATCAGCCAGAACGGAATCACTATGCCGGGCTGCTTGAAGGCGAAAACATCGGCATTGAGCAACAGGCTGTCCACCGTACTGCCGAGCACGCACACGACCACTACCAGGCGCACTTCTGCCAATGAGCGGCTGATAAACAGCAGATGCACCAGCAGGGCGCCCGCGGCCAGCAGCAACCACAGGCTGTTGCCTCCCAGTACACAGGCAAACCAGCCGAGCTGGAACAGCCCGGCATTTACCAGGTTTTTAGGCATTGAAGCGACCAAGCAATGGTTCGGGCATGGCCGCCGGCTTGGCCAGCAACAATTGTGCGGTGCCGATGCTGCGCTCGAGAAAGCCGCCCTCGCAGTAGCACAGGTAAAACTCCCACAGGCGCAGAAAATATTCGTCGTAACCCAACTCCGTAAGGCGACCGTGGGCGCGGCGAAAGTTCTCATGCCACAGGCGCAGGGTTTTGGCGTAGTGCAGGCCAAAATCCTCCATATGCATCAGATTCATATCGGTGTCCTTGCCGACAATTTCGAGCATTTTTTGCACGCTGGGCAGTGCACCACCGGGAAAGATGTAGCGCTGGATAAAGTCCACGCTACTTTTTGCCTGCTCGTAACGCTGCTCGCGAATGGTGATGGCTTGCAGCAGCATCAGGCCGTGGGGCTTGAGCAAGCGGGCGCATTGCTTGAAGTAACTGGGCAAGAAGTGATGGCCGACTGCTTCGATCATCTCGATCGACACCAGCTTGTCGTATTGCCCGGTCAGGTCGCGGTAATCCTCCAGCAGTAACGTTACTTGCTCTTGTAAGCCTAGCGCCTCGATGCGGGCTTGGGTGTAGTCGAATTGCTCTTTGGACAATGTAGTCGTCGTCACCTTGCAGCCGTAATGTTGCGCTGCATACAACGCCATGCTGCCCCAGCCGGTACCGATTTCCAGCAAATGGTCTGCGGGCTTGAGGTCGAGCTTCTGGCAGATGCGCTGCAGCTTGTTAAGCTGGGCTTGCTCCAGGGTGTCGTCAGCCGTTAAGAACTGCGCGGCGGAATACATCATGGTCGGGTCGAGGAATTGCTCGAACATGTCATTACCCAGGTCGTAATGCGCAGCAATGTTTTTTTGCGAGCCCTTGCGGGTGTTGCGATTGATCCAGTGCAAGCCGCGAATCAGCGGGCGACCCAGGCGGGCCAGGCCACCTTCCATGGCATCAAGCACGTCCAGGTTGCTGACCAGTACGCGGATCACTTTGGTCAGGTCAGGTGAACTCCAGTAGCCATGAATAAAGGCTTCGCCGGCGCCAATCGAGCCGTTGCTGGCGATCATGCCCCAGACGCTTGTATCGTGAATCTGCACCTCGCCGACCAGGCCCGCGCCGCTGTCACCGAAGATCAGGCGTTCACCGTTTTCGGTGACCACCAGATGCCCGCTTTTCAATTGACTGAGCTGGCGCAGCACCCCGCGTCGCAGTAGTGCGCTGGTCAGGTTGTGGGTAGTCGACAGTGAGGTTTTGCTCACCAGGCTAGGGCTCTTCATGGCGTTGATCCTTGGGTTGCAGGGCGGCAATGCGAAAGGCGCCGTCGGCGGCCTGGTGGGAAAAAATCGGTGTGCGTTTAAGAAACAGGCGCAAGGCTTGCCAGTAAATGGCCAGGCAGGTTTTGGCGGTCATCCACGGGAACTGCCGCAGATAGCGGTGCAGGCCCGGGCGGTCCAGGGGAGTGCGTTGCAGGTTGAGGGTGGCATCAAACAGTTTCAGATCACCTTGCCAGTCGGCCATATGCACCCCGAGCCGGGCCTGGGGCGGGCTGAAGCTCATGTGGTATTCCAGATCCCGTGGCAGAAAAGGTGATACGTGGAAGGCTTTGGCCACGGCAACGTGGGAAAGACCGTCTCCATTGGCGGGAAGCACATAGTGATAACGTTCGCGCCAAGGCGTATTGGTGACTTCACACAGGAGGGCGGCCAGTTTGCCGTCAGCTTCGTAACAATAGAAGAAGCTCACCGGGTTGAAGGACAGCCCCCAACTGCGGGCTTGTGTGAGCACGCATATCTGGCCTTGCGGCGTATACCCCAAAGCGCTGGAAACTTGCTGGCGTACCGCATCAATCAGGCGCATGCCGGTTGCGGTGAAGGTTTTCAGGTAATCGGTTTCACGAAACGAGAAGGGCGCAAAGCGACTTTTGCCTGCCAGTGGTGAAAGCCCCAGTACAGCGTCTTGCTCATCCAGATCCAGATACAACAGGCCGATCTGATAGCGAAAGGCATGGGGCTTTGGAGCAAAGCGCCGATGGCCGATCCAGCCGCTGTACAGGGCGCTGTTCATAATTGCTGACCAAAGGCCTGGGCCACGCGCAAGGCGCTGACCACGCCGTCTTCATGGAAGCCGTTGGCCCAATAAGCGCCACAAAAGTAGCTGTGCTGTGCGCCCAGCAGTTCTTGCCAGCGCGCTTGCGCGGCGACGGCGTCCAGACTGTATTGCGGGTGGGCATAGGTGTAGCTGGCCAGCACTTTGAGCGGGTCAATTGCTGCGGTTTGGTTGAGACTGACGCAAAAAGTGGTCTCGCTCTGAATCCCTTGCAGGATGTTCATATCGTAGGTTACGGCTGCACGTTTTTGCCCTGCACCGCCCAGGCGATAATTCCAGCTAGCCCAAGCCAGCTTTCGGTCGGGTAGTAATCGGGTATCGGTGTGCAGCACGACCTCGTTGTCGGCGTATGGCATGGCTCCCAGAATCTGTTGTTCGGCAACCGAGGGCTTGGCCAGCAGCTTCAGGGCCTGGTCGCTGTGACAGGCAAAGATCACCTTGTCGAAAGATTCAGTACCACCAACGCTGTGCACCAGAACGCTTTCGGCATTGCGTTCAACCTGGAGAACCGGGCAGTTGCGGCGAATCCTGTCGGCAAATCCTGCGCTCAAGGGTTTTAGGTAGCTACTGGAACCGCCTTCAATCACACGCCATTGCGGGCGATTGCTGACGCTGAGCAGGCCGTGATTCTTGAAAAAGCGCACAAAGAACTGCAATGGAAAGGCCTGCATCTCGACCAGTGACATCGACCAGATCGCAGCCCCCATCGGCACGATATAGTGTTCGATAAAGCGCGAGCCATAACCCCGCAGTCGCAAGTAGTCGCCCAACCGGGTGTTGCTGGCAATACGTTGTTCGTCCAGGTCGCGAATGGCCTCGCGATTGAAACGCAAAATATCGCGCAACATGCCCCAGAACCTGGGCGACAACAGGTTGCTGCGCTGGGCGAACAGGCTGTTGAGGGTATTGCCGTTGTATTCGAGGTTGCTGTCGGTGTCGTGGACTGAAAAACTCATTTCAGTGGCTTTGGAGCCAACACCCAATTGCTCCATCAATTTGATGAAATTAGGGTAAGTCCAATCGTTGAACACAATAAAGCCGGTGTCCACGGCATAGGTTTGGCCTTTGACGCTCACATTGACGGTATGGGTGTGCCCGCCGATCCAGTCGCTGGCCTCGAACACGCTGACATCATGTTCTTTATGCAGCAGGTAGCCGCAGGTCAGCCCTGAAATCCCGCTGCCAATGATCGCTATTTTCATGATGGATTACCGTCGGATGTACGTGCCAGACGCTTGCCTAACGCCACTTGCAGGCGCTTTGGCAGGTTTGCCAGCAGCCGCAAGGAGGCAATGAACAGCGTCGGGAAGGCGATCTCCAGCGGGCGTTTTTCCAGGCGCTGGCAAATATGCCGTGCCGCCTTGTGTGCAGGCCAGCGCATGGGCATCGGGAAGTCATTGTGTTCAGTGAGCGGGGTATCGACAAAGCCGGGGCTGACCAAAGTGACATCGATCTGCTCCTGGGCCAGATCGATGCGCAACGATTCGAGCAAGTAGCGCAGGCCGGCTTTTGACGCACCGTAGGCCCCGGCCCGTGGCAATGGCCATAAGGTGACCGAGCTGACCACTCCCACCAGATGCGGGCGCGAGCCTGCGCGCAGCAGTGGCAGTGCGCTTTCCAGGCAATAGCTGTTGGCCAGCAGGTTGGTGCGCACCACGCGCTCGACCAGTGCGGCGTCGAAGTGGCGGGCATCAACATACTCACAGGTGCCTGCATTGAGGATTACGGTGTCCAGCGCGCCCCAGGCCTGGATGATGCGCTTGCCAATTTCGCGTACCTGCAGGCTGTCGGTCAGGTCGCCGGGCACCAGCAAGACCTGTCCGGGGTAACGGTCGGACAAGGCTTTCAAAGGCGCCAGCGTGCGGGCTGTCAATGCCAGCCGGGCGCCACTACTGAGCAACTCTTCGGCCATTTGCGCACCAATGCCGCTGCTCGCGCCCGTGAGCCAGATCCGCCGCCGATCAGCCATGGCTGGCCTCCAGCATTTGCCGGGAGGGCAGATTTTTGAAGGCGCTCAAGGCGCGGTCGCGGCTTTGGCTCAAGTTGACGATGGGCGCCGGGTAATTGGCCACGCCAAACAGCCCACCCACCGACGCGGGGTTGTGCACCTGTTTTTTGTTCAGCTCGGCCAGTTCGGGCAGCCAGTGCTTGATAAATTTACCCTCGGGGTCGAAGCGTTCGGACTGGGTGATCGGGTTGAAAATACGGAAATACGGCACCGAGTCGGTTCCCGTGGATGAACTCCACTGCCAGCCGCCATTGTTGGCGGCCAGATCACCGTCGATCAGATGCTGCATAAAAAAGCGCTCGCCCTCGCGCCAGTCGATCAGCAGATTTTTGGTCAGGAACATAGCCACTACCATGCGCAGGCGGTTGTGCATCCAGCCGGTTTCCAGCAGTTGCCTGATGGCCGCGTCGATAATCGGGAAGCCAGTGCGGCCCTGTTTCCAGGCGGCCAGTTCATCCGGCGCGTGGCGCCAGGGCAGGTATTCGGTTTCCGGACGAAAGGCGCGGTGACGTGAGACCCTTGGGTAGCCCACCAGGATATGTTTGTAGAACTCGCGCCACAGCAGCTCGGTGATCCAGGTAAAGACCCCCGGGCTGCCGCTTTCAAACTCGCCGTTGTTGCTTTGCAATGCGGCGTGCAGGCATTGGCGGGGTGAGATCACGCCTGCCGCGAGGTAGGCCGACAGCTGGCTGGTACCGGGTTTGGCGGGCAGGTCGCGTTCGTCCTGATAGTAGTGGATCTGCTCATCGGCAAACTGTGCCAGGCGTTGGCGAGCCTGATCCTCGCCTGCTGGCCACAATGCGCGCAGCGAATCGCTGGGTACGGCGAAACCGCTGACAGACTTGGGTATGACGTCGCTCTGGATATTCAGCGGTGATTGTTTTTCAGGCCTGGCAACCAGCTTGGGCAAGGCCATGTGCAGGCGGTTGTAGCAGATGCGGCGAAACTGGCTGAAGACCTGAAAGTACGAGCCCGACTGCGTGAGGATGCTGCCCGGCTGGAACAACAGTTGGTCGAGGTAACCGTGAAACTCGATGCCCTGGGCTTCAAGGGCCCGGGCAACTGCCTGGTCGCGGCGGGTTTCATGGATGCCATATTCCTGGTTGGTGTGTACCGCCTCAACTCCGTGCTGCTGGCAAAGCTCAAGGAGCACCGCAGGCGCCTGGTCCCAGCTGGGCGCAGTACGAATAAGCAAAGGAATATTGAGCTGTTGCAGGCTGTTGCTCAGCGTGCGCAGATTGCGCAGCCAGAAGTCTACCTTGCTTGGCGCATCGTCATGGGCCAGCCATTGCTCGGGGCTGATCAGGTATACGGCCAGGGTGGGGCCGCGTTTGGCAGCGGCGCTCAGGGCGGTGTTGTCGTCGTGGCGCAAGTCGGTGCGCAGCCAGATCAGTTGCATATCATTTCCTAGCGATAAAGGCCGAGTTGGCTGAGGCGTTGATGGGCCTCTACCGGGTTGTGGGCCAGATACAATCCTGCGATCTCGGTTGTACTTACGGACAACTGGTCGAAGTGGATGCATACCGTCGGTCCGGCGATCAGGATCGGGCAGTCGATACCCTGCAGCAGTCGGGGCAGTTGATGGGTATTGAGGGTTTTGCTGGAGTACAGCACCACGGCGCGGGGCTTCAAATGCTCGACAGCCAGGCCCAGTTCGCCGCCGGGCACAGGTGCGTCGAAGACTTCGATCGGGCAGTGGCTGCTGCTGACCAGCAAGGCGGTCAGCCACAGTTGCGGCTCGAAGGGCAGGTCGGAATGATTGATCAGCAGTACCGGCGCGCCCTTGAGCGAACGGTTGTTGTGATAAATCCGTGCCCCCAGCTTGCTGCGCAGCCAGGAGTGGAAAAACACCCGCTCCAATTGCGCACCGAACTGCCCTTGCCAGCGTTGTTCCAGCTCGCTCAAAAGAGGCAGCAGCAGTTGTTCGCAGAGCGGGCGGGCAGGGTAGAGCGACATTGCCTGGTTAAAGCAGTCGTCGAGGCGGCGTTCGGCCAGCTCACTGATGGCTTCAATCATGGTTTGCCGCCACGCCTGCCAGTCGCTGTCAGGTGCCGGGGCGAGAGTAGGCGGCGCGTTGAGTAGCGGCTTGATCTGGCTGACCGACACGCCACGGTTGAGCCACAACAAAATCTGCTGGATGCGCTGGATATGCTCGGTCGAGAACAGGCGATGGCCCTTGGCCGTGCGGTGCGGCACGATCAAGCCGTAGCGGCGTTCCCAGGCACGCAGGGTCACGGCATTCACTCCGGTGATGCGCGATACTTCGCGGATGGGCAACCAGCCTTCGGCCAGTGCCTGGCTGTAGTCCGTACCAGGGGTGTTGGACATGATCAGGTCATCATTCATGGTCAGATGGCATTACGCAGGCTGAGGTCTTCCGGATGCGGCTGCAGGTAAACCTGGCGCGAGATGTACGGGTGGGGGTGCAGGCGAAAGTGATGCTTGAGCAGGGTCAGCGGGACCACCAGTGGCACGATGCCGTGCAGGTACTGGCCAATCAGTTGCTGGACTTCCTGCTTGTCTTCGGCGCTGATGGCTTGCTTGAGGTAGCCACTGATATGTTGCAGCACATTGGTGTGGGTGCGGCGGGTGGCACATTTTTTCAGGGCTTTCATCAGTTCGCTGAAGTACTGCGGTGCGATGCCCATAGGGTCTTGCTTGCCAAGGCTGCCGAGCAGGTTGCCGAGGGTTTTGTACTGCACCGGATGATGGGCCATCAGCAGATATTTGTAGCGGGCATGAAACTCGGTCAGTGAGCGGCGGGTAACGCCCTGTTTGAGCAGTGCCTGCCAGGCGCTGTAGGCGTACACCCGGGTCATGAAGTTTTCCCGCAGCACCGGGTCGTTCAAACGGCCGTCTTCTTCCACGGGTAAATCGGGTTGAGCGTCACAGAATGCCCGGGCGTAGATGCCGCGCCCGCTCAGTTCGGCAGGGCGTCCGCTGTCCTGATACACCTTGACCCGCTCCAGGCCACAGGACGGTGACTTCTGCATGAAGATGTAGCCGCAGATATCGGTGTGCGCCGCGGCCATTTCCACGCCGTAGTCGTGCAGGGGCCGGGTCACGTCCAGCGTGCTGTCGACCGTGCCGACAGCCTGGGGTTGTAAGGGGTTGCCCACCAATCGCACCGGCTGGCGCGGAATACCCAGACCGATGGCGACCTCGGGGCAAAGCGGGACAAATTCGAAGTGTTGGGTCAGGGCCTGGCTGCACAGGCGTGACTCTTTATGCCCGCCGTTGAACCGCACTTCAGCCCCCAACAAGCAGGCGCTGACGGCTATTTTGGGTTTGTGCCGGGCAGATGCGGGGCTGGACATGTGACGAACCTCCAAGAATTACTTGTACATCTTTTTGGTGATGTACAACTTGAGTTCATCATATGCCAGATGTTGTACAAGTCAAATTTCTTGTACAGGTATTTGGAGGGTTGTTAATCCCGCGTAGCAGCTGCTCGTTCCTGCGGCAGCTGCTGCGGCGCGTGTTGCGGCTTCAATCCAGATGCTCGATCAGCCGTCGCGCAGCTTCCTGGCCGCTGAGCCAGGCGCCTTCCACGCGACCTGACAAGCACCAGTCACCACAGGCATACAGGCCCAGATCGGAGTCGGCCAGCGCGCCCCATTCATGCGCCGCAGCAGGGCGGGCGTAGAGCCAGCGGTGGGCCAGGCTGAAAATCGGTGCGGGAGTAGGGAAGTGCATCAACTCGGCAAATGCGCCGTGCAGATGTTCGATCACCGACTCTTTGGGCAGGTCGAGGTTCTGTTTGCTCCAGGCACTGGTGGCGTGCAGGACCCAGGTGTCAGGCTGGCTGTCGCGCCCCGGTTTGCTGCGGTTACGGGCCAGCCAGTCCAGCGGGCTGCCTTGCACGAAGCAGCCTTCCATGGGCGTGTCGAGGGGGGATTCGAACGCCAGTGCCACGGCCCAGGCCGGTTCCATTTTCACACCGGCAGCAGCGCTTGCGAGCTTGGGTGCGCTGGCCAGCAGGGACGTGGCTTGTGGTGCCGGAGTGGCGATGATGACGTGGCTGAACGGGCCGTGTTCCTCACCTTCGGCATCCAGCAAGTGCCAGCGTTTTTCGCCGCGTATAAGGTCGGTGATCTGGCAGGAGAAACTCACGGGCAAATGGCCCAGCAGGCCTCGGGTAATGGCGCTCATTCGCGGCGTGCCCACCCAGCGGGTTTGCTCGTCGGGTGAGGGGCTTAACAGGCCATTTTTATAGTGGTACAGGTGCGGCTCCCACTCGGCGGCCCAGCCTTCGGCTTGCCATTGCTGGACTTCATCGACAAAACGGCGGTCGCGTGCGGTGAAATACTGAGCCCCCAGGTCCAGTACTCCGACATCACTGCGCTTGCTCGACATGCGTCCACCGCTGCCCCGGCTTTTATCGAACAGTTGAATTGCGTGCCCCGCCTTGTGCAGGGCATTTGCGGCTGACAGCCCGGCTATGCCGGCACCGATAATTGCGATGGGTACAGTCATTGTGGCCCCCGATCTCTGTTTGCACAGACTACGCCGTCGGCAATACCTGTACAATTATGTTTTTTAGTATAGGTTTTAGTGTTTGTTCCAGATCCATGTGGCCTATTCTTAAATCAGCTCAACGACCGATAAAAGGTCTTTATATAAAAATAGACCAGTGCTCCCGATAAAACTCCTTGTGAGGATCAACTCATGCACATTTTGCTGACCGGCGGTACAGGCTTGATAGGGCGTCAGCTCTGTCGTCACTGGCTGGCGCAAGGCCATCGCCTCAGTGTGTGGAGCCGTCGCCCCGAACAGGTGGCTCAATTATGCGGTGCCCAGGTCAAAGGGATTGCCCTGCTTGAAGAGCTTGGTGAGGAGCCGATTGATGCGGTGATCAACCTGGCCGGCGCGCCGATTGCCGATCGGCCCTGGACCCGCAAGCGCAAGGCTTTGTTGTGGAGCAGCCGCATCACCTTGACCGAGACCCTTGTGGGTTGGTTGCAAAGTCGTGCGCAAAAGCCTTCAGTGCTGGTATCGGGTTCGGCGGTGGGCTGGTATGGCGACGGTGGTGAGCGCGAGCTGACAGAAGAGTCGCCGACGGTGAGTGAGGATTTCGCCAGCCACTTGTGTATTGCCTGGGAAGAGACTGCTCAGCGGGCACAGGTTCTGGGGGTGCGCGTGGTCCTGGTGCGCACGGGGCTGGTGCTGGCGGCCGAAGGCGGCTTTTTGTCGCGCCTGTTGTTGCCGTTCAAGCTGGCGCTGGGCGGGCCGATAGGCAATGGTCGGCAATGGATGCCGTGGATTCATATCAATGACCAAATCGCCCTGATTGATTTTCTTGTGCATGAGAATGCCGCAAGCGGTCCTTATAATGCCTGCGCGCCGCATCCGGTGCGCAATGGCGAATTTGCTCAGGTGCTGGGTCGCGTGTTGCACCGCCCGGCCTTTATGCCCATGCCTGCCTTTGTGTTACGTGTGCTGCTCGGCGAGATGGCCGGTTTGTTGCTGGGTGGTCAGCGGGCTCAACCGGCAAAACTGCTGGCAGCGGGTTTTACTTTTCAGTTCACCGATTTGCGTGCGGCGCTCGAAGATGTCGCCGCCCGCCCCTGAAATAGGAAGTTGCATGACCGATCACGCGCTGTTGCTGGTTAACCTGGGTTCGCCGGCGTCTACTTCGGTAGCGGATGTACGCAGCTACTTGAATCAGTTTTTAATGGACCCGTACGTCATCGATCTGCCGTGGCCGGTGCGACGCTTGCTGGTGTCGCTGATTCTGATCAAGCGGCCCGAGCAATCGGCCCATGCCTATGCCTCGATCTGGTGGAAGGAAGGTTCGCCGCTGGTGGAACTGAGCCGCCGTTTGCAACAGGCCATGACCAAAGAGTGGAGCCAGGGCCCGGTCGAGCTGGCAATGCGTTACGGCGAGCCATCGATTGAAACCGTGTTGACCCGTATTGCTGCGCAGGGCATCAAAAAGGTCACTCTGGCGCCGCTTTACCCGCAGTTCGCCGACAGCACCGTGACCACGGTGATTGAAGAGGCCAAGCGGGTGGTAAAGGCCAAAAAGCTGCCTGTCCAGTTCTCCATCCTGCAACCGTTCTATGATCAGCCCGAATACCTCGATGCTCTCGTGGCAAGTGCCCAACCGCATCTGGAGCAGGATTACGATCACTTGCTGCTGAGCTTTCACGGCTTGCCCGAGCGGCATTTACACAAGCTCGATCCGACCGGCAATCACTGCTTCAAAAATGATGACTGCTGCAAGAATGCATCGCCTGCGGTACTTGCCACCTGTTATCGGGCGCAGTGTCTGCGCACCGCACAGGCCTTTGCCGAGCGCATGGGCTTGCCTGAAGGGAAGTGGTCGGTGGCGTTCCAGTCCCGTCTGGGCCGGGCCAAGTGGATTGAACCCTACACTGAGGCGCGTCTGGATGCGTTGGCCAAGCAAGGGGTGAAGAAAATTCTGGTGATGTGCCCGGCGTTTGTGGCCGATTGCATTGAAACCCTGGAAGAGATTGGCGATCGCGGACGCGAGCAGTTTATCGAGGCGGGGGGCGAGGAGTTGGTGCTGGTGCCGTGTCTCAATGACCACCCGCAGTGGGCGCAGGCGTTGAACACGTTGTGTGAGAGGGCGCCGCTGGCCCTGTAGGAAACCCCTGTGGGAGCGGGCTTGCTCGCGATGCAGTCAACGCGGTCTATCTGTTGGATAGAGGTGATGCCATCGCGAGCAAGCCCGCTCCCACAAGGATTACAGGTCAGATGACGGGCCCGTCACCTTTTTTCTTGTGCTTCCAGCTGTCATTGCCCGGCAGGATCAGGTTCAGCGCAATCGCCACAATGGCGCACAGCGCGATGCCTTTGAGACCGAAGTCCTCAGGCCCCATCCCCGTACCGATCAGTACGCCGCCAATCCCGAATACCAGGGTCACCGAGACGATTACCAGGTTGCGTGCTTCGCTCAGGTCGACTTGATGGCGGATCAGGGTGTTCATGCCCACCGCCGCAATCGAACCGAACAGCAGGCACAGAATCCCGCCCATCACCGGCACTGGAATGCTTTGCAGCAGTGCGCCGAACTTGCCGATAAATGCCAGGCTGATGGCGAAGATCGCCGCCCAGGTCATGATTTTCGGGTTGTAGTTCTTGGTCAGCATCACCGCGCCTGTCACTTCGGCGTACGTGGTGTTGGGTGGGCCACCCAGCAAGCCGGCTGCAGTGGTGGCAATGCCGTCACCGAACAGTGTGCGGTGCAGGCCCGGTTTTTTCAGGTAGTCGCGACCGGTTACGCTGCCTACGGCAATGACACCGCCGATATGTTCAATGGCCGGGGCAAGTGCCACGGGGACGATAAACAGAATCGCCTGCCAGTTGAACTCGGGCGCGGTGAAGTGCGGTAGCGCAAACCAGGGGGCGGCGGCGATCTTGGCGGTGTCGACAACACCGAAGTAGAACGCCATGCCAAAACCTACCAGCACGCCGGCAATGATCGGCACCAGACGGAAAATCCCTTTGCCGAATACGGCCACGATCAAGGTGGTCAGCAGTGCTGGCATCGAGATCAGCATGGCCGTCTGATAGTGAATCAGCTCGGTGCCATCTTCAGCGCGACCCATGGCCATGTGTGCGGCAATGGGTGCCATCGCGAGGCCGATCGAGATAATCACCGGGCCAATCACCACGGGTGGCAGCAGGCGGTCAATAAAACCGGTGCCCTTGAGCTTTACCGCGAAACCGAGAAAGGTGTACACGAAACCGGCTGCCATCACGCCGCCCATGGTCGCGGCCAGGCCGAACTGACCCTTGGCGAGAATGATCGGAGTAATGAAAGCGAAACTCGAAGCCAGAAAGACCGGCACCTGGCGCCGGGTCACGATCTGGAACAGCAGAGTCCCGAGACCCGCCGTGAACAGCGCAACGTTAGGGTCCAGGCCTGTAATCAAAGGCATCAACACCAACGCGCCAAAGGCCACGAAGAGCATCTGCGCGCCAGATATGATCTGGCGCCAGAGCGGGTCGTTGAACTCGTCCTGCATGTTAAATGTCCTTTTGCTTGGTGCCGAAGATCTTGTCGCCGGCATCACCCAAGCCCGGAATGATGTAGCCGTGCTCGTTCAAACGCTCATCAATGGAGGCGGTGTAGATGGTCACGTCCGGGTGAGCGGCTTCAACAGCTGCAATCCCTTCAGGCGCAGCAACCAGCACCATGGCGCGGATTTCCTTGCAGCCTGCTTTTTTCAGCAGATCAATGGTGGCAACCATCGAGGAACCGGTGGCCAGCATCGGGTCGATAATCATCGCCAGACGCTCGTTGATTTCCGGTACCAGTTTTTCCAGGTAAGTGTGGGCCTGGAGGGTTTCTTCATTGCGGGCAATGCCGACAGCACTGACCTTGGCGCCCGGGATCAGGCTAAGGACGCCTTCAAGCATGCCGATACCTGCACGCAGGATCGGGACGACGGTAATTTTCTTACCGGCGATTTTTTCAACTTGAACAGTGCCACACCAGCCGTCGATATCGTAGGTTTCGAGGGTCAGGTCACTGGTGGCTTCATAGGTCAGCAACGCGCCGACTTCCTGAGCGAGCTCGCGGAAATTCTTCGTGCTAATGTCAGCACGACGCATCAGGCCGAGTTTGTGACGGATTAGCGGATGGCGTATCTCACGGATAGGCATAGGGAAAAACTCCGGGGGCAGGCAAAAAAACCGGCCTAGATTAATCTAATCCGGGGTGATGTCCTACAGACATTACTGCACGTTAGTCCATAAATGCTTGATCTGAGCCAAGCGGATGCGTACCTTTGCCCGCTTTTCTTGCACAACACCCCCTGGAGAGCGTCATGTCTGCTGATCTCGAGCATATCCGTCAAATCATGCGAGAGGCTGACTGCCTGTACACCGAAGCTGAAGTCGAGGCAGCCATTGCCCGCGTTGGCGCGCAAATCACGGCTGAAATGGCCGAGACCAATCCAGTGGTATTTTGTGTGATGAACGGCGGCCTGATTTTTTCCGGCAAGCTGCTTACCCATCTGCAATTTCCGCTTGAAGCGTCGTATTTGCATGCGACACGCTATCGCAATGAAACCACGGGTGGTGACCTGTTCTGGAAAGCCAAGCCTGAAGTCTCGTTTATAGACCGTCATGTACTGATCATCGATGACATCCTCGATGAAGGTCACACCCTGAGCGCGATCGTTGATTTCTGCAAACACGCCGGTGCCCGTCAGGTGCATACCGCGGTATTGATCGACAAGAAACATGACCGCAAGGCGCGTCCTGACCTGAAGGCCGACTACACGGGCTTGCCTTGCATTGACCGTTACGTGTTTGGCTATGGTATGGACTACAAAGGCTACTGGCGTAATGCTGCCGGCATTTATGCCGTCAAAGGTATGTAATAAAGGTCGTTGAAGCTGACCCCTGGAAGGCTTCAACCTGTCCTGTCTTCACGAGAGCGCCGACATGCTGGCTATATTCCTTCAGACGCTCTCCATTACGGCTCCCGTGTTTGCCATGCTGTTTTTAGGCGTGGTGCTCAAGCGCGTGGGCTGGATCAATGACAACTTTATCCATACGGCGTCGGCATTGGTGTTTAACGTCACCATGCCGGCGTTGTTGTTTTTGGGTATTTTGCACGCCGACCTCAGGGCTGCCTTGCAGCCCAAGGTGCTGGCGTATTTTGTCGCGGCGACCCTGCTCAGCTTTGCCCTGGCGTGGGGCTGGTCAATCTGGCGCTGCCCGCGGGAAGACCGTGGCATCTACACCCAGGGTGCTTTTCGCGGTAATAACGGGGTTATCGGCCTGGCTCTGGCGGCCAGCATGTACGGCGACTACGGGATTTCACTGGGGGCAGTGCTCGCCGGCCTGGTGATCCTGCTCTACAACACCCTGTCGACCATCGTATTGGCGGTTTACAGCCCGGTCATCAAGTCAGATCCGTGGAGTATCTGCAAAAGTGTGGTCAAGAACCCGCTGATCATCAGTGTTCTGGCTGCAGTGCCCTTTGCGCTGTTCAAGATCAGCTTGCCTGGCTGGTTGCAGGCATCGGGTGAGTATCTGGCGGCGATGACCTTGCCGCTGGCGCTGATTTGCATCGGTGGCACGCTGTCATTGGCGAGCCTGCGCAAAAGTGGCGACATGGCGCTGAGCGCCAGCCTGGTGAAAATGGTCAGCATGCCGCTGCTGGCAACCCTCGGCGCCTGGATCTGCGGTTTTCGCGGGCCGGAACTGGGGATTTTGTTCCTGTACTTCGCCAGCCCTACGGCGGCTGCCAGTTATGTCATGGCGCGGGCAGCCAATGGTAATCACGAGCTGGCAGCAGCGATTATCGTGATCACCACTTTGATGGCGGCGATCACCACCAATATCGGGATTTTTGTGTTGCAGTGGGGCGGCTGGATTTAATCTCAGGCTGGATCGTTCAGGTTTCTGCATGCAGGCCCGATTTGTTTGGGTGTCCAGGTCGGATAGGTGTGCGGCAAAACCAGTACAGGCGTACTGATGACCAGGCCGTCGGCCATCGTGGCCTCTATGTAGTTGGCGCTCCAGCCCTCTTCGGGTGAGTTCAACTCAACGGTAAGCGTGTTGTTTTCGGTCATGACAATCGGGGTGGCTTCGTACCTGATACCGCAGGCCAGTCGGAAATCACGATCATTGAGATTGAACGCGCGCCATTGAACCAGTTTGGTGGGGCGTTCAGAAAACCCAAGTTGCATTTTTGAACTTGCCGATTCGGTTTTTTCGATGGTTGTTAGGGTCGGTAATGGACGTTTCTGTTGCAGTCGGTTGGTAAAAGCAATCAACGAACTCTCGATAAATGCCTTGATCCCGTAATGGCTTGCGTTGGGTGCGACACGGAGCATTTTTGTTCCAGGCAACGCGTCAAAATAAAACCGTGCGTTGTCCGGGAGAAAAAAGTCATCGCTGCTGGCATTCACGATGTACTTGGGGATTGTCATCCTGTCGGTTGATGATTTGGCATAGAGCAGAGGGTCTTCTATCTGCATCAGTTTGTCGAAATCAGCCGTTTCTAACTGTTGCGTAATGCCTTCGTGGTGATAGGCATTGAAAGCAATCGGCCAGCTTTTACCATAAGCACCATAGGTGTGTTTCAGAACCGCTTTGGTGTTGAGAATATCGATAACAAAGGGGGCTATTGCGCTCACCCGCGAGTCTGTCAGCGCCGTCATCCATACCGCCCACCCCCGTTTGGACGCGCCGCTGGCAATAAAACGATCTATTTGCCATGGGTTGAGCTCCTGTTGGGCAAGGTCCATGGCTTTGACCAGTGTGAGCATCATGGGAATGTGCAGCGAAAGAAATGGCCGGGTCTCAGGGCTTTTTAGAAACAGAGACCAGCTATGGGCCACGCTGTCATCTTCGCGACGCGCCAGGTCATCATCGGCATAGGTCAGGTACTGATTCGGGATATTGCTGACAGAGACCACAATGGTTTGCGTTTGCCGGGCAATGCCGAGTGCCATTTCTTCGGTAAAGTCTGTTGAAGGTTGCAGGGGTTTGTCGGTTGCAGGGATATTGATCCCGTTATTGGCGATCAATAGTGCCTGGCTATTCAATGCAGCTTGCGGAATATAGATATCGACAGTGTGAACCCAGTCGGTCGGGCGAGCGAAGTCATGCCCTGTCCAGCGCTGGGACTGAAGCTCGAAGCGACGTCTTTCCACCCCGGGAAACAATGTTGAGCCGATGAACTTATGCGTCAGCGCCTGATCAGCTTGAGCCTGTTTGTAGCAGCCCAATACTTTACTGAAATCTTGACCGTTGTTGATGAAGCAGGCCATCGCGGCATCCGATGCGTAACTGCAACCGCTTGTCAGCAGGGTGAGGGCGAGTAAAACGAGGGAGCGAAGTGAGTTCATGGCAGGCCCGTAAATACCAGAGGCGCATGTATCGCGCGGCATCCTCCATGTTTACGGGAGCTATCTAAATACTTCAGCAGGATGTACCTGTCTTTGTTGTAGGTTTTGTTCCTGCATTAAGTGGTAATCACCACGCCTCAATGTTGTCGGCGCCATGCACGCAAAGTGCTGAACAGCAGAAACAGCAACAAAGCCGGCAGAATGTAAAACAGCATCAGATGCTCGAGCTTGCCTGCCAGCGGCATGCCGGTGGTGAATGACACTACGTGCAGGCCATACGCCAGATACAAACCGAGAAACAGCAAGCCTTCCACCCGTGTCACCCGATAGCCGCTATAGAACACCGGCAGGCACAGTGCTGCGACGCCCAGCATTACCGGCAGGTCGAAGGCCAGTGCATTGGGCGACACCGACAGTGGCGCGGGCGCCAGCAGGGCGGTGAGCCCCAATACGCCCAGCAGGTTAAACACGTTGCTGCCAATGACGTTGCCCACCGCAATTTCACGCTGGCCGCGAAATGCAGCAATCAGGGAAGTGGCCAGCTCGGGCAGTGAGGTACTCACGGCGATGATGGTCAGGCCGATGATGCGTTCGGACAGGCCCAGCTCTGACGCCACCTCGACGGCAGCGCCCAGCAGCAGGTGGCCGGCAAAGCCGAGGAGGAGCAAGGCGCAGCCCATCTGCGTGAGTGTGCGTAGCCATGAAGCGTGAGGGGTGTCGCGGCCGGGGTGGTGGTGACCGCTGTGGCGGGATTGGTGCAGCAGCAAGAACAGGTACACCAGCAAGCCGACCAGCAAAAGTGCGCCGTCCAGGCGGTCGAGTTGATGGTTCAGGGCCAGTGCAAACACCATGATGCTGGCGAGAATCATCAACGGGATGTCCAGGCGCACCAGCTGTCGCGACACCCGCAGTGGAATAATCAGCGCCGAAAGCCCGAGGGTGACGAGGATGTTAAAAATATTGCTGCCAATGACACTGCCCACGGCAATGTCCGCGGTGTCATTGAGCGCGGCCTGCAGGCTGACCGTCATCTGGGGTGCGCTGCTGCCCATTGCTACCACGGTCAAGCCGACCAGAAGTGGCCGTACCTTCAATTTGCTCGCAATGTGCTCTGCGCAGCGCACCAACAGCTGCGCACCTGCAATCAACAGCACCAGGCCGCCGAACAGTTGCAGCACGCTCCACGCAGATAATGCGTTCAAGCCGAAAATAGTGACCCCCTCGCTTAGTCGCTCAAGCCCTGGACCCGGACTTTAGCCGTGCCACTGCGCAGCATATCCAACTGCCTGGCGGCCTGGCGTGAAAGATCGATCAAGCGGCTGCGCGTATGCGGGCCGCGGTCATTGATGCGTACCACGACGGATTTGTCGTTGCTCAAGTTGGTGACCAGTACCCGCGTCCCGAAAGGCAGGGCGGGATGGGCAGCGGTAAGGGCATTTTGGTCGAAAGGTTCACCGCTGGCGGTTCGCTTGCCGTGGTGGCGAGCGCCGTAATAGGAGGCAATGCCGGTTTTGTCATAGCCGCGGGGGTCTATGTCATGGCTGGCACAGCCGGCGAGCAAGCTGAGCAGGGCGCAGGCGCCGAGTAGCTGCTTCATGGGGTAATCCTTCTGTTGCGGGAAATAACCACAAAAATCTGTGGGAGCGGGCAAGCCCGCTCCCACAGTTGAGTGGCTTAGCCTTCGAGTTTGCTTTTCAGCAGCTCGTTGACCTGTTGCGGGTTAGCTTTGCCTTTGGACGCTTTCATCGCCTGGCCGACAAAGAAACCGAACATCTTGCCGCGCTTGGCTTCGTCTGCCGCACGGTATTGCTCGACCTGCTCTGCGTTGGCCGCCAGCATTTCGTCCAGCACCTTTTCAATGGCGCCGCTGTCGGTGACTTGCTTGAGACCGCGCTTTTCGATGACCTCGTCAGCGCTGCCCTCGCCATTGGCCATTGCTTCAAGCACCACTTTGGCAATCTTGCCGGAGATGGTGTTGTCCTTGATGCGCTGCAGCATGCCGCCCAGCTGTTCGGCGCTTACCGGTGACTGGTCGATGTCCAGGCCTTGCTTGTTAAGCAGGCTGCCCAGCTCAACCATGACCCAGTTGGCCGCCAGCTTGGCGTCGCCGCTGATGCTCACGACTTTTTCGAAGTAGTCAGCTTGTTCGCGGCTCGAAGCCAAAACGCTGGCGTCGTAGGCCGACAGGCCGAACTGCGACTGGAAGCGCTCGCGCTTTTGCGGTGGCAGTTCTGGCAGGGTGGCGCGAACCTGTTCGATAAACGCATCTTCGATCACCACCGGCAGCAGGTCGGGATCGGGGAAGTAACGGTAGTCGTTGGCTTCCTCCTTGCTGCGCATGGCGCGGGTTTCGTCCTTGTTCGGGTCATACAGGCGGGTTTGCTGGATAACCTTGCCGCCGTCTTCGATCAGCTCGATCTGGCGCTGGATTTCGCTGTTGATCGCCTTCTCGATAAAACGGAACGAGTTGACGTTCTTGATCTCGCAGCGGGTGCCGAACTCGGCCTGACCCACCGGGCGCACCGATACGTTGCAGTCGCAACGCAGCGAGCCTTCGGCCATGTTGCCGTCGCAGATACCCAGGTAACGTACCAGGGCGTGCATGGCTTTGACGTAGGCCACGGCCTCTTTGGCGCTGCGCATGTCCGGTTCGGAAACGATTTCCAGCAGCGGTGTGCCCGCGCGGTTCAGGTCGATGCCGGTGGAGCCGCTGAAGTCTTCGTGCAGGCTTTTGCCGGCGTCTTCTTCAAGGTGCGCGCGGGTAATGCCGACCCGCTTGACGGTGCCGTCTTCCAGAGTGATGTCCAGGTGACCCTTGCCGACGATCGGCAACTCCATCTGGCTGATCTGGTAGCCCTTGGGCAGGTCGGGGTAGAAATAGTTCTTGCGGGCAAACACGTTGTGCTGACCGATCTCGGCATCTACTGCCACGCCGAACATGACGGCCATGCGCACGGCCTCCTGGTTCAGTACCGGCAATACGCCGGGCATGCCCAGGTCTACCAGGCTGGCCTGGGTGTTCGGTTCTGCACCAAAGGTGGTGGCACTACCGGAGAAAATCTTCGATTGGGTGGCGAGCTGGGAGTGAATTTCCAGCCCGATCACAACTTCCCATTGCATATGTTTCTCCTCAGAAGCCGGCAGGTGAGCGCGTGTGCCAGTCAGTGTTCAACTGATACTGGTGGGCGACGTTGAGCAGGCGACCTTCCTGGAAATAAGGTGCAAGCAACTGCACGCCCACTGGCAAGCCATCGACAAAACCGGCTGGCATCGACAGGCCCGGCAGGCCCGCGAGGTTGGCGGTGATGGTGTAGACGTCTTCCAGGTAGGCGGAAACCGGGTCGCTGTTTTTAGCGCCGATTTTCCAGGCCGGGTTAGGCGTGGTCGGGCCGAGGATGATGTCGACTTCGTTGAATGCCGCCATGAAGTCGTTTTTGATCAGGCGACGGATTTTTTGCGCCTGCAGGTAGTAAGCGTCGTAGTAGCCCGCCGACAGGGCGTAGGCGCCCACCAGGATCCGGCGCTGTACTTCCGGGCCAAAGCCCTCGGCGCGCGAGCGCTTGTACAGGTCAGTGAGGTCTTTGGGGTTTTCGCAGCGATGGCCGAAGCGCACACCGTCAAAACGCGACAGGTTGGACGAAGCCTCGGCAGGTGCGATGACGTAGTACGCAGGAATCGCGTGCTGCATGTTCGGCAGGCTGATCGGCTTGATCACGGCGCCGAGTTTTTCCAGTTCCTTGATGCTGTTGTGGATCAGCTCGGCGATACGCGTGTCGAGGCCTTCGCTGAAGAACTCTTTAGGCACGCCGATACGCAGGCCTTTCAGCGAACCATTGAGGTTGGCGCTGAAGTCCGGTACGGGCTCGTCAATGCTGGTGGAGTCTTGCGGGTCGAAACCGGCCATGCCTTGCAGCAGGATGGCGCAGTCTTCGGCCGTGCGAGCCAGCGGGCCGGCCTGGTCGAGGCTGGAGGCGTAGGCGATCATGCCCCAGCGCGAAACGCGACCGTACGTCGGTTTCAGGCCTGTGAGGTTGGTCAGGGCTGCCGGCTGTCGGATAGATCCGCCAGTGTCGGTCCCCGTAGCGGCAGGCAACAGGCGGGCGGCAACGGCGGCGGCCGAACCACCCGACGAACCGCCGGGTACGTGGTCAAGGTTCCACGGGTTTTTGACCGCGCCGTAGTAGCTCGATTCGTTGGCCGAACCCATGGCGAACTCGTCCATGTTGGTCTTGCCCAGGCTTACGGCGCCGGCAGCGGCCAGCTTGGCTACCACTGTGGCGTCGTACGGTGCCTTGAAGTTGTCGAGCATCTTCGAGGCGCAGCTGGTGCGTACGCCCAGGGTGCAGAACAGGTCCTTGTGAGCGATCGGGGCGCCCAGCAGGGCACCGCTTTCACCGTTGGCGCGACGTGCGTCAGCGGCCTTGGCCTGCTCCAGGGCAAGGTCTTCGGTGAGGGTGATAAAACTGTTGAGCTGAGGATCGAGCTGGGCGATACGCGCCAGCAGGGTCTTGGTCAGCTCTTCGGAAGAAAACTTTTTATCGGCGAGTCCGCGGGCGATCTCGGCCAGAGTCAATTGATGCATGCAGGCGCTTTCCCTTTACTCGATGACTTTCGGAACCAGATAGAGGCCGTTTTCGACCGCCGGTGCGATGGACTGATACGCCTCGCGATGATTGCTCTCAGTCACGACGTCTGCACGCAGGCGCTGGCTGGCTTCCAGTGGGTGGGCCAGAGGCTCGATACCGGTCGTGTCGACGGCCTGCATCTGATCAATCAGCCCCAAAATGCTGTTAAGGGCTTCGGTGGTGCGTGGAATATCGGCATCATTGAGGCCAAGACGGGCCAAATGTGCGATTTTTTCCACGTCGGAGCGGTCTAGCGCCATGGGATTCTCCAGTGGAAAACAGGACGGATGCTATCCGTGTGTTAGATTGTCGGAACACTACCGCATTTCTACGGTCATATGGCCGCGATTGTGGGTGTTGGTGCTCAGAAAAGCGCCCAATTTAACATATTGGCGCCTTGCCCAAAATCCCTGTCGTTGTTAGAGTTTGCCGCACTTTTTTACCCACGCGTTGCCTAGGGTCCCTTTCCCATGTTCAAGAAACTGCGTGGCATGTTTTCCAGCGATCTTTCCATCGACCTGGGCACTGCCAACACCCTTATTTACGTGCGCGAGCGCGGTATTGTCCTGAATGAGCCATCAGTTGTGGCTATTCGGACACACGGTAACCAGAAAAGTGTCGTTGCTGTCGGCACCGAGGCCAAGCGCATGCTTGGCCGTACACCGGGCAACATTGCTGCCATTCGTCCGATGAAGGACGGCGTTATCGCCGATTTCAGCGTTTGCGAAAAAATGCTGCAGTACTTCATCAACAAGGTGCATGAAAACAGTTTCCTGCAACCTAGCCCGCGAGTCTTGATTTGCGTGCCTTGCAAATCGACTCAGGTAGAGCGTCGCGCCATTCGTGAATCGGCACTCGGTGCCGGTGCCCGTGAAGTGTTCCTGATCGAAGAACCAATGGCTGCGGCCATCGGTGCAGGCCTGCCGGTTGAAGAAGCTCGTGGCTCGATGGTTGTCGATATCGGTGGCGGTACCACTGAAATCGCGCTGATCTCCCTGAACGGTGTGGTTTACGCCGAATCCGTACGGGTAGGTGGCGACCGTTTCGACGAAGCAATCATCACCTATGTGCGCCGTAACTACGGCAGCCTGATCGGTGAATCGACTGCCGAGCGCATCAAGCAGGAAATCGGCACTGCCTACCCGGGTGGTGAAGTACGTGAAGTCGACGTACGCGGCCGTAACCTGGCAGAGGGCGTACCACGTGCCTTCACCCTGAACTCCAATGAAGTGCTCGAGGCTCTGCAAGAGTCGCTGGCAACCATCGTTCAGGCCGTGAAAAGCGCGCTGGAACAGTCTCCGCCAGAGCTGGCTTCGGACATCGCCGAGCGTGGCCTGGTACTGACCGGTGGTGGCGCCTTGCTGCGTGACCTCGACAAGTTGCTGGCTCAGGAAACCGGTCTGCCGGTGATTGTTGCCGAAGACCCGTTGACCTGTGTTGCGCGTGGCGGTGGCCGTGCGCTGGAAATGATGGATAAACACACGATGGACCTGCTCTCCAGCGAATAAGATCGCGTGGTGCAGCCCTTTCGTTATCATCAGAAGGTAGCACTTTGCAGTGCTGCCTTTTGGCGTTTATCTTCTGTCAATCTTCATCCAGGCCGCTTGAAGCCGTATGAATAAATTGAACACCTGCCCGGGAGGAGCGGCTTATTAAACCGCTCTTTTCCAAAGGCCCCTCATTGGGCGTGCGCTTTCTGGTGCTGGTCGTGCTATCGGTCGCGCTAATGGTAGTGGACGCTCGCTTTACGTTACTCAAGCCTGTGCGCAGCCAGATGTCTCTGGTACTGATGCAGTCCTACTGGATCACCGATCTGCCGCAGCGTTTGTGGCAGGGCGTGGCCAGTCAGTTCGGCAGCCGCACTGAGCTGGTGGCTGAAAACGAGAAACTCAAAACCGAAAACCTTCTGCTTCAGGGGCGCATGCAAAAGCTGGCGGCCTTGACCGAGCAGAACGTTCGCCTGCGCGAGTTGCTCAACTCTTCGGCGCTGGTCAACGAAAAGGTCGAAGTGGCCGAGCTGATCGGCATGGACCCCAACCCCTTCACTCATCGCATCATCATCAACAAGGGTGAACGTGACGGCGTTGTGCTGGGCCAGCCGGTACTCGATGCCCGCGGTCTGATGGGGCAGGTGGTTGAGTTGATGCCTTACACCTCGCGTGTCCTGTTGCTGACCGATACCACCCATAGCATTCCAGTACAGGTCAACCGTAACGGGTTGCGGGCGATTGCCAGCGGTACGGGCAACCCCGAGAGCCTTGAACTGCGTCATGTTGCCGACACGGCGGATATCAAGGTGGGTGACCTGTTGGTCAGCTCGGGCCTGGGGCAGCGCTTCCCGGCCGGTTACCCGGTGGCAACGGTAAAGGAGGTGATTCACGATTCGGGTCAGCCCTTTGCCATTGTGCGGGCCGTGCCGACGGCAGCCCTGAATCGCAGCCGTTACCTGCTGCTGGTGTTCAGTGACAGCCGTACCCCTGAAGAGCGGGCCAACGATGCGGCCAAGGCTCAGCAGGCTGAACAAAACGGTGAACCGCCGCCGATCATTCCGGCGACGGTGCCCAAGCCGGTTGCGCCTGCAGCGGCCGTTATCCCGGCGGCTGTGGCTCCAGCTCCGGCGGCTGTTGCCGAGCCCAAGACCGTGAAAAAACCTGCGCCCGCTGCAACCCCTGCCGCCAAGCCGCCAGCCGCCGTGCCGGCCACTACCCGGGAGAGGCAATAAATGGCGAGTACCCGTTCGCGTAACGGCTGGATCATCTGGCTGACATTTGCCATTGGCCTGTTGCTCAGTATTTCACCCATGCCCCAGTTCATGGAAATCCTGCGCCCGCTCTGGCTGGCATTGCTACTGGCTTTCTGGGCCTTGTACATGCCGCACAAAGTGGGCATGGTCACCGCGTTTTGCCTGGGGTTGGCGGAGGATGTGCTGTATGGCACGTTGCTGGGGCAGAACGCCCTGACCCTGACCCTGATTACCTTTCTGGTGCTGTCCCTTCAGCAGCGCTTGCGGGTGTTCCCGATGTGGCAGCAATGCCTGGTGCTTCTGGTTGTGTTCGGCCTGGCGCAGCTTGCGCAACTGTGGCTCAGTGCGTTGACCGGCAATCGCCAGCCAACGCTGGCGCTGGTGTTGCCGGGTGTGGTCAGTGCCCTGCTGTGGCCCTGGGTCAGTTACGGGCTGCGCGGGCTGTGCAGACGCTTCAAAATCAATTAACCGGATACGAGCCATTTCCTGGTTTGTGCACCTCGACAGGGAGATGTCTTGATGACCTCGCTTTATCTGGCCTCTGGCTCACCGCGCCGACGCGAGTTGTTGACTCAGATCGGCGTGCCGTTTGAAACGGTCAGCGCAGCCATTGACGAAACTCCCCTCCCGAATGAATCCCCTATGGCCTATGTCGAGCGCCTGGCGCGCGAAAAGGCCCAGGCCGGGCGCCAACAACTGCTGACGACCATGCCGGACGCTGCGTTTTGCGTACTGGGGGCTGACACGGCCGTGGTGCTCGATGAACACATTCTCGGTAAACCGGTCGACGAGGCCGACGCCTTGGCTATGCTCATGGCGCTGTCTGGCCGGGAGCATGAGGTGTTGACCGCGATCGCGATTATTGACGCCGGGCGCTGTGAAACCCGAGTGGTACGCAGTCAGGTACGCTTTAGAAACATCAGCAAACAAGAAGCCAGCCTGTATTGGGCCAGCGGTGAACCCCTGGACAAAGCCGGTGGCTACGCCATTCAGGGCTTGGCTGCGGTGTTTGTGGCGGGCCTGAATGGCAGTTATTCCGCCGTCGTGGGCCTGCCTGTGTGCGAAACCGCAGAACTGCTCGGGCATTTCGGCATACCCTGTTGGCAAAACCTTACCGTGCGCTGAATACGGCACCTACGAGACGTGGCACTACTGTGATGACGCCTGAACGAGACCCAGCCATGAGTGAAGAGATCCTGATCAACATCACGCCGATGGAATCGCGCGTGGCAGTGGTAGAGAACGGTGTTCTGCAAGAGGTGCATGTCGAACGTACCCAGCGCCGGGGCATTGTCGGTAATATCTACAAAGGCAAGATTGTCAGGGTTTTGCCCGGCATGCAGGCTGCCTTTGTGGATATCGGTCTGGATCGTGCTGCTTTTATTCATGCCTCCGAAATTTCCCTGCGTGAAGGCCAGGCCGTTGAAAGCATCGGTACGCTGGTGCATGAAGGCCAGAGCCTGGTGGTGCAAGTCACCAAAGACCCGATAGGTTCAAAAGGTGCGCGCCTGACGACTCAACTGTCGATACCCTCGCGCTACCTGGTGTATATGCCGCGCACCGCCCATGTCGGCATTTCGCTGAAGATCGAAGACGAAGCCGAGCGCGAACGCCTTAAACAGGTGGTCAGTGATTGCGTGGCCCAGGAAGGCATCAAGGAAGCCGGCGGGTTTATCCTGCGTACGGCGGCCGAAGGTGCCGGGGCGGATGAGATCCTGATGGATATTCGCTACCTGCGTCGTTTGTGGGACCAGATCGGTGCCCAGATCAAGACGGTGGGCGCGCCGACGGTGATCTACGAAGACCTGGGCCTGGCGCTGCGTACATTGCGTGATCTGGTCAGCCCCAAGATCGAGAAAATTCGCATCGATTCGCGGGAAACCTTTCAGAGGACCACGCAATTTGTTGCCGAACTGATGCCGGAAATCGCCGACCGCCTTGAGCACTACCCGGGCGAACGGCCGATTTTCGATTTGTACGGCGTTGAAGACGAAATCCAGAAGGCCCTGGACCGCAAGGTACCGCTCAAGTCCGGCGGTTATCTGGTGGTCGACCCGGCTGAGGCCATGACCACCATCGACGTCAACACCGGCGCGTTTGTGGGGCATCGCAACCTTGAGGAAACCATCTTCAAGACCAACCTCGAAGCGGCTACCGCGATTGCCCGGCAACTGCGCCTGCGCAACCTGGGCGGGATCATCATCATCGACTTTATCGACATGGAAGATGAAGAGCACCAGCGCCAGGTGATACGCACCCTGGAAAAACAGCTGGAGCGTGATCACGCCAAGACCAACATCATCGGCATTACCGAGTTGGGTCTGGTGCAGATGACCCGCAAACGTACGCGCGAGAGCCTGGAGCAAGTGTTGTGTGAGCCGTGCGTGTGCTGCCAGGGCCGGGGAAAGTTGAAAACCCCCGAAACCATCTGCTATGAAATCTTCCGTGAGATCCTGCGAGAGGCCCGGGCTTATCAAGCGACCGGCTATCGTGTGCTGGCCAACCAGAAAGTGGTGGATCGTTTGCTGGACGAAGAGTCAGGCAATGTCGCGGAGCTGGAAGGGTTTATCGGTCGCACGATTCGTTTTCAGGTCGAAACCATGTACTCCCAGGAACAATACGACGTGGTGCTGCTCTGAAGTATCTAGCGTCACATAGCGTCGAAAAGGGGCTGAAACCGGCCCCTACGATCATTATTTAAGGGGCCACCTGACATGGAGCGTCTGACACGCTTTTTTGCCGCGCTGACCCGTTGGGGGCTGGGCGCGTGCGCTCTGGTTTTGGTCCTGACGGCGTTGTACGTCAGTATCGGCCGTGAATTGACCCCCCTGATCGCCGAATACCGCGTTGAAGTGCAGAGCAAAGCCCGTGAAGCGCTGGGCATGCCATTGACCATTGGCAGCCTGGAAGGAAGCTGGAGCGGCATGGCGCCGGTATTGAAGGCCCACGACGTCATGGTCGGTGAGGGCAACAGCGCCCTGCGTCTGGATGAAGTGCAGGTGGTGCCCGATGTGTGGGCCAGCCTGTTGAACCGTGATATCCGTATTGGTCACGTGCAACTCAATGGTCTGCAACTGAGCTTGCGCCAGGATGAACACGGCCACTGGGCACTCGAAGGGCTGCCGGTGCAGGATGACCAGCCGCTTGACCCTGAGCAGTTGCTCAACCAGCTGCAACGTGTGGCGCGGTTGTCGGTGCTCGACAGCCAGGTGACCCTGGAACCCTACAAACAATCCCCGCTGACCCTGACTTATGTCGGGCTGACGCTGGACGTCGGCGCGTCGGACCAGCGTCTTGATGCGCGGCTGACCTTGCCCGATGGCCAGCCCGTGGCGCTGAGCCTCAGCACACAGGTTCAGGCCAGCCACTGGCGTGACGGTGCGGCCCAGGCCTATGTGAGCCTGCCGCAAAGTGATTGGGCCAAGTGGCTGCCGGCCACGCTGATCGCACCGTGGAAAGTCTCCGAGCTCAAGGCTGGAGGCGAGTTCTGGTTCAACTGGAGCCAGGGCTCGGTACAGAGCGCGGTGGCGCGCCTGAATGCGACCCGGTTCAGTGGTGCCTATGCCGATCGCAAACCCGAGACCATCGAGAACCTGGCGCTGCATGCCTGGGCTGAGCGCGGCAAACAGGGTTTCAGGGTGGTGCTCGACTCACTGGCCATGAACCTGGGCAAGACCCGTTGGGAAACCCGTCTGCAACTGCAGCAGTTCGCGGCCACCGACAAGGAGCAGGAGCGTTGGCACCTGCAGGCCGACCGCCTGGACCTGACCCCGATCACGCCGCTGATGGACTCACTGGCCCCCGTGCCGGAAGCCGTCGCCAAAGTCATCGATCAATTGAGCGTTACCGGCACCTTGCGCAATGTGCTGGCTGATTATCGACCAGCAGCCACGGACGATCAAAAAATCAGCTTTGCGGCCAATCTGGAGCAGGTCGGCTTCAATGCCACCCACGGCGCTCCGGCGGCGCGCAATGTCAGTGGCCTGATCAGCGGCGACCTGGGCAAGGGCGAACTGCGCCTGGACAGCAAAGACTTCATGCTGCACCTCGACCCGATCTTCGCCAAGCCCTGGCAATACTTGCAAGCCAATGCCCTGCTGACCTGGACCCTGAACAAGGACAGCTTCACCCTGATTGCGCCCTACATCAAAGTGCTGGGGGAAGAGGGCAATATCGCGGCCGACTTTTTGATCCGCATTCACCTTGACCATTCCCAGGAAGATTACATGGACCTGCGGGTGGGCCTGACAGATGGCGACGGCCGTTTTACCCCCAAGTACCTGCCTGAAGTACTGAGTCCGGCGCTTTCGGAGTGGCTGAGCACCGCGATTATCAAAGGCGCAGTCGAAGAGGGCTTCTTCCAGTATCAAGGTTCGCTGAGCCATGACGCCGTTGCGGCGGCGCGCAATATCAGCCTGTTTTTCAAGGTGCATGGCGCAGAACTGGCGTTCCAGCCTGGCTGGCCCCATGTGCGTAACGTGTCGGGCGATGTGTTTATTGAAGATAGCGGTGTGCGGATCATGGCCAGCAAAGGTCAGCTACTCGACACCCGTGTGCGTAACGTGGCTGTCAGCATCCCGCATGTGCCTGCCGGCAAGGTCAGCCATCTGTTTCTGGATGGCGACTTTGAGGGCGGGCTGGGGGACGGTCTGAAAATTCTTCAGGAAGCACCGATAGGTACCGCAGAAACGTTCGCTGGCTGGCAGGGTGAAGGTTCGCTGAAGGGCCGTGTTGATCTGGACATCCCGCTGGAAAAGGGTGTGGAGCCAAAAATCCTGGTGGACTTCAACGTCGACAAGGCGCGCCTGAAAATCAGCGAACCCGAGCTTGAACTGACCCAGCTCAAGGGTGACCTGCGCTTTGACAGTGCCAAGGGCCTGAGCGGCAAGGGCATCAGCGCCCGGGCGTTCGATCGCCCGATCACCGCGCAGATCTTTGCCGACGGCAAGCCTGGCCGCATCAGCACCCGGGTGGTGGCCAGCGGTCAGGTGGGGGTGAAAAAACTCACGGACTGGCTCAAGTTCAATCAACCGATCCCGGTAAGCGGTGACTTGCCCTATCAGTTGCAACTGACCCTGGACGGTGCCGACAGCCAGTTACGCGTCAGCTCCAGCCTCAAGGGCGCGGTGGTGGATTTGCCGGCACCCTTCGGGCTGGCGGCCAATGAAAGCCGCAACAGCGTGTTTCGCATGACTCTGCAAGGCGCCGAGCGGCGGTACTGGTTTGACTACGGCGACTTGGTCAACCTGACCTTTGCTGCCCCCAATGGCAAGTTTGAAGACGGGCGTGGCGAGTTGTTCCTGGGCGATGGCAAACCCGTTTTGCCCACGACCAAGGGCCTGCGCATTCGCGGCGTGCTGTCGGAGCTGGACGTCGCCCCCTGGCAGGCGCTGGTCGAACGATATGCCGGCAATGACCCCGGCGGCAGCGCCAAGCAACTGCTCAGCAGTGCGGACTTTAAAGTCGGCAAGTTGATTGCCTTCGGCAGCCAATTGGATCAGGTGCGCCTGGTCATGAAGCGCGTCGCCGCCTCCTGGGCGCTGCAAATCGACAGCAAGCAGGCCATCGGCGCCGTGACCTTACCGGATGCGAACAACGCGCCGATTGTGGTCAACATGCAGACCATTCGCCTGCCTGCGCCTGATCCCAAGACGGTGGCAGACGAGAATGCCCCCGACCCGCTGGCTGCGGTCGACCCGCGCAAAATACCGGCCCTGGACATCATTATTCGCCAGCTCTACCAGGGGGCGGACCTGCTTGGTGCCTGGTCACTCAACATTCGACCCAACAGCCGTGGCATCAGCCTTACCAGTCTCAATCTGGGGCTCAAGGGCATGCTGCTTGAAGGTTCGGGCGGCTGGGAAGGCGCCCCTGGTAACAGCAAAAGCTGGTACCAGGGGCGCCTGGGTGGCGGCAACCTGGCCACGGTGCTGAAGAACTGGGGCTTTGCCCCCAGCGTCACCAGCGACAACTTTCATGTGGACATCGATGGCAACTGGCCCGGTTCGCCAGCGTGGATTGGTCTCAAGCGTTTCTCCGGCACACTGGACGCCTCGCTCAACAAGGGGCAGTTTGTGGAAGTCGACGGCAGCGCCCAGGTGCTGCGCATTTTTGGCTTGCTCAACTTCAACGCCATTGGCCGCCGTCTGCGCCTGGACTTCTCCGACCTGTTCGGCAAGGGCCTGAGCTATGACCGGGTCAAGGGCGTGCTCAATGCCCGCAGCGGCGTGTACAGCACAGGCAAGCCGATCCTGATGACCGGGCCGTCCACCAATCTGGAACTTAACGGTACATTGAACATGGTCACCGACCGGGTCGACGCCAAGCTGCTGGTGACCTTGCCCGTGACCAATAACCTGCCCCTTGCAGCGCTGTTGGTGGGCGGGCCGGCAGCGGGCGGGGCGATGTTCCTGCTCAACAAGCTGATCGGTGACCAGGTGTCGCGCTTCGCCAGCGTGCAATACAGCATCCAGGGCCCGTGGAACGATCCGAAAATCACCTTCGACAAGCCTTTCGAGAAACACTAGGAGCGCAGCATGACCCTGGCAGTGATTCAAATGGTCAGCCAGAGCGATGTCCTGGCCAATCTGGCCCAGGCCCGTCGCCTGCTGGAAGAGGCTGCCCAAGGCGGTGCGCAACTGGCCGTGTTGCCCGAGAACTTTGCCGCGATGGGCCGTCGCGATACTGCCGCCATCGGCCGCGCCGAGGCGTTGGGCGAGGGCCCGATCCTGCCCTGGTTGAAACAGACCGCCCGCGACCTCAAGTTATGGGTAGTGGCTGGTACTTTGCCTCTGCCCCCCGAGGGGCAGCCTGAAGCCAAGGTCAATGCTTGTTCATTGCTGATCAACGCCGAGGGCGAGCAAGCGGCCCGTTACGACAAATTGCACTTGTTTGATGTGGATGTGTCTGACAACCGTGGCCGCTATCGCGAGTCTGATGACTATGCCCGGGGCAAGCGTGTGGTGGTGGTTGATACCCCGGTGGGCAAGCTGGGCCTGAGCGTATGTTATGACCTGCGCTTCCCGGAGCTGTACAGTGAGCTGCGCACTGCGGGCGCTGAACTGATTACCGCGCCCTCGGCCTTTACCGCTGTCACGGGTGCGGCCCATTGGGAGATACTGATACGCGCCCGCGCCATTGAAACCCAGTGCTATATCCTTGCAGCGGCCCAGGGCGGCGTGCATCCGGGCCCGCGAGAAACCTGGGGGCATGCAGCCATTATCGATTCCTGGGGGCGGGTGCTGGCCGAGCAGGCGCAGGGCGAGGGGGTGTTGCTGGCCCGCCGCGATGCGCTTGAGCAGGCGGATATCAGGGCGCGCATGCCGGTGGTGAGCCATCGGCGGTTCAACGCCCATCTAATTTAAGTGGGAGCGGGCTTGCTCACGATGCAGGCGACAGGGTGTAACCGTTGCCCCGCATCGATGCCATCGCGAGCAAGCCCGCTCCCACAGAACAGATTTTTCAGGCCCGAGGGTTCAGCACTCAAAGATGCTGAAGCAGGGGCCAAGACGGAGTGATTATGAGCGAGTTGTTGACCTCAGTCAGCGAACACCTGTTGGCACCCGGAGGTGTCACCATCGAAAGCCTGCAAAGCGTATTGGGCGACCTGGCCGGGCCGGGTATCGACGCGGCAGACCTGTATTTCCAGGGCCAGATTTCCGAATCCTGGGCGCTGGAAGACGGCATCGTCAAAGAAGGCAGCTTTAACCTCGACCAGGGTGTAGGTGTTCGCGCCCAGTCTGGCGAGAAGACCGGCTTTGCCTACAGCAATGCCATTACCCTGGAAGCATTGGGTCAGGCTGCCCGCGCCGCCCGCTCGATCTCCCGCGCCGGGCAAAACGGCACGGTGCAGGCGTTCACCACCCAGGACGTGGCTCAGCTGTATGGCCCGGACAACCCGCTGGAAGTCATCAGCCGCGCAGAAAAGGTCGAGCTGCTCAAGCGTGTCGATGCCGCCACCCGCGCCCTCGATCCGCGTATCCAGCAAGTCACCGTGAGCATGGCCGGGGTCTGGGAGCGGATTCTGGTGGCCTCCACCGATGGCGGGCTGGCGGCAGATATCCGGCCGCTGGTGCGTTTCAACGTCAGCGTCATCGTTGAGCAGAATGGCCGTCGCGAGCGCGGCGGTCATGGTGGTGGCGGGCGTACCGACTACCGCTATTTCCTCACTGACGATCGTGCCATGGGTTACGCCCGTGAAGCGTTGCGCCAGGCCCTGGTCAACCTCGAAGCGGTACCGGCTCCGGCAGGCACCATGCCGGTGGTTCTGGGCTCGGGTTGGTCCGGCGTACTGTTGCATGAAGCGGTGGGTCACGGTCTGGAAGGGGACTTCAACCGCAAGGGCAGTTCTGCCTACAGCGGACGCATGGGCGAAATGGTTGCTTCCAAACTGTGCACCATCGTCGATGACGGTACCCTGGCGGGCCGCCGTGGCTCGCTGAGCGTGGATGACGAAGGCACCCCGACCGAGTGCACCACCCTGATTGAAAGCGGCGTGCTCAAGGGCTATATGCAGGACAAGCTCAATGCCCGTCTGATGGGCGTGGCGCGCACCGGCAACGGCCGTCGCGAATCCTATGCGCACTTGCCGATGCCGCGCATGACCAACACCTACATGCTGGGCGGCGAAAGCGATCCTGCCGAAATCATCGCTTCGGTGAAAAAGGGCATCTACTGCGCCAATCTGGGTGGTGGTCAGGTCGATATCACCAGCGGCAAGTTTGTGTTCTCCACCAGCGAAGCCTATCTGATTGAAGACGGCAAAATCACTCGCCCAGTCAAAGGCGCGACCCTGATTGGCAACGGGCCGGAAGCAATGAGCAAGGTGTCGATGGTCGGTAACGATCTGTCGCTGGACAGCGGCGTAGGCACGTGTGGCAAGGATGGGCAGTCGGTGCCGGTAGGTGTCGGCCAGCCAACCCTGAAGATTGACGCGATCACTGTAGGCGGTACGGGCGGTTGAGGGGAGGTCCCGTGAAGGTTGCCAGGCAACCTTCACGGGTACGAGGCTTAACGCAGACCGCGTTGAGTCTCGTCCAACCCACGGATGTACTTGAACAATTTGCGGCTTGAAGCCGGTGCCTTGTTATGAGCCAGCTCGTGTTTGGCCTGACGTATCACCGAACGCATTTGCTGGCGGTCGGCTTCAGGGAACTCGGCAACAAACTTTTCCAGTACAGCGTCATCACCCTCGATCAGGCGATCACGCCAGCGCTCGAGGTTGTGAAAACGTTCGTTGTACTGGCGAGAAGAGGCATCGACTTGATCGATCAAGGCAAGAATTTCGTCAAGCGGTTGATCGCGCATCAGTTTGCCGATGAACATCATATGGCGCTTGCGCGCAATATGAGCCGTGTGTTTTGGAGCATCTGCCAAAGCCTTACGCATAGCGTCAGTCAGGGGCATTTTGTTCAGCAAGTCAGGCTTGAGTGTCGTGAGACGCTCGCCCAGATCAACCAGAGCATGAAGCTCGCGTTTGACCTGCGATTTGCTTTTTTCGCCGTCGAAGGCGTCGTCGTAAGAATCAACCATGGTGGCAGTCCGCAAAGAAACGCCGCCATGATAACCAGTCGGGGGCCGCTTGTCCGGCCCGGTCGCTCGGCGGCCCTGCCGAAAACAGAATTTGAGTGGAGAAAACCATGAGTGCAGTTCAAAGCGTCGGCCCGCAGGCCTTGCCGGCACTGCAGGAACAGGTCGAGCAAATCATCGCCGAAGCCAGGCGCCAGGGTGCCAGCGCCTGTGAAGTAGCCGTGTCGCTGGAGCAGGGGTTATCGACCTCGGTACGTCAGCGCGAAGTTGAAACCGTAGAGTTCAACCGTGACCAGGGTTTTGGCATCACCCTCTATGTAGGCCAGCGCAAAGGCTCGGCCAGCACCTCGGCCACCGGCCCGGATGCCATCCGCGAAACCGTCGCCGCCGCCCTGGCGATTGCCAAACACACCTCGGAAGACGAAAGCTCGGGTTTGGCCGATGCCAGCCTGATGGCGCGTGAACTGAAAGACTTTGATGTGTTCCACACCTGGGACATCACCCCCGAGCAGGCCATTGAAAAGGCCCTGGCCTGCGAAGCCGCTGCATTTGAGGCCGACAGCCGGATCAAAAATGCCGATGGCACCACCCTCAGCACCCATCAGGGCTGCCGCGTGTACGGCAATAGCCATGGTTTTATCGGCGGCTCGGCTTCGACCCGTCACAGCCTCAGCTGCGTAATGATTGCCGAAGGCGACGGCCAGATGCAGCGTGACTACTGGTATGACGTCAATTGCCAGGGCGAGTTGTTGATGGACGCCGTGAGCATTGGCCAGCGCGCCGCCGAGCGCGCTGCCCGGCGACTGGGCTCGCGCCCGGTACCGACGTGCGAGGTGCCGGTGCTGTTCTCGGCCGAACTGGCTGGCGGCCTGTTTGGCAGTTTCCTGGGGGCAATCTCGGGTGGCAACCTGTACCGTAAATCGTCGTTCCTGCTCGATGCAATGGGGCAGCAGATTTTCCCTGAATGGTTGACCCTGGATGAGCGCCCGCACCTGATGCGCGCCATGGGCAGCTCGTCGTTCGACAATGATGGCCTGGCCACTTACGCCAAACCGTTTATCAAGGACGGCGAGTTGGTTTCGTACATCCTGAGCACTTACTCGGGGCGCAAACTGGGCATGCCGAGCACTGCCAACGCCGGCGGCGTGCATAACCTCTTTGTGACACACGGTGATGAAGACCAGGCAGCCTTGATTCGCAAAATGGGGCGTGGTCTGTTTGTCACCGAGTTAATGGGCAGCGGCCTGAACATGGTCACCGGTGACTATTCCCGTGGCGCGGCGGGTTTCTGGGTCGAGAATGGCGAAATCCAGTTCCCGGTGCAGGAAGTGACCATCGCCGGCAATATGCGCGATATGTTTAAACAGATCGTGGCCGTGGGCAACGATCTGGAGCTGCGCAGCAACATCCGCACCGGTTCGGTGCTGATTGAACGCATGATGGTGGCGGGCAGCTAAGACTGGCCTGTTCCATGCCAAGGCGTATCACTGCAGCGGTGATACGCCTTTTTTGTGTTTGTGCATCCTGTCCTTTAGCAGACTTGTTTTGATAATCAATATCGCTTAATAATGAATCTCATTATCGAGTGAGCCTGGGTCATGAGTTCTGCGTTGCGTGAAGGGCTGTATCTAGAAAGCTGGCGCTGGATGAGCCGCCAGATCCGCTGCGGGCTGGCGCCGGACGAACCGCGCCTGATCGAGCATTACCTGGCTGAAGGCCGCTATCTTGCTGGCTGTACAGCCACTTCCCCGTGGTTGATTGCGGTCACCACCTTCCGCCTGATGCTAGACACAGCCACTGACACCGCGCTGCCTTGGCACTGGCGCAATCTGTGCCTGGACAACGCGTGGCGTCCGCTGCGCGACCTCGAAACCCAAGCCCTGTGCAATTGCCGACTCAAGCGCTGGCAAAGCTTTGCCTGGCAGTTGGCAACCTGCGAGCTCGAACCTTCAATTTCTTTAACAGAACTGGTGCAAGGATTTCCCGATGAGTAACACTCGTATCGAACGTGACAGCATGGGTGAGTTGCGTGTGCCTGAATCCGCGTTGTACGGTGCGCAAACCCAGCGTGCAGTCGACAACTTCCCCATCAGCCATCAACGCATGCCTGCGCAATTCATTCGCGCCCTGATCCTGGCCAAGGGCGCAGCGGCCCTGGCCAACGTTGAACTCAAGCAGATCAGCGCGGCCCAGGGCGAGGCGATTGTCGAGGCCACCCAGATCCTGTTGACCGGTGATTTCATGGAGCACTTCCCGGTGGATATTTTCCAGACCGGTTCGGGCACCAGCTCCAACATGAATGCCAACGAAGTGATTGCAACCCTGGCCACGCGGCTGCTGGGCGAGCCGGTGAACCCCAACGATCACGTCAACTGCGGGCAAAGCAGCAACGACATTATCCCGACCACCATCCATGTCAGCGCTGCACTGGGCCTGCACGAGCAGTTGCTGCCGGCGCTGAGCCATCTGGTGCAGGTTATCGAGCGCAAGGCGATCGAGGTTCACGCCTACGTCAAAACCGGGCGCACCCACTTGATGGACGCGATGCCGGTACGCATGAGCCAGGTGCTCAATGGCTGGGCGCAGCAGCTCAAGGCCAATATCGAGCATTTGCATAACCTGCAGCCAGCTCTGCAAGCCCTGGCCCAGGGCGGTACCGCGGTGGGCACCGGGATTAACGCCCACCCGCAGTTTGCTGCGTTATTCAGTCAGCAACTCAGCGAGCTGACCGGGGTGGCCTTCACGCCGGGCAAGGACCTGTTTGCCTTGATTGGTTCGCAAGACACCGCAGTGGCTGTTTCTGGTCAGTTGAAGGCCACGGCAGTGTCACTGATGAAAATCGCCAACGACCTGCGCTGGATGAACTCCGGCCCCCTGGCCGGTCTGGGCGAAATCGAACTTGAGGCGTTACAGCCGGGCTCGTCGATCATGCCGGGCAAGGTCAATCCGGTGATTCCGGAAGCCACGGCGATGGTCGCGGCCCAGGTCATCGGCAACGACGCGGCGATCACCGTGGCAGGTCAGTCCGGCAATTTCGAACTGAACGTCATGCTGCCGGTGATTGCGCACAACCTGTTGAGCAGCATCGAACTCATGGCCAACTCAAGCCGCCTGTTGGCTGACAAGGCCATCGCCAGCTTCAAGGTCAATGAAGCCAAGCTCAAGGAGGCGCTGTCGCGCAATCCGATCCTGGTAACGGCACTGAACCCGATCATCGGTTATCAAAAAGCCGCCGAAATTGCCAAGACCGCTTACCAGCAAGGGCGCCCGGTAATCGATGTGGCACTTGAATACACGGATTTGTCACGCAGCCAGCTTGAGGTCCTTCTCGACCCCGAGAAACTCACCGCCGGCGGCGTTTAATCCATCGACACTGCTTTGGAGGTTCACATGGATCACTGGAAACGCACGATCGAAAGAGCCAACCGCTGTTTCGCCGAAGGCGAACTGGTCGATGCCCGCGAGCATTATCTGCAGGCGCTGGCCCTGGCCCAGGTGCTGTTCGAGCGCTGGAGTGATGCCGACGAAGCAGTGGCCGCCTGCGTCATTTCACACCACAACCTGGCGGATCTGCATTTGCGCCTCAATCAACCGGAGGAGAGCGTGGAGTACCTCTGTGCGATTCATCAGCGATTGTTGCAAACCATGCAGAACGCGCGCCTGCCGACAGCATTGCGTGAAGCGGCGCTGCGTCAGAGCAGCAAGACCTACGTAGAGCTTTTGAATTTTATCAGTGAGTACGGCGAGTACCCGCGCTCCAACCTGTTGCTCAAAAGCAATGTGGCTCAGAGCAGCCATGAGTTCTCGACAGTTAGCGGCCATCACTTAGGAGCACATTGAAATGACTTACACCTTGCCTGCATTGCCTTATGCCTATGACGCGCTTGAACCGCATATTGATGCGCAAACCATGGAAATTCACTACACCAAGCATCACCAGACCTACATCAATAACCTCAATGCGGCCGTAGAGGGCACCGAATGGGCCAAGTGGCCGGTGGAAAAACTGGTGGCCAGTGTTCATCAGTTGCCCGAAAAGCTGCGCGCTGCAGTGATCAACCAGGGTGGCGGGCATGCCAACCACTCGTTGTTCTGGGAAGTCATGAGCCCTAAAGGCGGGGGTAAGCCCGAAGGTGCGCTGGCCAAGGCGATTGACGAGCAGTTGGGTGGTCTGGAGGCGTTCAAGGAAAACTTTACCAAAGCCGCGCTGACGCGTTTTGGCAGTGGCTGGGCATGGTTGAGCGTGACCCCGCAAAAAACGCTGGTAATCGAAAGCAGCGGCAACCAGGACAGCCCGCTGATGAACGGCAATACGCCGATCCTGGGGCTTGATGTGTGGGAGCACGCGTATTACCTGCGCTATCAAAACCGCCGCCCGGAATATATCAACGCGTTTTACAACGTGATCAACTGGCCGGAAGTGGCGCGACGCTATCAAGCGGCGATTGGCTAAGCGCAACGAAAGGATTCAGGCGGATTATGGGCACGCAAATTTTAGCGGTCGGTGGCGTTCGAATGTTTCGCTATGCCTTCGGTACGCTTTTGCTGTTGGCGGGTACGGCCCTGTTGGTTGCCAAGGGGCTGGTCTGGCTGGATCTGGAGCCCCGGCTGCTGCGGGCGCTGCAGGGCGGTGCGTTGTGTGCACTGGGCACGGCGTTAGGCGCCGTGCCTGTCCTGGTTATTCGAAAAATGCCGGTGGCGGTCAGTGACACTCTGCTGGGCTTTGGGGCCGGTGTGATGCTGGCGGCCACGGCCTTTTCGCTGATTGTGCCGGGCATTGCGGCAGCGCAAAGCCTGGGGTTGTCACCCTGGCCCGCCAGCGGGCTTATAAGTGCAGGGATCCTGCTGGGCGCATTCTGCCTGTTTCTGGTGGATCGCAAGGTCTCGGGCGCCGGGCCGGAGGTATTTGTCAGTCGCCCCGGCGAGCCGGTCATCGCGCCGCGCATCTGGTTGTTTGTGATTGCCATTGTGGCGCACAACATTCCTGAAGGCATGGCGGTCGGGGTGTCGGCGGGTGGCGGCATGCCGGATGCCGATAGCCTGGCGATGGGCATTGCGTTGCAGGATGTGCCGGAAGGCCTGGTGATTGCCCTTGTATTGGCAGGGGCGGGCATGTCGCGGGTCAAGGCGTTCCTGATTGGTGCGGCATCAGGTCTGGTTGAGCCGGTCTTTGCGGTGCTCTGTGCCTGGCTGGTCAACTTGGCCGAGGTGCTGTTGCCGTTGGGTCTGGCATTGGCGGCCGGGGCGATGCTGCTGGTGGTCACCCAGGAAGTCATCCCCGAGTCGCGGCGCAATGGCCACGAAAAGCTGGCGAGCCTGGGGTTGTGTGTCGGCTTTTGTTTGATGATGGTGATGGATACGGCGCTTGGTTGAATCGATCTCTGCAGATACTCTTTAGTCGATCAATTCCTGCCGTGGGAGCGAGCCTGCTCGCGAACGACCTTCGCGAACAGGCTCCCTCCCACGGTGGCAGTTTTCCTGCCGCTGCGTCGAAAAAGCTTCAGGCTTATTCGCCTTCATCAAAGTAGTTGTTGATCAGGGCAACCAGTGCGTCCAGCGCTTCCTGATCCTTCTCACCTTCGGTCTTGATGTGGATGGTTGTGCCCTTGCCGGCGGCCAGCATCATCATGGCCATGATGCTTTTGCCGTCGACCATCGACTCAGGGGTGCGACCCGCCTGGATCTGACATGGAAACTGCCCTGCGATGCCGACAAACTTTGCCGATGCACGGGCGTGCAAGCCCAGTTTGTTGATGATTTCAATTTCCACTGCAGGCATCGCGGGGTAGATCCTTCAAGTAAGGTCGCGGTGGCGAACCTGGACGTTCTTCAGAGTTTCTTGCAGGCATTTGCCCAGGCGTTCGGTCAGGTACACGGAACGGTGATGCCCGCCCGTGCAGCCGATTCCGATTGTCACATAGGCGCGGTTGCTGGCTGCAAAGCGCGGTAGCCATTTAAGCAGGTAGCTGGAGATGTCCTGGAATATCTCTTCGACATCAGGTTGCGCCGCCAGATAATCGGCTACCGGCTGGTCCAGCCCTGACTGCTCGCGCAGCTCGGGTTTCCAGTACGGGTTGGGCAGGCAACGCACGTCAAACACCAGGTCGGCATCCACCGGCATACCGCGCTTGAAACCGAACGACTCCACCAAAAAGGCGGTGCCTGGCTCTGGCTTGTTCAGCAGACGCAGCTTGATGGTGTCACGTAACTGATACAGATTCAGATTGGTGGTGTTGATGGTCAGGTCAGCGAGGTCGGCAATGGGGCCCAAAAGCTGGGTTTCATCGCGAATGGCTTCGGCAAGGGAGCGGCTCGCGCTGCTGAGCGGGTGGCGCCTGCGGGTTTCCGAGAAGCGCTTGAGCAAGGTTTCTTCGTCGGCATCCAGGTACAGCACGTCACACTGGATATGCCGGTTACGCACCTCTTCAAGCAACTGCGGAAAACGTGACAAATGACTCGGCAGGTTGCGCGCATCGATCGAAACGGCCACCAGTGGCTGGGCCAGTTCAGTGTGAATCAACGCGCGTTCGGCCAGTTCCGGCAGCAAGCCGGCTGGCAGGTTGTCGATGCAATAGAAACCGTTGTCTTCAAGGACGGCGAGGGCAGTGCTTTTACCGGAGCCGGAGCGTCCGCTGACTATGACTAAGCGCATGATTAATGACCGTTCTGTACGTCCAGAACAACCTGATACAACGCTTCGTTGCTAGGTGCGTTGCGCAGTCTTTCGCGCACGTCTTTGCGATCGAGCATGCTGGCAATCTGCCGGAGCAGTTCCAGGTGTGCATCGGTTGCCGCTTCTGGCACCAGCAAAACGAAAAGCAGGTCGACCGGCGCGCCATCGATGGCGTCGAAATCTATGGGGGCGTCGAGGTGCAGCAAGGCGCTTACAGGCGACTCGCAGCCCTTGAGGCGGCAATGGGGTATGGCGATGCCGTTGCCAAAACCGGTGGAACCCAGTTTTTCACGGGCAATAAGGCTCTCGAAAACATCCTGCATTTCGAGACCAGGCACTTCGCGGCTGATCAGGTTGGCAATATGTTCGAGTGCACGCTTTTTACTGCCGCCCGGCGCGTTCACCAGGGAACGGCCGGGGGTCAGGATACTTTCAAGTCGGATCATGGGTAGGGAGTATTAACGACCGGTCGCGCCCTGGAGCAGGCTTTGGGTCTTTTCCTTATGCTTTTTCAGTTGGCGATCAAGCTTGTCAGTGAGCAGATCGATGGCGGCATACATATCGTCATGCTCGGCGTTGGCAACGACTTCTCCTCCATGGATGTGCAAGGTGGCCTCGATTTTCTGTTTCAGTTTTTCGACCGCCATCGTTACCTGTACGTTGGTAATCTTGTCGAAGTGACGCTCCAGTCGGTCGAGTTTTTCGCCGATGTATGCGCGTAGCGGTTCGGTGACTTCCAGTTGGTGTCCACTGATGTTGACTTGCATACAGTTTCTCCTTTGATGCCATTGCATAAAGCGGCAGGCCGAGCAGCCTGCCACTGAAACGCCGGGGTCCGTGGCTTACATCAAACGCTTGCGTTCGCTCGAAGGCGCTATCCCGAGGGATTCGCGGTACTTGGCGACGGTGCGACGGGCTACCTGAATACCTTGTGCCTCCAGTAAACCAGCGATCTTGCTGTCACTCAACGGCTTTTTCTGATTTTCCGCTGCAACCAGTTTTTTGATGATGGCACGGATCGCGGTGGAGGAGCATTCGCCGCCTTCAGAGGTGCTGACGTGGCTGGAGAAAAAGTATTTAAGTTCATAAATGCCCCGTGGGGTATGCATGAATTTTTGTGTGGTAACCCGGGAAATGGTGGATTCGTGCATGCCCACCGCTTCGGCGATATCGTGCAGTACCAGGGGTTTCATGGCTTCATCGCCATGCTCGAGAAAGCCGCGTTGGTGCTCGACGATCTGGGTCGCCACTTTCATCAGGGTTTCGTTGCGGCTTTGCAGGCTTTTGATAAACCAGCGTGCTTCCTGCAGCTGGTTGCGCATAAAGGTGTTGTCGGCGCTGGTATCGGCTCTGCGTACGAAACCGGCGTATTGCGCGTTCACGCGCAGGCGCGGTACGGACTCCTGGTTAAGCTCGACCAGCCAGCGCTCGTTGTCCTTGCGCACGATCACGTCAGGTACGACGTATTCGGCTTCGCTGGATTCGATTTGCGAACCCGGGCGCGGGTTGAGGCTTTGTACCAGTTCAATGACCTGGCGCAGTTCGTCCTCTTTGAGCTTCATGCGGCGCATCAGCTGGCTGTAGTCGCGTGCGCCAAGCAGGTCGATGTAGTCGGTGACCAGGCGCTTGGCCTCGCTCAGCCAGGGGGTCTTGGCAGGCAGTTGGCGCAATTGCAGGAGCAGGCATTCGCCCAGGTTGCGCGCGCCAATGCCAGCCGGTTCGAATTGCTGGATGCGATGCAGGACGGCTTCGATTTCATCGAGTTCAATGTCCAGTTCCGGATCAAAGGCTTCGAGGATTTCTTCGAGGGTTTCGTCCAGGTAGCCCTGGTTGTTGATGCAGTCGATCAGTGTTACGCCGATCAGACGGTCGGTGTCGGACATCGGAGCCAGGTTCAATTGCCACAGCAGGTGGCTTTGCAGGCTTTCACCGGTCGAGGTGCGGGTGGTGAAGTCCCACTCGTCATCGTCGTTGCTTGGCAGGCTGCTGGCGCTGGTCTGGTAGATGTCTTCCCAGGCAGTGTCCACGGGCAGTTCGTTGGGAATGCGCTCACCCCAGTCACCGTCTTCCAGATTATCTACGGTCTGGGCAGTTTCCTGGTAGGTGGGCTCTTGAACGTCGGGATTGGGCTTTTGCTCAATGTTGTCGGCAAGGGGGTCTGCATTGTCGAAGTCGTCGCCTTCTTCCTGGCGCTCGAGCATGGGGTTGGACTCCAGGGCTTCCTGGATTTCCTGTTGCAGATCGAGGGTCGACAATTGGAGCAGGCGGATGGCCTGTTGCAGCTGAGGTGTCATTGTCAGCTGCTGGCCCATTCTCAGGACTAGCGATGGTTTCATGGCAGGGGCTTAACACCTTATTCGCCGGCGCACATGGCGCCATCCACTACAGGGCGCGTGAGCGCCAAACATAAGCAAATTATATGCCTGAAACCGGTGCGTTTGCCTAGGGGGCGGTCTAAATTAGTTTGCGGGTGGTGAACTGATCGAGAGCACCCCGTTGAATATTCGGGCAATAAAATGCTGGCGCATTTTTACTGCCCGGATGCCCTGGCTGCCCAAGATGTGTCCGGGCTTACAGGCGGAACTCGTGACCCAGGTAAACTTCCCGCACCAACTTGTTGGCCAGAATCGTTTCAGCATCGCCTTCAGCGATCAATTGCCCGTCATTGACGATATAGGCCGTTTCGCAGATATCGAGGGTTTCACGGACATTGTGGTCGGTGATCAGCACGCCAATGCCCTTGGCTTTGAGGTGGTAGATGATTTGTTTGATGTCGCCCACCGAGATCGGATCGACACCGGCAAAGGGTTCGTCGAGCAGGATGAACTTGGGTGCCGTGGCCAGTGCGCGGGCAATTTCTACCCGACGGCGCTCACCGCCCGACAGGCTCATGCCCAGGTTGTCGCGAATATGGTTGATATGGAATTCCTGCAGCAGGCTTTCCAGCTCCTTGCGACGACCGGTCTTGTCGAGCTCCTTGCGGGTTTCGAGGATTGCCATGATGTTGTCGGCCACCGACAGCTTGCGAAAGATCGAGGCTTCCTGTGGCAAGTAACCGATACCGGCGCGTGCGCGACCATGCATGGGCTCGTGGCTGACGTCCAGGTCATCGATCAGTACGCGACCCTGATCGGCGTGCACCAGGCCGACAATCATGTAGAAACAGGTGGTTTTGCCCGCGCCGTTGGGGCCGAGCAGGCCCACGATTTGCCCGCTGTCGATCGACAGGCTGACATCACGTACTACCTGACGGCTCTTGTAGCTTTTGGCCAGATGCTGGGCTTTCAGAGTTGCCATTACTGGGCCTTCTGCTGGTCGGTTTTCTTCTTGGGCTGGATCACCATGTCGATGCGCGGGCGAGGTGCGGTGACATTGGCGCCATTGGCGCGACCGGCACTGGCAATTTGTTTTACCGTGTCGTAGACGATTTTCTCGCCCTCGGTGGTGTTGCCGTCGTTGATCACTTTGGCCTTGTCAATCAGTACGATGCGGTTTTGTGGTGCATGGTATTGAATGGTGACGGCATAAGCCTGTACCGGTTTGGGGTCAGTGGCTTTTTGCAGTTGCTCGAAGTAGGCCAGGTTGCCGACGGATGTCACCACGTCGATTTCGCCCGCAGCATTACGGGTGATGGTGACGGTGTTGCCGGTGATTTTCATCGAGCCCTGGGTGATGATGACATCGCCCTTGTAGGTGGCAATACCTTGCTTGTCATCCAGTTGTGCCTCGTTGGCCTGGATGCGAATAGGTTGTTCGGTGTCGTTCGGCAGAGCCCAGGCGCTCACGCTTCCCAGTGCTGCGCTCAGGCTGAGCAATAAAGGGAGGGTTTTAACGAGACTCATACTGTCCTCTTACGTTGGACAGCAGGTCCATCCTGCCGTCTTTCAAATATGCTTTCATGCCCTTGCCAGTGGTTACGCCGCCAGCGCCGTCGATTCTAACGTCTCGCTCGGTCTGCGCATATTCCTTCTGGGGGAATACAGTCATACGGGTACTGGTAATAATGGTGGTGCGGTTTTTTTCGTCAGTGCGCGCGATGCGCACCGAATCGATAAGCTCGACCTCGGTGCCATCCGGGTTGACTTCACCGCGCTCGCTCTGCACGTTCCACGGGTAGGCCGTGCCGCGGTAGAGCTGCATTTTCGGTTGGGTCATCTGAGTGACCTCGGAAGCCTTCAAATGTTCAAGCTTCTCGGACGTCATGTCGTACTGCAGCTTGCCGTCAGGTAAAAACTGACGGCTGTGTGCATTGGTGGCGTAGTAGTCGATAGCGTTTTCATCCACCGCCAGGGTAGGGGCATTGAGAAAACGTTCCGGCCTGATATTCCAGTAGCCAGCAGCTGCAAACAGCGAGGCAATCACTGTAAACAGCACTATTTGGCGAATCTTTTTGCTCAGCATAGAAAGCTCTATAGGTAGGCGGCGTGGGCTGCGTCCAGGCTGCCCTGGGCACGCAGAATCAGCTCGCAGAATTCACGGGCGGCACCTTCGCCACCCCGCGCCCGGGTTACCCCGTGGGCGTGCTCGCGGACAAAGTCCGCAGCGTTGGCCACGGCCATGCCCAGACCTACCCGGCGGATAACCGGCAGGTCGGGCAAGTCATCTCCCAGGTAGGCAACCTGTTCATAGCTTAGGTTGAGTTGGCCAAGAAGCTCGTCCAGTACGACCAATTTGTCTTCGCGGCCCTGGTACAGATACGGGATGCCCAGGTTTTGTGCGCGACGCTCGACCACCGGGGTTTTGCGGCCGCTGATAATTGCCGTTTGCACACCGGCGGCCATAAGCATCTTGATGCCCTGGCCGTCGAGGGTATTGAAGGTCTTGAATTCGCTGCCATCTTCGAGGAAATACAGGCGGCCGTCGGTCAATACGCCGTCAACGTCAAAAATGGCCAGCTTGATGCCCTTGCCGCGCTTGAGAAGTTCCTGGGTCATTACATTACTCCTGCGCGTAGCAGATCGTGCATGTTCAAGGCGCCAACCGGACGATCTTGCTTGTCGACCACCACCAGCGCGCTGATTTTGTGGTCTTCCATGATTTTAAGGGCTTCGGCTGCCAGCATGTCGGCGCGGGCGGTTTTGCCGTGCGGGGTCATGACCGCGTCGATGGTGGCGTTGCGGATGTCGATTTCGCGGTCCAGGGTGCGGCGCAAGTCGCCGTCAGTAAAGATTCCGGCCAGTCGACCGTCCTCTTCTATGACGACGGTCATGCCCAGGCCCTTGTGGGTCATTTCCATCAACGCTTCCTTGAGCAATGTACCGCGCACGACTTGCGGCAGTTCATCACCAGAGTGCATGACGTTTTCCACTTTCAGCAATAGGCGTCGGCCCAGTGCTCCGCCGGGGTGGGAAAAGGCGAAATCTTCTGCAGTAAAACCGCGAGCTTCAAGCAGGGCAATAGCCAGTGCATCGCCCAGCACCAAGGTTGCCGTGGTGGACGAGGTCGGTGCCAGATTCAACGGGCAGGCTTCCTGGGCCACGCGGGCATCCAGGCTGACATCGGCGGCCTTGGCCAGCGGCGATTCGGGGTTGCCGGTCATGCTGATCAGCTTGATGCCCAGGCGCTTGATCAGTGGCAGCAGGGTGACGATTTCGGCGGTCGAGCCGGAGTTGGACAGTGCGAGAATAATGTCATCGCGGGTAATCATGCCCATGTCGCCGTGGCTGGCTTCTGCCGGGTGGACAAAAAAAGCCGTGGTGCCGGTGCTGGCCAGGGTTGCGGCAATTTTATTGCCGATGTGTCCTGACTTGCCCATGCCGACCACGACCACCCGGCCTTTACTGGCCAAAATCATCTCGCAAGCGCGTACGAAATCTGCGTCGATATGTGTCAGCAAGCCCTCTACGGCTTCCAGTTCGAGGCGGATGGTGCGTTGGGCGGATTGGATCAGGTCGCTGGATTGGCTCATGGTTGAAGTCGGGTAGCCTGAGAAAAGGCAACGATTATAGCGGTTATGTGGCGTTCCCTCACGCTTGATCGCTGTGCTTTATTGCATGTGCTTACAAAGTGCGCGTGTGTTTGCAGAAAAAACATCTTTATTTCACTGTACTGAGACTTAACCGGCACTCCTTCGGTCTTGGGCGGTCACTATGAGCAGTGGTATAGTTCGCCGCCAGTTCGGCCCGCCAGGGAACGCGTGCTTCTTCACAAGAAGTTTGGTGTCCGGGTGAGAGGCAGAGGCTGCATCGCAAGGAGTTTAGATGAGCGCCGATAACGCCTACGCGGTCGAGCTGAAGGGAGTGTCCTTCAAGCGCGGTACGCGCAGCATCTTCAATAATGTCGATATTCGCATCCCGCGTGGCAAGGTCACGGGGATCATGGGGCCGTCTGGCTGCGGCAAGACCACACTGTTGCGCCTGATGGGCATGCAACTGCGTCCCAACAGCGGCGAAGTGTGGGTCAACAATCAAAACCTGCCGGCCCTGTCGCGCAGTGATTTGTTTGATGCCCGCAAGCATATGGGCGTGTTGTTTCAGAGCGGTGCGCTTTTTACCGATCTGGACGTGTTCGAGAACGTTGCTTTCCCGTTGCGGGTGCATACCGAGCTGCCGGAAGAAATGATCCGTGACATCGTGCTGCTTAAATTGCAGGCGGTGGGCTTGCGCGGAGCTATCGACCTGATGCCCGACGAGTTGTCCGGCGGCATGAAACGCCGGGTGGCGCTGGCGCGGGCGATTGCCCTGGATCCGCAGATCCTGATGTATGACGAACCCTTCGTGGGGCAGGATCCCATTGCAATGGGCGTGCTGGTACGCCTGATTCGTTTGCTCAATGATGCGCTGGGCATTACCAGTATCGTGGTTTCTCACGATCTGGCTGAAACTGCGAGCATTGCCGACTATCTATATGTAGTCGGCGATGGCCAGGTGCTGGGGCAGGGCACGCCCGAAGAATTGATGAACGCCGATAACCCGCGCATTCGCCAGTTCATGACCGGCGACCCGGATGGCCCGGTTCCGTTCCACTTTCCGGCGTCGGACTACCGAACCGATCTACTGGGGAAGCGCTGATGCGCAAGATGTCATTAATGAGCCGTATCGGTCTGTTCGGCCGGGCCGGGATCGACACCGTTGCGGTACTGGGGCGTTCGGCAGTGTTCCTGTTTCATGCACTGCTGGGGCGTGGCGGTATCGGGGGCGGGTTTGGTTTGCTGGTCAGGCAGCTGCATTCCGTTGGCGTCATGTCGCTGGTCATTATCGTGGTGTCCGGCATATTTATCGGCATGGTACTGGCACTGCAAGGCTTCAGTATCCTGTCCAGCTATGGTTCGGAGCAGGCAGTGGGGCAGATGGTGGCCCTGACCCTGTTGCGCGAACTGGGTCCCGTGGTTACCGCCTTGCTGTTCGCCGGGCGCGCAGGGTCGGCGCTGACGGCTGAAATCGGCAACATGAAATCGACCGAGCAGCTGTCCAGCCTGGAAATGATCGGTGTTGATCCGCTCAAGTACATCATTGCGCCGCGGTTGTGGGCCGGGTTTATCTCCCTGCCTGTGCTGGCGATGATTTTCAGCGTGGTCGGGATCTGGGGTGGTTCGTGGGTTGCCGTGGACTGGCTCGGTGTCTACGACGGCTCCTACTGGGCCAACATGCAAAACAGCGTAACCTTCAGTGGTGACGTAATTAACGGGATCATCAAAAGCATCGTGTTTGCCTTTGTGGTGACCTGGATTGCCGTGTTTCAAGGTTATGACTGTGAGCCCACCTCAGAGGGGATCAGCCGTGCCACTACCAAGACCGTGGTGTATGCCTCACTGGCAGTCCTCGGGCTGGACTTTATATTGACCGCCTTGATGTTTGGAGATTTCTGATGCAAAACCGCACCATGGAAATCGGTGTCGGCCTGTTCCTGCTGGCTGGCATCCTGGCTTTGCTGTTGCTTGCCTTGCGGGTCAGCGGGCTGTCCCCGACGGCGAGCACTGACACCTACAAGCTCTATGCCAATTTCGACAATATTGCCGGGCTGACCGTGCGCGCCAAAGTCACCATGGCTGGCGTGACCATCGGCAAGGTGACAGCAATCGACCTGGACCGTGACAACTACATGGCCCGCGTCACATTGCAGCTCGAAAAAGCGGTGGATAACCTGCCTGTGGATTCGACAGCGTCTATCCTCACAGCAGGCCTGCTGGGCGAGAAATACATCGGCATCAGCGTGGGTGGCGAAGACGCGACCCTCAAGGACGGCGGCACCATTCACGACACGCAGTCGTCGCTGGTTCTTGAAGACCTGATCGGTAAATTCCTGCTCAATACCGTTAGCAAAGACGCCAAATAAGGAGCTTCCAGATGATTTCTCTCTTGCGCCGTGGCCTGCTGGTAATACTGGCCGCAGCCCTTCCTCTGGTGGCGAACGCCGCGCCGGGGCAGTCGGCCCATGACATCGTTTCAGATACCACGACAAGGTTGCTGGCCGACCTGGCTGCCAACAAGGAGCAATACAAACAAAGCCCAAGCAAGTTCTATGATGCCCTGAACGAAATCGTCGGCCCTGCAGTAGATGTTGATGGCATCTCCAAAAGCATCATGACGGTCAAGTACTCGCGCAATGCAACGCCTGCCCAGATGCAGCGCTTTCAAGAGAACTTCAAGCGCAGCCTGATGCAGTTCTACGGCAATGCCTTGCTTGAGTTCAAGAATCAGGGCATCACCGTTGGCCCGGCCAAGGACGAAAGCGGCGATCGCACCAGTGTCGACATGACCGTCAAGGGTGACAACGGCGCCATTTATCCATTGTCCTATACCCTTAACAAGGTCAACGGCGAGTGGAAAGTGCGTAACGTGATCATCAATGGCATCAATATCGGCAAGCTGTTCCGCGATCAGTTCGCCGATGCCATGCAGCGCAACGGCAACAACCTGGATAAAACCATCGACAACTGGGCGGGTGAAGTGGCCAAGGCCAAGCAGACCACTGATGCGGCATCGCCCAAGGCAGCCGGGCAATGAGTGAAGCGGCCATAACCCTGGCCGGCGAGAGCGAGCTACGCCTTAGTGGCGTGCTCGATTATCAGACTGGCCCCCGTTTGCGCACAGAAGGTCAGGCCCTGATCAAAAAAGCCCTGGCCAAAGAGCTGGTGGTTGACTGCTCGGGCGTTACCAAATCGAGCAGCGTCGGTTTGTCGCTGCTGCTGTGTTATATCCGTGATGCCCAGGCCCTGAACAAGCCATTGAGCATTCGTGCCATGCCCGAAGACATGCGCGAAATCGCCCAGGTTTCGGGTGTGACCGAGCTGCTGGCACATCATTAATCGCCACATATAAATAAGCCCCCCTGTCAGAGTCCTGTTATGCGGGGTTCGCAGGCGCGGGGCTTTTTTGTATGATGGCCGACCCGTGCGCGTTAGGCGCCGATTGAGGTTGAGCATGCAGGCCGTAGAAGTGAAGAGCTTTCTTGAAGGAAAGCTGCCAGGAACCCAGGTAGAAGTTGAGGGCGAAGGCTGCAACTTTCAGTTGAACGTGATCAGTGACGAACTGGTGGCCCTGAGCCCGGTCAAACGTCAACAAAGCATCTATGCCCATTTGAACCCGTGGATCGCTGATGGCAGCATCCATGCGGTCACTATGAAATTCTTCAGCAGCGCGGCCTGGGCCGAGCGCACCTGAGCCCCCTGAGCCCATTGGCGTCGAGATTGTTATGGATAAATTGATTATTACCGGCGGTGCCCGCCTTGATGGCGAGATCCGCATTTCCGGGGCGAAGAACTCTGCCCTGCCGATCCTGGCAGCGACCCTGCTGTGCAATGGCCCGGTCACTGTAGCCAACCTGCCGCATTTGCATGACATCACCACCATGATCGAGCTGTTCGGTCGCATGGGCATTGAGCCGGTGATCGATGAAAAGCTCAGTGTCGAAATCAACCCGAACACCATCAAAACCCTGGTCGCGCCGTATGAGCTGGTGAAAACCATGCGCGCATCGATCCTGGTACTGGGTCCGATGGTTGCACGTTTCGGTTACGCTGAAGTTGCCTTGCCGGGCGGCTGCGCCATTGGCTCGCGTCCGGTTGACCTGCACATCCGCGGCCTTGAAGCCATGGGCGCAGTGATCGACGTTGAAGGTGGCTACATCAAGGCCAAGGCGCCTGAAGGCGGCTTGCGCGGTGCCAGCTTCTTCTTTGATACCGTCAGCGTGACCGGTACCGAGAACATCATGATGGCCGCAGCACTGGCCAACGGCCGCAGCGTATTGCAGAACTCTGCACGCGAGCCTGAAGTCGTCGACCTGGCCAACTTCCTGAACGCCATGGGCGCCAAGGTAAGCGGTGCTGGTACTGACACCATCACCATTGATGGCGTCAAAGAGCTGCATTCGGCGACTTACCGCGTCATGCCGGACCGTATTGAAACCGGTACTTACCTGGTAGCCGCTGCCGTCACCGGTGGCCGCGTGAAGGTCAAGGACACTGATCCGACCATCCTTGAAGCCGTCCTTGAGAAGCTCAAGGAAGCAGGCGCCGAGGTCACCACCGGTGAAGACTGGATCGAGCTGAACATGCACGGCAAACGCCCTAAAGCGGTGAACGTGCGTACTGCTCCGTACCCGGCGTTTCCGACCGACATGCAGGCGCAGTTCATCTCGCTCAACGCCATTGCCGAAGGCACGGGTGCAGTGATCGAGACGATCTTCGAAAACCGCTTCATGCACGTGTATGAACTGCACCGCATGGGCGCCAAGATCCAGGTTGAAGGCAACACTGCCATCGTGACCGGCACTGAAACCCTCAAGGGCGCGCCAGTAATGGCCACCGACCTGCGTGCTTCTGCCAGCCTGGTGATTTCGGCGCTGGTGGCGGAAGGCGATACCCTGATCGATCGCATCTACCACATAGACCGTGGTTACGAGTGCATCGAAGAAAAACTGCAAATGCTGGGCGCCAAAATCCGCCGCGTTCCGGGCTAGTTTTTGCTGTTTGGCATCATGGGCACAGGGATAGTGTCCAGCTGCCAGGTGACGTAACGGCCTGCAAGCGTTACCTTACCTGGCCTCGAATCGTTCAAGTCGAGCCTGATATCAGGCTCGATGCTTGTCCGGCGCCGATTGCGCACGGGCAAAAGTACCCTGATAAGGACTTACGTTTCCCATGTTGACCATTGCACTGTCCAAGGGCCGTATCCTTGACGACACCCTGCCGCTTCTGGCCGAAGCAGGCATTGTGCCGACCGAGAATCCGGACAAAAGCCGCAAGCTGATCATCCCGACCTCACAGCCTGACGTCCGCCTGCTGATCGTCCGTGCCACCGACGTGCCGACTTACGTTGAACATGGTGCCGCCGACCTCGGTGTGGCCGGTAAAGACGTGCTGATGGAGTACGGTGGCCAGGGCCTGTACGAGCCGCTGGACCTGCAGATTGCCCAGTGCAAGCTGATGACCGCCGGTGCCATTGGTGTCGCTGAACCCAAGGGCCGCCTGCGCGTTGCGACCAAGTTCGTCAACGTCGCCAAGCGTTACTACGCCGAACAGGGCCGTCAGGTCGACATCATCAAGCTGTATGGCTCGATGGAGCTGGCCCCCCTGATTGGTCTGGCCGACAAGATCATTGACGTGGTCGATACCGGCAACACCTTGCGTGCCAATGGCCTGGAACCCCAGGAATTCATTGCCGCCATCAGCTCCCGCCTGGTGGTTAACAAGGCTTCGATGAAAATGCAGCACGCCCGTATTCAAGCCCTGATCGATACCCTGCGCAAAGCAGTGGAATTTCGACACCGCGGCTGACTCACCTGCGCGGCTTCAGGTCGCGCCCATCTATCCGCGTAATAGCCAGAAATCTCAGGTACCCACGCGGATGGCTTGGTAGTCTTGTGGTGCCTGAGCTGCGCAAAACCCTTATTCCAAGCATTCGCCCATTACCGAGGCCCTCGCTATGACCGCTCCCACTGCAATTCGCCGACTCAACGCTGCTGACCCGGACTTCGCGCAGCATCTGGATCATCTGCTGAGCTGGGAAAGTGTGTCTGACGACTCGGTCAACCAGCGTGTGCTCGACATCATCAAGGCTGTGCGTGAGCGGGGCGATGCTGCCCTGGTTGAGTTCACCCAGCGCTTTGACGGGCTTGAAGTGGCCTCGATGGCTGACCTGATCCTGCCGCGCGAGCGCCTGGAACTGGCCCTGACCCGCATCACTGCGCCACAACGTGAAGCACTGGAAACAGCCGCACAGCGCGTGCGCAGCTACCACGAGAAACAGAAACAGGACTCCTGGAGCTACACCGAAGCCGATGGCACGGTGCTGGGCCAGAAAGTCACGCCGCTGGATCGTGCCGGTCTGTACGTACCGGGTGGCAAGGCGTCGTACCCTTCGTCGGTGCTGATGAACGCGATTCCGGCCAAGGTTGCCGGCGTGACCGAAGTGGTGATGGTCGTGCCGACCCCGCGTGGCGAAATCAATGAACTGGTGCTGGCTGCCGCCTGCATTGCGGGCGTTGACCGGGTGTTCACCATTGGTGGCGCACAAGCGGTTGCGGCATTGGCTTATGGCACCGAAAGCGTACCCAAAGTCGACAAGGTGGTAGGCCCGGGCAATATCTACGTCGCGACCGCCAAGCGTCATGTATTTGGCCAGGTAGGCATCGACATGATTGCCGGCCCTTCGGAGATCCTCGTCGTGTGCGACGGCCAGACCGACCCGGACTGGATTGCCATGGATCTGTTCTCCCAGGCCGAGCACGATGAAGACGCGCAAGCGATTCTGGTTAGCCCTGATGCCGAGTTCCTCGACAAGGTGGCGGCCAGCATCGCCAAACTGCTGCCGACCATGGAGCGGGCCGAAATCATCGAAACCTCGATCAATGGTCGTGGTGCGCTGATTCTGGTGAACGACATGCAGCAGGCTATCGACGTGGCCAACCGCATTGCTCCGGAACACCTGGAGCTATCGGTGGCAGACCCGCAAGCCTGGTTGCCGCAGATCCGCCACGCCGGTGCAATCTTTATGGGTCGTCACACCTCAGAGGCGCTGGGCGACTACTGCGCAGGGCCTAATCACGTACTGCCGACTTCCGGTACGGCGCGTTTTTCGTCACCGCTTGGCGTTTATGATTTCCAGAAGCGCTCCTCGATTATCTTCTGCTCCGAGCAGGGTGCTTCCGACCTGGGCAAAACCGCTTCGATTCTCGCTCGCGGCGAATCGCTGACCGGTCACGCCCGCAGTGCTGAATACCGCATCCTCGCCGACAAACAGGGGTAACAAGTATGAGCAAGTTCTGGAGCCCATTCGTTAAAGCCCTGGTGCCTTATGTGCCGGGTGAACAACCGAAGCTGACCAAACTGGTCAAGCTCAACACCAACGAAAACCCCTATGGGCCTTCGCCTAAAGCGCTGGCAGCGATGCAGGCCGAAATCAATGACAACCTGCGTTTATACCCCGACCCGAACAGCGACCTGCTTAAGCAGGCGGTGGCCGAGTATTACGGTGTGCAGACCAATCAGGTGTTTTTGGGCAACGGCTCGGACGAAGTGCTGGCCCATGTTTTCAATGGCCTGTTCCAGCACGACAAACCGCTGCTGTTTCCGGATATAAGTTACAGTTTTTATCCGGTTTACTGCGGCCTGTATGGCATCGAGTTTGACGCCATAGCACTGGATGAGCAGTTCCAGATCCAGCCTGCGGACTACACCCGGGCCAATGGCGGGATCATCTTCCCCAACCCCAATGCACCGACCGGTTGCCTGCTGGCGCTGGAGGCCATCGAACAGATCCTCAAGGCCAACCCTGATTCGGTGGTCGTGGTGGATGAAGCGTATATCGACTTTGGCGGCGAAACGGCCATCAGCCTGGTGGACCGTTATCCGAACCTGCTGGTCACCCAGACCCTGTCCAAGTCGCGCTCCCTGGCCGGTTTGCGTGTCGGCCTGGCGGTGGGCCATCCGGATCTGATCGAAGCGCTGGAGCGAATCAAGAACAGCTTCAACTCCTATCCGCTTGATCGTATCGCCATTGTTGGCGCAGCGGCAGCGTTTGCCGACCGCGAATATTTCGAACAGACCTGCCAGTGGGTGATCGACAGTCGCGAGCAAGTGGTCGCGCAGTTGCAGGCGCTGGGCTTTGAAGTGCTGCCATCGGCCGCGAACTTTATCTTCGCCCGTCACCCGGAACACGATGCGGCGGCGTTGGCGGCCAAGTTGCGTGATCAGGGGGTGATCGTGCGTCACTTCAAGCAACTGCGCATTGCCCAGTTCCTGCGCATCAGCATCGGCACGCCGGAGCAGAATGCGGCGTTGATTGAAGGGTTGTCAGACTTGTAACCGCTGCCCTCTCCCGGAGGGAGAGGGCTGGGGTGAGGGTTTTCAGTCGTTCTGCGGCGGCTGCTCTTGCGGCGGTCGCAGGCCCACTGCGGCGGTGAGCTTGAGCTCTTTGCCGTTGCGCATGACCTGTATGGTGATTTTGTCCGAAGGTTTGATCCGCGCCACCTGATTCATCGAACGACGGCCATCGCTGGCGGGTTCGCCATCAATGCTCAGAATCACGTCTCCCAGTTGCAAACCGGCTTTTTGCGCCGGGCCATCACGGAAAATCCCCGCCACAACAATTCCCGGACGACCACTGAGGCCAAACGACTCGGCCAGCTCCTGGGTCAACGGCTGCACTTCAATGCCCAGCCAGCCGCGAATCACCTGGCCGTGCTCGATGATCGACTTCATGACTTCCATGGCCAGATTGATCGGGATCGCAAAACCGATGCCCTGTGAGCCGCCGGACTTGGAGAAAATCGCGGTGTTGATGCCGGTCAGGTTACCGTTGGCATCCACCAGCGCGCCGCCCGAGTTACCCGGGTTGATCGCGGCATCCGTCTGGATAAAGTCTTCGTAGTTGTTCAGGCCCAACTGGTTGCGCCCGGTGGCACTGATAATGCCCATGGTGGTGGTCTGGCCAACGCCAAACGGGTTGCCGATCGCCAGGGCGATATCACCGATGCGCAGGGTGTCCGAGCGGCCGATGGTAATTGCAGGCAGGTTTTTCAGGTCGATCTTCAGTACTGCCAGGTCCGTTTCCGGGTCGCTACCAATAACCCGTGCATGTGTTTCGCGGCCGTCCTTGAGTGCCACCACAATCTGGTCGGCACCTGCGACTACATGGTTATTGGTCAGTAAATAGCCCTCGGGGCTCATCAGCACTGCCGAACCGAGGCTGGACTCCATGCGTCGCTGCTTGGGTTCGTTGTTGCCGAAAAAGTGACGGAACTGCGGGTCTTCAAACAATGGGCGGGCGTTTTTGTTCACCACCTTGGTGGTGTACAAGTTGGCCACGGCAGGCGCGGCGCGCACCACTGCATCGGCGTAGGTCACGGGACCCTGCTGCATGTAACTGGTTTGCGGGGCTTGTTGCAGATTAACGTCCAGGCTCGGCAGCCCAACCCATTGCGGGTAACGCTGAATAATCAGCAAAGCGATAAGCACGCCAGCCAGCAACGGCCAGCCAAAGAAACGCAAAGCCTTAAACATTGAACTCAGTCCTGAAGGTTGCAGAGCCATTCTGACGGCCCATAATGACGCCATTATACGAGGGCCGCCCGGCTCTGAACGCTATATTTAGGAGTCTTTTATGGCTGTCTCCCTGAGCACGCTGGTAGAAGAGGCAAATCGTTACCTCAACTGTGCCGCCATCGGCGATTACTGCCCCAATGGCTTGCAAGTCGAAGGCCGCCCGCAGGTGATGCGTATAGTCAGTGGCGTGACCGCCAGCCAGGCATTGCTGGATGCCGCAGTCGAGGCCCAGGCTGATCTGGTGCTGGTGCATCACGGCTACTTCTGGAAAGGCGAAGACCCGTGCGTTACCGGTATGAAGCAGCGCCGCCTGAAAACCCTGCTCAAGCACGATATCAGCCTGCTGGCCTACCACTTGCCGCTGGATCTGCATCCTGAAGTGGGCAACAACGTGCAATTGGCCCGGCAGCTGGATATCACCGTCGAAGGTCCGCTGGAACCGGGCAATTCGAAAGTGGTGGGGCTGGTGGGTTCCTTGGCCGAGCCTGTAACGGCCCGCGATTTTGCCCGCCGTGTGCAAGAAGCGCTGGGCCGTGAGCCGTTGCTGATTGAAGGCAGCGAAATGATCCGCCGCGTGGGCTGGTGTACCGGTGGCGGGCAGGGCTTTATCGATCAGGCGGTACAGGCGGGGGTTGATCTGTACCTGAGTGGCGAAGCGTCAGAGCAGACTTTCCATAGTGCCAGGGAAAACGACATCAGCTTTATTGCCGCAGGCCATCACGCCACCGAACGTTATGGCGTGCAAGCCCTGGGGGATTACCTAGCGCGGCGCTTTGCTCTGGAACACCTGTTTATCGATTGCCCGAATCCGATCTGAGCATTGGAGTTGAACCCTGTGGGAGCGGGCTTGCTCGCGATCGAATCAACGCGTTCTTGCTGTATAACCGCATTGCCTGCATCGCGAGCAAGCCCGCTCCCACATGGAGTAATCGCCCAAACTCCGAGGTCTATTCTTAGACCGTTTCGATCTAGTTGGCGCCATCTATAGAAGAGGGTGCTGTGCTAGCATTCGCCCCTCGAACACGGCCCGCAGGCCGTTCATAAGATAGCTTTCGTGAGTAGCCATGGTCGACAAACTGACGCACCTGAAACAGCTGGAGGCGGAAAGCATCCACATCATCCGCGAGGTGGCCGCCGAGTTCGATAACCCGGTGATGCTGTACTCGATCGGTAAAGATTCCGCCGTGATGCTGCACCTTGCTCGCAAGGCGTTTTTCCCTGGCAAGCTGCCGTTTCCGGTGATGCATGTCGACACCCAGTGGAAATTCCAGGAGATGTACAGCTTTCGCGACAAGATGGTCGCCGAGCTGGGCCTGGACCTGATCACTCACGTCAACCCGGACGGCGTGGCACAAGGGATTAACCCTTTCACCCACGGCAGCGCCAAGCATACCGATATCATGAAGACCGAGGGCCTGAAGCAGGCTCTGGACAAATACGGTTTTGATGCCGCCTTTGGTGGTGCGCGTCGCGATGAAGAAAAATCCCGTGCCAAAGAGCGCGTGTATTCCTTCCGTGACAGCAAGCACCGCTGGGACCCGAAAAATCAGCGGCCCGAGTTGTGGAACGTCTACAACGGCAACGTCAACAAGGGCGAATCGATTCGCGTGTTCCCGTTGTCGAACTGGACCGAGCTGGATATCTGGCAGTACATCTACCTCGAAGGCATCCCGATTGTGCCGCTGTACTTCGCCGCAGAACGCGAAGTGATCGAGAAGAACGGCACGCTGATCATGATCGACGACGAGCGCATCCTTGAGCACCTGTCTGATGAAGACAAGGCGCGTATCGTCAAGAAAAAGGTCCGTTTCCGGACGCTTGGCTGCTACCCGCTGACCGGCGCGGTGGAGTCCGAGGCTGAAACCCTGACCGACATCATCCAGGAAATGCTCCTGACGCGAACTTCCGAGCGCCAGGGCCGAGTCATCGACCACGATGGCGCAGGCTCGATGGAAGATAAAAAACGTCAAGGTTATTTCTAAGGGGTTGTCATGTCGCACGTATCTGATTTGATCAGCGAGGACATCCTCGCCTACCTGGGCCAGCACGAACGCAAAGAAATGCTGCGTTTCCTGACCTGTGGCAACGTCGACGACGGCAAGAGCACCCTGATCGGGCGCTTGCTGCACGACTCCAAGATGATCTACGAAGACCATCTGGAAGCCATTACCCGCGACTCGAAAAAAAGCGGTACCACGGGCGACGATATCGACCTGGCGCTGCTGGTAGACGGCCTGCAAGCTGAGCGCGAGCAGGGTATTACCATCGACGTGGCTTATCGTTATTTCTCCACCGCCAAGCGCAAATTCATCATTGCCGACACCCCTGGCCATGAGCAGTACACCCGCAACATGGCCACCGGTGCATCGACCTGTGACCTGGCGATCATTCTGGTGGATGCCCGTTACGGCGTGCAGACCCAGACCCGTCGCCACAGCTTTATTGCTTCGTTGCTGGGCATCAAGCATATCGTCGTGGCCATCAACAAGATGGACCTCAAGGGTTTCGACGAGGGTGTGTTCGAGTCGATCAAGGCCGACTACCTGAAGTTCGCCGAAGGCTTGAAGATGAAGCCTACCAGCCTGCACTTTGTGCCGATGTCCGCCCTTAAAGGCGACAACGTGGTGAACAAGTCCGAGCGCTCGCCGTGGTACACCGGCCAGTCGCTGATGGAAATCCTCGAAACCGTGGAAGTGGCGGCCGACCGCAACCTCACCGACCTGCGCTTCCCGGTGCAGTACGTGAACCGTCCGAACCTGAACTTCCGTGGTTTTGCCGGTACCCTGGCCAGCGGCATCGTGCACAAGGGCGATGAAATCGTCGTATTGCCGTCGGGCAAGAGCAGCCGGGTCAAATCCATCGTCACCTTTGAAGGTGAGCTGGAACACGCAGGCCCGGGCCAGGCAGTTACGCTGACCATGGAAGACGAGATCGACATCTCCCGTGGCGACCTGTTGGTGCATGCTGACAATGTGCCGCTGGTGACTGACAACTTCGAAGCCATGCTGGTGTGGATGGCTGAAGAGCCGATGCTGCCGGGCAAGAAGTACGACATCAAGCGCGCCACCAGCTATGTACCGGGTTCGATTGCCAGCATCGTCAACAAGGTCGATGTGAACACCCTGGAAGAGGGCCCGGCCAGCGCCTTGCAACTGAACGAGATCGGCAAGGTCAAGATCAGCCTCGACGCACCGATCGCCCTGGATGGCTACGCCAGCAACCGCACCACCGGTTCGTTTATCATCATCGACCGTTTGACCAATGGCACTGTCGGTGCCGGGATGATCGTTGCACAGCCGTTGAGTCATGGCAGCGCGACCCATCATGGTAAATTGGCGCATGTGGCGGTTGAAGAGCGTGCCCAGCGCTTTGGCCAGCAACCCGCCACAGTGCTGTTCAGCGGCCTGTCCGGCGCCGGCAAGAGCACTCTGGCCTATGCTGTTGAGCGCAAGCTGTTCGACATGGGCCGTGCGGTGTTTGTACTCGATGGTCAGAACCTGCGCCATGACCTGAACAAGGGGCTGCCACAGGATCGTGCCGGTCGTACGGAAAACTGGCGTCGTGCCGCTCACGTGGCGCGTCAGTTTAACGAAGCGGGCTTGCTGACATTGGCCGCGTTCGTGGCACCGGATGCCGAAGGCCGTGAACAGGCGAAGGCGCTGATCGGCAGCGACCGTCTGCTTACCGTGTATGTGCAGGCATCCCCGGCCGTATGCGCCGAGCGAGACCCGCAAGGTTTGTATGCGGCGGGTGGCGACAATATTCCGGGTGAGTCCTTCCCGTATGACGTGCCGTTGAATGCCGACCTGGTGGTCGACACGCAAACGCTGTCACTGGAAGAAAGCGTCAAGCAGGTGCTGGACCTGTTGCGTCAACGCGGCGCAATTTAAGCCGCACTAAAAAGCCCGCCACCGAGTGATCGGTGGCGGGCTTTTTGTTGGGCGCTGTATTTTTCCCCAGCCCTCTCCCGAGGGAGAGGGAGCTGATTTGTGGTGTTGTACAGGTCTGCTTTTGCCTTTAGTCCCCTCTCCCTTTGGGAGAGGGTTAGGGTGAGGGGCTTTTGATCTTCTTCACTGTGCCGGATAGTCCCGATGCAACTGCTCCAGCAAGCGGTCCTTCTCTTCCCAGAGCTGGTTGATCCAGCCCTGGAACGCCAGGCGGTACTCCGGGTCCTGGTCGTAGTTCTTGCCCAGGAATTCATCGGGTATTTGCAGCTCTTCAAACACCACGACCACGTCTTTCACATTGCCGCACAACAAGTCCCAGTACCCCGGACGCCCGCCCGGGTAGTGGATGGTCACGTTGACGATTGATTTCAGCTGTTCGCCCATCGCGTCCAGGACGAAGGCGATACCGCCGGCCTTGGGCTTGAGCAGGTAGCGAAACGGCGAGTTCTGTTGCGCATGCTTGGCTTCGGTGAAGCGCGTGCCTTCGACGAAGTTGAAGATGCCCACCGACTGGTTCTTGAATTTGGCGCAGGTCTTGCGCGTGGTTGCCAGATCAGCACCTTTCTTTTCCGGATGTTTGGCCAGGTACGCCTTCGAATAGCGTTTCATAAACGGAAAGCCCAGTGCCCACCACGCCAGGCCAATCACCGGAACCCAGATCAGTTCCTGTTTAAGGAAGAACTTCAGCGGACGGATGCGTTTGTTAAGCACATATTGAAGCACCATGATGTCAACCCAGCTCTGGTGGTTGCTGGTCACCAGATACGAGTGCTCATAGTCCAGCCCTTCAAGGCCTTTGATATGCCAGCGGGTCTTGCGTATCAGGTCCATCCAGCGGTTGTTGTTGCCGACCCAGGCTTCGTGGATCCGGCGCATCAATTCGTCGGTCAGCCGTTGCGCCGCCGGGAACGGCAGGCACAGCTTGAAAATCGCGACGATAAACAACGGCGTGCAACACAGGATGGTGTTGATCGCCAGCAGCAGTGAAGCGATGACGCCGCGTATCGGCGCAGGCAGAAAGTCCAGCATTTACACATCCATAGGTCGGTTGGCGGCTTGAATCGCCGTAAGGGCGATGGTGTAGACGATATCGTCCACTTGTGCGCCGCGAGGCAGATCGTTTACCGGTTTGCGCAGGCCCTGCAGCATCGGCCCCAGGCTGACGCAGTCGGCGCTGCGCTGTACGGCTTTGTGCGTGGTGTTGCCGGTATTGAGGTCGGGGAACACAAATACCGTAGCCCGGCCCGCCACCTGGCTGTTGGGCGCCAGTTGCCTGGCCACCACTTCGTTGGCTGCTGCGTCGTATTGCAACGGGCCGTCGATCAGCAGCGCATGTTGCGCTTCGTGCGCCAGAAGGGTGGCTTCGCGGACTTTTTCGACTTCTTCACCACTGGCCGATTCGCCGCTGGAATAGCTGATCATGGCTACCCGTGGCGTGATGCCGAAGGCAGCGGCAGAGTCGGCACTTTGCAGGGCGATCTCAGCCAGTTCACTGGCGCTGGGGTGCGGGTTCATGACGCAGTCGCCATACACCAGCACCTGCTCGGGGAACAGCATAAAGAACACCGATGACACCAGCGTACAGCCCGGGGCGGTTTTGATCAGTTGCAGGGCAGGGCGGATGGTGTTGGCGGTGGAATGAATCACCCCGGATACCAGACCGTCGACCTCATCCAGAGCCAGCATCATGGTGCCAATCACTACCGGGTCTTCCAGTTGTTGCTCGGCCATCGGCGCGTTGAGGCTTTTGGTTTTGCGCAGGGCCACCATCGGTTCGACGTACCGGCCGCGGATCAGGTCCGGGTCAAGAATCTCCAGTCCTTCGGGCAGTTCAAAACCGTGGGCCTTGGCCACTGCCTGGACTTCTTCGGGCTTGGCCAGCAATACACAACGGGCGATACCGCGTGCCTGGCAAATGGCCGCAGCCTGTACGGTCAGGGGTTCGCTGCCTTCGGGCAGGACAATGCGCTTGTTGGCCTGCTGGGCACGCTGGATCAACTGATAGCGAAAAACTGCAGGGGTGAGGCGCATTTCGCGGGGTGTACCGCAGCGCTGGTGCAGCCAGTGGGCATCTAGGTGGCTGGCGACGAAATCAGTGATGATTTCCGCGCGCTCGCGGTCATCGATGGGAATTTCCTTGTTCAGGCCGTTGAGACGGTTGGCGGTGTCGTACGAGCCGGTACTCACCGACAGCACCGGCAGCCCGGCCTGCAGGGCGCCACGGCAGAGTTCCATCAGGCGTGGGTCGGGCTGGGTGTCGCTGGTCAGCAGCAGGCCGGCCAGCGGGACGCCGTTCATGGCAGCGAGGCTCACGGCCAGGATAATGTCGTCGCGATCTCCCGGGGTAACCACCAGCACGCCCGGTTTGAGCAGTTGCAGGGTGTTGAGCACCGTGCGTGCGCAGAGGATGATTTTCGACATGCGACGGGTTTCATAGTCCCCGGCATTGAGCACCTGGGCTCCCAGCAATTCGGCCACATCGCGGGTGCGTGGAGCATTCAGCTCGGGCTGAAAGGGAATGCAGCCCAGTAACTTGAAATCACCACTGCGCAGCAGCGGCGAATGCTCTTTGAGGCGTGCCGCAAAAGCGTCCATGCTTTCGTCGGTGCGCACCTTGTTGAGGATCACGCCCAGCACTTTCGGGTCTTTTGGCCCGCCAAACAGCTGGGCCTGCAACTCCACCCGACCCGACAGCTCGGTCAGCACTTCGTTTTCCGGGGCCGAGACCAGGATCACTTCAGCATCCAGGCTCTTGGCCAGGTGCAGGTTGACCCGTGCCGCGTAGCTGGCCGTGCGGGTGGGCACCATGCCTTCGACAATCAGCACGTCCTTGCCGATGGCCGCTTGTTGATAGAGGTTGATGATTTCTTCGAGCAACTCATCGAGCTGGCCGTCACCCAGCATGCGCTCGACATGGGCCAGGCCCAGCGGGGTAGGCGGCTTGAGGCCGTGGGTGCGGGCCACCAGTTCAGTGGAGCGCTCCGGCCCCAAATCCCCCGGGTGCGGCTGGGCAATGGGCTTGAAAAACCCGACTTTAAGCCCGGCGCGCTCAAGAGTGCGAACCAGGCCCAGGCTAATGGATGTCAGACCCACACCAAAATCGGTGGGCGCGATAAAGAAAGTTTGCATGCGAGCTTCCTGACGTGGCAGTGCAAGGGCAACACCCTTTAAACGGGGCTTGTGCCTGAATCAATTGCCAAGATTAGCGCTATCCGCCTCTTGAGCACACCAGCCACAGGCAAAGGGCTGGCCTATTTTGGCCTGGCGTTGCCCGGGATCAAGCACCCACGGCCGGGATTGCCAGGGCGGTTGATGGCGCTGGTGCTGTGTGTGGCCACAGGAGAGCACGGCAACCCAGTGCTGCTCCTCATCCTGACGCCAGCCAATGATCGTTGAAGTTTTCAAAATTATCCGTTGGTCTTGGTTGTGTTCGCTTTCGGGCGATTGCTTGGTTAAACTTGCGAACTCATTATTTTTTGCAAAAGGTCTCGCCCCATGACGATCGCCGCTAACAAGGCTGTCTCCATCGACTATACCCTGACCAACGACGCTGGTGAGGTCATCGACAGCTCCGCCGGCGGCGCGCCGCTGGTTTACCTGCAAGGCGCTGGCAACATCATCCCGGGTCTGGAAAAGGCTCTGGTTGGCAAGGCCGTCGGTGACGAGCTGGACGTTACCGTTGAGCCGGAAGACGCGTACGGCGAGTACTCCGCCGAACTGGTCAGCACCTTGAGCAGCAGCATGTTCGAAGGCGTTGACCAACTGGAAGTTGGCATGCAGTTCCACGCTTCGGCGCCGGACGGCCAAATGCAGATCGTGACCATCCGTGACCTGGACGGCGACGACGTGACTGTAGACGGTAACCACCCACTGGCTGGTCAGCGTCTGAACTTCAAGGTCAAGGTTGTGGCCATCCGTGACGCGAGCGAAGAAGAAATCGCTCACGGCCACGTACACGGTGAAGGCGGTCATCAGCACTGACAAGTGCTGCTACGCTCACATGAGAGCTAGCCAGGAAAGGCGCCTACGGGCGCCTTTTTGCATCCTGGATTATGAGGGCAATCGGCAGGCTGAACGATTGTTTGAATGTGGATACGGGAATTTTTGGAGTCCGTCATGAGTGCATTTCACGAACTTACCCTGGACGCGCTGGATGGCAAGCCGCTGCCGCTGGAGACTTTTAAAGGCAAAGTGGTGCTGGTAGTGAATGTCGCCTCCAAGTGCGGTTTGACCCCTCAGTACGCAGCCCTGGAAAACCTCTACCAGCAATTCAAGGGCAAGGGCTTCAGCGTTCTAGGCGTGCCATGCAATCAGTTCGCCGGGCAGGAACCGGGGAGCGAGCAGGATATCCAGGCATTTTGCAGCCTCAACTACGGCGTCACTTTTCCTCTGAGCAGCAAGCTTGAGGTCAACGGGCCTGACCGCCATCAGCTTTATCGGTTGCTGGCAGGCGAGGGCGCCGAATTTGAAGGGGAAATTACCTGGAACTTCGAGAAGTTTCTGGTTGGCAAGGATGGCCGGGTATTGGCGCGTTTCTCACCGCGTACCGCCCCAGACGATGCCACGGTCATTCAGGCCATTGAGAAGTCCCTGGCCTAAGGCTTTTTTACGGTCATCGGAATCGGCACCGGGGCTGCGTATTCGCGGCCCTGGCGAGCCTGCTGCAACTGGTTTTCGAACTGCTCGACAATCCCCGTCCAGCTTTGCCGACTGGCATGGCGACGGGCATTGAGGCGCAGGGTGCGCAAGGTTTCCGGGTCATCAAGCAGCCAGCAGGCGGCTTCGATCCAGGCGTATTCATCCCCCGGCATGGCCAGTACGCCGTTGTAGCCATGACGAATATGCAAGCCGGCAGCAGCCTCGTCATAGGCCACCACTCCCAGGCCTGAAGCCTGGGCTTCGAGCACCACGTTGCCGAAAGTTTCGCTCAGGCTGGGAAACAAAAACACATCACCGGATGCGTAATGGCACGCTAGCGCTTCGCCAGACTGCTGCCCGCAAAAAATGGCCTCAGGCAACGAGGCTTCCAGTGAGGCACGTTTTGAGCCGTTGCCCACCACGATCAATTTGAAGCGGCGTGCGGGATAACGGGCTTGTAGTTCATCGAAACAGCGCTTGAGTGCGTCCAGATTTTTTTCCGGTGCCAAGCGTCCTACATACAACAGGGCAATATCGTTTTCTCTGAGCCCCCAACTCTGGCGCAAGGCATTCTGACGTTTTGCCGGGCTGAACAGCTGGCTATCGACGCCACGGGGCAGCAGCTCCAGGCGTTCAAAATGCCTGCGCTCAAGCTCGACGCGTTGGCTGGCACTGGGCACCAGTGTCATTGCCGAGCGGTTGTGAAACCCGCGCAGGTAGTGAGTCAGCGCCCGGGTAAACAGGGTCAGGCCATGCTGGCGCAAGTACTGCTGAAAATTGGTATGAAAGCCGGTGACCGCGGTAATGCCGAGGCGTCGGGCAACCCTGAGTGCGCACAGCCCCAGGGGCCCCTCTGTGGCGATATAAACCACGTCAGGGGGGTGCTGGCACCAGCGCCTGGTCAGGCGATGGGTGGAGGTCAGGCCCCATTGCAGGCCTGGATAACCGGGCAGCGGCCAACCGCGGCAGAGCATCAGGTCGTCGCTGCTGCGCTGGTTGCCATCGGCGCTCTGGCGTGGGCGTATCAGTTGCACGCGGTGGTTGCGGGCGCGCAAGCCATCGCACAGGTGGCCAAGGGTATTGGCCACGCCATTGATTTCAGGGGCGAAGGTTTCGGTAACAAGTGCGATATGAAGGACTGTGGTCATGACCCCAGTGTGCGTTGGGGTCATGACGTCAATGTGTCACGGTGATGATGGAATGATGAAGTCAGCGGCTGCGGTTGGCGGCTGCCAGCGCTTCATCGCCACGCTCGCGCACCCAGAACAGGGTTGCACCGGCAACGGCTGCGGGCATCATCAGGATATTGACCACCGGGATCAGCAGCACCAGATAGACGATGCCGCCAAAACTCATGCTCTGCCAGCGTTTTTCGCGCAGCCAGGCGAGCATCTCGTTCCAGCCCAGCTTGTGGTTGTCGGCCGGGTAGTCGATGTACTGGATGGCCATCATCCAGATCCCGAACAGCAGCCACAGCGGTGCCGCGATCAGGTTGAGCACCGGAATAAACGAGAGGATCAGCAGGGCAATGGCCCGCGGCAGAAAGTAGCCCAGCTTGCGCATTTCACGGGCCAGGGTGCGGGGCACCATGGCGGCCAGTTCGCCCCAGCTGAAAGGTGGCGAATTATCGACCCCGCGCACCACGGCTTCGACCTTCTCCGAGAGAAAACCGTTAAATGGCGCGGCGATGATGTTGGCCAGCATGGTGAAGGTGAAAAACACCATCAACGCCACCAGCACCACGAACAGTGGCCACAACACGTAGTTGAGGAAACCGAGCCAGTTGGGCAGGGTCGGCATCAAGGTATCGACCCAGAGGCTGAACTGATGCCCGGCGAAATAAATCAATCCGACGAACAGCACCAGATTGATCAGTAACGGCAGCAGCACGAACAGGCGCAAGCCAGGGCTGAGGATCAACTTAAGGCCCTCACGCAGGTACTGCGGGCCAGAGAGAACAGGGGCGGGCATAGCGTGCTCCGAACAGTGGAAAACCGGGCGACCTTAGCGGCTTTGTCCGCAGGACGAAAGCCTTGTCGCAGTATCGACAATAACTGTAACAAAGCCGTCTAAAATCGACTTCGACTACATAGAGACCTGCTATGAGCTGGATTGTTAATGCGTATTTCCTTACTCTCTGCGGCCTCTATATGCTTCACCCATATTTTTCAGGATCTGCGCGTTGCAGGCATAGCCTGGGCAGGTTTACGGTTTCTTTTTATTCCAGCCGGTAAAGCGGCGTTCCGACCCGGTTTCAATGCGGGCGGTCATAGGAGTGAGTCATGTCTGAAGTACGTCATTCGCGTGTGATTATTCTGGGTTCCGGCCCTGCCGGTTACAGCGCCGCTGTCTATGCGGCCCGCGCCAACCTCAAACCACTGCTGATCACGGGCATGCAGGCTGGCGGTCAACTGACCACCACCACCGAAGTCGACAACTGGCCCGGTGATGTTCACGGCCTGACCGGCCCGGCCTTGATGGAACGCATGCGTGAGCATGCCGAGCGTTTCGAGACGGAAATCATTTTCGACCACATCAATGAAGTGGACCTGAAAAACCGTCCGTTCACCCTCAAGGGTGACAGCGGTACGTTCACCTGCGACGCACTGATCATCGCTACCGGCGCCAGCGCCCGTTATCTGGGCTTGCCGTCGGAAGAAGCATTCATGGGCAAAGGCGTTTCTGCCTGTGCGACCTGTGACGGTTTCTTCTACCGCAACAAGCCTGTTGCCGTAGTGGGTGGTGGTAACACCGCGGTTGAAGAGGCCCTGTACCTGGCCAATATCGCCAGTAAAGTAACCCTGGTTCACCGTCGTGAAACCTTCCGCGCCGAGAAGATCCTGATCGACAAGCTGCACGCCCGTGTTGCTGAAGGCAAGATCGAGCTGAAGTTGAACGCGACCCTGGACGAAGTGCTGGGCGACAACATGGGTGTGACCGGTGCGCGCCTGAAGAACAACGACGGCAGCTTTGACGAGCTGAAAGTCGATGGCGTATTTATCGCCATCGGCCACACACCGAACACTTCGTTGTTCGAAGGCCAGCTTGAGCTTAAAGACGGCTACATGGTTGTGCAGGGCGGCCGTGAAGGCAACGCTACTGCGACCAGCGTTGAAGGCGTGTTTGCTGCGGGCGACGTGGCGGACCACGTTTATCGTCAGGCCATCACCTCGGCTGGCGCCGGTTGCATGGCAGCGCTGGACACCGAGCGTTACCTTGACGGCCTGCAGAACGCCCAGTTCTGATAGCCTGCCTCAACAAAAAACCGGCCTTGGCCGGTTTTTTTGTGTCTGCCCTGTGGGAGCGGGCTTGCTGGCGATGGGATCGCAGCGGTGTAACTGAAAAAAAACGGCGCCTGCATCGCGAGCAAGCCCGCTCCCACGATGAGTTGCAGTATTACGCCTTGCGCGTAAGCGGCTGGGCTTCGAACTTGACCCCGGCCAGGCCGTGGGCAATCAGTGCGCGAATGTTGCTGTGGTCTGTGCCTTCAGGCGTGGCCAGTACCGAGCGGTAGTGTTCGCCGAAAGCCAGCAGGGTTTCCTGGTCGCTCAAACCTTCCAGCAGGGCCAGGCCCAGGGTCTTGCACGAACCTTCATTTTGCCCTGCAGCGTTTTCCACACCGCCGTTGATGAAGCTCTGAGGCTGGTAATCGTAGTGCGCGCCAATAAACGCCAGGGTATCGGCAAAAACGTGCTCGCCGCTGTTGAGGCTGGCGCGCAGGGTGTTCAAATCAGTCATGCTTTTTTCCTTGGGTGAACGCCGCCGTCTGTTCGGCGCTGGCTTCTTTCTGGTACTGGGCTTTCCACTCGGCATACGGCATGCCGTAGACCACTTCGCGTGCATCATCGAGGCTGATGGCGATCTGGCGCTCGTCTGCTGCGGCCTTGTACCACTTGGACAGGCAATTGCGGCAAAAACCCGAGAGGTTCATCAGGTCTATGTTTTGCACGTCCTTGCGGCTGTCCAGGTGCGCGACAAGGCGGCGAAAGGCGGCTGCCTCCAGTTCAAGCTGTTCTTGAGGTGTCATGGGGTTCACCGGGGTTATGAGGTTGCAGTCTGACGGCTCGCCGCCAGTGTAATCGACACCGATTCGGCAAAGCGCAGCGCGTGCGGTTTGTCGACTTCGACTTCGGCATACAGTACCGCGTCGTTGGCCATCACCAGATCCAGCAACTCCTGGGTCAGGCGCTCAAGCAGGGCGAAGCGGTTCTCTTCGACGTGCTGGATCACGGCCTTGGTGATGGTGCGGTAATTGAGCGCGTGGTCGATATCGTTATCGCGCACCGCCTCCTGCGCCGCGTAGAGGATGGTGAGGTTGATCAACACATCCTGCTTGTTGAGGATTTCTTCCTCATTGATGCCGATATAGGTACGCAGGCACAAGTCCTTGACGCGAATACGGGCCATTCCTGGCTGAAGTTGTGGCATTACGACTTGCTCCGTCCAATCAGTTGCAAGAACTCCATGCGGGTGCTCGGTTCGCGGAAGGCGCCGAGCATGACCGAGGTGTTCATGGTCGAATTCTGTTTTTCTACGCCGCGCATCATCATGCACATATGCTGGGCTTCGATCACCACGGCCACACCGGCAGCCTGGGTGACGCTTTCGATGGCGTCCGCGATTTCCCGGGTGAGGTTTTCCTGGATCTGCAGGCGCCGGGCAAACATGTCGACAATGCGGGCGATTTTCGACAGCCCCAGTACCTTGCCCGTCGGTATATAGGCCACATGGGCCTTGCCGATAAAGGGCAGCAGGTGATGCTCGCACAATGAGTACAGCTCGATATTGGCCACGATCACCATTTCGTCACTGTCAGAGGCGAAGAGGGCGCCGTTGACGATTTTCTCCACGCTCTGCTCGTAGCCATGACACAGGTATTGCATGGCTTTGGCGGCGCGTTTGGGGGTGTCGAGCAGGCCTTCGCGCTCAGGGTCTTCGCCTAAACCAATAAGAATCTCGCGGTAATGCTCAGGCAGTGATGCGCTCATCTAAGTACTTCCTCGCGGGGCGGCATTATTTTAAATGCCGGCCGCCGTTGACGGTCAGGGTGGTGCCGGTCACATACGGGTTGTCCAGCAGATAGCGCAGGCTGCGGTAAATCACCTCGGCGCCGGGCTCGATGCCCAGCACGGATTTGGCCAGCGCTTGGGTGCGGTACGCCGCATCGTCGTCGGGGTTGAACATCAGCAAGGCCGGGGCGATACCGTTGACTTTGATCTGTGGCGCCAGTTTAGCCGCGAATGACAGGGTCAGGCTGTCGAGCCCGGCTTTGGTTGCGCAATAGGCCATATGCTTGCTGCTGCCCTTGCGTGTTACATCATCGCTGATATGCACAATATCTGCAGGGTTCGAGCGTTTGAGCAGCTCGCTGCAATGCAGGTTGATCAGATATGGCGCGAGCATATGCACGCTGAACATGTGCAAAAAGGCGCTGGTTTCTGTCTGTTGGGTTTCTTCCAGCCAGGCCGAGGCGTTGTGGACAATCGCCCGCAAGCTGTCGGTGTGTATTTTCAGCCGTTCGATAAAATCGAGAATGCCGGCTTCGGTCGAAAAGTCGGCAAACAGCGCAATGGCACCCAGGTCGCGGAGAATTTGCACGCCGGGTTTTTCACTGCGATAGGTGAAAATCACCAGATAGCCGTCGGCCAGCAGCTGCTGCGCACAATGCAGGCCAACGCGCTGGCCTGCGCCAGTGATCAGAATCGGTGCGGTAGAAGTGGGCATGACGTACTCGGTGCACAAAAGCCGGAAACAGTCGCGGCGCATTGGCAAAACTATACCAGTGTCCGCGACCTGACGGCCAAGCCCGAGATTAGTGGCGCGGTGTCGCGATAGCGCTGCGCAGGGGTTTGCCTGGGGTGCTGTGCAGCCAACCTGCCAGCAAGTGGGTAGAGAGTGGAATAAACAGGTAAACCATCAGCGGCGTCAGGGCCAGGGTACTGACCAGTACCCGTGGCAACAGGGCTAACTCGCCGAGCAAGGGGGCGCATACAAAGTTGAACAGGAGTGAGACCGGGAAGAACGCCAGCCAGATGGCGACTGCCTGCTTCCAGCGGGGCGGTCTTTGCCCGGTATTGCCGAACCAGCCGTCGATGCCGCTGACCCGGTGCTCGGAAGGGTTGGCGAACAGGTCGCTGCCACGCAGCAACCAGGCCTTGCGCGAGACGGAGTGCTCCCAGGCATGCAAGGTGGATTCGTCGGCAAAGCGGAAGATGATTTGAAATTCGTCGTCGCCCGGTGGCGGCGCCAGAACGCCCGAGCCCAGGTAGCCGGCAAAGTCCGTGGCCAGCTGTTCGCCTTCGTGCAGCCAGGCGATCAGTTCCTGGTAGCGGCCTTTGGCGACACGGCGCGCAACCATCAATGTGACAGGGGAGGTAGACATTGTGTATCTCCATGAGGCTGATGCTGCCCGGGTAGGGCAATCACAAAACACGGCGCCGGGGTGGTGGGCCATGTCCGTAAAAACAAGCAAGGATTGTTCCTGAATACACACAGCGCCGTTTGTGTGAGCGGGCATCACCGCGGCTCACCTGACAGACCGCGTGGCCTGCACCGCGAGCAAGCCCGCTCCCACAGGGTCTGGATTGACGGGTAGAATCCAGTCACCCTTTCTGATTGTTGCCCTGCCGATGCCTGTGATTACTGAACTCGAGCCCATTGCCCAGGCTGATGATTGCCAGGGTCTGTATCCGATCCGGGAAGTGGCCAGGCTGACGGGAATCAACCCGGTAACCCTGCGTGCCTGGGAGCGCCGCTATGGGTTGATCGAACCAAAACGCACCGAAAGTGGGCATCGTCTGTATTCCGTGAGCGATATTGGAACGATTCGTCAGGTCATGGGCTGGCTTGAGCGTGGGGTTTCTGTCAGCAAAGTCGCGCAATTGCTAGCAAGCAACAGTTCCGTCGATGTCCCGGCCCCCGCCAGCAGTGAGTACCGCGACTGGCAAACCCGTATTGGCAGCGCCCTCACGGACTTTAACGAACCCGAATTGGAGCGTCTTTACGGGCAGATTTTCTCCAGCTACCCGATTGACGTTGTGTTTCAGGGGATTTTCCTGCCGCTGTGGCAGCAACTGCTTGGGGCCCGGGATACATTTGGCCGTACCAGTGAATGGCTGCTGCTGGACGGCTTCTTGCGCGGTCGGGTACAGCATCGCCTTCAATTGCAGGCCGCTGTTGCCCGCCCGTGCGTGCTGGTGGTGGCGATGCCTGAGTTGTGCCGCGAGCTGGAGTTGCTGGTGGCGGGCTTGCTGCTGACCCGTAATGACCGCGTGGTCAGGGTTGTAGCCATAGGTCAGCCATTGGAAGAGTTGTCACTGGTTTGCCAGAAGCTGGAGCCCCGGGCCGTTGTGCTGTTTGCCAACCATGCATTGAACACGGTCCACCAGCGCAGGCTGACACGCCTGGCACAGACCCTGAATTGCTCGGTGTCGTTGGCAGGTGAGGCCTCGGATGTGGTTCAGGAGGCTTTGGCGAACTCATCCATCGCTTGCCTGGGGAGTGTGTCACGCCTGATCAATCAACGTCTGGATGCTGAACTCAAGGCAACGCCGGGCGGTTGATCAGACGTGCAGGCCCGGGTGCGCCAGGCGGTGTTGTTGCAGGATGTACTGGCGCAGATGTTCGGTTTCGCCCTTGTCGCTCTGGCTTAGGCGGTAGGCATAAAGGCCCGTTTCCGTTTTACGCTCCAGGGTGCCGCGCAGGTTGATCCGCTCATATCCATCGGGGCTGAACCACTGTGCAAACTGGCGTGGCGGCTGGCTGTCGTGACGCATTTCAATCAGCACGCCTTTGAACGACAGTTCGGTTACCCACAGATGACCTGCCTTGCCGCGGATATTTTCCAGCGGCACCGGCTCGGCCAGTGACAGGCGCCAGGGGCGCGCCTTTGGCCCGTCTTCGAAGATGCTCGGGGCGCCGAGTTGCAGATGCTGGGCATGGAATTCGTCTTCAACCAGGCGCAGCGGAAAACTCATTTGCTGATTGGCAATTTGTGCCTGGATGGTGACCTGTTCATGGGCGGCAAGGCGTGTCAGCAAATCGCGGATTTGCGACATCCCGTTGACCATCAGGCTCGACGAAGCATCCCGTTTATTCAACAGCGGGTTTTGGTGCATCGTTTGGATGAAATCCAGTTCGTCCTGAGTCAAAAGGGCATCGTGCGACATGGATAAAGCTCGAAAAGGTGTCTGAAAAATCGTCACAGCGACTATCAGACCGTAATTTCTACGTTTTGTTTAATCCGCTCGTCGCCTTGAGCGCCTGCAGTTCAGCCTGAACCGAGGCCAGTCGGGCTTCGAGCTGGGCGACCCGCTGCTGGGCCTTGACCTGCAAGGTGACGTCTTTTTGCACGCCAATAAAGTATGTCAGCTTGTCGTTTTCGTTAAACACCGGCGTGATCGACAGTTCATTCCAGAAGTGCGTGCCGTCCTTGCGATAGTTGCGCAGGATCTGGCGGGTGGGCTGACCGCTGGCAATCGCCTCGCGGATCAATTGCAGGCCCTGCTGGTCACGGTCGCCGGCCTGCAAGAAGCGGCAGTCCTGATAGAGGATGTCGTCGCGGCTGTAGCCGGTGAGGGTTTCAAAGGCGTTGTTTGCATAAATCAGGATGTTGTCTTCACCTTCTTGTTCGGCAACGACAATGCCGTCCTGGGACGCGTCCACCATGCGTTGTAATAAACGGGCGTTGATCATTGAGTGGTTCTCCAGAGAGGCATACAGATGGGCGCATGGTAAGGCATCGCTGCCAGACCTGTTAATATCCCAGGCTTTTAGTCAGCTACAGGATCAGATTGATGAAAGTCGCCATCCTTTCCGGCTCGGTGTACGGCACCGCTGAAGAAGTCGCCCGCAATGCGAAACAACTGCTGACCGATGCCGGTTTTGAGGTTTTGCTCAATACCCGCGCCACTTTGGCCGATCTCCAGGCGTTTGCTCCCGAAGCGCTGCTGGCGGTGACCTCGACCACGGGCATGGGCGAGCTGCCGGACAATCTCGTGCCGCTGTACAGCGCCATCCGTGACCAGTTGCCAGGCGCCTGGCGCGGGCTGCCTGGGGCAGTGATTGCCCTGGGTGATGAAAGTTACGGTGACACGTTTTGTGGCGGTGGTGAGCAAATGCGCGAACTGTTTGCCGAGCTTGGCGTGCGTGAAGTGCTGCCGATGCTGCGTTTGGACTCCAGCGTCACGGTGACTCCGGAGGAAGACTCCGAGCCGTGGATTGCAGAACTGATCAAAACACTGAAGCCGTAACCGGGCGTTCACGCAGCAGCTCAAGCCAGGCCTGGGCTGCCCGTGACAGATACGCGCCATCACGCCAGATAAACGCGATATCCCAGCGCAAGTCATCCGGTGCGAGCAGTTTGAGCCGCACCACCCCGGGGCGCACCAGCCCACGGGCGACCACACTGGGCAGCAACACTACGCCCTGGCCTGCAGCCACCAATGCCACCAGAAAATCCGCCTGGCCACTGCGCCCGCCTTCGTTGGGGGTAAAGCCTGACTGCTGGCAGGCTTTGAGCACCCGGTCGTTGAGCACAAAGCTGCGCTGGTAGAGCAAAAAGGGCGTATCAGCCAATTGCTCAAGTCTTACGCCAGGCCCCTCGGCCAGCGGATGATCGGCCGGGAGCAGAACATCCAGCGGCTCGTCACAAAACGGCTGATAAGCAAACGCGGGATTATTCGGGGTCAGGCTGCCGCCCAGCTCCAGTTCGCCGCTCAAAACGGCCTGTTCGATATTCAAGCTGCCTTCTTCGAGCAACTGCACCCGGATATTCGGGTAGCGTCGACGGTATTCGGCAAACAGCCCGGCAAACAGGGTGTTGCTGCCCAGCAGCGGCAGGCCCACCCGCAGTTCCCCCCGGGTCATCTGGCTCAAGTCGTCCAGCTCGCTCAACAACTCCCGATGCAAGCGCAGCATGCCTTCGGCTCGCTGCAACACCACATTGCCCGCTGCCGTCAGCCGCACCTGAGAACCCAGGCGGTCGAACAGCGGTGTACCGAGGCTGTGCTCGAGCTGCGCCACTTGTTTGCTCACCGCTGACTGGCTGATATGCAAGCTGTGGGAGGCGGGTGTAAAACCGCCCTGGCGGGCGACTTCGACAAAGGTGCGCAGGTGTTTGAATTCCATTGGCATGATTCCATTTTGGAATGGCTACAAGTCTGACAATTCGTTTCCGGGATGTTAGCAGGCTCTTTAAACTGGAAACCTGTCTGAAATGGAAACAACATGAAACGCTTCGATGTAAAACGCCTGGGTCGGTTGGTCAGTGAACTGGCCGTTTTGTTGGCGCTGTATTTTCTGGGCTGCCAGCTGGCAACCTGGGGGCACTTGCCGATCCCGGGCGGGGTGGTGGGCATGGCGCTGCTGTTGCTGGCGTTTGCCCTGGGCTGGGTCAGACCCGCGACCCTGCAATTGGGGGCCGGTGTGTTGATGGCCGAAATGCTGTTGTTTTTCATCCCTGCACTCATGAGCCTGCTTGATTACGGTGTAATCGTGCGTGATGAAGGTTGGCGCATCCTGTTGGTCATTGGCGTGAGTACCTTGCTGGTGATGGTGGTGACGGCGTTTACGGTGGAAGCGGTGTGCCGCTGGAGGATGCGTCATGAAGTTTGAACTGATGCCCATGTTCTGGCTGCTGTTCACGCTGTTGACCTACGCCTTCAGCCGCTGGCTGTACCGGCGTACCGGGCGATACCTGTTGTCTCCGCTGATCCTGGTCCCGGCCTTGCTGCTAGCCGTGGCCGTGCCGTTGCACACTGCCTATGCTGAATACTCAAGCAATACCCATTGGCTGATGCTGGTTCTGGGGCCGGTAACGGTGGCCTTTGCCGTACCGATCTGGCAGCAACGCAATTTGCTGGCCCGTCACTGGGTGGCGTTGCTGCTGGGGATGCTGGCGGGCAGCGCGGCATCCATTGGCAGTTCATTCTGGCTGGCCCGGGCGCTGGCGCTGGACACCTCATTGACCATGTCGCTGGTGCCGCGCTCCATCACCACACCGTTTGCCATGCCGCTGGCACAGGACCTTGGCGGCGTGCCTGAGCTTACAGCGGTGTTTGTAATGTTTACCGGTGTATTTGGTGCATTGCTGGGCGGTATTTTGCTCAAGTGGCTGCCACTGCGCAGCAGTCTGGCCCGGGGCGCGCTGTTCGGTATCGGTGCCCATGGCGCAGGGGTCAGCCGTGCCCGCGAAGTGGGCAGTGAGGAAGGCTCGGTAGCAGGGTTGGTGATGGTGCTGACGGGCATCCTTAACCTGTTTGCCGCGCCGTTGCTGACGATGGTGTTCTAGTTCTTAAACCCGCCACATATCCCGCGGGAGCGGGCACCATAAAAAAGGCCGCTGTAAAACAGCGGCCAAGGAAGACGTTCATCAAGGAGCTACAAATCAACGTCAGGGTAAATCGGGGAGAGCAGAGTCGATGCGACTCGATGCGTGTCCGTGTTGCGAAGTCCGGCAAGCTTAAGGGCTGGCCCGCAGCGGAGTAAGCCCGGTTTGGGACAATCTGTATTACAGCTACGGCAACAGTCCTTGTGCGGTAACTATGTGCCGCACACCTGCTGTCATCCCGGTGTTGAATGAGCCTTCACACGGACTCTCCAGGTCGACTTGAACCGTGCACGACGCCGGATGGGCCTGGAGCACTGACAGGAGGTTCACCATGACCCGTAATGAAAAACCCGCATCGCCGATCAACAGCTTCAGCCTTAAACCCAGCGCAGAAGTGATCGAGCGCGTGCGCTCGTTTCTTGACGAGCGACTCCAGCCCCAGGGCCTGGATTGCAGAAGCCTCTATCTCAATACGGTGAACAACATCGTTGACCAGACCCTGACGTACAGTCAGAGCCTGCTGGGCCTGGGTGTGGATACGCTGGAGTGGGGCGCTGTGCAGGCCCATGATGACTGGGAGTCGGGGGTGTTTTCCCGGTCCTGGACATTCGATGACAGCCTGCGAGTGGATCAACCGTCCATGGCCGACATCGAGCAGATGATGAAAGACCTGCTCGATGAGGCCAAATACGAGTGGATGGTCTAAAACAATGAGCTGTCAGGCTGGCTGATAACCCATCCGCCAACTGATGGCCTGGCTCGCGGCCAACAAGCGTTTGGCTGCGGGCCCGTTTTCATCGGCGTGGAACAGGGAGGTGGGACCAACCACTGTCAGTACGGCCGCCACCTGACCGGTCGCATTGAACACCGGGGCCGACAAGGCATCGACGCCAGGCATCAGCAAGCCATGGACGAAGTGCAGGCCGCGCTGGCGGATTTGACTGCAAAGTGCGACGTAGGCTGCAGGTGTTTGCAGCGGATGCACCTGATCGGTCTTGAACTCCAGTTCGCGCAAGTCGGCGGTTTCGCGATCCGGTAAAAAAGCGTTGAACACCAGCCCCGTGGATGAGCTCAGCAATGGCAATACCGAGCCCAGCTGGGTCACCACCGTGACCGCCCGCACCGCCGGCTCGATATGCACCACGGTCGCGCCCTGGTTACCCCACACCGCCAAAAAGCAGGTTTCGTTCAAGTCGTCGCGCAGTTCGGCCAGGGGCAGGCTGGCGACCTTGAGCACATCCATGCTGTTGAGCGCAGCCAGTCCCACACGCAACGCCTCGCGCCCCAAACCGTAATGATTAGTGGCGACATTTTGCTCGGCAAACCCGCTGGCAATCAGTGCCTGTAAATAGCGATGCACCTTGCTCGCGGGCATTTGCACGTGTTCGGCCAGGCGCGACAGCGACGTGGAGGGTGAGAGCTCGGCCAGCGCCTTGAGGATGTCAGTGCCGACCTCGGCCGAACGCACTTTTTGCTTGCCGGTGCTGTCGTTGCTGCTGCGGGGCTTTTCCATGGAAGTGTTTATATCTCGGGACGAATGGGCGTCTTTATAGCTTGACGCTTGTTACCAATCAAATTACGTTATGCGTAATTGAATTACGATAAAAATAACGCAGCGACGCGCAAATGCCTTCAGCGCAGGGCGCAGTCATCTGCCTTCTCCATGCTGGAGGCTCCATGAACGTCGATTCGCCTTTGTCAGGTCTTGGCTATCTGTCCGGGTTTGGCAACGAATTCAGCAGCGAAGCATTGCCCGGCGCCCTGCCGGTGGGTCAGAACTCCCCGCAAAAAGCCCCCTACGGTCTGTACGCCGAATTGTTTTCCGGAACTGCGTTCACCATGGTGCGCAGCGAGGCGCGGCGTACGTGGATGTACCGCATCCAGCCGTCAGCCAACCATCCGGCGTTCGTCAAACTGGAGCGGCAACTGGCTGGTGGCCCGTTGGGCCCGGTGACGCCGAATCGCTTGCGCTGGAACCCGCTGCCGATTCCTGCCGAGGCTACGGACTTTATCGACGGCCTGGTGGGCATGGTGGCCAATGGCGGGTCGGATAAACCCTCGGGCATCAGCATTTACCATTACTGCGCCAATACTTCGATGCAGCGAGTGTTTTTCAATGCCGACGGCGAAATGTTGCTGGTTCCCGAGTCGGGGCGTTTGCGCATTTGTACCGAACTGGGGCGTCTGGATCTGCAGCCTCTGGAGATCGCGGTCATCCCTCGCGGTCTCAAGTTTCGTGTCGAGTTGCTTGACCCGCAGGCCCGCGGCTATGTTGCCGAGAACCATGGTGCACCGCTGCGCCTGCCTGATCTGGGGCCGATTGGCAGTAATGGCCTGGCCAACCCTCGCGACTTTCTGACTCCGCTCGCCCACTACGAAGACGGTGCGCTCCCTACGCAACTGGTGCAAAAATTTCTTGGTGAGTTGTGGGGCTGCGAGCTGGATCATTCGCCGCTCAACGTAGTGGCCTGGCATGGCAACAACGTGCCGTACAAATACGATCTGCGCCGCTTCAACACCATCGGCACTGTCAGCTTCGATCATCCCGATCCATCGATTTTTACTGTTTTGACTTCGCCTACCAGCGTACCGGGACTGGCCAACCTCGATTTCGTGATTTTCCCGCCGCGCTGGATGGTGGCTGAAAACACCTTCCGGCCACCCTGGTTCCACCGCAACCTGATGAACGAATTCATGGGCCTGATCCAGGGCAGTTACGATGCCAAGGCCGAAGGCTTCCTGCCCGGCGGTGCATCGCTGCACAGCTGCATGAGCGCCCACGGGCCGGACGGCGAAACCTGTACCAAAGCCATTGCGGCCGAGCTGCAACCCAGCAAGATCGAAAACACCATGGCCTTTATGTTCGAAACCAGCCAGGTGTTGCGCCCCAGCCGGTTCGCCCTGGAGTGCCCGCAGCTGCAATCGAACTACGACGCTTGCTGGGCCACGCTGCCCGTGACCTTCACCCCGAACCGGAGATAACCCATGACCCAGTCCACTTTGACCCGCAGCTGGATCGCCTCCGCCAACGGCCACAGCGACTTCCCCCTGCAAAACCTGCCCATGGGCATTTTCAGCATTGATGGCTCGGCGCCACGTAGCGGGGTGGCTATTGGCGATGCCATTTTCGACCTGGAAGCCGGGCTGGCAGCGGGGCTGTTTGAAGGTCAGGCCAAGATAGCCGTAGAGGCTTCGTTGGGCGGGGCGTTGAATAGCTACTTTGCCCTGGATCGGGGCGCCCGGGTTGCCCTGCGCGAGCGTTTGCAGGAACTGCTGGGGGAGGGCAGTTCCCTGCGCGGCAAAATCGAAGCCCAGGGTTCCCGCCTGCTGCCACTGGCAGCTGATTGCCAGATGCACCTGCCGGCCAAAATCGGCGACTACACCGACTTTTATGTGGGCATTGAGCACGCCAAAAACGTAGGCAAGCTGTTCCGCCCGGACAACCCGCTGCTGCCCAACTACAAGTATGTGCCGATTGGCTATCACGGGCGCGCCTCGACCATTCGCCCGTCCGGTGCCGAAGTTCGGCGCCCTAAAGGCCAGACCTTGCCTGCCGGGCAGACCGAGCCAACCTTTGGCCCGTGCGCCCGCCTGGACTACGAACTGGAACTGGGCATCTGGGTTGGCAAAGGCAATGATATGGGCGATGCCATCCCGGTCAGCGAAGCTGCAGAGCACATTGCCGGCTTCTGCCTGCTCAATGACTGGTCGGCACGGGACATCCAGGCCTGGGAATACCAGCCGCTGGGCCCGTTTCTGTCCAAAAGCTTTATCACCAGTATCTCGCCGTGGGTGGTGAGTGCCGAGGCGTTGGAACCATTCCGTCGCGCGCAACCGGCCCGTCCTGAGGGTGATCCACAGCCACTGGCTTACCTGCTCGATACCAGGGATCAGGCCAATGGCGCGCTGGATATTGAACTTGAAGTGCTGCTGCTGACCGAGGCGATGCGTGAGCAGAACCTGCCAGCCCATCGTCTGGGCTTGAGCAACAGCCTGAACATGTACTGGACCGCGGCCCAACTGGTGGCTCACCACAGCGTCAACGGCTGCCAGTTGCAGTCCGGTGACCTGTTCGGTTCGGGCACCTTGTCGGGCCCGGCCCGTTCGCAACTGGGCAGCCTGCTGGAAATCACCGAGGGCGGTAAACACCCGATAGAACTGGCTTCAGGCGAAGTGCGTAAATTTCTGGAGGATGGTGACGAAATCATCCTGCGTGCCCGCTGCGCCCGTGAAGGCCATGTTTCCATCGGTTTTGGCGAGTGCCGGGGCAAGGTTGTTGCCGCGCGCTAAAAGGAGCGGGTCATGGAACTCTTCACCTATTACCGCTCAACCTCGTCTTACCGGGTGCGTATCGCGCTGGCCCTGAAAGGGCTGGATTATCAGGCGGTGCCGGTCAATCTGCTCGTACCGGCTGGCGGTGAACACCGTCAGCCGGCGTATCTGGCCATCAACCCGCAGGGCCGCGTGCCGGCCTTGCGTACCGATGAAGGCTGCGTCTTGACCCAGTCGCCAGCAATCATCGAGTACCTTGAAGAGCGCTATCCCCAGGTGGCGCTGCTGTCCGCTGACCTCGCCACCCGCGCTCATGAACGGGGGGTAGCGGCTCTGGTTGCTTGTGATATCCACCCGTTGCACAACGTCAGCGTGCTCAATCGACTGCGCCAGTTGGGGCAGGATGAGGAGCAGGTGGTGGAGTGGATCGGTCACTGGATCGGCCAAGGACTGGCAGCCATCGAGCAGTTGATCGGTGACGAAGGTTACTGCTTTGGCGCGCAGCCCGGGTTGGCGGATGTGTATTTGATCCCTCAGCTGTACGCGGCGCAGCGTTTTGGCGTGCAAATGGCGGCGTACCCGCGCATTGCCCGAGTGGCAGCGCTGGCTGAGCAACACCCGGCCTTTATCCTGGCGCATCCGGCCAATCAGCCTGACACGCCTGCCTGACCTCACTCTGTGTGTGGGAGCGGGCTTGCTCGCGATCGAATCAACGCGGTCTTGCGTAATAACCGCATTGCCTGCATCGCGAGCAAGCCCGCTCCCACAGAACCCTATCCCGTCGGATATGTCCGAAACCCTGAAAACCGCGCAGGCTTATTCCTGAGCTCTTCAACGAATTTTCTGGCGCCACCTATACTGGCGTTTACCCATAATCGTTCGAGGGCCTGATGATGTTTGCTCTTATGCAAAGCGCTCAGCTCGAGTCGCTGCACCTTAGTGTAGACCCCGTTACAGGCCTTAAAGCCGTGATAGCCATCCACAACACTCGCCTGGGGCCGGCGCTGGGGGGCTGTCGTTATCTTGCTTACCCCAATGACGAAAGTGCAGTCGGTGATGCCATCCGCCTGGCCCAAGACATGAGCTACAAAGCCGCGCTGGCAGGGCTGGCTGTTGGAGGGGGGCAGGCGGTGGTGGTGCGTGCGGCCCACGTTGATAGTCGCGCGGCGCTGTTTGAGGCTTTTGGTCGCTGTGTGGACCAACTGGACGGGCGCTATATCACGGCAATTGACAGCGGCACCTCTACTGCCGATATGGACTGCATTGCCCAGCACACCCGGCATGTCACCAGCACCACTGCTGCGGGGGATCCTTCGCCGCATACGGCCATGGGGGTTTTTGCCGGCATTCGCAGCACCGCATCGTCGCGATTGGGTAGCGACAACCTCGAAGGTTTGCGGGTGGCGGTGCAGGGCCTGGGCAAAGTGGGTTACGCGCTGGCCGAACAGCTGCATGCTGCGGGCGCCGAATTGCTGGTCTGCGATACCGACCCCGGCAAAGTGCGCCTGGCCATGGAACAACTGGGGGCGCACCCGATTGCCTGCGAAGCCTTGCTCAGCACACCCTGCGACATTCTTGCGCCGTGTGGTCTGGGCGGCGTATTGAACTGGCACAGCGTCGCGCAACTGCGCTGCTCGGCTGTGGCCGGGTGTGCCAATAACCAGCTGACCAATCTACAAGTGGCCGATCAGCTCGAGCGGCGGGGGATTTTGTATGCCCCGGATTACGTCATCAATTCCGGCGGGCTGATCTATATGGCCCTGACCCATGAAGGTGCCGCCCCCGAGGCCATCAACCAGCAGTTGCTGCAGATCAGTCAGCGCCTGACCGGCATCTATGCTCACGCCCAGGCCGAAAAGCGTTCACCGGCACGGGTTTCGGACGAGCTGGCTCATCAATTGTTGTACCCCAAGGACTGAACGCAGGCCAGGTCCAGTTCCGGGCCTTCCATGGCAAAGCGTGTTTCAAACTCTTCCAGCCCCGCATGCACCTGTTGCAAGGCTTCGATCTGATTCATTACGGCGTGTTTTTTGCGGGCGATGGCGTTGCTCACGACCTCCCATGGCAGCGTCTGGCCGCGGTGTTGATCAAGGATGGCCTGCATTTCCTTGAGCTTGAAGCCCAGCTGTTGCGCGCATTTGATAAATGTCAGCAGTTCAACGCTTTGCTCGCTGTAGATGCGATAAGCGCCACGGCGTTGCGGTGCAGGTAACAGGCCGATTTCTTCGTAGTGGCGAATGCTTTTGACGGTGGTGCCCGACAATTGGGCGGCTTTGCCGATGTACATGAAAAGTCCTTTTAATCGCCGCCCGCCGAATTATCGAGTGGCGAGCTTGCGTGCCTCTAGAAGCCAGGCGTCTCTTTGATGGGGCGTGGCGTTCAGGATGGGGCCAAACGTCAGGGTGGCGGTGGGTTTTATGCCACAGAACGCCAGTGTGGTTTTGCGTATCTGATGCAACCCCGGCATGCGGTACACCCATCTGTAGTACCACGGCGGGGTGTCCATCGTCACCAGCAGGTGCGCGCTGCGGCCTTTCAGTAGCTTGTCGGGGAAAGCCTTGCCCTTGCGGTATTGAAAGGCAAAACCGGGCAGCAGGATGCGATCGAAAAAGCCTTTGAGCAATGCGGGGATTCCGCCCCACCAGATCGGGTAGACCAGCACCAGGTGTTCGGCCCAGAGGATGTTGGCCTGGGCGTGGAGCAGGTCAGGCTCCAGTGCCTGGACCTCCTGATAGCCTTCGCGCAGCACCGGGTCGAAGCGCAGGGCGCCCAGGCGCATGATGCGTACTTCATGGCTGGCATCCTTGGCGGCAGCTATGTAGCTGTCTGCCAGTGCGCTACAGAAACTGTTCGTGCCGGGGTGACCGAGAATCACCAGTACTCGCTTGCTCATCATGACGCCAACCTCAAAGGGGGCCTTTGAGGGTAGAGGCTGCCCCGTAGGGGAGAGTCAAGCGAGAACCGGGGGCGATTACTCGCTGTCGACCAGCAACTCGGACAGGGCGTCCGGCTGGCTCTTGAATGCCTTGGCAAACACATCGCGATTTTTCGCCATGTAGATACCGGCTTCTTCGACTTGCTGCTCGTTCAGGGACGGCACAGCTTTTTGCAACACTTCGGCCAGCAACTCTGCCAGTTCCAGCATTTTGTCATGACGGTCAGCTTCGGCTTTATCCATGAACAAACGCTCCAGATCTCGGCTGCTGCGGTATACCACTTCGACGGCCATTTACCACCTCATATGCCTTCACGTAAATTATCTAGCGATTACTGTATTTATATACAGCTAAAAGGATAAGCCAATCATCGGGATTTGAATAGCGGCTTTTTCACTCTAGCTGTAATTGATAGGCGCAGCGGGCGCCCGACGTGTCTAATTGCCGCCGGCCATCATCTTAAGTGAGCAGCATCAGGCTGCCACATGGCCTTTTTTCTGCATGTTAAAAGCGTCATGTGCATCGCGGATGATCCGTTCGAGTCGATTCAAGGAGCTGCATCGTGAGAGTTAACAAAGCTGAGAAGCTACGTCGCCAGGTTCATGAACTGGCCGAGTCGATGGGCAACCTGTTCGTCGAAACCTTCCATTACCTGGCATTGTTTGCCATTGGCGCGGTCACTGCCTGGGCGGCGGTGATGGAATTCCTGGGAATGGTGGAGAAGGGCAACATCACGATTGATGACATCCTGCTGCTGTTTATCTACCTCGAGCTGGGGGCAATGGTCGGGATTTATTTCAAGACCAACCACATGCCCGTGCGCTTCCTGATTTATGTGGCGATCACGGCGCTGACCCGCTTGCTGATTTCCAATGTGTCCCATCACAACCCGCCAGACATGGGAGTGGTGTACCTGACCGGGGCGATCCTGTTGCTGGCCTTCGCCATTCTGGTGGTGCGCTATGCGTCTTCGCAGTTCCCGTCGGTGAAGATCGAGAACCCTCATCGCAAGACCGGTGCCGGTTCCGGCGAGCATCCGGAAGTGGAGAAGGGGGAATTGTAAGTCGATTTTACATATGAAAAAGGGCGGGCTTACCAAGGTAAGCCCGCCCTTTTTTGTGCCTCACTGACGTTCAATCAGCTGATCTTGTCGAGTTCCTTTTCTTTCTCCAGGAACTCTTCTTCAAGCAAGTCATCAGCGGTCTGCTTTGGCTCTTTTGCCTCAAACCCTTCCGGGGCGAGGGTCACTGTACGTTTGCCACGCAGCTTGCCGAACAGGTGCTCCAGAGCGTGCTCCAGTTTTTGAGCAGCACCCTCCACAGCCTGGGTCAGTGAATCAGCGTCGTGGGATACGAGAATTGGCTGGTGTCCTTTAGGTCGAGCCTCCATTTTGCAGCGTTTGTCCTTGGGACCGGACTTGCCGCCATTTTCATCACTGAGATGGACCTCGACCCGGGTCAGATCTTCCAAATGGCGTTCGAGCGTGACTTCAACAGTAGCGGTGACCCAGTCCTGGGTGCGTTTGTCACTGTCGATGTGTTTATCGGAAAAGACGTGAGTAAGCATAGTTCTTCCCTTATATAAGCGTGCTCGTGTGAGGTCTGACGGCCTTGGGTGTACAAAGGTTCATCGTCATCGCTCAGTTACAGTGTTTGGGCCGATGAGCAAATATTTCAAGCACTATTTTCAGGAAGTCTTTCAAGTCGTGACCGGTGTCAGTCTTTGCCTGTAGGAAAAGCCCGCGTGTGCGGGCTTTAGCCAATTTAAATCAAAATGCGACAGAGGTTTGTACATAGAGCGTGCGTGGCTCGCCCACGTATTTGCCCTTGTTGTTGTCGTCAAACGAGCGGGTGTAATACTCGTGGTTGAGGATGTTTTTCACCCCCACAGCCACGTTAAGGTCGGACAGCTGGTGGCCAAAGTCATAGCCCACACGGCTGTTGAAGACCATATAGCCTGGGATCAAACCGGTGCTGCCGTCAGCGCTTTCGGCGCGGGTATTGGCGTTGTCGGCGAACTGGTTGCTCTGGAAGGTGCTGTCCAGGTTGGCTTTCCACGGCCCCTCGGTATAGCCGACGCCGATGCTGCCTTTGTTTTTCGAGGAGAACGGCACACGATTGCCTTTGTTCGGCCCATCTTCGCGGATGGTCGCGTCAACATAGGCATAGGTGGCGTATACGTCGAACCCCGCCAGTACCGGGCTCATGCCATCCAGCGCGTAGTTGACGCTGGCCTCGATGCCCTGATGACGGGTCTTGCCCCGGGCGATCACCGTGTCGGTGGTTTGGTTGCTGTCGTACTGGTTGTTGAAGTTGATCAGAAATGCGCCGATCTCCGCGCGCAGGTTGCCATTGTCGTAGCGAGTGCCAATTTCCCAGGTGCGCGCTTTTTCCGGTTTTACTTCGCCGCCGGTAACGCGATTGGGCATCTGGCTGTACTGCACGCTGCCGAAGGAGCCTTCGGTATTGGCATACAGATTCCAGCTGTCGGTCACGTGGTACATCACGTTCAGGGCTGGAAGCGGAGTGTTGTAGTCGCCCTTGTATTTGACGTTGGTCAGCAAGTTGGTTTGCTGTTGTTCAATCATTTCGTAGCGAATGCCCGGAGTGAAGGTCCATTTGCCGATGTCGATCTTGTCGTCGATAAAGAATGCATGGGCTTCGGTGGCACCACGGGTGTCGCGGTCATTGCGGCTGTTGGTGGTGGGCAGTTCATTGGCGGCAATCGGCGTGCGGTAGCGCAACTCATGGCCGGCTTCGTTGATATAACGATAACCTGCGCCCACTTCGTGGCTGCTGTTGCCCAGATCAAAGCCCTGGGCTATGCGGGTTTCGATCCCGCGCACCCAATATTCCCGCGGTGACAGCGAGAGGAAGCTGCCCTGGTCCAGATAGCCGCTGCGCAGGGTCTTGGTGAAGAAGCTGTTGACGGTGAATTCACGGCGATCTTCCTGGTAGCGATAGCCAAAGTTGACCAGGGTGCGACGGCCCCAGAACTTGTCGTTGGGGCGGGTCGACTGATACGGGTCAGCCTTGTAGGCCGCGGTGCTCAGGCCGCCGGGCATATCGGCCTCGCCATCGTAGTATTGGGCCATGGCGTGCAGGCTGTTGGCTTCGTCGATCTGATAGTTGCCCTTGAGGATCAGGTCGTCGATGCGTGTGTCGCTATGCTGGCGCCAGTCGCCGCCGCGTACGCCGGAATACAGCAGGGCGCCGCCGAGGCCGTTGTCGGCGGTGCCGCCGGCCAGCAGGTTGGCGGTTTTCTTGAAGCCATCCTGGGTGGACGATGGGCTGGTTTCGGTTTGCAGGCCAACTTTTACAGTCGGTTCGTCAGGAATGGCGCGGGTCACGAAGTTGACGATACCGCCGACGTTCTGCGGGCCATACCGCACGGCACCGCCGCCACGCACTACGTCTACCGCATCCATATTGCCCATGCTGATGGGGGCAAACGACAGCTGCGGCTGACCGTAGGGGGCGAAGGGCACGGGAATGCCGTCCATCAACACGGTGGAACGGGTTGCCAGGCGTGGGTTTAACCCACGGATACCAAAGTTGAGCGCCATGTCGTGGCTGCCGGTACCGTTGTTTTCCGGGGCGTTGACGCCGGGGATGCGATTGAGCACTTCGCGGGCGCTGGTAGCGCCCTGGCGTTCAAACTCTTCGCGACGGATCACGTCGCGGGCGCCGGGGTGTTCGAACACATCGGTTTGCGCCGCGTCGCCGAGCCAGTCACCGACTACGCTGGAAGCGCCCAGCTCAATGCTTGCCGGAGCTGTCGAGGTGGTTGCAGGTTGCAGGCTGAATGCCCCCAGGCCTTCAGCGCGGGCTTGCAGGCCAGTGCCTTCAAGCAGGGCCTGCAAGCCTTGTTCTGGATCGTAGGTGCCTTCCAGGCCCTTGCTCTGAATACCGCTGGCGGCGGCGGAGCTGAACGAAATCAGCACCCCGGCTTCGCGTCCGAATTGGTTGAGAGCGTTTTCCAGCGATGACGGTGCGATGTGGTAAGCCTTGGCGTCGGCAAATGCCATCGGCAGGACGCTGAAACTCAAACTGGCACCTAATAGCAAGCGGGCCAGGGACGTAAGACGGAAGGGCTGAGCGGGCATGAGGGATCCTGTGGGGATGAGAATCTAAGTGGCTTACCTTCTCTGTCACGCCAGATCCGAAATCGGCTCACATTTTTTGAAAATAAAATGCACACCCTTTGTGGGAGCGGGCTTGCTCGCGATTGGATCGCCGTGGTGTGACTGGCAGACCGCGTTGTTGCCATCGCGAGCAAGCCCGCTCCCACAACAAGCTCGCTGCTACAACACGTCCGTTTGCACAGAGCCGTTACACCCGCGCTTCAACCGTTACCCAATAGCGGGTAAAGCGCTTGATTCGCACTGGCAAGCTGACGGCAAGCAGGTCCAGCACGCGTTCGCTGTCGTCCACCGGGTAGGTGCCGGAGATCAGCAGGTCGGCGACTTTTGGGTCGCAGTTGAGCTGGCCCCGGCGATAGCGGCCCAGTTCGGCGAGAAAATCCGCCAGGCGCATATGCGCAGCAACCAGCATGCCGTCGGTCCACGCACCGCTGCCCGCATCGAGCGGGCGTGGAGCATTCCAGGCCAGGCGGTTGAAGCTCAGTTGCTGGTGCGGTTCAACCCACAGCGCACTGCCCGAATGTGCGGTTGGCGTGAGCGCAACCCTGCCATCGAACACGGCGATTTCAGTACGGTCGCCAAATTGGCGCACATTCAGACGGGCAGCCTGGGGCTGCAAGCTGCCGTGGGCGGTGAGTACCAGCAGGGGGCGCGAATCCTGGGCGGCAGTCAGCAGCATTTCGCCTTCGAGCAGGCGGATGACTCGTTGCTGGGCATCGAATTTCACATCCACCGCGCTGGCGGTGTTGAGCCGGATCTGGCTGCCATCATGCAATTGCACGTTGCGCCGCTGGCCCACCGGGCTGCTGAAGTCTGCCAGCAACGGGGTGACGGGCAATTGCTCGCGCAGGCCCCAGGTCAATGCCGAGCCTGCGCCTAAAAGCAGCAACAGCTTCAATGCCTGACGGCGGCTGCTGCTTTTGGGCGCGTTCAGGGCCGCATGGGCCAGTGGCGACGACAAACCGCGCAAGCGCTGGTTGATGCGCTGGATATGCTCCCACGCCCGCTGGTGTTCAGGATGGGCGTGTAACCATTGCTCCCAGGCCTGCTGGCGCCTGGGACTGAGCGCACCGCCCTGCATTTCGACCAGCCAGCTGACTGCTTGCTCGGCCACCGCCGTGCCGATGTCGGGCGGTGCATTGAAGGCACCGTTCACAGGGCGAAGTAGCAACGCAGGGCTGCCTTGCTCAAATGACGTTTGACCGTGGCAATCGAAATGCCCAGTTGAGCGCCGATTTCGGCGTAGCCCAGGCCATCGACCTGAGCCAGTAAAAAGGCCCGTTTGACCGGGGAAGGCAGGCCGTCGAGCAATTGATCGAGCTCCATCAGGGTTTGCAGAATGATTGCGCGTTCTTCTTCACTGGGGGCAACCTGTTCGGGCAGGTCAGCCAGGGCCTGCAGGTAGGCGCGCTCCAGATCCTGGCGGCGATAGTGATTGAACAGCACGCGCTTGGCGACCACGGTCAAAAACGCCCGGGGTTCGCCAGGGGTCGGGGTTTCGCGGGCGGTCAGCAGCCGCATGAAAGTGTCCTGGGCCAGGTCGGCGGCATTCTGCGGGCAGCCGAGCTTGCGCCGTAACCATCCCGTGAGCCAGCTGTGGTGGTCCTGATACAGAACCTCGACGGTGTTTGACTGCGACAACGACCACTCCGGCTGCGTTGAATAACGCTTTAGAGAACAAGAATTGTTCGCATTGTAGGGGTGGCTTTATGCATTGAGCAATCACCACTTATCAAGGGCGGTCGCGCAGCCCGTCATCTGCTTTTGCATATGAGAATATTTATCATTAGTATCGCTTTCCTTTTGCCTGCGCATCGATCTCCATGACCCCACCCGAACTCAAGGATGGCCCTACCAGCGAACCGCGCCAGGGACGAGCGCATTTCCTGCAGGTGTTTCTTAGCCAACGTCCGCAGATGGAAGCGCTGGTGAGCCGCCGCGTGGGCTGCCGGGCTACGGCCGCGGATCTGGTGCAGGATTTGTTTTTGCGGTTTTGGCGGCGGCCGTTGGTGCAGGTTGAAGAGCTGAGCACCTATCTGCTGCGCTGTGCGGGCAATATCGCCATCGACCATTTGCGCAGCGAAGGTACGCGCGAGCGGGTCAGCCATCACTGGCAGCCTGAACCGGACGCCAGAAGCTGCGAGCCCCAGGCCGCTCTGGAAGCCGGAAATGACTTGCGCCAGGTCGAAGCGGCATTGCGCAGCCTGCCCGAGCGCACGCGGCATATCTTTTTGCTTAACCGTATTCACGGTCGCACCTATGCCGAGATCGCCAAGGTCATGGGCGTGTCGCAAAGTGCTGTCGAAAAACACATGATGCGTGCCCTGGAGGCCTGCAAGGCCAGTCTGCGTGAGCCGCCATCAGGGACAGTATTGTGAACCGCCATTCGAGAGTTGCCGTGACAGCCGAGCAAGAGCGTGCCGCGTTGGACTGGCTCAGTGTGCTGCACGACCGGCCCGACAGTGGCGATCAGGCTACCTTCAGTCGCTGGCTGCAGGCTGACCCTGCCCATGCCGAGGCCTATGCCCAGGCGCAGGTGGTGTGGGAGCTGAGTGAAGTGGCGGCCAGTACCCTGGCTGACGAAGAGTCGCTGGCCCTTCAGCGTTACCTGTCGGCTATGGATACATCCCGGCGCGGTCGCCTGCGGCATTGGGCCGGTGGGTTGGCCATTGCTGCATGCCTGCTGCTGATGGTCGGTGTATTTGCCGGTTGGCAACCGGCGCGCTGGGTGGACGATCTGGGCGCGGACTATGTGAGCGCGCCTAGGCAAGTGCGCACTGTGCTGCTGGCCGATCAAACGCAGGTCACGCTGGATGCCGACAGCGCCATTGCGGTGAACTTCAGTGGTGGTGAACGCCATGTGCAATTGCGCCGTGGCGTGGCCTTCTTTCACGTCACCCATACCGGCGCGCCCTTTGTGGTAGATGCCGACGGCGGTGAAGCGCGGGTCCTGGGCACCGAATTTGAGGTGCGCCTGCAACCGGGCGGGGCGCAAGTCACGGTGTTGTCCGGGCGGGTAGGGGTCAAGGCTGGCAAGGATTCGGCTCAGCAGATTCTTACTGCCGATCAGCAAATCACCTACGACGCTGGGGTTACCGATGCAGTGCATCACGTTGACAGCCAGAGCCGCCTGGGCTGGCGCTCGGGCTGGTTGAGCTATTACAAAACCCCGCTGGCTGATGTCGTGGCCGATCTCAGGCGTTATTACCCGGGGCAGATTGTGTTGCTCAACAGCCAGTTGGGTGCCAGGAAAATCAGCGGCAGTTTCCCCAGCCAGGACCCGCAAGCCGTGCTCAATTCGTTGCAGGGCGTGCTCGGATTTGAGCAGCACAGCGTGTTAGGGCTGATTGTGTTGCGTTGACGCGCCCTCCACATATCCATGTGGGAGCGGGCTTGCTCCCACCGTTTTCCCACAGGCGGTCTGTGGCGTCATCGCGGATTTTTTTTCATTGCGTGGTGAGGTAAACCCCGGCGCCATCCGTGTAGTGCTTGAAAATGCGAAAAATTCGTATTCCGTATCAGGTCAACACACAGGTCATGAGCATGAAGTCCAGGGCAAGTTCGGTGAAACAGTGGTTGGGAGCTTCTGCATTCGTGATGGCCGGGTTGGCGCTAAACCCGCTTTATGCGGCCATGGCTGCCGAGGCGCCGCAACAGCAGGCCGAAGCCTTGTTCGATTTCAACCAGCCGGCGAAACCTCTGCCCCAGGCGCTCAACGACTTTTCCCGGCTGACCGGCCTGAGCGTGGTCTACACCGATGAAGCCCCCTTTGGCCTGCAAGCGCCGGCGATCAAGGGACGCATGAGTGCCGGGCAGGCTTTGCAGCAGTTGCTCGCGCAGTCTGGCTTCAATGGGCGGCGTACCGACGCCAACACTTTTGCCCTGGAACCCCAGCCCACCGCAGGCGCCCTGAACCTGGGGGCCACCAGCATTACCTCGCTGGCCACAACCGACACCAGCTACCAGCCACCAGCCACCACTTCGGTGATGCGCGGCACGGGCTCATCCATGGAAGTGCCGCAAACCATCAATGTGGTTGCCGCCCAGGTGATTCGCGACCAGGCGCCGCGCAATCTGGATGATGCCCTGAACAATGTCAGCGGCATCACCCAGGGCAACACGCTGGGCAGTACCCAGGACTCGGTGATGAAGCGCGGCTTTGGTGACAACCGTGACGGTTCGATCATGCGCGACGGTATGCCGCTGGTGCAGGGCCGGGCGATGAACGCTGCCACCGAACGGGTCGAAGTGCTCAAGGGGCCGGCCTCGTTGCTCTACGGGATTCAAGATCCGGGTGGTGTCGTCAACGTGGTCAGCAAAAAGCCGCAGCTGGAGCAGTACAACGCGGTGACGGTGCGTGGGTCAACCTACGGTTCGGGTAAAAACGGCGGCGGTGGCAGCCTCGACAGCACCGGCCCGCTGGGTGATTCGGGGCTGGCCTACCGGATGATCATCGACCATGAAGATGAAGATTACTGGCGCAATTTCGGTGTGCATCGCGAAACCCTGATCGCGCCGTCGCTGGCCTGGTACGGCGACAACACCCAAGTACTGCTGGCGTACGAACACCGCGAGTTCCTGACCCCCTTCGACCGTGGCACGGCCATCAATCCGGCGACCAACCATCCGCTGGACATTCCGGCCACGCGCCGCCTGGACGAGCCGTTCAACAATATGGAAGGGCGCTCGGACCTGTACCGCCTTGAAGTCGATCACGACCTCAACGACGACTGGAAAGCCCATTTCGGCTACAGCTGGAACCGCGAAACCTACGACGCCAGCCAGGTTCGGGTTACCAAGGTCAACTCCGACGGCACCCTGACGCGAAAAATGGACGGCACCAAAGGCGCCATCACCACCGACCGTTTCAGCACCTTCAGCTTGCAGGGCAAGGTTCAGGCCGCTGGCATGCAGCATGACCTGGTGTTTGGCGTGGACGACGAATACCGCAAAATCTATCGCGCCGAGCTGATCCGCCAGGACAGCCAGTCCACCTTCAATTACGAAAACCCGGTGTACGGCAATGAAGTCGCCGGTACCACTGTGAGCGCCAGTGACAGCAACCAGACCGACCTGCTGCGCAGCGACTCGTTGTTTGCCCAGGACTCGATCCACCTCACCGACCAATGGATTCTGGTGGCGGGCGCACGCTTTCAGAAGTACGACCAACTGGCGGGCAAAAGCATTCCGTTCAAGGCCAGTACCGATACCAACGGGGTGAAATGGATCCCGCGGGCCGGGCTGGTATACCGCTACACCGATGAACTGTCGTTCTATGGCAGCTACACCGAATCGTTCAAGCCCAACTCCTCGATCGCTCCGCTGACGGGCGGCGTAGTACTGGACTCCTCCATCGCGCCGGAGCAGTCAAAATCCTGGGAACTGGGGGCCAAGCTGGATATCCCGGGCCGTATCACCGGCACCCTGGCCTTGTACGACATCAAAAAGCGCAATGTGCTGGTGTCCTCCACGGTGGACGATGTCACCGCATATTCGGCCGCGGGTGAAGTTCGTTCCCGGGGCCTGGAACTGGACGTCAGCGGCCAGTTGACGGACCAGTGGAGCCTGATCGGCAGCTATGCCTATACCGATGCCGAGGTGACCAAAGACACCACCTACCAGGGCATGCGTCTGCAGAACGTGGCCAAGAACAGCGGTTCGCTGTCGGCGGTCTATGACTTTGGCAGCATTGTGGGCGGTGACAAGCTACGCGTTGGCGCAGGCGCGCGCTATGTGGGCGAACGGGCGGGGGATGCCCTGAACGACTTCGATCTGCCGGGTTACACCGTGGCCGATGCCTTTGCCACCTACGACACCAAGGTTGAGGGGCAAAAGGTCAAATTCCAGGTCAACGTCAAAAACCTTTTCGACCGCACTTACTACACCTCGGCGGCCAGCCGCACCTTCGTCTCCATCGGCGATGCCCGGCAACTCACATTTTCCAGCACTCTGGAGTTCTAAGGCCGCCAGGGTTACCTGAACACCGCCCGAAACTCCCCCGGCGTGCCGCCCAGGCTTTGCTTGAAGCGGTTGGCGAAGTGGCTGGCGCTGGCGAAGCCACAGGCCAGTGCAACATGGCCCAACGCCAGTGTGCTGTTGCGCAGCAGGTCGCGGGCGCGGGCCAGGCGGCGGGCCAGCAGGTATTGATGGGGCGGTACGCCAAAGCTTTCGCGGAACATGCGGGCAAAGTGGTAAGGCGATAGCGCGCACTGCGCTGCCAACTGGCCGATGTTCAGCGGTTCGGCCAGCCGGTGCTCGATGTATTCCACCAGTTGGCGGCGCTGATAGGCCGCCAGCCCGCCCTTGAGTTGCAGCCCGTCACGCAGCCCCACCTGGGTCAGTACGGCATGGTCGAGCAGGGCGCTGGCCAGGCTGCTGGTGAGCAGGCGTTCGGCGGGCTCGTCCCAGTTGGTCTGGATCAGTTGATGAAAGCGGCGGGTTTGCTGTTCGTCATCCTGAAAGGTCAGTTCCCGCAATTGCATCTCCCTGGGTTCGCGGTCGAGCAGGGCGATGCAGCCCAGGGCAAATTGCTCCTGGCTGACATACACATGGGCCAGGCGTATTTCGCCATTGATCACCCACGCCGATTGATGATCGGCGGGCAGCACGCAGAGCTTGCCCGGTGAGCCCTTGGCGCCGGGTTGTTCGCGTCTGAAAGTACCGGTGCCGCCGGAGATATAGCACGACAAGGTGTGGTGCGTCGGTGCTTCATACTCACGGGCATCGTGGTGGTTGGTCCACACAGCAGCGGCCAAGCCTTCACCCAGCTCGGCACTGTGCACCAGACGGGCATTGGGCGAGCTGTTCATGGACTGGAAGACTTGCAGGGTATCGAATGCGGGCATGCTCGCATCCTACTCCGTCGCACTGCGGCTGCCAGCCCCGGGCCAACAAAAGCGCAAGAATCTGCAAGTGCGGCCCAGGCAGCGGGCCCAGACTGAAGGCCATTGTCTGGAGTGCGCCATGAACCTGTTTTTATATGTAATGACTGTCTTGATCTGGGGCACCACCTGGATCGCCCTGAAATTGCAATTGGGGGTGGTGGCGATACCGGTGTCCATCGTTTACCGCTTTGGTCTGGCGGCGTTGGTGCTGTTTGCCGTGCTGTTGCTCAGCCGCAAGTTGCAGGTGATGAACAGGCGCGGGCATCTGATTTGCCTGGCCCAGGGGTTGTGCCTGTTCTGTGTCAACTTCATGTGTTTCTTGACCGCCAGCCAGTGGGTGACCACAGGCCTGATCGCGGTGGTGTTTTCTACCGCCACTTTGTGGAATGCGCTGAATGCGCGGATTTTCTTCAAGCAGAAAATCGCCCGCAACGTGATCGCTGGCGGTGCCCTGGGCATGCTCGGGCTGGGCCTGTTGTTCTGGCCGGAATTGAGCGGGCATGCCGCCACACCGCATATTGCCCTCGGACTGGGGCTGGCGTTGATCGGCACCCTGTGTTTTTCGGCGGGCAACATGCTGTCCAGCCTGCAACAGAAAGCCGGGCTCAAGCCGCTGACCACCAATGCCTGGGGCATGCTGTATGGTGCCAGCATGCTGGCGGTGTACTGCGCGCTAAGGGGTATCCCGTTCGAAATGGAATGGAACACGCGCTATATCGGTTCGCTGTTGTACCTGGTGATACCGGGCTCGGTGATCGGCTTTACCGCGTACCTGACCCTGGTCGGGCGCATGGGGCCGGAGCGCGCGGCCTATTGCACGGTGTTGTTCCCGCTGGTGGCGCTGAATGTGTCGGCCTTTGCCGAAGGCTACCAGTGGACCCCCCCGGCGTTGGCCGGGTTGGTGTTGGTGATGCTGGGTAACGTGCTGGTGTTTCGCAAACCCAAGCCGGTGGCATTGAACGCCAAGCTGGCGTGAGTCTGTAACCCCCTGTGGGAGCGGGCTTGCTCGCGATGGCAGCGACGCGGTGTATCAGTCACACCTCGGCGATCCAATCGCGAGCAAGCTCGCTCCCACAACAGACCTTGCCTCAGCCCTTGAACACCTGCGGGTTGACCAGGTCTTGCGGGCGTTCGCCCAGCAGGGCGCTGCGCAGGTTGGCCAGGGCGCGGTTGGCCATCGCCTCACGGGTTTCGTGGGTGGCCGAGCCGATATGGGGCAGGGTCACGGCGTTTTTCAACGCGAACAAAGGTGATTCGCTCAGCGGTTCTTTCTCGTAAACATCCAGGCCAGCACCGCGAATGGTGCCGTTTTGCAGGGCTTCGATCAGTGCCGGTTCGTCGACCACCGGGCCACGGGAGATATTCACCAGAATAGCGCTCGGCTTCATCAGCTTGAGTTCGCGCTGGCTGATCAGATGCCGGGTTTTCTCGCTCAATGGCACCACCAGGCAGACGAAGTCCGCTTCGGCCAGCAACTGGTCGAGGCTGCGAAATTGCGCGCCCAGCTCTTGCTCAAGTGCGGTCTTGCGGCTGTTGCCGCTGTACAGGATTGGCATGTTGAAACCCAGCCGGCCACGACGGGCAACGGCTGCGCCGATATTGCCCATGCCGACGATACCCAGGGTCTTGCCGTAGACATCGCTGCCGAACAGGGCGGGTGGCACGCTGGCTTGCCATTGGCCGGCCTTGGTCCAGGCGTCCAGCTCGGCGACCCGACGGGCGCTGCTCATGATCAGGGTAAAACCCAGGTCGGCGGTGCTTTCGGTCAGCACGTCCGGGGTATTGGTGAGCATGATGCCGCGTTCGTTGAAGTAGTCGACATCGTAGTTGTCGTAACCCACCGAGACGCTGGAGACGACCTCCAGCTGCCGGGCATGTTCCAGCTGCTTGCGCCCCAGTTTGCGGCCGACGCCGATCAGACCGTGGGCGTGGGGCAGTGCCTCTTCGAATTGGGCGTTGATATCGCCCAGCTTGGGGTTGGGCGCGATGACGTTGAAATCCTGTTGCAGGCGCTCGATCATCGCGGGGGTGACGCGGCTGAAGGCAAGTACGGTTTTCTTGGTGCTGGAAAGGCTCATCTGAACAAGACTCATCGGCTGTCGGGAATGTAAGCACGCTAACATTCTCGCCCGCCCGCTGCCAATCCTTGACCTGTGGGAGCGGGCTTGCTCGCGATTGGATCGTCGGGGTGTGGCAGATACACCGCGTTGTAGCAATCGCGAGCAAGCCCGCTCCCACAAAATCGCAATCAGCTATAGGTGGCCAGTTCAGTCTGATGCGCCGCCAGAATTTCCGGCAGCGAGCTTTTCAAGTATTCGACCCAGGTCTTGATCTTGGCATCCAGGTACTGGCGCGACGGGTAGATGGCGTACAGGTTCAGTTCCTGGGAGCGGTACTTGGGCAGCATGCGCACCAGCGTGCCGTTGCGCAGGCCTTCGATGGCGGCGTACACCGGCAGCACGCCGACACCCATGCCGCTGGTGATCGCGGTTTTCATCGCGTCGGCCGAGTTGACCAGAAACGGCGAAGAGTTGATCAGCACCATTTCCTGGCCTTCCGGGCCTTCAAACACCCATTTGTCCAATGCAATCACCGGGCTGACCAGGCGCAGGCAGGAATGGTTGAGCAGGTCGCTGGGCTTGGTTGCCGTGCCATTGGCTTTCACATAGCCGGGCGATGCACAGACGATGCTGTAGGTGATGCCCAGGCGCTGGGACACAAAACCCGAGTCCGGCAGCTCGCTGGCCAGCACGATGGACACGTCGTAGCCCTCGTTGAGCAGGTCCGGCACGCGGTTGGCCAGGGTCAGGTCGAAGGTCACGTCGGGGTGGGTCTTGCGGTAGCGGGCAATGGCGTCGATCACGAAGTGCTGGCCGATGCCGGTCATGGTGTGCACTTTCAATTGCCCGGCTGGGCGCGAGTGGGCGTCGCTGGCCTCGGCTTCGGCTTCTTCAACGTAGGCCAGGATTTGCTCGCAGCGTAGTAAATAGCGTTTGCCGGCTTCGGTCAGGGCGATGCGGCGGGTGGTGCGGTTAAGCAGGCGTGTTTGCAGGTGGGCCTCAAGGTTGGAGACCGCGCGCGAGACGTTGGCAGTGGTGGTGTCCAGCATGGCGGCAGCGGCCGTGAAACTTCCGGCTTCGGCCACACAACTGAAGGCGCGCATGTTTTGCAAAGTGTCCATGAAGTGCTCTCAAGGGGCGATATAGGGGACAGCAACCAATTACACAGCAACAAATTGTGACATGAAGTTTCAGGCTTTACAGGCCGCTTTTCATTCGACCAACGGATTATCCCAAGAACGGTAATAAAGATTCACATTTATGCCCGCTTATCGTTGTGCCTGCCAAGTCATAGACTTCTCTATCTCAAGCCTCATCCTCCCTCCTTTTCAGGAATTTGCAGCAGTGCAGCGTCGCATCAGCAGAGAGCTTAAAGCCCTCAGTGTTCTGGCTTTATCGTTAGCATTAAACGGCTGCATTGGTTTTGGTGGCATCGCGCCCAAGGGCAGCATGCTTCCCGCCAATACGCTGGCCACCGACGAGGCGATTCAAAGCGCCGCGAAAGACGCGAACTGGCCCAAAGCCCAATGGTGGCACGCTTATGGCGACCCGCAACTGGATGAGTGGATCAGCCTTGCCGTACAGGGTAGCCCAACGATGGCAATGGCTGCAGCCCGTGTGCGTCAGGCCCGGGCCATGGCCGGGGTTGCCGAGTCGGCCGAGTCGCTGCAAATCAACGCAGATTCGACGCTCAAACGGCACAACTGGCCCTCGGACCAATTCTATGGCCCGGGTGCATTGGACAACTCCACAACCTGGGACAACAACGCCGCGCTGGGCTTCAGCTTTGCCCTGGACTTGTGGGGCCGCGAAAGCAATGCCACAGAGCAGGCCGTGGACATGGCGCACATGAGTGTGGCCGAAGGTCGTCAGGCCCAGCTCGAACTGCAGAACAACGTGATTCGTGCCTATATCCAACTGTCGCTGCACTACGCCCAGCTCGATATCGTCGAATCGACTCTGCACCAGCAAGAACAGATTCTCGATCTGGCGCAAAAGCGCCTGGACGGCGGTATCGGCACCCATTTTGAAGTCAGCCAGGCGCAGGCGCCGCTGCCCGAGATTCATCGCCAGATTGACGCCCAGGAAGAAGAAATCGCCTTGACCCGCAACCAGTTGTCGGCGCTGGCCGGCAAGGGCCCGGGGGAGGGTGCACGCCTCAAGCGACCAACCCTCGCCCTGGCCACTGCGCTGAAACTGCCGTCGAGCCTTCCTGCTGAACTGCTGGGACAGCGTCCTGATGTGGTTGCCAGCCGCTGGGAAGTGGCAGCCCAGGCCCGCGGCATCGATGTGGCGCACGCCGGTTTCTACCCCAACGTAGACCTGGTGGGCAGCATCGGCTTTATGGCCACCGGTGGTAGCGCGCTGGGTTTTCTGACCGGCAAGAAGCTCAACTACAACGTTGGCCCGGCCATTTCCCTGCCGATCTTCGATGGCGGTCGCTTGCGCTCGGAACTGGGCGTGGCCTCTGGTGGCTATGACATGGCCGTGGCCAAGTACAACCAGACCCTGGTGACTGCGCTCAAGGGCATTTCCGATCAGTTGATCAAGCGCGAGTCGATGGAAAAACAGCAGGTCTTTGCCGCCGAGTCGGTGCAGGCCGCGCAAAAAACCTACGACATCGCCGTGGTCGCGTTCCAGCGTGGTCTGACCGACTACCTCAACGTGCTCAATGCACAAACCCTGCTGTTCAAGCAGCAGCAGATCCAGCAGCAGGTCCAGGCCGCCCGCCTGAGCGCCCACGCCGAGCTGGTGACGGCGCTGGGTGGCGGCCTTGGTGCTGGCAACGATGTGCCCAAGAACGATCGCTATGTGCCCGACAAACCGCCGGCCGTCATGGCGCTGTTCAACCACTGAACCTGACCACCAATCCCCCTCGATGGCTAATTTTGAGAGCCTGTAGATGAACCACTTGCCCGCCCCGGTACGCTGGCTGTATTCCCTGGAATGGCGCCGTGGCTTTTTTGACTGGGCACGCAGCGATGGCGTGACCTGGGTGCATATTTTCAAAGTGCTGGTCGCCGCCTTTCTGACCCTGTGGCTGGCCATGCGCCTTGAGCTGCCGCAACCGCGCACCGCCATGATCACTGTCTTTATCGTGATGCAGCCGCAAAGCGGCCAGGTGTTCGCCAAAAGCTTTTACCGGTTTTTGGGCACCCTGACCGGCTCGGCGGTAATGGTGGCGCTGATCGCCCTGTTCGCGCAGAACACCGTGCTGTTTCTCGGTGCGATGGCGATCTGGGTGGGCATCTGCTCCGCCGGTGCTGCTCGCTGCCGCAACTTCCGTGCTTATGGTTTTGTGCTGGCCGGTTACACCGCTGCAATGGTCGGCCTGCCTGCCCTGGCCCACCCCGATGGCGCCTTTATGGCCGCGGTGTGGCGGGTGCTGGAGATCTCGCTGGGCATTCTCTGCTCCACCGTGGTCAGCGCTGCGATCCTGCCCAAAACGGCTGGCGCAGCAATGCATGACGCGCTGTACAAACGCTTTGGCGTATTTGCCGGTTTTGTTGCCGAAGGCCTGCGTGGCCAGTCCTCCCAGGAGGCCTATGAGGCCAGCAACGTGCGTTTTATCGGTGAAAGCGTGGGCCTCGAAGGCATGCGCAGCGTGACCGTATTTGAAGACCCGCATATGCGTCGTCGCAGTGGCCGCCTGAGTCGTTTGAACAGCGAGTTCATGGCCATTACTACGCGCTTCAATGCCTTGCACCAGTTGCTTGCACGTTTGCGCAGCCGTGGTGTGGTGGACGTAGTGTCGGCCATCGAGCCGGAGCTGGAGATCCTGGCGAAGTTGCTCGACACCTATGCCGGTCGCTCGTTGACGGATAAAGACGCGGCCTTGCTCGCCGCGCAACTGGATGCCTTCAAGGCGAGCCTGCCAGGGCATGTGCGTGCGTTGCGGGTCAGGTTTCTGCAAAGCGAACCCAGCCCGTCTGACTTCCTCGACTTCAATACCGCCTACGAGCTGCTGTTCCGCTTTGTCGACGACCTGCACAACTACGCGCTGACCCACGCCTCGCTGGCCGATCACACCCACGAACGGGAGCGTTGGGACCAACCGTTTATTTCGCAGACCAACTGGTGGTCGGCGGCCGCTTCCGGGATTCGGGCAGCGTTTATCCTGGCCGTGCTCGGCACCTACTGGGTGATGACCGCCTGGCCCAGCGGCGCCATGATGACCCTGATCGCCGCCGCCACGGTGGGCTTGTCGGCAGCCACGCCCAACCCCAAACGCATGGCTTTTCAGATGGCCTGCGGGACCTTCCTGGGGGCGTTGATCGGCTTTGTCGAAATGTTCTTCGTGCTGCCCCATATCGACGGTTTCCCGCTGTTGTGCCTAGTGTTGACGCCGGTGATCGTGCTGGGTTCGTTCCTTACGTCGCGGGCCAATTACGCGGGTGTCGGCCTGGGCTTGCTGATTTTTTTCAGCACCGGATCGGTTCCCGACAACCTGACGATCTACAACCCGTACCAGTTCATCAATGACTACATCGCGATGGTCATGGGCATGCTGGTCTGTGCCGCTGCCGGTGCGATTATCCTGCCGCCCAACAGCCGCTGGTTGTGGAGCCGTCTGGAGCAGGATCTGCGTGAACAGGTGGTGTATGCCATCAGTGGCAAGTTACGTGGTCTGAGCTCCAGCCTGGAAAGCCGTACCCGTGACCTGATGCATCAGGCTTACGGCCTGGCCGCCGGCAAGCCGCAGGTGCAACGCCAATTGCTGCGCTGGATGTTTGTGGTGCTGGAAGTCGGCCACGCAATTATCGAGCTGCGCAAGGAGCAGGCGATCCTGCCGGTTCACCCGGCGTATGCCGAGGCCCAGCCGTGGCGCCAGGCCATCCGGGTCATGGGCCGGGCGCTGGTGCGGCTGTTTATCGCCCCCAGCGAAAGCAACCTGGAGCGCGCGCTGATTGCCGTCGACCACGCCATCAGCCGCGTGCAATCTACCGACGAACCCTTTGCCCGCAACTTCGATACCTCGGCGTTGGTGCGGGTGCAAAGCTACCTGCATTTTATTCGTACATCACTGCTTGACCCGCAATCGCCGCTGGCCGCTTATGCCCAGCCGCAAGGACTTGAACATGCCTCGTGAAATCGCCTTCCACGGCGTCTACATGCCCACCATGACCCTGATGTTTTTTATCGCGGCGGGGTTGGCATGGGGCTTTGACCGACTGTTTTCCGGCTACGACCTGTACCGCTTCTTCTGGCACCCGGCGCTGCTGCGCCTGAGCCTGTTTGCTTGTCTTTTTGGCGCCATGGCGCTCACTGTTTACCGTTGAGACCGATCCGATGAAAAAGTTCTTCAGCCTGCTTGCCACCTTGCTGGTTTTGGCCCTTGCGATATGGATCGGCCGAACCCTGTGGGAACATTACATGAACACCCCGTGGACCCGTGATGGACGGGTGCGGGCCGATATCATCAACGTCGCGGCCGACGTCAACGGCTATGTGGTCGGCGTGCCGGTCAAGGACAACCAGTTGGTGAAAAAGGGCGACGTGCTGCTGGAAATCGACCCTGAGCACTACGAAATCATGGTCAAGCAAGCCCAGTCGCTGGTGGCCTCCCGCAAGGCAACCTGGGAAATGCGCAAGGTCAACGCCCATCGTCGGGCTGACATGGACAGCCTGGTGATTTCCCGCGAGAACCGTGACGACGCCAGCAACATCGCCGACTCGGCCCTGGCCGACTATCAGCACGCCCTGGCGCAGCTGGACGCGGCGCAGCTCAACCTCAAGCGCACCAAGGTCCTGGCCACGGTCGATGGTTACGTGACCAACCTCAATGTGCATCGCGGCGACTATGCACGGGTGGGCGATCCGAAAATGGCCGTGATCGACCAGGATTCGTTCTGGGTCTATGGCTTCTTTGAAGAAACCAAACTGCCGCATATCCGCGTGGGCGACAAAGCCGATCTGCAAATGATGAGCGGTGAAGTGTTGAAGGGCCACGTTGAAAGCATCTCGCGCGGTATCTACGACCGCGACAACCCCGAGAGTCGTGAGCTGGTGGCTGACGTCAACCCCACCTTCAACTGGGTGCGTCTGGCCCAGCGGGTGCCGGTGCGGATCCATATCGACGAGATCCCCGATGGCTTCCTGCTGGCCGCGGGTACGACCTGTACGGTGATCGTGGATCAGGGCAAGGCCGAGTAAAGTTAATGCGGGAGCGGGCTTGCTCGCGATGGCCTCGACGCGGTTTAACTGAAACACCGCAGTGACGGCATCGCGAGCAAGCCCGCTCCCACAAGCGCGAGGCCGGGGTTCAAGCCGCGCAAAACGTCTCGTGCAAATGCCGCCACAATATCTTGCCGTCGGCGTCTTTCTCGAATACCACGGTGGCGCGGCGGTCGGTGCGGTTGCCGTTGTGTTCCTCCTGCAGCTCGCGGTAGCTGACCACTGCACCGCCCGCGTGCAGGGCAATGCCCTTGAACTCGCTGAGGGTGATGTTCAGGCCCGGGCGCGCACCGCGCAGTTGTTCAAACAGTGTTTCTACGCCGTTGGCGTCCAGCACTGTGCCGCTGGGGGCAATCATCGAAAACTGCGGCGAAAACCGCGCCAGCAATACCGGCAGCACGCCGGGTTCCAGACCGGAAAACCAGCCTTCAATTTCGACGTGGGTTTCGCTTACCAGGTCGAAGTAGCGCTTATAGTCACTCATCAAAATCTCCAGGTCAGGGTGCGAGCAAGGCCAGCACGCGGGATGTATCAAGGCGTAGAACAGGAACCAGCGGCACCAGCGTCAATGCACCCCCGATGGCAAAGCATAGGGCAAAGGCGTGGGACGTCGAGGTGATTGCGGTCAATGTACCGAACAGGGTCATCATCAAGGCCGGGCCAAGCAGGAAGCTCAATTGGCGGTTGAGGTTCCACAGTGCACTGGCGTGGCCCATGTGTTCGGGTGCGATATCGATAAAGGCTGTGTTTTGTGCGCTGCTGCTGCACAGGCTGCCACCAAAGCCCATCACGGCGTACAGCGCCATGGGCAAGCCGATGCTGGAACTATCGATTTGGGGCAGTAACGCAATACCCGCGGCTTGTGCGCTCATGCCCAGCAGTAGCAAGGGTTTGGGGCCAAGGCGGTTGAACTGGTAGCGGCACAGGGTGATGCCCAGCGCTGAAGCCAGAGCCCAGGGCAGCATCAGCATGCCGGTTTGCGTGGCGCTAAAACCCAGTTGGTGCAGGTACAAGATACTCACCAGTTGCGTGCCGATGAAAATGCCGGGGATAAACAGGTAGGTCAGCATTGCCACTTGCAGCAACGGGCTTTTGAGCAGGCGGCCCATATTGGCTGCGCCAGCTCGAATGCGCCTGTAAGTCATGGGCAATACGGGCTGCGCAGGCGGGTCGGGTTGCAGCCAGCAGACTGCCAGCAGCAGGGTAAGCAAGGTCAGTGGTAGATTGGCATAAAACACCCAGCGCCAAGTGAGCGCTTCGACCATCCAGCCGCCCAGTGCTGGCGACAGTGCGGGCACTAGCAGCGCCACCAGCAAAATCACTGAGGTCAGTCGGGCCCGGTCGCGGATCGGGAAGTGCCGATAGGCCATAGCCTGACCGACCGGAATCAACAGCCCGCCCCCCAGCCCCTGCAGCAGGCGGTAGCCGATCAGAGCTTCAATTGAGGTCGCTTGGGCCACACACAACGACGCCACGCTGAATAATGTCAGTGAAAGCACGATCAGGCGTTTCTCACCAAACAGTTGGGTTAGCCATACGCTGGGCACAATGACCAGGATCAGGCCAAGCATGTAGGCATTGCCAATCCACGCCAGTTGTGTGACCGAGGCATGCAGCTGCTGGCTGATATCCGGGTAGGCGATCGAGGCTGCGAACATATTCACCAGATCCAGGGCAAATCCCAGCAGATACACCAGCGCGACTTTATTGCGGTAAGCCATGGGTGGCTCCTGTTCAGTAGAGCGCACAGTAAGCAGCTTTGGCTTATGGAGGAACCGTCCGTCTGCTGCTAGATTGTCAAAATTATTTTGACAATTGGCAGGTTTCTCTATGGTCAGCCTCGATCGGTTCGACACCTTCAAGGCCGTGGTCGAAGCTGGCTCCCTTACCGCCGCGGCTGATTTACTGGGGCAAACCCGTGCGGTGGTCAGCTTCAATATCAAGCGTCTAGAGGCTGAGCTGGGCGTGACCCTGCTAACGCGCAACACCCGACGGTTGGCCCTGACTGAGGCGGGTGAGCGCTTTTACCAGCGCTGCCTGAGCATGCTGGAAGAGGCCCGGCTGGCGATTGACGAAGCGCGCAGCGAACACACCGAACTCAAGGGCACGCTGCGCATCACCACCACCGTTGAATATGCCCTGGCCAAGGTGGTGCCGGCGCTGGAGCTCTTCCGTGCCTTGCACCCTGACCTCAACGTCCAGCTGTCGACCTCATCGATCCACGCGGATCTGATCTCCGAGCGTTTTGACGTGGCCTTGCGACTGGGTCGCGTGCTCGACTCCAGCCATCGTGCCGTGCAGTTGAGCACCTTCGGAATTCTGCCGGTGGCCTCGCCGGCGTTCGTTGCCAGCGTGGTGCCGATAGACAGCGTGCACGCGCTTGAGCAAACGCCGTGGCTGGAGCATGGCCGGGTTGGGGAGTTGACTATTACCGAGGTGAGCAGCGGTGTCGTCCGTCCTTACCAGCCCAACCCCTGCAAGGCGCGCATCAGGGCGGACAACTCATCGGTGTTGCAGGCGTTTGCCCTGACCGGGCAAGGCGTGGCGATCCTGCCCGACTGGCTGATCGAGGAGGATTTGCGCACGGGGCGGCTGGTACATCTGCTGCCCGAATGGCAACTGAGCCGCCAGGGGGTGTACGCGCTCTACCCCGATACACGGCATTTGCCGTTGAAGGTGCGGGTGTTTATCGATTTTATGAAGGCGTATGCATAGGCCTGTGCTATCACCCGTAGCAGCTGCTACATAATGAGTGTCAGGCACGGGTATTGAGGCCGAACCGCTTCATCAGGATTTTTTCCAGTAGGGCAGCTGGCACCAGCGCGGCCAGCAGCGGCAAGGCGCGGCTGCCATTACCGTAACGCAGCAACATCGGTGGCTTGGGTTTCATGACGGCCTTGAATACTGCGTCGGCAAAGGCTGTGGCCGGGGTGGGATTGTCTTGTGAGGCCCTGGCCCTGGCGCGAATACCGTCGCGCATGGGCCACCAGGCGGAGCTCTCGGCAATCAACTGCTCGGCCTGGGCGCTGGCATTTTTCGCGAAGCTGGTATCAATGGCCCCGGGCTGCACTTCCAGCACGCCAATGGCAAAAGGCGCCAGCTCCATGCGCAGGGCATCACTCAAGGCATGTACTGCAGCTTTAGAGGCACAGTAGGCGCCGGCAAACGGGGTGACCAGTACCCCGGAAACACTGCCGATATTGACCACCAGGCCCTTGTTGCGGCGCAGCGCCGGGAACAGCGCGCGGGTAACGCCCACAATGGAAAATACATTGGTTTCAAATTGCTGCTGCAAGCCCTCGACGCCGCCATCGAGCAGGGGGCCCATAGCGCCGAAACCTGCATTGTTTATCAGCACGTCCAGCCCGCCGCCTGCCTGCTCCAGGCGCTCGGCCAATTGCTCCAACCCCTGCGGATCATTGACGTCCAGTTGCACAGCGGCAAACCCCGCCGCAGCCAATAGTGCTACATCCCCAGGCTTGCGGGCGCAGGCCCAGACATCATGCCCCGCCACCTTGAAAGCATCGGCCAGGGCGCGGCCAATACCGCTGGAACAACCGGTGATCAAAACACGCAGCATGGGAACATCCTTAATTGGAAAAACTGCCTTGCAGGCGTTCTGCCCGAAACTCGAGGGTTTGCGGGCGATAACCCGTGCGCAGCGGCGGCATCGGCAAGCAGTCCTGCCAGCTTGCCCCTGCTTGCAATTCGCCGGGGCCGCGGTAGCGCGGGGCGGTGTAAAGGTTGTCGGCAAGATTGACGGTGTCGCCCGGTGCATAGGCGGCAATGCGCCAGCCAAGTTCGACCAGTGGTACGTCATTGCTGTTTTTCAGGGTCAGTTGCAGCGGTCGGTCTGCCGGGCATTGGGCGGGGTCATAAACGATGCGCAGTTCCAGGCGTGCCAGTTGTGCCGCTTCACGGCTGTCCAGCCACGCCACCGAGGCTGCAACTATCGCCAGCCCCAGCACGGCAGCCAGTGAGACCGGCAAGGCCTTGGCCGGGTAGCGCAACAACAGGACAAGCCAGGTAATGATCAGTAAAACGCCGATAAACATGGCTGGGCCTCTTGCAGGGAATACCTATAACTTACCAGCATGAGGCATGCAGCGGGTCACTGCGGGGCGTGGTCGCGCAAAAACACCAGCAAATCCGGCTTGGACTGCTCGGCGCTGAAGCGATAACCCTGCTCATCAAACTGCTTGAGGTGCTCAGGGTTGTCGATGCGCTCCTTGATCACAAACCGGCTCATCATGCCTCGGGCTTTTTTCGCATAGAAACTGATGATTTTATGCTGGCCGTTTTTCAGGTCCTTGAACTCGGTATTGATGATGCGGGCGTTCAATGCCGACTTTTTTACCGCCGAGAAGTATTCGTTGGATGCCAGATTGAGCAGTACATCATCGCCTTGTTCGGCCAGGGCCTGGTTGAGCCATTCGCTGATGTGCGTGCCCCAGAACGCGTACAGGTCCTTGCCCCGTGCGTTGGCCAGTTTGGTGCCCATTTCCAGGCGATACGGCATCATCAGGTCCAGCGGACGCAGCAGGCCGTAGAGCCCCGAGAGCATGCGCAGGTGGCTTTGCGCATAGTCGAAGTCGGCCTCGCTGAAGTCCACGGCATTGAGGCCGGTGTAGACATCGCCCTTGAACGCCAGCAGTGCCTGCTTGGCATTGGCGGGGGTAAAGGCGGGCGTCCAGCTGCCAAAGCGCGCCGCGTTGAGGCCCGACAGCTTGTCGGATAAATGCATCAGCTCGCCAATCTGTTGCGGGCTCAGTTCGCGCAATTGTTCGATCAATTCCTGGGAATGGTCCAGGTACTGGGGCTGGGTGAAACGTGCTGTGGCGGGCGGCGTTTCATAATCGAGGGTTTTAGCGGGTGAAATCACCATCAGCATGGGGTTGTCTCCTTTTAGCGTCGGGGGATTCTAGGCGTTGGCGCAGTTTGACTCCACCTATGAACGCGATAGATCCCCCAACGCCTGCGGGGTCGGGCACTGGTCGGGTTATAGTGCAGTCAGTTTTTACAGGGGGTTGATCAGTGCGCATTGCTCTTTTCTTGTGGGTCTGGCTGGTGTGTGCCGGGGCGGTGGCGGCACCTGTCGAGCCCGCGACGCTGGATCGCAGCACATGGCCCGAACAATTGACCAGCCCGGCCTTGTTCGATGTTGCCTCGCGTGCCGAAATACTCGCTTTTGCCCATGCCTTGATGGTCAGCGAAGCGCTGGATGAAAGCGCCCTGAAACAGCGGTTGGGTCTGAAAATAATCAATGTTGAGGCAATAGATGCTCTGCGCCAGCGGATGTGGCAGCGGTTACTGACCAACTACAACCTGGCGCAGCAAAGTTGCGATCAGGATGCTTCGTTCTGCTATTACGTCGATGACATGGACAGTCTGCGTGAGCAGGCGGGCAAGTTCGCAATCGCCGATGACTCGTTTTATGTGGCCTGGGCCGAGCCCGGCCGTGAGTTTCACCAGCGCTACCTGGATGAGCAATTACGCATGGCGGCGCTGCTCCCGCAAATCAGCAGTGAAATCGCTCTGTTGGGCGACCAGGAAGTCAACGGCGAGACGATGCACGACCGGCTGTTTTTGTTGACCTTCGACAGCGGCCCCACGCAATTGCCGGGCACTACTGACTGGCTGACCGGGTACTTGCGCAAGCAATCCATCAGCGGGATTTTTTTCGTGCTGGGTAACAGCTTGCAGGTGCGTCTCGACAAGGAGGGCGCGCTGGCCTTGCAGGCACTCTACAAGGGACAGTGTGTGGGTGTGCAGGGCTGGGAGTACCGTTCCCACAGTCACTGGAAAGACTGGCAGGACTCTATTGCGCGTAGCGCCGCCCTGGTCAATCAGGTTGTGCCGCAGCGCTACGTGCCTCTGTTTCGCCCGCCCTACGGGCAGCGCCGGGCCGACAGCGGCGGTTTTTTTGAGGCTCAGGGCATGCGGGTGGCCTTGTGGGGCATCGATGCCCAGGACTTGGCGACGAGCTTGAACGGCGAGCAGTCAGCCCATCGAGTATTGACCCTGATGCTGCTTTGGCGGCATGGGGTGATTGCGTTTCATGACACCCAGGACAAGGTGCGTACGGCATTACCCTGGCTGATGAACGCTACCTCACAAAGTGGATTGGGCTGGGACAGTTGTGAAGCGCTCGGTGAGCGCTAGACCATTCCTGCTGGCCCGCCGGCTTCGACGGGCCAGGAGTCACGGCGTTACAGCAGGCGCAGTGCCAGATGGCTGCCAGCGCGCAGGTATTCAACCTGGGCGGTGATTGCATCCTTGACGATGGCTTCACCGGTATCGGTCAGCTTGGCGTTCTTGGCATCGATTACTGCCAGTTGCAGCAATTGCATGGCGACATCCATGGCCTTTTGAAAAGCGGTCGTATTGTTGTGATGGCCAAAGTGCTCGATGATCCTTTCCATTCTTTCATCAGCATTGTCGCGCAGCTGTTCGTACTCGGTGAACGAAACGCTGCCGTCCTTGTAAATCTCGAGCAGCAATTGTTCCAGTGTTTTGGAGATGGGAGTCATGCAGTCATCCTTTCGCAGTAACGCGGTCGCGGTTTTTATTCGTCACCTGAAGAGGGGGGCGTCAGTACCGTGACCTCGTGCATTAATGAAGGTGTTACGCGGAGTTGAATCAGAAAATCACCACGGAAGTGACGGTTAGCGGACTCAGTGCCAGCCGCAGCTTAATGCGGGCGAAAAGATGCCGGTGCAGGGTTTGTCCTGGATCTATGTAGGAAATAACGGGCTTTAATGAAGGGGTGTCGAATTCAGGTTTGAGCGCTGCGCACTGCCGCGACAGAGGACGAACAGGTTGATTGCAGCGCTTTTTAATACCGGTAGATCTATTAGCTTAGTTGCGGTCCCGGAATGCGCCAAGGGTTGTTCGTCATTCAAAAAATAAAGTGCTGGAATGTGAAAAAACATTTTTTTTGTCACACATTTAGGCGTATTACGAAGACAGACGGCCGAAACCTGCGAAACAGGTGGCGTCTTCCAGGACGCCATCGGGCAGGGCATACGGCAGTCACTTCGAGGCGCAGCACTGTTGCGGTATTGCGTCGAATGGCTCCCACAAAGGTGACCGAGTATGGATGATCACGGACGCACTCCTTCTTCCAACCAGCCAATCCTTTATGTACTCGATACCAATGTTCTGATTCACGATCCAAACGCAATGCTTAACTTCGAGGAACACCACGTCGCGATCCCGATGACGGTGCTCGAAGAGCTCGACAAGCTCAAAACCGGCAAATTACTGGTGGCAGCCGAGTGCCGTCAGGCCATTCGCCTCATTGACCAGTTGCTGGGGGTTGCCACCCCCGATGACGTCGAAAAAGGTGTGCCGATCCAGCGCGGCAAAGGCGCACCTAAGGGCTTCCTGTCGATCATGATGAGCAAGCGCCGCGAGCCCAACGCGTTGCTGCCCGAAAACCTCAACGACAACATCATCATCAACCAGTTGATCGATTTGCACGCCCGTGAGCCGCAATTGCGCGTGGTGCTGGTCACCAAAGACATCAACATGCGCCTAAAGGCCCGGGCTTGCGGGATCGAGTCCGAGGATTACAGTACCGACCAGCTGGTTGACGACGTGTCGATGCTCTCGCGCGGCTATCACACCATGACCGGTTCGTTCTGGGACCGCGTCAACAAGGTCGAAACCCGCCAGGGGCATGGCCGTACCTGGCATCAGGTGCAAATGAACGAAAACCTGCCGGCGGTGCATATCAATGAATTCATCATTGATGAGCAGGGCTTTGTCGGCTGGATCAAGGAGGTGCGCAAGGATCAGTTGCTGATCCTCGACATGCATCAGGAACCGCTGCTGCACCAGGAAGCCTGGGGCCTCAAACCGCGGGATATTTACCAGGGGCTGGCGCTGTTTGCTTTGCTCGACCCGGACATTCACCTGGTCAACCTGTCGGGTGCGGCGGGATCGGGCAAGACCATCCTTGCGCTGGCGGCAGCGATTGAACAAACCATGGTCAGCAAACGCTACCGGCGGATTATCTGTACCCGCAGCGTGCAGGGCCTGGACCAGGAAATCGGCTTCTTGCCGGGCACCGAAGCCGAAAAAATGGAGCCTTGGCTGGGTGCCATTACTGACAACCTCGAAGCTCTGCACATGGATGATGAAAATACCCACGGCAGCGTCGACTACATTCTGAGCAAGGTGCCGTTGCAGTTCAAATCCCTGAACTACATCCGCGGTCGCAGTTTCCAGCAGAGCCTGATCCTGATCGATGAGTGCCAGAACCTGACACCGCACCAGATGAAAACCATCATTACCCGTGCCGGTGCCGGTTCCAAAGTGGTATGCCTGGGTAACCTGGCACAGATCGATACCCCCTACCTGTCGGCCACCAGTTCGGGGCTGACCTACCTGACGGAGCGTTTCAAAGACTTCCCCAACGGTGTGCATATAGCCCTGCAAGGGGTGCCTCGCTCGATTCTGGCGGAATACGCCGAGTCACATTTGTAACTGCCTGAAGGTGGGAGCGGGCTTGCTCGCGATGAAGATGACGCGGTATCCCAGATACACCGCGCCACTTTCATCGCGAGCAAGCCCGCTCCCACTGGCGTTTTGGCTTCATGTAAGCTGACGGCGGTTGCGCGCATGGATCATGCAGCGTTGCCCTGGAGTTGGCCAAGACAGGAGCGTCAGGTGTTACTGCGTAATATCGATTTGAATCTGCTGGTGGTGCTCGATGCGCTGCTCACGGAAAAACACGTAACCCGCACCGGTGTTCGTTTGCATTTGAGCCAGCCCGCCATCAGCCACTCACTGAACAAACTCAGGGTGCTGCTTGATGACCCGTTGCTGATCCGTCAGGGCAACGAGGTGGTGCTGAGCGTGATGGCGCAAAATCTCCAGGCGCCGCTCAAGGCCATCCTGGGACAGGTCGAAACGCTGCTCGGTCAGTCCATCGACTTTGTGCCGGCAGAATCACAGCGCACCTTTCGCCTGGCCATGTCCGATTACGGCGCGACCATCGTGTTGCCAAAACTGCTGGTGCTGCTGCGCGAGCAAGCACCGGACACTTCGCTGGTGATCATCCAGGACAGCCGCCTGGGCATGCTGGAGCAGATCGAGCAGGGCAAGATCGATCTGGCCGTTGGGGTTTTCCCCACGATGCCAGCAGATATCTGCAGCGATGTATTGTTTGAAGAAACCTTTACCTGCCTGCTCAATCGTCGTTCGCTCCCGGACAATGGCGTGCTCGATCTGGACAGCTATCTGGCGCGCCCGCACCTGCTGGTGTCGACGGATGGCAATACCCAGGGTGAGGTCGATAACGTGTTGCACGCCCGGGGGTTGCAGCGCCGGGTTGCGGTCAATGTGCCGCACTGGGGCACGGCACCGGGGATGATTACCGACACCGACCTGATTCTTACTGTGGCCACCCGTACCCTGGACAATCTGTCATTTGGCGACAGCCTGGTGGCACTGCCGCCTCCCATGACGATAGCGCCGTTCAACTATGTGCAGGTCTGGCATCAGCGTTTCAACGAAGATCCGGCTCATCGCTGGCTGCGGGATCTGGTCAGGCAAGTGAGTGCGCCTTCAGCCGCGTGAAGCGATGACAAAACCTGCCAGCACCACGCTGACCCCGAGCAGTTTTTGCAGGCTGGGGGTGTTTCTTGGCAAACCCAGCAAGCCGAAGTAATCGATCAGCAGTGAACTGATCAACTGGCCCACCACCACCGCCATGATGAAGTTCAGCGCCCCCAGGCGCGGCACGCTGATCAGCGCCACGGTGATGTAAAACACCCCGGCCAGCCCGCCGAGCCAGATCCACCAGGGGCCGGTGAGCAGGGCCGCGAGATTGGGGCGGGGCACTTTGACAATCAGCATTACCAGCGCAATCGCCAGGCCGCTGATCAGTAATGAGATCACGGTGGCCCAAAAGGGATGGCCCAGCACCACGCCCAATCGAGCATTACTGCCCGCTTGCAGGGGCACCGCAGCACCCGCCAGCAGGCTCAGGGCAATGGCAATAAAAAGTGGCATAGGTATGACTCCAAAGTTTCGACCTTTGTACGGCGATTGCCTGCGGGCGGCCAATTCCATGTTCTGATGCGCGGTATTCGCGGGGTCGATGGCCTTAAGCTGACCCTCGGGTTTACAATCGATACTCCTCTCTGGAGTACCCCCTGTGCTGACTCACTTAGATTCCCAAGGCCGCGCCAACATGGTCGATGTCACCGACAAAGCGGTGACCTCCCGTGAGGCTGTGGCACAAGCGGTGGTGCGCATGCGCCCTGAAACCCTGGACATGATCATCAGTGGCGGTCACCCCAAGGGTGATGTGTTTGCCGTGGCGCGGATTGCCGGGATCCAGGCGGCGAAGAAAACCTCGGACCTGATCCCTTTGTGCCATCCGTTGATGCTCACCAGCGTCAAGGTTGAGCTCAGTGCCCAAGGCAGCGACGCGGTATTGATCGTGGCGCGCTGCAAGCTGTCCGGGCAGACCGGCGTCGAAATGGAAGCCCTGACCGCCGCCAGCGTTGCAGCCCTGACCATTTACGACATGTGCAAGGCGGTCGATCGCGGCATGACCATCGAAGGTGTGCGCGTACTGGAAAAGCTCGGCGGCAAGAGCGGGCACTTTCAGGCGGATGCGTCATGAAGCTCAAAGTGGTTTTCTTTGCCCGCTATCGCGAGGTTCTGGGGCTGGATAGTGAGGCAGTGGAGGGCGGGTTCGTCTCCATTGAGCAGTTGCGCGCGCACCTGACGCAACGCGGTGGTGCCTGGCAGGTGCTGGCCGAGCCCAACCTGATGTGTGCGCGCAATGAAGAGCTGTGCAAGCTCGCCGAACCCCTGGCGGACGGCGACGAAGTGGCATTTTTTCCGCCCGTGACCGGAGGCTGAACATGGCGATTCGGGTGCAAGCGGCGGCCTTTGATCCTGGCGCTGAAGTCAATGCACTGCATGCCGCGAATCTGGGCGTGGGCGCAGTGGTGAGTTTTGTCGGTTATGTGCGCGACTTCAATGACGGCCGTGACGTGGCGGGGATGTTCCTGGAGCATTATCCGGGCATGACCGAGAAAGCCCTGGGCAAAATTATTGATGAAGCTGCGCAGCGCTGGCCGCTGCTCAAGCTTGAAGTGCTGCACCGTATTGGCCTGCTGGAGCCGGGAGAGCCGATTGTGTTTGTTGGCGTAGCCAGTGCTCACCGTCAGGCCGCTTTCGATGCCTGCAGTTTTGTGATGGATTATCTGAAAACCCGCGCCCCGTTCTGGAAAAAAGAACAGACCCCCTCAGGCCCGCGATGGGTGGAGGGGCGGGTGAGCGATGAGGTGGCGGCGCAGCGCTGGAAGTAATCAAGCCCTGTAGCCGCTGCCGCAGGCTGCGATAAGGGCCGCAGGCCCTTCAAAAAGCGGGGCCGCTTCGCAGCCCATCGCAGCCTCGTGCCTCGGCAGCGGCTACAGACTTGCGTATCAGGCCGTTGCAGTCGGGTCCTGCGGTTTGCGCACAGCGCGTACGACAGGGCGCAGCAGCTCGGCTGGCGGCGTTTCGCAGCTGATTTTACGACCTAGCAGGGCTTCGATCGACGGCAGCTGGTACGAGTCGTCTTCACCGGCAAAACTGATCGATACACCGCTGGCGCCAGCACGGCCGGTACGGCCAATACGGTGTACATAGTCGTCCGGCACTTCAGGCAGGGTGAAGTTGATCACGTGGCTGATGCCATCAATGTGGATGCCACGACCTGCAACGTCGGTAGCTACCAGCACGCGGATCTTGCCTTCGCGGAAGCCTTCCAGGGTCTTGATACGTTTGTGCTGCGGTACATCCCCCGACAGTTGCGCCGCGTTGATACCGTCACGTACCAGGCGCTCTTCGATGCGGCGCACTTCGTCCTTGCGGTTGGCAAATACGATCACCCGTTCCCAGCCATTGTCGTTGACCAGGTTGAACAACAGCTTGTACTTGTCGGCACCGGCGACGGCATAGACGTGCTGCTCAACCATGTCACTGGCGACGTTGACCGCTTCGATCTCGACGATGGCAGGGTCTGTGGTCCATTGCTTGGCCAGGTTCATCACGTCCTCGGTAAAGGTCGCGGAGAACAGCAGCGTCTGACGTTCGGCTTTTGGTGGCGTTTGACGAATGATCTGGCGTACTTGCGGGATGAAGCCCATGTCCAGCATGCGATCGGCTTCGTCGAGCACCATCACTTCGACCATGTCCAGATGCACTTCGCCGCGCTGGTTGAAGTCCAGCAGACGGCCCGGTGTGGCCACCAGAATGTCGCAATGGCGGGCTTCAAGCTGCTTGAGTTGCTTGTCGAAGTCCATGCCGCCCACGAATGTCATGACATTGAGGTCGGTGTACTTGGTCAGGTCGGCCGCGTCCTTGGCGATCTGCACCACCAGCTCACGGGTCGGCGCGATGATCAGAGCGCGTGGTTCGCCCATGTAACGCTCTTTTGGCGGCGGCGTCTGGGTCAACTGGCTAATGATCGAGATCAGGAACGCAGCCGTCTTGCCCGTACCGGTCTGGGCACGGCCAATGGCGTCACGCCCGCTCAGGGTATAGCCCAGTACGCCTGCCTGGATCGGCGTGCAGTAGGGGAAACCAAGGTCCTGGATGGCGTGCATCAGCTCGGGGGCGAGCTTGAAATCGTGAAAGCGGACTTTGCCTTCTTGTGGCTCGACGGCGAAGTCTTCGAGTTTCCAGGGAATGACCGGTGGCTTGGGGGCCGCCTCACGCCGTGGCTTGGCAATTTTGGGTTTTTCGATACGCGGTTGTTCAGCAGCGGATTGTGCGTCGGGAATGTTCACCGGCTCAGGGGCTGGAACAGGAGCAGAGCGGCCAGGTTGTTGCGCGTCGGTTCGCGCTCTGGCGTTGCCTGGAGGTGTAACGGAAGCTGGCGCGAGCGGCTCAGCCTCGCTTTTACCGAATATTTTTTTAAGTGCTTTGAGCACGGTCATCTCATCAGTTGGTTAAGGAGTATACGCCGGGCAGTGTAATGCAAGTCGGGCGCTCGGCGTGTAGTGAACGACGGGATGTTTCGGTTTTAGCTCAGATGTTTCGTCAGCCAGGTACCGATATCGCTTATTTCCTCTGGTAACACTTCATGGCCCATTGGGTACTCCTGCCATGTAACGGACACACCTGCGGCTTTCAAATGCTCATAAGCCGTACGACCCATAGCGTTTTGGACTACATCATCGTACTGCCCGTGCAGGCACAAAGCCGGGATTCGCTGCTGGCTGGCCGACAATGGCAGGCCTTCGTTGAAGGTTGGCGCATAGGTTGAAAGGGCAATAACGCCACCCAGTGGGCCCTGCCATTTCAAATAAGCGGTATGGAAAACCACGGCGCCACCTTGTGAAAACCCGGCCAGAAAAATCCGGCTGGCGTCGATACCGCTCTGGCGCTGGGCTTCGATCAAGGCAATGACCATGTCGGCCGACTCTTCGAGCTCTTCTTCACTGATCGAGCGGGCAGGACTCATGGCCTTGATGTCGTACCAGCTAGGCATGGCATAGCCGCCATTGATGGTCACGGCGCGGGTTGGAGCCTGCGGCAATACAAAGCGCGTGGTCAGCAACGACTGTTGCAGGATCTCAGCCACCGGCATGAAGTCATAACGGTCGGCACCCAGACCGTGGAGCCAGATAACACAGGCGTCTGCGGTTTTTTGAGGCTGGATGATCAGGGGTTGGGTCATGGCTGCTCCATCGTTGTGCATGTGCGCAAATCGGGTGCGCTACAAATGTGCTTGATCGACTAAGGATTACAGAATATGTCGCATGCTTGAACGTTTTTTCCTGCATTACCTACTGAACTTACTTAGGGGCCAAGAGTGGTACGCGCCTTGCTATGTGGACAGTGGCGTGAATGCGCCCCCTTTGGACGGTAACACTAACAGGGGGGGCTGCAAAAATCCCGAGGTTGGAGTTAGACAAGGAATTCAACAGCTCAAGTGAGCGCTTCAGTTTGACGGTTCGTGCGATGCACCCATCGCTCAAGGCTTATGCCGCTTGACCCAATAAAAAGCCAACATGGGTCAACAGTGCCTCACAAGGGGGCGGCGGGCCTTGTTCAAACACAAAAAAGCAGCACTGGAGGTTTGAATGAAGCAATTGAAATCCACCCTGGCTTTGGCCACAGCAGCCATCGTGTTACTCAGTGCCAGCGGTTTTGCCCACGCAGGCGCGACCCTGGACAGTGTCAAGAAGAAAGGTTTTGTGCAATGTGGCGTGAGTGACGGTTTACCGGGCTTTTCGGTACCGGATAAAGACGGCAAGATCATGGGGATCGATGCGGATGTCTGTCGTGCAGTGGCCGCCGCAGTGTTTGGCGATGCTACCAAGGTCAAGTTCAGCCAGTTGAACGCCAAGGAGCGTTTCACCGCGCTGCAATCGGGCGAAGTCGATGTGTTGTCGCGCAATACCACCTGGACCAGTTCCCGTGATGCGGGCATGGGCATGGTGTTCGCGGGCGTGACCTATTACGACGGCGTCGGCTTTCTGGTCAACAACAAGCTGGGGGTAAAAAGTGCCAAGGAACTGGACGGTGCAACCATCTGTATCCAGGCCGGCACGACTACCGAGCTGAATGTGTCGGATTACTTCCGCGCCAATAACCTCAAGTACACCCCGATCACCTTCGACACCTCTGATGAAAGCGCCAAGTCTCTGGAAAGCGGCCGTTGCGACGTGTTGACCTCCGACAAGTCCCAGTTGTACGCACAGCGTAGCAAGCTGGCCAACCCGAGCGACTATGTCGTATTGCCTGAAACCATCTCCAAGGAGCCTCTGGGGCCTGTCGTGCGCAAGGGCGACGAAGACTGGTTCAGCATTGTGAAGTGGACCCTGTTCGCCATGCTCAATGCTGAAGAAGCCGGCATCACCTCGAAAAACGTTGTGGCTGAAGCCAAATCCACCAAAAACCCGGATGTCGCCCGCTTGCTGGGTGCTGACGGCGAATACGGCAAAGACCTGAAACTGCCAAAAGACTGGGTGGTGCAGATTGTCAGCCAGGTGGGTAACTACGGTGAAGTCTTCGAGAAAAACCTCGGTAAAAACACGCCTCTGGCCATCGACCGCGGGCTGAACGCTCTGTGGAATAACGGCGGCATTCAATACGCACCCCCTGTGCGCTGATAGCCCTTTCATCCGGCAGGCCAACTGCCGGGTGATGTTGTCTGATCCATTGTTAGGGGCACTTCATGCAAATTAAAGTCGGCGCACCCAAGCCCAGGCTCAGCCTCGGCGATCCACGTGTGCGTGCGTGGTTATTTCAGATCGTCACCGTCGCGCTGGTGGTCTTTATGGGCTGGTATCTGTTCAACAATACCCAGACCAACCTGCAACATCGCGGCATTACTTCGGGTTTTGACTTTCTGGAGCGCAGTGCCGGGTTTGGCATTGCGCAGCATTTGATTGATTACACCGAGTCCGACAGTTATGCGCGGGTCTTTCTGATCGGGTTGCTCAACACCTTGCTGGTGTCCGTGATCGGTATCGTCCTGGCGACGATCCTGGGGTTTATCATCGGCGTGGCACGCCTGTCGTCGAACTGGATGATCAGCAAGCTGGCAACGGTGTATGTGGAGATCTTTCGCAATATCCCGCCATTGCTGCAAATCCTGTTCTGGTACTTCGCGGTCTTCCTGACCATGCCAGGGCCACGCAACAGCCATAACTTTGCCAACACCTTCTATATGAGCAGCCGTGGCCTGAACATGCCGGCCGCAGTGGGTACGGATGCCTTCTGGCCGTTTGTGGCCAGTGTGGTGCTGGCTATCGTGGCCGTGGTGCTGATGGTCCGTCGGGCCAACAAGCGCTTTGAAGACACCGGCGAGCCATTTCACAAGTTCTGGGTCGGGCTGTTCTTGCTGCTGGCGATTCCTGGCCTGTGCGTGTTGCTGTTCGGTACCCCGGTGCACTGGGAGATGCCACAGCTCAAGGGCTTCAACTTTGTCGGTGGCTGGGTGCTGATCCCGGAACTGTTGGCGCTGACCATTGCGTTGACGGTGTACACCGCGGCCTTTATTGCCGAAATCGTACGGTCGGGGATCAAGTCCGTCAGTCACGGTCAGACCGAAGCCGCCCGCTCGCTGGGGCTGCGCCCGGGGCCGACGCTGCGCAAGGTAATCATCCCGCAAGCGCTGCGGGTGATCATTCCGCCTTTGACCAGCCAATACCTGAACCTGGTGAAAAACTCGTCGCTGGCGGCGGGCATCGGTTATCCGGAAATGGTTTCACTGTTTGCCGGCACGGTACTCAACCAGACCGGGCAAGCGATTGAAGTCATTGCCATCACCATGAGCGTGTACCTGGCCATCAGCATCAGCATTTCGCTGCTGATGAATTGGTACAACACGCGCATTGCGCTGATCGAGCGATGAGGACTGGACTATGACGACTCATGTTTTCAAACCCGACATGCCGCCGCCGGGCAACCGCATCGGTATTGTCGCCTGGGCGCGGGCAAATCTGTTTTCCAGCTGGCTCAACACCTTGCTGACCCTGTTTGCCTTTTATCTGGTCTGGCTGATCGTGCCGCCGCTGCTGAGCTGGACGGTTTTCGATGCCAATTGGGTAGGCAGCACGCAAGCTGATTGCACCAAAGAGGGCGCTTGCTGGGTGTTTATCCAGCAGCGTTTTGGCCAGTTTATGTATGGCTATTACCCGACCGGGCTGCGCTGGCGGGTTGACCTGACGGTATGGCTGGCCGTGGTGGGTGCGGCGCCGTTGTTTATCTCGCGCTTCAAGCACAAGGCTATCTACGGGCTGGGCTTTTTGGTGGTGTACCCCATCCTGGCGTTTACCTTGCTCCACGGCGGCTATCTGGGCCTGACTAACGTGGCTACCAGCCAGTGGGGCGGCCTGATGCTCACGCTGGTGATTGCCACGGTAGGTATTGCCGGCGCCTTGCCACTGGGGATTTTGCTGGCCCTGGGCCGCCGCTCGGACATGCCGGCCATTCGCGTGGTGTGCGTGACTTTTATCGAGTTTTGGCGCGGCGTTCCGCTGATTACCGTGCTGTTTATGTCTTCGGTGATGCTGCCGCTGTTTCTGCCCGAGGGCATGAACTTCGACAAATTACTGCGGGCCTTGATCGGCGTAATCCTGTTTCAGTCGGCTTATGTGGCGGAAGTGGTGCGTGGCGGTCTGCAAGCCATCCCCAAGGGTCAGTACGAGGCGGCTGCGGCCATGGGCCTGGGCTACTGGCGCAGCATGGGCCTGGTGATTTTGCCGCAAGCCTTGAAGCTGGTGATCCCCGGCATCGTCAACACCTTTATTGCCCTGTTCAAGGACACCAGCCTGGTGATCATCATCGGTCTGTTCGACCTGCTCAATAGCGTCAAACAAGCCGCCGCCGACCCGAAATGGCTGGGTATGGCCACTGAAGGCTATGTGTTTGCTGCCCTGGTGTTCTGGATTTTCTGTTTTGGTATGTCCCGCTACTCCATGCATCTGGAGCACAAGCTGGACACTGGCCACAAGCGTTAGGAGTAGTGCGACATGAGTGAAGCAATCAAAAAGCCAGCAAGCTCTGAAGGCATTATTCAGATGCTGGGCGTCAACAAGTGGTACGGCCAGTTCCATGTGCTAAAGGACATCAACCTCAACGTCCAGCCGGGCGAGCGTATCGTCTTGTGCGGGCCTTCGGGCTCCGGCAAGTCAACCACCATCCGTTGCCTCAATCGCCTCGAAGAGCACCAGCAGGGACGCATCGTGGTCGACGGTGTAGAGCTGACCAACGACATCAAGCAAATCGAGACGGTGCGGCGTGAAGTGGGCATGGTGTTCCAGCACTTCAACCTGTTCCCGCACCTGACCATTCTGCAGAACTGCACGCTGGCGCCAATGTGGGTACGCAAGATGCCCCGGCGTCAGGCCGAAGAAATTGCCATGCATTATCTGGAACGGGTGCGTATTCCGGAGCAGGCGCACAAGTTCCCGGGGCAGTTGTCGGGTGGTCAGCAGCAACGTGTGGCAATTGCCCGGGCGCTGTGCATGAAACCGAAAATCATGCTGTTCGATGAGCCGACTTCAGCACTTGACCCGGAGATGGTCAAAGAGGTGCTGGACACCATGATCGGCCTGGCGGAAGACGGCATGACGATGCTCTGCGTAACCCACGAAATGGGCTTTGCGCGCACCGTGGCCAACCGGGTGATCTTTATGGACAAGGGCGAAATCGTGGAGGAGGCCGCCCCGAATGACTTCTTCGACAACCCGCAAAATGACCGGACCAAACTGTTCCTGAATCAGATTTTGCATTGATCGGGACTTGTAGCCGCTGATGATCGCAGCCTCGCTGCGCTCGTCAGCGGCTACAAAACCAAAGGTGTCAGTTTTCGCGCTGCTGCTGTTTTTGCACCAGCAGCGCATTGATGTCTGCACACTCGTTGATGGCTTGTAATTCGCGGACCAGTTCGGGGTGGCGATCGAGCAGTCGCATCAACACAAACAAGGGTTTTGGTGGCTCCACCTCGGCCCGTTCATAACGACTGAACGCATTGTGGCCGCCCCCCGACAGCAACTGCACGGCATTTTTTTGGGTGAAGTGAAGCTTGCGGCGGATACGCTTCATTTCTTCCGCCATAACCCGTTTGGCATCTTCTACCAGTTCGTCGCCAGCCTGGGCATATAGCTCTGCGCTGGGTGCATCAAATTCGACCTCGGCGCACTCGGTGCATTCGTGCCCGTCCAGGCCGTGCACCACCCGGTTCAATTGCTTGAAGTTCACATTGAAGCTGCGGCCCTTGAACGCTTGCATGGCATTGGCGGCGCCGCAGGTGCAGCAGTCATTTTTGCTCATGATGTTTTCTCCTTGAAAGCGATGACCGGCGGCCCTCCGCAGGGGCGATACGTCACCTTGATAGAGATGGCCAAACCGTAGGCCTGTGCGTGATATACGTCCTGCCAGACCTTGTGGTCGGCGTGGGTCGACATCGATTTGTACAGCGCACTGCGCTCCAACGAGGTAATGACCCTCTGCATTTGTGCGAGGACCAGGCCCAGGCTTCGTCCACCATCCAATGCGCTTTTGGTAAAGGCGACAGCGCCAAGCCGTTGTACATCGGCTTGAATGCACTGGAGGTTGTAGTGAGGTGTTTTCTTTTCCATAAGAGGCAGCCTCGATGCAATCAAAATTACCCTTAAAGGGTTTTTTGTTCAAGGGTGAACAAGGTTTTTTAGGGGGCTTTTAATCTGTAGTTGATTGCTCGTATGGAGGTGTCTGAGTAACATGTCGGAAAATTCATCCTATGATTGGATGAAAAGGCGAATTAAATGACAGACGCTTCTCCCATCATCAAACGCTCGCTGGTCGACCAGGCTCTGGAGCAACTGCGTGCGCGAATAAACAACGGTACCTGGGAGGTGGGTCAGCGTTTGCCAACCGAGCCCGAGCTGGCTACGCAATTGAACATCAGTCGTAACACTGTGCGTGAAGCCATGCGCGTGCTGGCATTTGCCGGGCTGATAGAGATTCGCCAGGGCGATGGCAGCTACTTGCGCAGCCGTGTCGACCCGATGGACACGCTGCGCGCGCTGTCATCCTGCTCTCTGGAGCAGGGCCGGGAGATGCGTCACATCATTGAGGTTGAAGCCGCTGGCCTGGCCGCCCTGCGCCGCACGGACGAGGACTTGCGCCTGCTGCATCAGGCGCTGGACGCCAGTGGCCAGCACTATCACGGTGAACTCGATACCTATATTTGCTGTGACCTGGTGTTTCACCAACGACTGATTGATGCCGCCCACAACCCGGCCCTGAGCGAGCTCTACCGCTTTACCTCAAGCGTCTTGACCAATCATTTGCGCAAGACCATGGACGTCCATCCGCGTCGTCAAGTGGTGTTCGACCTGCACGTTGATTTACTGGAAGCCGTAGAACAACAAAACCCGCAACGGGCCATGGCGCTGTGCCGGACGTTGATCAATGAACCTTGAGCCGGAGCACGCCATGAGCCACCCTTCGTCAATTTCCAATGCCAGCGTCGAGCCCGTTCGTCATCTCGATGAGCTGGAAGAATTGCTGATCGACGCTGAAATTGACGACGAGCAGGTTCAGCACACTGCGCCTGTTGTCTTGCGTCCGTGGTTATTGCTCCTGGGGCTGGTGCTGGTGGCCTTGAACCTGCGCCCCGCGCTGTCGAGCATGGCGCCGTTACTGGGTGAGGTGTCTGACAGACTGGGCTTGTCTGCGGCGCAGGCTGGCCTGTTGACCACGTTGCCCGTGCTGTGCCTGGGGCTGTTCGCGCCCCTGGCGCCAATCCTGGCGCGGCGTTTTGGTACCGAGCGGGTAGTGCTGGGGATTTTGCTGACGCTGGGCGGCGGGATCGTTCTGCGCAGTTGCCTGGGCGAAGTGGGGCTGTTTACCGGGAGCATTCTGGCGGGGGCCAGTATCGGCGTCATCGGTGTGTTGTTGCCGGGCATCATCAAGCGTGATTTCGCCGGGCATGCCGGAACCATGACCGGCGTTTACACCATGGCCCTGTGCCTGGGTGCGGCACTGGCGGCAGGGGCCACGGTGCCCCTTAGCGAGTCACTGGGGCAGAGCTGGGCAATGGGGCTTGGCTTCTGGGCCTTGCCCGCATTGCTTGCGGTTGTTTTCTGGCTGCCACAGGTGGGCAAGCGTCAGGGCACGCACAACGTTGCTTACCGCGTGCGTGGCTTGTTGCGTGACCCGTTGGCCTGGCAAGTGACGCTCTATATGGGGCTGCAATCCTCGTTGTCCTACATTGTTTTTGGCTGGTTGCCGTCAATCCTGATTGGTCGCGGCCTGACGCCTACCCAGGCGGGGCTGGTGATGTCCGGCTCGGTTATCGTGCAATTGATCACGGCGCTGACGGCACCGTGGCTGGCCACGCGGGGTAAAGACCAGCGGCTGGCAATCGTGCTGGTTATGGGCATGACCCTGGCCGGGCTGTTTGGTTGCCTTTATGCGCCTATCGATGGCTTGTGGGGCTGGGCGATTGTGCTGGGCCTGGGGCAGGGCGGTACATTCAGCCTGGCCTTGACCATGATCGTGCTGCGCTCGCGCGATGCCCATGTCGCCGCCAATCTGTCGGGCATGGCCCAGGGCATTGGTTACACCGTGGCATCGATGGGGCCGCTGGCGGTGGGCGTGGTGCATGAAGTGACGGGTGGCTGGAGTGCCGTGGGCTGGATATTTGCAGTCATCGGTCTGGGGGCCATCGTCGCCGGGCTTGGCGCCGGCCGTTCACTGTATGTGAATGTACAAAGCGAGAAAGTCTGAGGCCCATAGTGTTTCTGTTCATGGCAGATTATCGTGCTCTGATTCCAGACCTGTACGGACCCTGCCATGAGCCAAGACCACCAAGCATTGATCACTCGTTTCTACCAGGCCTTCCAGCGGCTTGATGCCGAGGCAATGGCTGACTGTTACACCACTGACGTGGTGTTCAGCGACCCTGTGTTTGGCGAGCTGCGTGGCCACAACGCCGCTGACATGTGGCGCATGCTGACCTTGCGGGCCAAGGATTTCAGCCTCACCTTCGATCAGGTTCAGGCTGACGGCCAGCATGGCAGCGCGCACTGGGTGGCGACCTATGTGTTTGGCCAGACCGGCGCCACGGTGGTCAATGATATCCAGGCACGGTTTGTGTTTCGTGATGGCAAGATTTGCGAGCATCACGACCATTTCGATCTGTGGCGCTGGTCGCGTCAGGCACTGGGCACCAAGGGCCTGTTGCTGGGGTGGACACCGCTGGTACAAAACGCCATTCGGGCGCAGGCGCAAAAAGGGCTCAAGGCCTTTCAGGGCAGCCGCTGAAAGTGGTCGAGAAACCCTGGTTTGTGTACCTTGTGCGGGCCGCTAATGGCTCTTTGTATTGCGGTATCAGCGATGACCCGGTGCGCCGTTTTGCCAAGCATCAAACGGGCAAGGGCGCGCGTTTTTTTGCTTCAAGCCCGGCAGTGGCGCTGGTGTATGTCGAATCCTGGCCGGACAAGGGTGAAGCGTTGCGCCAGGAGCGATTGATCAAGAAACTCAGGAAGAGTGCCAAGGAGTGTCTGGTGCAAAGTCAGAAGCTGGAGTGATTTTCCTGTGGGAGCGGGCTTGCCCGCGATGGTATCTCTGCGGTTTGTCTGGCTGACCGCAGCGCCTGCATCGCGAGCAAGCCCGCTCCCACAGAAATTGAACAGTTGTTCCCGGCTTATTTCAGTGCCGCCAATATCGCATCGGGCTTGAAGTCGCGAATCAGCGTGCCGTTTACATCCAGTATCGGAATGCCGCGCCCGCCCAGCGCCTCGTAAGCCTGGCGGGCACTGGCATCCTTGTCGATATCGAATTCCTTGAACGGTATGCCTTTCTCATCCAGGAACCGCCGAGTGGCCTTGCAGTAGCCGCACCACTCGGTGGAGTACAACACCACCCGGGCGCTGGCCCGGGTTTGCTCACTGACGACACCCGAAGGGTTGAGCACGCGCTCGATCTTGCCCCAGTTCTGAAAGATGACCACCACCACCAGAACAAACAGGACTTTCTTCAAGATACCGTTGAGCATTACTTGCTGCGCTTGAGCTGATCGAGCAGTTGGGTCGGCAAGCCCTTGATCACCAGCGTACCGGCTTCTTCGTCGAACTCGACCTTGGAGCCCAACAGGTGTGCCTCAAAGCTGATAGAGAGCCCCTCAGCGCGCCCGGTGAAGCGACGGAACTGGTTCAGGGTGCGCTTGTCAGCAGGGATTTCGGGGGACAGGCCGTAGTCCTTGTTACGGATATGATCGTAGAAAGCCTTGGGGCGTTCTTCGTCGATCAACTCGGACAACTCTTCCAGGCCCATGGGTTCGCCGATTTTTGCCTGACTGCTGGCGTAATCGACCAGGGTCTTGGTTTTTTCCCGGGCGGACTCTTCCGGCAAGTCTTCGCTTTCTACGAAGTCACTGAAGGCCTTGAGCAGGGTACGGGTTTCGCCCGGGCCATCGACACCTTCCTGGCAGCCGATAAAGTCGCGGAAGTACTCCGAAACCTTCTTGCCGTTTTTACCTTTGATAAACGAAATGTATTGCTTGGACTGCTTGTTGTTCTGCCACTCGGAAATGTTGATCCGTGCGGCCAGGTGCAGCTGGCCAAGGTCCAGATGGCGCGAAGGCGTCACGTCCAGCTCCGAGGTCACGGCAACGCCGTCGCTGTGGTGCAGCAGGGCGATGGCCAGGTAGTCGGTCATGCCTTGCTGGTAATGGGCGAACAGCACGTGGCCGCCAACGGAAAGGTTGGACTCTTCCATCAGTTTTTGCAGATGCTCGACGGCGACGCGGCTGAACGCCGTGAAGTCTTTACCGCCATCGAGGTATTCCTTGAGCCAGCCGCTGAACGGATGCGCGCCGGACTCGGCATGGAAAAACCCCCAGGCTTTACCTTGCTTGGCGTTATAGCTTTCGTTGAGGTCAGCGAGCATGTTCTCGATGGCTTGAGACCCGGCCAGTTCAGAGTCACGGGCGTGGAGAACTGCGGGCGTACCGTCGGGTTTTTTGTCAATCAAGTGGACGATGCAATGACGGATCGGCATGGGCTTCTCGGTGTGTAATGAGAGGGCAGGGTGCACACCCCGCAAAGGCGCCAAGTGTACCGCACCTGAGCCTCGGGTCGGGGTTTGGGGGGCTTGAGGGCGCCCTGGACGGTTTTTTTACCGTTTTAAGGCCATAAAGCTGACCAAAAGCCCAGGTAGAGGCGGATATTTAACTGTCTCTGTGCTAGTTTTGCCCGGTCTTGCGCTCGGAAACGGCGTAAAGCGTGCATTCAGCATGTGTCAGGTCGAACCAAACCCCGTTTTAGCTATCTACATCCGCGATTCGTCGTGAAAGCTGGCGGGTGTGCCAGACCCTTGAGATCTGGCTCGATGGCTGACATTGCACTCTGCAAACCAAATGAATTTGATAGGGAAGGAACATCTCAATGGCTATTACTAAAGACCAACTGATCGCTGATATCGCTGAAGCTATCGACGCGCCGAAAACTACCGCGCGTAACGCTCTGGACCAACTGGCCCAGATCGTTGCTGATCAATTGGAAAATGGCGGCGAAATCACTCTGCCAGGTATTGGCAAACTGAAAGTGACCGAGCGTCCTGCCCGTACTGGCCGTAACCCTTCGACTGGCGCAGCCATCGAAATCGCAGCCAAAAAAGTTATCAAGCTCGTTGTGGCCAAAGGCCTGACTGACGCTGTTAACAAGTAAGACTGCTGTAAAAAAGCCGCGCTTCGGATTACTCCGAAGCGCGGCTTTTTTATGCCTGCAAATCTTGTAGCAGCTGCCGAACGCAGCCTCGCGCAGCTCGGCAGCTGCTACGAGGTTTTGCATATTTACAAGATTACTTCCAGTTCTTCTCGCGCCACAGCTGTTGCTGTTCTTTGTCATGGAATGTCCAGGCGACAAAGCGGCTTTGCTTGTTGCCCTGTGACATGTCGACCACCTGGCTTTCACGCACACCGGCTTTTTTCAGTGCGGTCTGGATCGCCGGCAAGTTGGACGCCTTGGACACCAGTACGCTGAACCACAGCACCTGACGGCCCACTTGCACGCTTTCGCGAATCAGCTGGGTCACAAAGCGCTGCTCGCCCCCTTCACACCACAATTCGGCCGCCTGACCGCCAAAGTTCAGAACAGGCAGTTTGCGCTTGGGATCAGCCTTGCCCAGTGCGCGCCATTTACGCTCGCTGCCGCGCGTTGCTTCATCGATCGACGCATGAAAGGGCGGGTTGCACATGCTCAGGTCAAAACGCTCGGCGCTGTCCAGGACGTCCAGCAAGATCTTCTTCTGATCGGGTTGCAGGCGCAGGCTGATGGCTTTGTTCAGGCCGTTGGACTGCACGATCGCCTTGGCCGCTTTAACGGCTGTAGGGTCAACTTCGGTGCCCAGGAACTGCCAGCGGTATTCGCTGTGACCAATCAGCGGGTAAACGCAGTTTGCGCCCATACCGATGTCCAGCACGCGCACGCTCGGGCCACGCGGGATGACGCCATCGTTCATGGTGGCCAGCAGGTCGGCCAGAAAGTGCACGTAGTCAGCGCGACCGGGCACAGGCGGGCACAGGTAGTCAGCCGGAATGTCCCAGTGGGCGATACCGTAGAACGCCTTGAGCAGCGCACGGTTGAATACGCGCACGGCATCCGGGTTGGCGAAGTCGATGCTTTCTTTGCCGTACGGGTTGATGATCACGAACTCTGCCAGCTCAGGGCAGACCGAAATCAACTGCGGGAAGTCGTAACGGCCCTGATGACGGTTACGTGGGTGCAGGCTTGGCTTGACCCGTGGCTCAGCCGGCTTGGCGTCGCTGACAGCCTTGGGCTTGTGGCGTGTGGCTTTGGAAGTGCGTGGGGTTGTCATGTTCAATTCATTCCACAAAAGCAATCGCGGGCAAGCCCTTAGTTCCTTTCAGAGCTAAGGGCTTGCCCGCGATCAGGTGCGCAGCTTTATTACAGGCTGGAAATCCGCGCGTGCTGTTCGGCCAATTTGCTCAAGGCTTGTTCGGCTTCGGCTAACTTGGTTCGTTCTTTTTCGATGACTTCGGCCGGAGCTTTGTCAACGAACGCGGCGTTAGAGAGTTTTCCACCTACGCGGGCCACTTCGCCGTTCAGACGCTGGATTTCCTTGTCCAGACGCGCCAACTCTGCATCTTTGTCGATCAGGCCGGCCATGGGCACCAGCACTTCCATCTCGCCTACCAGTGCGGTAGCCGACAGCGGTGCTTCGGCGCCCTCTTGCAGCACGGTGATCGCTTCGAGTTTAGCCAGCTTTTTGAGCAAGGCATCGTTCTCGGCCAGACGGCGTTGATCTTCGCTGCTGACGTTTTTCAGGTAGATCTGCAAAGGCTTGCCCGGGCCGATGTTCATTTCGCCACGGATGTTGCGAATACCCAGCATCAGGCCCTTGAGCCATTCGATATCGTCTTCGGCGGCCTGGTCGATGCGCGCTTCGTTCGGTACCGGCCACGGTTGCAGCATGATGGTCTTGCCTTCAGCACCGGCCAGCGGCGCGATGCGCTGCCAGATTTCTTCGGTGATGAATGGCATGAACGGATGCGCCAGGCGCAACGCCACTTCCAGCACCCGAACCAGCGTACGGCGAGTGCCGCGCTGACGTTCTACCGGGGCGTTTTCGTCCCACAGCACAGGCTTGGACAGTTCCAGGTACCAGTCGCAGTACTGGTTCCAGATGAACTCGTACAGCGCTTGCGCCGCGAGGTCGAAACGGAACTGGTCGAGGTGACGGGTCACTTCTGCTTCGGTGCGCTGCAGCTGCGAGATGATCCAGCGGTCAGCCAGCGACAGTTCGTAGGCTTCGCCGTTCTGGCCGCAGTCTTCGCCCTTGTCCAGCACGTAGCGTGCGGCGTTCCAGATCTTGTTGCAGAAGTTGCGATAGCCTTCGACGCGGCCCATGTCGAACTTGATGTCACGGCCGGTGGACGCCAGCGAGCAGAACGTGAAGCGCAGGGCGTCGGTACCGTAGCTGGCGATGCCGTCGGCGAATTCGTCGCGGGTCTGCTTCTCGATTTTCTTCAGCAGTTTTGGCTGCATCAGGCCGGTGGTGCGTTTGGCCACCAGGTCTTCGAGCTCGATGCCGTCGATGATGTCCAGCGGGTCCAGGACGTTGCCCTTGGACTTGGACATCTTCTGGCCTTGACCGTCACGGACCAGGCCGTGGACATACACGGTCTTGAACGGAACTTGCGGGGTGCCGTCTTCGTTTTTCACCAAATGCATGGTGAGCATGATCATCCGGGCAACCCAGAAGAAAATGATGTCGAAACCGGTAACCAGCACGTCAGTGGAGTGGAAGGTTTTCAGTGCTTCGGTTTTTTCCGGCCAGCCGAGGGTGGAGAACGTCCACAGACCCGAACTGAACCAGGTGTCGAGCACGTCGTTGTCCTGTTGCAAGGCAACGTCCGGGCCCAGGTTGTTCTTGGCGCGTACTTCGGCCTCGTCGCGGCCTACATAGACTTTGCCCGACTCGTCGTACCAGGCCGGAATGCGGTGGCCCCACCACAGCTGACGGCTGATGCACCAGTCCTGGATGTCGCGCATCCACGAGAAGTACATGTTTTCGTACTGTTTAGGCACGAACGCGATGCGCCCGTCTTCCACGGCAGCAATGGCAGGCTCTGCCAGAGGCTTGGTCGACACGTACCACTGGTCAGTCAGCCACGGTTCGATCACGGTGCCCGAACGGTCGCCTTTCGGCACTTTCAGGGCGTGATCATCGACGCTGACCAACAGGCCGGCTTCGTCGAAATCAGCGACAATTTGCTTGCGCGCTTCGAAGCGGTCCAGGCCTGCATACTTGGCCGGCAGGGTACCGTCGATGGACTCGTTCAGCGTGCCATCGAGGTTGAACACCTGGGCAGCAGGCAGCACGGCGGCGTTTTTATCGAAGATGTTGAGCAGCGGCAGGTTGTGACGCTTGCCGACTTCGTAGTCGTTGAAATCGTGGGCCGGGGTGATTTTCACACAACCGGTACCGAATTCAGGATCGCAATAATCGTCCGCGATGATCGGAATGCGGCGGCCAACCAGCGGCAGCTCGACAAACTTGCCGATCAGGGCCTTGTAGCGCTCGTCTTCCGGGTTTACCGCAACAGCTGCGTCGCCCAGCATGGTTTCCGGACGGGTGGTAGCAACCACCAGGTAGTCCAGGCCTTCGGCGGTCTTGGCGCCGTCAGCCAGCGGGTAGCGCAGGTTCCACAGGAAACCTTTCTCGTCGTGGTTTTCCACTTCAAGGTCGGAGATGGCCGTGTGCAGCTTGGTGTCCCAGTTGACCAGGCGCTTGCCACGATAGATCAGGCCGTCTTCGTGGAGGCGCACGAAGGCTTCCTTCACGGCTTCAGACAGGCCGTCATCCATGGTGAAGCGCTCGCGGCTCCAGTCTACGGACGAACCCAGGCGACGGATCTGACGGCTGATGTTGCCGCCGGACTGATCTTTCCATTCCCAGATCTTGTCGAGGAATTTTTCACGACCCAAATCGTGGCGGTTCAGGCCTTGTGCTTCGATCTGACGCTCGACCAGCATCTGGGTGGCGATGCCCGCGTGGTCGGTACCCGGCTGCCACAGGGTGTTGCGGCCCTGCATGCGACGGAAACGGATCAGGGCATCCATGATCGCGTTGTTGAAGCCGTGCCCCATGTGCAGGCTGCCGGTGACGTTCGGCGGCGGAATCATGATGGTGTACGGGTCGCCCGCGCCTTGCGGGGCAAAATAATTCTCTTCTTCCCAGGTTTTGTACCAGGAAGTTTCAATGGCGTGCGGCTGGTAGGTCTTATCCATGCGCGGCGGGACCCTATTGGCATTAATTCAGGAAAGCCGGCAAGTATAGCGGGGTGGGACTGCGCGGGGAACCTATTGCTGTTGTGGGAGCGGGCTTGCTCGCGATACGGGCAACCCGGTGCATCGGCTTCATTAAGGTGCTGCAATCGCGAGCAAGCCCGCTCCCACAGGGTCAGCTTTGATGTTGGGCGAGCAGACGCTCCATGTGGGCATCAAGGCGGCGCTTGATCTCGGTTTCGATGTGCGGGGCGAAGTCGTTGATCACGTCCTGCATGATGGCCTGGGCAGCAGTGCGCAGCTCTCGGTCCAGGTGCGCAAGCAGTGCGTCAGGGGCTTTCTCCGTCGCGGGCGCCGGGGTGATGCCGACCAGCGGTATTTGCGTGGGCACCGGCTCCGGCTCTGGTTCATCGCTGATAACTTCGTCGAGCAACGGGATCTGTTCGTCGGGCCGACCTACCATCTCTGTCAGCAGCGGCGGTTGCAGCCCCTCATCGCCGAGCAGCTTGCGAATGGACTCAAGATCATCAAGCAGGTGTGCAGCTTTTTGCGGCGAATTGGAGGTGTCCATCGTGTGCTCAGAGTCGTTGTAACTTGTGGTCCTGCAGAGGATAGCCCTGTTCTCGGTAGAAACGGAAACTCTCCCGTGCAGCCTGTCGCACGGCGGGGTCTTCGACCACCACTTCGGCCACGCGGGCGAAGCGCTTGAAAAAGTCGGGGACTTTGAGGTCCAGGTTGATCAGTAAGTCTTGGTGGCTTGCGGGTGCATCCGTACAGCCCATGACCACGACGCCATCGGGTTGGTCTTCAGTGTTGCTGTGGGGCACGAAGCTTTCGCCCTTGAAGCGCCACAGGCGTTCATCCAGGTCCTGGCGCTGGGCACTGTCAGAGCAATGCAGATACACGCGATGGCCCAGGCGCCAGGCCTTCTCGGTGAGTTTGCAGGCAAAATCCAGCCGCGCAGAGGGTTCGGCGCTGGGCAGGATATAAAAGTCGATCTTGGTGAGTTCTTGGTTTGCTTCGGGGGTCATTGCGATTCCTGAATCGGGACTGCGCCGCCCTCAAGCGGCGCAGTCTTCGATTGTCAGCTTCAAGCGTTGGCGCGATCCAGCAGGTACTGGGTCAGCAGGGGCACTGGGCGGCCACTTGCGCCCTTGTCCTTGCCGCCGCTGACCCATGCCGTGCCGGCGATGTCCAGGTGCGCCCAGTTATAGGCCTTGGCAAAACGCGACAGGAAGCAGCCAGCAGTGATGGCGCCGCCTTTAGGCCCGCCAATGTTGGCCATGTCGGCGAACGGGCTGTCCAGTTGTTCCTGGTACTCGTCGAACAGCGGCAGTTGCCATGCACGGTCGTCGGCTTGCTTGCCGGCTTCCAGCAACTGGTTGATCAGGTCGTCGTTGTTGCCCATCAGGCCCGAGGTGTGAGCGCCCAATGCAACCATGCAGGCGCCGGTCAGGGTGGCGATGTCGATCACGGCCTGTGGCTTGAAGCGCTCGGCGTAGGTCAGGGCATCACACAGCACCAGACGGCCTTCGGCGTCGGTGTTGAGGATTTCGACCGTCTGGCCGCTCATGGTCGTCACGATGTCGCCCGGGCGTGCCGCGCCGCCGCTAGGCATGTTTTCAGCACAGGCCAGAATGCACACCAGGTTGATCGGCAGTTTCAGCTCGAGTACGGCGCGCAGGGTGCCGAACACGCTGGCAGCACCACCCATGTCGTACTTCATTTCATCCATGCCGGCGCCCGGCTTGAGGCTGATGCCGCCGGTGTCGAAGGTGATGCCTTTACCTACCAGTACGTACGGTTTTTCGGATTTTTTGCCACCGGCGTAGTTCATCACGATCAGACGAGGCGGCTGGTCGCTGCCCTGGCCTACAGCGTAGAACGCGCCCATGCCCAGATCCTTGATCTTTTTCTCGTCAAGGATTTCGACTTTCAGGCCTTTGAACTCTTTGCCCAGGTCCTTGGCCTGCTCGGCAAGGAAGCTCGGGTGGCAGATGTTTGGCGGCAGGTTGCCCAGGTCGCGGGTGAACGCCATGCCGGCGGCAATTGCCTGGGCGTGGGTCACGGCGCGCTGCACTTCAGCCTGCGCGGCCTTGATGGTCAGCAGGGTGATTTTTTTCAGGGCGCGGGGTTCGGCCTTCTGGCTTTTGAAACGGTCGAAGGTGTATTCGCCGTCTACGAGGGTTTCGGCCAGCAAGCGGGTCTTGCTGTAGCTGTCGCGGCCCTTGACCACCAATTCGTCCAGTGCGAACACCGCATCGCTACCGCCCAGGCCTTTGAGTACACCCAGTGCGCCGCTGATGATTTTGCGGAACGGGCGATCGCCCAGTTCTTCATCCTTGCCGGTACCCAGCAGCAGCACGCGCTCGGCTTTGAGGTTGGGCAAGCTGTGCAACAGCAGGCTTTGACCGGTTTTGCCGGCCAGGTCGCCGCGCTTGAGGACTGCGCTGATGGCGCCACCGGTGAGTTCGTCGAGGGCTTTGGCGGTTGGGCCGAGCTTGCGGCCTTCGCCGATGGCGACCACCAGAGTGGCCGTTTTCAACGTTTCTGGGCTAACGCTTTTTACAACCAGTTCCATGTCCGGGTCCCTGAGTCAAATGGTCAACATGCGCACAAACAGTTCTGTTTGTTTGCTTATATAGAAGAAGCGCTTCACCTGTGATCAAGGCTGGCGTCAAGGCGGGCAGTTTGAACCCCGTCGGAGGAGCCTGACAACCCCGGTTTAGGGCCAAGTTGCCACTTTCAAGACTGTGCAGTGACAGGGGAGGGCATTCACAGGATAATGCGCCATCTTTTTAGACGGCCCATCTCATCTATGATGAGGTATGTGCCGACTCGTTATGCTGTTTGTTTGGCCGCCTTAGCCTGACGACCCTGGAGTGTCTGGTTTGATCGTCTTCCGTTATCTGTCCCGCGAAGTCCTGCTTACATTGAGCGCTGTCAGTGCTGTGCTGCTGGTCATCATCATGAGCGGTCGCTTCATCAAATATCTGGCCCAGGCCGCCTCGGGCGCCCTGGACCCGGGTTCGTTGTTCCTGATCATGGGCTTTCGCCTGCCGGGCTTCATGCAGCTGATCCTGCCTCTGGGGCTGTTCCTGGGCATTCTTCTCTCTTATGGTCGCTTGTACCTTGAGAGCGAAATGACCGTGCTGTCGGCCACCGGCATGAGTCGTCAGCGGTTGCTGGCCATGACCATGGCACCGGCTGCGCTGGTCGCGCTGATCGTGGCCTGGCTCAGTCTGAGCCTGGCCCCGCAGGGCAACAATGAATTTCAGCTGCTGCTCAACAAGCAGGATGCCCTGACCGAATTCGACACCCTGGAGGCCGGGCGCTTCCAGTCGCTGAGTGACGGTACGCGGGTGACCTACACCGAAGAATTGAGCAATGACCGCAGCCTCTTGTCCGGCGTATTCATTTCGCAGAAGAAACTCGGAGAAGAGGCCAAGGATCGCAGTATTTCCGTGCTGCTGGCCGAGAAGGGTCATCAGGAAGTGCGTCCTGACGGCAGTCGCTGGCTGGTGCTGAACAATGGCTATCGCTATGACGGCAATCCTGGGCAGGCCGATTATCGGGCAATCAAGTACGACACCTATGGTGTGCTGCTGCCCAAGCCGGAAGTCAGCAATGAAGTGACAGACCGCGATGCGATCCCTACCGCAAGCCTTCTCGGCAGCACGGATCCTCGCGTGGTTGCCGAGCTGCATTGGCGGATTGCCTTCCCCGTGCTGGTCTTTATCGTGACCTTGATCGCAGTGCCGTTATCGCGGGTCAATCCGCGTCAGGGGCGCTTCCTCAAGTTGTTGCCGGCGATTCTTCTTTATATGAGCTACCTGAGCATGCTGACCTGGGGCAAGGGGCTTCTTCAGGATGGCAAGACCCCGATGGCGCTGGGCCTGTGGTGGGTGCATGGGCTGTTCCTGATCATTGGCCTGGGGTTGATGTACTGGGAGCCGCTGCGCTTGAAACTGGCAAGTCGCCGTAGTGCCGAGGAGATGGCCCGTGGTTAAGCTCGACCGCTACATTGGTAGCAGTGTGTTGTTGGCGATTCTGGCCGTGTTGGGGATCATCCTCGGGCTGGCCCTGCTGTTTGCCGTGATCGACGAGATGCGCAGTCTCAGCAGCACCTACACCGTTCTGGATGTGTTCAGTTTTGTCATGCTGACTGCGCCCCGACGCCTGTATGAAATGTTGCCGATGGCAGCGTTGATTGGCTGCCTGATCGGTTTGGGCGGCCTGGCCAGCAACAGTGAGCTGACCATCATGCGTGCCGCAGGTGTGTCCCTTGGGCGCATCGTCTGGGCCGTGATGAAGCCGATGCTGGTGCTGATGGTTGCAGGGGTGCTGATTGGCGAATATGTGGTGCCTGCCACGGAAAACATTGCCCAGGCCAACCGCGCGCTGGCCCAGGGCGGTGGTGACTCGCAAAGCTCCAAGCATGGCTTGTGGCACCGCCAGGGTGATGAGTTTATCCATATCAACGCCGTTCAGCCCGATGGCCTGCTTTACGGTGTGACCCGTTATCGCTTCGACAAAGACCATCAGATGCAGTCGGCAAGCTTTGCCAAAAAGGCCCAGTACCACCAGGGCGACTGGCAGTTGAGTGATGTGAGCACCACTCTTTTTCATGGCGACAGCACTGAGGTAGTCAAGGCGCCTGAAGAAAAATGGGACGTGTCGTTGAGCCCGCAACTGCTCAATACCGTGGTCATGGCGCCCGAATCGCTGTCGATTTCCGGGTTGTGGAACTATATCCACTACCTCAAGGATCAGGGCCTGAACAACGGCCGTTACTGGCTGGCTTTTTGGGTCAAGGTGTTGCAGCCGCTGGTGACTGCTGCGCTGGTATTGATGGCCATATCTTTCATCTTCGGCCCGTTGCGCTCTGTTACGCTGGGGCAGCGGGTTTTTACCGGGGTGCTGGTGGGGTTTACCTTCAAGATCGCCCAGGACCTGCTGGGGCCTTTGAGCCTGGTGTTCGGCTTCTCGCCGCTGTTTGCGGTGCTGCTGCCGGCTTCCATTTGTGCCGTGGCCGGTATCTGGCTGTTACGTCGGGCGGGTTGAGTAGCGCTCATTGAGCCAATCAAGAGCCTCTATCTCGCGATAGGGGCTTTTTTGTAGGTGCCCATTGGCCTGTGAACGTGACGCTTGGCGCGATGTTCAGGTACAATTCCCGGCTATTTTTCGGCGGGCAGTCTGCCTGCGACTTTTTTGAGTGTTGACCCGTGAGTGATCTGAGTCATATCCGCAATTTCTCCATCATCGCCCACATTGACCATGGCAAGTCGACGCTGGCCGATCGTTTCATCCAGATGTGCGGTGGCCTGACTGCCCGCGAAATGGAGGCCCAGGTACTGGACTCCATGGACCTCGAGCGTGAGCGCGGGATCACCATCAAGGCCCACAGCGTCACCTTGTATTACACGGCCAAAGACGGTAATACCTACCAGTTGAACTTCATTGATACCCCGGGCCACGTTGACTTCACCTACGAAGTTAGCCGTTCCCTGGCGGCCTGTGAAGGTGCGTTGCTGGTGGTCGATGCGGGGCAGGGTGTAGAAGCCCAGTCCGTAGCCAACTGCTACACCGCGATTGAGCAGGGCCTGGAAGTCATGCCGGTGCTGAACAAGATCGACCTGCCACAGGCTGATCCTGATCGCGTTAAGGAAGAAATCGAAAAAATCATTGGCATCGACGCCACTGATGCCGTGACCTGCAGTGCCAAGACCGGCCTGGGCGTGGACGAGGTGCTTGAGCGCCTGGTACACACCATTCCTGCGCCGACCGGCAATATCGAAGATCCGCTGCAAGCGTTGATCATCGACTCCTGGTTCGACAACTACCTGGGCGTTGTGTCCCTGGTTCGCGTGCGCCACGGCCGCGTGAAAAAGGGCGACAAGATTCTGGTCAAATCCACCGGCAAGATCCACCTGGTGGACAGCGTTGGTGTATTCAACCCGAAACACACCGCCACTGCAGACCTGAAAGCCGGTGAAGTAGGTTTCATCATCGCCGGTATCAAGGACATTCACGGTGCGCCAGTGGGCGATACCCTGACCTTGAGCACGACTCCGGATGTTGATGTACTGCCCGGTTTCAAGCGTATTCAGCCTCAGGTATACGCGGGCCTGTTCCCGGTTAGCTCCGATGACTTCGAAGACTTCCGTGATGCGTTGCAAAAACTGACGCTGAACGACTCTTCGCTGCAATACACGCCAGAAAGCTCTGACGCACTGGGCTTCGGCTTCCGTTGCGGCTTCCTGGGCATGCTGCACATGGAGATCATTCAGGAGCGCCTGGAGCGCGAGTACAACCTGGACCTGATCACCACTGCGCCAACCGTAATTTTCGAACTGCTGCTCAAGACCGGTGAAACGATTTACGTCGATAACCCGTCCAAGCTGCCAGATCTTTCAATGATTGAAGACATGCGCGAGCCAATCGTGCGTGCCAACATTCTTGTGCCTCAGGAGCACCTGGGTAACGTCATTACCCTGTGCATTGAAAAACGTGGCGTGCAGCACGACATGTTGTTCCTGGGTACCCAGGTACAAGTGACCTACGATTTGCCGATGAACGAAGTGGTTCTGGACTTCTTCGACCGTCTCAAATCCACCAGTCGCGGCTATGCTTCGCTTGATTACCACTTCGATCGTTACCAGTCAGCTAATCTGGTCAAGCTCGATGTGCTGATCAACGGTGACAAGGTAGATGCGCTGGCCCTGATCGTGCACAAGGAAAACGCGCACTACAAAGGTCGCCAGTTGACCGAGAAGATGAAAGAACTGATTCCGCGCCAGATGTTCGACGTCGCGATCCAGGCCGCCATTGGCGGGCAGATCATTGCACGGACCTCCGTCAAGGCACTCAGAAAGAACGTACTGGCCAAATGCTACGGTGGTGACGTTAGCCGTAAGCGCAAGCTGTTGGAAAAGCAAAAGGCCGGTAAAAAACGCATGAAGCAAGTGGGCAACGTGGAAATTCCACAAGAAGCCTTCCTTGCAGTGCTCCGTTTGGATAGCTAGGTCCTATGTCACTAAATTTCCCGCTGTTGCTGGTCATTGCTGTTGCCGTGTGCGGTTTGCTGGCGCTGCTCGATTTGGTCTTCCTGGCTCCGCGCCGGCGCAAGGCCATTGCCAACTATCAAGCCAGCGTTACGCCGGTTGATATGCAGGTAGTCGAAAAGCTCAACAAGGAGCCGCTGCTGGTTGAATACGGCAAGTCGTTCTTTCCCGTGTTGTTTATCGTGCTGGTGTTGCGTTCGTTTCTGGTTGAGCCGTTCCAGATTCCGTCCGGCTCGATGAAACCGACCCTGGATGTGGGCGATTTCATTTTGGTGAACAAGTTTTCGTACGGGATCCGCTTGCCGGTACTCGACACGAAAATCATCGAAGTGGGTGATCCGAAGCGGGGCGATGTGATGGTGTTTCGCTACCCAAGCGATCCGACAGTCAACTACATCAAGCGTGTAGTTGGCCTGCCGGGCGACAAGATCCGCTATACCAGCGACAAGCATCTTTATGTCAACGACCAACTGGTTGCCGAGCAACTGGTCAAGGCCGAGCCTGGAACCCTGGGCAGTGCCGAGTTGTACAAAGAGAAGCTGGGCGAAGTCGAGCACATGATCCGCAAGGAAATGAGCCGCTATCGTGCGCCGCCTGACAAGGAGTGGACGGTTCCGGCCGGGCATTACTTCATGATGGGTGACAACCGTGACAATTCGAACGACAGCCGTTACTGGGATGATCCGAACATTCCCAAAGACGAGCTGGGCATGGTTCCCGACAAGAATATTGTCGGCAAGGCCTTCGCTGTTTGGATGAGCTGGCCGGAACCCAAGGCGAGCAACCTGCCGAACTTCTCGCGGGTTGGTCTGATCAAGTAGCCAGAACGGCGCTGTTTATAACAGCGCCGATTGCTTTTCAGGTGTGCGAAACAAGTCGCGCGCCTGAGTATTCAGGATGTGGATTTGAACAAAGCGTTAAGTGTGACGGCGGCGAACAGCCTGTTCCCTGTCCATTTGCTATGCGATAAACGAGCATCACTGATCCCTAATATCGGTCCGGTGGTGACATTCGGCCACGAACTCAGCGTGGGTAAATCGTGAGTTTTTCTTTAGAACGTTTAGAGCGTCAGCTCGGCTACACCTTCAAAGACCAGGAACTGATGGTTCTGGCCCTGACACACCGCAGTTTCGCGGGGCGCAATAACGAGCGCCTTGAGTTCCTGGGGGATGCCATTCTCAATTTTGTTGCCGGCGAAGCCTTGTTTGACCGTTTCCCGCTGGCGCGTGAAGGCCAGTTGTCACGCTTGCGTGCGCGGCTGGTAAAGGGTGAGACCCTGGCAGTACTGGCCCGCGGCTTTGAGCTGGGCGAGTACCTGCGCCTGGGTTCCGGTGAACTGAAAAGCGGCGGATTTCGCCGTGAATCGATCCTGGCCGATGCCCTTGAGGCGCTGATCGGCGCCATTTACCTGGACGCCGGCATGGATGTCGCTCGCGACCGCGTACTGGCCTGGCTGGCCAGCGAGTTCGAGACGCTGACCCTGGTCGACACCAACAAAGATCCAAAGACCCGCCTGCAAGAGTTCTTGCAGTCGCGTGCCTGCGACCTGCCACGTTACGAAGTGGTGGATATCCAGGGCGAACCGCATTGCCGCACCTTCTTTGTCGAGTGCGAGATTGCCTTATTGAATGAAAAAAGCCGGGGACAGGGCGTGAGCCGTCGTATTGCCGAACAGGTAGCGGCCGCCGCAGCACTGATTGCCCTTGGCGTGGAGAATGGTCATGACTGATTCAACCGCAACTCGCTGTGGCTACGTTGCCATTGTTGGTCGTCCAAACGTGGGTAAATCCACACTGCTGAACCATATCCTGGGTCAAAAGCTGGCGATCACCTCGCGCAAGCCTCAGACCACCCGCCACAACATGCTGGGCATCAAGACCGAAGGCAACGTGCAAGCGGTCTACGTGGATACCCCGGGCATGCACAAGGGCGGCGAAAAGGCCCTGAACCGCTACATGAACAAAACCGCTTCGGCTGCGTTGAAAGACGTCGATGTGGTGATCTTCGTTGTTGACCGCACCAAGTGGACCGACGAAGACCAGATGGTGCTGGAGCGCGTGCAGTACGTAACCGGCCCGCTGATCGTGGCGTTGAACAAGACCGACCGTATCGAAGACAAGGCCGAGCTGATGCCGCACCTGAGCTGGCTTCAGGAGCAACTGCCGAACGCCCAGATCATCCCGATCTCGGCTCAGCACGGGCACAACCTTGAAGCCCTTGAGCGCGTGATTGCCGATCACCTGCCGGAAAACGAGCACTTCTTCCCGGAAGACCAGATCACCGATCGCAGCAGCCGCTTCCTGGCCGCCGAACTGGTACGTGAAAAGATCATGCGCCAGATGGGGGCCGAGCTGCCGTACCAGATCACCGTCGAGATCGAAGAGTTCAAGCAGCAGGGCAAAACCCTGCATATCCATGCCTTGATTCTGGTTGAGCGTGATGGTCAGAAAAAAATCATCATTGGCGACAAGGGCGAGCGTATCAAGCGTATCGGTACCGAAGCGCGCAAGGATATGGAGCTGCTGTTCGACTCCAAGATCATGCTTAACCTTTGGGTTAAAGTGAAAGGTGGCTGGTCCGACGACGAGCGCGCCCTGCGTTCGCTGGGCTACGGCGACCTGTAAGCACAGCATTACACCCCCCCTGTGGGAGCGGGCTTGCTCGCGATAGCATCAACTCGGAACTTCAGACAGGCCGAGTTGCTGCTATCGCGAGCAAGCCCGCTCCCACATTAGTTTTATGCTGTTCTTCCTGGCAGTGTTTGCCTTTTGAGATAGCTGACTTCCATGTCCAGTAAACCCCCGGCCCCCCAACTCGCCTACGTCCTGCACAGTCGCCCCTATCGTGAAACCAGTGCCCTGGTGGATTTCATCACGCCTCAAGGGCGCCTGCGGGCCGTGTTGCGCAGTGCGCGGGGCAAGGCGGGGACGCTGGCCCGGCCTTTTGTGCCGCTGGAAATCGAATTTCGCGGCCGTGGCGAGCTGAAAAACGTCGGACGCATGGAGAGTGCCGGGATTGCTACCTGGCTCAATGGCGAAGCGCTGTTCAGCGGCCTCTATCTCAATGAGCTGCTGATCAGGCTGTTGCCAGCCGAAGACCCGCATCCCGCAGTCTTCGACCACTATGCCGCGACGCTGGTGGCGCTTGCGCAAGGGCGCGCGCTCGAGCCTCTGCTGCGAGCGTTCGAATGGCGCCTGCTGGACGATCTGGGCTATGGCTTTTCGTTGACCCGGGACATTCAAGGCGAACCGGTGGCCAGCGATGGCATGTACCGTTTGCAGGTAGATGCCGGGCTTGAACGGATTTATCTGGTGCAGCCCGGTCTGTTTCATGGCACCGAACTGCACGCAATGGCCGAGGCTGACTGGACCGTGCCCGGAGCCTTGTCCGCCGCCAAGCGCCTGATGCGTCAGGCATTGGCCGTGCATTTGGCTGGTAAACCGCTGGCCAGTCGTGAGTTGTTTCGCAAGCCCTGAATAGACCGGTATGCTGTGCGCCGAATCGTCAACTCTTCAGGAGAGCCCCCCGTGACCCAAAGCAATCGCATTCTTCTCGGCGTGAACATCGACCACGTAGCCACGCTGCGTCAGGCTCGCGGCACCCGTTACCCTGATCCGGTCAAGGCAGCGCTGGATGCAGAAGAGGCGGGCGCCGACGGCATTACCGTGCACTTGCGCGAAGATCGTCGACATATCCAGGAACGCGATGTGTTGCTGCTCAAGGATGTCCTGCAAACGCGCATGAACTTCGAAATGGGCGTTACCGAAGAGATGATGCTGTTTGCCGAGCGCATTCGCCCGGCGCATATCTGCCTGGTGCCTGAAACCCGTCAGGAACTGACCACCGAAGGCGGTCTGGATGTTGCCGGGCAGGAAGCGCGGATCAAGGCAGCTGTCGAGCGGCTGAGCAAGATTGGCTGTGAAGTGTCGCTGTTTATTGACGCCGATGAGCGTCAGATCGAAGCGTCCAGGCGCGTAGGCGCACCGGCAATCGAACTGCACACCGGACGCTATGCCGATGCCCAGACCCCGACCGAAGTCGCCGAAGAGTTGCAGCGTGTCGCCGATGGCGTTGCGTTTGGCCTGGCTCAAGGGCTGATCGTCAATGCTGGCCACGGTCTGCATTACCACAACGTGGAAGCGGTAGCCGCGATCAAGGGCATCAATGAATTGAACATTGGCCATGCGCTGGTGGCGCATGCATTGTTCGTGGGCTTCAAGTCGGCAGTGGCTGAAATGAAAGCGCTGATTGTGGCTGCGGCCAAGGTTTAAAAACGGCTACGGGGATCATTCAATTGTGGGAGCGAGCCTGCTCGCGAAGCTCATTCGCGAGCAGGCTCGCTCCCACAGAATTGTGTTCTACAGCTGCGGCTCTTCTTTGGGCTTGGTCTTGTCGATGCCGGGGATATGCAGCTTGCTGTCGGCCGCCTGATCACCTTCGAGCTGTGGCTGCGTGGCCCAGGTCAGGATGTCGTAGTAACGACGGATGTTGGCCACAAAATGTACTGGCTCACCGCCGCGGGCGTAGCCATAGCGGGTTTTGCTGTACCACTGCTTCTGCGCAAGGCGAGGCAGCATTTTCTTTACATCAAGCCACTTGTTCGGGTTCAGGCCTTCTTTCTTGGCCAGCTTGCGTGCGTCTTCCAGATGACCGCCACCGACGTTGTAGGCAGCCAGTGCGAACCAGGTGCGATCCGGTTCCTGAATATCATCGTCCAGCTCGCTCTTGATCAATGCGAGGTATTTGGCGCCGCCCATGATGCTTTGCTTGGCATCCAGGCGGTTGGACACGCCCATCGCTTGAGCAGTGTTCTGGGTCAGCATCATCAGGCCGCGCACACCTGTTTTTGAGGTGACGGCGGGTTGCCACAAGGATTCCTGATAACCCATGGCTGCCAGCAGGCGCCAGTCGATCTGTTCTTTTTTGGCCGCTTCCTTGAAAAACTTTTCGTACTTGGGCAAGCGCTGTTGCAGGTGCTGGGCGAAGGTGTACGCGCCAACGTAGCCAAGGACATCGACATGCCCGTAGTAGCGGTCTTTAAGGCGTTGCAGGGTGCCGTTCTTTTCGACCTTGTCCAGATAGGCGTTGATCTCGTTGAGCAGGCTGTTGTCTTCACCGGCCGCCACTGCCCAGCGCTGGCTGCGTGCATCGCCCAGGTCAAAGGCGACGCGCACGTTGGGGAAGTACACCTGGTTCATCGCCACTTCGTTGGAGTCGACCAGCGTGAGGTCGATCTGGCCTTCATCGACCATGCGCAGCAAATCGACGACTTCGACCGCGTCGGATTCGTCGTACTCGATTCCGGGATACTGTTTTTTCAGTTCGGCCAGTTGCTCGGCGTGGGAGCTGCCTTTGAGGACCGTGATGCGCTTGCCGGCCAGATCCGCAGCAGAGGTGGGGCGGGACTGGCCGTTGCGGTAGATGATCTGTGGCGTGACTTCGAGGTACGGGTGGGAAAATCTGGCTTGTTGCAGGCGTTTCTCGCTGCTGACCAGTCCGGCAGCAGCCAGAACCGGGCCGTCAGGCTGGCCCAGTTGATTGAACAGTTCGTCCAGGTTGTCCGCGGTCTCGATTTTGAGCTCAACCCCAAGATCGTCGGCAAAACGCTTCACCAGCTCGTATTCAAAGCCGGTTTCACCATTGCGATCCTCAAAGTAGGTCGCAGGGCTGTTGCGGGTAATCACCCGCAGTACCCCATCCTCCTTTACGCGCTCCAGGGTGCTGGGTTTTTCAACGCAGGCACTGAGCATCAGGAAGAGTCCGGTTGCGAGCAGCCATTTGGCGCAGCGCGGGCGGATATCAGTTAGAGAAAACATCCGCGCAGTATACGCAAAGCAGCACGGGTGCCATATCTCGACAATTTCCAGTCATTCTGATATTGACCGCGAAAATCGCTCAAACCCTTGTAAAATGGGGGGTAGAGCTCTGTTTAAAGATCATAATCGAGCATCCGTTAAGCGGCTGATAGCTATAAAGAATAAGGCTTTGGTCGATTCGCGACGTCTGGTGCGCTTCAGGTGTGCCGTTTCGGGTGCCGTGGCGAACGGTTTAGGCTAGAATGCCCGGCCTCAAAGCATACCCCTCCCGAGGCTGTCCCGAAGATGTTGATCCTGCGCGGCGCTCCTGCCCTTTCTGCCTTTCGCCACAGCAAACTCCTTGCACAACTGAGCCTCAAGGTTCCGTCTGTCACTGGTTTGTATGCTGAATTCGCCCACTTTGCCGATACCACCGGTGAGCTGACCAGCGATGAACAGCAGGTACTGGCTCGTCTCCTGAAGTACGGCCCAAGCGTGCCGGTCCAAGAGCCGAGCGGCCGACTGTTCCTGGTGTTGCCGCGGTTTGGCACCATCTCTCCCTGGTCGAGCAAGGCCAGCGACATTGCCCGTAACTGTGGCCTGGCTAAAATCCAGCGCCTGGAACGCGGCATTGCATTCTATGTAGCTGGCCAGTTCAGCGATGCGGATGCCGAACTGATCGGCGCTGTATTGCATGACCGCATGACGCAAATCGTGCTGGGCGCTCTGGAGCAGGCTGCAGGCTTGTTCAGCCACGCCGAGCCAAAGCCGCTGACCGCGATTGACGTACTGGGTGGCGGTCGTGCCGCGCTGGAAAAAGCCAACGTCGAGCTGGGCCTTGCCCTGGCCGAAGACGAAATCGATTATCTGGTCAATGCCTTCAACGGTCTGGATCGCAACCCGCACGACATCGAATTGATGATGTTTGCCCAGGCCAACTCCGAGCATTGCCGCCACAAGATCTTCAACGCCAGCTGGGACATCGACGGCCAAAGCCAGGACAAGAGCCTGTTTGGCATGATCAAGAACACCTACGTGATGCACAGCGAAGGCGTTCTGTCTGCTTATAAAGACAACGCGTCGGTTATCGTCGGCAGTGTTGCCGGGCGTTTCTTCCCGGATCCTGAAACCCGCCAGTACGGTGCGGTGCAGGAGCCAGTGCACATCCTGATGAAGGTAGAGACCCACAACCACCCGACCGCCATTGCCCCGTTCCCGGGTGCAGCGACAGGCTCCGGTGGTGAGATCCGTGACGAAGGTGCAACCGGTCGTGGTGCCAAGCCAAAGGCTGGTCTGACCGGTTTCACCGTGTCCAACCTGCAGATCCCGGGCTTTGTACAACCGTGGGAAGTGCCGTACGGCAAGCCTGAGCGCATTGTTACCGCGCTGGACATCATGATCGAAGGCCCGCTGGGCGGTGCTGCATTCAACAATGAATTCGGTCGTCCTGCCCTGACCGGTTACTTCCGTACGTTCGAGCAGTCCATCACCACCCCCCGTGGCGAAGAAGTGCGTGGTTACCACAAGCCGATCATGTTGGCCGGCGGCATGGGCAACATCCGCGCCGAACACGTGCAGAAAGCCGAAATCACCGTGGGCTCCAAGCTCATCGTGCTGGGCGGTCCGGCCATGCTGATCGGCCTGGGTGGCGGTGCAGCATCCTCTATGGCCACCGGCGCAAGCTCGGCTGACCTGGACTTCGCTTCGGTACAGCGCGAAAACCCGGAAATGGAGCGTCGTTGCCAGGAAGTGATCGACCGCTGCTGGCAGCTGGGTGACAAGAACCCGATCAGCTTTATCCACGATGTGGGTGCTGGCGGTTTGTCCAACGCATTCCCTGAGCTGGTGAACGACGGCGACCGTGGTGGCCGTTTCGAACTGCGCAACATTCCAAACGACGAGCCGGGCATGGCCCCGCACGAAATCTGGAGCAACGAATCCCAGGAACGTTATGTTCTGGCGGTGGGCGTCGAAGATTTCGAGCGCTTCCAGGCGATCTGCGAACGCGAGCGTTGCCCGTTTGCCGTCGTCGGTGAAGCCACTGCCGAGCCGCAACTGACCGTGACCGACAGCCACTTCGGCAACAACCCGGTGGACATGCCACTGGAAGTGTTGCTGGGCAAGGCGCCGCGCATGCACCGTTCGGCTGTTCGCGAAGAAGAGTTGGGCGATGATTTCGACCCGGCACAACTGAGCATCGGCGAGTGCGTCGAGCGCGTTCTGCATCACCCGGCCGTGGCCAGTAAAAGCTTCCTGATCACCATCGGCGACCGCACCATCACCGGTCTGGTTGCCCGCGACCAGATGGTCGGGCCGTGGCAGGTTCCTGTGGCTGACGTTGCTGTCACCGCAACCAGCTTCGACGTGTACACCGGTGAAGCCATGGCCATGGGCGAGCGTACGCCGCTGGCACTGCTGGATGCTCCGGCATCGGGCCGCATGGCAATTGGTGAGACCCTGACCAATATCGCGGCTTCGCGCATTGGCAAGATCAGCGACATCAAGCTGTCAGCCAACTGGATGTCCGCTGCAGGCCACCCGGGTGAAGACGCCCGCTTGTACGACACCGTCAAGGCTGTCGGCATGGAGCTGTGCCCTGAGCTGGGCATCACCATTCCGGTGGGCAAGGACTCGATGTCGATGCAAACCCGCTGGAGCGAAGAGGGTACGGACAAAACCGTGACCTCGCCGCTGTCGCTGGTTGTGACCGGTTTTGCCCCGGTGCTCGACGTTCGCCAGACCCTGACCCCGGTACTGCGCATGGACAAAGGCCTGACCGATCTGATCCTGATCGACCTGGGCCGTGGCCAGAACCGCATGGGCGCCTCGATCCTGGCCCAGACCTACGGCAAGCTGGGCAAGCAGGCCCCTGACGTTGATGACGCAGAAGACCTCAAGGCTTTCTTCGCGGTGATCCAGGGCCTGAATGCCGATGGTCACCTGCTGGCTTACCATGACCGTTCCGACGGTGGTTTGCTGACCAGCGTGATGGAAATGGCCTTTGCCGGCCACTGCGGTCTGAACCTGACCCTGGATTGCCTCGCAGACAGCGCCAGCCAGCTCCCGGCCATCCTGTTCAACGAAGAACTGGGCGCCGTAATTCAGGTGCGTCAGGACGCGACTGCTGATGTGCTTGCACAGTTCAGCGCTGCAGGCCTGGGCGAGTGTGTCGACGTGATCGGCCAGCCGCTGAACAACAGCGAAGTCACCATCACCTTCAACGGTGAAAAAGTGTTTGTCGGTCAGCGTGGCGAGTTGCAGCGCCAGTGGGCTGAAACCAGCTTCCAGATCCAGCGTATGCGTGACAATGCGGACTGCGCACAGCAAGAGTTCGACGTGCTGCTCGAAGAAGACAACCCGGGCCTGACTGCCCAGTTGAGCTTTGACGTCAACGCCAATATCAGCGCGCCGTACATCAAGAAAGGCATTCGTCCGCAAGTGGCTGTCCTGCGTGAGCAGGGCGTCAACGGTCAGGTTGAAATGGCCGCGGCGTTTGACCGTGCCGGTTTCAATGCAATCGACGTACACATGAGCGATATTCTGGCCGGCCGTGTCGACCTGAACGAGTTCAAAGGTCTGGTTGCCTGCGGTGGTTTCTCCTACGGCGACGTACTGGGTGCCGGTGAAGGCTGGGCCAAGTCGGCGCTGTTCAATGCCCGTGCCCGCGATGCGTTCCAGAGCTTCTTCGAGCGCACTGACAGCTTCTCCCTGGGTGTGTGCAACGGTTGCCAGATGATGTCCAACCTGAGCGAACTGATCCCTGGCAGCGAGCTGTGGCCACACTTTGTGCGCAACCGTTCCGAGCAGTTCGAAGCCCGTGTGGCGATGGTCCAGGTTCAGGAGTCGAACTCGATCTTCCTGCAGGGCATGGCCGGTTCGCGCATGCCGATCGCCATTGCTCATGGTGAAGGTCATGCCGAGTTCGCCAGCGAAGAAGCCATGCTGCAAGCGGACCTGTCCGGTTCGGTGGCGCTGCGCTTCGTCGACAACCACGGCAAGGTCACGGAAAACTACCCGGCCAACCCTAACGGCTCGCCGCGCGGGATTACCGGCCTGACCAGCCGTGACGGCCGTGTGACCATCATGATGCCGCACCCGGAGCGGGTATTCCGCGCCGTGCAGAACTCGTGGCGCCCGGAAGAGTGGAACGAAGATGCGCCGTGGTTGCGCATGTTCCGTAACGCTCGTGTGTGGGTAGATTAAGAGCATGTACAAGCTCAGCTTTTTCGTTCCTCCGAGCCATGTGGACGTGGTCAAGGATGCCGTATTCGCTGCCGGTGGCGGACGGATCGGCAGCTATGACCACTGCGCCTGGCAGACCATGGGCCAGGGCCAGTTTCGCGCGCTGGACGGCAGCCAGCCGTTCATCGGGCAAACTGGTCAGGTCGAGTATGTGGGGGAGTGGAAGGTTGAGCTGGTCGTCGCCGATGATCTGATTCAGGCCGTGGTGGCTGCGCTCAAGCACAGCCACCCGTATGAAACCCCTGCGTACGAAGTGTGGCAACTGGCTGATTTCTAGCCACAAGTCATATGAAAAACCCGCTGAACCGTTACCGGTCAGCGGGTTTTTTGTTGCTCGTATGACAGCTGGCTATGGGCGGATTTCAACCATGGTGCCGTCTGGAACGAGGTTCCAGACTTCACGCATTTCGTGGTTTTTCATCGCGATGCACCCATCGGTCCAGTCCAGGGTATGGAACAGTTCCTCGGGGTTGTCTTCGCTGTCCGGGGTGCCGTGGATCATGATCATCGAGCCCGGGTTCAGGCCTTCACGCCGGGCCGTGGCAGCGTCGCTGATGTTGGGGTAGTTGATGTGCATCGCCAGGTTGAACTTGTCGCTTTTTTTGCGCCAGTCGACCCAGTAGATGCCCTCGGGGGTGCGTTTGTCCCCTTCGCGTACTTTTGGGCCCTTGGGTTGTTTGCCCAGGGAGATGCGGTAGGTCTTGACCGGTTTGCCGTTGCTGATCAGCTCCAGCTTGCGGGCAGACTTGATGACCAGCACCTTGTCGATATTCTGCCCGGCACGTACCGGAAGCGACGAAGGGGCGGGTTTCAGGACCTGGTTTTTATCAACGGGTTTGCCGTTTACGGTTATGACAACAGAGGCCTGGCAGGTAACGGCAAATGACAGGCATAGAGCAGCGAGCAACCAACGCATTAGAGGAACATTCCTGAGTTACAAGGCAAGCAGCATTATTTTTGGGCGGTCTTCAGGCTGGCCAGCGGTGCTACAGCCTCGCTGCGTACGGGGTAGTGAGCGCCCGGGCGGTCAGCGAAAAAGCATTCTAAGGTACGGCTGACCGTGCGGAAAGCCAGCTCTGACCAAGGGATGTCGACTTCTTCAAACAGGCGCACTTCCAGGCTCTCTTCACCGGCTGCGAAGTTCGGGCCCAGCAGGTCGGCGCGGTAGAAAATATGCACCTGATTGATATGCGGCACATCGATCAGGGTGTAGATGGCCAGGTTCTCAACCACGGCACAGGCTTCCTCCAGGGTTTCGCGTCGGGCCGCGTTTTCAACCGTCTCGCCGTTCTCCATAAAGCCTGCGGGCAGTGTCCAGTAGCCTTTGCGCGGTTCGATGGCGCGACGGCACAGCAGCACTTGTGTGCCCCACACGGGCACGCAACCGGCGACAATATTGGGGTTTTGATAATGAATGGTCTGGCAGTGGTCGCAGACATAGCGCAGGCGCGAATCGCCTTGCGGGATATGCTGGCTGACGGAATGGCCGCACTGGCTACAAAATTTCATGCTGTGGTCTCTGGCTCGTTGCCTATCTTGGGGGTTGAGGCGGGCTCGCGGCAAGTGTGGTCTGGCGGGCTGCGACACTGTAGGACTTGGGTGCCCGGTGCGATTTGGTGCATGATGCCCGATAAGTGCCGGATCGAGATGACCTATGCTGGACGAGCTGCTTGGCCGTGTGAGCCGCTATACCCCACGGACGCTGGAAACAGAACGGAATTACCCGGAAGCTGCGGTGTTGTTGCCGGTCACACGCAGTTCTGAGCCTGAGCTGATTCTCACCCTGCGTGCCAGCGGGTTGTCGACCCACGGTGGTGAAGTGGCTTTTCCGGGCGGTCGCCGCGACCCGGAAGACCCCGACCTGGTGTTCACCGCCCTGCGTGAGGCCGAAGAAGAAATCGGCTTGCCGCCGGGGCTGGTCGAGGTGATCGGGCCGCTGAGTCCCTTGATCTCGTTACACGGTATTCGCGTAACGCCTTATGTCGGTCTGGTCCCGGATTACGTTGAGTATCTGGCCAATGACGCCGAAATCGCCGCGGTATTCAGCGTGCCGCTGGAGTTCTTCCGCCAGGACCCGCGTGAGCACACTCATCGCATCGACTACCAGGGCCGTAGCTGGTACGTGCCGAGCTACCGTTTTGGCGTGTATAAAATCTGGGGGCTGACGGCAATCATGATCGTGGAGCTGATGAACCTGCTCTATGACGACGTCAATATCAACCTGCATACCCCGCCTGAACGTTCCATTCCAATTTAGAGCCGTCAGCAGACGGCCACGCCTGCCTTGAGGACATCCCATGAAATACCGCCTGGGCGACTCGTTCGTCGAAACCCATCCCGAAAGCTGGACCGCACCCAATGCCACCCTGATCGGCAAGGTGCGCCTGGAAGAGGGCGCCAGTGTCTGGTTTAACGCCGTGTTGCGTGGCGATAACGAACTGATCCTGATCGGCAAGCACAGCAATGTGCAAGATGGCGCGGTGATGCATACCGACATGGGCTATCCGCTGACCCTTGGCACGGGCGTGACCATCGGTCATAACGCCATGTTGCATGGTTGTACGGTGGGCGATTACAGCCTGATCGGTATCAATGCGGTGATCCTCAATGGCGCGAAAATCGGCAAGCATTGCATCATTGGCGCCAACTCGTTGATTGGCGAAGGTAAGGAAATTCCGGACGGCTCGCTGGTCATGGGATCGCCGGGCAAGGTGGTACGTGATCTGACGGATGAGCAGAAAAAATTGCTGGAAGCCAGCGCGGCCCACTACGTCAAGAACGGCCAGCGATATGCCCGTGACCTTCAGGTGCAAGAGCAATGACAGAAGCAGATCGCCCGGTCGCCTCGCCCTGTGTGAATATCTGCGCGCTGGACGACGACGATGTGTGCAGTGGCTGCCAGCGTACCGTGGCGGAAATCACCCGCTGGAGCCGCATGACCAACCCGGAGCGCCGCGAGGTGCTAGTGCTGTGCCATGAGCGGGCCAAAGCCAGTGGTGTGGTGTGGATGTTGGGTTCCGGTAGCTGACAACGCTTCTTTATTGTGTGAGCGGGCTTGCTCGCGATGCAGGCGCCACGGCCTGTCAGGCAAACTGCGCTGATGTCATCGTGAGCAAGCCCGCTCCCGCAGGGGGATGTCGCGGGTACAAAATCGACTGCGACTCAAGTACCCTGTGCGCCTTATTTAGAGGTGTCGCCCGCTGCCATGCTGTTTCTTGTCGCTTATATCGCCAGCGTCGTGCTGATCAACTACGCGTTTTCCACTGCGCCGCACCTGGACATCATCTGGTCAGCCTGGGGTGGCCTGGTGTTTGTATTGCGCGACATGGTGCAAACCCGATTCGGTCACGGTGCCCTGCTGGCCATGCTGGCGGCCCTGGTGTTGTCGTACGTCACCTCCGATCCTTCCATTGCACTGGCCAGCGCCACTGCCTTCGCCGTGTCCGAGTGCATCGACTGGCTGGTCTTCAGCATCACCAAGCGGCCTTTGCATGACCGCTTGTGGATCAGCTCTGCGCTGAGCATCCCGATCGACACCTTTATCTTCTTCGGCATGATCGATGCCTTCACCCCTGGCGTGATCATTACCGCCATGGCCTCGAAATTCGCCGGCGTCACCTGCGTATGGCTGGCAATGGCCTGGCGTTTGCGCAAAGCCTCGGTCTAGTCATGTAAAATGCCGGCCTTTGTATCCCCCTGCAGGCGCTGGCTTGGTCAGTGCCTTCGATGATTTTGTTTCCTTGAGGACCTGAAATGACCCGTATCGGAACTCCACTGTCGCCCACTGCGACCCGCGTCATGTTGTGTGGCTGCGGTGAGCTGGGCAAAGAAGTTGTCATCGAATTGCAGCGCCTGGGGGTCGAAGTGATCGCCGTCGATCGCTACGCCAATGCACCTGCCATGCAGGTTGCCCATCGCAGCCATGTGATCAACATGCTTGACGGCGCCGCCCTGCGTCCCGTCATCGAAGCAGAACAACCGCACTTTATCGTTCCGGAAATCGAAGCCATCGCCACCGCCACCCTGGTGGAGCTGGAAGCTGAAGGTTTCACCGTTATTCCGACGGCGCGTGCCACGTCGTTGACCATGAACCGCGAAGGCATTCGTCGCCTGGCAGCCGAAGAGCTGGACCTGCCAACCTCGCCGTACCATTTTGCCGACACCTTTGAAGACTACAGCGCCGCCGTGCTGGATCTGGGTTTCCCGTGCGTGGTCAAGCCGGTGATGAGTTCGTCAGGCAAGGGCCAGAGCCTGCTGCGCAGTGCTGAGGAGGTAAAGGCTGCGTGGGACTACGCGCAGGAAGGCGGTCGTGCGGGCAAGGGTCGGGTCATTATCGAAGGCTTTATCGACTTCGATTACGAAATTACTTTGCTGACCGTGCGCCATATTGGCGGTACCACGTTCTGCGCACCGGTTGGTCACCGACAGGAGAAGGGCGATTACCAGGAATCCTGGCAGCCACAAACCATGAGCCCGATTGCTCTGGCCGAGTCCGAGCGTGTCGCCAAGGCTGTTACTGAGGCGCTGGGTGGTCGTGGTCTGTTTGGCGTTGAGTTGTTTATCAAGGGCGATCAGGTGTGGTTCAGCGAAGTGTCGCCGCGCCCGCACGATACCGGCCTGGTGACATTGATTTCTCAGGATCTGTCGCAGTTCGCATTGCATGCTCGCGCCATTCTCGGCCTGCCGATTCCATTGATTCGTCAGTTCGGGCCATCGGCTTCGGCGGTGATTCTGGTAGAAGGCCAGTCGACCCGGACGGCATTCGCCAACCTGGGTGCTGCCCTGAGCGAACCGGACACCGCATTGCGCCTGTTCGGCAAACCAGAGGTCAACGGCCAGCGTCGCATGGGCGTGGCCCTGGCTCGCGATGAGTCGATTGAAGCAGCTCGCGCCAAAGCGACCCGCGCGGCCAAGGCAGTGGTTGTAGAGCTGTAAAAACCATTGTGGGAGCGGGCTAGCTCACGATTCAATTGCCCCGGTACATCTGATGTATCGAGGCGTTGCAATCGCGAGCAAGCCCGCTCCCACAGGTTAAGTGTTTCTTCAAGCCACCTTGTTCAGGTCAGCCTCTTTCGTTTCCTTCAGGCACAGCACGGCAATCAGGCTGAGAATCGCTGCGCCCGACACGTACCCGCCTACCCAGCTCAACCCCCCCATGCTCACCAGCTTTTGCGCAAAAAAAGGTGCAGCGGAAGCTCCGACAATGCCACCCAGATTGTAAGCCGCCGACGCGCCGGTATAGCGCACGCGGGTCGGGAACAGTTCAGGGAGCAGGGCACCCATCGGGGCAAAGGTCACGCCCATCAAAAACAGCTCGATGCACAGGAACAGCGCCACACCCCAGGTGGTGCCGTGGGTGAGCAGAGGCTCCATCAGAAAACCTGACAAGATCGCCAGCACGCCACCGACTATCAGCACCGGCTTGCGTCCATAACGGTCACTGGCCCAGGCCGACAGAGGTGTGGCCGCCGCCATGAACAGCACGGCAAAACACAGCAGGCCGAGGAAGGTTTCGCGGGTATAGCCCAGGGTGGCGACGCCATAGCTCAGGGAAAACACTGTCGAGATATAGAACAGTGCGTAACACACCACCATCGAAGCGGCGCCCAGCAGCATCGGTGCCCAGTATTGGCTGAAGAGTTCGACGATGGGCATTTTCACCCGCTCGTGCTGTGCCACGGCCTTGGCAAACACCGGTGTCTCTTCCAGCTTCAGGCGTACATACAGACCCACCATCACCAGCGCTGCGCTAAGCAGGAAGGGGATGCGCCAGCCCCAGGAGCGGAACTGCTCATCGCTCAGGCTCATGGCCAGAATCAGAAACAGGCCATTGGCCGCCAGAAAACCGATCGAAGGCCCCAGTTGCGGAAACATGCCATACCAGGCGCGCTTGCCCTTGGGGGCGTTCTCGGTGGCCAGCAATGCCGCGCCGCCCCATTCGCCACCCAGCCCCAGGCCCTGGCCGAAGCGCAGCACGCACAGCAGGATCGGGGCCCAGGCGCCGATCGTGGCGTAGCCCGGCAGCACCCCGATCAATGTGGTGCACACGCCCATCAGTAGCAGTGAGGCCACCAGGGTGGATTTGCGTCCGATGCGGTCACCGAAGTGGCCAAACAGGAATGAGCCCAGCGGGCGGGCGAGAAAGGCGATGCCGAAGGTCAGAAACGCCGACAGCATTTGTGCGGTACCGGATGTCTGCGGAAAAAATACCGGGCCTATCACCAGTGCAGCGGCGGTGGCATACACATAAAAGTCGTAGAACTCGATGGCCGTGCCAATAAAGCTGGCCGTGGCGACGCGGGTGGCGGAGTTGGCCGGCTTGTCGGGCGTAGCTTCGCTATAGGTTGTGCTGGAGGTCATGCGTATATCCCTGACAGTTATGAGCCCTGTGCCGATGTCCGCTTTGGCGGTGCGACATGGCGAGCAATTTTTATGGTCGTTGGCCCTGAGGGATAACAGGGTGCAAGCGCAGTTCAGGATGGGAACGTACGCAGGTACTGCGTCATACAACGCGCCGACAGCGCTGGGTGCGGGTAACACGCGTGTTGGCGAGGCTTGGGTAAGCGATGATGATTATAGGGAGGCCCGCTCAAATGTAACAAGACCTTGCGCGGCGATTAAACCGCGGGCTTGACGCTGTTGTGCCAGATCAGTACGCGGCTGACGCGGTTTTCTTCGGTCTGGAGGATCTCCAGGCGATAGCCGCCGATTTTCAGGCACACGGTGGTCTCGGGGATGGTTTCCAGCGCTTCGGTGACCAGGCCATTGAGGGTTTTCGGGCCGTCGCAGGGCAGGTGCCAGCCCAGGGCCTTGTTCAGCTCGCGAATGGAGGCTGCACCATCGACAACATAACGGCCGTCGGGCAGGGGGTCGATATGGGGGTTATCGATATTCTGCTCGTCTTCGAACTCGCCGACGATCTCTTCGAGGATGTCCTCAAGCGTCACGATGCCAAGCACTTCGCCATATTCATCGACCACCACGCCCAGGCGGCGCTGCTGCTTGTGGAAGTTAAGCAGTTGCAGTTGCAGCGGGGTGCTTTCGGGGATGAAGTAAGGTTCGTGGCAAACGGCCAGCAGTGCTTCTTTGGTCAGGCTGGCGTCGGGCAGCATGTGCTGGATGTGGCGGGTATTGAGGATGGCTTCGACCTGGTTGATGTCGTTGTGAAACACCGGCAGGCGTGTGCGCGAGGTCTGGCGCAACTGCTCAATCAGGTCTTCGATCGGTTCGTCGAGGTTCAGGCCTTCGACTTCGTTGCGCGGGATCAGGATATCGTTGACCGTGATGTTGTCCAGCGCATGGATGCCTGATAGCAGGGCCGGGCGGCTGTTGGGCTGCTCGTCCTGTTGCTGGGGAGCCTCCTCTCGCAGCTGCTGGGCGTTGGTGCGCCTGGCGCGGGCACTGCTTTTGCCCAGTATAAAGCCGATAAATACAGCGGCTCCTGCGATCAATAGTGCCGAAATTGTCAGAATCGGCCCAGGGGGCAAGCTATCCATAATTATCGCCCGTCAGATATGCAGAATGTATTCACGAACCAGCTTGCTGCCAAAGTAGGCCAGCATCAGCAGGCAAAAACCGGCAAAGGTCCAGCGGATGGCCTTGTGACCGCGCCAGCCGAGGTGGTGACGGCCCCACAGCAACACGCTGAATACGATCCAGGCCAGGCAGGCCAGCAGGGTCTTGTGCACCAGGTGCTGGGCGAACAGGTTGCCCAGAAACAGCCAACCGGAAACCAGGGACAGCGAAAGCAGCGACCAGCCGGCCCAGAGAAAGCCGAACAGCAGGCTTTCCATGGTTTGCAGTGGCGGGAAGTTCTTGATCAGGCCCTTGGGATGCTTGTGCTTGAGCTGATAGTTCTGCAGCGACAGCAACAGCGCCTGGAACACCGCAATGGTGAACATGCCATAGGCCAGAATCGACAGCAGGATATGCGCGAGTATGCCTGGCTCTTCATTAATGACCTGAACCGTGCCGGGCGGGGCGAATTCGGACAGCAGTACTGTCAGCATGCCCAGCGGGTATAAAAGCAGCAGCAGGTTCTCGACCGGTATGCGGGCGCAGGCCGCCAGGGTCACGGTAATCACGGCCACGGCAATCAGGCTGGCTGCACTGAAGAAGTCCAGTTCAAGGCCTGCAGGCGTCATCAGGTGGGTGAACAGGCTGGCGGCGTGGGCGAGTACGGCAAGAATGCCGAGCGTCACCAACAGGCGTTTGTTTGCCTTTGCGCCCTGGCGCAGACAAGAGCCCTGATAGAAGGTCGCAGCGGCATACAAGCAGGCGGCGGCGAGGCTGGGTAGCAAACTGGGTGACAAGGGGAGCATAAATCCTGTTAGGCAAGCCCGAAAGGACTGAGTTTGGCATACAACCGCCTGTGCACGAAAGACCACATAAGCCGACGGCATGGTGTCGGACACGGCCAGTCTTCGCTATAATCCGCGACCTGCCCACGCCGCAGGCTCGCCGAGCATCAGTTTTACACGGGCTGGGCCGCAATAACCCCGGTCTACTTTGGGCCTGAAAGGATCGCGCATGTTTGAAAATTTAACCGACCGTCTTTCGCAGACGCTGCGCCATGTCACCGGCAAGGCCAAGCTGACCGAAGACAATATCAAAGACACCCTGCGTGAAGTACGCATGGCGTTGCTGGAAGCCGACGTGGCTTTGCCAGTGGTCAAAGACTTCGTCGCTGCGGTCAAAGAGCGCGCTGTCGGCACTGAAGTGTCGCGCAGCCTGACGCCGGGCCAGGCGTTTGTAAAAATTGTTCAGGCTGAACTTGAAAGCCTGATGGGCGCTGCCAACGAGGACCTGGTCCTTAATGTCACGCCGCCAGCCGTTGTATTGATGGCCGGTTTGCAGGGCGCTGGTAAAACCACGACTGCCGGCAAGCTGGCGCGCTTCCTTAAAGAGCGCAAAAAGAAAACCGTGATGGTGGTCTCGGCCGACGTTTATCGTCCGGCTGCGATCAAACAGCTCGAAACCCTGGCCAATGAAGTCGGCGTAACCTTCTTCCCGTCCGACCTGAGCCAGAAGCCGGTAGACATCGCTCGCGCCGCCATTGCGGAAGCCAAGCTGAAGTTCATCGACGTGGTCATCCTCGATACCGCAGGTCGCCTGCATATCGATGCCGAGATGATGACCGAGATCCAGGAGCTGCACGCGGCCGTCAAGCCGGCAGAAACCCTGTTTGTCGTCGACGCCATGACTGGCCAGGATGCGGCCAACACCGCCAAGGCGTTCGGTGATGCATTGCCGCTGACCGGGGTGATCCTGACCAAGGTCGACGGTGATGCCCGGGGTGGTGCGGCGTTGTCCGTGCGAGCCATTACCGGCAAGCCGATCAAGTTCATCGGTATGGGTGAGAAGAGCGATGCGCTCGAGCCGTTCCACCCGGATCGTATCGCTTCGCGCATCCTCGGCATGGGCGACGTGCTCAGCCTGATCGAGCAGGCCGAACAGACCCTCGATAAAGACAAAGCCGACAAACTGGCTAAAAAGCTTAAAAAAGGCAAAGGCTTCGATCTCGAAGACTTCCGCGACCAGCTGCAACAGATGAAGAACATGGGTGGCCTTGGCGGCCTCATGGACAAACTGCCGAACATGGGTGGTGTCAATCTGGCGCAAATGGGCAATGCCCAGGGCGCAGCTGAGAAACAGTTCAAGCAGATGGAAGCCATCATCAACTCCATGACCCCGGCCGAGCGCCGCGACCCTGAGCTGATCAGCGGTTCGCGCAAACGCCGGATTGCCATGGGCTCCGGCACTCAGGTGCAGGACATCGGCCGCTTGATCAAGCAGCACAAGCAGATGCAAAAGATGATGAAAAAATTCTCCACCAAAGGTGGGATGGCGAAAATGATGCGCGGCATGGGCTCGATGATGCCCGGCGGCGGCATGCCAAAAATGTAATTTACCCGCCCGGACGCTTGCGTCCGGGCAACTCGCAGCAATGCGAGACACCCGGCAAACCCGCACTGTGCGGGAGCTGACCTGTCACCATTCGTGGTGACCTAGTTGCAAGTCTGTACGGCATGCCGATAGGCGCCAGAAAAAGACATTTGCAAAAGTCCGGATATTCCTTAGAATATGCGGCCTTTCGGGCACCTATGCCCGCTGTGCCTTTAGATTTGCAGCACCGACTACAGGAACGATGTTCACATGCTAACAATCCGTCTTGCCCTTGGCGGCTCCAAAAAGCGCCCGTTTTACCACTTGACCGTTACCGACAGCCGTAACCCACGTGACGGTTCCCACAAGGAACAAATTGGTTTCTTCAACCCGGTTGCCCGTGGTCAGGAAATCCGTTTCTCCGTTAAAGAAGACCGCCTCGCCTACTGGCTGAGCGTTGGTGCTCAACTGTCTGAGCGTGTTGCTCAGCTGGTTAAAGAAAACGCTAAGGCTGCGGCCTGAGCAATATGAGCGTGACGCCTGAAACTGCTGATGATTTGATCGTTATCGGCAAAATCTACTCGATTCACGGCGTGCGCGGCGAAGTGAAGGTTTATTCCTTTACGGATCCAATTGATAACCTGTTGGACTACAAAAAACTGACGCTTCGGCGCGGTAATGATGTACGACAGGCAGAGCTGGTCAGTGGCCGTTCTCATAACGGCAAGTTTCTGGTTGTAAAGCTCAAGGGTCTCGATGACCGTGATGAAGCTGGTCTTCTTCGTGAATTCGAAATCTGCGTGCCGCGTAACCTGTTTCCTGAGCTGACCGACGGCGAGTACTACTGGTACCAGCTGCAGGGACTGAAAGTGACCAACCTTGAAGGGCAATTGCTCGGCAAGATTGTTGACCTGATGGAAACTGGCTCGAACGATGTCATGGAAGTCAAACCTTGCCCAGGTAGCCTGGATGATCGTGATCGCTTGTTGCCCTATACAGAGCAATGCGTGTTGAGCGTCGACCTTGCAGCTGGCGAGATGAAGGTGGATTGGGATGCGGACTTCTAAGCGTGGCTAAATTGCGCGTAGAAGTGATCAGTTTGTTTCCCGAAATGTTTTCCGCCATCAGCGACTACGGCATCACTAGTCGTGCGGTGAAACAAGGGCTCTTGCAGCTGACTTGTTGGAACCCGCGAGACTACACAACGGATCGGCATCACACTGTGGATGATCGCCCATTTGGCGGTGGTCCGGGCATGGTGATGAAGATCAAGCCTCTGGAAGATGCACTGGTTCAGGCCAGAGAAGCAGCCGGAGAGGCGGCGAAGGTGATTTACCTGTCGCCCCAAGGCCGTCAACTGAATCAGTCGGCGGTACGCGAGCTGGCGAATGAGGAAGCATTAATCCTTATTGCAGGTCGTTATGAAGGCATTGACGAGCGTTTTATAGACGCTTATGTCGATGAAGAGTGGTCAATTGGTGACTATGTACTCTCTGGTGGCGAGCTGCCGGCGATGGTTCTGATTGATGCGGTTACACGACTGCTGCCTGGAGCTTTAGGGCATGCGGACTCCGCGGAGGAAGATTCCTTCACGGATGGTCTGCTGGATTGCCCGCACTACACCCGACCGGAGGTGTATGCGGATCAGCGTGTTCCCGACGTATTGCTTAGTGGCAATCATGCACACATCCGGCGTTGGCGTTTACAGCAGTCCCTTGGGCGGACCTTTGAACGACGCGCCGATCTTCTGGAAAGCCGCTCGCTTTCTGGAGAAGAGAAGAAGCTGCTCGAGGAATACATCCGCGAGCGGGACGATAGTTAACAACGTATCGATGGTAGATCAGTTGATCTACCTTAGGAGCACAGCATGACTAACAAAATCATCCTTGCACTCGAAGCAGAGCAGATGACTAAAGAGATCCCTCCTTTTGCCCCGGGCGACACCATTGTCGTTCAGGTGAAAGTGAAGGAAGGCGATCGTTCGCGTCTGCAAGCTTTCGAAGGTGTAGTGATTGCCAAGCGTAACCGTGGCGTGAACAGTGCTTTCACTGTTCGTAAAATCTCCAACGGTGTTGGCGTAGAGCGTACTTTCCAGACCTACAGCCCGCAAATCGACAGCATGGCTGTTAAGCGTCGCGGTGACGTGCGTAAAGCCAAGCTGTACTACCTGCGCGACCTGTCGGGTAAAGCAGCTCGCATCAAGGAAAAACTGGCTTAAGTCCAGCTTCCCGATGCAGAAAAAAGCAGCCTTCGGGCTGCTTTTTTGTTGCCTGAGATTTGTCAGACCTTTGTCCAGTTGTAGGTAGTAAGAAAGCATGACTTCGCGTGAGCAAGAGATTCAACGCCGTACCGACCTCTCCGTTACCCGTATTACCAAAGCGGTATTCCCCTCTACCACCAATCACCACAACACCCTGTTTGGCGGCACCGCGCTGGCGTGGATGGACGAAGTTTCGTTTATTGCCGCAACGCGTTTTTGTCGTCTGCCGTTGGTGACTGTGTCCACGGACCGTATTGATTTCAACCATCCGATCGCGGCTGGCTCCATCGTTGAGCTGGTGGGGCGTGTGGTTAAAGTTGGCAACACCAGCCTCAAGGTTGAGGTCGAGGTGTATGTCGAAAGCATGAGCTGCGATGGTCGCGAACTGGCGATCCAGGGCTTGTTCAGCTTCGTCGCCATCGATGATGACAAGCGCCCGGTACCGGTGTTGCCAGGGTTTGCCTCGTAACAGCTGCTACGGGTGCCTGATCAACGCCAGCAGCGTCCAGCCGGAGCCTGGTTTCAATTCACTGTCAGGTGTCACTACATGCACCCAGCCAGTGTTGTCGCGGGCGAAGAGCAGGGTGACGCGCTTGCCATGCAGGGCCAGGTAGTCCGCCCAGGTGAAGTTGTCGGTCAGTGTGGTGCTGTACAGCTCGGCTCCCTGGCTCAACTCACTGGCGAGCTGGCCGTAGGTCAGCGCCGGGTTGCCCAGGGCTTGACCGCGGTACTCGTGGCTGGCGCGATGCTTGTCAGTGCGACGAATTTCCTGGCCATTGGTCAGTGTAAACAAGCGCTGTAGCCCGAACTCGTGATGAAAGCGTGCCGCTGCCAGGGTATTCAACTCGCCAGAGGGTGACAATGCGAGCAAATGCCCCAGCCCCACCAGATCCAGGTGACTCTCGGCATGCTCTGAAGCCGGATTGCCAAAGTAAGTGGGCAAGTTGTCCATGCGCGCGGCGCGAATGTGTTCCCAGTTGGAATCGGTTAGCAGTACGCGGCTGCCCAGTTGCTGCAATGCCTTGCCAATAACCCGGGCCGGGCCATTGGCGCCAACGATCAAAAAGCCGCTGGGGGCCGGCTCCGCCACTTTGAGCAGGCGGGCCAGGGGCCGTGCCGTCGCGCTTTGCAGCACCACCGTACCGATGATCACTGCAAAGGTCAGGGGCACCAGTAGCAGCGCGCCGTCATGGCCTGCTTCGTCCAGGCGGATCGCAAAAATTGCTGAAACGGCTGCCGCGACGATCCCGCGTGGGGCGATCCAGGCGAGCAAGGCGCGTTCGCGCCAGTTCAGTTTTGAGCCAAAGGTCGAAATCACCACGTTCAGCGGCCGGGCGATAAATTGAATAATCAGCAGCAACACCAGCACCACAGGCCCCAGGCCGATCATGGCGTTCAAGTCCAGGCGCGCCGCCAGCAGGATAAACAGCCCCGAGATCAGGAAGATGCTCAGGTTTTCCTTGAAGTGCAGGATGTTGCGTACATCCACCCCCTTCATATTGGCCATCCACATGCCCATCAAGGTGACCGCCAGCAGTCCGGACTCATGCATCACCGTATTGGCGCCAATAAATACGCCCAGCACTGCTGCCAGCGTGGCCAGGCTGTGCAGGTACTCCGGCAGCCATTGGCGGCGTACGATCTGCCCCATGATCCAGCCACCTACAATGCCGAACAAGCTGCCGCATACAATCACCCCGGCAAAGGTCAGCAGGCTGTGGCTCAGGCCTTCGCCCGTGGCGCTGGCGATGATAAAGCTGTAGACCACCACCGCCAGCAGCGCGCCAATCGGGTCGATGACAATGCCTTCCCAGCGCAGGATATTGGCAATCGATGCCTTGGGCCGTACTACGCGCAGCATCGGCACAATCACCGTAGGCCCGGTGACCAGTGTCAGCGTGCCGAACAGCAAGGCCAGAAGCCAGTCAAAGCCCAGTAGCCAATGGGTCGCCAAGGTGATCACGGCCCAGGTCGAGAGCGCACCGATAGTTACCAGCCGATGGACCACAGTGCCGATTTCGCGCCACTCGGACAAATGCAGGGTCAGGCTGCCTTCAAACAGAATCAGCGCCACCGCCAGTGAGACCAGCGGCATCAGCAGCGGGCCGAACAATTCTTGCGGGTCCAGCCAGCCCAATACCGGGCCGACCAGGATCCCGCTCAACAGCAGAAACAGGATGGCCGGCAGCTTCAGTCGCCAGGCCAGCCACTGTGAGCCCAGGGCAGCGATGCCGATGCCGCCGAAAGACAGCAAAATCTGTTGTTCGGTCATAAGGTCATCCTGTGAAAACTTGGGGTTTATGGCATCCGCCAGCCATGAAAGACTAGCGCTCACTTTTGCAGTTCACTTTATATTTGTGCGCAGCCTCCGGCCTGTGCGTTTCGAGAGCCAATGCCCGCTATAGACGACCCACTTATCGACCGTTTTCTGGATACCCTGTGGCTGGAAAAAGGCCTGTCGGACAACACCCGCGGTGCTTATCGCAGTGACCTGGCCTTATTCAATGGCTGGTTGCAGGAGCGCGGTATCGCTGTGGCCAGCGCCGGGCGCGAGTTGATCCTCGATCACCTCGCCTGGCGCCTGGAGCAGGGCTACAAGCCTCGCTCGACTGCGCGCTTGCTCTCAGGTTTGCGTGGCTTCTATCGTTATCTGCTGCGAGAAAACCTGATTGCCGTCGACCCTACCTTGCAGGTCGATATGCCGCAGTTGGGCAGGCCATTACCCAAGTCCCTGTCAGAGGCAGACGTAGAAGCGCTGCTCGCCGCCCCTGATCTGAGTGAGGCTATCGGCCAGCGTGATCGGGCCATGCTTGAAGTACTGTATGCCTGTGGCCTGCGCGTAACCGAATTGATCAGCCTGACTCTGGAGCAGGTCAACCTGCGCCAGGGTGTTTTGCGCGTGATGGGCAAGGGCAGCAAGGAACGCCTGGTGCCGATGGGGGAGGAGGCCATCGTCCGGGTCGAGCGCTACATGCGCGATGCCCGGCATGAGCTGCTGGGCGGTCGCCCCAGTGATGTGCTGTTTCCCAGTCAGCGCGGTGAACAGATGACCCGCCAGACCTTCTGGCATCGCATCAAGCATCAAGCCAGGGTGGCCGGGATCGACAAGTCGCTGTCGCCACATACCTTGCGCCATGCCTTCGCCACCCATTTGCTCAATCACGGCGCCGATTTGCGTGTGGTGCAAATGCTGTTGGGGCACAGCGACCTCTCGACGACACAGATTTACACCCATGTTGCCCGTGCCCGACTGCAGGACCTGCATGCCCTCCATCACCCGCGTGGCTAGTCGGAGTCGGTCATGCAGGCCATCTGTGGTAGGCTTTGCCGGTTTAGAAAGCGCGCCGCCCAAACCCGTTGTTTCAGGACGGGTATCGGGGTTGGCAGCTTTGCCCGTCTTCAGGAGTTCCCATGCGTGTGATCCAGATTTTCGCCGCCGCAGCCATTGCGTTGGTCAGCACCTTCTCGTTCGCCGACACCGGCGCCGAACAAGCAATCCGCAAGAGCCTCGAAACCCTGCAACTGGATGTGCCGGTCGAGAGCATCAGTGCCAGCCCCATGGCCGGCCTGTATGAAGTCAAGCTCAAGGGCAGCCGCGTGCTGTATGCCAGTGCCGATGGCCAGTTCATCGTTCAGGGCTATATGTTCCAGCTCAAGGACGGCAAGCCGGTGAACCTGACCGAGCAGGCCGAACGTGTTGGCGTGGCCAAGTTGATTAATGGCATTCCGGTGGCAGAGACCGTCGTTTACCCTGCCATCGGCGAAACCAAGTCCCATATCACGGTATTTACCGACACCACTTGCCCGTATTGCCACAAATTGCATGCCGAAGTCCCGCAACTGAACAAGATGGGGATTGAAGTGCGCTATGTTGCGTTCCCGCGTCAGGGCCTCGGCTCACCGGGTGACCAGCAGCTGCAGGCGGTGTGGTGTTCCAAGGACAAAAAAACGGCGATGGACAAGATGACTGATGGTAAAACCGTCGAGGCGCCAAAATGCGCCAATCCGGTTGCCAAGCAGTTCGCCATGGGCCAGTCCATCGGCGTCAATGGCACGCCAGCCATCGTTTTGGCTGACGGTCAGGTGATTCCGGGTTATCAGCCTGCTGCGCAGGTTGGCAAGCTGGCACTCAGTGTTAAATAATCCAGTGTCGTCACGATAAGCCTGTGACGATCATGGCGGGGCAGTTAAGTTGCCCGGCCATTAATAGAGAACCGTGGCAATCCACGGTTGTTTTTCACGGCCGACCTTGAGTCGGCCGTTTTATGGGGAGTTCAGCGTGAATCCGGTCAAAGTAGGTATCTGTGGGCTCGGGACCGTCGGTGGCGGCACCTTCAACGTACTAAAGCGTAACGCCGAGGAGATTGCCCGCCGTGCCGGGCGTGGTATCCAGGTTGCGCAAATTGCAATGCGTACGCCAAACCCTCAGTGCGACATTACCGGTACCCCCATTACCAACGATGTATTCGCTGTTGCGACCAACCCTGAAATCGACATTGTTATCGAGCTGATTGGTGGTTACACCATCGCCCGTGAACTGGTGCTCAAGGCCATCGAAAACGGCAAGCATGTCGTGACCGCGAACAAGGCGCTGATTGCCGTTCACGGTAATGAAATCTTCGCCAAAGCCCAGGAAAAGGGCGTGATCGTGGCGTTCGAAGCGGCCGTTGCAGGCGGTATCCCGGTGATCAAGGCGATCCGTGAAGGTCTCTCGGCCAATCGTATCAACTGGGTGGCGGGCATCATCAACGGTACCGGTAACTTCATCCTCACCGAAATGCGCGAAAAAGGCCGTACGTTCGAAGACGTGCTGGCTGAAGCACAAGCGCTGGGTTATGCCGAGGCAGACCCGACGTTTGACGTTGAAGGTATCGATGCGGCGCACAAACTGACCATTCTGGCGTCGATTGCTTTCGGTATCCCGTTGCAGTTCGACAAGGCCTACACCGAAGGCATTACCAAACTGACAACCGCTGATGTGAATTACGCAGAGGCGCTGGGTTATCGCATCAAGCATCTGGGTGTTGCACGCAGCACGGCCAACGGCATCGAGTTGCGGGTTCACCCGACGCTGATTCCGGCTGACCGCCTGATCGCCAACGTCAACGGCGTAATGAACGCAGTCATGGTCAACGGTGACGCTGCCGGTTCGACCCTGTTCTATGGTGCTGGCGCCGGTATGGAACCAACGGCTTCGTCCGTGGTTGCCGACCTGGTAGACGTGGTGCGTGCCATGACCAGCGACCCGGAAAACCGCGTACCGCACCTGGCCTTCCAGCCGGATCTGCTCTCCGACCATCCGATCCTGCCGATCGAAGCGTGCGAAAGCGCCTACTACCTGCGCATCCAGGCCAAAGATCACCCGGGCGTATTGGCCCAGGTAGCGAGCATCTTGTCCGAGCGCGGCATCAACATCGAATCGATCATGCAGAAAGAAGTCGAAGAGCATGACGGCCTGGTGCCAATGATCCTGTTGACCCATCGGGTAATTGAACAGCACATCAACGATGCCATTGCCGCGCTTGAAGCATTGCAGGGCGTTGTGGGTCCGGTCGTTCGCATCCGCGTTGAGCATCTTAATTAATTAAGAGCGGCAAGCGGCAGCGGCAAGCGGCAAGCAAGAGCACATCGGCTTTTACTTGTTGCCTGGCGCTAAACCGCTTGGCGCTCAAACCGAAGGTTTGAACCCATGCGCTATATCAGTACCCGTGGCCAGGCACCGGCCCTGAATTTTGAAGATGTGTTGCTGGCCGGTCTGGCCAGTGATGGCGGTTTGTATGTACCGGAAAACCTGCCGCGCTTTACCCAGGAAGAAATCGCTTCCTGGGCCGGTTTGCCTTACCACGAACTGGCCTTTCGGGTTATGCGCCCGTTCGTGACCGGCAGCATTCCGGACGCAGACTTCAAAAAGATTCTCGAAGAAACCTACGGCGCGTTTTCCCACGCAGCTGTAGCGCCACTGCGTCAGCTAAATGGCAATGAATGGGTACTTGAGCTGTTCCACGGTCCGACCCTGGCGTTCAAGGACTTTGCCCTGCAACTGCTCGGCCGCTTGCTCGACTACGTGCTGGCCAAGCGTGGCGAGCGTGTGGTGATTGTCGGCGCCACTTCCGGGGATACCGGTTCGGCGGCGATCGAAGGCTGCAAGCATTGCGAAAACGTCGACATCTTTATCCTGCACCCCAACAACCGGGTATCGGAAGTCCAGCGTCGGCAGATGACCACGCTGTTCGGTGACAACATTCATAACATCGCCATCGAAGGCAACTTCGATGACTGCCAGGAAATGGTCAAGGCCAGCTTCGCCGACCAGGGTTTCCTCAAGGGTACACGCCTGGTCGCCGTAAACTCGATCAACTGGGCGCGGATCATGGCCCAGATCGTTTACTACTTCCATGCCTCCCTGCAACTGGGCGGGCCACACCGTTCCGTGTCGTTCTCGGTGCCTACCGGCAACTTCGGCGACATCTTTGCGGGCTACCTGGCACGCAACATGGGCCTGCCGATCAACCAACTGATCGTTGCCACCAACCGCAACGACATCCTGCACCGCTTCATGAGCGGCAATCAGTACGCCAAGGACACCTTGCACGCGACTCTGTCGCCGTCGATGGACATCATGGTGTCGTCGAACTTCGAGCGCTTGCTGTTCGACCTTCATGGTCGCAATGGCGCAGCCGTTGCCGGTCTGATGGATACCTTCAAGCAAACCGGTAATTTCAGCGTTGATGAAGATCGCTGGACCGAAGCGCGTCGTCTGTTTGATTCGCTGGCGGTTGATGATGAGCAAACCTGCGAAACCATCGCTCAGGTATTTGTCGAAAGCGGCGAAGTGCTCGATCCGCACACCGCTATCGGCGTGCGTGCGGCCCGTGAATGCCGTCGCAGTCTGGATATCCCGATGGTCATTCTGGGCACGGCACATCCGGTCAAGTTCCCTGAAGCGGTTGAAAAAGCCGGCATAGGAAAAGCGCTCGAACTGCCGTCTCACCTTTCTGACTTGTTTGAGCGAGAGGAGCGTTACACCGTACTGGCTAATGACCTCAAGGCTGTCCAGGGCTTTGTCAGCCAGCATGGCAACCGTGGCAAGCCGCTTTAACGGCATTCGTCTTACGTAATTTGAAGCCCGTCATCTGACGGGCTTTTTTATTGGTGCATGGCAAACTTGCCAGGTCTTCGCCCCTTCTGTGCTGGCGAATACCCGGTCAAGGATGCTGTCATGTCACGTATTCACCAGACATTTGAATCATGGATGCGCATAGTGCTGGGCATGGCCTTGTTGAGCCTGGCCCTGCCGGTGATTGGCGCTTCCGGAACGCCTTTCAGGCTCGCAACACGCTTTGTCGATATCCAGCCTCTGCAACTGGATGCCCCGGAGCGGCAATGGCTGGCCAATCATGGAACGCTACGGGTTGGTATCGCCATCGGTGATTACGAACCGGTCGACATCACCGACGACCGCAATAACTATCAGGGCATCAGCGCAGATTACCTGAGCATCGTTCGAGACACGTTGGGCGTGCCTGTTGATGTCCTGGGCTACAGGCGTCGTGATCAGGCCGTTGCAGAGCTGCTGGCCGGCAATATCGATATTCTGGCCAGCGCCAGCGGGTTTGAGCGAGGGATTGAAGGTGTAGCTTTTTCCCGGGAGTACATGACTGATCGACTGGTTATCGTTTGTCGCTCATGTGAGGAAGAGCCGGTCAAAAACTGGGTCGGGAAAAAAATCGGCTTTATGGAGGGCTACGTCGATATTCATACCGCCCAGGCGTTTTACCCTGACAGTGAAATCACCACCATCAGTGACCTGCATAATGCAATGGACGCGCTGGTTGAGGGGGATATCGACGGGTTTATCGGCAATGAACTTATCGTGCAGTCATTCAAAAGTGTCCGGCCTCATTCGGGGGTGCGCATTATCGGTGATAGCGCCTTGCCATCCTCCGGTTTTGCATTTGCTACACGCCTCTCTGACCCCGAACTTGGGTTGCTGATCAACCGCGCGCTGGGCAGCCTTGATGACAATACATCGCGCATGGTGCTTTCACGCTGGATCATCGGGCTTGAAGGGCACGCTGTTCAATCGCATATCAACCTGCTGCCTGGCGAGCTTGAGTGGATCCAGCGCAATCCGGTTGTAGCCCTGGCGACCCAGCAGTTCCCCTTGTACGCATTCAAGACCGGGGACGGTCGTTGGGTAGGGCTGAGTGTGGATATTCTGGCGCGAATTTCTCGCATGACCGGGCTGCAGTTTGTACATAAAGAAGCGTTTTCAACGGTACAAATCCTCGACATGCTCAAAAGTGGCGAGGCACTGATGAACTCAAGCCTCTCCAGAAGTCGTGAGCGCAAAGCTTTTTTGAACTTCACCTATTCCTACGGTGGGGCACCCTGGGTGTTTGTTGTACGAGTCAATGATTCCCGGCTGGGTTCATTGGACGAACTGGCCGGCAAGGTTCTGGCGCTTCCAGCCAGGCATGCCCTCGAAGACTTGATTCGACGTGAATACCCCGCAATCACCTTGCATCTGGTTGATACCTACGCCCAGGCACGTCACGCGGTCGCCAATGGCGAGGCAGATGCGACGATACAAACAGAGACACAGGCTCATCTTTACCCACCGGGGCGCCTCAAGGTCGGACGCAGTGTTGACGGGCAATGGGCTGCCGCCAGCTTTTCGGTCCCTGTTCTATACCCGGAGCTTTTCAGCATCATGAACAAGGCGTTGGAAGCCATGCCCATGGCCGAGATTCGGGCGCTGAGAACCAAGTGGCTGGGGGGGGTGGGCAAACCGCTGATCATCGAGAGTGGCCTGTATCACTCAGCCCGTCTTTATTGGGCGATAGCGGTCTTGATTGCGGCCGGGCTTATGTTGTTTGTGTACAACTGGTTTCTGCGCAGGCAACTGATTATTGCGCGTCAATCCGAGAAAACCCTGAATGAGCAGTTGGGGCTCAGTCACCGCTTTCTGGATGGCATTCCCAGCCCGATTTTCGTGGTTGGCCTGGAGGGAGAGCTGATTACCTGCAATCAAAGCTATGAGCAGCGTTTATCAGTCCAGTTGGGACGGATTCGCGGGTTGAAGGTGACTGATGTTGATTTGTTTTCGAAGGAGCTGGCCGAGAAGCTCCAGCGGGAAATAATGCGCATGATTCAAAGCCGCAAACCCTGTTACCAAAAACGTTGGGTGGAGTTTAAGTCCGGAGGCATGGAAATCTATCAGTGGGTTGTTCCGTTTTATTCAGAGACTGGGCGTCTGGAGGGGCTGGTAGGAGGATGGTTCGACAAATCTGAAGCCAAAAAGTGGGATCAGTAAGCTGGTTTGATCCAGTAAATGAAAGGCGTTGTGGATTCCTAGGGTATTTACAGATATGTCCTATGTGTATTGAGTGTTGAGCCCACTAAGGTTTACCTCCTCTGTAGCGCTAGGTTTATACCTGAAGGCCCATGATGCGATCTTTGAAAGTATTGATTCTTGAAGACAACCCGTTTCAATTAATGGTGTTGCATCAGATGTTGAACGCCTTCCGTATTTTTGACGTGTTGACGGCCGAAAGCGTTGATTGCGCCCGCGATTCCTTGCTCAGGCGCGGTGCCATAGACGTGGCCATTTGTGATTTGTATATGGAAGGGGCGTCAGGGCAGGAGCTGATCAGCGAGTTGGCCCTTGAACGCAAAGCTGCAGCGTTGATCATTTTGAGTGCTGCTGCACCTCCGGTGGTCGAGAGGGCGGCCAGAGTGGCCCGCAGTCAAGGTCTCAGGGTGCTGGGGTGTCTGTCAAAACCCGTGACCATAGGGGCGCTGGGGCAATTGTTGGGTGCCTTCGAGCTACAGCAGATAAGTGCTGATGGCGCGAATGCAGATTAATTGCCAGTAACGGGGGAACTTCCAGCAGGTTTGGTTTGTCAGATTTTTCATCAGCAGGAGCAAGTTTATTGCTCCGATACTTGTAGCCTGTTGAGCGGGTTATCATGACCCTGTTAAACCCCGAGCAGCCTCCCCACTGCTCGGGGTTTTTTTATGCGTACGTGTCATTGCTCATCCAGGTAAGACAGGGATGGCGAGCCCAATGTGGTGAGTATCGAATTGACCCTGCTAATGACCTCACGTCCTTGCGCAGTGTCCGAGCAGCCAACGTAAATCGACTGATATTCCGGGGCGCCCTGGATCGGATAAAACAGCAGTTCGTCGGATGACAAACCTTGCTGACTGGCCTTGGCCTGGATTTCTGGCCAGTAGCCCAATAGCGTCGGCATACGGCCTGCATGTTGCATTTGCAGCAGGCTGCCCAACGGATCGTTACCGTAATGCATGACAATCTGGCCTGGCGGGCTCAGCTTCAGCTGGCTATCAATCAATACTCCGTAGCTGCGTTTGGCAATGACTCCAAGCTTGAGGGTTTGCGCCTTGAGCACCCCCGGCAGGTCTACCTTGTCGTCATGGACAAAGGGTTCGATCAAATGCTGATTCTCACGCAGTATGGCCATGCCATTGCTGTGCATGATCGCAACGGGCTCGGAGTAAACGATCGAGAGGGCGCGGGCGGGATTCCAGATCAGCGCCGGATCGCAGGTCAGCGAGGGCTCTTCAAGCATCTGCAGGGCCCGAGCCCGGTTAACCCGCATTATCACGTGTTGGTATTGCGGCATGCCTGCGATCAGGGCTGGCATCACCTGGTCGACTATCCCCTTACCTTTTTGCGGGCCATGAAACACCGTTAACGGTGGCAGGTCGCGCAACAACCAGATGAGTGTGGGTGCTGCCTGACTGCCAGGGGCCCAGGCCAGAAACAATGCGGTGATCAGGCCTGCCCAAAGTCTTCGCAAGGTCGAACGCTGGGTCATGCTGCTGATCTCCTTGGGTGGCCACTAGAAATGGGCAACACGCCTAGATGGCGCCCGCTTGCTTGAGGTTGGCGATTGCTGCAGCGTCGTAACCCAGGTCGTTCAACACCTCGATGTTATGTGCACCCAGTTCGGGGCCCACCCAATCTGCCGTGCCCGGAGTATCGGAGAGCCTTGGCACGATACCGGGCATCTTGAAGTCTTTACCGTCAGGCAGTTTGGCCTGCAGGAACATTTCACGGGCCAGAAACTGTGGATCGCTGAACATGTCTTCTGCCGAGAAAATACGGCTGGCCGGCACCTGCGCTGCGCCCAGTTGTTCAAGTACCGTGGCCAGCGGCAGCGAGCCGACCCAGCGGTCAATCACGCCATACAGTTCGTCACGGCGTGCGTCACGACCATCGTTGTGTGCAAGCTCCGGGTCGTTGGCCAGATCGTCGCGCCCGATAATCTGCATAAAGCGCTTGAAAATGGCGTCGCCATTGGCGCCGATCTGTACGTGCTTGCCGTCCAGGCTGGTATGGATGGAAGAGGGCGTAATTCCCGGCATGATATTGCCGGTACGTTCACGGATGAAACCGAACACATCGAACTCGGGCACCATGCTTTCCATCATGGCAAAAATCGCTTCGTAGAGCGCCACGTCTACCACCTGGCCCTGGCCGCCGTTGACCTCGCGATGACGCAAAGCCATAAGGGCACCGATCACACCCCACAGCGCGGCAATCGAGTCGCCAATCGAGATGCCTGTGCGCACTGGCGGACGATCTTCGAAACCGGTGATATAACGCAGCCCGCCCATGGATTCGCCGACCGCACCAAACCCCGGCTGATCTTTCATCGGGCCGGTCTGGCCAAAGCCGGACAGGCGCACCATCACCAGCTTGGGGTTCAGTGCATGCAGCACATCCCAACCCAGTCCGAGTTTCTCCAGAACCCCGGGGCGAAAGTTTTCGATCAGAATATCGGCGTCTGTCAGCAGCTCCTTGAGAATGCTCAGACCGTCGGGGTGTTTTAGATTCAGGGTCAGGGATTTTTTGTTGCGCGCCTGGACGAACCACCATAGCGATGTGCCTTCATACAGCTTGCGCCATTTTCGCAGCGGGTCGCCGCCGTCAGGGGATTCGACCTTGATCACCTGGGCGCCAAACTCGGCGCAAATGCGCGATGCAAATGGCCCGGCGATCAGGGTACCCAATTCAACAACTTTAAGGCCTGAAAGGGGTTTGGTGGCGAGCGGCATGTGGAATCCTTGTCCAAGGGCGAGCGAGTACAGCCTTTTAACATAGCTGGCGGCTGGCAAGAAGCTGGCCGATTCGTTCAATCACGGTGTATCGGTTAGACTTGTCGCCTTTCTCCGTATCAAGAAGCCCGTTCATGGCACAGCCGTCCACGACCTACAAGTTTGAACTCAACCTTACCGATCTCGATCGCGGGGTCTATGAAAGCGTCAAGCAGACCATCGCCCGCCACCCTTCGGAGACCGAAGAACGCATGACTGTGCGCCTTCTGGCCTACGCTTTTTGGTACAACGAGCAGCTGTCTTTTGGTCGAGGCCTGTCAGATGTAGACGAACCGGCCCTGTGGGAAAAAAGCCTGGATGACCGTGTTCTGCACTGGATCGAAGTCGGACAGCCCGATGCCGACCGTCTGACCTGGTGCTCGCGCCGTACCGAGCGCACCAGCCTGCTGGCGTATGGCAGCTTGCGTGTGTGGGAAGGGAAGGTGATTCCTGCAATCAAGAACCTGAAGAACGTCAATATCGCAGCCGTTCCGCAAGAGATTCTTGAGGTGCTGGCCAAAGATATGCCACGGGTTATCAAGTGGGACGTGATGATCAGCGAGGGTACGATTTTCGTTACAGATGATCGCGGCCAGCACGAAGTGCAACTGCAGTGGCTGCAAGGCGAACGCGGCTAAGTTACAACACTTTTTCTACGCTCAGAGACTCTTCACCTGCTTATGCGCATCGAACCTCGTCCACTGCCTGAAACCCTGCCTTTTCTGGGCGAAATGCCAACCCTGCTGACCCGTCTTTACGCTGCTCGGGGTGTGCAGTCGCAAGCAGAACTGGACAAGAGCCTGGCGCGGCTGATTCCGTATCAGCAGCTCAAGGGCATCGATGCTGCGGTGGACTTGCTGGTGGTCGCGCTTGAGCAGCGCCAGCGCATCCTGATCGTCGGCGACTTTGACGCCGACGGCGCCACAGCCAGCACCGTGGGCATGCTCGGTCTTCGCCTGCTGGGGGCGGCCCATGTCGATTACCTGGTGCCTAACCGCTTCGAATATGGTTACGGCCTGACCCCGGAAATCGTCGAAGTTGCGCTGACCCGCACGCCGCACTTGTTGATCACGGTTGATAACGGAATCTCCAGTATCGAAGGTGTGGCCGCAGCCAAAAAAGCTGGTTTGAGCGTGCTGGTTACCGACCACCACTTGCCGGGCAGCGAGTTGCCGGCCGCGGATGCCATCGTCAACCCCAACCAGCCCGGCTGCGAGTTCCCGAGCAAGGCGCTGGCGGGGGTAGGGGTGATCTTCTATGTGCTGATCGCCTTGCGGGCGCGCTTGAACAGCCTGGGCTGGTACCAGGACAGCAAGGCGCCGAATATCGCCGAGTTGCTGGATCTGGTGGCGCTGGGCAGCGTCGCGGACGTGGTGCCGCTGGATGCGAACAACCGCATCCTGGTACACCAGGGGCTTGAGCGCATCCGTGCCGGGCGTGCCCGGCCCGGGCTCAAGGCTATTCTGGAAGTGGCCAAGCGTGACCATTCGAAAATTACCTCCACCGACCTGGGTTTTATCCTCGGGCCGCGCCTGAATGCCGCCGGGCGCCTGGACGACATGAGCCTGGGTATCGAATGCCTGCTCACCGATGACGCCAATGCCGCACGGGAAATGGCTGCGCAACTGGACGAAATGAACCAGGACCGTAAATCCATCGAGCAGGGCATGCAACGTGAAGCGCTGGCCCAGCTCAAGGATCTGACCATCGACAGCATGCCGTTTGGCCTGTGCCTGTTCGACCCCGAGTGGCACCAGGGAGTGATCGGAATTCTGGCTTCGCGGCTCAAGGAGCGTTACTTCCGCCCGACTTTTGCCTTTGCCGATGCCGGGGATGGCATGCTCAAGGGCTCCGGCCGATCGGTGCCGGGCTTTCATATTCGTGATGCACTGAGTGTGGTGGCTGCACAGCATCCGGACTTGATCAGCAAATACGGTGGCCATGCCATGGCGGCTGGCCTGACTTTGCCTGAGGCTAACTTCCCGCTTTTCTGTGAGGCCTTTGATGCTGAAGTGCGGCGTCAATTGCGTGAAGAAGACCTGACCGGGCGCATGCTGTCTGACGGCAGCCTGGCAGTGGAAGAGTTTCACCTGGAGCTGGCGCGTGCCCTGCGCAATGCCGGGCCATGGGGGCAGCACTTTCCCGAACCGCTGTTCCACGGGGTATTCCAGTTGGTGGAGCAACGCATCGTGGGGGAGCGGCATTTGAAAGTCGTGCTCAAGACCGAATGCGGCAGCGTAAAGCTCGACGGCATTGCTTTCGGGATCGATCGCGAAGTGTGGCCGAACCCGACCATTCGCTGGGTGGAACTGGCCTACAAGCTTGACCTCAACGAATTTCGCGGCAACGAAACCGTACAGTTGATGATTGCCCATATCGAGCCGCGCTAATCCGCCAATCCCCTGTGGGAGCGGGCTTGCTCGCGATGCTATCACCGCGGTTGGCCTGACAGGCCGCGGTGCCCGCATCCCGAGCAAGCCCGCTCCCACCAAAACCACCACGTCCCGTTGCGATATGAACTCCCCCTCATCCAGTGTTGTCGACTAGGCTCTTCAGAAGTACTTGGAGCCTGCCCACTGGAATTAGAGGTGACCCATGAGTCTGCTGCTCGAACCCTATACCCTGCGCCAACTGACCCTTCTTAACCGCATTGCGGTCTCGCCAATGTGCCAGTACTCCAGCGTCGATGGGCTGGCAAATGACTGGCACCTGGTCCACCTGGGCAGCCGTGCCGTTGGCGGCGCCGGGCTGATTTTTACCGAAGCCACTGCCGTCACCCCCGAAGGCCGTATCACTGCCCAGGATCTGGGCCTGTGGAACGACGAGCAGATTGAACCCCTGCAACGCATCACCCGCTTTATTCGCTCCCAGGGCGCTGTAGCCGGCATCCAGCTGGCCCATGCCGGGCGTAAGGCCAGCACCCACCGCCCCTGGTTGGGCAAGCATGGCAGCGTCAAGGTGGAGGAGGGCGGCTGGGTGCCTGTCGGGCCGTCACCCATTGCCTTCGACCCACAGCACACTGCGCCAGTGCAACTGGACGAGATCCAGATCAATGAGGTTATCCAGGCGTTCGTGGCTGCCGCCAAGCGAGCGCTGGAGGCTGGCTTCTCGGTGGTTGAAGTACATGCTGCTCATGGTTACTTGTTGCATCAATTTCTTTCACCGTTGAGCAACCAGCGACGTGACCAATACGGCGGTTCGTTCGAGAATCGCATCCGTCTGGTGTTGGAAGTCACCGAGGCCGTGCGCGGTGTATGGCCGCAGGAGCTACCGCTGTTTGTGCGGGTCTCGGCCACCGACTGGGTGGAAGACGGCTGGAACCCTGACGAAACCGTCGAACTGGCACGACGCCTCAAGGCATTGGGCGTGGACCTGATCGACGTGTCTTCGGGCGGTACCGCAGCCAATGCCGAGATTCCGGTGGGGCCTGGCTACCAGACCCGTTTTGCCGAGCGCGTGCGCAAGGAGGCCTGCATTGCCACCGGTACGGTGGGCATGATCACCGAACCGGCCCAGGCCGAGCATATTTTGCGTACCGGGCAGGCCAACCTGATCCTGCTGGCGCGTGAACTGTTGCGTGACCCGTATTGGCCGTTGCATGCAGACGATGACCTGGGCGGTAAAAAGGCCATCTGGCCAGCCCAGTACCAGCGCGCGACCCATCGCGACCAACCGATTCATGAGTCCGACCTGCGCGACTGATAGCCAGTGCTCTTTACGATAAACCTGCCTGCGGGCGGGTTTTCTGGCGCCCCCTGACCCTGTTAAGAGAGGATGCTTATGAGTTTGCTCGACCAACTGCTTAAATCCGGCCAACAGATGCTGGCGAAAAAAACCGGCGCCCAAGGCAGCGCCTCCCGTGACGATAAAGGCGGCCTGGGTGACCTGCTCGGGTCTGGTGGCCTGGGCGGCCTGCTTTCCGGCGCGGGTGGCGGCGCTCTGGCAGCCAGTGCCCTGGGGCTGCTGCTGGGCAACAAGAGTGCGCGCAAGTACGGTGGTCAGGCACTGACCTATGGCGGCCTTGCCGCCCTGGGCGTTCTGGCCTACAAGGCCTACGGCAACTGGCAGGCCAATCAGGGCACGGCACCGCAGACCGAGCCGCAAACCATTGACCGTGTTCCGGCGCCGCAAGTGGAGCAACACAGCCAGGCGATCCTCAAGGCCCTGGTGGCTGCTGCCAAGGCTGATGGTCATGTGGATGAGCGTGAGCGCCAACTGATCGATGGCGAGTTGAACAAACTCAATGGCGACCCTGCATTGCGCCAATGGCTGCAAGCTGAACTGAACAAGCCGCTGGACCCGGCAGAGGTTGCCAGAGCTGCCAGCACCCCGGAAATCGCGGCCGAATTGTATATCGCCAGCCTGATTCTGGTGGATGAAGAACATTTCATGGAGCGCGCCTATCTGGAAGAGCTGGCCAAACAGCTCAAGCTCGACCCGGGGCTCAAGATCGAGCTGGAAGCCCAGGTCAAGCAGGCGCAGGGCTAACGCACTCTGTGGGCGCGAGCCTGCATCACGATGCAGGCGCCGCAACATGCTTGTTTTAGACGCTCCGAGCCGCAACGGCCCGGGGCGTTTTTTTATGCTTCGTGGCTTCGATCCACTGCAACTTCCCCGTCATAATCCCCTGTTAGCCTGCCCGCCAGAAATAATTTGTTACGTGTAATCAGGAAGCCGCAATGAGCGACAAGAAAGACCAGGACACCCAATGCCCGGCCGACAGCAGCCGCCGTCGCTTCCTCGCCGGTGCTGCCGCACTGGGCGTTGGCGCGGCCACCTTGAGCGCTTGCGGCAGCAGTCAGCACGAACCCCCCGTCAGGCCGCAACCGCTGACCCCGGCCGAGCTGGACAAAAAGCTCCACGAACAGGTCAAGACCATCGTGGTGATCTATGCCGAGAACCGCAGCTTCAACAACCTGTTTGCAAACTTCCCCGGTGTCGAGAAGCCGTTGTCGGCCCTCAAACCCGCCGACTACCAGCAACGCGACCGTGATGGCAGCCTGCTACAGACCCTGCCACCGATATGGGGCGGGCTGCTGCAAGTGGGACCGCAGACGGTAGATGGCGTGACCTATGCGCCGGGTGAGCAGTTTCAGGAGAACCTGCCCAACGCCCCCTTCGCGCTGAAAGGGCCGAATCAGCAAGATCTGCCGTTGAATCTGGTGACCCGCGACCTGTGGCATGTGTTCTATCAGAACCAGATGCAGATCAACGATGGCAAGAACGACCAGTTCGTGGCCTGGGGGGATTCCGGCGGCTTGCCCATGGGCTACTACGCCCAGTCGCAGTATTCGCTGCGTCTGTGGGATGTAGCCCGTGAATTCGTACTGTGCGATAACTTCTTCCAGGGGGCTTTTGGCGGTTCGTTCCTTAACCACCAATACCTGATCAGCGCAGCAGTGCCGTTCTATCCGAACGCGAATACCTCTGTTGCCGAGGCGCAGATTGCTGTTTTGCAGGGCGATGACCCTGCCGGTACACGCTTGAAGCCTCTGGGCAAATCCCCGGCCAGCGCCATGACCGGCGCCGCGCAGTTCGGTCCCAGCGCTCTCACGCCGGACGGTTTTGCAGTCAACACCATGGCGCCGCCTTACTGGCCGACCTGGATCCGCGACCCCGAGCGTCCCGACTATGCCAAGCCCGACCTGCCAAGCGTACTGGTGCCACAAAGCCATGAGCATATCGGCGACAAACTGAGCAAAAAGAACATTGACTGGGCCTGGTACGCGGGGGCCTGGCAGGCCACGCTGGAGCAGTTCAAGGGCTCGGACGGGATCCCCAAGATCCCCAACTTCCAGTACCACCACCAGCCATTCAACTACTTTGTTCAACAAGGCCCGCAGAACCCGCAGGAGCGCAGCAAGCGCCTGCGCGACGCAGGCCTGGGCGATGAGTCCGGCAGCAACCGCTTTCTGGCTGACGCCGAGGCTGGCAGCCTGCCAGCCGTGAGTTTCTACAAGCCTCAGGGCAACCTCAACCTGCACGCTGGCTATGCCGATGTGGCTGCTGGTGACCGGCACCTTGACCGTGTGCTCAAGGTGCTGCGCAACAGCCCGCAATGGCAAAACATGGTGATCGTGCTTACCGTGGACGAAAACGGTGGCTGGTGGGATCACGTTGCACCGCCCAAAGGTGATCGCTGGGGGCCGGGTACAAGGATTCCGGCTCTGGTGGTATCACCTTTCGCACGCAAGGGGACGGTGGATCACACGGTGTATGACACCGCTTCGATTCTGCGCCTGATTAGCCGGGTGCATCAGCTGGAAGTGCTGGATGGCCTCAAGCAACGTGACGATGCCATGAAGGCGCGGGGGCAAGCGCCCATGGGCGACCTGACCAATGCATTGATGTTCTGACAACAGCCCTCCCACAGGTTTGAAGTTTTGCATGTAGGAATTTTTGTCTATTGCTGTGAGATCTGTCTCAACGCCTGTACGAATCATTGCTTACCCTCGGCTATACTCACCTTCATTTGAATGGCACCCGAGGATCGACTGTGAAGAACTGGACGTTACGCCAACGCATCTTGGCGAGCTTTGCTGTAATCATCGCCATTATGCTGCTGATGGTTGTTGCGTCTTACTCGCGCCTGCTGTCGATCGAAACCAGTGAAGAAAAGGTGCAAACCGACTCGATTCCCGGGGTCTATTACAGTTCGATGATTCGTAGCGCCTGGGTCGACAGCTATGTCCTGACCCTGGAACTGGTGGGCTCGCTTAATCAGCGTGACCTGACCAACGAAGACCGCAAGTTGTACGCCAGCTACGAAGACCGCTTGAACAAAGAACTGGATAACTATCGCGGCACTATTTTTGAAGGTGAAGACAGGGCCCACTTCGACGACTTCGAGCGTCTGCATGGAGAGTACGGCGTGGTGTTGGCGAAAATTCTTGATCTCTATCAGAACAAGGATTACGCCCAGGCCCACAAGGTGCTTAGTGAGCAACTGGCTCCAGCCTGGATGGAAGGCCGCAAGTTGCTCAATAGCATCATTGAAGGCAACAGCGAGTCGGCCAAGCTCGCCACTGACAATATTGGTCACGCCGTATTGACTGCCAAGATCAGCATGATCATTTCCCTGGTTATTGCCGTACTTGCAGCAGCGCTGTGTGGCTTCCTGTTGCTGCGCGCAATCATGTCGCCGATGCAGCGTATCGTCACGATTCTGGAAGTGATGCGTTCCGGTGACCTGAGCTCGCGCTTGAATCTGGAGCGCAAGGACGAGTTTGGCGCGGTGGAAACCGGCTTCAATGACATGATGGCCGAGCTGACTACGTTGGTGTCCCAGGCCCAGCGCTCTTCGGTGCAGGTCACTACGTCGGTTACGGAAATAGCCGCTACCTCCAAGCAACAACAGGCCACAGCCACTGAAACCGCAGCCACCACTACGGAAATAGGTGCAACTTCCCGGGAAATTGCCGCCACGTCCCGTGATCTGGTGCGCACCATGACCGAAGTGACCTCGGCAGCCGACCAGGCCTCGATCCTGGCCGGTTCCGGGCAGCAGGGCCTGGCCCGCATGGAAGAAACCATGCACTCGGTGATGGGGGCTGCCGATCTGGTCAACGCCAAGCTGGCGATCCTCAACGAGAAGGCCGGTAACATCAACCAGGTGGTGGTGACCATCGTCAAGGTCGCCGACCAGACCAATTTGCTGTCGCTTAACGCGGCCATTGAAGCTGAAAAAGCCGGTGAATACGGCCGCGGTTTTGCTGTGGTTGCTACCGAAGTGCGCCGTTTGGCCGACCAGACTGCCGTGGCTACCTACGATATCGAGCAGATGGTGCGCGAGATTCAGTCGGCAGTGTCGGCGGGCGTGATGGGCATGGACAAGTTCTCTGAAGAAGTACGCCGCGGCATGTCCGAAGTGCAGCAAGTGGGCGAGCAGCTGTCGCAGATCATCCATCAGGTCCAGGCCCTGGCGCCGCGTGTACTGATGGTCAATGAAGGCATGCAGGCTCAGGCTACGGGCGCCGAGCAGATCAACCTTGCGCTGGTGCAATTGGGTGATGCCAGCAGCCAGACCGTTGAGTCCCTGCGTCAGGCCAGCTTCGCGATCGACGAATTGAGTCAGGTTGCCGTTGGGTTGCGCAGCGGCGTTTCGCGTTTCAAAGTCTGATGAGCGAGCTTTCAGCCAAAAAACCGGGCGCCAAGGTGTCGCAAAAACGCCTGTTTCTGGTGTTTTATATTGGTAACGAGCGCTATGCACTGGCCGCTGGCGATGTGGTCGAAGTGTTGCCGCGCTTGCCTCTCAAGCCCATAGCCCATGCCCCCGAGTGGGTAGCGGGGGTTTTTGCTCATCGTGATCGAATGGTTCCGGTGATCGATATCAGTGCCATGACCTTTGGCACCGCCGCCGTAGCCCGCACCAGCACCCGGCTGGTGCTGGTCAATTATCGCGGGCAATTGCTCGGCCTGCTGCTTGAACAGGCCAGTGACACTTTGCGCTGCGATCCGGCGGAGTTTCAGCCCTACGGTGTCGATAACCACGATGCGCCTTACCTGGGACCGGTGCGTAAAGATGAGGCCGGGCTGTTGCAGTGGTTAAGTGTCGACGATCTGCTCAGCCCTGCGGTGTCTGCTCTGCTTTTTGCCCAGGGCGAAGATGACACCTGCGTCCAGGTGGCGCCATGAGTCTTGATCAGCGTTTTTTTGACTATTTGAAGCAGCGCATCGGCCTGGATGTGGCATCGGTCGGCCCGGCGATTATCGAACGTGCCGTACGCCAGCGCTGCATTGCATTGGGCATGGCTGATAACGATCGCTACTGGCAGCGCCTGCTCAGTTCCCAGGATGAACAGCAAGCCCTGATCGAATCGGTGATCGTGCCCGAGACCTGGTTCTTCCGTTACCCCGAATCCTTTGCCACCCTGGGCCGCCTGGCCAGGCAGCGCCTGGCGGAAATCGGCAGCCGACGCCCGTTGCGTATCCTGAGTCTGCCGTGTTCGACCGGCGAAGAGCCGTATTCGATTGCCATGGCACTGTTCGATGCCGGCTTTGCTGCACACCAATTCAAGGTCGACGCCCTGGATGTCAGTCCGCTTTCGGTGCAGCGTGCGCAAAACGCGCTGTATGGCAAAAACTCCTTTCGAGGCCAGCCAACAGATTTTCGTGAGCGCTACTTCTGTGTCGAGAGCGATGGTTATCAGTTGTCGGAGCGGGTCTGCGGGCAGGTCAGCTTCACCGCAGGCAATCTGCTGGATCCGATACTGCTCGCCAGCCACGAGCCTTATGACTTTGTGTTCTGCCGCAACCTGTTGATCTACTTTGATCTTAAAACCCAGCAGCAGGCCCTTGATGTGCTCAAGCGCCTGACCCGTGATGATGGTGTTTTATTTATAGGTCCGGCCGAAGGCAGCTTGCTCAACCGGCTGGGCATGCGTTCGATCGGTGCTCCGCAGTCGTTTGCCTTTTGCCACAATCATGAGCCATTGCCGGCAGCGCGCCCTGTGCTTGCCGAACTCAAGCCACTGGCACGACCAAAAGCGCCAGCGCCTGTGCCGACACCGGCCAGCCGGCCTTTTGCCCCGCGCGCGCAAACCCCGATCGGGCAAAAATCGGCTTCGCCAGTGGATGGGCCGGGTCTGTTGCTTGAACAGATTGCCAGCCTGGCCAATGAAGGCAAAAGCCTTGAGGCGCGTGCGGTCTGCGAACAGTTCTTGCAGCGGCATGACCCGCAGGCCGAGGTGTTTTACTGGTTGGGCCTGCTCAGCGATGTGCAGGGCCAGACCTCAGAGGCCCAGGGCTTCTATCGCAAGGCGCTGTACCTGGAACCCCAGCATTCGGAAGCGCTGGCCCATCTGGCAGCGCTGTTGGCTTCACAAGGCGATGAAGCAGGCGCCCGGCGCTTGCACGAGCGCGCAGCCCGTAACGGGCGTTCCACTCAAAGTGAGCGTAAACAATGAGCGCTTTAGCAGCACAGAGCTTGATTCACTCCGAAGCGCAGGCCATTGATGACTGCTGGAACCGCATTGGCATCTACGGTGACAAAAGCTGCCCGTTGCTGCCCCAGCATATCCATTGCCGCAACTGCGACACGTATGCTGCTGCCGCGACCCGTTTGCTCGACCGCTATTCATTTGAGCAGCAAAGCCAGGAGCTTTATGCCCCGCAGGCCCATGAGCAAAAGGTTGCAACCTGCTCACTGGTGATTTTCCGCCTGAGTGAGGAGTGGCTGGGGCTGCCCACGCGTTGCCTGGATGAAGTGGCACCGATGCAAACCATTCACTCCCTGCCGCACCAGCGTTCCCGGGCCTTGCGCGGTGTGGCCAATGTGCGCGGCACTCTGGTGCCGTGCCTGTCGCTGGTTGAACTGCTGGGGCTTGACCCAGCCACGCCGGGAGCCTCATCGCAGCGGGTGATGCCGCGCATGCTGATTGTGGCCGCCCACGGTGGAGCCGTGGTACTGCCGGTGGATGAGGTGGATGGCATTCATAATATTGCCGAGGGCGACATCAATGCTGCATCGCTCTCCGGCGAGCATGTCAGCGCCAAATACACCCGGGGTGTGCTGCAGTGGAAAAACCGCAGCCTGCGTTTACTGGATGAAGAGCAACTGTTGAGCGCAATCACCCGGAGCCTGACATGACCCCCGAGCAAATGCGCGACGCCTCGCTGCTTGAGCTGTTCAGCCTGGAGGCCGAGGCGCAAACCCAGGTGCTCAACGAAGGCCTGCTGGCGCTGGAACGCAACCCGACCCAGGCTGACCAGCTGGAAGCCTGCATGCGCGCGGCCCACTCGCTCAAGGGCGCAGCCCGGATTGTCGGGGTGGATGCCGGGGTCAGCGTGTCCCATGTCATGGAAGACTGCCTGGTCAGTGCCCAGGAAGGCCGTTTGTACCTGCAACGCGAACACATTGATGCCTTGTTGCAAGGTACCGACCTGCTGATGCGCATTGCCACCCCCGGCAACACTGTCACGCCTCACGACATCGACGCCTATGTGGCGCACATGAATGAGCTGCTGGATCCGTCTGCCCCCGGTGCGCGGGTGGCGCCGCCCGAATTTGACGTGTCGCAGCTGTTGTTGATGCCCTCGCCAGCTGTACCCGAACTTGCGCCAGAACCTGTGGTTGAGCGTCAGGTCGAGGTGCCAGCCGAGCCGGCAGCGGAGCCAGCACGTCGCCCCCAGCGTCTGACCGAAAGCGGCGAGCGGGTACTGCGGGTCACGGCCCAGCGCCTTAACAGCCTGCTCGATCTGTCGAGCAAATCCCTGGTGGAAACCCAGCGCCTCAAACCCTTTCTGGTGACATTGCAACGGCTTAAACGCATGCAAAGCACCAACTTGCGGGCCATGGACACGCTCAATGAACACCTCAAGGTCTCGGGCATCAGCCATGAAGCCGAGCAGGCACTGGTCGATGCCCGGCAGATGCTGGCCGAGTCCCAGCACCTGCTCAGCGAGCAGACCGCCGAACTTGACGAATTTTGCTGGCAGGCTGGCCAGCGTGCGCAATTGCTCTACGACACTGCACTGGCGTGTCGCATGCGGCCCTTCGCCGATGTGCTGGTCGGGCAGGAGCGCATGGTGCGTGATTTGGGTCGCGCCCTGGGCAAGCAGATCCGCCTGGAAATCGAAGGCGAGAAAACCCAGGTTGACCGCGACGTGCTGGAAAAGCTCGAAGCACCCTTGATCCATTTATTGCGCAATGCCGTCGACCACGGTATTGAAACCCCGGAACAGCGCTTGCTGGCGGGTAAACCGGCCGAAGGCCTGATCCGCCTGCGCATCTCTCATCAGGCCGGTCTGCTGGTGCTGGAGTTGAGCGATGACGGTGCCGGTGTCGATCTGGACCGTTTGCGTCGCACCATCGTCGAGCGTCAGTTGTCCACCGAGGAGACGGTGGCGCAACTGAGCGAAGAAGAGCTGCTGACCTTTCTGTTTTTACCCGGTTTCAGTCTGCGCGACACCGTCACCGAAGTATCGGGGCGCGGTGTGGGGCTGGATGCCGTACAGCATATGGTGCGCCTGTTGCGCGGTGCCATTGTGCTGGAGCACACCCCCCAGCATGGCAGCCGCTTCCATCTTGAAGTGCCGTTGACTCTGTCGGTGGTGCGCAGCCTGGTGGTTGAAGTGGCCGACGAAGCCTATGCCTTCCCGCTGGCCCATATCGAGCGCATGCGCGACCTGGAGCCCGACGACATCGTGCAGCTCGAAGGCCGTCAGCACTTCTGGCATGAAGGCCGCCATGTGGGGCTGGTTGCCGCCAGCCAATTGTTGCAGCGCCCTGCCAGCCAGAGCGATGACGAAACCCTCAAGGTGGTGGTGATTCGCGAACGCGACGCGGTCTATGGCGTGGCCGTTGAGCGCTTTATCGGCGAGCGCACCCTGGTGGTCCTGCCCCTTGATCCGCGTCTGGGCAAGGTCCAGGACATTTCCGCCGGGGCCTTGCTGGATGATGGTTCACCGGTGCTGATCGTAGATGTCGAAGACATGCTGCGTTCGGTAGACAAACTGCTTAATACCGGGCGTCTTGAGCGTATCGACCGGCGTAACCGGCACACCGCCGAATTGACCCGCAAACGTATTCTGGTGGTGGATGACTCATTGACGGTGCGCGAACTGCAACGCAAGTTGCTGATCAACCGTGGTTATGAAGTGGCTGTGGCGGTTGACGGCATGGACGGCTGGAACGCGCTGCGTGCCGAACATTTCGATTTGTTGATTACCGACATCGATATGCCGCGCATGGATGGCATCGAACTGGTTACCCTGTTGCGTCGCGATAACCGATTGCAATCAATGCCGGTGATGGTGGTGTCGTACAAAGATCGTGAAGAAGACCGTCGGCGCGGCCTGGATGCAGGCGCCGACTATTATCTAGCCAAAGCGAGTTTCCATGACGATGCCCTGCTCGACGCAGTGGTTGAACTCATTGGTGGAGCCCAGACATGAGAATCGCCATCGTCAACGATATGCCCCTGGCGGTTGAGGCCTTGCGCCGGGCGCTGGCGTTCGAACCCGCGCACCATGTGATCTGGGTTGCCGGTGATGGTCAGGAGGCGGTGCGCCTGTGCGCCGAGAACACCCCGGACCTGATTCTGATGGACTTGATCATGCCGGTCATGGACGGCGTCGAGGCCACGCGCCGGATCATGGCTGAAAGCCCTTGTGCGATTGTGATTGTCACCATCGACCGCGAGCAGAATGTGCACCGTGTTTTTGAGGCCATGGGCTTTGGTGCGCTGGATGTGGTGGATACCCCCGTGCTGGGCGGCAGCAACCCCAGAGAGGCGGCGGCGCCTTTGCTGCGCAAGATACTCAATGTTGGCTGGTTGATGGGGCAGAGTGAGAAACGGGTCAAGCCGGTAGTGACCCATGCTCGTGTACCGGGTGTGCGGGCAGGGCTGGTGGCCATCGGTTCGTCGGCAGGTGGTCCGGCTGCACTTGAAACCCTGCTTAAAGGTCTGCCGAGAAACTTTGAGGCAGCTATCGTACTGGTTCAGCACGTTGATCAGGTGTTTGCTGCAGGTATGGCCGAGTGGCTGAGCACTTCGTGCGGACTTGATGTGCGCCTGGCCCGCGACGGGGAGACGCCGCAGGTGGGCACTGTGCTGCTGGCGGGCACCAATCACCATATCAGGCTATTGAAAAATGGCACGCTGGCTTACACCGCCGAGCCGGTCAATGAGATTTATCGGCCATCGATCGATGTTTTTTTTGAAAGTGTTGCCCGCTACTGGAATGGTGAAGCGGTGGGAGTGCTGTTGACCGGCATGGGGCGTGACGGGGCTCAAGGTCTTAAACTCATGCGCCAGCAGGGGTTTCTCACCATTGCCCAGGATCAGCAGAGCAGCTCGGTGTACGGAATGCCCAAAGCGGCAGCGGCCATCGATGCCGCAGTCGAGATTCGCCCATTGGACAAGATTGCGCCACGCTTGCTGGAGAAATTTGCCAAATGACTGGTAGAACCCGGCAAGAGTGGCTTGAAGGCAGTAATTCAGGTGAACGCGCATGAGCGACTTGCAGTTGGACGACGTTAAAACTGATGAAAACGCGGCCATGGTGTTGCTGGTAGACGATCAGGCAATGATCGGCGAAGCCGTGCGCCGAGGGTTGGCCCTTGAACAGAACATTGATTTTCACTTCTGTGCCGACCCGCACCAGGCCATTGCCCAGGCTATCCGCATCAAGCCGACGGTGATTTTGCAGGATCTGGTGATGCCGGGCCTGGACGGCTTGAGCCTGGTGCGCGAATACCGCAACCACCCGGCGACGCAAAATATCCCGATTATCGTGTTGTCCACCAAAGAGGACCCGTTGATCAAAAGCGCGGCGTTCTCGGCCGGGGCCAATGATTACCTGGTGAAGCTGCCGGACAACATCGAACTGGTGGCGCGTATCCGCTATCACTCGCGCTCCTACATGACGCTGTTGCAGCGTGATGCTGCCTACCGTGCGCTGCGGGTCAGCCAACAGCAATTGCTGGACACCAATCTGGTGCTGCAACGGCTGATGAACTCCGATGGCCTGACCGGGCTGTCCAACCGCCGCCACTTTGATGAATACCTTGAGCTGGAATGGCGTCGCGCCATGCGTGAGCAGAACCAATTGTCGTTGTTGATGATCGATGTTGATTACTTCAAATCATACAACGACTCATTTGGCCATCTGGACGGCGATGAAGCGTTGCGCAAGGTGGCGGCGGGCATCCGTGATGCCAGCAGCCGGCCATCTGACTTGCCGGCCCGTTATGGCGGTGAGGAATTTGCCATTGTACTGCCCAACACTTCCCAGGGCGGCGCGCGGCTGGTGGCAGAAAAACTGCGCATGGCGGTTGAAGCGATGAAAATCCCGCATATTTCGCCGACAGCAGGCTCCAGCCTGACCATCAGTATTGGCCTGTCGACCATGACCCCGCAGCAGGGTAGCAACTGCCGTGAGCTGATTTCGGCGGCGGACAAGGGGCTTTACCTGGCCAAGAAGAATGGGCGTAATCAGGTGGGTATTGAGTGATTGCTCTCAAGACCTTGTCGCTTGCATCGCAGGCAAGCCAGCTTCCACAGGTTTTGTGTCGTTCACACAGCCGGAGTGCTTACAGCACTGTCGTGGGAGCGAGCCTGCGCGCGATGGCATCAACGATGACTGCTTTGCCGCACGCTACAGGTTTCCCGGGAGCAGGCGGGCCAGGGTAGTCCTAAGGGTATCCACCAGGGTGCGGGTGGTCTGGTCGATTTCGATATTGACCCGGTCGCCCACCCGCAAGCTGCTCAAATTGGTCAGGGCGAGTGTTTGCGCAATCAGGTTGACCGTCACCCAGTGCCGCTCTTCATCCAGGCTATCGATGGTGAGGCTGCAGCCATGCATACCGACAAAACCCTTTTTGAACAGGTAGGCAAAGGTCGACGCATCCAGCTGGAGTTGCGCAGTCACCGTTTCGCCCAGTGGCTGCCACGACACGACCTGCGCGGTACTTTCAACATGGCCGTACAGTGCGTGCCCGCCATTCTCATCGCCAGTTCGATGTGAGCGTTCAATATTGACCTGCTCATCGATACTCAAGTGTTTGAGTGTCGTGATTTCGGCCGTTCGGTGAGAAATATCAAACGTCGCGGTGCCTGCAGAGTAGGCAACGACGGTCAGGCAGGTGCCGTTGACCGACACGCTGGCACCGATATCAACGTTTTCGAATAGAGAGGCTTTCTGGGCCAGGACGATACGTTTGTGCCCAGCCTGCGTGTGCACCGACAGCACCCGGGCAGTGCCTTGAACAATTCCGGTATACATCAGGCAGCCCTCCTTTTAAGCAGCATCAAGCCAGTGGAATACGCGGTTTTGTATTCTGCGGCGCAATAGTGCTCATAGAGTTTTTGATAGTAAGCGGCGATTGCCAGGTCGCGGACGCTTTCTTCGAACTGGCCATAGACCACGGAGCCGCTACCCAGGTGCCAATCCCTGAAATCTTCAAACGTCTTGAAGTGCACGGGTTCCTCGATACGGTGCGAGCGAATGATCTCGAAACCGTGAAGTGCCGTGACAAGGGAGTGCCTGTTGAACCTGAAATCATCGAATACCACGGGCTCGGCAATACAGGGGTATTGCTGGCGGATAGCGGTCAGCACCCGCTCCTGGATCGATCGCTCACCTTGTACATAATCGAAGTCGAACGCACAGGATAAATATAAGTAACCGCCCGGTTTCAAAGCCCTGAATAATTTATCGATAACGGTTTGTTCGTTGGGAATAAACCAATGCAGGCAGGCGGCACAGACGGCTGCGTCAAACGCTGGCCAGTGTTCGAGGGAACAGTCCAGGAAGTCGCTGACCATAAATCTGATATTGGGTGCTGCATGAGTGCGGTTGGCGTACGCAATCATGTCAGCGGAAATATCAATGCCCACGTACTGCTCAATCTTTTCTTTGTCCGTGAAGAGCAGGGTATTACCGGTTCCGCACCCGACATCCAGCAATGTGCCTTGGGGGGGCGCGAACGACAGCAATAGTTTCAAACAGCGTCTCTGCAGGTTTTTGGAGGTGCGTTGATAATTTTCGGGAGTAAACCAGACATTCTCCATTTTCTGTTTCCTCGTATCAGTCAACGATAGGGGGCAAGCCATAGCGACCTTGTCCAGGTTGCAGTCCTAGTTGTTCCCTGACCTGCCTGGGGGTGGCGGGTGTCAACTCCTGCAGGTTGGCAATGGCGGTGATGCGCTCGAGCAGGCTGCGATTACTCGCCAGGGTGGTGCGTTTATGGTCGAGCCAGATATTGTCTTCAAGGCCGATGCGGATGCCGTGACCAGAGGCGAGAGCCAGGGTATTGCTGCGCAGTTGATAGCTACCCAGCCCGGCGAAAGAACTGACGACATTGCCCGGCAGTGAGCTGGTAATGGCTGCCATATGCGCAAAACTGGGCTGTGCGCCAAAAATATTGCCCAGCAAAATATTGGCGTAGACAGTGGGCGGCATTAACGATTTTTTGATCAGGCAATGCAGGTAGTTCGACATGCCGCTATCAAATATCTCAACCTCGGGCGAGATGCCTTTTAGCGCCATTTGTTCGGCGAGGTAGTTGATTGTCGCCGGGGCATTAATGCTGGGCTGCGTGGAAAAGTTCATGGACGACAAGGTCAATGAACCCATATCGGGTTTTGCGTCACCGTCCAATGACAGGGGCAGCGCTCTGAGAGTTGGATCGGAAATGTTTCGACCACTGAGTGAGGCGCATAAAATCAGTTGTTTATTATATTTTCTGATGCCTTCGAAGAGAGTGGCAAATGTGTTGAGGTCGCAGGTCGGTTCGCCGGTTTTTTGATCCCTGGCGTGCAGGTGCGCAATGGACGCACCCAGTTCGGCGGCCATCAATACATCGTCGATAATTTCTGAGGTGCTGATGGGTGTGTGGGGGTTCATCTGCTTTGTCGGTAGCATGCCTGTAGGTGAAAAATTCAGAATGTAAGTGCTCATTGCGATCACCATTTTTTGTTTTTCAAGTTGATCGTATGGTGTTTTTTATTGATTTTGCTGCGCAGGTAGTCCTCGTTTTCGACGGTCAGGAAAACCCCGGAGGGCAGGGTGGTATTGATGGTGATATCGCAATTTTCCAGGGCCAGGATTTTTGCCGGGTTGTTGGTAATCAGGTCGATGTGATGAATATGCAGGGCCTTGAGCATGGCCCCCGCACTTTCAAACTCTCTCAAGTCATCGGCGTACCCGAGCATCTCGTTGGCAGTGAAGGTATCAATGCCCTGGTTTTGCAGCAGGTAGGCATCGAACTTGGAGTACAGGCCAATACCGCGCCCTTCCTGACGCAGATAGATCAATACGCCACCCCCTCGCGCGGCTATTTGCGACAGGGCTTCTTTGAGCTGGGCGCCGCAATCGCAACGCTTTGAGCCGAATACATCGCCTGTCAGGCACTCGGAATGAACCCGGGTGAGTACGGGAGTGGTTTGACAGTCACCAATCAATAGCGCGAAGTGTTCTTTATCGACACCTTCAAAGGACACAAATCGGGTGAGTTGAGGAACGCCCTCTATCGGAATTTCAACGGTGGTTTTCAACGTCAATGCTTTCATCTTCAGCTCCTTGCGTAACACCACATGAGTACGGGACATACCCAGGTTTTCCGTTAATCGGACTTGAAGTGCATGGGGTCGATATGGCTCCTGTTTGAGTTGGGCAGGCGCAGTGCGCCCAGCACGGTAAGAAGTGATGCAAGCGTCACGGTGGACATGCCGATCGTGAAGAACGGCAGGTGTTCGGGAATAAAGAAAGCACTCAGAAGGGCAGGTACTGCCTGGCCGATCAGGGCGTTGTGCTGCATCACCGAACTGATCAGGATATTGGCGTGATGCATGCGGTGCTGTTGCACATTGCGCAGTGCGGTGGATGAGTAGCCGAGAAATTGAAATGAGCGTGCGCAACCGTGTAGAAAACACATCAACCACAGTGCCGGTAGTTGGTTGAGCAGTGGCGGGAAAAGAAACAGGCCCAACGTTACGGATGTCGTCAGTGCCGAATAGATAAAATAGCGTTTCAGGCAGCGGCAGCCTGTTAATAGCCGGGCTGCCACGGGTTTTGAAACAAGGTTGCCGGCGAAGATAAACAGCAGGCAGTGGCCAATCGAAACGGGCGAATAATTCGAATTTTTCATGAGGTGAATAATCAGCAGCGTTGGAAATGCATAAATGCTGATACGGAACAAACTGCCGGAGAGAATGTTGAACTTGAACGCTGGATCATTGAGCAAGGACAGATCAAACAATTGCGCCTTCGCGTGCTGGTGCAGCCTTGTGCAAAGTCGTTTGCTGCCATAGAACATTGCACCTGCGGCCAGAACGCTGCAGAAGAGCCAGTTATTCGAAGCCGCCATAAACATCATGAACAAGGCCGATGAGGACAGTGCCCATAGTGCGTAGGCATGTTTATCAAGCTGTAAACGCGGGGTTTCAGGGGCAGGCAGTGAGTACAGGGTGATGCGGCAGGCAATAATCAATCCTGCGGCAAAGAGTCCGATAGAGGCAAAAATCAGTCGCCAGTTGCCGATGTTTAACAGCAGGTTGGCCATATAGGGGGCAACCATCGGGGCGACGAGCGCAGGCGCAATCAGCCAGGCCATGGTTTTGGGAATGGCAATCTTCGGGGTGTTGGCCAGGATCAAGGCTCGTCCGGCAGGTACCACCAACGCACTGCCAAAGCCCTGGACAAGGCGGGCGATGCACAGCAGGTAAATATTCTGGCTGATGGCGCAGGCCAGGGAGGCGAGGCAAAAAATCGCCAGGCCGCACAGGAATTGTTGGGCAAGCGCGAAACGGTTGAACAAATGCCCGCTCAGGGGCAGGAACAAGACCAGGGCCAGTAGATAGGTGGCCAGTGACAGTGTCACGCCGCTGATGCTGGCGCCCAGGTCGTTGGCCATGGGGATGATGGCCATCAGCATGATGGTTGCATCCAGTACTTCCAGAAAGAAAGCACTGGCGACAGTCAGTATGGCTGCATGGCCTGAACCGCAACTGTGAGCCTTCATACCGCCAGCGCCACACCGCTGCCACGAGGGTCTGCAGCGGCGAACACCTGACCGGTCAGGGTGTTGATGCCAGCCAGCTGTACCACCCCGAATTTATCGGATAGCCCGTGAGTACAGGTAAATATCGGGTTCGTTTGTGCGGATTCGCTTAAATAGGTAATGCCGTTTGTCTTCGGGTGCCGGCCCAGATTGGCAAAGCGCGGGCTCGACAGGGCGGTTTGAACCGGGCATTGCTCAGCGATAATTTTGTAGATGACGTACGCCAGTGTCTGGGACTGCACAGGCCCCCCGGATGTACCAATGATAAATTCCAGGTGATCGGTGGTGACGCGCACGCAGTTGGTGGTGTGTTTGGCGGCTGTGTTGCCTTTGAAGGTCGAACCCAGATGGGGGCCATTGAATGAGAATGCCCGGTTGCTCAGGATAATGCCTGTGTCATCGATCTCGAACAGTGACCCCAGGGGGGTAAAGATCGAGTTGGTTATGCCGGTCAGGGTCCCGTCGGCCTCGGCACATGCCATAAAGATGGTGTGGGAGGGTTTGGACAATTGAGGCACAGGTTCGGGGTTGTCGAATTTGAGCTGTTGATAGATCAGGGCGGCCTGTTGGCTCAGGCTGTCATCGCTGTGCGTCTCTGAAGAAAGCGGCGATGCCACCCAGCTGTCGATCAGCCCGGCTGCCGTACAGAGCTGTGCCGGTGTGAGCAAGGCCGTGTCTTCGGCACTCCACTGGTAGACTTTCAAGAGCAGGAACAGCTCTTTCCATGGACTGTTACTGCCATGCGCCGTGACATTGGCGTGCATGAAGGTGGTTTTTTTTACTTCTGAGGGGTTAGGGGTAAAGTCGGAAAAATCTTCAGGTGTATACAAATGCGGGTCGCAGGTCGACAGCGCGTCAAATACCTGCGCCGCCAACTGCCCCCTGTACATGGATGCAAAACCTTCACGCGCCAAAGTGGCCAGGGTTTGACGGTAGAAGGGCGCTGGATCTTGCTGTTGAATAAAGTATTTGTTCCATTGTGAAAACCGTGTCTGTCTGAGTGAGTCTTTAGTGCTGTTATCAAACGCCTGAATCAAACTGCTGGACGCCACCACGCCATGTTTCAAGTCATTGTCGTGCAGGTGTTTAAATACGCCGTTCAAGTCGATGTCATGTAGGCGTGTATAACGATCATAAGCTGAAGGGCAGCCATAGATCATGGTGCTGTAAATCCCTCTGCGAGGAATTGATACAAGGCCTTTATGCAAGTAGTTGTCGTGATGCTGGTGAAAACCTGTTCTGCCCGTTCCGTTGAAGATGGCCAGATTATGGGGGGTTGATTGCATGATAATTGCGTCGCCTCCCAGGCCGCATAAGTGCGGGAGGTTATACGTCAGTGACACGGCTGCACTTAATAAGGCATGCGGGGTCGCCCCTGATGTTAGATAGGCCTGCATGGCCATCATCGAGGACTTGAAGTGGGGGGTCGCTATACCGAATGAGTGACCGTTCGCTAAGTTCGACATGGGGCTGCCATTTAATTATTGGTTGTTCGGATATGGCGTGTGGGTATCAGGGAATCAGGTGTTGTAAGTGTGTTGTAGGTATAGCGGTGCAGGTTTTTAAGTGCAATTATTTGGCGTGTAGTACTTTTCTCTCAAATTGGGTAATTATTCCTATGTAGTATTCAAACTTGTCGTACGGCTGAGATGGCCTCGTCTTTCAGATGTAATTCTGTGCCCATAATCGTGTGCGACGTATCGCTCATCGAAGAAGGCTTGCGACCTGTTGTCACTGGCCACATAACCCCGCCAGGCGGGCTGCTGATACGCTCGGTTTACGGTATACTCCCCGGCTTTGTAAAAATCGCCTGAGAGTGCCGCCAGCCATGGAAATCAACCCGATCCTTAACAGCATCAAGGACCTGTCAGAGCGCTCCGAAACCATTCGGGGGTATCTTTGACTACGATCAAAAGCATGAGCGTCTGACCGAAGTCAATCGCGAGCTTGAAGATCCGAGTGTCTGGAACAACCCTGCATACGCCCAGGAACTGGGGCGCGAGCGCTCCCTGCTGGCGCAGATCGTTGAAACCCTCGATGAGATGCACACAGGCCTGGCCGATGCCAAAGACCTGCTGTTGATGGCCGCCGAGGAAGAAGACCAGGGCGCCGTCGATGACGTGGCCGCTGAAGTTGAACGCCTGCGCGAAGCCCTTGAAAAACTCGAATTCCGCCGCATGTTCAGTGGTGAGATGGATGCCAACAACGCGTACCTGGACATCCAGGCTGGCTCCGGTGGCACCGAAGCGCAAGACTGGGCCAATATCCTGCTGCGGATGTATTTGCGTTGGGCCGACAAGCGCGGCTTCGATGCCACCATCATGGAACTGTCCGCCGGTGAAGTTGCCGGTATCAAGGGTGCAACCGTTCATATCAAAGGCGAATACGCATTTGGTTGGTTGCGCACCGAGATTGGCGTCCATCGTCTGGTACGCAAAAGCCCGTACGATTCGGGCAACCGTCGTCATACCTCGTTTTCGGCTGTATTCGTTTCGCCGGAAATCGATGACAACATCGAAATCGACATCAACCCCTCTGACCTGCGAATCGATACCTATCGCTCCTCCGGAGCGGGTGGTCAGCACGTAAACACCACTGACTCGGCCGTACGTATCACTCACGTGCCGACCAATACCGTGGTGAGCTGCCAGAACGAACGTTCCCAGCATGCGAACAAAGACACCGCGATGAAAATGCTGCGGGCGCGTCTTTACGAGCAGGAAATCCAGAAGCGCAATGCCGCTTCCCAGGCCCTGGAAGACACCAAGTCGGACATCGGCTGGGGTCATCAGATCCGCTCGTACGTTCTCGACGCCTCGCGGATCAAGGATTTGCGTACCAATATCGAGCGCAGCGACTGCGACAAGGTGCTCGACGGCGATATCGACGAATACCTGATAGCCAGCCTGAAACAAGGGCTGTAAGTCGGCAACAAAACGTGTGCGAAGCCAGTGCGATGCCCAGAGGGTGCGCCAAAGCCCGCTTCCCCCTGCCGCAAGGCGGGGGCAACAGAACTGTGATGGAATTTTTAAAGACATGAGCGACCAACAACTCGACCCGCAAGACCTGCAACAGGAAGAAAATGCCCTGATCGCCCTGCGCAAGGAAAAGCTTGCTGCCGTGCGTGCCAAGGGCAATGCCTTCCCGAATGACTTCCGCCGTGACAGCCTCTGCGCTGACCTGCAGAAGAAGTATGCGCAAGCGTCCAAGGAAGAGCTGGCCGAAGCCGCCATTCCGGTGAAGGTTGCCGGTCGCATCATGCTTAACCGTGGCTCGTTCATGGTGATCCAGGACATGACCGGTCGCATCCAGGTCTACGTCAACCGCAAGACCCTGCCGGAAGAAACCCTGGCCGAAGTAAAAACCTGGGACCTGGGCGACATCATTGCCGCTGAAGGCACCCTGGCCCGCTCCGGCAAAGGTGACCTGTACGTTGAAATGACCAGCGTGCGCCTGCTGACCAAATCCCTGCGTCCGCTGCCGGACAAGCACCACGGCCTGACCGACACCGAGCAGCGCTATCGCCAGCGTTACGTTGACTTGATCGTTAACGAAGACGTGCGTCACACCTTCCGTGTACGTTCGCAAGTGATTGCCCACATTCGCAGCTTCCTGATGGCACGCGACTTCCTGGAAGTCGAAACGCCGATGCTGCAAACCATCCCGGGTGGCGCTGCGGCCAAGCCGTTTGAAACCCACCACAATGCCCTGGACATGGACATGTACCTGCGCATCGCGCCGGAACTGTTCCTCAAGCGTCTGGTGGTGGGTGGTTTCGAAAAAGTGTTCGAGATCAACCGCAACTTCCGTAACGAAGGCGTGTCGACCCGTCACAACCCTGAATTCACCATGTTGGAGTTCTACCAGGCTTACGCCGACTACGAAGACAACATGGACCTGACCGAAGAGCTGTTCCGCGAACTGGCGCAGCTGGTTCTGGGCACTACAGACGTACCGTACGGCGACAAGGTGTTCCACTTTGGCGAACCGTTTGTGCGTCTGTCGGTATTCGACTCGATCCTCAAGTACAACCCCGAGCTGACCGCTGACGACCTCAACGACATCGACAAGGCTCGCGCCATCGCCAAGAAAGCCGGCGCCAAGGTGCTGGGTTTCGAAGGTCTGGGCAAGCTGCAAGTGATGATTTTCGAAGAGTTGGTCGAGCACAAGCTGGAGCAACCGCACTTCATTACCCAGTACCCGTTCGAAGTGTCGCCGCTGGCCCGTCGCAACGACGAGAACCCGAACGTTACTGACCGTTTTGAGCTGTTCATCGGTGGCCGTGAAATCGCCAACGCCTACTCCGAGCTCAACGACGCAGAAGACCAGGCAGAGCGCTTCATGGCACAGGTAGCCGACAAGGACGCCGGTGACGACGAAGCCATGCACTACGATGCCGACTTCGTCCGCGCCCTGGAATACGGCATGCCGCCGACTGCCGGTGAAGGTATCGGTATCGACCGTCTGGTGATGTTGTTGACCAACTCACCGTCGATTCGCGACGTTATCCTGTTCCCGCATATGCGCCCGCAAGCGTAACGATGCAGAATAAGAAGCCGCCGTTAAAGGCGGCTTTTTATTGCCTGGCATGCAGCCAGCAGAATAATCAGGAGAGTTTGTGGGAGCGAGCCTGCTCGCGAAGGTGGCTTTCGCGAGCAGGCTCGCTCCCACAGTTTCGGTAACGCCGCTCAATTCAGAAGGAATCTGTGATGCCTCCTCAAGGCGCAGCAAATGTTGCGGTGGCGCTTGCCCAAAGTGTCGAATACCAGGGTCGCAAGGCCAGCCGGCATGGCAGCGAGCAGCGCCGCCAGTTGATTCTCGATGCTGCCATGCGCATCGTCATACGCGACGGCGTGCGGGGCGTGCGCCATCGGGCGGTGGCCGCCGAAGCGGGGGTGCCGTTGTCGGCAACCACGTATTACTTCAAGGATATCGATGACCTGATCAACGACACCTTCGCCCAGTATGTGGAGCGCAGTGCGGCCTTTATGGCCAAGCTGTGGCAGGGCACCGAAGGCAAGTTGCGGGAAATGATGGCCCAGGGCGATGGCAGCCACCGGGCGCGGGGGCTGCTGGCCGATGATATTGCACGGATGACCGCCGATTACCTTCAGCGCCAACTGCTCACCCGCCGCGACCAGTTGATGGCCGAGCAAGCTTTTCATCAGGCCGCATTGATCAACCCGCGGCTGGCGGTGCTGGTACGTGCCCATCAGCAGATTTTCCTGCAGGGTGCCGGGCAGATCTTCGAAGTGCTAGGCTCCACACAACCTCAGCAGGATGCCAAAGTCTTGACGGCGATTATCGGTCGGATGGAATATCAGGCCCTACTTGATGGCGCGCAGCCCGAGGCGGATGACGACCGTCTGGCTATTCTTACGCGTTACATGCACTTGGTGTTGGCCGCTCTATAGAAGGATGCAGGCATGAAAGTTTGGCGCGTGATGCTTATGGCATTGTCGTTTTTGATGTTGAACGGCTGTCTGGTGACCTTCAGCCAGGCCCCGATCGAGGCGCAGCCGGCACCCAAACAGCTGCTGGGCAAATGGATCAGCAAGGATGCCTGGGGCCAGGCACGCAATCTCGATATCAGTGCCATCGACAAAACACGCTACCAGGCCGTCGTTTACCCCAAGGGCGAACCCAAGGCCCGTGAGCGCTATGTCTTTATCGTCGCCCGCCACGGCAGCCGCTGGTATGCCTCGGCCGCGATACCGGCCAAACTGGGCGGCAACCATACCCTCAGCGGATTTGAGCTGACCGATAACGGCGAACTGGTGATCTACGATCTTGACCTGGATCAGATCAAGCAGGCCATTGGCCAGTCCGCGTTGAACGGTGAGCCGGTGGAAACCGCTGAAGGGACGGGTACCCTGATCAAAAGCCCGTCGGCTGAAGTCTTTGCCTATCTGGATGACCCGGCCAATTCCGACGTATTTGTCGAAGCGGCCCGCTATAAACGTGTGGCCAAATAACGCTGTTAACTGAAGGAAGCTGCCGGTGGACGACTACCAGCGCACGATACGCACCTTGTCTGACCGCATCGTGCTGGCACAGACACCGATCCGCGTGCTGGATGCGGTGAAGTGGGATGACAGCATCCGCCAGGGCTTTTTAAAGGCCAAAGGCAAGGCCATGCCTGCAGTTGATCGCGACTATTACCTGGGCCGGCCACTGGCTTTTGATTCAGCGGCGGTGAAGTCCGAGTTCCAGAACATCGAGCGGGATATCACCCGCCAGTTGGGGCAATTCAACCCGGTCGGGCAGATCATGCGGCGCATGTGCAAGGAATACCGCATGGTGGTGCGCATGCTCGAAGCCCGTGGCACCGAGGATTTCGGGCTTATTTCCCAGGAGCTGTATGGCGCAGCTTCCGATGCGTTTCATGCTGGCGATCCGACCCTGGCTGACCTGGGCCTGATGATGTCCGATTACCTGGACAACATCGACGGGCGCGGGGCGCTCAAGGACGAAGCCAAGATCCTGACCGCCAAGGATGCCGTGAATCTGCTGCAAAGCCGCTTGAACAAGGTGTTTGGCGAGGCTGAAGAAACCATCCGCGTGTTCGAGTCCGACGGTATCGTGGCAGATGCGGCGGCGGGTGCCGATTACATCAAGATCCGTACCGATGCGATGTTCAACGAACGCGACGTGCGCGCCCTCGAAGTCCACGAAGGGCTGGTGCATGTGGGCACCACGCTCAATGGCCTGAACCAGCCGATCTGCACCTTCCTGTCCAAGGGGCCGCCTTCTTCCACCGTGACCCAGGAAGGCCTGGCAATCCTGATGGAAATCATCACCTTTGCCTCCTACCCCAGTCGCCTGCGCAAACTGACCAACCGAACCCGCGCCATCCATATGGTGGAGGAGGGCGCAGATTTCATGCAGGTGTACGAGTTTTTCCGCGAGCAAGGCTTCGAGATGCCAGAAAGTTATGGCAACGCGAGTCGGGTTTTCCGTGGGTCGGTGCCAAATGGACTGCCATTCACCAAAGACTTGTCCTACCTCAAGGGCTTCATCATGGTTTACAACTACATTCAGCTGGCCGTACGTAAAGGCAAGCTGGAACAAGTGCCGCTGCTGTTCTGTGGCAAGACCACCCTGGAGGACATGCGAACCCTGCGTCAGTTGGTGGATGAAGGCCTGGTGGTAGCGCCCAAGTACCTGCCGGACCAGTTCCGCGACATGAACGCGCTCTCGGCCTGGATGTGCTTCAGCAACTTCCTCAACCATTTGAGCCTTGACCGTATCGAAGCGGATTACTCCAACATTTTGTGAACCCTGTGGGAGCGGGCTTGCTCGCGATACAGGCGCTGCGGCGTTTCAGTTGAACCGCGTCGATGCCATCGCGAGCAAGCCCGCTCCCACACTCACTCGTTCAGGCGAATCGTTCTGATGAAAATCCTGGCTGCACTCTGCCTGCTGTTGACCCTCAGCGGATGCAGTTCCCTGTTGTTCTACCCTGAGCCCGGCCAGCCGGTTACCCCGAAAGCCGCTGGCCTGGATTATAGCGATGTCACCCTGACTGCCGCCGATGGCACGCGCCTGCACGGTTGGTGGCTACCGGCCAAGAAAGGCGTGCCGCTCAAGGGCACGGTGCTGCATCTGCACGGCAATGGCGGCAACCTGGCTTACCATCTCGGCGCCACTGCCTGGTTGCCGGAGCAGGGTTATCAAGTGCTGATGCTCGACTATCGCGGTTACGGCCTGTCCCAAGGAGAGCCCGGGCTGCCGGCGGTGTATCAGGACATCGATGCCGCTTTTGACTGGTTGCAGCATGAGCCGCAAGCCCGGGGCCTGCCGCTGATTGTGCTGGGGCAAAGCCTGGGCGGCGCCATGGGCATCCACTACCTGAGCGAGCACCCGCAGCAGCGCGCGCGAGTCAAGGCGGTGGTGCTCGATGGCGTGCCGGCCAGTTACCGCGAAGTGGGGCAGTTTGCCCTGAGCACGTCCTGGCTGACCTGGCCGCTGCAGGTGCCGCTGTCCTGGCTGGTACCGGATGCCGACAGTGCTCTTTACGCGATACCTAACATGGGCGACACGCCGATGCTGATCTTCCACAGCCTCGATGATCCCATCGTGCCGCTTTCCAATGGCCTGCGCCTGTACCAGGCTGCGCCTCCGCCCAAGGTGCTGCAACTGACCCGTGGCGGCCATGTACAGACGTTTGCCGACCCGACCTGGCGTCAGGTAATGCTGCGTTACCTGGATGACCCGCAACATTTCAATGGCGTGCGGCGCCTGGGCGAAATTGCCAATTACCCCGCGTCACCGAACACCGAACTTGAATCCGAGAGCCAACAATGAGTGAAGAACGCAACGCCATCCCCCTGATCATCACCGGTATCTGCAGCATTATCGGCACCGTGGGCGCCCTGTGGTACTACGGTTACCTGCATTTTGCCAAGCCCGAGGACGCCTTGCTGCTCAGCGACTTCACCATGCTCAAGACTATCCCGGGGGAGGACTATAAGGTCTCGCTCACGCCGGCCAACCAGGTGGCGCAGTGCATCGACGGCATCATCGTCTTGTTCGATACCGAGCAAAAAGGCCTGACCGGTGTGCTGGTCAACAACAAGAAACAGGCCGTACGTTGCCTGGGCCAGGAAACGCCGAAGCTGGAGCAGTAACGTTCTGTTGTGGGAGCGGGCTTGCTCGCGATTGAATCGCCTCGGTATGCCTGACTAACCGCGCTGTCTGCATCGCGAGCAAGCCCGCTCCCACAGTTGTGGATATATTTGCGCAAAAAAAAGCCCCGCCTGATTACTCAGGCGGGGCTTTTTCATGTCTTACTTCATGGTTGAACGCGGAGCAACCGGCTGGTTGTCGTTGGAGATGGTCACTTCAACGCGGCGGTTCTGGGCGCGGCCAGAATCGGTGCTGTTGCTGGCCACCGGGTATTCCTTGCCATAGCCCTGCGCCACGATGCGGGTAGGGTCTACGCCTTTGCGCACCAGTGCATTACGCACCGACTCGGCACGGCGCTCGGACAGGGTCTGGTTGAAAGCCGCCGAACCGACACTGTCGGTGTAACCCTCGACAATCACCTTGCGGTCCGGGTTCTGCAGCAGGTATTCGGCCAGGGTGTTGATATTGCGCATGCCGTTGGGTTGCAGCTCGGATTTGCCGAACTGGAACAGCACATCACCAAAGGTCACCAGTGTGCCGCGTTCGGTTTGCTTGGCGTTCATGCCTTTGAGTTGCTGGATCTGCGCATCACGGGCATCGAGCAAGGCCTGGTTGCGCGCCGCACCGGCGTTTTTCAGATTGTTTTCAGCGGTTCGCAACGCGATGGTCTGCTTGGCCACTTCCACACGCTGGTTGGTCAGGTAAGCCAGCTGGTCAACCTTGGACTCGTCTTCCTTGTTCAGGTAAGCCTTTTCAGCCTTGTCCAGCCATTCGCTGGCGTCCTTAGTTTCGAGCGCTGCAACCTTGGTCGCTTCAGGGTTGGTTTGCAGGGCCGAGAAGTTGGTCTTGGCGTTTTCCAGGTTGACGTTGGGCTGGTGCGAGCACGCCGCCAGGCCAACGCTCAGGGCCAACAGGGCAGGGATCATTACTGTATTGCGCATGATATGTCGTCCTTTCTATCGATTAGGAATGCTGTGTCGTCAGATGCAGTCAAAAAAGGGCAGCGTTTACTGAACGCTGCGCATGCCTTCCTGACGCAATTGCTGAACGGCATTCTGAGCATCCTGAACAGCCTTCTCTGCTTTAGCTGCCTGGGCCTTGCGCTCTGCTACGCGAGCATCCCACTCAGCCTGTTCGGACAGGCGGCGGGCCTCGTCATATTTTTTGTCATGCATGGCCAGCTCGGCTTGCTTGAGCTTGTCCTGGGCTGACTTCATTTCCACCGGTGCATATTCAGTGGCACCTGCGCTCACGGCGTTGTTCACCGCCGATTGCGTCACGGCGTACTGCTCTGAAGGTGGATTGCCAGCACAACCGGCCAGAACGAAGCTGGTGCCGATTGCCAGCGCAGCCAGTTTTAGCCCGCGCAGGCGAGGTGAGGTGGTTTTGACAGTGCGGGTCATCATGGTCTTCAACTCCATTGGGAAGCTCCTTAAAAAAGCAAATTCCATCACGACTGGCGACGTCACCCGGAGTGTTGGAACACGAGTTCCAGCGGTGATGGTTAATGGCTGTGACCGAAGCGTTTTTTGAATAGTTCAATAAAAGATGGCATTTGGCCTAAAAGATTTTCTGACCAATTGGTCAGCGCATTTTTTTAAATCTGTGCTTCCCATGGCTTGCCTCCAACTGCCTTTGCAACGCACTCTTGGGGCACGAGCTGTCCCCGGATCCTGCTGGAGAAACTGCTGATGACCGATATTGATGCACGCTTGCGCGATGATGTTCACCTGCTGGGTGAGCTGTTGGGTAATACGATTCGTGACCAATACGGCGAAGCTTTTCTCGCCAAGATCGAGCGCATTCGCCAGGGGGCCAAAGCCGACCGGCGCGGCACCACCGGCGAGGAGTTAAGCGCCATTCTGGACGCCCTGGGCGATGACGAAGTGCTGCCCGTTGCGCGAGCCTTCAACCAGTTTTTGAACCTGGCCAATATTGCCGAGCAGTACGAGCTGATCCACCGCCGTGAAGAAGGCCAGCCCCAGCCGTTCGAGGCGCTGGTGTTGCCGCAACTGCTTGCGCGCCTGCTCGCCGAAGGCCATGACCCCGAGTCGCTGGCGCGCCAGGTCAGCCGTCTTGAAATTGAACTGGTACTCACCGCACACCCCACTGAAGTGACTCGCCGCACCCTGATCCAGAAGTACGATGCCATTGCCGAGCAACTGGCGGCCCAGGACCATCGTGACCTGACCCTCGCGGAAAAATCCGAGATTCATCAGCGCTTGCAGCGGTTGATCGCCGAGGCCTGGCACACCGAAGAAATCCGTCGCACCCGACCTACCCCTGTGGATGAGGCCAAGTGGGGTTTTGCGGTGATCGAGCATTCGTTATGGCACGCCGTGCCGCATATGCTGCGTAAGGCTGACAAAGCTCTGCATGCCGCGACCGGCCTGCATTTGCCGCTTGAGGCCGCACCGGTCCGCTTTGCTTCCTGGATGGGCGGCGACCGTGATGGCAATCCCAATGTCACGGCCAGCGTTACCCGTGAAGTACTGCTGCTGGCGCGCTGGATGGCGGCGGACCTGTACCTGCGCGATATCGACAAACTGGCGGCCGATCTGTCGATGCAACAGGCCTCGGCGCAACTGCTGGCCGCCGCAGGCGACAGCGCCGAGCCGTATCGCGCCGTACTCAAACAATTGCGTGAACGCCTGCGGGCCACCCGCAATTGGGCGCATACAGCCTTGCACAGCACCCAGGCCGCGCCGCCTGAAGTGCTGCAGGACAATCGCGAACTGCTGGCGCCGTTGCAGCTGTGTTATCAGTCCCTGCATGCCTGTGGCATGGGCGTAATTGCCGATGGCCCGCTGCTCGATTTCCTGCGTCGGGCTGTAACCTTCGGCCTGTTCCTGGTGCGCCTCGATGTGCGCCAGGATGCTGCACGCCATGCCTCGGCCATGACTGAAATCACCGATTACCTGGGCCTGGGCCGCTATGAGGACTGGGACGAAGATGCGCGTCTTAGCTTTCTGATGCGCGAATTGAACAACCGTCGGCCGCTGTTGCCCGGATATTTCAAGCCGGGTGCCGACACCGCCGAAGTGCTGGCGACCTGCCGCGAAGTCGCTGCCGCACCGGGCGCCTCGCTGGGCTCCTACGTGATCTCGATGGCCGGTGCTGCCTCGGATGTACTGGCGGTGCAACTATTGCTCAAGGAGGCTGGGCTGGAGCGGCCGATGCGGGTTGTACCGCTGTTCGAAACCCTCGCCGACCTCGACAATGCGGGGCCGGTGATCGAGCGCCTGCTGCTGTTGCCGGGTTATCGCGCGCACCTGCAGGGCCCGCAGGAAGTGATGATCGGCTATTCCGACTCGGCCAAGGATGCGGGCACCACCGCGGCCGCCTGGGCGCAGTACCGGGCGCAGGAAGCCCTGGTCAATATCTGCCGTGAGCAAGGCGTCGAGCTGCTGTTGTTTCATGGTCGCGGCGGTACCGTGGGGCGCGGCGGTGGCCCGGCTCACGCGGCCATCCTGTCGCAGCCGCCGGGCTCGGTGGCGGGGCGTTTCCGCACCACTGAACAGGGCGAAATGATTCGCTTCAAATTCGGCCTGCCGGACATTGCCGAGCAAAATCTCAACCTGTACCTGGCCGCCGTGCTGGAGGCCACTTTGCTGCCACCGCCCCTGCCGGAGCCGGGCTGGCGGGTACTGATGGATGAGCTGGCGGCAGACGGGGTCGCTGCCTACCGTGGCGTAGTGCGGGATAATCCGCAGTTCGTCGAGTACTTTCGCCAGTCCACCCCGGAGCAGGAGCTGGGCCGCTTGCCTCTGGGCAGTCGGCCGGCCAAGCGCCGGGCAGGGGGCATTGAAAGCCTGCGGGCCATCCCGTGGATTTTTGGCTGGACCCAGACCCGCCTGATGTTGCCCGCCTGGCTGGGTTGGGAAACTGCATTGCGTCGTGCACTGGAGCGCGGTGAAGGTGATCAACTGGCACAAATGCGTGAGCAGTGGCCCTTCTTTCGCACCCGTATCGACATGCTGGAAATGGTCCTGGCCAAGGCCGATGCCGATATCGCCCGGCTTTACGACGAGCGCCTGGTGACCCCGGAACTGCTGCCATTGGGTGCGCACTTACGCGACTTATTGTCGCAGGCGTGCGCAGTGGTGCTGGGCTTGACCGGGCAGGCGCAGTTGATGGCACATAGCCCGGAGACGCTCGAGTTCATCCGTTTGCGCAACACTTACCTTGATCCTCTTCATCTATTGCAGGCCGAGCTGCTGGCACGCTCGCGTCGCCAGCAAGCGGCGCAGGACAGCCCTCTGGAACAAGCGTTGCTGGTGACTGTGGCCGGGATCGCGGCCGGCTTGCGCAACACCGGCTAAGGCAAAACAGCGGCAAATGTCGCGCCAGAGCGGGCGGGGACACGGCAGACTGGATGCCGATCGCTGCGCGGGCGCGACACTTTATTGTGGGGTTGCGACCTGTGACACCCGGCCGCACAGGCCCGTTTGGCTGTAATTTTTCCTACTTTGGGCGGCTTGTGTGGGCCGGGCCTGCTGTGTATCTTGATCAGCCCTTGGCCGTTTTGATGGCCATAACCCGATTTTGAGACTGGCCCAAAGAGGCGAGTTTGTTGTCATTTAAATAAAAAATTTGAGGAGCACATCGATGCGCGTAATTCTGCTGGGAGCTCCCGGGGCCGGTAAAGGTACTCAGGCAAAGTTCATCACTGAAAAATTTGGCATCCCGCAAATCTCCACCGGCGACATGTTGCGTGCAGCCGTAAAAGCCGGCACCGAGCTGGGCCTGATCGCCAAAGGCGTGATGGACAGCGGCGGCCTGGTTTCCGACGACCTGATCATCAATCTGGTCAAAGAGCGCATTGCTCAGCCGGATTGCGTAAACGGTTTCCTGTTCGACGGTTTCCCGCGCACCATTCCGCAAGCTGAAGCGCTGGTTAAAGCCGGTGTCGAGCTGGATCACGTGCTGGAAATCGCCGTTGAAGACGAAGAGATCGTCCAGCGTATTGCTGGCCGTCGTGTACACGAAGCCTCGGGCCGTGTGTACCACACCGTCTACAACCCGCCAAAGGTTGAAGGCAAGGACGATGTGACCGGCGAAGATCTGGTACAGCGCAAGGACGACACCGAAGAAACCGTTCGTCACCGCCTGTCTGTTTACCATTCGCAAACCAAGCCGCTGGTGGACTTCTACCAGAAGCTGGCCGCTGCTCAGGGCAAGCCCAAGTACAGCCACGTTGAAGGCGTTGGCTCGGTAGAATCGATCACGGCCAAGGTGCTTGAAGCACTGAGCTGATAAGTCGATTTTGCGTCATGACAACAGCCCGCTTGCGGGCTGTTGTTGTTTATACTGCTGCACTTTTTTCAATTCTGATTCTGACGGGAACACCGATGACCACCTTGCTGGCCCTGGATACCGCGACTGAAGCTTGCTCAGTTGCCTTGTTGCACGATGGCAAGGTTACTAGCCACTACGAGGTGATCCCGCGCCTGCATGCGCAAAAGCTGTTACCGATGATCAAGGCGCTGCTGGCCGCGGCCGGTGTCGAGCTGTCGGCGGTTGAGGCCATTGCCTTCGGTCGCGGGCCTGGTGCCTTTACCGGTGTGCGTATTGCCATTGGCGTGGTTCAGGGCCTGGCCTTTGCACTGGAGCGCCCGGTGTTGCCGATCTCCAACCTGGCGGTCCTGGCCCAGCGTGCTCACCGTGAGCACGGCGCAACCCAGGTGGTGTCGGCGATCGATGCACGCATGGACGAGGTGTATTGGGGCTGCTACCGCGAAGAAGCGGGTGAGATGCGCCTGCAAGGCGCTGAAGCGGTATTGGCGCCTGAGGCTGCGGCCTTGCCCGATGGTGCTACAGGCGACTGGTATGGCGCGGGCACTGGCTGGGGCTATGCCGAGCGCTTGAACGTCAAGCCGTATGCAATGGACGCAGGCATGTTGCCCCACGCCGAAGACCTGCTGACCCTGGCCCGCTTTGCCTGGGCCCGCGGCGAAGCCATCCGTGCCGATGACGCCCAGCCTGTGTACCTGCGCGACAAGGTAGCGGCTACAAAAGCCGAACGTGGCGTTTGATCCACTTTTGTAGCAGCTGCCGAGCGGAGCGAGGCTGCTGCTACAAAATGGCCGGCCCATTTGCTTAGTCTGCCCTGCGCCGCTAAATTGTATCTATCGTTACAGAGCATGCAGCCATGCGCATTGACAGCTTTTCTCCCCGGTCATACCCCATCAAGCGCAAGCCGCGTAATGGTCAGGCGGTGGTTGATGAGTCGGTTGAAGACACTGAGGCTGCGCCCGAAAACACCCCCCGCACATCCTCCGGCGCCGAGCGCATCAGCCAGTTGCCGGTGCGCTCGCAAGACATGATCTTCCAGCGCGCCATGAGCAAAAGCGCGGCCAGTGCCCTTGCCAGCTACCTGACCACCGCAGGCTTCGTCGACTGGGAACAGGAAGTGCTGGGCCTGGATCTTTACATCTGAGTACATGACTGACCTTCCTTACTACCTCGGTTGTCCGTCCTGGAGTGAAAACGCCTGGCGCGAAGGGCTGTATCCGCAAAACGCCCGCCCGGCGGATTTTCTGAGCCTGTATGCGCAGGTGTTCAATGCGGTCGAGGGCAACACCACGTTTTACGCCAGGCCTGCACCGACCACGGTGGTCCGATGGGCACAAAGCCTGCCTGAACACTTTCGGCTGACGGCCAAGTTCCCTCGGGATATCAGTCACGGCGGTGATTTGCGCGAGCAATTGCATGCAGCCGAAGACTTCCTGCAACTGTTGCAGCCCTTGGGAGCGCGTGTAGCGCCATTTTGGCTACAACTCCCGGCAAGCTTCGGGCCACAGCGCCTGGCGGAGCTGGTGAGCTTTGTGGACGCCTTGCAGAGGCCGTTGGCCGTTGAGGTGCGGCATCCGGAGTTCTTCGCCAAGGGCGATGCCGAGCGCCTGCTCAATCGTCTGCTGATGGATCGAGGGGTTGAGCGTATCTGCCTTGATTCGCGGGCACTGTTCAGTTGTGATTCGGGCGACCCTGCCGTGCTTCACGCACAATCGAAAAAGCCCAGGGTGCCCCCACGTCCGGCGGCTTTCACGCAATGTCCGCAGGTGCGTTTTATTGGCCGTCCGGAGCTTGAGGCCAACGATCCTTACCTGGTGCCCTGGGTTGAAAAAGTCGCGGGCTGGATCGAGGAAGGGCGCACGCCCTATGTTTTTTTGCACACGCCGGACAATCACCGTGCTCCGGAACTGGCACGGCGTTTTCATCTTCAACTGAGTGAAAGGTTACCTGGGTTGCCGGCATTGCCCGAGCTGCATCCCCCCCAGAGTCGCGAACAACTAGACCTGCTTTAAGCCGCCAGGCGCAAGTTGTTGACCACCAGCGGGCGTGCCCAGCCCAGATCGAAATCCATGGCCCGTTGTTGCTCGATCAGGGTCATGGCATCGAAGGGCTCGGCAGGCGGCGGCAGCAAGTCAGACTCAAACTCGGCAATGGGCAGATGCAACGCGCGAGGTTCAGGCGCAGGGCCCGGTTCAGGCAGCGGATGGCCCTGAGCCATGACTACTGGGCGCACCCACGTAGTGTTGAAATCCTGCTGGTGTTGTTGCTCGACAATGACCTCAGGCGGGTAGGGCACGCCGGGCGGTGGCAGCAGGTCCAGTTCAAATTCGGCAATGGGCAAAAACAGGGCTTCAGGCGGGCGCAGTTCAGTGTCCTGAACGTCGCAGTGGCGCTGGGTCACGATAGTGCCCAAAACCTCACTGCCGCCACGGGGCTCGGCATTTTCATTTTTGGCTGTCGGCGCTGTATCAACCGTCGCATAGTCTTCAGTACCGGACTGCTCGGCCAATGCCTGGGCGTAGAAGTCCTTCCACAGGTGGTTGACGCTTCCTGTGATCTGGGAATTGTGTCGGCCAAAGTCACCAATGGGCGCAATAAAGCCGATAGATGCGGATTGAATGTCTGACATAACTCTCGGTTGGCGCTCAGCTCTGGCAAAATGCCGGATATTTCATTTATCGGCAGTCTTTGCCGATCATTAAATTTTTGAGCGTGTTTTTAGATGATTGAGCAAACAGCGGGCTGTCGTATCAAAGTCGAGGCACTGGACGAGGCTTATCAGGCCCTGGCCGAGCAATGGGCCGAGCGTCTGGGTTTGTCGTTGGACGAACCGGACGCCGAGTTCGCCTTGCAATTGAGCGCCCAGGGTTTGCAGCTGCAGCAGTTGGGCGCAGATGCGCCGGGCCCGGTGCGGGTCGACTTTGTCGAAGGTGGCGCGGCCCATCGACGTTTGTTTGGCGGCGGCACGGGGCAGATGATCGCCAAGGCCGTGGGCATCCAGCAGGGTGTGCGCCCGCGGGTGCTGGATGCCACGGCGGGCCTGGGCAAGGATGCATTTGTGCTGGCGAGCCTGGGCTGTGAAATGAGCCTGATCGAGCGCCAGCCGCTGATCGGTGCCTTGCTCGAAGACGGGCTGGCCCGTGGTCTGGATGACTTTGAGGTGGCGCCGATCGTGTCGCGTATGCACTTGCTCAAGGGCAATTCGATCGAAGTGATGCGCAATTGGCAAGGCGAACCGCCGCAGGTGATTTACCTGGACCCGATGTTCCCCCATCGCGAAAAAACCGCCCTGGTGAAAAAGGAAATGCGCTTGTTCCGGCCATTGGTGGGTGATGACAACGATGCCCCGGCGTTGCTGGAAGCTGCGCTGGCGTTGGCCAGCCACCGGGTGGTGGTCAAGCGCCCGCGCAAGGCACCGTGCATTGCCGGGCCCAAGCCGAGCCATGCGCTGGATGGTAAGTCGAGCCGTTACGATATTTATCCGAAAAAAGCATTGAAACCTTAAAAGCCCCTCTCCCGGAGGGAGAGGGGCCTAAAAGGTAAAAGCAAATCTGCGTAACACCACAGATCAGCCCCCTCTCCCTCCGGGAGAGGGTTGGGGTGAGGGTAAAAGGCGCCGCGGTCTCACGACAATGGCTGATACGCCCGCATAAATATCCCCACCACTTCCTGCACATGGGCCTCGCTTTCCTCGGGCCCCGGCGGCTCACCGCCGGCAAACAGCAGGCGGAAGTTCGGCGCGCCCTTGAGCATGCAGAAGAAGTGCTCCGCCGCATAATGGGGGTTGTCGATCTGCAGCGCGCCACTTTGATCCATCTTGCGCAGTAGCCCCTCCATCTCGTGCACCACGCGCTCCGGCCCGGCCTCCAGAAAGATCTGCGACAGCTTGGGGTCCTGGCTGCCCAGAGCAACCATCAGGCGATGCAGGTTCAGCGACTCTTCACTGTTGATCAGCACCTGAAAACCACGGGCAATGTTCAGCAATACATCCTTGATCGGCTTGCCCGCCGGCAATTCAAAGAACAGTACCGGCAACTGTTCGGTGCATTTGGACATGATGGCCGAGGAAAACAGGGTCTCCTTGTCGGTGAAGTGACTGTAGACCGTCAGTTTTGACACGCCTGCCAGACCCGCAACCGCATCCATGCTGGTGTTGGCATAGCCCTTGGTCAAAAACAGGGTTTTGGCGGCGTCGAGGATCGACTGGCGTTTTGCCAGGTCCTTGGGGCGCCCGAGGGCATTGAGGGGTAAAGGATTGTCAGACATATCCGTTTATTACTGGACTGGTGAGTTTAGTATTAATAACATGCTGCCAGTATAAATATTCCAAGCCCCATTAGCGAAAGGTCATCACCATGTTGCGCCATGCCTTGCCCCGCGCTGTGCCTGTGTGTCTGCTGTTTTTATTGTCTGGGTGTGGGCAGCAGGAGCCCGCAAAAATCAGCATCAGCCCGGCGATGGTGGTGCAACCGCAGCCTTCGGCACTGGCCAGCCAGAGTTACCCCGGCGAAGTGCGGGCACGCTTTGACCCGCAGTTGGCGTTTCGCATTGGCGGCAAAGTTACCAAGCGTCTGGTGGACGAGGGGGAGCGGGTCAAGGCTAATCAGCCGCTGGCCGAGCTGGACCCGCAAGACGTGCGCCTGCAACTGGACGCCACCCGCGCCCAGGTCGCCGCCGGGCAGGCCAACCTGAACCTGGTGCGTGCCGAGCGTGATCGCTACAAGACCCTGCTGGACCGGCAGATGGTCAGCCGTTCGCAGTTCGACAACGCCGAAAACCTCTACCGCTCAGGCGAAGCCAGGCTGCAACAGCTCAAGGCCGAGCAGGACGTGGCCAGCAATCAGGCGAGTTATGCGGTGTTGCGTGCGCCGCAAGACGGTGTGATTGCCCAGCGTCAGGTCGAAGTGGGGCAGGTGGTCAATGCCGGGCAAACGGTGTTTACCCTGGCTGCCGACGGCGAGCGTGAGGTGTTGATCAGCTTGCCGGAACAGGATTTTGGCCGTTTCAAGATAGGCATGCCGGTAGCGGTCGAGTTGTGGTCGCAGCCTGGCCAGCGCTTCAGCGGCCGCATCCGCGAACTGTCGCCTTCAGCTGATCCTAAATCGCGCACCTTTGCTGCGCGCATCGCTTTCACCGCTGGCAAAGTGCCTGCCGAACTGGGACAAAGTGCCCGGGTGTTTATTCAGAGTGAAGGTGTCAGCTCGCTGTCTGTGCCGTTGTCGGCCCTGACTGCGGAAAATGGTGCGTCCTATGTGTGGCGGGTGGGCCAGGGCAACAAGCTGGAGCAGGTGCCCGTGCGTGTGGGGCCGTTTGGCGAAAGCAGCGTGCCGGTGCTCGAAGGCCTTACGGCCGATGACTGGATTGTCGCCGCCGGTGTGCATGTGTTGCATCCCGGCCAGGAGGTGCGGCCGATTGATCGCTCCAACCGGGCAATCAATATTGCGGCCAAGGAGTGATCCCCATGGGTTTCAACCTGTCTGCATGGGCATTGCGTAATCGCCAGATCGTCCTGTTTCTGATGCTGTTGCTGGCAATCGTTGGCGGTCTTTCTTACACCAAATTAGGGCAAAGCGAAGACCCGCCGTTTACCTTCAAGGCGATGGTAATCCGCACCCTGTGGCCGGGCGCCACGGCTGAAGAAGTCTCGCGTCAGGTCACCGAGCGAATCGAGAAGAAACTGATGGAAACCGGCGAGTACGAGCGCATTGTCTCGTTCTCGCGCCCGGGTGAATCGCAAGTGACCTTTATGGCCCGCGATTCGATGCATTCCGACCAGATCCCCGAGCTGTGGTATCAGGTACGCAAAAAGATCAGTGATATCCGCTACACCTTGCCACCGGATGTTCAGGGGCCGTTCTTCAACGATGAATTTGGCACGACCTTTGGCAATATCTACAGCCTGAGCGGCGAAGGTTACGACTACGCGGTACTCAAGGACTACGCTGACCGTATCCAGATCCAGCTACAGCGGGTCAAGGATGTGGGCAAGGTCGAGTTGCTGGGCCTGCAGGACGAAAAAATCTGGATCGAACTGTCCAACCTCAAGCTGGCGACCCTGGGTTTGCCGCTGGCGGCCGTGCAAAAAGCCCTTGAAGAGCAAAACGCAGTATCGACGGCGGGCTTCTTCGAAACCCCGACCGAGCGCGTGCAATTGCGTGTGAGCGGTAACTTCAAGACGGTCGAAGAGATCGAGCGCTTCCCCATTCGCGTAGGCGAGCGCACCTTGCGCATCAGCGACGTGGCGGATGTGCGTCGCGGTTTTAATGATCCTCCGGCACCGCGCATGCGCTTTATGGGCCAGGACGCGATTGGCCTGGCCGTGGCGATGAAGGACGGTGGCGATATTCTGGTGCTGGGCAAGGCACTGGACACCGAGTTTGAGCGGATCCAGAAAAACCTTCCGGCGGGGATGCAGCTGGGCAAAGTGTCAGACCAGCCTGCGGCGGTGAAAACCAGCGTTGGTGAGTTTGTGCAGGTGCTGGTCGAAGCACTGGTCATCGTTTTGCTGGTGAGTTTTTTCTCCCTGGGTGTGCGTACCGGCATGGTGGTGGCGCTGACCATTCCGCTGGTGCTGGCCATGACCTTTGCCGCCATGCATTACTTTGGCATCGGCCTGCACAAGATCTCGCTGGGCGCGTTGGTACTGGCGCTGGGCCTGCTGGTCGACGACGCGATCATTGCCGTGGAAATGATGGCGATCAAAATGGAGCAGGGCTACGACCGGCTCAAGGCCGCCAGCTTTGCCTGGACCAGCACCGCGTTCCCGATGCTCACCGGTACGCTGATAACGGCTGCGGGCTTTTTGCCGATTGCCATGGCGCAGTCGAGCACCGGCGAATACACCCGCTCGATTTTCCAGGTGGTGACCATTGCCCTGCTGGCGTCGTGGGTGGCTGCGGTGGTGTTTGTGCCGTATTTGGGCGCGCTGTTGTTACCGGACCTGGCGAAGATTCATGCGGCCAAACACGGCACAGGGGCTGGCGTGCCTGACCCCTATGCAACGCCATTTTACCAGCGCGTACGGCGGTTGGTGGAGTGGTGCGTGACCCGGCGCAAAACCGTGATTGCCCTGACCGCGTTGGTGTTTATAGGCTCGGTGGTGCTGTTCAAGTTTGTTCCGCAGCAGTTCTTCCCGGCGTCCAGCCGACTGGAGCTGATGGTCGATATGAAGCTGGCCGAGGGTGCTTCGTTGAGCAACACCACCGACCAGGTCAAGCAGCTCGAGGCACTGCTCAAGGATCACCCGGGCATCGAGAACTATGTGGCTTACGCAGGCACCGGTTCGCCCCGCTATTACCTGCCACTGGATCAGCAACTGCCCGCGGCGAGCTTTGCCCAGTTTGTGGTGTTGGCCAAGACCATCGAGGACCGGGAAAGCCTGCGCACCTGGTTGATCGACACGCTCAATGAACAGTTCCCGACGATACGCTCGCGGGTGACGCGTCTGGAAAACGGCCCGCCTGTGGGCTATCCGGTGCAGTTTCGGGTGACCGGCGAGCATATCGAAGAGGTACGGGCGCTGGCGCGCAAGGTCGCAGCCCAGGTGCGGGGCAACCCCCATGTGGTTAACGTGCACCTGGACTGGGAAGAGCCAAGCAAGGTGGTCAACCTCAATATCGATCAGGACCGGGCGCGTGCCCTGGGGGTGAGTACGGCCAACCTGTCGCGCTTCTTGCAAAGTACCTTGCTGGGCTCGACGGTCAGCCAGTACCGCGAAGATAACGAGTTGATCGAAATTCTGCTGCGCGGCACAGCCCAGGAACGTACCGAACTGGCGCTGCTGCCGAGCCTGGCGGTACCGACCGATAATGGCCAGAGCGTTGCCCTGTCGCAGATTGCGACCCTGGAGTACGGCTTTGAAGAAGGCATTATCTGGCACCGCAATCGTCTGCCGACCGTGACGGTGCGGGCGGATATTTACGGCAAGGAGCAACCGGCGACCCTGGTGCAGCAGATTCTGCCGACCCTGGAAGGTGTGCGTGCCGAGCTGCCAGATGGCTATCTGCTGGAAGTGGGTGGCACGGTGGAAGACTCCACCCGCGGCCAGGACTCGGTGAAGGCCGGCGTACCTCTGTTTATCGTGGTAGTGCTGACGTTGCTGATGGTACAGCTGCGCAGTTTCTCGCGCATGGTGATGGTATTCCTGACGGCGCCTTTGGGTTTGATCGGGGTGACATTGTTCCTGTTGTTGTTTGGCAAGCCGTTCGGTTTTGTGGCGATGCTGGGCACCATTGCGTTGTCGGGGATGATCATGCGCAACTCGGTGATCCTGGTGGATCAGATCGAGCAGGACAAGGCGGCGGGGCTGGACCCGTGGCGGGCGGTGATTGAAGCGACGGTGCGGCGGTTCCGGCCGATTGTGCTGACCGCGCTGGCGGCGGTACTGGCGATGATTCCACTGTCACGCAGCGTGTTCTTCGGGCCGATGGCGGTGGCCATTATGGGCGGGTTGATCGTGGCGACTGTGCTGACGTTGCTGTTCTTGCCTGCGTTGTATGCGGCTTGGTTCAAGGTGAAGAAGGTCTAGGAGCCAAAGCCCCTCACCCCAACCCTCTCCCTTCGGGAGAGGGTTGGGGTGAGGGCGAGCCTGCGGATTAGCGAATCTGATCCACGCGCACACGGATCGGCTGCTGGGTCTTGGCCGTCAGGTCGACACTGTTGCGCTCGGTGTTGATAAACAGCAACTGGCCGTTCTCTTCAATCCGCGCGCTGATTGCGTAGGTGTGGCCGGGTTTGATTTGCGCCGGGTCATAGGTCAGGTGGAAAGGCAGTGGCACCTGGCCTTTTACCGGGCCGCTCTGTTTGGCCAGTGTTACTGCTGGCGCGTCGGCCAGAGACACATCCTGCAGGCTCACTTCCAGTGTAGCGGTAGGTGGCAGGGCGATACGTTGCAGGTAGAACACTTCACCGTCGAGGGACGCTTGCGGGGTCGAGGTCATGGAACTACAGGCTCCCAGCAGGGCGGTCAGGCTCAGTAAAAGTAACTTTTTCATAGGGCAGACTCCGTTTCTTTTCCTGTGTAAGACATTTCACACTGGAGAATGGAAGGGATTCTAGCAATGAACTTGCCTTTGAAGCGGCAAACCTGTGCCTGACAACCGCTGCTGTTTCAGTGGGTTATTCAGTCAGAGGTTCATCCTGGGATTCGTCAGGGGGGTTGTTGTGGCTGGCGGGTTGGATGCCGTTGCCACCGTGGACGCTGCCATCGGGATTCTGAACATGCCAGGGCGTGCCAGCATTACCCCTGGTTTCAGGAGAGGGGTGTTCGGAGGGGGTTTTGTTGTCTTGGGTCATTTCCAGACTTCCTTATCGTTGGTTTGCTTTGGATGTGTGCCGAAATCTTCGGCACACATCCAAGGCTAGTCGCGGATTGGAAGGCTGAAACCGGTTGAGACGTTTCAACTCAACTTTGCAGGATTATCCCACGCTCTCGGAAATATCCGCGGCATCTTCACTGCGGTGCAATGCCACCTGGCGAATAGACAGGCGGATTTCCGCAGGCAACACGCGCTTGGCGGCCCCTTCAGCCAGTTCACCGAGCAGTTCGTGGTAGCTCAGCTTGCCATTGCTATCGCGGCGCAACACGTCCTCTTCAAGCAAGGTCTGGATAAAGTGCCGGAACAGGCTCTTGTCGAAGAATTCCGGGGCGTTGAGCCCATGCAGAATCGACAGGCGCTGGGCCATCATGGTGCACAGGTCTTCCAGTTCTTCGGCGCTCAGGGTGTTCTGGCCGCTGTTGAGCAGCAGGGATATGGCCATGTAAAAGCGCTGCAGGGTTTGCGCAATGCTTTTGGACAGCAGCGTCAGCAATACAAAGTGTCGCGAGCTTGGCGCAGGGCGCAGGTACACGTCTTTTTCGAACCGCAGCAACCCTTGCTCGACAAAGGCTTCAAGCCATTGATCGACCACTCCGTCGAGTTCTTGCTCGGACCAGCGGATAAACAGTTCCGATTGCAGGTACGGATACAGCGCATGGGTGTAGCGCAGGATCTGTTCGCGGCTCATGCGCGAAGTGCTCTGGAAGAAGCTGGCGAGTAAAGATGGCAAGGCAAAGATATGCATCACGTTGTTGCGGTAATAAGTCATCAGTACCGCGTTCTGCTCATCCAGATAGAGGATCTTGCCCAGCGCATCGCTTTGCTCGGCCAGCAGATTCATGTCTTTGACATGCTTGATCAGCGCCGGGCCATCGCCTTCGGGCAAGGTGGTGTACGGCGAGTAAGGCACACGGCGCAGCAGGGCCAGATAGAGGTCCAGTACCCGGGCCATGGCTTGCTCATCCAGGGCCAGGCGGGTAGTGGACAGCAAGGCCAGTGCCACCAGGTTTACCGGGTTGATGGCCGCCGCTTCATTCAGATGCCGGGCAACCTTTTCTCCCAGGCGGTTGGTGGTCTGGCTCAGCCATTCAGGGCGGTAGGACGGTGCAAGCTCCTGCTGACGCCAGCCCGGCTGCTCCTGCTCAAGAAACTCGGCCAGCTTGATCGGCTCGCCGAAGTTGACTGCGACCTGACCGAACTTCTGTTTTTTCAGCGCACCGATCACTTTGAAAATGTCAAAAATCGACTCTTTTTTCTTGCTGGCGCCGCGCAACTCACCCAGGTAGGTGCGGCCTTCAAGAACCCGTTCGTAACCGATGTATACGGGTACGAACACGATCGGCGTGCGTGATGAACGCAGGAAACTGCGCACGGTGATGGCCAGCATCCCGGTTTTCGGTTGCAGCATGCGTCCGGTGCGCGAGCGGCCACCTTCGACGAAGTACTCAACCGGGAAACCCTTGGTGAACAGGGTGTGCATGTATTCGTTGAACACCGAGGTGTACAACGGGTTGCCCTTGAAGGTGCGGCGCATGAAAAATGCCCCGCCACGGCGTAGCAGCGGGCCCAGCACCGGCATGTTCAGGTTGATCCCGGCGGCAATGTGCGGCGGGGTCAGGCCGTTGCGAAACAGCAGATAGGACAGCAGCAGGTAGTCGATATGGCTGCGGTGGCACGGCACATAAATGATCTCATGGCCCTGGGCGACCTTTTGCACGCTCTCGATCTGGTTGACCTTGACCCCATCGTAAATCTTGTTCCAGAACCAGCTCAGCAGTACTTCAAAAAAACGGATCGCGGTGTAGGTGTAGTCCGAGGCGATTTCATTGGCGTAGCGCAGCGCAAGGGCACGGGCCTTGTCGGGTGAAATATTCTCGCGCTCGGCTTCATCGAGAATCGCCTGGCGCACGGAAGGCTCGTTGACCAGGCCCTTTACCAGCGTACGCCGGTGCGACAGGTCGGGGCCGATGGTCGAGATTTTCAGGTTGCGAAAGTGCACCCGTAAAATGCGCTGGGCCATGCGCACGGTGCGTTCGTGGCCCTTGTTGAGGTCGACCAGCTCTCGCATATGGATAGGGGCCGAGAACTGCACGCGGGTTTTACGGCCCAGAATCAGGATGCGCAGCATGCGCCGCAAACGCCCGGTCACGGCCCAGCTGTCGGCGAACAGCAGTTTCCAGGGGCTGGACTCGCTGTCGGGGGACTGGCCCCAGAATACGCTGACCGGGATGATTTGCGCGTCTTCCCCCGGGTGCTGGCTCAAGCCGTCAACCAGTCGGGTCAATACCGGCGGTGCGCCACGCTTGTCCTGACGCCCCAGCCAGTCCGGCTCGGGGGTCAGGTAGAAGAAGGCAGCTGGCTCTATCATCTCGCCTACGGCAACTGGCAGCACCGGGCGCGGCAGGCCGGCTTTGGAGCACTCGGCGTCGACAACGGCCAGCTCGGTCAGCGAGGGCGATTGCAGTACATAGAACACCGGTCGGCTGCGATCCAGGTTCAGGGTCAGCGAAGACTGGTTGATGGTCTCCGAGCGCACCCACAGGTACAGCAAGCGACGCAGGGCGCCAAATACAAGGCGGCGGAATGGGGAGGGGGTCATACGGCTTCTGCGTTAGTGAATTAAACGAGCGTTTACTCGGTCGGGTAGTTTGCAGTATCAGCGCAAAATCGGCAAAAAAGCGCTGAACTAATATTGATTGAGTGTTTTTTTGCCTGACCTATACTCGGTGGTCTTTCGCGATACTGCGTCAGACAGAGTTTTGCAGAGTCAGGTTCAAACGATAGTTCTCAAAGGGCCAGTTAACGAGCCCGATCAATAATAAAAAGGGGGGATGTTCCATGACTGCACGTGTAACGGGCAATGTGAAGTGGTTTAACGACGCAAAGGGCTACGGCTTTATCCAGTGCGAAGACGGGGCTGATGTGTTTGTGCATTACCGTGCCATTCGCGGTGAAGGCCATCGCAGCCTGGCCGAAGGTCAGCAGGTCGAATACACCCAGGTCTCGGGCGCCAAGGGCCTGCAGGCCGAGGATGTAGTGGGGTTGTAAGGCACTGCTTGCCCTCCCTGTGGGAGCGGGCTTGCTCGCGATTGCATCAGCGCATGTGCACATAGACACCGCGTCGGTCGCATCGCAGGCAAGCCAGCTCCCACAAGGGATCTATGGCCGGTCCGAATCAGGAACCGGTTTTCCAGGTGATTTCTTCCTGGCCGTCTTCGCTGATGCGGATCCAGCGATCGGCGTCTGCCTCGCCCTGTTCTTCAACCCAGCTGCCCGGCGCGCAGCGCACTTCGATGTGCAATGCCTCAAAAGCAGCCTTGGCGCAGGCGATGTCGTCTTCCCACGGCGTCTGGTCACTGTCCAGGTACAGGCTATTCCATTTGCCTACAGCTTTTGGCATCCAGGTTACGGGCACGTTGCCGGCCATGCACTTCCAGGTTTCGCCTTTCTTTTTCCATTCCGTGCACGGTCCCAGCACGTTTGCCAGCCAGGCTTCGACGTCTTTGTAAGTGACGGCTTCTTTCAGGTAAATCTCGATATCGGGTTGGCGCATGGATGTCCTCACTGCGTGTCTGAAAAATCCATTCGCGGATTAGTCGGGCCAAGGGCATCTGCCCCTGGCCGTAAAATGGGTTATTGAAGTACGAAGTAATCGTAGCGCATCGACACGGTCACCACTAAAGGCTCGGGGTGCTCGATGACCTCGGCGCGCCGCTCGGCACTGGCACGCCAGCCGTGAGGGGTCATGGCCAGCAGGTTGGCGCGATCCTGGGGTTCGCTCAGGCTGAGGGTGAACTCCAGTGTTTCGCTGTGCTGTAGCGACATGCCTTCGGGCACCAGGGCCAGATGCTTGTCGTCGGCGTAATCCCGGACTTCGTCGTACAGGCGTTCGCGCAATTCCATCAAGTGACCGCGGGTCGGGCCTACACGCATCAGGCCGCCACCGGGGGTGAGCAGGCGCTTGGCTTCGAGCCAGTCCAGCGGGCTGAACACACTGGCCAGGAACTGGCAGCTGGCGTCAGCCAGTGGCACGCGGGCCATGCTGGCGATCAACCAGGTCAGTTGCGGGCTGCGTTTACAGGCACGCTTGACCGCTTCGCGGGAGATATCCAGCGCGTAGCCATCGGCGTTGGGCAGCGCGTCGGCGATTTGCGCGGTGTAGTAACCCTCGCCACAGCCGATGTCGAGCCAGCGCTGCGGCGCGCGTTCGGCGGCCAGTTCGGCCAGGCGTTTGGCCACAGGGGCGTAATGCCCGGCGTTTAGAAAGTCGCGGCGGGCTTCAACCATAGCCTGGTTGTCGCCTGGGTCACGGCTGTTCTTGTGTTGCACCGGCAGCAGGTTCAGGTAGCCCTGGCGGGCACGGTCAAAGCGATGGCCGGCAGGGCACACCACACCATTGTCTGCCGCGTTGAGCGGCTCGGAGCAGATCGGGCAGGCGAGCATCAGGCGAGCAACTTGATCAGGGTCTGATAGTAGATTTCGGTCAGCACGTCGAGATCGCTGGCCAGCACCCGTTCGTTGACCTGGTGAATGGTCGCGTTGACCGGCCCCAGCTCTACCACCTGGGTGCCCAGGGTCGCGATAAAGCGACCGTCGGATGTGCCACCGCTGGTGGAAGCCTTGGTTTCGCGACCGGTCACCTGCTTGATGCTCGACGACACGGCATCCAGCAGCGCCCCCGGCTCGGTCAGGAACGGCAGGCCGGACAGCGCCCAGTCGATGTGCCAGTCCAGGCCGTGCTTGTCCAGGATGTCCGCGACGCGCTTTTGCAGGCCCTCAACGGTGGACTCGGTGGAGAAGCGGAAGTTGAACACTGCAACCAGATCACCCGGGATGACGTTGGTCGCGCCTGTGCCTGAGTTGAGGTTGGAAATCTGGAAGCTGGTTGGCGGGAAAAAGGCATTGCCGTTGTCCCAATGCTCGGCGGCCAGCTCGGTCAGCGCAGGCACGGCCAGATGAATCGGGTTCTTGGCCAGATGCGGGTAGGCCACATGGCCTTGAACGCCGCGAACGGTGAGCTTGGCCCCCAGAGAACCGCGACGGCCGTTCTTGACCACATCACCCACCAGGGAAGTGCTCGACGGCTCGCCGACGATGCACCAGTCCAGACGCTCGTTACGTGCGGCGAAACGTTCGATCACGGCCTTGGTGCCGTGATGGGCCGGGCCTTCTTCGTCACTGGTGATCAAAAATGCGACCTTGCCCTTGTGGTCCGGGTAGTCGCAGACAAAGCGTTCAGCGGCCACCAGCATGGCTGCCAGGCTGCCTTTCATGTCGGCCGCGCCACGGCCGCAGAGCATGCCGTGCTCATCGATCAGCGCGTCGAACGGGTCGTTCTGCCAGGCCTGTACCGGGCCGGTCGGTACCACGTCAGTGTGGCCGGCGAAGCACAGCACCGGGCCTTCGTGTTTGCCGTGGGTGGCCCAGAAGTTGTCGACGTCTTCGATGCGCATCGGCTCAAGCATGAAGCCGGCATCGCCCAGGCGCTGCATCATCAGCTTCTGGCAGTCAGCGTCGATCGGCGTCACGGAAGGGCGACGGATCAGATCGCAGGCGAGTTGCAGGGTCGGCGAAAGGTCGGCGTGGGCCGTCATGGTAGGGACTCCGAAGCGGGACACAAGGCACAAAAGGGCGGTTATCTTAAAGCAAAACGGCGGCCAGAGGCCGCCGTTTAGTGGTTGCAGTCGATTTATGCAGCGGGTTGCTCTTGTGCTTCTTCGACCGGTTTAGGCAACGAAGACATAAAGGCCATGATCAGCGCTGCCAGATACGGCAACGATTGCACCAGCAGCATCACCACCCAGAAACGCATGTCGTTGCTCGGCAGGCCTTGTACGAAGAAAATCCCCACAGCCGCGCCCCAGAGCAGCAGCATGATGAACACCTCTTCGCGGGCTTCCGAGATCGCTACCCAAAAGCCGTGGTTATCGGCGTTTTTAGGCGTCCGGAAGAACGGGATGCTGGTGGTGAAGAACCCGTACAGCACGGCTTTGGCGATGGTGTGGGACAACGCCAGCCCGGCCAGTGCCGCGGCGAAGGCGTCCTTGAGGTTGACCCCCACTGCACGGCGGTACAGGAAAATGATCTTGCCCACCTTGAACACAAATAGCGCCAGTGGCGGAATGGCGAAAATCAACAGTGGCGGGTCGACCCGCGTTGGCACGATGATCATCGCCGCCGACCACAACAGGGCACCGACAGTGAAGAAAATATTCATGCCGTCGGCCACCCATGGCAACCAGCCTGCGAGGAAGTGATAGCGCTGGCCACGGGTCAGCTCCGTGTCTTTGCCCAGCAACAGGCTGGAGGTGTGACGCTTGATAATCTGAATCGCACCGTAGGCCCAGCGGAATCGCTGTTTCTTGAAGTCGATAAAGGTATCGGGCATCAGGCCCTTGCCATAGCTGTTGTGGGAATACGCGGCGGAATACCCTTTTTCAAATACCCGCAGGCCCAGCTCGGCGTCTTCACAGATGCACCAGTCTGCCCAGCCCAGTTCTTCGAGCACTGAACGGCGGGTCATGGTCATGGTGCCGTGCTGAATGATCGCATCGCGGTCGTTACGGGTGACCATGCCGATATGGAAAAAGCCCTTGTATTCGGAGTAGCAGAGCTTTTTGAAGGTGCTTTCGTTCTGGTCGCGGTAGTCCTGTGGCGATTGCACGATGGCGATTTTCGGGTCGGCAAAGTGCGGCACCATATGCTTGAGCCAGTTGCGGTCCACGCAGTAATCAGAGTCGATCACGGCAATCACTTCGGCATCCGGCGCGGTATGCGGGATCAGGTAGTTCAGCGCGCCGCCCTTGAAACCGGCCAGGGGCGCGACGTGGAAGAACTTGAAGCGCGGGCCGAGGGTGGCGCAGTAATCGCGCACCGGCTCCCAGACTGCCGGGTCCTTGGTGTTGTTGTCGATGATCAACACTTCGAAATCGGGGTAGTCGAGGTTGGCCAGGGCGTCGAGGGTCTGTTTGACCATCTCCGGCGGCTCGTTGTAGCACGGCACATGGATCGAGACTTTCGGACGGTAGGCATCGTCGGCTTCTACCGGTAAAAACTCCCTTCGCCGCTTGCGAATCCATACTGCTTCGGCCAGTTCATGGGCCTCGGTGAGCAGCACGATAAACACCCCGAGCGCACCTAAGCCAAGCAGAAAGCCCACAGTCAGGCTGAACCAGGTGCTGTATTGCTGGCTGTAGTCATAGGCGATCCACACCAGCACCGAGCCGCAGAGGAAAGCGGTAAAGGTCAGGAAGGTGCGGCCACGCTGGCGCAGGGCGGAACCGTCGATCAGCAGCAGTGCCAGCGACAGCAGGCCCATGACCACCGAGCCGATGGCCAGTACGCGCCACTGTGGAATCGCCACCACCGGCCCCTCAAAATTGAATTTTTGCTGGCGGGCAGCGTTGTACACGCCCCAGTACGCGCCCACTGAACCTTCGTCGCTGGCCTTCCACGGCTGGTCGAAGGCTTCGATCACAAAATAGTTGTAGCCCCGGCGGTTGAGGGTATTGACCAACGTACGCAGATAAATCGCCTGGTCGGCCGGGGTAGCGTCAGCGCCACCGCGCATGCGGCCATTGCTCGGCCAGCCAACTTCCGACAGCAGCAGCGGTTTTTTCGGGAACATTTTTTTCAGGTCGCGGGCACGGTCCAGGACGAATTCGCCGGCCTTGTCCACCGGGATAAATTCCCAGTAGGGCAGGATGTGCGCGGCGATCAGGTCAACGTGCTTGGCCAGTTGCGGGTACTTTTCCCAAATATGCCATTGCTCGGACGTGGTGACCGGCACCTTGACCGCGGCGCGCACCCGATCCAGCAGCACGATCAGGTCTTCGGGCGTGATTTCTTCGCGGAACAGGGCTTCGTTGCCCACCACAACCCGCACCACGCTGCGTGAGTTGTTGGCCAGCTCGATGGCTTTCTGGATTTCCCGCTCGTTGCGCTCCAGATCAGGGCTGATCCAGATCCCGATGGTCACGCGCAGGCCGAATTCTTCGGCCAGCTTGGGAATGTCGCCCAGGGTGCCGTCAACCGAGTAAGTCCGGATGTTGTCGGTCAGCTTGCTGATGATTTCCAGGTCGCGACGCATTTCGTCGTCGGTCGGGTACTGGTCTTTCTGTGGGTACTGGCCTTGCTGGAACGGCGAGTACGAAAAACCGGAGATTTGCTCGGGCCAGTTGGGCGCAGAGACCGGGCGATTGATCAGCGCCCAGAAGCCTGTGAAGAGCGCGGCGATGGCCAGGACCACCACCAGATTGAGTCCAAATTTACGCGATGACATAACTATTTCGGGTTCCAAAGGGAGTGGAACGAAGATCGGTCGGCGGGTGCCAAACGGCGCGCATCCTACACTGTGCTTTGACCAATCGTATAGCGGACGGAATTGAGTCGGGCGTTTGGCACTTACAGCCGACTTAAGTTCTTTCTTTATTAGTTGTAGCTCTTATCTTCTTCCGTAGCAGGCTATTAAAGCAGGCTTGGTCGCATAGCTTGTAGGAAAGATACTCAATGCAATGTAAGAACCCTATAATGCGCGCCGGTTTTTGGGGTGTTGGTCATGAGTACAGAAGATCCACGTTTTGCCGGTGTAGCCCGGTTATATGGGCTGGAAGGCCTTGAACGACTGAAGGCGGCGCATGTGGCGATCGTCGGTGTAGGCGGCGTCGGGTCGTGGGCAGCGGAAGCGATTGCGCGCTGCGGCGTCGGCGAAATTTCGCTGTTTGATCTGGATGACGTGTGCGTCAGCAACAGCAACCGCCAGTTACACGCCTTGAGTACGACCATTGGTCGGGACAAGGTTGAGGTGATGGCCGAACGCCTGCGTCAGATCAATCCTGACTGCAAGGTTCATGAGGTGGCCGATTTCGTGACGCGCGAAACCATGGCCGACTACATCACCCCCGATATTGATTGCGTGATCGACTGCATCGACAGTGTGAATGCCAAGGCGGCGCTGATTGCCTGGTGCAAGCGGCGCAAGATACAGATCATCACCACCGGTGGCGCGGGCGGGCAAATTGACCCGACGCTGATTCAGGTCTGTGACTTGAACCGTACCTTCAATGACCCTCTGGCCTCCAAGGTGCGTTCGACCTTGCGTCGCGATTATGGATTTTCGCGCACCATGACCCGTCACTACAGCGTGCCGTGTGTGTTCTCCACCGAGCAGCTGCGCTACCCCAAGCCGGACGGCAGCATTTGCCTGCAGAAGAGTTTTGTCGGTGACGGGGTGAAGCTGGACTGTGCTGGCGGGTTTGGCGCAGTGATGATGGTGACGGCCACCTTCGGCATGGTGGCGGCGACCAAGGCGGTGGACAAGATCGTGGCGGGCGTGCGCCGGCCTTCGGAGAAGGTAAAGCCTGCACCACAGGAATAAGGCTCGCCTCGGACCTGGCCTGTGGGAGCGGCCTTGCTCGCGATAGCACCGGCGCGGTGTTTCAGATAAACCGAATCGCCCGCATCGCGAGCAAGCCCGCTCCCACAGGGGGCGGCAATGGTCAGGCTGCCAATTCCCGCATCCGCACCAGCACCGCATTGAGCCCATTGCTGCGCGATGGCGACAACTGCCGGCTAAGCCCCAATTGTTCGAACCATCCCGGCAAATCGACCTGCAGCAGCTCTTGCGTGGTCAAGCCGTTCACCCGCACCAGTAGCAACGCCACCAGCCCGCGAATCAGTCGCGCTTCACTGCTGGCCGCAAACTGCCATTGGCCATCGACCTGTTTGCCCACCAGCCACATCTGGCTTTCACAGCCATGCACCCGGTTGGCGTCGGTTTTGTCGGCCTCGCTGAGTTCCGGCAATCGCTGGCCCCATTGCATCAGCAGGCGTGCACGCTGTTCCCAGCCGGTGCAATGCTCAAAGCTGTCGAGCGCCGCCTGGGCGTCGGCGGGCAGGGTCATTGCAGCAACTCCAGCGCCTGATCGAGGGCGAGGAAAAAACGCTCCAGATCTTCTGAGTCATTGTACAGCGCCAGCGAAACACGGATGGCACCAGCCAGACCAAGGCTTTTAAGCAGTGGCATGGCGCAATGATGCCCGGCGCGAACGGCAATCCCCTGTTCGGTCAGCAGATGGGCCAGATCGGCGTTGTGGACGCCCTCGACTACAAAACTGACCAGGGCCAGTTGCGGGGCGCCCAGCAGACGAATGCCCTGGCGCTGCTGCAAACCCTCGACGAGCAATCGGTGCAGTGCTGTTTCGTGGGCCTGGACTGCGCCCTGGTTGAGGTTGGCCAGATAGTTGAGGGTTGCCCCCAGTCCGATCACGCTGGCAATCGGCGGGGTACCAGCCTCAAATCCCAGCGGTGCCGGGCGAAAGGTGGCGTGCTGATAGTCGGCGTCCTGCACCATCTCGCCGCCAAACTGCCAGTGTTGCAAGCGGGCCAGGGCTTCATGACGGCCAAACAGCACGCCCAGCCCGTCGGGGCCATAGAGCTTGTGGGCGGAAAACACATAGAAGTCACAACCCAGCGCCTGAACGTCCTGGCGACCGTGGACAACACCCTGGGCGCCGTCAACCACGGTCAGTGCATTCTGTGCCCTGGCCAGCGCCAACAGTTCGGGCAGGGGCTGCCACACACCAAGGACGTTGGATAACTGGCTCACGGCCAACAGGCGGGTGCGCGGGGTGATCAGGCGTGCGGCGGCCACGAGGTCGATCACGCCGTCGGCATCCAGTGGCAGTACCACCAGGGCCAGCTTTTTACGCTTTGCAAGTTGCTGCCACGGCAGCAAGTTGGCGTGATGTTCCAGGGCGCTGATAACGATTTCATCGCCCGTATTGAATTGGTGCTCCAGGCCGTAGGCCAGAAGGTTCAGCGCTGACGTGGCGCCGTGGGTGAACACGATTTGCCCGCACTCGCCGGCATTGAGCCATTGCGTCACTTTGTGGCGGGTGTTTTCGAATGCCTGGGTCGCGTGGGCGCCCGGCAGATGTTGGGCCCTGTGTACATTGGCTGCGCCGTTGGCGTAGTAATGCGTCAGTGCGTCGAGCAGGGCTTGGGGTTTTTGCGTGGTAGCAGCGCTGTCCAGATACGTCTGGTCCTGACGTTGCAAGGCGGCGATGGCGGGAAAGTCAGCGCGCCAGGGAGAAGGCAAAAGCATGGTGTTCGGGCTCTGTTGACGAGGCCGGAAGCCGGCCCCGTCAGTTGCAGACAGACGCTTAGTTGTGAGCGTGCAGTGCTTCGTTCAGCTCGATGGCCGACTTGTGGGTTTTGCATTCCACAGCGCCGGTTTCCGAGTTGCGGCGGAACAACAGGTCAGGCTGGCCAGCCAGGTCACGGGCCTTGACCACTTTGACCAGCTGGTTGTTTTCGTCCAGCAGGGCCACTTTGGTACCTGCCGTCACGTACAGGCCGGACTCAACGGTGTTGCGGTCACCCAGCGGGATGCCGATACCGGCGTTGGCGCCGATCAGGCAGCCTTCGCCGACCTTGATCACGATGTTGCCACCACCCGACAGCGTGCCCATGGTCGAGCAACCGCCGCCCAGGTCCGAACCTTTGCCGACAAACACGCCTGCCGATACACGGCCTTCGATCATGCCCGGGCCTTCGGTACCAGCGTTGAAGTTGACGAAACCTTCGTGCATCACGGTGGTGCCTTCGCCGACGTAGGCGCCCAGGCGGATACGCGCCGCATCAGCGATGCGCACACCGGCCGGAACCACGTAGTCGGTCATTTTCGGGAACTTGTCGACCGAGAACACTTCCAGCAGATCGCCACGCAGGCGCGCTTCGAGTTGACGCTCGGCCAGTTCGCCCAGATCGATGGCGCCCTGGCTGGTCCATGCCACGTTTGGCAGCAGCGGGAACACGCCCGCCAGGCTCAGGCCGTGGGGCTTGACCAGGCGATGGGACAGCAGGTGCAGCTTGAGGTAGGCCTCTGGTGTCGAGGTCAGAGTGGCGTCTTCGGCCAGCAGGGTGGCAACCAGCGGCTTGTGGCTTTCGGCCAGGCGGGTCAGCAGGGCAGCCTGGGCGGCGTCGACCGGTTTGGCGGCTTCAGCCATCTGTGCGGCTTGGGCGGTAGTAAAGGTGATTGCCTGATTGCCACCGGTGTAGCCCAGAATCGGTGCGATGGCTGCAATCAGCTCGGCCGATGGATTGACCAGGGGTTGTGCGTAGAACACTTCCAGCCATGCGCCTTGGCGGTTTTGGGTGCCGACGCCGAAGGCTGCGCTGAACAGGGTAGTAGACATGCAATTACCTCTTACAAAAATAAATGGGCGGGCGCTTACAGAAGGGCCGCCGCATAAAGATCTGGCTTGAAGCCAATCAGGGTTTTGTCACCGAGATCGAGCACCGGGCGCTTGATCATCGAGGGTTGGGCGAGCATCAGTTCAATGGCTTTGGCTTGGTCGAGATCGGCTTTGCGTTCGTCGTCGAGCTTGCGAAAGGTTGTACCGGCGCGGTTGAGCACCACTTCCCAGCCGTGCTCATTGCACCAGCGGGTCAGGTGTTCACGGTCAATGCCGCTGCTTTTGTAGTCATGGAAATCGTAGTGCACTGCATGTTCATCGAGCCAGGTGCGAGCCTTTTTCATGGTGTCGCAGGCTTTGATGCCGAAAAGGTGCAACGTCTTGCTTGAATCGGTCACGGAAATTGCCCCCCCTTTGGAGATGCGGTAAATGAGCAGTCGCGGATTATGCCATGCGCAGCGCCCTTGGGCGTGATTGGCTGCGAGCTTGGCACAGACTTGTGACATGTCGTCGCACTGCTACTTTTGTTCAGGCTCGGCTTTTACGGTTAGACGCTACTATGGAGCGCAATGGGAAATTGTTGCTATTTATTTAGTTTAAAACTGATCGTTCGGGAACTCTGCTGATATGCAAACCGCCTATACCGTCCTTATCCTGCTGATGCTGGTGGGGATTTCGCGTCTGTTGGGGCGTGTCATACCTCTGCCTTTGCCGCTGGTGCAGATTGCCGCCGGTGCCGTACTGGCCTGGCCGACACTGGGCCTGCATGTGGCGCTGGAACCTGAGCTGTTCCTGTTTCTGTTCTTGCCGCCGCTGCTGTTCTCGGATGGCTGGCGCATGCCCAAGCGTGAGTTCTGGCGCCTGCGCGGGCCGATTCTGACCCTGGCAGTAGGGCTGGTTTTGTTTACGGTGGTGGGTGCGGGTTATTTCATCCATTGGCTGTTGCCGACCATCCCCTTGCCGGTGGCATTTGCCCTGGCAGCAGTACTGTCACCCACTGATGCGGTGGCGGTATCGGCCATTGCACAGAATCGCTTGCCCGCACCCTTGATGCACATGCTGCAAGGCGAGGCGCTGATGAATGACGCCACGGGCCTGGTGACCTTCAAGTTCGCCCTGGTGGCTGCCATTACCGGGGTGTTTTCCCTGGCCAATGCTAGCCTGACCTTCATCTTGGTGGCCTGTGGCGGGCTGGCCATTGGCGTCGCCCTGAGCTGGCTGGTGGGGCGTTTGCGCGCGTGGATGATCGCCCGCGGCTGGGATGACCCGGCCACCCATGTGGTGTTTATGTTGCTGCTGCCTTTTGCTGCCTATGTACTGGCCGAACGCTTGGGTGCTTCGGGCATCCTGTCGGCGGTGGCGGCGGGGATGATGCAGAGCTGGCTGGACCTGTTGCCGCGTCAGACCAGCACCCGCCTGCTTAATCGCAGTGTGTGGTCGCTGCTGGAGTTTGCCTTCAACGGGTTGATCTTTTTGCTGTTGGGCTTGCAATTGCCGGACATCATCAAGGCGGTGGTCAGCCACGAAACGACTCTGTGGCCGACCTTGATGTATCGCTGCCTGGATGTGGTGGCGATTTTCCTGGTGCTGCTGGCGCTGCGCTTCATCTGGGTGCAGAGCATCTGGCGGCTGTCCGGCCTGTTGCGCCGCTGGCGTGGCAAGGGCGAGCTGACGATGGTGCCGACAGCCCGCTCCTGCTGGCTGCTGACCGTGGGCGGGGTACGCGGTGCGGTGACCCTGGCGGGCGTGATGTCGGTACCGCTGCTGGTCAGCGAGGGTTTGAATTTTCCTGAGCGTGATTTGCTGATCTTTATTGCTGCCGGGGTGATCTTGCTATCGCTGGTGGCGGCCTGCATTGCCTTGCCGGTGTTGTTGCGCGGTATTCCAAAAAGCCCGGACGATGCCATGCGCAAAGAAGTGCGCGAAGCCTGGCGGCGCACCGCAGAAGCGGCGATTCACGCGCTGGAAGCAGAAGAGGTGGTGGAGGCCGATGGTCAGCAGGATGCGGCCCAGGCGGCTCTGGCGGCTGAGCTAAAGGCGCGGATCATGTCTGAGTACCGTCATCAGCTTGAGGTGTACAACGACTCGGCGGAGGCCCAGGCACTGGCTTCGCAAATGGACCAGCTGGAAAGCCGCTTGCGGCTCAAGGCGCTGCGGGCGCAGCGGCTGGAACTGTACAGCTTGCGCCGCCATCACGAAATCGGCGACGACGCCCTGAGCGAAATCCTCAAGGACCTGGACTTGAGCGAGGCCAACCTGGGAACGGTGAAATAACCCAGCTTTATGTGGGAGCGGGCTTGCTCGCGATGGCATCGCAGCGGTTCGTCTGGCAGACCGCATCGCTTGCATCGCGAGCAAGCCCGCTCCCACAGGGGCGGTTTAGCCGCGGCGCTGGATAAAGTCGCGGATCCGCCCGGCGGCTTCCACGCATTCGGCCAGTGGCGCAACCAGGGCCATGCGTACGCGACCAGCGCCGGGGTTGAAACCGTCTACTTCGCGGGACAGATAAGAGCCCGGCACTACGGTGACGTGCTCTTGGGCAAACAGGTCGCGGCAGAATTCGGCGTCGTCGCCTTCAACCCTGGGCCACAGGTAGAAGCCGCCATCCGGGCGCTGCACATCCAGTACCGGGGTTAAAATCTCCAACACCGCATCAAACTTCTCGCGATACAGGTCACGGTTGCTACGTACGTGGTCTTCGTCGTTCCAGGCGGCAATGCTTGCCAGCTGGGTTTGTACCGGCATTGCGCAGCCATGGTACGTGCGGTACAGCAGGAACGCCTTGAGGATGTCGGCATCGCCGGCCACAAAACCGGAACGCAAACCCGGCAGGTTGGAGCGCTTGGACAGGCTGTGGAACACCACGCAACGCTTGAAGTCTTCACGGCCCAGGGCCACACAGGCGCTGAGCAGGCCGACCGGTGGTGTCTTCTCGTCGAAGTACAGCTCGCTGTAGCACTCGTCTGCGGCGATCACGAAGTCGTGTTCGTCGGCCAGTGCGATCAGTTTTTTCAGGGTTTCAAGCGGGATCAGCGCACCGGTCGGGTTACCCGGCGAGCACAGGAACAGGATCTGGCAGCGTTTCCAGGTGTCGACGGATACGGCGTCGAAATCCGGGTTGAACCCATGCTCGGCCAGGCACGGCAGGTAGTGCGGCTGAGCGCCTGCCAGGAAGGCAGCCCCTTCATAGATCTGGTAGAACGGGTTCGGGCTCACCACCAGAGCGTCGTCACCACGGTTGACCACGGTCTGGGTGAAGGCAAACAGGGCTTCACGGGTGCCGTTGACCGGCAGGATATTGCGCGCCGGGTCAAGCCAGCCTTTTGGCACGTTGAAACGACGCTCGGCCCAGTCGGCGATAGCTTCGCGCAGCGCCGGGATGCCCAGGGTGGTCGGGTAGACCGCCATCTGGTCGAGGTTGTCAGCCAGTGCCTTGGCCACGAAGTCCGGCGAGCGGTGCTTGGGTTCGCCAATCGACAGCGCGATCGGGCGCTTGTCGGCGTTGGGCTGCACGCTGCCAAGCAGGGCGCGCAATTTTTCGAACGGGTAAGGCTGCAGCTGGTTTAGAGCGTTGTTCATGGGGTGCGGGTCTCACTCGGCGGCGGTTAAATGCTCAGGCGCCACGGTTCTGGGGTTGAATCCTGGTTGACCGTCAGTTGCTCGACGATCGCTTCCTGCAAACGCATGCACAGCTGCGGGTCGGACAGCGGCTGGTTGTTTGCATCGGTAATGAAAAAGACGTCTTCGACGCGTTCACCCAGGGTGGCAATCTTGGCGTTCTGCAGCGACAGATCAAACTCCAGAAAGATCATTCCGATGCGAGCCAGCAGGCCCGGGCGGTCGGGGGCGCTGAGCTCCAGCACGGTCACCGGGCGCTGGGCGTCGTTATGGATCGTGACCTGGGGCGCAAAGGCAAAGTGCTTGAGCTGGCGCGGCACGCGGCGCTGGATGATGGTCGGGTAGTCGTCCGGGTTGCGCAGGGCTTCGGTCAGCCCCTTGCGGATTTTTTCGATACGCGCCGGGTTGTTACCAATCGAGCCGCCATCGTTGTCGAGCACGATATAGGTGTCGAGGGTGAACTGACTGCTGGAGGTGATAATGCGTGCGTCATGGATGTTCAGGTTGAGCTGGTCCATGGCGGCCACTGTCACGGCGAAGAAGTCGTGCTGGTCGGGTGCATAGATGAAGATCTGCGTGCCGCCCTCGAACTCGCGCTGGGTGGTTTCCTTGATCAGCACCAGCGGGCCGCCATCGGCAGGCTGCTGCAGGATGGCTTCGGTATGCAGGGCCACGTCGGCAGAGGAGTGTCGCAGGAAATAGTCGTCGCCCAACTGTGACCAGAGCTGTTCCACGTCATCCTGGTCGGTACCCCCGCGCACCAGAATATCCAGCGCCGCACTTTGCGTCTGGCGGATCTGTTCTTCGCGGTCCACCGGGTTTTCCAGGCCTCTACGCAAGGCACGCTTGGTCTCGGTGTAGAGCTGGCGCAACAGGCTGGCGCGCCAGGAGTTCCACAGCGTCGGGTTGGTGGCGTTGATATCGGCGACAGTCAGCACATAGAGGTAGTCGAGGTGGGTTTCGTCCACCACAATCTGGGCAAAATCATGGATGACCTGCGGGTCGGACAGGTCCTTGCGCTGGGCGGTGGTGGACATCACCAGGTGGTTTTGTACCAGCCACACGATCAGGCGCGTGTCCCACTGCGGCAACTGATGACGTATGCAGAACGCTTCTGCATCCACGGCACCGATTTCGGAATGGTCGCCGTGGCGGCCCTTGCCGATATCGTGGTACAGCCCGGCCAGGTAGATAAGCTCGGGCTTGGGCAGTTTGGCCATCAACTTGCTGGCGAGCGGGAATTTCTCCGATACCTGGGTGTATTGCAGTTTACGCAGGTGTTTGATCAGGTTCAGGGTGTGGGCATCGACCGTATAAATGTGGAACAGGTCATGCTGCATTTGCCCGACGATAAAACCAAACTCGGGCAGGTAACGGCCCAGGATGCCGTAACGGTTCATCCGGCGCAGGTTGCGGTGGATGCCGATCTTGCACTTGAACAGTTCGATAAACAGGCTGGTGTTGCGGATGTCTTTGCGGAAATCTTCGTCGATCAGGTAGCGATGTTCGCGTAGCAGGCGGATGGTATCGGCCCTCACGCCCTTGATCTCGGGGTGCTGTGCCATCAGCAGGAAGATTTCCAGCATGGCGAAGGGGGTGCGCTTGAACACGTGGTCGCTGGTGGCTTCGATATAGCCATCGTGCAACTGGAAGCGCGAGTTCAACGGGGTTGGTGGCGCTTCGTCCTCGGGGGCGAGAATCACTTCTTCGAAGTGCTGGATGATCAGGTCGCTGAGCTGGGCAATGCTCATGACCACCCGGTAGTACTGCTGCATGAAATTTTCGATGGTCTGCTTGGCGTCTTCGCCGGCAAAGCCGAGCAGTTCGCCGATGCTGCGCTGGTGGTCGAACAGCAGACGGTCTTCGGCACGCCCGGCAAGCATGTGCAGGGCGTAGCGCACCTTCCACAAAAATTCCTGGGACGAGGCCAGCAGGGCGTGCTCGCTTTCTACCAGAAAGCCTTCGCCGGCAAGGGCGCGCAAATTCAGGGTGCCGTACTGGCGGCGGGCTACCCACAAAATGGTCTGGATATCGCGCAGGCCGCCGGGCGAACCCTTGACGTTAGGCTCCAGGTTGTACTCGGTGTCGTTGTACTTGTGGTGGCGGGCCTTTTGCTCGGCGCGCTTGGCCAGGAAAAACTCCTTGCTGGGCCACATGTGGGCGGTGCTGGTGACGTCCAGCATGCGCTGGCGCAAATGCTCGGGGCCCGCCACGGTACGGCTTTCCATCAAGTTGGTGATGATGGTCAGGTCGGCGCGGGCCTGCTCTGCGCATTCATCCACCGAGCGCACGCTCTGACCTACTTCCAGGCCTATGTCCCATAGAAGTGTCAGAAAACGCTCAATGGAATCACGGAAAACTTCGTGATCTGCGTTGTCCAGCAGGATCAGCAAATCGATATCGGAATAAGGGTGCAACTCGCCGCGGCCATAGCCGCCGACGGCGACCAGCGCGATGTCGGCCTCAGCGCTCCAGCTGAACTGGTCCCACGCCTGTTGCAGGATGTTGTCGACGAACCATGCACGGTCTTCGATCAGGCGGCGAATATCACGCCCCTTTTTGAAGCGTTCGTCGAGTACCTCCCGAGCCTGGCGGATCGCCTTTTTGAAAGCGGCAATGGGGCTCGCCTTTAATGCCAGCTCGGCCTGGAACTGGCCGCGGTCAAAAAGTTCTGGATCCACCTGCGGCATCGATTGGCATTCCTGTGCTGGGTTTTACGGGCTAAACGGTGAAAACACGCAAGTTTCAGGCCGAAACGCGGGGGATGGTGTCATCGCTGCGCAGGGTGAAAATTTCGTAACCGGTGTCGGTGACCAGCAGGGTGTGTTCCCACTGGGCAGACAGCTTGCGGTCCTTGGTGATGGCGGTCCAGCCGTCGCCCAGCACCTTGGTGTCGGCCTTGCCCTGATTGATCATCGGCTCGATGGTGAAGGTCATGCCGGCCTTGAGCTCCATACCTGTGCCAGCGCGGCCGTAGTGCAGGATCTGCGGCTCTTCGTGGAATACCTTGCCGATACCGTGGCCGCAGAACTCGCGTACTACAGAAAAACCGTTCTTTTCAGCGTGCTTCTGGATCACTTCGCCGATATCGCCCAGGCGGCAGCCCGGTTTAACGATTTCGATAGCCTTGTACATGCATTCCTGGGTCACTTGCGACAGGCGCTCGGCCCATACCGGAACCTTGCCGACGTGGAACATGCGGCTGGTGTCGCCGTGGTAGCCGTCCTTGATCACGGTGACGTCGATGTTCAGGGTGTCGCCGTCCTTCAATACCTTGTCGCCCGGGATGCCGTGGCATACCACGTGATTGATCGAGGTGCAGATCGACTTGGGAAAGCCTTTATAGTTGAGCGGGGCAGGGATGGCCTTTTGCACATTGACGATATAGTCATGGCAGATGCGATCCAGCTCTTCAGTGGTGACGCCGGGTTTTACGTACTCGGCGATCATTTCCAGGACTTCGGCGGCCAGTTTGCCGGCGATACGCATTTTTGCGATGTCCTCTGGGGTTTTGAGGGTGACGGTCATTCGGGCTCTCTTCGCGCGTTGGCGCTCATCATCAGGATTGCGGGCGTGCTGTGAATCGCGGCACGCCGTCATAAAAGTACGATTCTAACAGACGGTCGGCGTTAGTCGTGGGCCTGTAGCCATCGCTTCTATTAATAGATAGGAGCATCCTGGTTCTATTCCAAGGCCCCGCGCGAATAAGGTAAGCGGCCGAAGCCCGCGCTTTTGATTTTTTCGCCCTTCGTGAGGCCGAATAGGTATGTACTCGGTAGTTTTAAATGGCATTGCGCGTACATATCCAGCATTTGTGTCTAACTGAGACTATGGTTTCGACCTTACGTCGAGTCCCTTTTGGAGGGACCCAAAAGGAACCAAAAGGTCCTCGCCCCATCGTACGGCCTTCGCTGCGCTCAGGTTCCCTCGCTCCGGCTCTGCTCCGTGGGCCCGCCGCCACGGGCCATCCATGGCCCATCGCGGCTCTCCCGGCATCCATGCCGGTCGACCCACTCCGCAGAACCTCCTCTCGGCCTCCCGGGAGGGCAGGCAGATCAAAAGCACTGCGCCCCGAGGCGGCCGACCGGCCGGCCTGTTCGGTTCGCGCGTACTGCGCAATTTCTGTAGCAGCTGACGAGGAACGAAGGCTGCGTTCGGCGTGATGCGGCACTCCGACGAAGTCGTCGCAAAATCAGACAGCGCGTTGTGTCAGTTAAACCAGGTTCTCAGGGTTTACGACTGCTGCGTCGCAGTGGCGCACCAAGCCGAACGCAGCCTTCGTTCCTAGACAGCGACTACAAGGCCGTGGCCGGCCTCTAATATCAGTGGTTTCGTACGACGTTTCGCTTTCATTCCCGTGAAGCATCCTAGAAAATCCAGCTGGCTTGCGCCGCTTAAAATCGGGGAATAGTCTCGGCCCATCGCTGCAAATCAGCGGTCGGGTTTAGTCGCCCGGTTTGGTACACGGCGCAAGGCGCCACCGTAACGAGGCGCTTTTTTTCGGTCTGCGTTTTATGGTGGCCGTGCGCAGGGCACCCTTGTGGTGCGCCGGGTTTTCCGTGTACTCCGGTCGACTAACCTGCGTACGGCTGCCACCCATTCGTTTAGTCGCGATAAGTGGTTGCTCCTTTAGTAAATACGGAGTTTCAACCATGAAAAAGATCACCCCCGATCCACCTGTTTTATCCCTCGATGCTGCTGACGGTAACGCCCCGTTGCTGGACCGTGCCGCCACCGAGCGTGCGCTCAATTACTACCTGCAAGGCCATAAGCCAGTTCGCCCTTTGGGCGCGGCCCTGTTTGCCATCCCGCACAGTGTCAATTCAGAAGCGGCCCTGGCCCAGGCGTCAGACTTGTTGCGCTGTGCGGGTGCCTGCGCGAACGAGGCGGGGAATGGCTTGAGCGGGCCTGCGCGCGATCTGGTGTTGTCGACTATGCATTTGGTGGAGCTGGCCAAGGGGTATGTCGACAAGTCGCTGGATACGCTGGTAACGCACTGAAGCAGCACGCGCCTGATTGGCGACAGGCGCGTTATTTTGATCTCGTTATTTTTGATCTATTGGTGTCGTAACAACACTGATCCACTGCGTATATATCCGGCATCTGCATATAGCTGAAATTAAGGGTTGCTCTTACAACGTGTCTTTTTTTGGAAGGCCCCAGAAGGTCTTGGCCCTGCCATGCGGCCGTCTCGCTCCGACGCTGTTATGGGCTTGCTCGGTGTTTGGAATATTTTGCTGGTGGAAGTGGTATTGTTGGACAAGAAGCAAGAGCAAGCCAGGCGTAAGCCCTTGCAGGGCAACGCTTTAGCAATAAAGTCTGAATTCACACTTCGTTTTTAATGCATCTTGTGGTATAAAATGCGCCGCTTTGCGGGTATAGCCCGCAGAGCACAAACCCACACACGTGTCGACACGATGACCTGGGTGCCTTCAGCTTTGAAGCTGCTGGTTGGTCGTTGGGATACGTGGAGGCCTAACCCGACTTATTAAGGAACTATCATGTCCCAAGTCAACATGCGCGATATGCTGAAGGCCGGTGTGCACTTCGGTCACCAAACCCGTTACTGGAACCCGAAGATGGGTAAATACATCTTTGGCGCGCGTAACAAGATCCACATCATCAACCTTGAAAAAACCCTGCCAATGTTCAACGAAGCTCTGACTTTCGTTGAGCGCCTGGCCCAGGGCAAAAACAAGATTCTGTTCGTCGGCACCAAGCGTTCCGCTGGCAAGATCGTTGCTGAAGAAGCAGCACGTTGCGGTTCGCCGTACGTGGATCACCGCTGGTTGGGCGGCATGCTCACCAACTTCAAAACCATTCGTGCTTCGATCAAGCGTCTGCGTGACCTTGAAATCCAGGCAGAAGACGGTACTTTCGCCAAGCTGACCAAGAAAGAGGCGCTGATGCGCACTCGCGATCTGCAGAAGCTGGATCGTAGCCTGGGTGGTATCAAGGACATGGGCGGTCTGCCAGACGCTCTGTTCGTTATCGACGTTGACCACGAGCGTATCGCGATCACCGAAGCTAACAAGTTGGGTATCCCGGTAATCGGCGTTGTCGATACCAACAGCAGCCCAGAAGGTGTTGACTACATCATCCCGGGTAACGATGACGCAATCCGCGCTATCCAGCTGTACATGGGTGCGATGGCTGATGCTGTGATCAAAGGCCGTAACCACGTTGCTGGCGGCACCGACGTTTTCGTCGAAGAAGCTCCAGCTGCAGCGGTAGTTGAAGGCTGAGTAATTAACGCCTAGCGTTTACTCAGTACGCAAAAAGGGGGCTTGGCCCCCTTTTTGCCACCTCGAAATCCATTTGTTGTAACCCTGTTTGTTGTATCTGTATCAGATGGCGACCTGCACGGTTGATTCGGGGTGCGCTTCAAACGAATTGAACGCCCGTTCGGTCGGGTGGAATGGTTGAAAACCTATCCAAGAGGAATTTTGAAATGGCAGAGATTACTGCAGCGTTGGTTAAAGAACTGCGTGAGCGTACTGGCGAAGGCATGATGGACTGCAAGAAAGCCTTGACCAAGGCTGGCGGCGACATCGAAAAAGCCATTGATGACATGCGTGCTTCGGGCGCCATCAAGGCAGCCAAAAAAGCAGGTAACGTTGCTGCTGAAGGCGCTATCGCAGTTAAAGTTGCAGACGACAACAAGTCGGCTGTAATTCTTGAAGTCAACTCGCAAACCGACTTCCTGGCTCTGCAAGACGACTTCAAAAAATTCGTTGCTGACAGCGTTGAAAAAGCGTTCGCTGACAAACTGACCGACGCAGCTCCGCTGATCGCTGCTCAAGAAGCTGATCGTCTGGTTCTGGTTGGTAAAGTAGGCGAGAACGTCAACATCCGTCGTCTGGCCCGCATCGAAGGTGACGTTGTTGATGCTTACCTGCACGGCAACAAGATCGGTGTTGTTGTAGCTCTGAAAGGCGGCAACGCCGAGCTGGCTCGTGACATCGCCATGCACGTAGCTGCAAGCAACCCTGAGTTCCTGCTGCCATCGCAAGTTTCCGCTGATGCTATCGAACGCGAAAAAACCGTGTTCATGAGCCTCAACGAAGACAAGATCAAAGGCAAGCCAGCCGAAATCGTTGAAAAAATGGTTGCCGGTCGTATCAGCAAGTTCCTGGCTGAAGCCAGCCTGGTTGAGCAAGCGTTCGTCAAGAACCCGGAAATCAAGGTCGGCGATCTGGCCAAGAAAGCCGGCGCTGAAATCGTTTCCTTCACTTACTTCAAAGTAGGTGATGGCATCGAGAAGCCAGTTGACGACTTCGCTGCTGAAGTTGCTGCTCAAGTGGCTGCAAGCAAGCAATAAGACGGTTCTAAACTGTCGACCCGAAGAGGCTGCCCGCTCACGCGCGCAGCCTCTTTTCAAATGGGAGGGGATTTTTCCTTCTCGGCGGAACCGGTTTGCAAAATCGTGTTCCGATGGTGCTGCTGTGCAGTGCCACAGCTAGAACAAGCGCGGGTTGAAAAATGACCTCGCACAGATTATCTATAAAACGCGGCAGGAGAGATTCGCAATGGCTCAGCAGGGCAGTGGTTATCAAGCTCGCTATAAACGCATTCTACTCAAGCTAAGCGGCGAAGCCCTGATGGGCTCTGAAGAGTTCGGGATCGATCCCAAGGTGCTCGACCGCATGGCGCTGGAAGTGGGCCAACTGGTCGGCATCGGCGTTCAGGTAGGACTGGTGATTGGTGGTGGCAACCTGTTCCGTGGTGCTGCATTGAGCGCCGCCGGTATGGATCGTGTGACTGGCGACCATATGGGCATGCTGGCTACCGTGATGAACGCCCTGGCCATGCGCGATGCGCTGGAACGTGCGAATATCTCCGCCATCGTTATGTCGGCCATTTCCATGGTTGGTGTGACCGATCATTACGATCGTCGCAAGGCCATGCGCCACCTGAATGCCAAGGATGTGGTGATTTTCGCTGCAGGCACCGGTAATCCTTTCTTCACGACGGATTCGGCAGCATGCTTGCGTGCCATTGAAATCGACGCTGATGTCGTGCTCAAGGCAACCAAGGTTGACGGCGTGTACACCGCAGATCCATTCAAAGACCCGCATGCCGAGAAGTTCGATCATCTGACTTACGATGAAGTACTGGATCGCAAACTGGGTGTTATGGACCTGACGGCCATCTGTCTGTGCCGCGACCACAAAATGCCATTGCGTGTATTTAATATGAACAAGCCCGGCGCCCTGCTTAATATTGTCCATGGCGGCGCTGAAGGTACTCTGATCGAGGAAGGTCAACAATGATCAACGAAATCAAGAAAGACGCTCAAACGCGTATGCAGAAGTCGCTGGAATCCCTGGCCCATGCATTTGGCCAGATCCGTACCGGCAAGGCTCACCCGAGCATTCTGGGCAGCGTGATGGTGCCTTACTATGGCTCGGATACTCCGATCAGCCAGGTCGCCAACATCACCGTCAAAGACTCCCGCACCCTTCAAGTTGTAGCGTTCGAGCGCAACATGCTGGGCGCAGTCGACAAGGCCATCCAGAGCGCCGGTCTGAACCTGAACCCGACCAACCTGGGTGAGCTGCTGCTGATCTCCATGCCGGCCCTGACTGAAGAAACCCGCAAGGTTTTCGCCAAGCAGGCCCGTGATGCAGCTGAAGATGCCCGTATTGCCGTGCGCAATATCCGTCGCGACGCCTTGAGCCAATTGAAAGACCTGGTCAAGGAAAAGGAAATCAGCGAAGACGAAGAGCGTCGTGCTGCTGATGATATCCAGAAGCTGACCGACAAGGCCGTGGCGGATATCGAAGTTGCCACCAAGCAGAAAGAAGCGGACCTGATGGCCGTATAAGGGTCAGGGCGTTTTATGGAAAAGACGAAGCAGGCTGACCCGTCATCTGTTCCGCGACATGTCGCGATCATCATGGACGGTAATAATCGCTGGGCAAAAAAACGCTTTCTGCCAGGTGTTGCCGGGCATAAAGCGGGTGTGGATGCAGTTCGCGCGGTCATTGAAGTGTGTGCCGGAGCCGGGGTCGAGGTACTGACCCTGTTCGCGTTTTCCAGTGAAAACTGGCAGCGGCCCGCCGCTGAAGTCAGTGCCTTGATGGACCTGTTTTTCAGGGCGCTGCGTCGTGAGGCCAAGCGCCTCAACGAAAACGAGATCAGCCTGCGGATCATTGGCGACCGCTCGCGCTTTCATCCCGATTTGCAAAAGGCGATGCGTGAAGCGGAAGCAATGACAGTGGGCGAAGGCCGCTTTGTCTTGCAGATTGCCGCCAATTACGGTGGCCAGTGGGATATCGCGCAGGCCGCGCAGCAGTTGGCGCGTCAAGTCCAGACAGGGCACTTGCAGCCGGAGGATATCACTCCGGGTTTGCTGCAAACCTGTCTGGTAACGGGTGATCTGCCATTGCCCGATCTGTGTATCCGCACCGGTGGCGAGCACCGCATCAGCAATTTCTTGCTGTGGCAGCTGGCCTATTCCGAGTTGTACTTCTCCGACCTGTTCTGGCCGGACTTCAAACACGAGGCCATGCAGCACGCATTGGCTGATTTCGCTTCTCGCCAGCGCCGCTTCGGTAAAACGAGCGAGCAGGTTGAGGCTGGAGCCCGGATTTAATGCTTAAACAAAGAATCATCACTGCACTTATCTTGCTCCCAATTGCCTTGTGTGGCTTTTTCCTGCTCGAGGGCAGCGGCTTTGCGCTGTTTATTGGCCTGGTCGTGACCCTGGGTGCCTGGGAGTGGGCGCGTCTTGCCGGCTTTGAGGCGCAAGGTGCACGGGTGCTGTTTGCTGTAGTAGTGGCCGCGCTGCTGTTGGGGCTGCATATATTCCCCGATCTGGCGCCCTGGGTGCTGGGCGCGGCGGTGTTGTGGTGGGCGACAGCGACCTTTCTGGTGCTGACCTTTCCGCAATCGGCTGCGCACTGGTCGAGTATGGCGGCCAGGCTGGTGATCGGTCTGTTGATCCTGCTGCCGGCCTGGCAAGGTCTGGTCCTGATCAAGGCGATGCCGCTGGGCAACTGGCTGATCATGGCGGTGATGGTTCTGGTATGGGGCGCAGATATTGGTGCCTATTTTTCCGGGCGCAAATTCGGCAAGCGCAAGCTTGCCCCCAAGGTCAGCCCGGGCAAAAGCTGGGAAGGTGTATTTGGCGGTCTGTTGCTCAGCCTGCTGATCACCGCGGTCGTGGGTATAGTGCGTGACTGGAGCGCTTCGCAGATGTTTGTTGCACTGCTGGGCGCTGCTGTGATCGTCCTGATTTCGGTGGTGGGCGACCTCACGGAAAGCATGTTCAAACGCCAGGCCGGGGTCAAAGACAGCAGTAACCTGCTGCCGGGCCATGGTGGTGTACTGGATCGTATCGACAGCCTGACGGCGGCGATCCCGGTATTTGCTGTATTGCTGTGGATGGCGGCTTCATGAACCGTCCACAACAGATTACTGTTCTGGGGGCTACGGGTTCCATTGGCCTGAGCACCCTGGATGTTATTGCGCGTCACCCTGACCGCTATCAGGCCTTTGCCCTGACAGGCTACAGCCGTCTCGCCGAACTGCTGGCCTTGTGCATCAAGCACCGGCCGCAGGTTGCCGTGGTGCCGGATGAGCGTGCTGCCAGCCAGTTACAGGCGGATTTGCGCGCAGCCGGGCTCAATACCGAGGTGTTGGTAGGTGAGGAGGGCTTGTGTCAGGTTTCGTCGGCTCCTGAAGTGGATTCGGTGATGGCGGCAATTGTCGGTGCCGCAGGCCTGCGCCCGACACTGGCGGCGGTCAATGCCGGCAAGAAGATCCTGCTGGCCAACAAAGAAGCGTTGGTGATGACCGGCGACCTGTTTATGCAGGCCGTGCGTCGCAGCGGTTCGGTATTGCTGCCCATCGACAGCGAACACAACGCGATTTTCCAGTGCTTGCCCCGGGACTTTTCCCGTGGCCTGGGTAATGTCGGTGTTCGTCGGATTTTGCTGACAGCCTCTGGTGGTCCATTCCGTGAGACGCCGCTGGCAGAGCTTGAATACGTCACGCCGGATCAAGCCTGTGCTCATCCCAATTGGTCGATGGGGCGCAAGATTTCGGTAGATTCGGCCAGCATGATGAACAAAGGCCTGGAGCTGATCGAGGCCTGCTGGCTGTTTGATGCACGCCCGGAACAGGTCGAGGTGGTGATCCATCCGCAAAGCGTGATTCACTCGCTGGTCGATTATGTGGATGGCTCGGTGCTGGCCCAGTTGGGCAACCCCGATATGCGTACGCCGATTGCCAATGCCCTGGCCTGGCCTGAGCGGATTGACTCGGGTGTTGCGCCGTTGGACCTGTTTGCAGTGGCGCGGCTGGACTTCCAGCGCCCTGACGAGCAACGCTTCCCTTGTTTGCGTCTGGCTCGCGAGGCTGCCATGGCGGGCAATAGCGCGCCAGCGATGCTCAATGCGGCAAACGAGGTTGCCGTGGCCGCCTTTTTGGACGGGCGAATCCGTTATCCGCAGATCGCGCGTATTATCGAAGACGTATTGAACAGCGAGCCCGTTGTGGCCGTCGACGAATTGGAAGCGGTATTTGCCGCAGATAGCAAAGCCCGGATGCTGGCTGAACAGTGGTTGAGTCGTAACGGCTGAAAGTGATGTGAGCCGGAACCGGACAGAATCGCGGAGAAAGTAGATGAGTGCGCTCTATATGATTGTTGGCACCCTGGTGGCATTGGGTGTGCTGGTCACTTTTCATGAATTCGGTCACTTTTGGGTGGCGCGCCGTTGTGGCGTCAAGGTTCTGCGCTTCTCCGTGGGCTTCGGTACGCCTCTGCTTCGCTGGCATGACCGCCAGGGCACCGAGTTTGTAGTTGCTGCCATCCCGTTGGGTGGCTACGTCAAGATGCTCGATGAGCGCGAAGGCGAAGTGCCCGCCGAGCAGCGCGATCAATCGTTCAACCGCAAGACCGTAGGCCAGCGCATTGCCATCGTTGCGGCCGGGCCAATTGCCAACTTCATGTTGGCCATGGCGTTCTTCTGGGTGCTGGCAATGATGGGTAGCCAGCAGGTGCGGCCGGTCATCGGTGCTGTGGAGGGTGGCAGCCTGGCGGCTCAGGCCGGGCTGACTGCCGGTCAGGAAATCGTCTCCATCGATGGCGAGCCAACCACGGGCTGGTCAAACGTCAACCTGCAGCTGGTTCGCCGTCTGGGCGAAAGCGGTTCGTTGCAGGTGGTGGTGCGTGAGCCGGGTACAACGGCTGAAACGTCCCGTCAGTTGGTATTGAAAGACTGGCTCAAGGGCGCTGATGAGCCGGATCCGATCAAGTCGTTGGGGATTCGCCCATGGCGTCCCGAGTTGCCAGCCGTTCTGGCAGAACTCGACCCTAAAGGCCCTGCCCAGGCTGCCGGGCTTAAAACCGGTGACAAGCTGCTGGCCATCGACGATCAGCCGGTCAAGGACTGGCAGCAGGTCGTGGACTGGGTGCGGGTACATCCGCAAGCCCGTATTGTTTTGCATGTCGAGCGCGACGGTGTGCCGGTAGAGATTCCGGTCACGCTGGCTGCGCGTGGCGAAGGCAAGGCGGCAACCGGTTATCTGGGGGCCGGCGTCAAAGGTGTCGACTGGCCACCATCGATGATCCGTGAAGTCAGCTATGGCCCGCTCGCGGCAATCGGGGAGGGGGCCAAACGCACCTGGACCATGAGCATATTGACGCTCGACTCACTCAAGAAAATGTTGTTCGGCGAGCTCTCGGTAAAAAACTTGAGTGGACCGATAACCATTGCTAAAGTGGCGGGCGCTTCTGCCCAGTCGGGTGTTGCTGATTTCCTGAATTTCCTGGCTTATCTGAGTATCAGCCTCGGGGTTCTGAATTTGTTGCCCATACCTGTACTGGATGGGGGACATTTGTTGTTTTATCTGATCGAGTGGGTGCGTGGTCGCCCCTTGTCGGATCGGGTGCAGGGTTGGGGAATGCAGATCGGTATCAGCTTGGTGGTCGGGGTGATGTTACTTGCCTTGATCAACGATCTGGGCCGTCTGTAAACGCTTCGCTGAATTGCGAATCTGCCGCATTTTGCGGCAGTTTGTTTATTGCCAGTTGGAATAAGAAAGGACTTCATGAAACGTCTGCTGCTAACTGCGGTTCTCGCCGTACTGATGATCGCCGAAGTTCACGCCGAGTCCTTCACTATCTCTGATATCCGTGTCAACGGCCTCCAGCGGGTTTCCGCCGGTAGCGTGTTTGGCGCGTTGCCTCTGAACGTGGGTGAAGTAGCGGATGACCGCCGTCTGGTGGAATCCACTCGTGCGTTGTTCAAAACCGGGTTCTTTCAGGACATCCAACTGGGTCGTGATGGCAATGTGCTTGTTATCACGGTTGTCGAACGTCCTTCCGTCTCCAGCATCACCATTGACGGCAACAAGGCGATCTCCACTGATGACCTTATGAAAGGTCTTAAACAGTCGGGCCTGGCCGAAGGTGAAATCTTCCAGCGCGCCACCCTTGAAGGCGTGCGCAACGAACTGCAACGCCAGTATGTTGCCCAGGGCCGCTACTCGGCGACGGTAGACACCGAAGTGGTGCCCGAGCCGCGTAACCGGGTTGCCTTGAAGGTCAATATCAACGAGGGCACGGTTGCCGCGATCCAGCACATCAACGTGGTGGGCAACACGGTTTTCCCTGAGTCCGACCTGGTTGACCTGTTTGAACTCAAGACCACGAACTGGCTGTCGTTCTTCAAGAACGACGACAAGTACGCACGTGAAAAACTGTCGGGTGACCTTGAGCGTCTGCGCTCCTACTACCTCGATCGCGGCTATATCAATATGGATATTGCTTCGACCCAGGTATCGATCACGCCTGACAAGAAAAGCGTCTACATCACCGTTAACGTGAATGAAGGCGAAAAATACAATGTTGGCGAAGTGAAACTGAGCGGTGACCTCAAGGTTCCGGAAGATCAGATCAAGTCGCTGCTGCTGGTTCAGCCGGGCCAGGTGTTCTCGCGCAAGCTGATGACCACCACCTCGGAGCTGATCACCCGTCGTCTGGGTAACGAGGGCTATACCTTCGCCAACGTCAACGGCGTACCTCAGCCAAACCCTGAAGATCACACCGTGGCCATCACCTTTGTGGTCGATCCGGGCAAGCGTGCTTACGTCAACCGCATCAACTACCGCGGCAACACCAAGTCGGCTGACGAAGTGCTGCGTCGCGAAATGCGCCAGATGGAAGGTGGCTGGGCATCGACTTACCTGATTGACCAGTCCAAGGTCCGTCTTGAGCGTCTGGGCTTCTTCAAGGAAGTCAACGTCGAGACTCCGGCAGTGCCAGGCACTGACGATCAGGTTGACGTGAACTATGCAGTAGAAGAGCAGGCGTCGGGTTCCATTACCGCCAGCGTCGGTTTTGCCCAGAGTGCAGGTTTGATCCTGGGCGGTTCGATTACCCAGAACAACTTCCTGGGTACGGGCAACAAGGTCAGCATTGGCCTGACCCGCAGCGAATACCAGAGCCGCTACAACTTCAGCTATGTCGATCCGTACTGGACAGCTGATGGTGTGAGCCTGGGTTACAACGCCTTCTACCGCACTACCGACTACAAAGACCTGGACGTTGACGTAGCAAACTACTCGGTGGACAGCCTGGGTGCTGGTATCACCATGGGCTACCCGATCAGCGACACATCGCGCCTGACCTATGGCCTGACTGTGCAGCAGGATGAAATCAGCACCGGCCAGTACACCGTTGATGAGATTTTCGACTTCGTAAACCGTGAAGGCGACAAGTACCTCAACTTCAAGGCATCGGTCGGCTGGTCTGAATCGACCCTGAACAAAGGCGTATTGCCGACTCGCGGCAGCTCGCAGAGCCTGGTGTTTGAAACCACCATTCCAGGCAGCGACCTGCAGTTCTACAAGCTGGACTACCGTGCCCAGCTGTTCCAGCCGTTGACCGACACCTACACCATGCGCCTGCACACCGAGTTGGGCTATGGTGATGGCTATGGTTCCACCGAAGGCCTGCCGTTCTATGAAAACTACTACGCGGGTGGCTTCAACTCGGTACGTGGCTTCAAGGACAGCGCTCTGGGCCCACGCAGCACCCCAAGCCGTGGTGCTGGTGTAACCGGTAACGTAGGCACCATTGCCGACCCGGACCAGGATCCGCTGCCATTCGGTGGTAACGTGCTGATCCAGGGTGGTGTGGAAGTGTTGTTCCCTATGCCGTTCGTCAAAGACCAGCGTTCCCTGCGCACCTCCGTGTTCTGGGATGTGGGTAACGTGTTCGACACCAACTGCAAGGGCGATACCAAGGATTGCGATATCGGCTTCAGCAACCTGGCCAGCTCTGTGGGTGTTGGTGTGACCTGGGTGACTGCGCTTGGCCCGCTGAGTTTCAGCTTGGCCATGCCGATCAAGAAACCGGATGATGCCGACACTCAAGTGTTCCAATTCTCCCTCGGCCAGACTTTCTAAAGCCTGACTTCAGATACAGACAACGGATTTTTTAGGAGTGCATCGTGCGTAAGTTGACTCAATTGGTTCTCCTGGCTTCGGTTCTAGTGGCTGGCCCGGCTTTCGCCGACATGAAAATTGCCGTGCTGAACTATCAGATGGCATTGCTTGAATCGGACGCCGCCAAGCGTTACGCCGTAGATGCCGAGAAGAAATTTGGCCCGCAACTGACCAAGCTCAAAAGCCTGGAAAGCAGCGCCAAGGGTATTCAGGACCGTCTGGTAAAAGGCGGCGACAAAATGCAGCAGGGCGAGCGTGAGCGTCTGGAGCTTGAATTCAAGCAAAAGGCCCGTGACTTCCAGTTCCAGTCCAAGGAACTGAACGAAGCCAAAGCCGTTGCTGACCGTGAAATGCTGAAACAGCTGAAGCCGAAACTGGACAGCGCTGTTGAAGAAGTCATCAAAAAAGGCGCCTTTGACCTGGTGTTCGAGCGTGGTGCTGTGATTGATGTTAAACCTCAGTACGACATCACTCGCCAAGTTATCGAGCGCATGAATCAGCTGAAGTAATTATGACTGCGACTATAAAACTCGGCCAATTGGCCGAGTTCCTCGGGGCCACCTTGCGTGGCTCTGCGGAGAAAGAAATCACTGGGCTAGCCACTTTACAAGAGGCTGGCCCAGCTCAGTTGAGCTTTCTGGCCAACCCCCAGTACCGAAAATTCCTTGTCGACTGCCAGGCCGGAGCTGTATTGCTCAAGGCTGCTGACGCCGAAGAGTATCCCGGTGATGCCCTGGTTGTGCCGGATCCTTACCTGGCTTATGCGCGGATTTCCCATCTGTTTGATCCCAAGCCCAAAGCCACTGCCGGCGTTCATCCATCGGCAGTGATTGCTGCTGACGCGGTGGTTGACCCTGCGGCGAGCATTGGTGCGTTTGCCGTCATCGAAAGCGGTGCGCGCATCGCTGCCGGTGTCACGGTGGGCCCTCATTGCTTTATCGGGGCGCGTTGCGAAATCGGTGAAGGCGGCTGGCTGGCTCCACGCGTGACGCTTTATCACGATGTTCGCATCGGCAAGCGCGTGGTTATTCAGTCGGGCGCAGTGCTGGGCGGTGAAGGCTTTGGTTTTGCCAACGAAAAAGGCGTGTGGCAAAAAATCGCGCAAATCGGTGGTGTGACCATTGGTGATGATGTCGAAATCGGTGTCAACACGGCCATCGACCGCGGCGCCCTGGCTGATACCGTAATCGGTAATGGGGTCAAGCTGGATAACCAGATCCAGATCGCGCACAACGTTCAGGTCGGTGACCATACGGCCATGGCCGCATGTGTCGGGATCTCGGGCAGCACCAAGATCGGCAAGCACTGCATGCTGGCAGGTGGTGTCGGTTTGGTGGGGCACATTGAAATTTGTGACAATGTATTCTTGACTGGCATGACAATGGTGACCCACTCGATTACCGAGCCTGGCGCCTACTCTTCCGGTACCGCGATGCAGCCGGCCGCCGAGTGGCGCAAAAGTGCGGCACGTATTCGTCAGCTGGACGATATCGCCCGGCGATTGAAACAACTGGAAAAGCACGTCGGTAAGTGACCCCCGGCGGTAAAGCTTCTTCAAAAGGTTAATACAATTTCCATATCAAGCGTGCAGAGCCATTGGTTTGCTTCCTTGATTTGCTAGAGGAGCGCGCCTTAGTCGCGCGCGCCCAATCTTTATTACAGGCTTCCCCACGAAATGATGGACATCAACGAGATTCGCGAATATCTGCCCCACCGTTACCCGTTCCTGCTGGTGGACCGAGTGGTGGATCTGGATGTCGAGAACAAGCGCATTCGTGCCTACAAGAATGTCAGCATCAATGAGCCTTTTTTCAACGGTCACTTCCCGGCCCACCCGATCATGCCGGGCGTGTTGATCATCGAGGCCATGGCTCAGGCAGCCGGCATCCTTGGTTTCAAGATGATGGACCTCAAGCCGGCTGACGGTACACTTTATTACTTCGTAGGTTCCGACAAGCTACGCTTTCGTCAGCCTGTGCTGCCAGGTGATCAACTGATCCTTGAGGCCAAGTTCTTGAGCTGCAAGCGTTCCATCTGGAAGTTCGAGTGCCAGGCAACGGTTGACGGCAAGCCGGTATGCTCGGCTGAAATCATTTGTGCGGAACGCAAACTATGAGTTTGATTGACCCTCGCGCAATCATCGATCCGACGGCCATTTTGGCCGACGACGTCGAGGTCGGCCCTTGGTCGATCATCGGCGCTGGTGTGGAAATCGGCGAGGGGACTGTGATTGGGCCGCATGTGATTCTCAAGGGCCCAACCAGGATCGGTAAGCACAATCGCATCTACCAGTTTTCTTCGGTAGGCGAGGACACCCCTGATCTGAAGTACAAGGGTGAGGAAACTCGCCTGGTGATCGGTGACCACAACGTGATTCGTGAAGGTGTCACCATTCATCGCGGCACCATTCAGGACCGCTCTGAAACCACACTGGGTGATCACAACCTGGTAATGGCCTATGCCCATATCGGCCATGACAGCGTTATTGGCAACCATTGCATCCTGGTCAATAACTCTGCGTTGGCAGGCCATGTGCACATGGGGGACTGGGCCATCCTGTCCGGTTTTACCCTGGTCCATCAGTTCTGCCACATCGGTGCGCACAGCTTTTCGGGCATGGGCACTGCCATTGGCAAGGACGTTCCTGCATTTGTAACCGTGTTTGGCAGCCCTGCCGAAGCACGCAGCATGAACTTCGAAGGCATGCGTCGTCGCGGCTTCAGTGACGATGCCATCCATGCCTTGCGTCGTGCCTACAAGGTGGTTTACCGCCAGGGGTTGACTGTTGATCAGGCGCTTGCAGAATTGGCCGAGCCTGCTGCGCAGTTCCCGGAAGTTGCCATGTTTGTAGAGTCCATTCGCTCTTCCACTCGCGGCATCACGCGCTAGTCATGGCCAGATTGCGTATCGCGCTGGTAGCGGGTGAGGCCTCGGGCGACATATTGGGTTCGGGGTTGATGCGGGCACTCAAGGTCCAGCATTCTGATATCGAATTTATCGGCGTGGGTGGTCCATTGATGGAAGCAGAGGGCATGAGCTCCTACTTCCCGATGGAACGTCTGTCGGTGATGGGCCTGGTTGAAGTGCTGGGTCGCCTGCGTGAATTGCTCAAGCGCCGCAAGCTGTTGGTTCAGACCCTGATCGCCGAAAAGCCCGACGTGTTTATCGGCATCGACGCCCCCGACTTCACCCTCAATATCGAACTTCAATTGCGTCGTGCCGGGATCAAGACCGTGCATTATGTGAGCCCGTCCGTGTGGGCGTGGCGGCAGAAGCGCGTGCTGAAAATCCGCGAAGGTTGCGATTTGATGCTGACGTTGCTGCCATTCGAGGCGCGCTTTTACGAAGAGCACGGTGTGCCCGTGCGTTTTGTCGGGCATTCGCTGGCAGACACCATTCCTCTTGAGGCCGACAAGGCCGGTGCGCGCGCCGAGTTGGGCCTGCCTGACGGGCCGTTGGTCGCCTTGATGCCGGGTAGTCGTGGTGGTGAAGTTGGCAAGCTTGGCGGGTTGTTTCTCGATGCCGCGCAAATAATCCGCCAAGCTCGCCCTGATGTGCGCTTTGTGTTGCCTTGCGCGAGCGCAGCGCGTCGTGAGCAGATCGAGCAGTTGCTGGTGGGGCGCGACCTGCCGCTGACCTTGCTCGACGGCCAGTCGCACCTCGCGCTCGCGGCCTGTGATGCGGTCTTGATCGCATCGGGCACGGCCACTCTTGAAGCCTTGTTGTACAAGCGGCCGATGGTGGTGGCTTATCGTCTTGCGCGTCTCACGTTCTGGATTCTCAAGCGTCTGGTCAAAAGCCCGTATGTGTCGCTGCCCAACTTGCTGGCCCAGCGCATGCTGGTGCCCGAGTTGTTGCAGGATGCAGCCACGCCTGAGGCACTGGCCCGCACCTTGCTGCCTTTGCTTGAGGGTGGTGAAGAGCAGACCCGCGGCTTTGACGAAATTCATCGCACCTTGCGTCTCGACGCTTCCAATCAGGCCGCCAAAGCGGTATTGGACCTGATTGCACAATCCAAATGAGTAAAGTAACCATGCAAATCGGCTTGGACTTCAATCTGGTCGAAGACCTCGTGGCGGGTGTCGATGAAGTGGGTCGTGGCCCCTTGTGCGGTGCTGTGGTAACGGCCGCCGTGATTCTCGACCCCAATCGGCCTATCGCCGGGCTCAATGATTCGAAAAAACTCACTGAAGCCCGTCGCGAAAAGCTCTTCGACGAAATTCGTGAAAAAGCACTGAGCTGGTGCATTGCCCGGGCCGAAGTCGAAGAAATCGACGAGCTGAACATTCTGCACGCCACCATGCTGGCCATGCAGCGCGCTGTTGAAGGGCTGAGCATTACCCCGAAACTGGCCATGATCGACGGTAATCGTTGCCCCAAGCTGGCCATGCCAGCCGAGGCCGTGGTCAAGGGCGATAGCAAGGTACCGGCAATTGCCGCGGCATCGATTCTGGCCAAGGTCAGCCGTGACCGCGAAATGGCTGCATTCGAGCTGCAGTACCCTGGCTATGGCATTGGCGGGCACAAGGGTTACCCAACGGCCGTTCATCTTGCAGCCCTCGAGCGCCTGGGGCCTACACCGATACATCGCCGTTCGTTTGGTCCGGTGCGTCGTGCTTACGAGGCCCTTGAAGGCCTTTAGCCATAAGGCTGATGTTTTTGCCAAGGCCCGGTACAATCCGGGCCTTGTTGTTTCTCAAAGCTTATAGACAGGATCACCATGCCGGCTTCATTCGTTCACCTGCGCCTGCACACTGAATACTCCCTGGTCGATGGCCTGGTGCGGATCAAACCGCTGATCAAAACTCTGGCCGGCATGAATATGCCCGCTGTCGCGGTGACCGATCAGAACAACATGTGCTCCCTGGTCAAGTTCTACAAGGCGGCCATGGGCGGCGGCATCAAGCCGATCAATGGTGCAGACCTGTGGCTGTCGAACAAGGACCCTGAAAACCCCCTCAGCCGTATCAGCCTGTTGGCGATGAACCCGTTGGGCTATCGCAACCTGACCGAGCTGATCTCCCGTGGTTACATCGATGGCCAGCGCAATGGCCAGGTCATCATCGAGCGCGAGTGGGTAGCCGAGGCCGCCGACGGCCTGATCATGCTGTCGGCTGCGAAAGAGGGCGAGATCGGTGTCGCGCTGATCAGTGGCAACACTGAAGAAGCCGAGACCCTGGCCCGAGAATGGATGACGGTGTTCCCTGACCGCTTCTATATCGAAGTGCAGCGCACCAAGCGTCCCAATGACGAAGAGCATCTGCATGCGGCTGTGGCTCTGGCAGACAAGATCGGCGCGCCGCTGGTGGCAACCAACGATGTACGCTTTATCAGGCAACAGGACTTTGAGGCTCACGAAACCCGCGTCTGCATTGGTGAGGGCCGGGCACTGGACGACCCGCGTCGCTCCAAGAATTACAGCGATCAGCAGTATCTGAAAAGCGCCGAGGAAATGGCCGAGCTGTTCAGTGACTTGCCTGATGCTTTGGCAAACACGGTTGAAATTGCCAAACGCTGCAATATCGAAGTAAAGCTGGGCACTCACTTTTTGCCCAACTTCCCGATCCCTGATGGCATGACCATCGATGAATATTTCCGCAAGGTGTCATTTGACGGCCTGGAAGAGCGCCTGAGCGTTCTGCTGCCCAAAGACACCACCGAGGATTACGACACCAAGCGTCAGGTGTATGTCGACCGGCTGAATTTCGAACTGGATATCATCATCCAGATGGGGTTCCCGGGTTACTTCCTGATCGTGATGGACTTTATTCAGTGGGCCAAGAGCAATGGCGTACCGGTAGGACCGGGCCGGGGGTCGGGTGCCGGCTCGCTGGTGGCCTATGTACAGAAGATCACCGACCTTGATCCGCTGGAATACGACCTCCTGTTCGAACGATTCCTTAACCCGGAACGGGTATCGATGCCCGACTTCGACGTCGACTTCTGCATGGATGGTCGCGACCGGGTAATCGAGTATGTGGCCGAAAAATACGGACGCAACGCGGTAAGCCAGATCATCACTTTCGGTTCGATGGCCGCCAAGGCGGTAATCCGTGACGTGGCGCGGGTGCAGGGCAAGTCCTACGGCCTGGCGGATCGTCTGTCGAAGATGATTCCGTTTGAAGTCGGTATGACCCTGGAAAAAGCCTTCGAGCAGGAAGAAATCCTGCGCGACTTTATCAAGGTTGATGAAGAAGCGGCCGAAATCTGGGAAATGGCCCGCAAGCTTGAAGGCGTTGTACGTAACGTCGGCAAGCACGCCGGTGGTGTGGTGATCGCACCGACCAAATTGACTGACTTCTCGCCGATTTACTGCGACGAAGAGGGTGGTGGTCTGGTTACCCAGTTCGACAAGGATGACGTTGAGTCTGCTGGCCTGGTGAAGTTCGACTTCCTCGGTCTGCGGACCCTGACAGTGATCGACTGGGCGTTGAAAACCATCAACCGCGATCGCGCCAAGGTCGACGAGCCGCCGCTGGATATCGCCTTTATCCCGCTGGACGACAAGCCGACCTACCAGTTGCTGCAAAAGGCCGAAACCACCGCGGTGTTCCAGCTCGAGTCGCGCGGTATGAAAGAGCTGATCAAAAAGCTCAAACCCGACTGCCTGGAAGACTTGATCGCACTGGTGGCCCTGTTCCGTCCAGGGCCGCTGCAGTCAGGCATGGTTGATGACTTTATCAACCGTAAGCACGGCCGTGCCGAACTGGCGTACCCGCACTCCGATTATCAGTACGAAGGCCTCAAGCCGGTATTGGCACCCACTTACGGCATCATCCTGTATCAGGAGCAGGTGATGCAGATTGCCCAGGTCATGGCCGGGTATACCCTCGGCGGCGCTGACATGCTGCGTCGGGCCATGGGCAAGAAAAAACCTGAAGAAATGGCCAAGCAGCGCGGTGGCTTTATTGAAGGTTGCGCCAATAACAATATTGACGCTGACCTGGCCGGTAACATTTTCGACCTGGTGGAAAAATTCGCCGGTTACGGTTTCAACAAATCCCACTCCGCTGCCTACGGCCTGGTGTCGTACCAGACCGCCTGGCTGAAAACCCACTACCCGGCGCCATTTATGGCCGCGGTACTGTCGGCGGATATGCACAACACCGACAAGGTGGTGATCCTGATCGAAGAGATTCGCAGCATGAAGCTGCGTCTCGATGCGCCGGATGTGAATGCCTCGGAGTTCAAGTTCACGGTGAACGATGAAGGCCGGATCATTTATGGCCTGGGGGCGATCAAGGGGGTGGGCGAGGGGCCTGTCGAGGCCATTACCGAGGCGCGTCAGGACGGCCCGTTCAAGGATTTGTTCGATTTCTGCGCCCGGGTTGACCTCAAACGTATCAACAAGCGTACTCTTGATGGCCTGATCCGCAGCGGTGCCCTTGACCGTCTGGGGCCGTTTTTCCATGACGAGCCCAAGGCCTGGCAAGCCAACATCGACCAGAACCGTGCGGTGTTGCTGTCGGCGCTGGAAGAAGCGATCAAGGCAGCCGAACAAACTGCGCGCACCCATGACAGCGGGCACGCCGACCTGTTTGGCGGGTTGTTTGTCGAGGCTGATGCGGACGTCTATGCCCACCACCGCAAGGCCAGGGAACTGACGCTCAAGGAGCGACTCAAAGGCGAGAAGGACACTCTGGGCCTGTACCTGACCGGCCATCCGATTGACGAGTACGAGGGCGAGATCCGCCGCTTTGCCCGCCAGCGCATTATTGATCTCAAGCCAGCCCGTGATACGCAGACCGTTGCCGGGATGATTATCGCGTTGCGGGTGATGAAGAACAAAAAAGGCGACAAGATGGGCTTTATCACTCTCGATGACCGTTCGGCGCGCATTGAAGCGTCGTTGTTTGCCGAGGCGTTTCATTCGGCGCAGTCGCTGTTGCAGACTGATGCGATGGTGGTGGTCGAAGGTGAAGTCAGCAATGACGACTTCTCCGGTGGCCTGCGCCTGCGGGTCAAACGGGTGATGAGCATGGAAGATGCACGCACCAGTCTGGCCGAGAGCTTGCGCCTGAAAGTGAACCGGGACGCGCTCAAGGGTGATCAGTTGCGTAATCTGGGCGAGTTGCTGAAAAAACATCGCGGAGCCTGTCCTGTCACCATGGAGTACACGGGCGAAGAGGCCAAGGCCATGCTGCAGTTTGGCGAGACCTGGCGGATCGATCCGGCAGACAGCTTGATTCAAGCCCTGCGTGACCAGTTCGGGCGAGACAACGTCTTCCTCCAATACCGTTGACGGTCAGGGGCCATAGCTGCGCCCTGACCTCGACCTGAATTTTTAATCTCGACCTGAGAGCGCCTGTCCCTTAAGGTAGGCGCGATACAGATCAACCGGCTGCCCCAGCTCGGTTAGAAACGCCAGCAATTGCTGGGTTTCAGACCCTCTGGCATGCTTTGCCGCCGACCCAAGACGGATGCTTATGAACCCGAATTTTCTTGATTTCGAACAGCCGATTGCTGACCTGCAAGCCAAAATCGAAGAGTTGCGCTTGGTTGGTAATGACAATTCGCTGAATATCAGTGATGAAATCTCTCGTCTGCAAGACAAAAGCAAAACGCTGACTGAAGATATTTTCGGCAAGCTGACCAGCTGGCAGATTGCCCGTTTGGCCCGTCACCCGCGTCGTCCCTACACGCTGGACTACATCGATCACATCTTCACCGAGTTCGATGAGCTGCATGGCGACCGCCACTTTGCCGATGACGCTGCCATTGTTGGCGGTATTGCCCGTCTGGACGATCAGCCAGTGATGGTGATTGGTCATCAGAAAGGCCGTGAAGTGCGTGAAAAGGTACGACGCAACTTCGGTATGCCGCGCCCTGAAGGCTACCGCAAGGCCTGCCGTCTGATGGAAATGGCCGAGCGCTTCAAGATGCCGATCCTGACCTTTATCGACACGCCGGGTGCTTACCCGGGTATCGACGCCGAAGAGCGCAACCAGAGCGAAGCCATTGCCTGGAACCTGCGCGTCATGTCGCGCCTGAAAACCCCTATCATTGCCACCGTTATCGGCGAAGGCGGTTCGGGCGGTGCATTGGCCATTGGCGTGTGCGACCAGTTGAACATGCTGCAGTACTCGACCTACGCGGTGATCTCGCCGGAAGGTTGCGCCTCGATTCTGTGGAAAACCGCCGAAAAAGCGCCGGACGCAGCTGAAGCCATGGGTATCACTGCAGAACGTCTGAAAGGCCTGGGCATCGTCGACAAGGTGATTGGCGAGCCATTGGGCGGCGCGCACCGTGACCCGGCTGCGGCTTCTGCGAGCATTCGTGCCGATCTGATTTCCCAGCTCGACATGCTCAAGAAGCTGGATCACGAAGCCCTGCTCAAACGTCGTTATGATCGTTTGATGAGCTACGGTCTCTGATACCTGATTAAAACCGGCCCTCACCCCAACCCTCTCCCGGAGGGAGAGGGAGCTGATTGGTGGTGTTCTCGCTACCGCGTGCGGTCAGTCCCCTCTCCCTCTGGGAGAGGGCTAGGGTGAGGGGCTTTTAATGGCTGACATGTCAACTCTACTTCTGCAAGCCCTCGGCCCCTGGCGCAACGCCAAGGCCTGGCACGTCGCGCTCTCCGGCGGACTCGATTCCACAGTTCTGCTGCACCTTCTCGTTCAATTACGTAAAACCCACTCATTACCGCCTATCACCGCTGTCCATGTGCATCATGGCCTACAGGCGGCGGCCGATGCGTGGCCAGCCCATTGTCAGGCACTGTGTAAGGGGCTTGGAGTGCCCTTGCAGGTGATTGCCGTGCAGGTGCAGGCGGGCGCAAGTGTCGAGCGTGCAGCGCGGGATGCGCGCTATCAGGCGTTTGCGGCGATCAGCGGTGCCGGGGAGGTGCTGCTGCTCGGGCAGCATCGCGATGACCAGGCTGAAACCCTGTTGTTTCGCCTGTTGCGCGGGGCGGGGGTCAGCGGCCTGGCGGGCATGCCGCGCCAGCGTCGCCTGGGCGCAGGACACCTGTGCCGGCCTTTGCTGGACGTATCCCGCGCCCAGCTTGAGTCATATGCCCGAGCACAAGGGCTGAGCTGGATTGAAGATCCGTCCAATAGCCAGACAGACTTTTCCCGCAACTTCCTGCGCCATGAAGTCCTTCCGGTCCTCGCTCGGCGCTGGCCCCAGGCGGCTGCCAGCATGGCCCGCAGCGCAGCGCACTGTGCCGAGGCGCAGGGTTTGCTGGATGAACTGGCCCAGCAGGATTTGCACGCTGCGGGCTCTACCAGCGAGTTTGCCTGGCTTGGCTTGCCCTCCCTGGAACTGACCGCCATCGCCAGCCTGTCACCTGCCCGTCAGCGCAATGCCTTGCGTCACTGGCTGTCAGCCTTCACGTCATTGCCGGACACCGACCATTGGGCGGGGTGGGATGCCCTGCGGGATGCCCGCATCGATGCGCAGCCGGTGTGGAAGCTCGCAGACGGCGAGTTGCATCGTGCCGGTGGACGTATTTGGTGGCTGGCCGGCGAATGGTTGCACCAACCGATTGCCCCGGTGTTGTGGCTCTGTCCTGATCAGGTCCTGGCGCTGCCGGGTAATGGTCGTGTGCATTTTGTCGGGGATATCCCGGATGGCCCTTTGCAAGTGAGCTATCGTCTAGGGGGCGAAGTGATGGCGCAGGCACAGCGCGGTCATCGTGATCTCAAGCGGCTGCTCAACGAGCGAGGTGTTCCGTTGTTTGCCCGTGGCAGATTGCCGCTTCTGTACCGCAATGAGCAGTTATTGGCCGTGGCAAACCTCCCTGGACTGGACTCCAGCCCCTGTGGGCACTGGAAATTGCAGTGGCTGCCAACTTCGAGCGATCAAGGTTTGAGCTGAAAGGGGGTTTCCGGTAGACTACGCTCCCTTCTTGATACAACTTCTGTGGATTCACCAGAATTGCAGATGTTGCCGATTACCAAGCAGTCTTTGCTGGGCGATTTTAAAAAAATGTGTGGCTTGCATCGAACCGGTGGTTTCCATCGGTCTGTTTCAACGCAGCAGTTTTTCGAAAGGTGCACTGTGACTAATGCTGGTGATTGGGGGCTTCGGCCTTCCTTCGCTTTCCCCGGCGGCTCTGACCGCTTTAACGCAGACTTCTAGGGTTTTTCATGACGCGCTACATCTTCGTCACGGGCGGTGTTGTTTCTTCATTGGGGAAAGGCATTGCCTCGGCTTCATTGGCAGCCATCCTGGAGGCGCGGGGACTTAAGGTCACCATGCTGAAGCTGGACCCCTACATCAACGTTGATCCGGGCACCATGAGCCCGTTCCAGCACGGTGAAGTGTTCGTCACGCACGACGGCGCCGAAACCGACCTGGACTTGGGCCATTACGAGCGGTTTATCCGCACGACCATGACCCAGAACAACAACTTCACCACGGGCCGCGTTTACGAACACGTCCTGCGCAAGGAGCGCCGTGGTGATTACCTGGGTGCAACCATTCAGGTAATTCCGCACATCACCGACGAAATCAAACGTCGGATCATCAAGGGCGCCGGCGATGCCGACGTAGCGATGGTTGAGATTGGCGGCACTGTGGGTGACATTGAGTCGCAACCGTTCCTCGAAGCTATCCGTCAGCTGCGCATCGAAGTGGGCGCCAAGCGCGCCATGCTGATGCACCTGACTCTGGTTCCGTACATTGCCACCGCTGGCGAAACGAAAACCAAACCTACACAGCACTCGGTTAAAGAGCTGCGTTCCATCGGCCTGCAGCCAGACGTACTGATCTGCCGCTCCGATCACCACGTTGATGTGTCTTCGCGTCGCAAGATCGCGCTGTTCACCAACGTTGAGGAACGTGCTGTCATTTCGCTGGAAGACGCCGACACCATCTACAAGATCCCGGGCATGCTGCACGCTCAGGGCCTGGATGATTTCGTCGTTGAGCGCTTTGGCCTGGAATGCAACAGCGCCGACCTGTCCGAGTGGGACAAGGTCGTCGACGCCAAGCTGAACCCGGAGCACGAAGTCACCATCGCGATGGTCGGCAAGTACATGGAACTGCTGGACGCGTACAAATCGCTGATCGAAGCGATGAGCCACGCCGGTATTTCCAACCGTACCAAGGTCAACCTGCGCTATATCGACTCCGAAGACATCGAAAACAAAGGCACCGAGCTGCTTGAAGGCTGTGATGCCATTCTGGTTCCGGGCGGCTTCGGTCTGCGCGGCGTCGAAGGCAAGATCACTGCCGTTCAATATGCACGCGAGAACAAGGTGCCATACCTGGGTATCTGCCTGGGCATGCAAGTAGCGGTTATCGAGTTCGCACGTAATGTGCTGGGCTGGAAAGACGCCAACTCCACCGAATTCGATCGCAGCAGCGGCCATCCGGTTGTCGGTCTGATCACCGAGTGGGAAGACGCCACCGGTGCAGTCGAAACCCGTACCGAAACTTCCGACCTGGGCGGCACCATGCGTCTGGGCGCGCAGGATTGCCAGCTGCAAGCCGGTTCCCTGGTTCACGATTGCTATGCCAAGGACGTGATTGTTGAACGTCATCGTCATCGCTATGAAGTGAACAATAACCTGCTGCCGCAACTGACCGAAGCAGGCCTGAAAGTGACCGGTCGTTCCGGTGACGGCGCGTTGGTAGAAGTGGTTGAAGCTCCGGACCATCCTTGGTTTGTCGCTTGCCAGTTCCACCCGGAGTTCACCTCCACGCCACGTGATGGCCATCCATTGTTCACCGGTTTCGTCAAAGCTGCACTGGCGCAACACGAGAAGAAGGCGTAATCAGAATGGCGCAAAAGATTATCCGTGTAGGCAATATCGAAATTGCCAACGACAAGCCAATGGTCTTGTTCGGTGGCATGAACGTGCTGGAAAGCCGTGATATGGCCATGCAGGTGTGCGAAGAGTACGTACGGGTCACCGAAAAGCTCGGTATTCCTTACGTGTTCAAGGCCAGTTTCGACAAGGCCAATCGTTCATCTGTCAGCTCTTACCGTGGCCCAGGCCTCGAAGAAGGCATGCGGATTTTTCAGGACATCAAGGCCGCCTTCGGTGTGCCGCTGATTACCGACGTCCACGAGCCTGCGCAAGCGGCCGTGGTCGCCGAGGTCTGCGACATCATCCAGTTGCCGGCTTTCCTGTCGCGTCAAACTGACCTGGTCGTGGCCATGGCCAAGACCGGCGCCGTGATCAACATCAAAAAAGCCCAGTTCCTTGCGCCTCAGGAAATGAAACACATCCTGAGCAAATGCGAAGAAGCGGGCAATGATCAGTTGATCCTCTGCGAACGTGGTTCCAGCTTTGGCTACAACAACCTTGTTGTCGACATGCTGGGCTTCGGCATCATGAAGCAGTTCGAATACCCGGTGTTTTTCGACGTGACCCATGCGCTGCAAATGCCTGGCGGTCGCTCGGACTCTGCCGGTGGTCGTCGTGCCCAGGTAACCGACCTGGCCAAGGCTGGTATCAGCCAGAGCCTGGCCGGTCTGTTCCTGGAAGCACACCCGGATCCTGACAACGCCAAGTGCGACGGCCCTTGTGCCTTGCGCCTGGACAAGCTGGAGCCATTCCTGGCTCAGCTGAAGTCGCTGGATGAGTTGGTTAAAAGTTTTCCGACAATAGAAACCGCGTAACCCTCGTTTCTCCGGTAAAGTACCGCACGATTTCTCGGGCCTCAGGGCCCGAGCCTTATCGCCCGCAAGGCTGCCCGCTATTTGACCCTTGCCGCCGATAACAATATTTCCCTCAGCTGCGTCGTTTTCGTCAACTTTGGAGTATTTACAACAATGGCAAAGATCGTCGACATCAAAGGTCGTGAAGTTCTCGACTCCCGTGGCAATCCCACTGTGGAAGCGGACGTGCTTCTCGACAACGGCATCATCGGCAGCGCTTGCGCGCCGTCCGGTGCTTCCACCGGTTCCCGTGAAGCGCTGGAACTGCGTGATGGCGACAAAAGCCGTTACCTGGGCAAAGGCGTGCTGAAAGCCGTTGCCAACATCAACGGCCCGATTCGTGATTTGCTGCTGGGTAAAGACCCGGTTGACCAAAAGGCGCTGGACCACGCGATGATCGCGCTGGACGGTACTGAGAACAAAGGCTCCCTGGGCGCCAACGCCATCCTGGCCGTGTCTTTGGCTGCTGCCAAAGCTGCTGCCCAGGACCAGGACCTGCCGCTGTACGCACACATCGCCAACCTGAACGGTACTCCGGGTGTTTACTCGATGCCGGTTCCGATGATGAACATCATCAACGGTGGCGAGCACGCCGATAACAACGTCGACATTCAAGAGTTCATGGTTCAGCCGGTTGGCGCCAAGACCTTTTCTGACGCGCTGCGCATGGGCACCGAAATCTTCCATCACCTCAAAGCAGTGCTCAAGGCCCGTGGCCTGAACACCGCAGTGGGCGACGAAGGTGGTTTCGCACCGAACCTGGCGTCCAACGAAGATGCTCTGAAAGTCATTTCCGAAGCCATCGCCAATGCCGGTTACACCCTGGGCACCGACGTGACCCTGGCGCTGGACTGCGCGGCGAGTGAATTCTACGAAGACGGCAAGTACAACCTGTCGGGCGAAGGCCAGGTGTTCAGCTCCGAAGGTTTTGCTGAATACCTCAAGGGTCTGACCCAGCGTTACCCGATCATCTCCATCGAAGACGGCCTGGACGAGTCTGACTGGGATGGCTGGAAAATTCTGACCGACAAAATCGGTGAGAAAGTACAGCTGGTAGGCGACGACCTGTTCGTTACCAACACCAAGATCCTGAAAGAAGGCATCGACAAGAGCATCGCCAACTCGATCCTGATCAAGTTCAACCAGATCGGCACCCTGACCGAAACCCTGGAAGCCATCCAGATGGCCAAGGCTGCAGGTTACACGGCTGTGATCTCGCACCGCTCCGGCGAAACCGAAGATTCCACCATTGCCGACCTGGCCGTGGGTACCGCCGCTGGCCAGATCAAGACCGGCTCGCTGTGCCGTTCCGATCGCGTTTCCAAGTACAACCAATTGCTGCGTATCGAAGAGCAACTGGGTGCAAAAGCCAAGTACAACGGCCGTGGCGAGTTTCGCGGCTGAGTACTTAATGGTAAAAAGTCAGCAGGTAGTGTCGGAAAGCTCGCCAAGTCGGGTCTTTTGACACTAATCTGATGCTTCTGTATACAAGCCTGGTTCGTCCAGGCTTTGTATTATTCGTTGTTTACGTTTGTCGGCATGGCTGTCTTTTCACTGGATACCTGATATTCGATGCGCAGTCCCAATTGGTTGTTTCTAATCTTGCTCTTGCTGCTGGCAGGCCTGCAGTATCGCCTGTGGGTGGGTAATGGCAGTTTGGCGCAGGTTACTGACCTGACCCAGCAAATAGCCGATCAACGTGCTGAAAACGAAATCCTGCTTGAGCGCAACCGCGTGCTGGATGCGGAAGTGCTGGAGCTGAAAAAAGGCATGGAGACCGTTGAAGAACGTGCTCGCCATGAGTTGGGCATGATCAAAGAGGGTGAAACCCTCTATCAGTTGGCCCAATGAGTTATTTGTCACCGGCCTTCTGGGCCGTGATTCCTGCCGCGGGTGTAGGTGCCCGTATGGCCGCGGACCGTCCCAAACAATATTTGCAGTTGGGTGGCCGCAGTATTCTGGAACACAGCATCAGCTGTTTCCTCGACCACCCGGGCCTGAAGGGGCTGGTGGTCAGTGTCGCTTTTGATGATCCTTTCTGGCCGTCCTTGCCTTGTGCTGCCGACCCTCGGGTTGTGCGGGTAGACGGCGGGCGTGAGCGCGCCGACTCGGTACTCAACGCGTTGTTGCACCTGCATGCGCAGGGCGCGGCAGATGACGATTGGGTGTTGGTGCATGATGCCGCGAGGCCCAACCTGTCTCGGGAAGACCTTAACAAGCTGCTGAGTGAATTGGCTGACGACCCTGTAGGTGGTTTGTTAGCCGTTCCAGCGCGGGACACGCTCAAACGGGTGGACAAGCAGGGGCGTGCGGTTGAAACCGTGGATCGCAGCTTGATCTGGCAGGCCTATACGCCGCAGATGTTCCGCTTGGGGGCGTTGCATCGTGCTTTGGCTGACAGTCTGGTGGCCGATGCAACCATCACCGATGAATCTTCAGCGATGGAGTGGGCAGGTCTGGCGCCGCGTTTGATCGAAGGGCGTTCGGACAATATCAAGGTCACCCGCCCCGAAGACCTTGAGTGGTTGCGTTTGCGTTGGGCCAAGCGCTGATCAGAACCTGCTGAGGTTCTTGTGGGAGCGGGCTTGCTCGCGATGGTATCAACTGAGTTTGCCTGACAGACCGAGTCGTCTGCATCGCAAGCAAGCCCGCTCCCACTGTTAAAAACTACTGCTCCCTCTCCTGATATTCCTCCCGCCTGGCCAACCCCTCCTTCAAGTAATCAACCAGCTTTCTGACTTTGGGCGACAAGTGCCGCTGTTGCGGGTACAGCGCCCATACTGCGGTGTTGGGGGGCTGGTGGGTGTCGAGCAACGACACCAGCGTCCCGGTCTTCAAGTGCTCCAGCACGTAATAGTCCGGCAACTGACAAATCCCTACACCTTGTAACGCAGCATCCAGCACAGCCTGCCCACTGTTGCATCGCCAGTTCCCTTGCACCCGTTGCGAAAATTCGCGGCCGTCCTGCTGCAATTGCCATAGATCTGAACTGCCAATCAGACAATTGTGCCGGCTCAATTCCGACAGGCTATGGGGGCGCCCGTAACGTTCCAGATAGGAGGGCGAGGCGCACATATACATGCGCCTGGGAGCCAGGCGCGTGGCTACCAGTCTTGAATCCTGCAAGCGCCCCAGGCGGATCGCCAGATCCAGGCTTTCATGCACCAGGTCCAATGGCCGGTTGCTCAGTTCGATGTCCACCCGCAATTGCGGGTACAGCCCCATAAAGCGCGTAACCAGCGGCACGATAAAACGTTCGCCATAGGCCACGGCACAGGTCATGCGCAACATGCCCTTGGGTTCGCTGGCCAGATCACCGATGGCACGCAGTGCTTCTTCACGTCCGTCTTGCAGGCGCTGGCAATGCTGCAAAAAAGTTTGACCGGCTTCGGTCAGCGTCACCTTGCGGGTACTGCGATAAAACAGGCGGGTCTGCAATCGCTCTTCAAGTCGCGCTACCTGGCGGCTGATATGGGATGAAGAGACGCCAAGACGTTCGGCCGCCGCTGTGAATTGGCCGCATTCGGCCACAGCGACAAATTCGTCTATACCTTCCCAGCGGTTCTCATTCATGGTTGATTATCCCTGCATGGCAATAATGTTTTGCTTTTGCCTGGATTATTAATCACCTGGCGCTGATTTACACTCTGCGTCTTGTTTTTACTTTGCTGGAGACGATCGATGATCAAGTCACGTGCCGCCGTTGCGTTCGAAGCCAAAAAGCCGCTGGAAATCGTGGAAGTAGACGTTGCCATGCCCAAGGCTGGCGAAGTGCTGCTGCGGGTTGTGGCCTCGGGTGTTTGCCATACCGATGCCTACACCTTGTCGGGCGCAGACCCGGAAGGTATCTTCCCGTCGATCCTGGGCCATGAAGGCGGTGCCATCGTTGAAGCCATCGGCGAAGGCGTGACCTCGGTTGCGGTCGGCGATCATGTCATCCCGCTGTACACCCCTGAATGTGGCAAGTGCAAATTCTGCCTGTCGGGCAAGACCAACCTGTGTCAGGCCATTCGTGCCACCCAGGGCAAGGGCTTGATGCCTGATGGCACTACGCGCTTCTCCTACAAAGGTCAGCCGATTTTCCACTACATGGGCACTTCGACCTTTTCCGAATACACCGTGCTCCCTGAGATTTCGGTCGCAAAAATTCAGAAGGACGCTCCTCTGGAGAAAGTGTGTCTGCTGGGTTGCGGTGTGACGACCGGGATCGGCGCGGTGCTGAACACGGCCAAGGTCAAGCCGGGCGACACCGTGGCCATCTTCGGTCTGGGCGGTATTGGCCTGTCTGCGGTAATCGGTGCGGTGAAAGCGAAGGCGGCGCGGATCATTGCCATTGATATCAACCCGGCCAAGTTTGAAATCGCCCGACAGCTGGGTGCTACTGATTGCGTGAACCCGAAAGACTTCGATCGCCCGATTCAGGAAGTGATAGTCGACATGACCGATGGCGGTGTCGATTTTTCCTTTGAGTGCATCGGCAATGTGCAGTTGATGCGTGCGGCACTGGAGTGCTGCCACAAGGGATGGGGCGAGTCGGTGATTATTGGCGTGGCAGGTGCGGGGCAGGAAATTTCCACCCGTCCGTTCCAGCTGGTGACCGGTCGCGTCTGGCGCGGTTCGGCATTTGGTGGCGTGCGCGGCCGCAGCGAATTGCCAAGCTATGTAGATATGGCACAAAGCGGCGAGATCCCGCTGGATACTTTCATCACCCACACCATGGGCCTGGAAGATATCAATAAGGCTTTTGACCTGATGCATGAAGGCAAAAGCATCCGCACTGTCATCCATTTCTAAATAACTGCGGCAAGTCGAACGCCATAAAACACCTGTGGGAGCGGGGTTGCTCCCACAGGGGGGTGTTTGTCTTGTGGTCTGGAGTTGCCCATGTCTCTTGAGAACATTTCCTGCCAGAAGAGCTTTGGCGGTTGGCACAAGCGTTACAAGCACCGGTCCGAAGTGCTGGGCTGCGACATGGTGTTTGCCGTGTACTTGCCGCCGCAGGCGGAGCAGGGCGCAAAGCTGCCTGTAGTGTATTGGCTGTCGGGTTTGACCTGTACCGACGAAAACTTCATGCACAAGGCCGGGGCCATGAAGATGGCTGCCGAATTGGGCCTTATCATCGTCGCACCGGACACCAGCCCCCGTGGCGAAGGCGTGCCCGATGACCCGCAGGGGGCGTGGGATTTCGGCCTGGGTGCAGGGTTCTATCTGAATGCCACTCAGCAGCCGTGGGCCCAGCACTATCAGATGCACGATTATGTGGTGCAGGAATTGCCGGCTCTGGTCGAAGCGCATTTCCCGGCTTCGCAAAAGCGTGGCATCAGCGGACATTCGATGGGTGGGCACGGGGCGTTGGTTTGCGCGTTGCGTAATCCGGGGCGTTACCAGTCGGTGTCGGCGTTTGCGCCCATCAGCAATCCGATGGATTGCCCGTGGGGGCAAAAGGCATTCTCCCATTACCTGGGAGAAGAGCGGGCGCGCTGGCGTGAGTGGGATGCCAGTGTGCTGATTGGCGAGGCCAGTGAAAGGCTGCCGTTGCTGGTCGATCAGGGAGATCGCGATGACTTCCTGGCTGTTCAGCTCAAGCCTGAAGTGCTGCAACAGGCCGCCAGGCTAGCCGATTACCCGCTGACCTTGCGTTTGCAACCGGGCTACGACCATAGCTATTTCTTCATCGCCAGCTTTATTGACGACCACTTGCGTCACCACGCAAGCGCACTAAGTGCTTAATAGTAGGTAGAATCACGCCCTGACTTAATCGGGGCGTTTTTTTATGCGTATTGGCCACGGCTATGATGTGCACTGTTTCGCTGAAGGCGATTTCATTACGTTGGGCGGCGTGCGGATCTCCCATAAATTCGGGCTGTTGGCCCACTCTGATGGTGATGTGCTGTTGCACGCCCTGAGCGACGCCTTGCTGGGCGCTGCAGCGCTTGGCGATATCGGCAAGCATTTCCCGGACACCGATCCGACCTTCAAGGGCGCTGACAGTCGCGTTCTGTTGCGTCATGTCGTCGGTCTGATCCATGCCAAGGGCTGGAAAGTCGGCAATGTCGACAACACCATCATTGCCCAGGCGCCAAAAATGGCGCCGCATATTGAAACGATGCGTGCGCTGATTGCCGCGGATCTAGAGGTTGATTTGGACCAGGTAAACGTAAAGGCCACGACCACCGAGAAGCTCGGCTTCGTTGGGCGTGAAGAAGGCATCGCAGTGCATTCCATTGCCTTGTTGGTTCGCTCATGAACGAGTTTGATCTGCTGGGCCCGCTCGCTTATGGCGAGGCATTGGGCACGGCTGTGCTCAAGGCCACGGCTGAAGATTTTCAAGTCGACGAAGTGCTTGATATACCGCTGTCCGGAGATGGCGAGCACCTGTGGTTGTGGGTCGAGAAGCGCGGCCTGAATACCGAGGAGGCGGCCCGGCGCCTTGCCAAGGCGGCAGGCGTGCCGCTGCGCACCGTCAGCTATGCAGGCCTCAAGGACCGCCAGGCATTGACCCGCCAGTGGTTCAGCGTGCAACTGCCGGGCAAGGCAGACCCTGATCTGTCGGGCGCCGAAAACGACACGCTGAAGATTCTCAAGACCTCGCGACACAAGCGCAAATTGCAGCGAGGAGCCCATGCGGCCAATGGTTTCACCTTGCGCCTGACGCAACTGAACGCCGACAAGGACGCGCTGGAGCAACGCCTGCAACTGATCGCCAAGCAGGGTGTACCGAACTATTTCGGTAGCCAGCGCTTTGGCTGGCAGGGCGGCAATCTGGGCGAAGCCCGTGATTATGCGGCGCGCAAGGCCTTGCCTGAGCAGCGCAACGTTCGTTCGCGGCTGCTGTCCACCGCGCGCAGCTATCTGTTCAATCAGGTGCTGGCCGCACGGGTGGCCGATGGCAGCTGGCAACGGGCGCAAGTTGGCGATTTACTGGCTTTTACCGACAGCCGCAGCTTTTTCCCGGCGGGCGAGGCTGAATGCAGCGACCCGCGCCTGGCCATTCTCGATCTGCACCCCACCGGCCCGCAGTGGGGCGAGGGCGAATCACCGACCACTGGCGCCACCCACGCGCTGGAGCAGTCAATTGCAGAGCGTGAAGCCGATTTGCGTGACTGGCTGGTACGCGCCGGCATGAGCCATGAGCGACGTATCCTGCGACTGCCCATTGGCCGGTTGACGTGGCATTATCCTCAGCCTGACATTCTGCAACTGGAATTTGTTCTGCCGCCAGGATGCTTCGCCACTGTTCTGGTGCGCGAGCTTGTTGATCTGGTGACGTTGGATCAAGCGGACACCTTATGCGTATTCTGATTTCAAACGATGACGGGGTAACAGCTCCGGGCCTGGCCGCGCTTTATGGTGCGCTGGCCGACTACGCCGAGTGCGTGGTAGTTGCCCCCGAGCAGGACAAAAGTGGCGCCAGCAGTTCGCTGACGCTGGACCGTCCCCTGCATCCTCATACCCTGGCCAATGGCTTTATCAGCATCAACGGTACACCTACCGATTGCGTGCACCTGGCTATTCACGGCTTGCTCGAGCAGCAGCCGGACATGGTGGTGTCGGGCATCAACCTGGGTGCCAACCTGGGTGATGACGTGTTGTACTCGGGCACTGTGGCGGCGGCACTCGAGGGCCGCTTCCTGGATCGTCCTTCTTTTGCCTTTTCGTTGGTCTCCCGCCAGGTGGACAACCTGCCGACGGCGGCGTTTTTTGCCCGCAAGCTGCTTGAAGCCCACGCATCGCTGAACTTGCCGCCGCGTACGGTCCTCAATGTGAACATTCCCAACCTGCCGTTGGCGAAGATTCGTGGCATTCAACTCACCCGTCTCGGCCATCGTGCCCGTGCTGCTGCACCGGTACGGGTGGTTGATCCGCGCGGCAAGGCAGGTTACTGGATTGCTGCGGCAGGCGATGTCGAAGACGGTGGCCCGGGCACGGACTTCCATGCCGTGATGCAGGGTTATGTATCGATCACGCCGCTGCAACTGGATCGCACCTTTGGTGATGGTTTCAACAGCCTCAATGACTGGCTGGAGGGCATGGGCTGATGGCGCGCGAGCAGGATGGCATGATGCACCGCGGCATTGGCATGACCTCTGAGCGCACCCGTGAGCGGCTGATTCAGCGCCTGCGTGAAGAGGGCATCGTTAACCAGAACGTGCTCGAGGTCATTCGCCGCACGCCACGTCATCTGTTTGTGGATGAAGCCCTGGCGCACAGGGCGTACGAAGATACGGCGCTGCCGATCGGCAATAACCAGACCATCTCCCAGCCTTACATGGTGGCGCGCATGAGCGAGCTGTTGCTTGAGGACGGGCCGCTGGACAAGGTCATGGAGATCGGCACCGGTTCGGGGTACCAGACCGCCGTGCTGTCGCAGCTGGTCGAGCGGATTTTTTCGGTCGAGCGCATCAAGGTGCTGCAGGACCGGGCCAAGGAGCGATTGCTTGAGCTCAACCTGCGCAATGTGGTGTTCCGCTGGGGCGATGGGTGGGAGGGCTGGCCTGCGCTGGCGCCTTACAACGGCATTATCGTCACCGCTGTAGCCACTGATGTGCCGCAGGCACTGCTCGACCAACTGGCCCCTGGCGGGCGCCTGGTGATCCCGGTGGGTGCCGGCGAGATGCAGCAGTTGATGTTGATCGTGCGCGAAGAGCACGGTTTCGCCCGGCGGGTGATCGGTAATGTACGCTTTGTGCCGCTGCTCAACGGGCCGCTGGCCTGAGTCTTTGTTCGTATCGGGTGAATTTTGGGGCAGGGTACGGGTCATAAAGCCCATCACCCGGGCTCTACCCGGTATGTGTGTATGTTTTATACGCTGTGTTTATCAATCGGCTTTACAGTCTGTAAAAGCCCTATAGCCAGTTATACTTGCTGCAAACCATGGCCAGTACTGGCGTTTTACTATTTAGCCATCTTCAAAGGGAGCGGCGGGTGAGTCTCACAGTCATTGCGCAGCGTAAGAGCAGCAAAAGCTTTCAGAGACTGGTGGTCGGTCTATTTCTGAGTACCACACTGGCTTTGTTGGCAGCGTGCTCCAGCACCCCCAAAAATGGCGTAAATGTCGTTGACCGCAACGGCGTGGCCCAGCGCCCGGCCGTGACCACCGGGCAATACGCGGTGCGTCGCGGCGACACTTTGTTCTCGATAGCCTTTCGTTATGGGTGGGACTGGAAGGCCCTGGCTGCACGCAACAATATTGCCGCCCCGTTCACCATCGTCCCGGGCCAGGTCATCCGCTTTGACGGGCGCTCAGGCACCCAGCCCGCAGGCGGCTCGAGCACCACCGTTGTGTCATCCTCTTCGGGCAGCAAAACCACGGTTATCAAGCGTTCCGCCACGGCTGCAAGTGCCCCCGCAGCGGTTGCCCCGATGCCGGCAGGCCCTGCTCCCAAGGGGTGGGGATGGCCCTCAAATGGCATTTTGATCGGAAAATTCTCTTCAAACGGTAGTTTGAATAAAGGTATTGATATCGCCGGCGATTTGGGACAGCCTGTTTTAGCTGCGTCTGATGGTTCGGTTGTATACGCTGGCAGTGGATTGAGGGGCTACGGCGAACTGATCATCATCAAACACAGTGATACCTACGTCAGTGCCTACGGTCACAACCGCAGGCTTTTGGTTCGGGAGGGGCAGCAGGTCAAGGTCGGACAGACAATTGCCGAAATGGGGTCAACTGGTACAGACCGGGTGAAACTTCACTTTGAGATTCGCCGCCAAGGTAAACCTGTAGATCCATTGCAATTCCTTCCTCGCCGTTGATCGGTTACCAGCCTGTTCCTGATGTGGATAAGGAACAGGCTCCAGCGTTGCCAGGGATTAAGGCGAGGCTTGAGCTTGAGGTCGAACTCAACAAAGGACTATTGCAATGGCTCTCAACAAAGAAGCGCCGGGGTTTGACATCGACGATGAGGTGCTCCTTATGGACTCCAGCATCGATAGCGACTTGATGTCAGAAGAAGACGATTCGCCCCCTACAGCTAGAACCAAGTCCAAAAAAGCAGCTGCTACAAAACAGCACAAGTACATTGACTACACGCGGGCCCTTGATGCGACCCAGTTGTACCTCAATGAAATCGGCTTTTCCCCGTTACTCTCTCCGGCAGAAGAAGTCCATTTTGCGCGTTTGTCGCAAAGCGGCGACCCGGCCGGGCGCAAGCGAATGATAGAAAGCAACCTGCGGCTGGTGGTGAAAATTGCCCGACGTTACGTCAACCGTGGTTTGTCATTGCTTGACCTGATCGAAGAAGGCAACCTGGGCCTGATCCGGGCTGTCGAGAAATTCGATCCCGAACGAGGGTTTCGCTTCTCGACCTACGCCACCTGGTGGATCCGCCAAACGATTGAACGGGCGATCATGAACCAGACCCGCACCATCCGTTTGCCGATCCACGTTGTAAAAGAGCTGAACGTCTACCTGCGAGCCGCGCGCGAACTCACGCAAAAGCTCGATCACGAACCCTCTCCTGAAGAAATCGCCAATCTGCTCGAAAAACCGGTCGCCGAGGTCAAGCGCATGCTTGGGCTTAATGAACGCGTGTCTTCGGTAGACGTGTCTTTGGGGCCGGACTCTGACAAAACCCTGCTTGATACCCTGACAGATGACAGGCCCACAGACCCTTGTGAGCTGCTTCAGGACGATGACTTGTCGCAAAGTATCGATCAGTGGTTGTCCGAGCTCACAGACAAGCAGCGTGAAGTGGTGATTCGCCGTTTCGGGCTGCGTGGCCATGAGAGCAGCACTCTTGAGGATGTAGGGCTGGAAATTGGCCTGACCCGTGAGCGTGTGCGCCAGATCCAGGTTGAAGGGCTCAAGCGCTTGCGAGAAATTCTTGAACGCAACGGCCTGTCGAGCGAGTCGCTGTTCCAGTAATCCGCGAACGGCTGACAAAAAACCCCGAATTAATCGGGGTTTTTTGTGGGTGTTTGTTTTGAGTGATGCCCGGTAGTGCGAATTTGACAACAATATGGACCTTGTTGTTATACAAACTTGAACTAATTGTTTATTTAATCGGCTTTGAAATGGAATGTCACGGACGAGATAGGTTATTGCCTGTGGCTTGCTGTAAGCCTTTACTTACTTTTTGCGTAAGCCAAGGGCTTGGCAATAAAGGGCAAACGCCTTTGTGAAACAGTGCTTAATTCATAAGTCATTGAAATATAAAATATTTATATTTTTTGTTAGGCGGTTTGTGTAATAAATACTCATAACATCCGCGCTTGCAGCAATCCTATAAAACTCTAGTATTTGAACTGTATCGACGGATCGATACGGCGCTCAAGGAAGAACGCAGACGGACATCGCGGGAAGCGATTCATCAGGATGATGAGAAGGAACAAAAGGGACTAGGGAAAAAATGTGGGCGGGTCAAACCGCCCCTTTTTTTTGCCCGCAAAAAGGGTCCGGGCGGTGATGTTTAAACGGTTATAGCAAAACGCCCAAGGCCATTGGTCTCGGGCGTTTTGCGTGGTGCAGTCACCTGGCCGTGCCAGGCTCAGTACTTAGAGTACTGGATAGTCGATATAGCCCACTGCGCCATTGACGTAGAAGGTTTCCGGGTGCGCCTCATTCAGCGGCGCATCGGCCTTCAAGCGTGCGGGCAGGTCAGGGTTGGCGATAAACGGCACGCCGAATGCGACGGCATCGGCCTTGCCTGCTGCCAGCCAGGCATTGGCACTGTCTTTGGTGAAGCTCTCATTGACGATGTACGGGCCACCGAAGGCTTGCTTGAGTTGCGGGCCCAGGCTGTCGGCAGCTTCATGCTCGCGCGCACAGATGTAGGCAATACCGCGCTTGCCCAGTTCGCGGGCGACATAACCAAAGGTTTCGGCCAGGTTTTCATCGCCCATGTCGTGCAGGTCGGCCCGTGGCGACAAATGCACGCCAACCCGGCCGGCACCCCAGACTTCAATGGCGGCGTCGGTAACTTCCAGCAACAGGCGCGTACGGTTCTCTATGCTGCCGCCGTACTGGTCGGTACGTTTGTTGGTGCTGCTTTGCAGGAACTGGTCGAGCAGGTAGCCATTTGCACCATGGATCTCGACGCCATCAAAACCGGCAGCCTTGGCGTTTTCTGCGCCTGTGCGGTAAGCCTCGACAATATCGGCGATCTCGGCAGTTTCCAGCGCGCGAGGCGTCGGGAAATCAACCTTCGGGCGCACCAGGCTAACATGGCCCTTGGCCGCAATGGCGCTGGGTGCAACCGGCGTTTCACCGTTCAGGTACATCGGATGCGAGATGCGGCCTACATGCCACAGTTGCAGTGCAATCCGGCCACCGGCAGCGTGGACGGCCCGGGTGATGTTGGTCCAGCCGCGTACCTGGTCGTCGGCCCAGATGCCCGGAGTGTCAGGGTAGCCGACGCCCATAGGCGTGACCGATGTGGCCTCGCTCAGGATCAGGCCGGCAGAGGCGCGTTGAACGTAGTATTCAGCCATCAGAGCGTTAGGTACCCGACCTTCGCTGGCGCGGCAGCGGGTCAGCGGAGCCATGATGATGCGGTTGGGCAGTTCGAGGTCGCCCAGCTTGATCGGATCGAAAATCGTCGTCATTTATGCAGCCCTCTCAAGGATCAGTTAGTAGCAGTAGCCAGTTCGGAATTGCCGCCCTGGCGGAAAGTGATCAGCGTCACCAGCAGTGCCAGTATTGCCAGTGCGGCAGCGGCCAGTGGAACGCTGGTGAGGCCGAAGCCGTGGGCGATGACACTGCCGCCAACCCAGGCGCCGAGTGCATTGCCGACGTTGAATGCGCCGATATTCAGGGTTGAAACCAGGTTCGGGGCAGCCTTGCCGAAGGTCACGACATTGATTTGCAGCGCCGGTACGGCAGCGAATGAAGCCGCAGCCCACAAAAACAGGGTGATTTCAGTCGGGATCACCGCGACGCTGGTCCAGGTCAGTACGGTGGACATCACCGCCATCGCGATAAACACACCGATCAGCGTTGCGGCCAGGCGTTTGTCCGCCAGCTTGCCACCGATGATATTGCCCACCGTCAGGCCAAGGCCGATCAGCAGCAGAGTCCAGGTCACGCCGCTTGGCGAAACGCCGGTGACATCACCGAGCAGGGGCGCGACATAAGTGAACAGGGTGAACATCGACGCGGAAAACAGTGCAGTCATGCTCAGCGACAGCCAGATGCCTGCGCCTTTGAGCGCGGCCAGTTCGGCACGCATGTCGAGTTTTTCCTCGTCACGCTTGGCTGGCAGAAAGCGGATCAGGCCGATCAATGCCACGACACCGATCACGGTGACGGCAAAAAACGTCGAGCGCCATCCTGCTGCCTGGCCCAGAGCAGTGCCCAGGGGAACGCCGAGCACGTTGGCCAGGGTCAGGCCGGTAAACATCAGGGCCACGGCAGACGCGCGCTTGTTGGCAGGTACCAGGCCTGCGGCCACGACCGAACCAATACCGAAGAACGCGCCGTGGCACAGGGCAGTGACAACACGGGCAAACATCAGCACGTTGTAATCACTGGCCAGGGCACAGAGCAGGTTGCCGATGATGAATATCACCATCAACGCTACCAGGGCGGCCTTGCGCGGCAACCTGGCCGTGGCCAGCGCCATAAACGGCGCACCGATGGCCACACCCAGCGCGTAGCCGGTTACCAGCCAGCCGGCACCGGGAATGGATACACCAAGGTCGGTTGCGACATCAGGCAGCAAGCCCATGATCACAAACTCGGTGGTCCCGATGGCGAAAGCGCTGAGCGCCAGAATGAGTAGCGAGAGGGGCATGGAAGTCCTTTTAAAGCTCTTGGCTGATTTTTTCGAGGAAGACCTTGATGGTTTCCTCATTACGTTTGAAAAAGTGCCACTGACCGTGTTTTTGGCTGGTAATCAGGCCCGCTCGCTGCAGCGTTGCGAGATGGGCAGAAACCGTGGACTGCGACAGGCCGCAGAGCTGATCAAACTGCCCGGCACACACACCATGTTCGGTGGAGTGGACCTGGTCAGGGAACGAGGCATCAGGGTTTTTCAGAGCGTTGAGAATTTCTCGGCGTACTGGGTGTGCCAGGGCTTTTATTATTTCGTCGAGGTCGATCGTCATGGTTGCAGTGCTCATTGGGTACAACGTTATATCGCGATGAGGCGAACTTTAAATCGTTGTATCGCGATATACAAATATGATTTCGATCTTAGATCAGCTCAAATCGATATATCGGGTTATAACGATATTGGTGTGGCAGTGCTAAACTGCGCCCATGAATTATCTCGCACATCTGCACCTTGGCGGTCAGCGCCCGGAAGAAATGCTTGGCAGTCTTTATGGCGATTTTGTCAAAGGGCGGCTGCATGGCCAATACAGCGCGGACATTGAGCACGGTATAGCGCTGCACCGCAGCATTGATGTCTTTACTGACAACCACCCCCTGGTTGATCAGTCGTTGTCGCGATTTGCCCATACTCGCCGGCGGTATGCGGGCATTGTGCTGGACGTGTTTTTTGACCATTGCCTGGCGCGGGACTGGGGGCAGTATGCCGAAGGGCCGCTGGAGCGTTTTACCTCGGATTTTTACCGGGTGCTGGTGGCCGAACAACAGCTGCCACGGCGGCTTGCCACGATTGCGCCGCACATGGCGGCCCATGACTGGTTGGGTTCGTATCGGGATTTTGCCGTGCTGGAGCAGGTGTTCAATGGTATAGCCCGGCGCTTGTCGCGCCCCGAGGAACTGGCCGGGGCGATGCAGGATTTAAAGGCATTGTATGAACCGCTGAGCGAGGATTTTCGGGCGTTTTATCCGCAGTTGCAGGTGTATGCGGCGGGTTGTTACCGGAAGGGATGTCCGTAGCCGCTGACGAGGGGCGAAGTCGTCGCAAAATCAGGCAATGGGTTGTTTCAGTTACACCAGATTCTCAGGGTTTACGGTTGTTTGATCTTGTTTGTTTGACTGGTGTGTTGAGTACATATCCGGTATTCGTGTCTAACCGAGATATTGGTTTCGCTCTTACAGCGAGTCACTTTTTCCAGACGCCGAAAAAGTAACCAAAAAGGCTTGCCCCGGCGTACGGCCTTCGCTGCGCTCCGGTTCCCTCGCTCCGGCCCTGTTCCGTGGGCACGCCGCCACGGGCCATCCATGGCCCATCGCGGCTCTCCCGGCATCCATGCCGGTCGACCCACTCCACAGAACCTCCTCTCGGCCTCCCGGGAGGGCTGGCAGATCAAAAACACTGCGCCCCGAGGCGGCCGACCGGCCGGCCTGTTCGGTTCGTGTGTGCTGCGCAATCGCGGCAGCTGCTATAGAAACACTGCAACTGTGGGAGCGAGCCTGCTCGCGAAGGTCGTTCGCGAGCAGGCTTGCTCCCACAATAGGGCTAGACCTGCAACAGAGTATCTACAGAGACTGCCAGCTCACGTTTTTTCGGGATTTTTCTCACAGGTTAGCCAATTGCTGGGGCGATAGGGCGGCGCTTATAGTCAATGCTCGCCGATAAGGCGGACGGGTTTGGCGACCTGTAAACTACCTAAGGAACAAACGGAATTGCTATAAGTGTCGGAGCGTGTATTTTTCTCGCTACGTTTTATGGCAGCTGTGCGTGGGAGATCTTCGGGTCTGCCGGGTTTCCTTGGGTATACCGGTTCGCCAACCCGCGTACAGCGGCCACCTGTTTTCGTTTGGCGACGGAAATGAATGGCTCAAACGATTACCCAAGAGGTTTACCTATGACTGACTCACCGTTTGTCCCGCTTACTGCCATCGACTGCACCATCCCCGCTTTATTGATCGACCGTCACGCGCCCCTCGACGTACTTCACGCCAACGCCGCCGCTCGCGTACTGGCCGTCACCCAACTGATGGAATCGTTCTCCAGCCGTGAAGTGCAAGAGGCTGATTCCGTTGATCTCAAACATCTGGCTATTGTTTCGGCGCAATTGCTGCGTGACGGGTGCGATCTGATGGATGTACTCGGCTGGCGGTTGCGGCCTGCTTGATCTTGTTTGTTTAACTGGAGTGTTGAGTACATATCCGGCATTCATGTCTAACTGGGATATTGGTTTCGCTCTTACAGCGAGTCACTTTTTCCAGACGCCGAAAAAGTAACCAAAAAGGCTTGCCCCGGCGTACGGCCTTCGCTGCGCTCAGGTTCCCTCGCTCCGGCCCTGCTCCGTGGGCCCGCCGCCACGGGCCATCCTTGGCCCATCGCGGCTCTCCCGGCATCCATGCCGGTCGACCCACTCCTCAGAACCTCCTCTCGGCCTCCCGAAGGGGCGGGCAGATCAAAAGCACTGCGTCCCGAGGCGGCCGACCGGCCGGCCTGTTTGGTTCGCGTGTACTGCGCAATCTCTGTAGATACTCTGTTGCAGTCAAGCCCTATTGTGGGAGCGAGCCTGCTCGCGAACGACCTTCGCGAGCAGGCTCGCTCCCACAGTTGCAGTGTTCCTCGGCAGCGACTACAGAAACTATAAGCTCACGTTTTTTCGGGATTTTTCTCACAGGTTTGCCAATTGCTGGGGCGAGGGGACGACGCTTATAGTCGGTGTTCGCCGATAAGGCGGCCGGGTTTGGCGACTTGGAACATTTTCAGAAATATGTGCAATTGCTATATAAGACAGAGCGTGTATTTATACGCGCTGTGCTTTATGGCAGCTGTGCGTGGGAGATCTTCGGGTCTGCCGGGTTCTGGGAATGACCGGTTCGCCAACCCGCGTACAGCGGCCACTTGTTTTTGTTTGGCGACGAAAACGGCTGGCTAAAACATATAGCATCTGAGGTTTATCCATGACTCATTCCCAGTTCATCCCTCTTACCGCCATCGATTGCACCATCCCTGCTTTATTGATCGACCGCAACGCGCCCCTCGACGTACTTCATGCCAACGCCGCCGCTCGCGTACTGGCCGTCACCCAACTGATGGAATCGTTTTCCAGTCGGGAAGTGCAAGAGGCTGACTCTGTAGATCTTAAGCATATGGCTACTGTTTCGGCGCAATTGCTGCGTGATGGGTGTGATTTGCTGGATGTGCTGGGCTGGCGGTTGAGGCCTGCTTGATAGCGTTTTTATAACTGATGCATTGAGTACATAACCGATATTCGCGTTAAAAATCGCAGCCTTGTTCCTTCGGCAGTGACGACAGGGGATTGCGCAGTAAATGTGAACCAAACAGGCCGGCCGGTCGGCCGCCTCGGCGTAGTGCTTTTGATCTGCCTGCCCTCCCGGGAGGCCGAGAGGAGGTTCTGAGGAGTGGGTCGACCGGCATGGATGCCGGGAGAGCCGCGATGGGCCATGGATGGCCCGTGGCGGCGGGCCCACGGAGCAGAGCCGGAGCGAGGGAACCTGAGCGCAGCGAAGGCCGTACGATGGGGCGAGGACTTTTTGGTTCCTTTTTGGTCCTTCAAAAAGGGACTCGCCGTAAGGGCGAAACCAATATTTCAGTTAGACGCACATGCCGGATATGTACGCGGTGGGCCAGTTAATGTGCAACGTACCTTTACTGTTGCAACGCGACTTTATCGTCGCACCGTGTCGCCTGCATCGCGAGCAAGCCCGCTCCCACAACATCCCCTTACATGGCTCCCGGCTCAAATCATCGCCCCCACTCTCTCCGGCAGCGGATCTGTTTGCGTCACCGGTGCTGACATCACCCGCCGGATCGCTTCCTGCGCTCTGAACGCCAGCACGGCCCGCTCTTGTGCCTGGCTGGCAATGGGCTCCAGCAGATGAATCTCAACGTCGCTCTGCTCATGGCTAAACAGTCGCAGCAGATGTGAGAGCAAATCGTCATTGCCAATAAACGGCGCTATCGCATCGACCTCGCCATTGCGCAAATAGCGGATGGCTACAGGTTGCAGTGGTACCCGGCTGTCAATGGCCGCCGACAGCAACCGCCCATGAAAGGTACGCACCGAGCGCCCATCCGTGGTGGTGCCTTCGGGAAACATCAGCAGGGGTAGCGGCTGTTGCAGGTGACGGGTCATTTGCTCACGAATCACCTGGCTGTCTCCCGCGCCACGGCGGATAAACAAACTGCCTGCCTTGGCCGCCAACCACCCGGCCACCGGCCAGCCACGCACCTCGGCTTTGGACAGAAATGACAGCGGGGTCAGTTGCCCCAGCAATGCAATATCGGTCCAGGACACGTGATTGCTCACCCACAGCATCGGCGTTGCCGGGATTTCCCCGACCACGGTGACGCGAAAGGGCAGGGCGCTGCTCAGGCGTGTCATAAAAAACTGCGACCAGCGCTGGCGGCGATCCATTGTGCTGTTCAGGCCCAGGCGCTCCAGCAGCCCGAACATGCCCGCCATGCCCAGCCCCAGACTGACCACCCCGAGCACCCGTGCCACCCGGGCATACCGGCGCAAGCGGCGCATCACATGGCCGCCTTGAAATGGCGCGCATAGCGCGGGCACAGTTCATCACGCTTGAGCAGGATGAAGACGTCGGCCACCTGGAAGTCTTCATCCCAGCAGGGTTCGCCGCAAATCCTCGCGCCCAGGCGCATATAGGCCTTGAGCAGCGGCGGCATTTCCGTGATGACGTTGCTGGGCACTTCCTGCGCCGGCAGCGGATTTTTCGGCTCGGCGCGTAGATGCTCCGTACACAAGTAACGCTCGCGCAGACGCTGCATGATCGCCCGGGCCTGAATGCCACCATCCTGCATCGGGATGCTGGCGCAGCCCATCAGGTAGCGATAATTGCCCTGGTTAAGGACTTCGGCCAGTTCACCCCACAGCACGGCGATGGTGCCACCATTGCGGTAGGCCGGGTCGACGCAGGTGCGCCCGATTTCAAGCAGCGGCCCCTGCAGGTTGGCCAACCCGTGAAGGTTGAACTCTTCTTCGCTGTAAAAATGACCGATACGTTGTGCCGCGCTGTGATCCAGCAGGCGGGTGGTGGCAACCAACTGGCCGCTATTGAGATCGCGTACCCCGATATGTTCGCAATAAGCGTCATAGCCGTCCTCGTCCAGCCCATGTTCGGCGCTTTTGAGTTTGGCCTTCAACTCGTCGCTGAACACACGAAAACGCAGGGTCTGAGCCTCGCGCAATGCCACGGGGCCGAGCAAACGCTCAGCCTGCAAGCGACGTTCTGGAGCGGTGTCGCGGATACGGGCGATCTGGGACATTGCGAATCTCCGTGCAGGCACTGTGCCCGCTCTGGGTATCTGCCAATCGACTGAGGTGTGCAACTTCAGGCTAAGCAGGTGCAATGTCACCACTGTGACGTTTGGATGATGCTTGTGTGACAGGGGGGGCGGGAGGAACTGTCGGTAGCGCCTGGCGTCTCAAGAGGGTGAAAAAAGTCCTGCCAAAACCGCTCGCCGGGTTTAATGTTCACCCACGTTTATTGGTTGATGAGTTTTTATGCTTAAAGCGCTGTTATCTTCTGCCTGTGCCTTGTTGCTGACCCTGGGTGTGAGCCTGTCTGCCCAGGCCAACTGGTACCTGGACGGTGAGTCGTCACGGCTGTCATTTATCACCACGCAAAATGCCAATATCGCCGATGTGCACCGCTTTCTGGTCCTGCATGGCAAGGTTGACCGCAAAGGCCTGGCGCAATTGCGTATCGAGATGGACTCGGTCAACAGCTCAGTGCCACTGCGTGATGAGCGCATGCGTGACGTGTTGTTTGATTTCAAGCACTTCCCGGAAGCGCAGATCAGCGCGCAGATCGACCTGCAACCGATCAATGACCTGGCCTCCGGTGCGCAACTGGAATTGCGCTTGCCGGTAACGGTCAGCTTGCGCGGCAAACAGCACACCTATCAAGCCGAGCTATTGGCCACCCGTCTGGATGAACGACGCTTTCAGGTCGTGACCCTGGAGCCGCTGATGCTGCAAGCCGAAGATTTTGGCCTGCAACCGGAGCTTGAAACCTTGCGCAAACTGGCCGGGCTTTCGGCGATCAGCTTTTCAGTACCGGTGAATGCGGTGCTGATTTTCACGGCCCGTTAAGATGGCCGGCGCAGTGTTTGGCTGGCGCAGTGACAATAGTTTTGAGTTGCTGATCGACGGGCCGCAGTTTTTCCCGCGCATGCTGGCCGTCATTGAACAGGCTCAGGAGCAGATCGATCTGGAGTTGTATCTGGTTGAGGCCGGTGACTGTGCCGAAACCATCGTCCAGGCCCTGGAACAGGCGGCCTGGCGCGAGGTGCGGGTGCGTTGCCTGTTTGACGCCTACGGAAGTCTGGGACTGGGCCCGGCGTTGCGCCGCAGGCTGATCGAAGCCGGGGTTGAGCTGCGGCATTACAACCCGCTGAGCTGGCGCCGTGGCCTCAACAATCTGTATCGCGATCATCGCAAGCTGTTGTTGGTGGATCAGCAATTGGCTGTGGTGGGTGGCACCGGCGTCACCGATGAGTTCTGGCGCCCCACTGAAAACAGCTGCGACTGGCATGAGGTGATGGTGCAGATGCAAGGTCCGCTGGTGCTGGACTGGCAGATGCTGTTTGATCGCCAGTGGCGGGCCAATATCAGCCGCAAGGCCTGGAAACCGGCGACCCACTTCGGCCTGGCGCGCTTGCCCGGTGTGCCCGACGAGGCTGAGGGTATGGGGCGCGTGGCCTACGCCGATGCCCATCAACATCGCGATATCCTGCAATCGCTGGTGCGCGCGATCAACAGCGCCAAGCAGCGCATCTGGCTGGCCACGCCTTACTTTCTGCCCACCTGGAGCGTGCGCCGTTCATTGCGCCGGGCAGCAGCGCGGGGTGTCGATGTGCGGTTGCTGCTCACCGGGCCGCGTACAGACCACCCTTCGGTGCGCTACGCCGGGCACCGTTATTACCCGCGGCTGCTCAAGTCCGGAGTGCAGATACTGGAATATCAGCCCTGTTTTCTGCATTTGAAAATGGTCCTGATCGACGATTGGGTCAGCGTTGGCTCATGCAATTTCGACCACTGGAACCTGCGTTTCAACCTTGAAGCCAACCTTGAGGCGCTGGATCCGGCGCTTACCCAGGCGGTGGCGGCCAGCTTTATCGCCGACTTCGCCCAAAGTCAGCCCGTCAGCCTGCAAGACTGGCAATCACGCCCCCTCTGGCGACGGGTGAAGCAGCGCATCTGGGGCTGGGTTGACCGGCTGGTGGTGAATATTTTGGGGCGGCGCCACTGAATTTCGCCCTGCACGCGGTTACTTAAGCGTTGATAACGTGCAAAATCGAGCCACTTCACGGCAGCGGACGAACGTGAGGCATGATTATCTGGAGCGTTTTGCATGACACCTTCGTTGTTATTGGCCGTTCTGGCCTCAGGCTTTATCTATGGCATCACGCCGGGCCCGGGCGTGCTGGCTGTTTTCGGCATTGGCGCTGCCCGTGGGCGACGTGCCGGCGCCGGTTTTCTGTGCGGGCATTTGCTCGGCGATGTGATCTGGTGCAGCACGGCGTTGATTGCCATCGTCGGCGCACGTGAATTTGGCAGCACTGCCTTCAACGTGCTGGGCTTGATCAGCGGCTTGTACCTTTTCTGGCTGGGCCTGCGTGCCGTTCGCGCCCAGGGCAGCAGCAGTGCTCAACAAGGTCCGGCGCGACAGCCGTTTGCCCACGGGATTTTCTTCGGATTGACCAATCCCAAAGCGTATCCGGTGGCAGTGGCGACGTTCACCGCGCTATTGTCCAGCCGCGCAGAGTTACTGACCTGGGCCATGTTGCCATGGTTGATCGCGTTGAGCTTTGTGGGTGGGGCGCTGGCCTACATGATTCTGGTGGGTGTTGTTGGCGCCGGCCATGTCAGGGCGCTCTATCAGCGCCATGAATTACTGATTACCCGGTTGTGCGGGGTGATGTTTATCGGCTTTGCCATCAGTGCGCTGATGCATGCGCTGCCCGGGTTGTTGCAAGCGATCGTTTGAAATAACGGGCAGGGGGGATGCAGTGCGGACAATGTCATCGGGGATGAAAAAGGGTGGGGTAGGGCTTGGATGGCAATGCAGTTGCAGGATTTTGCTGTGTAGCGAAGCTTTCAAGTGGATTGAAAGCCAGGAAGAAGTGGAGCGGGTGGCGGGAATCGAACCCGCGTGATCAGCTTGGGAAGCTGGAGTAATACCATTATACGACACCCGCTCAGAGCGGCTGACTTTGTACCAGAAGATGGCAGCGATGAGAAGTTTTATTCTTGAAATGTGTTGTTTTAGCAGCTTTTCGTTCTGTTGATTGCTTCGGGCACCCTCACAACGACAGTGAGGGTGGGTGAGGTCGTGTTGGCTTTAAAAACTCGAGCAGGGCGTTTTTACTGCTGTGGCTGGCGCTCCTGTTTTCCATATCGAGAAAATGCCCGGTGTTTTCCAGGCTGATGAACCGGCTGTTGGCAATCGGCTGGGCAAAGTGCCGGGCGTCGCTGGCCACGGTGTATTCGTCCCATTGGCCATTGATAAACAGCACCGGTATATCGATACCCTGCGTGGCACTGAGAAAGCCTTGCTGATCGTTGTTCAGGACCTGGTCTATATGAAAGTGCATTTGCGCGTATTCATGCTCGGCCAGGCTGCTGACGTGCCTGAAGTTGAAACGTTTGAACAATGGCGGCAAATGCTTGCCCAGTGTGTCGTTGACCAGATTGCCCACCTGAGTGCGGTTGCAAGCTGCCAGGCAATGACGGCCACGCTCCAGGTAATCGCGCATGGCGTCGTTGATCAGCGGCGAAAACGAACTGATCACGGCCTTTTCGATGCGTCGCGGCGCACACGCCAGGGCGGTAAGTGCCGCTGTCCCGCCCCATGAAAATGACAGCAGGTAGTTCGCGTCAAAATGCTCTATCAGCTCCAGCAAAATTTGAGCTTCTATTTCCCTCGTCAGCATCTTCTGATGAGGGTTATGAGGTCTGGAGTTGCCCGCGTAGGGCTGGTCATAGAGAACAACGTTTAAATGCGGGTGGAGGTTTTTCAGGGTCTGGCCAAAGGACGCAGTGGTGGCCATCGAACCATTCACCAGGATGATGGTGTTTAGCGCCGTATCGCAACGATAAAGCTCGGTGTGGATGCGGTATTGGCCTTGAATGTCGAGCACGGCAATTTCGGGCTTCATCATGGCGTCAGACTCCAGTGAATCGAGCGTCGGTCTGACTCATGGTGCTCTGTGATTGTTACAGAAAGGGGTGGGCCTCGTTGCCGGCTAATTTGCTGGAGTGGGTTGGAATTGCACCACTTCCTGCTCGCTCAGCGCCCGGTACTCGCCGGGGGCCAGCAGGCTGTCGAGCACCAAGGGGCCGATGCTTTCGCGGTGCAGGCGCACGACCTTGTTGTTGAAGAAGCCAAACATGCGTTTGACCTGATGATAACGGCCCTCAACGATGCTCAGGCGCGCACTGCAAGGGCCAAGCAGTTCCAGCCCGGCGGGCTGCGTGGTCAGGTCTTCAAAAGCGAAATAGACGCCCTCACGAAATTTGCTGATATACGCGTCGGTAATTTCCTGCTCGGTCTCGACGTAATACACCTTGGGCATCTTGGTCTCGGGCTGAGTGACATGACGCGACCATTGGCCGTCATTGGTAATCAGCATCAACCCGCTGGTGTTGAAGTCCAGCCGACCTGCGATATGCAGGTCGTGTTTGTCCGGCTCATCCAGCAAGTCGATCACCGTAGGATGTTCCGCATCCTGGGTGGCGCTTACACAACCGGGTGGCTTGTGCAGCATGAAGTAACGCGCCGGTTTGCCTGCCTGCAAGATTTGCCCGTCGAACTCAACCTGGCTGAATGCCCGGATTTCGTGACGTGGATCGCAGATAACCTGCCCATCAACCTGGATACGCTTCTCTATCAGGAGCAAGCGTACTTGCTGGCGGTTGAACTGGGGGCGGTTGCTCAGAAAACGGTCTAAACGCATAGCGATCAATCACAAGGAATTCTTGCGCGTATCTTACGTGAGGCTCTGCGCCCGTGCAGGCGGCAATTGACTTGCAACGTTCGCGCAACGTGGGCACAGGCAGGCGAGGTCACGTAGCTCAAGTGGTAATGCCTGTATGACCTTGGGATCAATATTGACGGTATGGCACCAGCAGGATTGAGCCGCGATATCCGGGCTGGCCATGGCGCAGTCGTTTCGAGCGCCGCATGCTGGGCACAGGTCAGGGGTGGTCATTTCAGCATGTCCATGGAAATAGTTGATGGCTTGATAATAATCCTTACAAGGGTAGGAAAACGATCGTTATTTATAATCAGTGTGGAGGTTGGCTCTTTTTGATTAGGTGCTGAGGATAAAGAAGATCGCACGTATCCTCAGGAAATTCCCTACATAATAACCTGTTGTTAAATAATAATGTCCGTTTAGGATTGGGGGGGCGACAAGTTGCTTGTCGTGAACAATTTTCAGTATTTGATTGGGGGCGTATATGAAATACGTGTACTTGTTGTGTGCGATGTTGTTTTATTCTTCGGTTTCTTTAGCTAGTGTGGTTGAAAGTTGTCCGCGTGCTGAAACCGTGACGCTCAGAAATGGTATCTATACGGCGCCAGCCAATGCTTCCGCAGCTGAATGGATCGCTGTGGCAAGCGCCCCGACAGCGTCACCGTTGAAAACATTCGAAGCCGCTGTTTTTTATCCAGCCAATAACGAGGCAGGGTCTACGGGGCGGATCGGGTATTGCGAGTACAGGGCGGCTGACAGGTCACTTCTGAACTTGCATTATAATAATCCGGATGCTTCCGGTGACGCCATGAATTTGGTGGAGGCTAGAAACTGGAAGATGTATACCAGCGGCTTTGGGCTGGCTTTTTATGAGTGCAACTCATCTGACACCAATGGGTGTTCGTTTTCGGTACGGAATTGATTTGCGTGTCCGGTAATGCCTTATCCAGCTGATGCGGCCAGGCAGGGAGTCTGGCTGACTACTCTGCATGGCTGTGGGGTGTAAATTCGAGAGTGTTTGGTTGGTTTCTTAGATATTGAATGAAGTGTGCGCGGTTTTTTATATCTTTCGATGGGGCGGGAGCACTGTCTTTGGTTTGAGAGGTTTGTATGTATATTCGAGTTATAGCTGTTGTGTTAATAAGTGCATCCTTGTCTGCTTGTATAAATTATCCTGTGCATCACTGGCACCATCAGCGAGCCGACGTGCGTTCCGCCCCACTGTTAAATCAGGGCGTAAATAGCCCTGTGGTCAGGCAAAAAGTTAAGGCGCCGCTTATTCGGCGCGAAAAACTGAATCAGCAAAGGATCAATAGCCCTGTGCTTGTGCGAGAGGTTCAGGCGCCGCTTATTCAGCGCGAACAGCTGAATCAGCAAGGGATTAATAGCCCTGTGCTTGTGCGAGAGGTTCAGGCGCCGCTGATTCAGCGCGAACAGCTGAATCAGCAAGGGATTAATAGCCCTGTGCTTGTGCGAGAGGTTCAGGCGCCGCTGATTCAGCGCGAACAGCTGAATCAGCAAGGGATTAATAGCCCTGTGCTTGTGCAAGAGGTTCAGGCACCCCTCATTCAGTATTAAAGGTTCAGCAAGATCAGCGTTCACGGTCGAACCGGCAATGACCCCGGCACAAGCACCTGACCCGCTTGCATGGCGCCGGACGCGTCGGATGGGGATGTTGACAACAGGGACGGGGTTTTCTAGTGTCCGCCCCATTGTTTCTCAGGAACTACCCATGACCCCGGATGACCGTATAAAACTTGAACCTGTCTGGAAACAGGCATTGCGTGAGGAGTTCGATAAACCTTACATGGCCGAGCTGCGCGAGTTCCTGCGCCAGGAACATGCGGCCGGAAAAGAGATTTACCCACCGGGTCCGCTTATTTTCAATGCCCTTAACCTGACGCCGCTGGACAAGATCAAGGTGGTCATTCTTGGCCAGGACCCTTATCACGGCCCCGGTCAGGCCCATGGTTTGTGTTTTTCAGTACAGCCCGGTATCCCGACACCGCCGTCGCTGGTCAATATCTATAAAGAGCTCAAGCGTGACCTGAATATTGATATTGCCCCTCACGGCTGCTTGCAACACTGGGCAGAGCAGGGCGTTTTGCTGCTCAATACGACGATGACGGTGGAGCGCGCCAATGCCGCCTCCCATGCCAAGAAGGGCTGGGAGCATTTTACTGACCGGATTATCCAGGTGGTCAGCGAGCAGCAACCCAAGCTGGTGTTCCTGCTGTGGGGCGCCCATGCCCAGAGCAAGCAAAAACTGATCGATGCGACCAAACACCTGGTGCTGACGTCGGTGCACCCATCGCCGCTATCGGCGTATCGGGGCTTTATAGGTAACGGCCACTTCAGCCGAACCAACAAGTTCCTTGAGCAAAACGGCCTAGCTGCGATCGACTGGAAATTACCGCCGGTTTAAGCCATTGCTCAGCGGTGCGAGGCACACCCGACGAGAGCGCCGGTGGGCCAGCGCCGGTCAGGAAGGATCGGCTTGATCCCGGCGAGCCCAATAGCGGAACAGGGGTTCAGCCAAAAACAGCACGAAGATCAGGCGCATTACCTGCAACGCGGTGACCAACGGCACTGACAGTTGCAATGTTTCTGCGGTGAGGCTCATTTCTGCAATGCCGCCCGGCATCATCCCCAGGGTCATGGAGCGTAGATCGAGTTGGGTGAGGGCACTCAAGCCCAGTGCGCACAGGCTGGCTATCAACATGGTCAGGGCTGTGCCCAGCAGGGTTTTGCCGATAAAAGACGGCGCCCGCCGAAAGAATGCCCGATTGAAATGACAGCCCAGCCCGCTGCCAATCAGCCACTGCCCCATCTGGCTGCTGCCGTCTGGCAGGCCTATATGCAAATCCCACAGAATACTCACGCTGGCACTGACCAGCAGCGGCCCGAACAGCCACGGGTTTGGCTGGCGCAGGCGTTGCCAGATCCAGGCCAGCAAGGCACCTGCCGGAAACAGCACCGCGAGCCAGTAAGGGTTAATGGCAGCAGGATGCATGGCGGGTGTGCCTTCGCCCAACAAATACTTGAAGGCTGCCGGAACGCAGAGCACAACGGTCAGTACGCGCAGGCTCTGCCCAGCAGCGACGCGGCTCAATACGGCGCCATTGCGTGCGCCGAGGTTGACCATCTCCCCCGAACCGCCGGGCATGCTGGAGAAGAACGCAGTGGCGCGATCCTCACCGCTGCGGCGCATCAGCCATACACCGATCACACTCGACACACTGGTGAGCAGGGCGCCCGCCAGGATCAGCCAGAAATGCGCCAGCACCTGCTCCATCACCACAGGTGTGAAATGCAGGCCGATACCGATGCCCACAATCCACTGCCCGCATTTACGCCCGCCGGGAATCTCGGCCAGTTGCCAGGGTGTCAGGCAGCGCACCAGGATGATCGCCAGCAGAGAGCCGACCATCCACGGTAACGGCCAGCCGATCTGGCTGGCGAGGTAGCCGCCAGCCAGGCCGACCAGCGGCGTGCCCCACCAGTGCTTGAGTCCTGAATCAGGCATTGGCCAGGGCGCGACGTTGAGCGCTGCGTTTGCGCCAGATACGTATGACAGGCAGCAACAACATGATTGTCGTCAGTACCCAGACACCCAGGGTGATCGGGCTCGCCCACAGGATATCCAGCGCACCGTTGGATATCGACAGTGCGCGACGCAGGTTCTGCTCCATCAGCCCGCCCAGAATGAACCCCAACAATACCGGAGACAGCGGGAAGTCGAGCTTGCGCAGGATATAGCCGAAGATGCCGATACCGATCATCAGGAACAGATCGAAGGTGGTCGCGTGCACGGCGTATACACCAATGGCCGTGATGATGGCGATTGCGGGCACCAGCGCCCAGTTAGGCACCGATAGAATCCGGGTGAAGATACGGATCATCGGGATGTTGAGGATCACCAGCATGACGTTGGCGATAAACAATGACGCGATCAGACCCCAGACGATATCCGGCTGCTGCTGAAACAACAGCGGGCCGGGGGTGATGTTATACAGCGAGAGAGCGCCGATCATCACCGCCGTGGTGCCCGAACCCGGCACGCCCAGGGTCAGCATGGGTACCAGCGCCCCGCAAGCGGAAGCACCGATTGCGGTTTCGGGGGCCGCCAGACCGCGCATGTCACCCTCGCCGAATTTGCCGGAAGTACCCGCCAGGCGTTTTTCCGTCATATAGGACACGGCGCTGGCCAGTGTGGCACCTGCACCCGGCAGAACGCCCATGATAAAACCGAGCAGCCCGCAACGGATATTCACCGCGAATACCGCAGACGCTTCCTTGAAATTGAACATCATGCGCCCGGTGGCCTTAACCGCTTCCTGGCCGCGATGGGTTTTTTCCAGCAGCAACAGGATTTCGCTGATGGAGAACAAACCCAGTACCAGCACGACAAATTGAATGCCGTCAGTCAGGTGGATGTTGTCGCCGGTGAAGCGGTATACGCCACTGTTGGCATCAATCCCCACGCAGGCCAGAAACAGGCCGATAAGCGCAGCGATAAAGGTTTTGAGCGGACGGTCCCCGGCCATGCCGCCGAGGCAGACAATGGCAAACACCATGAGCACGAAATACTCCGCCGGGCCGAAGGCTATCGCCCACTTGGCCAGTAGCGGAGCAAACAGCACCATGCCGCAGGTGGCGATAAAGGCGCCAATAAATGAGCTCCAGGCCGACAGCGACAACGCCACGCCAGCCAGGCCTTTACGCGCCATCGGGTAGCCGTCGAGGGTGGTCATCACGGTCGAAGCTTCGCCAGGGATGTTCAGCAGGATCGAGCTGATACGCCCGCCGTATTCACAGCCCAGATACACCGCCGCCAGCAGGATCAGCGCCGATTCCGGTGGCAGGCCCAAGGCAAATGCGATGGGGATCAGCAGGGCGACCCCGTTGATTGGGCCAAGCCCCGGCAGCAGGCCGACCACGGTGCCGATCAAGGTGCCGCACAGGGCTGTGACCAGATTGTACGGGCTGAGCGCGACGCCGAAGCCCTGGCCCAAATAGCCGAAAGTATCCATATCAGTCCTCCAGAACGTCGAGCAGGCCAAGCGGCAGCGGAACGTCCATGGCTTTATCAAAGAGTAAATAAAGGCCAACGCTCACCAAGCTGATGATCACGCTGCTGGGCAGCCAGCGACCGCCATACAGACGCGCCAGCGGGATGCCGACCAGGATGCTGCTGAGGATAAAACCGAGAGGTTCGAAGGTGCCGGCGAAGATCAGCAACAGCACGATACACAGGCCGATCTTGGTCAGGGTTTCACGATCCAGTTTTGGGTCATCTTCGCTGTGCACCACGGGGGAGGGGCGAAAGATCATGTAGGCCAGCCCCAATCCCATTAATGCCAGCATCAGCAAAGGGAAAGCGCGAGGACCAACGGGTTCGTAGGAAAAGGCTGCCTGATAAGGCCAGGCCATCGCCGCCAAACCGGCGCAGACAAGCAGCAGGGCCGAAGCAAATACGCGTTGTGCAAGCATGGTTTACTCCTGGGCTGTGCCCCTGGGTGCAGGGGCACAGCCAGTGGTCGGCGGCGGTTACTGGATCAGGCCGAATTCCTGGGCCAGGACTTTGTAGTCAGCCACCTGCTTTTTCACATAGGTGTCCAGCTCCGGGCCGGTCATGGCGAAGGGGAACAGTTCGCGCTGATCACGCAAAGTGGCGAAGTCTTCGGACGCCAGCAGCTTGTCAAAAGCCTCTTTCCACCAGGCGTACTCTGCATCGCTGACTTTTGGCCCCAGGTAGAAGCCGCGTACGACAGGCCAGACAATGTCGTAGCCCTGTTCCTTGGCCGTCGGGATGTCCTTCATCTCCGGCTCGTCGAGACGCTCGTTGGCGAATACGGCGAGGAGGCGCATATCACCGCTCTGGATATGGGGCATGGAGTCGGAAATATCTGTACTGCCTACCTGAATATGGCCACCCAGCAGCGCGGTAGCGATTTCACCGCCACCCTCCAGGGCCACATAACGCAGGTCACGGGGGTTGATCCCGGCGGCCTTGGCGATCAGGGCGGTCTGCATCCAGTCCTGGCTGCCAACGGTGCCGCCTGAGCCAATGACCACTTTGCTCGGGTCTTTTTTCAGGGCCTGAACCAGATCATCGAGATTTTTGTAGGGCGAGTCCTTCTTCACCGCAATGGCCCCGTAGCTGGTGCCGACCGCTGCCAGCCAGCGTACGGCGCTTTCATCGAAGCGGCCGAACTTGCCCTGGGCCAGGTTAAGCAATGAGCCACTGGACCAGGCTACCAGGGTGCCAGCATCGGCCGGGCGCTGGGCGACCACGGCGTTGTAGGCAACAGCCCCCACGCCACCTGGCATGTAGGTCACACGCATGGGTTTGCTCAGCAGCTTCTCGTTGACCAGTGCGCTTTGCGCCAGTTTGCAGGTCAGGTCAAAGCCACCGCCAGGGGACGCCGGGGCAATGCATTCGGGGCGCTTGGGTTCAGCCAGCAGTTGGCCAGTGAAGAGCATGCAGCCGGCCGCAATAGCCAGAGTGCGCAGGGGGAATTTCATATCGTCTCCTCAGGAGCTTTTATTTTTATAGGGCAGTTTTGGGGTGTGCAAAATCATCGCGACAGAGCGCGGGTAGGGGGGGAATACAGGGATGAAGGGCTTCGGGCTGATAAGTCAGCATGCAGGTGCTCCATTATTGTTCTTATTGGCGAAAACGCTTCAAGGCGTTTTTCGGGCCGTTATGCAGTGCATGACGGCGACAGGGATTACGGTCAGTCTCGTGATGCTAGCCGGCCAACCTTTCGCTAACCTTTCAAAACAGATTCACTGTTTTTGCGCTTCACAGCACTCCTGCCGTCTGTACACTCCGCGCACAAAAGGCTGCGGCCTGGACAAAAAATCGAGGTGAAACCGATGCGTGTGCTTTTGGTCGAAGATCAGCTACAGCTGGCCGAGAGTGTTGCCCAAGCCCTGAAAGGCATGGGCCTGACCGTGGATGTTCTGCATGATGGCGTGGCCGCCGACCTGGCCTTGAGCAGTGAAGAATATGCCGTGGCGATTCTGGATGTAGGTCTGCCGCGCATGGATGGCTTTGAAGTCCTGGCGCGTTTACGGGCCCGTGGCAAAACCTTGCCGGTGTTGATGCTGACCGCACGCAGTGACGTCAAGGACCGGGTTCACGGGCTTAATCTGGGGGCCGACGATTACCTGGCCAAGCCGTTTGAGCTGACGGAGCTGGAAGCCCGGGTCAAGGCGCTGCTGCGGCGCAGTGTGCTGGGGGGCGAACGGCTGCAGCAATGCGGCGCCCTGGTCTACGACCTCGGAACCCGGCGCTTCACCCTTGGCAATGATCTGCTGGTGCTGACCTCCCGCGAGCAGGCGGTACTCGAAGCGCTGATAGCGCGCCCTGGCAGGGTCATGAGCAAGGAGCAGCTGGCGGCTCAGGTGTTTGGCCTGGATGAGGAGGCAAGCCCGGACGCCATCGAGATTTACATTCACCGACTGCGTAAAAAACTCGACGGCCAGGCAGTGGCGATCGTGACGTTCAGGGGCCTGGGGTATTTGCTGGAAGGCCGCGATGTTTAAGCTCGACAGCTTGCGCTGGAGCCTGTTGTGGCACCTTACGCTGTTGCTGGTTGTGTTGATGCTGGCGAGCAGCTTGAGCGCTTACTTCAACGGTCGCGAGGCCGCCGATACGGCGTATGACCGAACCCTGCTGGCATCGGCACGAACCATTGCCGCCGGGCTCTCGCAGCGTGATGGCAGCCTGAGTGCGGATGTGCCCTACGTTGCCCTTGATACCTTTGCCTACGACAGCGCCGGGCGAATCTACTACCAGGTCAATGATATTCATCAGAAGCTGATTTCCGGTTATGAAAATCTGCCCGCGCCGCCAGCTGGCACGCCGCGGACCGATGATTATCCGGCGTTGGCGCGTTTTTATGATGGCACTTATCTCGGCCAGAACGTGCGCGTTGTGAGTTTGCTCAAGGCTGTGAGCGAACCCAGCATGAACGGCATGGCGGAAATTCGTGTGGCCGAGACCGACGAAGCACGGGTGGCCATGGCCCGTAGCTTGATGGCGGACACCTTGCTGCGCCTGGGCATGCTGGGGTTGGGGGCATTACTGGTGGTGTGGTTTGCCGTAAGCGCCGCACTGCGCCCGCTGGAGCGTTTGCGCAGCGCCGTGGAGGAGCGCGAGATGGATGATCTGCGACCCTTGCCGCTGGTGTCCGTGCAAAGAGAGTTGCGGCCATTGGTGCAGGCACTCAATCATTTTACCGAGCGTTTGCGTGGGCAGTTCGCTCGTCAGGCGCAGTTTATTGCTGACGCTGCCCATGAGTTGCGCACACCTCTGGCAGTCCTCAAGGCCCAGCTTGAATTGGGCTTGCGTGCAAAGGAACCGCAGACCTTGCGCCATACCCTTGAGCAAGCGGCCCAGGGTACGGACCGGTTGACCCATTTGGCCAATCAGTTGCTGTCGCTGGCGCGCATCGAAAACGGCGCCCGGGCTATTGCCGAAGGCGGTGCGCAGTTGCTCGACCTGAGTCAGTTGGCCCGTGAGCTGGGCATGGCCATGGCGCCACTGGCCCATGCCCGCGGGTTTGCCCTGGCGCTTGAGGCCGACCAGCCGGTCTGGCTATACGGTGAGCCTACGTTGCTGCATGAACTGCTGAGCAATCTGGTGGACAACGCCATGGCTCACACACCGGTGGGTGGCAATGTGATTTTGCGCGTGACAGCGCCTGCCGTGCTGGAAGTCGAAGATGATGGTCCGGGCATTCCCCATGAAGATCGCGAACGGGTATTTGAACGCTTCTATCGACGTAATCAGCAGGTGGCCGGGTCGGGGCTGGGGCTGGCGATTGTGGGTGAAATCTGTCGCGCCCACCTTGCCCATATCAGTTTGCATGATGGCGTGCAGGGCGGGTTGAAAGTGCGGGTGAGTTTTGTGCCGGCCAATGGGCGCTAGCCCTGTGACATGGATGGATAAATACCCTGGCCAGTCGACCCGGCGTCAAATCCCCTGTGGGAGCGGGCTTGCCCGCGATTGAATCGATTCGGTGTAACTGACAGACCGCGTCGTCTGCATCGCGAGCAAGCCCGCTCCCACAGATTCAGAGGTTCAGATAAGCATCCAGCGCGCTTCGTGCAGTTGCTCCTGAAACTTCAGGTCATCAGCTTGCACCTTCAACTTCTTGAGCGCGGGCAGGGCGACCAGTGCTTCCATGTCTTGCCCCATAAACACGGTAGCGATTTGCACCAGATCGATGTAGTCGATGGCTTTGGTTTGCCGGGAAAAGTCCTGATACTGCCCGGGAATCTTTAGCAGCATTTCCGGAAACTCCCAGCCTGCCAGCAGCTTGTCACCAATCAGCGGGTGAATGCTGTCGATGACGTGGTTAAGCGAAACCGGATCGGAAAGCAGTTCGTTGTGCTCTTCGGCGTAGGTCAGGATGGGCAAGACGCCGATCTGGTGCACCAGGCCGCCCAGTGCCGCCTGGTCAGGCTTGAGCAAGGTATGACGGCGGCACAGGGTGTAGCAGATGCCGGCCACTTCCAGGCTCTGGCGCCATACATCGCGCATTTTCTGCTCGACCACCTCGGAGCGGGCATGGAAAATCTGCTCCATCACCAGCCCGATCGCCAGATTGCTGCTGTAGTTAACACCCAGGCGGGTGATGGCCGTGTGCAGGTCAGTCACCTCACGGGTGGCACGCAACATCGGGCTGTTGACCACTTTGATCAGTCGGGCTGACAGCGCGGTGTCACGACCTATGACCTTGCTCAAGTTACTGACGCTGATTTCAGGGTTTTCCGCGGCCTTGCGAATGTTTAACGCTACTTCCGGTAGTGTGGGTAGAACCAGGTCATCTCTATCAATGGCCTTAAGCAAGTCCATTTGGACTCTGTGCGCCAGCATGCTCATTTCTCTAGGTACTGCATTTCAATGTGTGGCAATCAACGCTGGATTTCGCGATCGCGGTCCAGTTGATACGGCAGCTCAAGCAGTGAAAGGCCAGGGCCTTGCAGGTCACCCAAGTGAATATCTCCGGCTTGCGCAGCATCGCTGGTCAGCACGGCTAGCAGCTCAACACCGTTTTCGGCGTTAGCGGCCAGTACCACTTCGCCCACGGAACTGGCGTGGGACGGGGTAAACAGCGGCGTGCCGGGGGCGGGCGCAGCATGCCCCGCCTCAAGGGACAGGCGGTAGAGGTGGCGTTTGAGTTTGCCCAGGTATTGCATGCGCGCAACGATTTCCTGGCCGGTGTAGCAGCCTTTTTTGAAGCTGACACCGCCTACGGCCTGCAGGTTGATCATTTGCGGAATGAACAACTCACGGGTTTGGGCCATGACCTGGCCAATACCGGCGCGAACCTGGCCCAGCAGCCATTGGTTGAGGTCGGCCTCGGGCAGCTGTGCCTTGAGGTGCTGAACGAGGCTTTCAGTCTGTTCGACAGGGGCCCAGAGTTCCGCGCGGCCTTCAGAAGCGCGAATGGCGATCAGGTCGCTGGCGCGGGCGACGCTGTCAGTTTCAGCTGGCAGGTCCAGGCCCAGGCTTTGCAGCACCGAGTCGGCATTTACCAGGCCAAAGCGTATCCAGTTGGCACTGTCATCGGTCAGTTTGGACTTGGAGAACACCGCGTACTTTTTCAGGTCCGCCAACTGCGGTTCAACCAGTTCGCGCGCCATTGCCAGCAGGCAGCCGTTGTCTTGCAGTACGATGCGAAAGCTCGACTGCATACGGCCTTTTTGCGTGCAGCGGGCGCCAAGGCTTGAGCTGGTTTCACTCAAATAGTTGAGGTTGCAGGTCAGCTGCCCTTGCAGAAACTTGCTGGCGTCGTTGCCGATCACAGCAAGGATGCCTTCGTGGTTCAGGGTGCAAAAAAAAGCAGAGTCGGCCATGGGTCATCGCAGTTGAATAAGTCTGGAACACATCATAGAGGTGCGCCCTGCAAATGGGTAGTTCGCAAAGGATGGACGGGGCCGACCAAAGCCGACTGTTCTATGACGGATCGGCCTGTATACTTGCGTTCTATTTGAGGAGCGCTCCATGGTCGAAGATGTTGAACTCAATCGTCTCTACTGGCACAGCCGCCGCGGCATGCTTGAACTTGATGTGTTGCTGGTGCCTTTCGTCAAGGAGGTGTACGCCACCCTTAATGACGTAGACCGCGAATGCTATCGCAAGCTGCTGGAGTGCGAAGACCAGGACATGTTTGGCTGGTTTATGGAGCGCAGCGAGTCCGAGGACCCTGAGCTGCAGCGCATGGTCCGGATGATTCTGGACCGTGTCCAGCCCAAGTAATTATTTTGAATGCCGCTGGCATGCCTCGGGGCAATTGCTGGCGGCGTATCTTGCAGCCCAGTCGCTGGCGCTGATATCTATTTGCCTTCTTTCGATCCCTGCCTGGGCACACCTGCTCGGCGCATTGCTGTGTCTGGCTCACGGGGCCTGGGTGTTGCCAAGGCATATCCGCCTGACCCATGGCAGTGCCATTACCCGGTTGCGTCATGATGTTGATGGCTGGCAGTTGTGGAGTCGTGACCAAGGCTGGCAGGCCGTGCAACTGCGCCGTGACAGCCTGGCGCTACCCCTGGTGGTAGTGGTGCGCTTTCGCTCGCCGGGTGAGCGGCGGGTGCGTGCGGTGTGCATTCCGGCCGCCGCGCTGGCACCGGATCAGCACCGGCGCCTGCGCGTGCGACTGAAGTTCAGTCGGCGTAGGTGGCTGGCACCAGAATAGTGTCCAGCGCTTCGGGCAGCATGTGCGGGTAGTCGAGGGTGTAGTGCAGGCCGCGCGACTCCTTGCGGGTCATGGCACTGCGGATCATCAACTCGGCCACTTGCGCCAGGTTGCGCAACTCGATCAGGTCACGGCTGACCTTGTAGTTGCTGTAGAACTCGTCAATTTCATCCAGCAGCAGGCGCACCCGGTGCTGGGCCCGCTGCAGGCGCTTGTTGGTGCGCACGATGCCCACGTAGTCCCACATAAAGCGCCGTAGCTCATCCCAGTTGTGGGCGATGATTACGTCTTCATCGGAGTCGGTCACCTGGCTGGCATCCCAACTCGGCAGTGCGACGGGGGCGGCGATTTCGGGCGACTGGGCAAGGATATCTGCCGCTGCCGACTTGGCGTACACAAAGCACTCGAGCAGCGAGTTGCTGGCCATGCGGTTGGCACCATGCAGGCCGGTGAAGCTGGTTTCGCCGATGGCGTACAGGCCCGGCACATCGGTGTGGCCATGTTCGTCGACCATCACGCCGCCGCAGGTGTAATGCGCCGCAGGTACTACCGGGATGGCCTGTTGAGTGATGTCGATACCAAATGCCAGGCAGCGCTCATATACAGTCGGGAAGTGGGCCTTGATAAAGCTATCGGGCTCATGGCTGATATCCAGGTACACACAATCGATGCCCAGACGCTTCATTTCATGGTCGATGGCCCGGGCGACGATATCCCGCGGGGCCAGTTCGCCCCGCGGGTCGAAGCGATGCATGAAACGCTCGCCGTTGGGCAGCTTGAGGTGCGCGCCTTCGCCCCGCAGGGCTTCAGTGATTAAAAAGCTCTTGGCTTGCGGGTGATACAGGCAGGTGGGGTGGAACTGGTTGAACTCCAGGTTGGCCACCCGGCAACCCGAACGCCAGGCCATGGCGATGCCATCACCGCAGGCACCGTCCGGGTTGCTGGTATAGAGGTACACCTTGGCTGCGCCACCGGTTGCCAAAATGGTGAAGCGCGAGCCAAAGGTGTCGACTTCACCCGTGGCACGATCCAGCACATAGGCACCGAGGCAGCGATCACCTTCCAGGCCCAGGCGGCGTTCGGTAATCAGATCGACGGCAACGCGCTGTTCGAGCAGTTCGATATTGGGGCGCTGGCGGGCCTGTTCGAGCAATGTCTTGAAAATCGCCGCGCCGGTGGCGTCGGCCGCATGGATGATGCGCCGGTGGCTGTGCCCGCCTTCTCGGGTGAGGTGGAACTCAAAGCCCTGTTGCTCGGGGTCGATGCTGTCATCGCGGGTGAAGGGTACGCCCTGATCGATCAGCCACTGGATGGCTTCGCGGCTGTGCTCGACGGTAAAGCGTACCGCGTCTTCGTGGCACAGCCCGCCACCGGCATTGAGGGTGTCTTCGACGTGGGACTGCACCGTGTCGGTGTCATCCAGGACAGCGGCGACGCCGCCCTGGGCCCAGAACGTCGAACCATTGGCCAGATCGCCTTTGCTCAGCACTGCAATACGCATATGGCTGGGTAACGTGAGCGCAAGGCTCAAGCCGGCAGCGCCGCTGCCAATCACCAGCACATCATGTTGAAAATGTTGGCTCATTCTTCTCACATCCGCAAAAAAACGCCCTCTGGTATCTCTAGTATATAGAGGGGGGGATCGGCACAATGGCCGGGCCTTTATGGCATTGTGAAATTACAGCGGGCGCAAAGTGTGCCTCAGACACGAAGGGTCTGCATGTTGATTTGCACAATTAATCTGCATGCTGGGGCAGTGCTCTGGAATGGCGCGGGTTCTGATACGCTTCCAAGGTACTGCAGGGCTTGTTTTATACGAAGTTTTTGAACTTTTCGTATAGCCAGGGGTTCCATAGTGGGCTGCCCTTGATGCAGGGGAACGGCGTCCAGATTGATGCGGGGTTTGTTTTTTCGACTCGACAGCTGAATTTGACGACAAGATTATTGACGCAGCCGGCCAGGCCCGAGCTGCGTTTTCGTGTGTGCCAAATCCGGGCACGCAGGAAACTTGCCAGGGGGGAGAGAACTTTTGCGAAAAGCCCGAGTCTATGTTTGCAAGCCTGATCAATTAGCACAGCAATCTTCCTCCCGGTCTTATGAGGAGTATTCATGCTAGCCCAGGAAGAGGATCAGCAGCTGGTCGAGCGCGTACAGCGTGGCGACAAGCGCGCGTTCGATCTGCTGGTGTTGAAGTATCAACACAAAATTCTCGGGTTGATCGTGCGTTTCGTGCACGACACCCATGAAGCCCAGGACGTTGCTCAGGAGGCCTTTATCAAGGCGTACCGGGCACTTGGTAATTTTCGCGGCGACAGTGCCTTTTACACATGGCTGTATCGCATCGCCATTAACACGGCGAAAAACTATCTGGTGTCACGCGGTCGACGTCCGCCTGACAGCGATGTGAGTTCGGAAGATGCCGAGTTTTATGATGGTGATCACGGTCTCAAGGACCTCGAGTCGCCGGAGCGCGCTTTGCTCCGAGACGAGATCGAAGGCACCGTTCATCGCACTATTCAGCTACTGCCAGAAGATTTGCGTACGGCTTTAACTTTACGTGAATTTGATGGTCTGAGTTACGAGGACATTGCGAGCGTCATGCAATGCCCGGTGGGTACCGTGCGCTCCCGGATTTTCCGCGCCCGGGAAGCCATAGATAAAGCCCTGCAGCCGTTGTTGCAGGAAAACTGAGACAGCGGCGACAGCCAAGAGAGGAACCGCCATGAGTCGTGAAGCCCTGCAGGAATCGCTGTCCGCAGTGATGGATAACGAAGCGGACGAACTGGAACTACGTCGGGTATTGAATGCCTTCGACGACACACAAACCCGTGACACCTGGTCCCGTTATCAGGTGGCCCGTGCTGTGATGCACAAGGACCTGTTGATTCCGCGCCTGGACATCGCATCTGCCGTTTCGGCCGCGCTGGCTGAAGAGCAAACCCCGGCCAAGGTTGTCCGTGGGCCGTGGCGCAGCATTGGTCGCCTGGCCGTAGCCGCGTCGGTTACCGTCGCTGTTCTGGCGGGTGTGCGGCTGTACAACCAGGATGACATCGTTGGCAACCAGCTCGCCCAGCAGAACCCTGCGCAGAGCCTGAGTGCACCGATGGCCAAAGGTCCGGCAGTACTGGCCAACTACAGCGAGAGTGCCGATCAGGCCACCGGCCCGATGGCCAACGGTGTCCTGCAAGGTCAGCCGGGCTGGCAAGATCAGCGTTTGCCTGGCTACCTGCGCCAGCACGCAGAGCAAGCAGCGCTGAAAGGGGCTGAAAGCCCTCTGCCTTATGCTCGTGCTGCGAGCCTTGAAAACCGTTAAGGACCATCATGCGCGTCCTACCTTTGCTACCTCTTCTGCTCAGTGGCTGGTTTGCAGTACCGGCCCACGCCGATGAAGCCCAGGACTGGTTAAAACGTCTTGGGCAGGCCGAGCAACAGCATAGCTATCAGGGTACTTTCGTTTACGAGCGTAACGGTAGTTTTTCTACCCACAGCATCTGGCACCGCGTGCAGGATGGCAAGGTTCGTGAGCGGTTGATGCAGCTTGATGGCACTGCGCAAGAGGTGATCCGCTCGGATGGGCGCACTGAATGTGTCACTGGCAAACAGGCCTCCGGGTTGGGCGATGTCACGGCTGTCGCGGCGCGTCAATTCGATGTCCAGAAGTTCAATGACCTGTATGCCGTGGCAATCGAGGGCAACTCCAGGGTTGCCGGTCGCCCGGTAGTGGTCATATCGTTTGCTCCGCGTGATCAGCATCGCTACGGTTTTGAGCTGTATCTGGACCGTGAAACCGGTTTGCCTCTCAAGTCCTTGTTGCTAAATGACAAGGGGCAGTTGCTTGAGCGCTACCAGTTTACGACCTTTGCCACCACGCCTCCTGATGACAGCCAGCTCACGCCTGCGGGGCAGTGCCGTGCTGTTGCCCCTGCCGACAAAGGGGCCGGGCAGGTCAATTCGGTTCAGGCCTGGCACTCTGACTGGCTGCCCTCCGGTTTTGAGCAGGTCAGCAGTACGGTGCGCCGTGATCCGCGGACCAAATCCGAAGTCACCAGCCTTCTGTATGACGATGGCCTTGCCCGTTTTTCGGTGTTTATCGAGCCGGTCAAGGGCGCTGCTGTTCCAGATGCCCGCGTCCAGCTCGGGCCCACAGCTGCGGTCACGCGCCACCTGAGCACGCCTCAGGGAGACATGATGGCCACGGTGGTGGGTGAAATTCCCATGGGCACTGCTGAACGAATTGCCCTGTCGATGCGTGTCGGTGAAAACGATGCTCAGGCCAAACCATAGGGTTGCATCGACATGGCGGGTGACAATTTTCGATTTGCCATTTTTATCTCTTTTTATAAAGGTCAGAGCCCCAAAGGGCTTTGGCCTTGTTTGTTTTCCGGGGTCTGAAAAACGGTCTATGCTTTTGACTTGTTTTTAGGTGCCTGTCGCTTAACTCTGCTGTTATTAACGGGAGCTGTATGTCGATGCCGCGATTGAAATCTTATCTACCCATTTTTGCAGCCGTGCTGATGCTCGGGCAGGCAGTGCCGGTGATGGCTGAAGCGCAGTTGCCTGATTTCACCCAACTGGTTGAACAGGCTTCGCCAGCCGTAGTGAATATCAGTACCACGCAAAAGCTGCCTGAGCGTCGGGTTTCCAGCATGGGCCAAATGCCCGACCTGGAAGGCCTGCCGCCTGGCCTGCGCGACTTTTTTGAGCGCAGCCTGCCACCTGCACCCGGTGGCAAAGGCGGGCGTCAGCGCGAGGCCCAGTCCCTGGGCTCGGGCTTTATCATCTCGCCCGATGGCTACATCCTGACCAACAACCACGTGGTTGCAGATGCCGATGAAATCATTGTGCGGCTGTCCGATCGCAGTGAAATGAAAGCCAAGCTGGTGGGCACTGACCCGCGCTCTGACGTGGCCTTGCTGAAAATCGATGGCAAGAACCTGCCGGTGCTCAAACTGGGCAAGTCCCAGGACCTCAAGGCCGGCCAGTGGGTGGTTGCGATCGGTTCGCCATTTGGTTTCGACCACACCGTGACCCAGGGCATCATCAGCGCCATGGGCCGCAGCCTGCCGAATGAAAGCTATGTGCCATTTATCCAGACTGACGTGCCGATCAACCCGGGCAACTCGGGTGGTCCGCTGTTCAACCTGGCGGGCGAAGTCGTGGGCATCAACTCGCAAATCTATACCCGTTCGGGCGGTTTCATGGGCGTGTCCTTTGCAATCCCGATCGATGTGGCGATGGACGTTGCCAATCAGCTCAAGGCTGGCGGCAAGGTCAGTCGTGGCTGGTTGGGTGTGGTGATCCAGGAGGTCAACAAGGACCTGGCCGAGTCTTTCGGTCTGGAAAAACCTGCCGGTGCACTGGTGGCGCAGGTACTTGATGACGGCCCGGCTGCCAAAGGCGGTCTGCAAGTGGGCGACGTGATTCTGAGCATGAATGGTCAGCCGATCGTCATGTCGGCAGACTTGCCGCACCTGGTTGGCGCACTCAAGGCCGGCAGCAAGGCCAACCTTGAAGTTATTCGTAACGGCAAGCGCCAGAATCTGGAGCTGACCGTGGGCGCTATCCCTGATGATGCAAAAGACATCGCTTCGGGTGGCGGCGCTGAACAAAGCAGCAACCGCCTGGGCGTGTCCGTAGCGGACTTGAGTGAAGAGCAGAAGAAAGCCAACGACATCAAGGGCGGTGTGATCATTACTGACGTTCAGGACGGTCCTGCGGCCTTGATCGGCCTGCAGCCTGGCGACGTGATTACGCACTTGAACAATCAGGCCATCACCAATGGCAAGGAGTTCACCGAGATCGCCAAGGCATTGCCGAAGAACCGTTCGGTGTCGATGCGGGTTCTGCGTCAGGGGCGTGCCAGCTTTATCACGTTCAAGCTGGCGGAGTAAGCCGCACAGCCGTGAGGGAGCGGGCTTGTTTGCGATAGCATCGGCGCGGTTCAACGGCGAAACCGCGTTGCCTTCATCGAGAGCAAGCCCGCTCCCACAAGGGCAATAAAAAAGCCCGTATCGCGAGATACGGGCTTTTTTTTATTTCTTCTGCTTGGGGACGCGTACCAACTGCGTATTGGAATACATGTCATGCCAGGTGCGTTTTTGATTGTCGAAGATCGACCAGACAAACCCCAGCCCCAGGCACAACCACGAGCCTATGGACACGATAAAACGCAGAAGGGCCTGCCACAGGCTGATTGCCGTGCCGTCGGCGTTCTGTACGCGAACTCCCCAGACCTGCATGCCCAGGGTTTGCCCGGAGTGGGTCCAGAACTTGGCAAAGAAACCGAACAGGACGAAAAACAGGAGGGTCGACAGCAGCGGGTCACCATCCAGGGCGCCTGCTTCTGACAGTTCGCGCATTTTGGCTTCGCCGATAAAGCCCATCATGATCAGCTTGTAGATAAAGGTCGTGACGATCAGCAGGGCGGTACACAGCAGAAAGTCGTAGAACATGGCTGCCAGGCGGCGCCCCAGGCCAACGGCGGGAAAGTCGCCTTGAGGGCTAAGCGGTTGTTTCGACATGGCAGGGTCTCGTGAAGGAAAACAGCCATCTTACGGAATAACGGCCATAAAAAAGCCTCTGATGTCACCATCAGAGGCTTTTGTGCACGAGATTTAAGCTTCTGCTTGAACTTCGTCAGCCTGCAGGCCTTTTTGGCCCTGTACCGAGATGAAGGTCACTTTCTGGCCTTCCTTCAGGCTTTTGAAGCCGTTGCCCTGGATGGCACGGAAGTGCACAAACAGGTCCGGGCCGCTTTCAGGGGTGATGAAACCAAACCCCTTCTCGTCGTTGAACCACTTGACCGTACCGCTCTGACGTTGAGACATTTCTTAATTCCTTGACGCTAACAATTAATGACAGCCTCTTTCACATGAAAGAGTACTGGTGCTGGGTTGCAGGAAAGTAAGAGACGCAGAACGGGATGTAGCAAGCATTGAGCTACTGCCCAGGTCACGATTCCAGCGACCCATGCAAACACAGTGGGCAAACTCTACGAAACTGTAATTGAAAAAACAAGCCCCTTTAAATACGCCGCAGGGCCGCTGTTTTTAATACTCTAAACGCAGAGTCAAAGAGCGGATCGTTATAGAGGTGTTCAATTATTTTCGTGTAATAAAGACTGTTTTCGCTATCGAAAGTTTGCACTGTTATGTAGCAGTTGCATGACACGTACGCACCGTGAACATGCAACTGTATAACTTACTGTTTAACCCCTGTAATAACGTTGCGCTACAAACGGCATTTTCGACACTTTCATCGGCACGCGCTTGCCCCGCACGATGGCCCAGACTTCAGTGTCCACAGGCGTGAATGCGATATCCAGATAACCCATTGCCAAGGGTGCGCCCAACGTTGGCCCAAAGCCGCCGCTGCATACGGTGCCGATCCCGGTGCCGTCGGCATCGACGATTTGTGCGCCTTCACGCACCGGGGTACGTTCCTGGGGCAGCAAGCCCACTCGTTTACGCGCTACGCCGTTTTGCTGCTGGGCAAAGATGCTCTCGGCACCCGGGAAACCACCGGCCCGCGGGCCGTCAGCGCGACGGGCCTTGGAGATGGCCCAGAGCAGGCTGGCTTCGATTGGCGTCGTGGTGTCGTTCATGTCGTGGCCGTACAGGCACAGGCCCGCTTCCAGGCGCAGCGAATCCCGTGCGCCCAGGCCGATGGCCTGAACCTCTGGCTCGGCCAGCAGGCGGCGGGCCAGTGCTTCGGCGTGCTCGGCCGGCACTGAAATCTCAAAACCGTCTTCGCCGGTATAACCCGAGCGGCTGACGTAGCAATCCGCGCCCAGTAAGGTCACCGGGGCAAATTGCATAAAGGTCATGTTCGCCACTTGCGGTGCCAGGCGTTGCAGTACGCTGACTGCAGCCGGGCCTTGCAGGGCAAGCAGGGCGCGCTCTTCAAACAGCGGCTGGATCTGGCAGTGGGCGCTCAAATGCTTGCGCAGGTGGGCCAGGTCCTGATCCTTGCAGGCGGCGTTGACCACCAGGAACAGCTCGTCATTGCCCAGGTTGGCGACCATCAGGTCATCGAGGATGCCGCCCTGTTCGTTGGTGAACATGGCATAGCGCTGCATACCCACCGGCAGGTCGATGATATCCACCGGCACCAGTGCTTCCAGGGCCTTGGCCGCGTCAGCACCGGTCAGACGGATCTGGCCCATATGCGATACATCGAATAACCCGGCCTGTTCACGGGTGTGCTGGTGCTCTTTCATCACCCCTAGCGGGTACTGCACGGGCATGTCGTAGCCGGCAAACGGCACCATGCGGGCGCCGAGTTCAAGGTGCAGTGCATGCAGCGGGGTTTTAAGCAGTTGTTCGGTGGACATTCGAGACTCCTTGAAAATCAGCACTCAATAATGTTGACGGCGAGACCGCCGCGGGCGGTCTCCTTGTATTTGCTTTTCATGTCGGCGCCGGTCTGGCGCATGGTGCGGATCACCTTGTCGAGCGAGACAAAGTGCTGACCATCACCTCGCAGGGCCATGCGCACTGCGTTGATGGCCTTGACCGAGCCCATCGCGTTACGTTCGATGCACGGCACTTGCACCAGCCCGCCAATCGGATCGCAGGTCAGGCCGAGGTTGTGCTCCATGCCGATCTCGGCGGCGTTCTCGACTTGCTGCACGCTGCCGCCCAGCACTTCACACAACGCGCCGGCCGCCATTGAACAGGCCACGCCGACTTCACCCTGGCAGCCGACTTCGGCCCCCGAAATCGAAGCGTTTTCCTTGTACAGAATGCCGATGGCGGCGGCAGTGAGCAGAAAACGCACCACGCCGTCTTCATTGGCGCCGCCGATAAAGCGCATGTAGTAATGCAAAACGGCCGGGATAATTCCCGCCGCACCGTTGGTAGGCGCTGTGACCACGCGCCCGCCGTTGGCGTTTTCTTCATTGACGGCCAGGGCGTACAGGTTCACCCAGTCCAGTACTGACAAGGCATCGCGCAGCGCGGCTTCCGGGTTGGCACAGAGCTGACGGTGCAAGGCCGGGGCACGGCGCTTGACCTTCAAACCGCCGGGTAAAATCCCTTCATTGCGACAGCCGGCACTTACGCAGTCCTGCATGACCTGCCAGATTTTCAACAGGCCGCTGCGGGTCTCGGCTTCCGGGCGCCAGGCGCCTTCATTGGCCATCATCACTTCACTGATCGACAGGTGATGGGTTACGCATTGGCGCAACAGGTCTTTGGCGGTTTTGAAGGGGTATTGCAGCACAGTACTGTCTTCGACAATTCGGTCGGCACCTGCCGCGCCTTCGTCCACCACAAAACCACCGCCGATCGAGTAATACTCGCGGCTGCGGATCTGAATGCCGGCGGCATCCAGTGCCCGAAAAATCATGCCGTTGGGGTGATAGGGCAGGGGTTTGCGAATCATCGCCAGGTGTGATTTTTCGATGAATTCGATGGGGTGTTCGCCCAGCAGGTTCAGGCGCCCGCTGCTGCGAATCGCGGCCAGTCGTTCGGCCACGGTTTCGGTGTTGACGGTATCCGGATGTTCACCTTCCAGCCCCAGCAGCACGGCTTTGTCGCTGCCGTGGCCTTTGCCGGTGGCGCCGAGGGAACCGTAGAGTTCAACTTTTACGCAGGCTGTTTGTTGCAACAGCTCATCACGGCGCAGACCTTCGACAAAACGCGCAGCAGCACGCATGGGGCCGACGGTATGGGAGCTGGAGGGGCCGATGCCAATCTTGAACAGGTCGAACACGCTTAACGACATGGGGTTCTCCGGTTTCTTATTGTGTGGGTAGGCAAATCATCTGTAGCCGCTGCCGCAGGCTGCGATAAAGCCCGCAGGGCCTTCGCCGTTGTGCCCGAAAGCGGGGCCGCCTCGCAGCCCATCGCAGCCTTCGGCAGCGGCTACAGTTTTTGACTTATGCCTCCTGATAGTTCTCGATCGACGGGCACGCACACACCAGGTTGCGGTCGCCAAATACGTTGTCGACACGACCGACCGGTGGCCAGTACTTGCCTTCGATCAAGGACGCCACCGGGTAAACCGCCTGTTCGCGGCTGTAGGGGTGAGTCCATTCGCCGACCATTTCAGCGGCGGTGTGCGGGGCGTTTTTCAGCGGGTTGTCTTCCTTGTCCAGACCACCGCTCTCGACTTCGCGGATTTCTTCGCGGATACAGATCATCGCGTCACAGAAGCGGTCGAGCTCTTCCTTGGACTCGCTTTCGGTCGGTTCGATCATCAACGTGCCGGCCACCGGGAACGACATGGTCGGCGCGTGGAAGCCAAAATCGATCAGGCGCTTGGCCACGTCATCGACGCTGATACCGCTGGTTTCCTTGAGCGGGCGCAGGTCGAGGATGCATTCGTGGGCGACCAGGCCGTTGCTGCCCGAGTACAGCACCGGGTAGTGCTCTTCGAGACGGCGGGCGATGTAGTTGGCGTTGAGGATGGCCAGTTGCGATGCACGCTTGAGGCCTTCACCGCCCATCATGCGGATGTACATCCAGGTGATCGGCAGGATGCTGGCGCTGCCAAACGGCGCCGCGCAGACTGCGCCTTCCTTGCGTTCCATGGCCGCGTGACCCGGCAGGAACGGCGTCAGGTGCGATTTGACGCCAATCGGGCCTACACCCGGGCCGCCACCGCCGTGAGGGATGCAGAAGGTTTTGTGCAGGTTGAGGTGGGACACGTCGCCGCCGAACTTGCCCGGAGCGCACAGGCCCACCATCGCGTTCATGTTGGCGCCGTCGATGTACACCTGGCCGCCGTTGTCATGAATGATGCCGCAGATTTCGCGGATGCCTTCTTCGAACACGCCGTGGGTGGAGGGGTAGGTGATCATCAGCGCGGCAAGGTGGTCGCGGTGCTCGATGGCCTTGGCGCGCAGGTCTTCGATATCAACGTTGCCGCGGGCGTCACAGGCGGTGACCACCACGCGCATGCCGGCCATGTTGGCGGTGGCCGGGTTGGTGCCGTGGGCCGAGGACGGGATCAGGCAGATATCGCGGCGCTCGTCGCCACGGCTCTGGTGGTAGGCACGAATGGCCAGCAAGCCGGCGTATTCGCCCTGGGAACCGGCGTTTGGTTGAAGGGAAATAGCATCGTAGCCGGTAGCCGCGCAGAGCATGGCTTCCAGTTCGGTGGTCAATTGCTGGTAGCCCAGGCTTTGTTCGGCAGGCGCAAACGGGTGCAGGTTGCCGAACTCGGCCCAGGTAACCGGGATCATTTCGCTGGCGGCGTTGAGCTTCATGGTGCACGAGCCCAGCGGGATCATGGTGCGGTCCAGCGCCAGGTCCTTGTCGGCCAGGCGACGCAGGTAGCGCATCAGCTCGGTTTCAGAGTGGTAGCGGTTGAACACCGGGTGGCTGAGGATCGGCGACTGGCGCAGCAGGGCGGCGGGCAGGGTGCCCGTTACGCTGGTGGCCAGTGCGTCGAAGTCAGGCAGGGCCTGGCCGTCTGTGGCGAGCAATGCCCACAGTGCAGTGACGTCGGACTGGCTGCTGGTTTCATCCAGCGACAGGCCCAGGCGCTGGTCGTCGATCACGCGCAGATTGATGTTCTGCGCATGGGCCTTGGCGTGCAGCGCGGCGGTGTGGGTGCCGGTGTTGAGGGTCAGGGTGTCGAAGAACTGTTCCTGCTCGACCTTCAGCCCCAGATCGCTGAGGCCACGGGCCAGGATCGCGGTCAACTGGTGAGTGCGTTGGGCGATTTGCGTCAGGCCTTTAGGGCCGTGGTAAACGGCATACATGCTGGCGATGTTGGCCAGCAGCACCTGAGCGGTACAGATGTTGCTCGTGGCCTTCTCGCGGCGGATATGCTGCTCGCGGGTTTGCATGGCCAGGCGCAGCGCCGGTTTACCGTGACGGTCAACCGAAACACCGACCAAGCGGCCCGGCATGTCGCGCTTGAACGCATCGCGGGTGGCGAAGTAGGCCGCGTGCGGGCCGCCGAAGCCCAGTGGTACGCCAAAGCGCTGGGCGCTGCCGATGGCGACGTCCGCGCCGAACTCGCCCGGCGGGGTCAGCAGGGTCAGCGCCAGCAGGTCGGCGGCAACAGCCACCAGGGCGTTGGCGGCGTGGAAACGCTCGACCAGTTCGCGATAGTCGAATACATCGCCGTTGCTGGCCGGGTATTGCAGCAACGCGCCGAAGAAGGCTGTCACGTCAGTCAGTTCGCGCTCGTCGGCCACAAACACTTCAATGCCCAGCGGCTCGGCACGGGTGCGCAGCACGTCGAGGGTTTGCGGGTGGCAGTGGCTGGAGGCGAAAAAGCGGTGGCTGGTTTTGTTCTTGCTCAGGCGTTTGCAGAAGGTCATGGCTTCTGCAGCAGCGGTGGCTTCGTCGAGCAGCGAAGCGTTGGCAATCGGCAGGCCGCTAAGGTCGCTGATCAGGGTCTGGAAGTTGAGCAGCGCTTCGAGACGGCCCTGGGAAATTTCTGGCTGGTACGGTGTGTAGGCGGTGTACCAGGCCGGGTTTTCCAGCAGGTTGCGCAGGATTGGCGAAGGCGTGTGGCAGTTGTAATAGCCTTGGCCGATATAGGTTTTGCATAGTTGGTTTTTGGTCGCAATGGCCTTGATAGAGGCCAGGGCGTCGGCTTCACTTTGCCCGGCCGGCAAGTTGAGCACGCTGGTGCCCTTGATGCTTTCCGGGATCACGCTGGCGCTGAGACCTTCAAGGGAATCAAAGCCCAGGGTGGCGAGCATGGCCTGTTCATCGGCCTGACGCGGGCCGATATGGCGCGCGATAAATTCATTGGCGGTGCTGAGATTGATGGTCATGGCTGGGCTCTCAGTTGTCGTCTTGGGCTTTGATCAGGCGGTCATAGGCGTCCTGATCGAGCAGTTGGCCAACAGCGTTGGCGTCGGCGGGCTTGAAGCGGAAGAACCAGCCTTCGCCCAGCGGGTCTTCGTTGACCAGTTCCGGGCTGCTGTCGAGCGCCGGGTTGACTGCGATCACTTCGCCGTCCAGGGGCATATACACGCCGCTGGCCGCCTTGACCGACTCGACAGTCGCGGCTTCGGCGCCCTTGTCGTAGGCCTGCAGCTCGGGCAATTGCACAAACACCACGTCACCCAGAGCGTTTTGCGCAAACGCGGTAATCCCCACGGTTACGCTGCCGTCAGCTTCGGCGCGCAGCCATTCGTGGTCTTCAGTAAAACGCAATTCGCTCATGGAAACTCCTCAAGGCCAGACAGGTCTGGTGGTCACAGGTAAATGCTCGTGCAGGTCGAGCTTATGAGGAGTTCTCTGCAAGATGGTTGCCAGTTTAAAAATATCCTTATTTATCAATGAGTTAAGATTTTAAAAGAGGTATTCGAAGAGCAAGACTGTAGCGAATTCGATACAGCCTGAAGGCCATAAAAAAATCCAAGGGGATCAAAGCCTTGCGTGGCATGGGTAGAGAGGGTGTGTATCGAATTCGTTCCGGTGGATTGAATTCGATACAAGGCTTGGGTTGCCAATGAGCGGGAGCACAAACTCTGTGCGGCTGCCGAACTCAGTCTTAGGCAGCTGCAAGGTCTGAAGGGAATTTTAACTGTGGGAGCGAGCAGGCTCGCTCCCACAGGGAGGGTTGACAGGCAACTGAGTATCTACAGGGCTCTGTGTCCGTCAGGCCTTGCCCGGGATGCCGTATTTGCGCAGTCGATGGGCGATGGCGGTGTGACTGGTTTGCAGGCGGCTGGCCAGTTGGCGGGTGGAGGGGTAGCTGACGTAGAGCTTCTCCAGCAGCGCCTTCTCGAATGTTTCGACAGCGTGCTCGAGGGTCTCGATCTCGCTGTCGTTTTGGCGTGCCACCGAGGTGCCGGCGATATCCAGGTCGCCAATGTCCACCAGCGAACCCTCGCAGATGGCCGCTGCGCGAAAAATCACGTTCTGCAACTGGCGTACGTTGCCGGGCCAGCGGTTGCCCAGCAGGGCCGGGTAGGTACCGGGTGCCAGGCGACACGCCGGACGCTGGATCTGGGTACAGGCCTGCTGCATGAACGCGCGTGCCAGCAACAAAATATCCTGGCCACGTTCACGCAGGGGCGGCACTTCGATATTGAGCACGTTCAGACGGTAGAACAGGTCTTCGCGAAAGCTGCCTTCGTTGACCATTTTTTCGAGGTTGCGGTGCGTGGCGCTGAGGATGCGCACATTGACCTTGACCTCGCGCTCGCCGCCCACCCGGCGAAAGCTGCCGTCGTTGAGAAAGCGCAGCAGCTTGGCTTGCAGGTAGGGTGACATTTCGGCGATTTCGTCGAGAAATACCGTGCCGTTGTTGGCCAGTTCCATCAGCCCCGGCTTGCCGCCACGCTGGGCGCCGGTAAAAGCGCCGGGGGCATAGCCGAACAGTTCGCTTTCAGCCAGGTTCTCGGGGAGCGCAGCGCAGTTCAGGGCCAGGAACGGTGCGCCAAACCGATCGCTGATGGCATGGCAGGCGCGGGCCACCAGTTCTTTGCCGGTGCCGGTCTCCCCCTGGATCAGCAAGGGCGCGTCCAGGGCCGCTACGCGCTGCGCCCGGGCTTTAAGGGTGCGGATGGCAGGTGAGTCGCCGAGCAGGGCGTCAAAGCCTTCTGCGTGATCGTGATGCAGGGCTGCCAGGCGCTCGCCGATGCGGCTTGGCTGGTACAGGGTGAGCAGGGCGCCGGCATCGGTGATCGGCGTAGCGTCGAGCATCAGCGGATGGCCGTTGAGCGTGACTTCGCGCAGTGGCAGGCGAAAGCCGTTTTCCAGCAGCACGTCGAGCAGCCCGGGGTCGCTGAACAGTTGGCCGATACTTTCGCCGGTCGGCTCGTGGCCGTACAGTGCAACCAGCGCCGGGTTGGCCAGCAGCACATGGCCTTCGCTGTCGAGCGCCAGTACCGGGTCGGTCATGGCGGCGAGCAAGGCGTCCAGTTGCAGGTGACGGCGCTGGCCGGGAAGGATATCGACGACCGTTACCGTTTGCACACCGCGGACACCAAACAGGGCCTCGCGCAGCTCGTCGAGCACTTGCGGGCTGAGGGTCGGGGCGTCGATGTAAACGTTGGGCGGAACCATTTCCACCGCATCCAGATTGAGGTTGCGCCCGCCCAGCAATGCCAGGACTTCCTGGGTGATGCCAACTCGGTCGATAAAACTGACATGGATACGCATGGGAACGGCAAACACTTCTGGCCAGCAGGGACGGCCAGTATGCCTTGGCGGGGGGGATAGGTGAAATTCCGTGGGAGCGGGCTTGCTCGCGATGGCATCAGCGCGGTCTAGTCGTTAAACCGTGTTGCCTGCATCGCGAGCAAGCCCGCTCCCACAAAAATGCAGCCTCAGCCAGTGGCTGAATCAGTCCAGATGGTCGAGCTTGATCGGGTCGCCCGGCTTGTGGTTGAGCTGGGCCATCACGTCGGCGAACATCTTGTCGTAGTAACCGTGCATCGAGCGGATGTCGGCGGTTTTGGGAATGCCGTGCTTCACGGCAATCTGGAAAGCGTCATGGGCAAAGTTGTAGGCCATGTCCTTGGGTAGTGTGAAGGACTCCTTGAACTCCTTCTTGTTGATCTGGCCGTGCATGTCGAACTGCATCGACTTGCCTTCCTTGGGATCCTGAACGACCTGGTAATCGATCTTGATGTCATACCCAAAGTCGCTCGGTTGCAGCGGTTCGCGGTGGATATGCAGGTGACCGGGTTCGAACGAGGCCATAGGGTACTCCTTGAGGCTATGGGAAAGGGCAGGCCCCGGGGCCTGCCCCGAGGTTCAGAAGTAGGTGATACCCGGTTTTTCGGTGCTGACCCGAGTACCGGCCTTACCTTGAACGATTGCTTCGATATCCGCCAGTGCGCCGATCACGGCAGTCTTGCCGGTTTTGCGGGCAAACTCGCAGGCCGCTTCCACTTTAGGGCCCATGGAGCCCGAGGCAAAGCCGAGTTTTTCCAGCTCGTCCGGGTGGGCCTGAGCAATGCCCTTCTGGGTTGGCTTGCCCCAGTCGATAAAGGCCGCATTCACGTCAGTGGCGATCACCAGCAGGTCGCTGTCCAGTTGCTGGGCCAGCAGCGAGGACGCCAGGTCCTTGTCGATCACCGCTTCGATGCCGCGCAGCTTGCCGTCTTCGCCGTACATGGTGGGAATGCCGCCGCCGCCCGCACAGATCACGATGGTGCCTTTTTCCAGCAGCCACTTGATCGGGCGAATTTCGAAGATGCGTTTGGGTTTCGGGCTAGGCACTACGCGACGGAACTTGTCGCCGTCCGGAGCAATGCTCCAGCCTTTTTCGGCGGCCAGGCTCTTGGCTTCGCTTTCGGTGTAGACCGGGCCGATCGGCTTGGTCGGCTTCTGGAACGCGGGGTCCTTGGGGTCGACTTCAACCTGAGTCAGCAGGGTGGCAAACGCGGCCTCCTGTGGCAGCAGGTTGCCCAGTTCCTGCTCGATCATGTAGCCGATCATTCCTTCGGTTTCAGCACCGAGCACGTCCAGCGGATAAGGGGCGACTGCAGTGTAGGCGGCGGCTTGCAGGGACAGCAGGCCGACTTGCGGACCGTTACCGTGGGCCACTACCAGCTCGTTGCCATGGGCAATGCGGGCGATTTGGGCGGTAGCGGTCTGGATGTTTTCGCGCTGGTTCTCGGCGGTCATGGGCTGGCCGCGACGCAAGAGGGCGTTACCGCCCAGTGCAACGACGATACGCATAGAAGATGTCCTTTTAAAAGTGTGGGAGCAGCCTATGTGGGAGCGGGCTTGCCCGCGATGGCATCGCCTCGGTGCATCAGATGAATCGAGGTGTTTGCATCGCGAGCAAGCCCGCTCCCACGGTAGTCATGGGTTCACATGACTACCGTGGACAGGCTTAGATATCAGCCAATGCCGCGACCAGGATCGCCTTGATGGTGTGCATGCGGTTTTCAGCTTGCTCAAAGGCGATGTTGACAGGGGACTCGAACACTTCCTCGGTCACTTCAATGCCGTTCTTCAGGTTTGGATGGTGCTCGGCCACATCTTTGCCGACCTTGGTTTCACAGTTGTGGAACGCAGGCAGACAGTGCATGAACTTCACGCGTGGATTTTCTGCCGCCTTGATCATGTCGCTGTTGACCTGGTAAGGCAGCAGCAGCTTGATACGGTCGTTCCAGGCTTCAACCGGCTCGCCCATCGATACCCAGACGTCGGTGTGGATAAAGTCCACGCCTTTGACGGCAGCTTTAGGGTCTTCGGTCAGGGTGATTTTGGCACCGCTTTCCTTGGCGAATTCCTGGCACTGTTTAACGAACGACTCTTCCGGCCACAGGCTTTTTGGTGCGGCAATACGCACGTCCATGCCCAGTTTGGCACCGATCAGCAGCAGCGAGTTACCCATGTTGTTGCGGGCGTCGCCCAGGTACGCGTAGCTGATGTTGTGCAGCGGCTTGTCGCTGTGTTCGCGCATGGTCAGCACGTCGGCGATCATTTGCGTCGGGTGGAACTCAGCGGTCAGGCCGTTGAACACCGGCACGCCTGCGTACTTGGCCAGCTCTTCGACAACAGCCTGTTCAAAGCCACGGTATTCGATGGCGTCAAACATGCGGCCCAGAACGCGGGCGGTGTCTTTCATGCTTTCTTTGTGACCGATCTGTGAAGAAACCGGGTCGATGTAGGTAACGTGCGCGCCCTGGTCGTGGGCTGCCACTTCAAATGCGCAACGGGTGCGGGTCGACGTTTTTTCGAAGATCAGGGCGATGTTTTTGCCTTTCAAGTGCGGCTCTTCAGTACCGGTGTACTTGGCGCGCTTGAGATCGCGGGACAGATCGAGCAGGAAATGCAACTCACGTGGAGTGTGGTGCATCAGGCTCAGAAGGCTGCGGTTTTTCATGTTAAAAGCCATGGTGATCTCCTTGGTTTCGGGTTAACCGGCTTGCACCGGCCCCGTGTTGGGGCCGGGGCAAGCAATCAAATGGGTAGATTAATAGTCGACAGGGTCACGCACGATCGGGCAGGTCATGCAGTGACCGCCGCCACGGCCGCGGCCCAGTTCGGAGGCGCTGATGGTGATGACTTCAACGCCAGCCTTGCGCAGCAGGGTGTTGGTGTAGGTGTTGCGGTCGTAACCGATCACCACGCCAGGCTCCAGGGCCACCACGTTGTTACCGTCATCCCACTGCTCGCGTTCTGCTGCGAACGAGTTGCCGCCAGTTTCGACCACACGCAGTTTTTTCACACCCAGGGCCTTGGCCACTACGTCGAGGAAGTGTCCTTCTTCGCGTCGTACGTCCACGCCGCCTTGTTTCTTGTCGTCCGGGTACACCGAGAACGCAACGATCTGGTTCACGACTTCAGGGAAGATGGTCACCAGGTCGCGGTCGCAGAAGCTGAACACGGTGTCCAGGTGCATCGCCGCGCGGGACTTGGGCATACCGGCAACGATCACTCGTTCTACAGCGCCGTTCTTGAACAGGTTTTGTGCCAGTTGGCCAATGGCCTGACGTGACGTGCGCTCGCCCATACCGATCAGGACTACGCCGTTGCCGATTGGCATCACGTCGCCGCCTTCAAGGCTGGCGTTGCCATGGTCGACTGTCGGGTCGCCGTACCAGATCTGGAAGTCGGCGTTGGTGAACTCAGGGTGGAACTTGTAGATCGCGGTGGTCAGCAGGGTTTCCTGACGACGCGCCGGCCAGTACATAGGGTTCAGCGTCACGCCACCGTAGATCCAGCAAGTGGTGTCACGGGTGAACTGGGTGTTGGGCAGCGGTGGCAGGATAAAGCTGGTGTGACCGAGGAAGTCACGGAACATCTGGATGGTCTTGCCACCAAAACTGTCTGGCAGATCGTCTGCAGACACGCCGCCGATCAGGTACTCGGCAATTTGGCGTGGCTCAAGGCTTTTAAGCCAGGATTTGACTTCGTTGACCAGGCCCACACCCACCTGATTGGGGGTCACTTTGTGGTCCAGAATCCAGTCCAGGGCTTCCGGGATGGCAACGATATCGGTCAGCAGGTTGTGCATTTCCAGCACATCAATGCCGCGGTCGCGCATTTTGGTGACGAAGTCGAAGTGGTCACGCTTGGCCTGGTTGACCCACAGTACGTCATCGAACAGCAATTCATCGCAGTTGCTTGGGGTCAGGCGCTGGTGAGCCAGGCCTGGGGAACACACCATAACCTTATGCAGCTTACCGGCTTCGGAATGCACGCCGTATTTCACTTTTTCCGTGGTCATTACAGTCATCCTCCAAAGTACACAAACAGGTTGTTACAGGGTCAGGAAACCGTCGTAGAGACCATAGGCAGCCACCAGGGCGCCGATCACTACTGCGGCAAAAATCACTTTCTCGATGTTGGTGAACACGGGCTGGCCGCTTTCACGCTTGGCCTTGGCGAACAGAATCGCGCCAGGTGCATAGAGCAGGGCCGACAACAGCAGGTACTTGAGGCCGCCGGCATAGATCAGCCAGATCGCGTAGATCAGGGCGATACCGCCGATGATCAGATCTTTCTTGCGTTCTGCCAGGGCGTTCTCGTAAGTCTCGGCACGTACCGCCAGCAGGAAGCCGTAGGCTGCAGACCAGAGGTAAGGCACCAGGATCATCGAGGTCGCCAGGTAGATCAGCGACAGATAAGTACTGGCCGAGAACAGGGTGATGATCAGGAACAGCTGCACCATGGCGTTGGTCAGCCACAGGGCGTTGACCGGTACATGGTTGGCGTTTTCCTTTTTCAGGAAGGCCGGCATGGTGTGGTCCTTGGCCGCCGAGAACATGATCTCTGCGCACAGCAGTACCCACGAGAGCAGGGCACCCAGCAGGGAGATGATCAAGCCGACGCTGATCAGTACTGCACCCCAGTGACCGACCACATGCTCAAGCACGGCCGCCATCGAAGGGTTTTGCAGTTTTGCCAGTTCAGGCTGAGTCATGATGCCCAGCGACAGCACGTTCACCAGTACCAGCAACAGCAGCACGGTGATAAAGCCGATCACGGTGGCCCGACCCACGTCCGAACGTTTTTCGGCACGGGAAGAGAAGATGCTTGCGCCTTCGATACCGATGAACACCCAAACGGTGACCAGCATCATGTTGCGCACCTGATCCATCACGCTGCCCAGGTCCGGGTTTTTTACGCCCCAGATGTCACTGGTAAAGATGTCCAGTTTGAACGCGAAGAGGGCAATCAGGATAAACAGAACCAGCGGTACGACCTTGGCAACGGTGGTTACCAGGTTGATGAACGCTGCTTCCTTGATCCCGCGCAGTACCAGGAAATGCACGGCCCAGAGCAGGATCGAGGCGCCGATGATGGCGGCGGGGGTATTGCCTTCGCCGAAGATCGGGAAGAAGTAACCCAGGGTGCTGAACAGCAACACGAAGTAGCCGACGTTACCCAGCCAGGCGCTGATCCAGTAGCCCCAGGCTGACGAGAAACCCATGTAATCGCCGAAGCCTGCCTTGGCGTAGGCATACACGCCGCCGTCCAGGTCAGGTTTGCGATTGGCGAGGGTCTGGAACACAAAAGCGAGGGTCAACATACCGACAGCGGTAATTGCCCAACCGATCAGGATTGCGCCGACATCAGCGCTGGCGGCCATGTTTTGAGGCAGCGAAAAAATCCCGCCGCCAATCATTGAGCCGACTACCAGAGCAACCAACGCACCCAGTCGCAGTTTTCCAGGAGTATCAGACATTTGTAGTGACTCCAATCTAGGAGAAGTGAGGCTTCAAAGTTAAGTCCATTGATATTCAAGCCGTTTGACATAGATCAGGGCATTACTACATTCCATTGTTGATAGAACGGGGAAGGTCGCGATCACGCATTTTTATGACGCTTCCTGAAAGCCTTACTCCAGAGATGTTTTCAGGTATTAATACGTTCGTTACCCACGGTGTCGTGGGGATTGAAGCTAGCCAGTATTTCCAGATTTGCAAATGTCATCTTCAAGTTTCATGAACCCCTCCATGAAATTAAATCGTCATCTATATATGAACGGTTTTTTAGGTTTCAATAGGCGCAATGGTTATCAGGGAAGCACGGCTTATTGCGGGGATCTATTAAACGTTTGGGCACTGCATATATTTAGTCAGTGAACGTCTGTAGCCTGATATTCATAAGTTTTAACCAAGTAGTACAGCGAGGTGACGATGTCGCAACAGACGCAAAAGCTTAGGCTCAACGCCCTGATCGCGTTGGTTGTCGGCTCGATGATTGGAGGCGGGATTTTTTCGTTGCCACAAAATATCGCCGAGCATGCTGCCGGTGGTGCCGTGTTGATCGGCTGGGCAATCACGGCAGTGGGCATGCTGGCGCTGGCCTTTGTGTTCCAGACCCTGGCCAATCGCAAGCCGCAGCTGGATTCGGGGGTGTATGCCTACGCCAAGGCCGGGTTTGGCGACTACATGGGTTTCTCGTCAGCCTGGGGCTACTGGATCAGCGCCTGGATGGGCAACGTCGGTTACTTCGTATTGCTGTTCAGCACCCTGGGCTATTTTTTCCCGGTGTTTGGCCAGGGCAACACGCCGATCGCCATAGGTTGCGCATCGTTGCTGCTGTGGGGGGTGCATTTTCTGGTGCTGCGCGGGATCAAGGAAGCGGCGTTTATCAACCAGCTGACCACCGTGGCCAAAATCGTCCCCATTGTGATGTTTATCGTGCTCACCGCCGTGGCGTTCAAGGCCGATATTTTCACCCGGGATTTTTGGGGCACACAAACACCCAGCCTGGGCAGCGTGATGGACCAGGTGCGCAACATGATGCTGGTGACGGTCTTCGTGTTTATCGGTATTGAAGGTGCCAGTGTCTACTCGGGCCGTGCCGAGAAACGTTCGGATGTGGGCAAGGCCACGGTCATTGGCTTTCTCGGCGTGCTGGCCCTGCTGGTGCTGGTGAACGTGCTGTCGCTGGGGATCATGAGCCAGCCGGAACTGGCCGGTCTGCAAAATCCGTCGATGGCGGGGGTGCTCAAGCATGTGGTGGGAGAGTGGGGCGCGATACTGATCAGTATCGGGCTGGCGATCTCGCTGTTGGGGGCGTTGTTGTCGTGGGCGTTGCTGTGCGCCGAGATCCTCTATGCCACAGCCCGGGACAACACCATGCCGGCGTTCCTGAAAAAGGAAAACGCCAACCATGTGCCGGTCAATGCTCTGTGGCTGACCAACTCGATGATCCAGATTTTTCTGGTGATCACCCTGGTGTCCGCCGGTACTTACACCAGTCTGATCTATCTGGCGTCATCGATGATCCTGGTGCCTTATCTGTGGTCGGCAGCTTACGCGGTGCTGCTGTGCGTGAGGGGCGAGACTTACGAGCGGGCGGGGCGGCGGAGGGTCAAGGACCTGCTGGTAGGGGCGGTGGCGCTGATTTATGCGATGTGGCTGTTATATGCGGCGGGGCCCAAATACCTGCTGCTCTCGGCGTTGCTGTATGCACCCGGGGTGTTCTTTTTCGCCAAGGCCAAGCGCGAGCAGGGTGAGCTGCTGTTCAAGCCCTGGGAGAAGGTGATATTCGCGATGGTGGTGATAACCGCACTGGCGGCAGCTTATGCGCTGTATAGCGGGGCGTTGGCGTTGTAAGTGGCGATTTGTGGGAGCGGGCTTGCTCGCGATGGCATCGCCGCCGTTTGCCTGATACACCGGGGTGTCAGTATCGCAGGCAAGCCAACTCCCACAGGTGTGCGGCGCTCATAAATTCCGAGGGGGGCCAATTCCTGTAAAAAGCCTTATGAGTGCTCCGCTCGTCAACTGCTACGAAGGGCTTGGCAAGCGCTCCGGTCGCGACCAGATCCACAGATTGCCCATGCTCATGCCGGCAATCGCCAGAAACACCGGCCAGTTGTGATCCAGCACATACAGCATCAGCCCTGCGCACAACAACATGCTGACAGTGGCGCTGATTTTGGCGTTGCGCTTGATGATCTTGCCGTTGCGCCAGTTGCTCAGGATCGGACCAAACAACCGGTGGTTTTCCAGCCAGGCACTCAAGCGCGGGGAGCTTTTGGTCGCGGCCCAGGCGGCGAGCAAAATAAATTCGGTGGTCGGCAGGCCAGGAATCACTATCGCAATCAGGCCAATGCCCAGGCTCACATAGGCCAGCAAGCCGAACAGGATTCGGGCGATTTTCGACGTGGATCGGGTTTGGCGGGTCATAAGCTCAGGACGCATAAAAGGACACCCGACCAGCGTGCGCTGGTCGGGCCTGTCAGCTTAAGCCAGTTCTGGCTGAGCAGCGTAGGCGTGTTCCAGTAATACGGTAAAACGCTCAAAGGCCGCTACTGCACCTTTGTCGAGGTCGGCTTCTTCTTCAGCCGTCAGTTCCAGGCCGTCGAGGGTGCGGATAAAGCTTTTCCAGCCTTCGGCACGGCCACCGGCAGGCTCGCCCAGGTGGCGGGCGCCGAAGCTGTCGCTCAGGCCCAGGCCCACAGCACGCTTGATCAGGAATGCAGCGCCCAGCTTGGAGCCTTCGGAAACGAAGATCCAGCCCAGTGCTTCAGCCTTGCTTGGCGAGTTGACCGCGCCGGCAACCGGGGCAGGCACTTCGGTGTTGAGGTCGGCCAGGTCGGCCTTGGCTTGCTCGGCGCGGCAGCGCTCTGGCAGGTCAGGGACGATTTCTTTCAGGGCCGGGTCGGTGTACAGCGCCTTGAGCTCCGACTGGAACAGGTACTGGGCGACGACAAAGCGGGCGAAGCTGGCCACGTCATCAAATGGCTTGTGCGCCTTGACCAAAGCGTCGAGCTTTTGATGCGGCTCTTTGGTGATCTGGTTCAGACGTTGGGAACGCAAGGCCGGACGTGATGCGGAATCAGCAGTGGTCATGAAAAAATCCTTGAGAATGAGATGCGCTTTGTAACTAGACGATCAGGAAGACGCATCACAGTAAAAAATCCTCACTGCGCAGAGCAGAATTCTGCGCAGTGAGCGTGGCTGATCAGATATCCCAGACCAGATTGATCGAGAAGTTGCGGCCCGGCGCGGTCAGTCGCTCCATATTGGCCGGGTTCATCACGCCGGCCTCACCCACGCTGTCGTAGCCGCGCACGTCATCCCAGTTCCAGTATTTCTTGTCGGTCAGGTTGTACAGGCCGGCATTGACGGTGACGTCCTTGGTGACCTTGTAGAAACCGGTCAGGTCGAGCACACCATAGCCAGGCGACTTGAACTGCTTGCTGGTGCCATCGGGGGCGAAGTAGCTGGTGTCGTCGACCTGATCCTTGCTCTTGACCAGGGTCCAGCTCACCAGGGCGCCATAGTTCTGCTGCTCGTAGCCCAGGCCCATCACGGCGGTCAGCGGGTTGACGCTGTTGATCGGCTGGCCGGTGTCTTCGTTGCGACCGTGGGCATATGCCACGGAACCACGGGTATAGAGGCCCTGTGGCGCGCCGAAAGCGTCCAGGTTCAGGCGGCCTTTGACCTCGGCACCCTTGATGGTGGCGTGCTTGATGTTGTTGGCCTGGAACTTGAGGTCGTCGTAGCCGGGGGTGATGGCATCTTCGTTAATGAAGTCGCGGTACTTGTTATAGAACACCGCCACGTCGAATGAGCCAGCGTCAAAGTTGCCGCGCAGGCCGGTCTCGTAGCTTTTGCTTTTTTCCGGTTCCAGATCCGGGTTCGGCTCTACCGAGTAGCCTGCCTGCAGGTTGTCAAATCGACCGTACAGCGCCTTGGCGGTCGGGGTGCGGAAGCCTTCGGCGTACTGGCCGTACCAGGTGTAGTTGTCGTTGAACGCGTAAGTGACGCCCAGTTTTGGCGACAGGCGGTGCCAGACCTTGTCTGCATCGCTTACGGTGCCTTTCTGGTCGCTGTTGACGGTGTTGAGGAATTCCTGGGTGATATGCGGCGTCAGCTTGGTGTAGTCGTAGCGCAGGCCGGGCATGAAGGTCCAGTCATTCCAGCTGATCTGGTCCTGGGCGAACAGGCTGTAGGTGTTGATGGTCGGGTCCGGGAAGTCGCTGGATTTGACCAGGTAATCTTTCGGGCTATCGGCGCCCACGGCGGTGCAACCATTGCCTACTGCCAGGCAGGTGCCCGAGCCACTGCGCGAACCGGTGACTTTCTGGTGCTTGATAGTGGCACCGTAGGTCAGCAGGTGATCGGTGTCAGCAATATGGAAGGCTTTGTCTGCCTGGGCGTCCAGTACCCAGGTTTTTTCTTCGTAGGTGGTGTTGCGCGAACGCATCACATGACGGCTGTAGGGGAAGTAGTCTTCCAGGGTGTTCTGGTCGGTTTTGGCGATCTGGTAGTTCAGGCTCCACTTGAAGTGGTCAGCCACGGCGGTATCCAGCGCCATGCTGTTTTCCAGGCCGAAACGCTCGCGGCTGATGGTGTCCTTGCCGTTACGCGACAGGTACATGCCCAGCGGCTGGCCGTTGTTGAACGGTCCGCCGACCGCGCTTTTTTCATTGATGTCGAGGCGATCCTTGTACTTCTCATAAGTGAAGCCAAGACGGTCGTCATCGTTGTAGTTCCAGCCCAGCTTGGCCAGTACGTTGGTGGTTTTGGTATCTTCAGGGTTGGCCGCGGTACGTGACAGCCCGGTGCCGCCGTGGTCACCGTAGGATTCGGTTTCGTGACCGTCGCGCTGGCTCAGGTGCAACAAGCCGTCGAAGTCGCCCGAGCGGCCGGCGACGGTGCCGGATTTCAACCAACTGCGATCGGCCGAGCTGTAGCCGGCCTTGAGGCGGGCGCCAACATCCTGGCCCGGCTTGATGATGTCATTGGGGTCGAGGGTGAAGTAGCTGACGGCACCGCCAATGGCGTTGCTGCCATAAAGTACCGACGCCGGGCCACGGAGGATTTCGACGCGCTTGATGATTTCCGGGTCGACGTAGTTGCGCTGGGTCTTGGCGTACGGGCCGTTGAAGAACGAGTTGGGGATCTCGACGCCGTCCACCTGGGTCAGGATCCGGTCGCCGTCGATGCCGCGGATGTTGTAGTTGCTGATGCCGCCACGCTGGCCGGCGCCGCCTACCGAGACACCCGGCTCATAGCGCACCAGGTCCTTGATGGTATTGACGTTATCGCGGTCCATATCCTGGCGGTCATGGACGGTAATGGTGCTGGGCACCGAGTTCACGTCCTGCTCCTGGCGAGTGGCGCTGATGGTGACTTGTTGCAGGGCCAGGGTGCCGGTGGAGCTGCTGCGCTTTTCCAGCACGATATTGTTGCTGGCCAGCTTGCGGTAGCCCAGGTTGGTGCCGATCAACAGGCGCTCCAGGGCTTTTTCCGGGGTGAGTGAACCGCGCACGCCGGGTGAGGACACATTCTGCGCCAGCTCTGCCGGCAGGCCGACCTGCCAGCCGGTCACCGTGCTGAAATCGTTAAGCGCGGAGGCCAATGGCTGCTGGGAGATCGCAAACTTGTAATTGCCCACGGAGCGGGTCGCCGGCTGCTCATCGGTCGCCGCCAGGGCTGGAGCCGCCTGCACACCGGCCAAAAGCATGGCGGCGGTCAACAACGACAACGTGCACTGCTGCAAACCACCCTTGCGGGCGTTGGATGAGGACCGGCTGTTGAAACGAGTGGGCATTGATAGCGCTCCGTGGTGAACGAATCTTATAGTTGCGAAGCTGACTCAAAATGCGAATCAGTTGCATTGACTACAACGAGACGTATGACCTTAGGCTATCGAGTAAAAAAACCTACTTTTAATTGAGAATTACCAACGCCGGGAATTCTGAAAGGCTACTTGAGGTGATATGGGCCAGTGAGCGGACGATATCCAGAGGCTGATCCAGCCGGTAGTTGCCGGTCACTGCCACGTTGGCGAGTTTGTCGTTGTTGTTGACGATCCAGCCTGGGTAGTAGCGGCGTACTTCATCCAGCACCTTGCCCATCGGGCAGTTTTCGAACACCAGGCGCCCCTGCACCCAGGCCAGGTCGGTCTGGGGGTTGAGCCGGGCGGTCTTGCTGAAGCCGTCAGGGCCAATGCGCACGCTGTTGCCAGCCGACAGGCGCATTTGCGCACCGGCACTGTTGACCCGCAAGTCGACGTCGCCGCGCTGCACCCGCACCTGTGTTTCACCATTGAGGTAGCTCACGGCGAAGGCGGTGTCGCGCACGCTGACGCGCACGGGGCCAGCATCAAGCACCAGCGGGAACTCCAGGTCGGCGGGAATTTCGAAATACGCTTCGCCCTGATACAGGCGGGCGCTGCTTTGGGCATTGACCACCTTGCTGGAAAACGCCGAGTTGGTGTTAAGCAGCACTTTTGAGCCGTCCTCGAGTTGCAGGCGCTGGCGCTCGCCCACCACGGTCAGGTGATCGGCTTGCAGGCGTAACGGTACATTGCTGTAGCTGCCGACGCTGATAATCACCACCGCCGCAGTTGCCAGGTGTTTCCAGTGTCGTCCTATGCGCCGCAACAGGCCGGGGCTACGGCGGGCTTGCAGGGTTTGCGCGGCGGCCAGCAGCGGTTCGCCGTTCCAGATCGCATTGGCCTTGGCAAAGGCCTGGGCATGGGCGGGGTCGGCATTGAGCCAGTTTTCGAAAGCGGCTTTTTGTTCGTCGCTCGCACACTCAAGAGTAATCAGCCATTCCAGTGCCTGATCCATGGCGCTGTCCTGCAGCACGTCTTGCGCCAGTTCTGGCACGGCAGATTTGTGAGTGTCCGTCACGGATGTTCCTTGGCAGTTTCAGAGCGTTCTAGCAGGCATCGCCGGTCAAGGTTAAGGGCGATTGAGTCTGTCGGCTACCCCGATGCAGATTGCCATGATCAATTTGAGTTCCTTTTGAACGGTGCTCAAGGAAACGTCAAGCTCTTCGGCAATCTCCTGATAACTGCAGCCATGCAGGCGGCTGAGGATGAAAATCCGTTGTTGACGGGCACTTAACTGGCTCAGGCTCACACTCAGACGCTCCAGTAGTTGCGCGGCTTGATGGGCTTCTTCAGGGGTGCTGAGAGGGGAGGCAACGCCTTCGATCACTTCAGTGGGCACATCTTCGACCACGGTGCGTGACTGGATCCGCCGGGCGCGCAGGTGGTCAAGCGCCAGATTGCGTGCGGTCTGGAACACAAAGGGCTCAAGGTGCTCGACGCTGCGTTCGCTCAAGGCGCGGGTTACGCGCAGGTAGGTCTCCTGCAGCAGGTCTTCGGCGGTGCTGTGGTTGTTGACCATCCGCTCCAGGGTGCGCAGCAGGGTTACCCGTTGGGTAAGGAAGACTTGATTGAAGTGGGACTGACTCACAGTGCTACCCGACCGATTTTGAGCGAATGATAATGCTTATCATCTGTGCTATTGGTCAAGTGCTGTTTTGAAATGGTTTGAAATCGTTCTGGTGGGAGCGAGCCTGCTCGCGAAGGTCGTAGACGATAGTGCGTCTTCGCGAGCAGGCTCGCTCCCACCATAAACCTAAACCCGACCCTTCAAATACGCACTGTAATCAGGAATGCGGTGTTCATGGGGCTGGCTCATCAGCGGGCTGCTGAGCAGGTAGTCGGCGCTGCATTCATTGCACGCCACGGGGATGTTCCACACTGCCGCAACCCGCAGCAGTGCCTTGATGTCCGGGTCGTGGGGCTGGGGCTCGAACGGGTCCCAGAAGAACACCAGCATGTCGACCCGTTGCTCGGCGATCCGTGCCCCCACCTGTTGATCGCCGCCCAACGGCCCGCTGATCATGCTTTCGATCGGCAGGCCCAGGCGCTGGCTCAGCAGCAGCCCGGTGGTGCCGGTGGCGCACAGGTCATGCTGGCTGAGGGCTGCCTTGTGGCGTTCGGCCCAGTCCAGCAAAAAGCCCTTGCAATGATCGTGGGCCACCAGGGCGATACGCTTGCGCGCCGCCAGGGTGGCCGTGGTGAAGCTGATACCGATCATCGCGTTACTCCGCGTTGTGCAGCGCCAGGCAGTTATCGAGCATGCGGTTGGAGAAGCCCCACTCGTTGTCGTACCAGGCCAGCACTTTTAGCAGTTTGCCGCTGACTTTGGTGTGATTGGCATCGAAGATCGACGAAAGCGGGTTGTGGTTGAAGTCGCTCGATACCAGCGGCAGGGTGTTGTAACCCAGTACTTTGGAGTGCTGGCTGGCTTCCTTGAACAGCGCGTTGACTTCAGCTGCGGTGGTTTCGCGCTTGAGTTCAATGGTCAGGTCGACCAGCGACACGTTGATCACCGGCACCCGCACGGCCATGCCGGTGAGCTTGCCGGCGAGTTCCGGCAATACCAGGCCCACGGCTTCGGCTGCGCCGGTTTTGCTCGGGATCATGTTCTGGGTGGCCGAACGTGCGCGGTAGGGGTCCGAGTGATAAACGTCGGTCAGGTTCTGGTCATTGGTGTAGGCGTGAATGGTGGTCATCAGGCCGTTTGCAATGCCGAACTCACGGTGCAGGATCTGCGCCACGGGTGCCAGGCAGTTGGTCGTGCAGGAAGCATTGGAAATAATGTGGTGGGATTGACGCAAAATGTCGTGGTTGACACCGTAGACCACCGTCGCATCGGCATTTTTGCCGGGAGCAGAGATAATCACCTTGCGGGCGCCAGCAGTAATATGTGCTTGTGCCTTGCTGCGCTCGGTGAACAAACCTGTGCATTCAAACACCACATCGATGTTCAGTGCCGCCCACGGCAGTTCGGCCGGATTGCGAATGGCGGTCACGCTGATGCGGTCACCATTGACGGTCAGGCTTTCCTGATCGTGTTCGACATTGGCGTCGAACGTGCCGTGAACCGTGTCGTACTTGAGTAGATGGGCATTGATCGAACTGTCACCCAGATCGTTGATGGCGACGATCTGCAGGTCCTGACGGTAGCCTTGGGTATACAGTGCGCGCAGGACGTTACGGCCGATACGGCCAAAACCATTGATTGCGATTCGTAGAGTCATGGAAAGCGCCTGCCATCGATTTGTTGTTGGAATTACAAGATTATTCGCATAAAAATAGAAAACAAGCCATTTAAGTGGCAATATTTTGTTTTATCTACAACGAGTGACCTGAATCAACGGGTCCGAATGATTGAAGTCGCTCCCCGGAGCCCTTCGGTCAGCATAGGACACGCACAGGTCGCCACATCCGTTAGCCTGGAGTTCAACACATGCATCCCCGCGTTCTTGAAGTCACCGAGCGTCTTATTGCCCGCAGTCGTGCAACCCGCGAGGCGTATCTGACGCTTATTCGTGGCGCTGCCGGCGACGGCCCGCAACGCGGCAAGCTGCAATGCGCGAACTTCGCCCACGGCGTGGCAGGGTGTGGCACTGAAGATAAAAACAGCCTGCGGATGATGAACGCGGCCAACGTGGCAATTGTTTCGTCATATAACGACATGCTCTCGGCGCACCAGCCGTACGAGCACTTTCCTGAACAAATCAAAAAAGCATTGCGTGAAATTGGCTCGGTAGGCCAGTTCGCCGGTGGCACTCCAGCCATGTGTGACGGCGTGACCCAGGGCGAGCCGGGCATGGAACTCAGTTTGCTGAGCCGCGAAGTGATTGCCTTGTCCACAGCCGTGGCGCTGTCCCACAATATGTTCGACGCGGCGCTGATGCTGGGCATTTGCGACAAGATCGTGCCGGGCCTGCTGATGGGGGCGCTGCGTTTTGGTCACTTGCCGACCATCTTTGTACCGGGTGGGCCGATGCCGTCGGGCATTTCCAACAAGGAAAAAGCCGATGTGCGCCAGCGCTACGCCGAAGGCAAGGCCAGCCGCGAAGAGCTGCTGGAATCGGAGATGAAGTCCTACCACAGCCCTGGCACCTGCACGTTCTACGGCACCGCGAACACCAACCAGTTGCTGATGGAAGTGATGGGCCTGCATTTGCCAGGCGCCTCTTTCGTTAACCCCTACACGCCTTTGCGCGATGCCCTGACTCGCGAAGCGGCTCATCAAGTCACTCGTCTGACCAAGCAAAACGGCGATTTCATGCCGCTGGGCGAGATCGTTGACGAGCGTTCGCTGGTCAACTCCATCGTGGCCTTGCACGCCACCGGCGGTTCGACCAACCACACCTTGCACATGCCGGCGATTGCCATGTCGGCGGGTATCCAGCTGACTTGGCAAGACATGGCCGACCTCTCCGAGGTGGTACCGACCCTGTCCCACGTGTATCCAAACGGCAAGGCCGATATCAACCACTTCCAGGCCGCCGGTGGTATGGCGTTCCTGATTCGGGAGCTGCTGGAAGCCGGTCTGCTTCACGAAAACGTCAACACCGTGGCGGGCTATGGCCTGAGCCGCTACACCCGCGAACCGTTCCTGGTGGATGGCGAGCTGGTATGGCGTGAAGGTCCGATTGAAAGCCTCGACGAGTCGATCTTGCGCCCGGTTGCCCGTGCATTCTCCGGCGAGGGTGGCCTGCGGGTAATGGAAGGCAACCTGGGCCGTGGCGTGATGAAGGTCTCGGCGGTAGCCCCGGAACATCAGATCGTCGAAGCCCCGGCGCGGGTGTTCCAGGACCAGCAGCAACTGGCCGATGCGTTCAAGGCCGGTGAGCTGGAACACGACTTCGTGGCCGTGATGCGTTTTCAGGGGCCGCGCTCCAACGGTATGCCCGAGCTGCACAAGATGACGCCGTTTCTGGGTGTGTTGCAGGATCGGGGCTTCAAGGTGGCGCTGATTACCGACGGGCGGATGTCAGGCGCGTCGGGGAAGATCCCGGCAGCGATTCATGTGAGCCCCGAGGCTTCGATTGGCGGCGCCCTGGCGCGGGTGCAGGACGGCGACATAATTCGCGTCGATGGGGTAAAAGGTACGTTGCAACTGCTGGTGGATGAGGCAGAATTTGCCGCGCGCACCCCGGCTGTCGGCACTCTGGATAATGCCGTCGGCACCGGGCGTGAGTTGTTTGCGTTTATGCGTCAGGCCTTCAGTTCGGCCGAGCAGGGCGCGAGCACCTTTACCTCGTCTCTGGAAAATCTGAAATGAAGCTCGCACTGGTCGGTGATATAGGCGGTACCAACGCACGTTTTGCGTTGTGGGAAAACGACCAGTTGCGTTCGGTCAGCGTATTGCCCACAGCAGACTTCGCCTGCCCGGAAGATGCCATCAAGCTTTACCTGGATACGCTGGAACTGGCTCCGGGCTCTGTAGGCTCGGTATGTCTGTCAGTGGCCGGGCCGGTGAGTGGCGATGAATTTCGTTTTACCAACAACCATTGGCGCTTGAGCCGCTCGGCCTTCTGCCGTGCGCTGCAGGTCGACAATCTGCTGCTGATCAACGACTTCAGCGCGATGGCCTTGGGCATGACCCGGCTGCAACCCGAAGATGTGCGCCAGGTTTGCCCGGGGGTTGTTGACCCGACGCGCCCGGCGGTGGTTATCGGGCCGGGCACCGGGCTGGGTGTGGGCACTTTGCTCAATCTCGGCGAGGGTCAATTCATGGCCTTGCCGGGGGAGGGCGGGCATGTCGACCTGCCCATGAGCAACCCGCGTGAAGTGCAGTTGTGGCAGCACATCTACAATGAAATCGGCCATGTGAGCGCCGAGAGCATTTTGAGCGGCAGCGGTTTGCCGCGGGTCTATCGGGCGATTTGTGCGGTGGATGGCCATGCACCGGTACTGGACAGCGACCGGGCCATTACCGCGGCTGCTTTGGCGGGCGACCCTGTGGCGCTGCAAGTGCTGGAGCATTTCAGTTGCTGGCTGGGCCGTGTGGCGGGCAACAATGTGCTGACCATCGGTGGCCGTGGCGGGGTGTATATCGTCGGCGGGGTGATTCCGCGCTTTGCCGATATCTTCCTGGCCAGCGGCTTTGCCCGCAGCTTTGCCGACAAAGGCTGCATGAGCGACTACCTCAAGGGTATCCCGGTGTGGCTGGTGACGGCGCCGTACCCGGGTTTGATCGGTGCCGGGGTGGCGTTGCAGCAGGCGTTTGGCTGAAAGCTCCGTGAGTGGGCTTGTTGTGGGAGCGAGCAAGCCCGCTCCCACAGAGTTTGGATCGCCGTATAAAAACAATAAGGAACACCACTGTGAGCACACCCGGCAAATCCATTTTGCTGGTCGATGACGACCAGGAAATTCGCGACCTGCTTGATCTGTATCTCACCCGCGCCGGTTTCCAGGTGCGTGCCGTGGGAGATGGCGCCGGTTTTCGCGAAACGCTGGACAGCGCGGCGAGTGATCTGTTGATCCTCGATGTCATGTTGCCCGATGAAGACGGCTTCAGCCTGTGCCGCTGGGTGCGTCAGCATCCGCGCTTTGCCCAGATCCCGATCATCATGCTCACTGCCAGTTCCGACGAGGCCGATCGCATCATTGGTCTTGAGCTGGGCGCCGACGATTACCTGGGTAAACCCTTCAGCCCCCGTGAGCTGCTGGCGCGGATCAAGGCGTTGTTACGCAGGGCACAATTTGTCGCTACCACCTCGGGCAACGAGGTGCTGGCATTTGAAGAGTGGCGGCTGAACACCGTGACTCATCGGCTGTTTCATACCGATGGAGAAGAGGTGATTTTGTCGGGGGCAGATTTTGCCTTGCTCAAATTGTTTCTGGATAACCCGCAGCAGATTCTCGACCGCGACACTATTGGCAATGCAACCCGCGGGCGTGAGCTGATGCCGCTTGATCGCATTGTCGACATGGCGGTCAGCCGCCTGCGCCAGCGCCTGCGTGACACTGACAAGCCGCCACGGCTGATCCGCACCATCCGCGGCAGCGGTTATCAGCTGGCGGCTCAGGTCATGTCCGGCAATGACCTTTAAGCGCCTGGGCAAATGGCATATGCCCCGTTCGCTGCTGGGACGCATGTTGTTGCTGACCTTGCTCGCCATCCTGCTGGCGCAAACCCTGTCCAGTGCTATCTGGTTGTCGCAGTTGCGTACCACGCAACTCGAAGGCCTGGTCAACAGCGCGCGTAGCCTGGCCCACTCGATGAACGCCACCGTCGCCTACCTGCGTTCCCTGCCGCTGGCCTATCGCCCATTGGTACTGGATCAACTGCGCAGCATGGGCGGTACGCGTTTTGTCGTGAGCCTCAACGACAAACCACTGGATATGCAGGTGTTGCCGCCCACCCAGCGCAAGCAGGCGGTACTGGATGCCGTGGATCAGGTATTGCGCGAGGCCGTGGGGCCCAATGTCGAGATGTCGGTGCAGTTTGTCAGCCCCCAGGATCTGCGTATTTTCAATGCCGGTCTCAAACTCGACGAGCTACCGCGCTCCTGGGCGCATTTTGCACTGACGCTGGAGCCGGTCGATCCGCCGATCCTGGTCACACAAATCCAGATGGTGCCCGGTGAATGGCTGTATATCGCCTCCTTGTTGCCCCAGCCCTACACCAGTCTCGAAGAGGAGGGGCTGCCGGCCCTGCAGGTGTGGTTTATCGTGCTCAGCAGTATTTTTCTGTTGTTGTTCATCGGTCTGTTGATGCACTGGCAAAGCCGTCCGCTCAAGCGTCTGGCGCGAGCGGCCCGGGACATGTCGCTGGGTGAGGACGAGGTCAAGCCGGTCGAGGTGGGCGGCGGCAGTGAAGTGGTCGAGGTGGCGCGCGCCCTCAATACCATGCGTGCCCGCATCAGTCGTTATCTGACCGAGCGCGGCCAGTTGTTCAGTGCCATCTCCCATGATTTGCGCACGCCCATTACCCGCTTGCGCCTGCGGGTCGAGCTGCTCGACGACGAACAACTGCAATACAAATTCGGCCGTGATCTGGACGAGCTGGAAATGCTGGTCAAAGGGGCGCTGCAATGTGTGAAAGACACCGATATTCACGAAAACATCGAAGCCGTGGACTTGAACCAGTTGCTTGACTGCCTGATCGAGCCTTACCTGCTGCCCCAGGGTAACGGCCGGGTAACGCTGCAGGGCCGGGCTGTCAGACCTTACTATGGTAAACCCCTGGCGCTGCGGCGCTGCATGGGCAACCTGATCGATAACGCGCTCAAGTACGGCCACTACGCGCATTTGCGTATTGATGACAATGAGCAGGCCTTTGTCCTCACGGTTGACGATGAGGGGCCGGGCGTACCCGAGCAGCGTCTTGAGCAGGTATTCGAACCGCACTTTCGCCTGGCCGGGCAGCAGCAGGGCTACGGGCTCGGATTGGGGATTGCACGCAGCATCGCCCATAGCCATGGCGGTGAAGTCAGTTTGCAGAACCTGCGGGCCGGCGGCCTGCGGGTTACTTTGCACTTGCCGCGAAATGGCGATTGATCGACAGGGTCGCCTGCTCGGGGCTGATGGGCAACAGGGGTTCCAGGTTGCTGTCCGAAGGCTTTGCAAGGGTGGGGCTGGGCGGGTGGTCGCTGTTCATGGCGGCGTTGATACGGTTCTCACGCACGCGCCTGCTGGTCTGGCCGAAGTGCTGTTGCAGTTTTTCCATGGCCACGTCGTAGGGCTCATTGCACAGAGTCAGTTGCCTCTGACGCTCTTGTAGCGCCAGACGTTTGGCCTCGTCATCGCCATGCCGGTCAACGCGAAAGCTCTTGCTCAGGTTGTAGCCGTGAATGCGGGTTGTCGCACGCCAGTAGTCGATCTGGTTGGAGCGGACCCGGTACACCCCTGGATGACCGCTGGTGTTGTGCGGCATAAGGCGCTGACGGTTTTCATAAGAAAACGCCAGGGGCATTTTGAGAACCAATTGGTTACGCATGGTCTCAGCGGCCTCCAGGGCAGCAGCCTGATCCGCGTAGTCGGTGAAATTGAAACAGTGGACATGTACTTTTCCCGAGCGCCGAATGTCCAGCTTCCAGGCGCAGGGGGTGCCGTCCGGATCCAGTAGCTGGCTGATAAAACAGTGATTCTGGGGCGTTGCGCGCTGTTTTGGCATGAAACTCATCTCCTGATGGGGGGGCCGGCATCCGTTCTTGAATTGTGGCGAAGTGTTGCAGCCTCGCTGAAGTTTTTTGCAGGTTCAACGTGGGAAAACGACTTCGGGATCCGTCCTACATGCAACGCAGAAAATACCTTATGTATCGATAGGCGCAGCTTAAGTGCCCAGAGGAATACGGGCTTTAGCGCTGTTGAAAGATCTTTGGAACAGAACAATCACCTCGGCCGCCATGTCACCAGGTTGTGACATTTCGGCGTCTGTTCGTTACGTGCAGGCAGTTTGCGATGGATACACTCTCTAGCAGCGCAAGCAAAAGACTTGCACAGCTATAACAACAAGAAAGGTCTCGACATGAATTCATTCAATCGCCTCGCCGTTGTCATTTCGCTTGCCACACTGTTCCCCCTGGGTGCTTATGCTGCCGCCCCTGCCGATTCCAAAGGCACGGTTGAAGTGGTGCATTGGTGGACCTCCGGCGGTGAAGCCAAAGCGGTTGATGTGCTGAAAAAACTGATCGAAAAAGACGGTTATACCTGGCAGGACAGCGCTGTAGCAGGCGGTGGCGGTGCTGCGGCCATGACCGTGCTGAAAACCCGCGCCGTCTCCGGCAACCCGCCATCAGCGGCGCAGATCAAGGGCCCGGACTTGCAGGAGTGGGGCGCACTGGGTTTGTTGACCAACCTCGATGAGGTGTCCAAGGCCAACAACTGGGATGGCATGCTGTCCAAGACTGTATCCGACACCATGAAGTACGACGGCCATTACGTGGCGGTACCGGTGAATATTCACCGGGTGAACTGGTTGTGGATCAACCCTGAAGTCTTCAAAAAGGCCGGTATCGACAAGGCGCCCACTACCCTTGACGAACTCTTTGCTGCGGGCGACAAGCTCAAGGCAGCGGGCTTTATTCCCCTGGCCCACGGCGGCCAGCCGTGGCAGGACAGCACGGTCTTTGAAGACCTGGTGCTGAGCGTCATGGGCCCGCAAGGCTATAAAAAAGCGTTCGTCGATCTTGATGAGAAAACCCTCACCGGCCCGCAGATGGCTGAAGTGTTCAGCAAACTGAAAAAACTCCAGGGCTATATGGACCCTGACGGCACCGGCCAGGACTGGAACCTGGAAGCGGCCAAGGTGATCAACGGCAAGGCCGGCATGCAGATCATGGGTGACTGGGCGAAAAGCGAATGGGCTGCTGCGGGCAAAAAGGCCGGTACTGATTTCGAATGCGTGCCGTTTCCGGGCACCCAGGGCAGCTTTACCTACAACATCGACTCGCTGGCGATGTTCAAACTCTCGGCGAAAAACAACACGCCGGGCAATATCGCCGCGCAAAACGACGTGGCCAAAGTCGCCCTTGAACCCGAATTCCAGTACGTGTTCAACCAGAACAAAGGCTCGATCCCGGTACGCAGTGACCTGGACATGAGCAAGTTCGACAGCTGTGCCCAGGCCTCGGCCAAGGATTTTGCCGAAGCGGGCAAAACCCACGGTCAGTTGCCGAGCATGGCGCATAACATGGCCACCTCGCTGGCGGTACAGGGCGCTATTTTCGACACGGTAAGCAACTTTATGAGCGACAAGAGTGCTGATCCGGCCACTGCCGGGAAAAAGCTCTATTCGGCCATCAAGTCGGCACAGTAATTCGTTGAGCTGACCCGCCACGCCTTGTGCGTGGCTCCCCCCCCTTGTCCCTGGTTGTGCGGCATCTGCATTGGCGGATGCCGGCATACCCTGCCGGGAGTATTTCGATGAGTTCCGTGGCTGTGTTCAGCAAGGCCTCGCCCTTTGATGCGCTGCAGCGCTGGTTGCCCAAGCTGGTTTTGGCGCCGAGCATGCTGATCGTATTGGTGGGCTTTTATGGCTACATTTTTTGGACGTTCCTGCTGTCGTTCACCAACTCCAGTTTTATGCCCAGCTACCAGTGGGTCGGCCTGCAGCAATATGCGCGCTTGATGGCCAATGACCGCTGGTGGGTTGCGAGCAAGAACCTGGCGGTGTTTGGTGGCATGTTTATCGTCATCAGCCTGGTGATTGGCGTGTTCCTGGCGATTCTGCTCGACCAGCGGATTCGCAAGGAAGGTTTTATCCGCACCATCTACCTGTACCCGATGGCGCTCTCCATGATCGTCACCGGTACGGCCTGGAAATGGCTGCTCAACCCGGGCCTGGGGCTGGATAAAATGCTTCGTGACTGGGGCTGGGAAGGCTTTCGCTTTGACTGGCTGCTGGATCAGGACCGGGTGGTGTACTGCCTGGTGATCGCGGCGGTATGGCAGGCCTCCGGATTTGTCATGGCGATGTTTCTGGCCGGGTTGCGCGGGGTTGATCAGTCGATCATTCGTGCCGCTCAGGTCGACGGCGCAAACTTGCCGACCATCTACTTGCGCATTGTCCTGCCGAGCCTGCGACCGGTGTTTTTCAGCGCCTTCATGATCCTGGCGCACATTGCCATCAAGAGCTTCGACCTGGTGTCAGCGATGACTGCCGGTGGCCCTGGCTACTCCTCGGATCTGCCTGCGATGTTCATGTACTCCTTTACTTTCAGCCGTGGGCAAATGGGCATCGGTTCTGCCAGCGCGATCATGATGCTGGGCGCGATTCTGGCCATTCTCGTGCCGTATCTGTATTCCGAGCTGAGGAACAAACGCCATGATTAATGCTCAGCGTTTTACCTTCAGCCGTGTGGCGATCTACGCCACCCTGATCCTTGCGGCGGCGGTGTATCTGGTGCCGCTGGTGGTGATGCTGCTTACCAGTTTCAAAACCCCGGAAGACATCCGCACCGGCAACCTGCTGAGCTGGCCGCAAGTGATCGACGGTATCGGCTGGATCAAGGCCTGGGACACGGTGGGCGGGTATTTCTGGAACTCGGTGAAAATCACCGTGCCAGCGGTCCTGATTTCGACCTTTATCGGCGCCATGAACGGTTATGTCCTGTCGATGTGGCGTTTTCGCGGCTCGCAGCTGTTTTTCGGCCTGCTATTGTTTGGCTGCTTCCTGCCGTTTCAGACGGTGTTGCTGCCGGCCTCGTTCACCATCGGCAAACTGGGGCTGGCCAACACCACCACCGGCCTGGTGCTGGTGCATGTGGTCTACGGTCTGGCCTTTACCACGCTGTTTTTCCGCAACTACTACGTGAGTATCCCGGATGCGCTGGTCAAGGCTGCGCGTCTGGACGGTGCGGGCTTTTTCACTATTTTCGGGCGCATCCTGCTGCCGATGTCGGTGCCCATCGTCATGGTCTGCCTGATCTGGCAGTTCACTCAAATCTGGAACGACTTTCTGTTTGGTGTGGTGTTTGCCAGTGGCGATGCGCAGCCGATTACGGTGGCGCTCAACAACCTGGTCAATACCAGCACCGGCGCCAAGGAATACAACGTGGACATGGCTGCGGCCATGATCGCGGGGCTGCCGACGCTGCTGGTCTACATCTTTGCGGGCAAGTATTTTCTGCGCGGGCTGACGTCCGGCGCGGTCAAGGGGTAAGGCATGGCGACTCTAGAATTACGCAACGTAAATAAATCCTACGGCAAGGGTTTGCCCGACACGCTGAAAAACATCGAGCTGAACATCGATGACGGCGAGTTCCTGATTCTGGTGGGCCCTTCGGGCTGCGGCAAATCAACCCTGATGAACTGCATCGCCGGTCTTGAGAGCATCAGTGGCGGGGCGATTCTGGTGGACGATGCTGATATCAGCGGCATGAGCCCCAAGGACCGTGACATCGCCATGGTGTTTCAGTCCTACGCGCTGTACCCGACCATGAATGTCCGCGACAACATTGCCTTCGGCCTGAAGATCCGCAAGATGAGTGCGGCGGCCATTGACGAAGAAGTGGCGCGGGTGTCCAAACTGCTGCAGATCGAGCACCTGCTGACGCGCAAGCCCGGCCAGTTGTCCGGTGGCCAGCAGCAGCGCGTGGCCATGGGCCGGGCGCTGGCGCGGCGGCCGAAGATCTACCTGTTCGACGAACCGCTGTCCAACCTCGATGCCAAGCTGCGGGTCGAGATGCGCACCGAAATGAAGCTGATGCACCAGCGCCTGAAAACCACCACCGTCTACGTTACCCACGACCAGATCGAAGCCATGACCCTGGGCGACAAAGTGGCGGTGATGAAAGACGGCATCATTCAGCAGTTCGGTACGCCGAAACAGATCTACAACGACCCGGCCAACCTGTTTGTCGCCAGTTTTATTGGCTCGCCACCGATGAACTTTATCCCCCTGCGTTTGCAGCGTCGCGACGGGCGCTTGCTGGCCTTGCTCGACAGCGGCCAGGCGCGTTGCGAGCTGCCGCTGGGCATGCAGGACGCCGGGCTGGAAGACCGCGATGTGATCGTGGGCATCCGCGCCGAGCAAATTGTGCTGGCGCCAGCCGAACCCAATGGCCTGCCGGTTATTCGCGCCGAGGTGCAGGTTGTCGAACCCACCGGCCCCGATACCCTGGTTTTTGTCAGCCTCAACGGCATCAAAGTGTGCTGCCGCATGGCTCCGGATGATGCCCCTGCGGTCGGTCAGAGCCTCAATTTGCAGTTCGATCCTGCCAAAGTGCTACTGTTTGATGCGAATACGGGGGAGCGCCTGGGGGCGATGAGTTCGCCTCAGGCTCAAGGCCGGGCTGATAACGTGGCGCAATTCAAGGGTCGTTAAGTCAACAGGGAGCCTGTTACCGGGCCTCCTTGCAGTTGTGCCGCGTTAAACAAAGCCAATAAGAAGACAACGAGGATTAAAGGGATGACTAACAGAATGACCCGCACCCGTCTGGCCTGCCAGCTATCGGCAATTGTCGCGCTAGGTCTGGGTGCAAGCAGTGTCTACGCCGACGAAGCCTTCAGTGCCGATTCGAAATGGATGACGGGCGACTGGGGCGGCGAGCGCACCAGACTGATCGAGCAGGGTATCGACATCAAGGCCGATTATGTCGGTGAAGTGGGCGCCAACCTGCACGGTGGCTACAACGACGACAAGACCGCACGCTACAGCGACCAGTTTGGTCTGGGTGTGGCGCTGGACCTGCAAAAGCTGTGGGGCTGGGACAACACCCAGGCGAAGATCCAGCTGACCAACCGTAATGGTCAGAATATCTCCAATGACCGTGTCGGTGATCCGCGTGCAGGGACCTTGAGTTCCTCCCAGGAAGTCTATGGCCGTGGCCATATGGTGCGTCTGACCCAATTGTGGATCCAGCACCAGTTCCTCGATGGCAAGCTGGACGTCAAGGCCGGTTATTTCGGTGAAGGCGAGGACTTCAACACCTTCCCGTGCGAATTCCAGAACCTGGCGTTCTGTGGCTCGCAGGTGGGTAACTGGGCCACCAACCTCTGGTACAACTGGCCGGTCAGCCAGGCGGCGCTGCGCGTGAAGTACAACATCACGCCTGAGTTGTACGCGCAAATCGGTGCGTACAACCAGAACCCGTCGCAACTGGAGCACGGCAACGGCTTCAAGCTCAGCGGCAGCGGTACCAAGGGCACTGTGTTGCCGGTTGAGTTGGTGTGGTCGCCCAAGGTCAACGACCTGCCGGGCGAATACCGTGTGGGTTACTACAAGAGCACGGCGCCTGCCGATGACGTGAAGGTCAATATCACCAATGATGGTCAGGACTATCGCGTACGTGACAGCAAACACGGCTACTGGTTTGTCGTGCAGCAGCAGCTCACTAGCCACAACGGTGACGCTTCGCGCGGCCTGCATATCGCGGCCAACGCCACTTTCCATGACAAGCAGACCAACATCGTCGACAACTATCAGTCGCTGATGTTTGTGTACAAAGGGCCGTTCGATGCCCGGCCCAAGGATGACATCGGCATTGGCGCCGCCCGTATTCATGTCAACGATGACGTGAAGAAAAGCGCCGAGCTGATCAATGCGTCCATCGGTGCCACCGACTACAGCGACCCCTTGTACACGCCGCTGCGCAATACCGAGTACAACTACGAACTCAACTACGGCTTCCACGTGACCAACTGGCTGACGGTGCGTCCAAACCTGCAGTACATCACTCACCCGGGTGGTGTGGACCAGGTAGACAACGCATTGGTGGCCGGACTGAAAATTCAGTCGACGTTCTAAATGCGCTAAGCTCCTTGTTTTTCCAGCGGATAGCCTTGGCTATCCGCTTTTTTTCGGGGCTGCACCCCCCGGCGCATGATTTTCAGGACTGCGGCACATGCATGAGCATCCGCTTCACCGTTTTTTCAAATCCAGACGCGAGCAGCCGGTTTTCCAGTGGGAGCGCTTTCAGCAGCGCGACGTACTGGTGATCGATCATCCGCATTGCCAGGCGGTGTTCAGCCGTCAGGGCGCGCAGTTGCTGCACTTCCAGCCGACCGGGCAAAAACCCTGGCTGTGGTGCGCTGCCAAGTGGCCGCAAGTGGGTGCGATACGTGGTGGGGTACCGATCTTCTGGCCCTGGTATGGCCGTCACCCCAGTGAAAACGCCTGGCCATCCCATGGCTGGGCGCGGCTGATCGACTGGAAGCTGCTCGACAGCAGCAGCGACGAAGAAGGGGTGACCTTGCACTGGCGCTTGCAGCTGTGCGATTGGCAGGTGGATTTGCATGCGCGATTGGGCGAAGAAATGGAGCTGCGCCTGAGCACCGAACATCAGGACGACGAGCCTTGCCAGGTGAGCCAGGCGTTGCGCGCTTACTGGCGAATTGGTGATGTTGCTGAGGTAGCGCTGTCCGGTCTGGACGGAGCGCACGGCTACGACCAGTTGAACCGTGAGGTATGCCAGCAGAAAGGCGAGTTACGGGTGGGAGGTGGTTGTCAGCGGGTGTTCCAGCATGACGGCGAAATGCAGCTCAATGACCATGCCTGGCAACGGGCTTTGAGCATCGACACGGGTGATCAGGGCAGCACGGTGGTCTGGCATCCCGGCAAGCGGCCGTTGCTGGGGGTGAGCTGGAACGAAGTGATGGGCTTTGTGTGTGTGGAGTCCACGAGTGGCGGTACCCATAACCAGGCCCTTGCCCCGGGCGAGCAGGCTCATTTGAGCTTGCAGGCGAGGGCGGGGCTTTGCAGCGTCTGATGGGGCATTACCAAGCGCTTGCCTAGTTGAACTCATCGCCCACCGGATAGCGGCTGGCGTTGAGGCTTTCCTTGATTTTGCGCAGGTGTGGCTGGAAGTCCACGCCGCGGCGCAGGGTCATGCCGGTTGCCAGTACATCCAGTACGGTCAGCTGGATGATGCGCGAGGTCATCGGCATATAGATGTCGGTGTCTTCGGGCAGCGGGATGTTCAGGCTCAGAGTGCTGGCCTTGGCCAGTGGCGAGTTTTCCGCAGTTAGCCCCAGTACCGAGGCACCGTTGGCGCGCGCAATGCGAGCCACTTCCACCAGTTCACGGGTGCGACCGGTGTAGGAAATAATCACGAACAATTCACCCGTGTGCGCCACCGAGGCGATCATGCGCTGCATCAGCACGTCGGCGTGGGCGGTGACGGCCAGGTTGAAGCGGAAGAACTTGTGTTGCGCATCCAGTGCCACCGGTGCAGAAGCGCCCAAGCCAAAAAAGTGGATCTGCCGGGCCTGGATCAGCAAGTCGACGGCGCGGCTGATAAGGTTGGGGTCCAGTGCCTGGCAGGCACTGTCCAGCGAGGCGATGGCGCTGCCGAAGATTTTTTGTGTATACGCGGCCGGATTATCGTCTGCCTCTACCGCGCGGCTCACGTAAGCTGCGCCGCTGGCCAGGCTTTGTGCCAGTTGCAGCTTTAACTCGGGGTAGCCGCTGACACCAAATGAACGGCAGAAACGGTTAACCGTGGGTTCGCTGACAGAAGCTGCCTGCGCCAGGGCGGCGATGCTGAATCGGGTCGCCTGCTGCGGGTTCTGCAAAATGATTTCGGCCACTTTGCGCTCGGCCTTGTTCAGGTCTTCGAGGCGGCCCTTGATCTGTTCGAGTAAATTTCGCACGCGGTCCATTTATGGTCCTTGGGTCAGCGATGCAAGAACCGGACTAAAGCGGTTCTGGAAGGTGGCCTATCCTACTGGTGGCCTGTGACGACCACTAGCAGGAATCTGTATTTTGAGAAAATGTTGTGTTTATTACTACATTTTTCCTTGAGTGATACCTTGAAAAAAGGTATTTGTAGCTTAACTTGATAAAAGAACAAACATCATGCCTTCGATTACGGTTGAACCGTGCACCTTTGCCTTGTTCGGCGCCCTTGGCGATCTGGCCCTGCGCAAGCTGTTTCCTGCCTTGTACCAACTGGATCGCGCCGGTCTGCTGCATGCCGACACACGCATTCTCGCGCTGGCCCGAGAGCCGGGCGAGGCCTCCACGCACCTGGCGCATATCGACAGCCAGTTGCGCCAGTATCTGGGCGAGAAGGAAATCGAAGTCGAAGCATTGAACCGCTTCCTGGCTCGCTTGAGCTACCTGCATGTGGATTTTTTCAAGACTGAAGATTACCTGGCGCTGGCTGAAATGGCCGGCACAGAGCAGCGCCTGATCGCTTACTTCGCCACTCCGGCGGCTGTGTACGGTGCCATTTGCGAGAACCTGTCCGCGGTCGGCCTGGCTGAAAATACCCGTGTGGTGCTGGAAAAGCCCATCGGCTCGGATCTTGAGTCTTCGCGCAAGGTCAACGATTCCGTGGCGCAGTTCTTCCCCGAGAACCGCACTTACCGCATCGACCACTACCTGGGCAAAGAGACCGTACAAAACCTGATCGCGCTGCGTTTTGCCAACAGCCTGTTCGAGACCCAGTGGAACCAGCGCTACATCTCCCACGTTGAAATCACCGTGGCCGAGAAAGTCGGCATCGAGGGCCGCTGGGGCTATTTCGACAAGGCTGGCCAACTGCGCGACATGATCCAGAACCACCTGCTGCAGTTGCTGTGCCTGATTGCCATGGACCCGCCTGCGGACCTGTCGGCCGACAGCATTCGCGACGAAAAGGTCAAAGTGCTCAAGGCCCTGGCCCCGATCAGCGCCGAAGGCCTGACCACCCAGGTGGTACGCGGCCAGTACATTGCCGGTTACAGCGAAGGTCAGTCGGTGCCGGGTTATCTGGAGGAAGAAAACTCCAACACCCAGAGTGACACCGAGACCTTTGTGGCACTGCGCGCCGATATTCGTAACTGGCGTTGGGCAGGGGTGCCGTTCTACCTGCGCACCGGCAAGCGCATGCCACAAAAGCTCTCGCAAATCGTTATCCACTTCAAGGAGCCGTCGCACTACATCTTTGCTCCCGAGCAGCGCCTGCAAATCGGCAACAAGCTGATTATTCGCCTGCAACCGGACGAAGGTATTTCCTTGCGGGTAATGACCAAGGACCAGGGCCTGGATAAAGGCATGCAACTGCGCAGCGGCCCGTTGCAATTGAATTTTTCTGACACTTATCGCAGCACACGGATTCCGGATGCTTACGAGCGCCTGTTGCTCGAAGTCATGCGCGGCAACCAGAACCTGTTTGTACGCAAAGATGAAATTGAAGCGGCATGGAAATGGTGCGACCAGTTGATCGCCGGCTGGAAAAAGTCCGGTGATGCGCCCAAGCCTTACGCGGCGGGGTCCTGGGGGCCGATGAGTTCCATTGCACTGATTACGCGGGACGGGAGGTCTTGGTATGGCGATATCTGATTTGAAACTGCCTGAAGGTGTGAGCTCGCACACCTTCAAGAACCCGGCGTTGTTGGCCGAAGGGCTGGCAACAAAAGTTGCCGGGCAATTGAACCAGGCTATCGCCGAGCAGGGCGTTGCCACTCTGGTGGTGTCCGGCGGCCGCAGCCCGATGGCGTTTTTCCAAAGCTTGATCAAGCAGCCGGTCGATTGGTCGAAAGTGGTTGTCAGCCTGGCGGATGAACGCTGGGTGCCGGTCGAGCATGCCGACAGCAACGCGGGCCTGCTTAAAAAGCATCTGCTCCAAGGCCCGGCGGCCAAAGCCCGTTTTGTCGGCTTGTATAACGCTGCAGCCACGGTAGAAAAGGCTGCGCTGGAGGCCGATCAGGGGCTGGCCGAGTTGCCGCCGATCGATGTGCTGATCCTGGGTATGGGCGATGACGGGCATACCGCGTCGCTGTTCCCCAATAGCCCGAATCTGAGTGAAGCCCTGCAACTGGACAACCCGCGTCGTTGCTGGGCGATGCTGGCGCCAACGGTGCCGCACCAGCGTCTGAGCATGAGTCGCAGCCTGTTGGCGAGCGCGAAGCACAAGGTGCTGTCGATCCAGGGCCAGTCCAAATTGAACACCCTCAACGAAGCGCTGGGGGGCACAGATGTTGCCGCCTTGCCGATTCGTGCCTTCCTGCAACCTACGTTAGAGATTTACTGGTGCCCATGAGCCAAGGATCAGCTGCCATGACAACAACAATTGCGAACGTATCGATGGCGGATAAAGTCGCCCTGATCGACAGCCTGTGTGAGCGAGCACGAATTCTGCCGGTGATTACCATTGCCCGCGAACAAGACATCCTGCCTTTGGCGGATGCGCTGGCGGCCGGTGGTCTGACGGCGCTGGAAGTGACCCTGCGTTCGGCGTTCGGCCTCAAGGCCATTCGTATCCTGCGTGACCAGCGCCCTGAGCTGGTGACAGGTGCGGGTACCGTACTGGATCGCCATATGCTGGCGGCGGCGGAAGACGCCGGTTCGCAATTTATTGTTACGCCGGGCATTACCCGTGACTTGCTCGAGGCCAGTGTTGCCAGCGACATTCCGCTGCTGCCGGGCATCAGCAATGCTTCCGGGATCATGGAAGGCTATGGCTTGGGTTACCGCCGTTTCAAACTGTTCCCTGCAGAAGTCAGCGGCGGTGTAGCGGCGATCAAGGCCCTGGGCGGTCCTTTTGGCGAAGTGAAATTCTGCCCGACCGGCGGTGTTGGTCCGGCCAATATCCGCAACTACATGGCCTTGAAAAACGTGATGTGCGTGGGCGGTAGCTGGATGCTGGACAGCGAATGGATCAAGAACAGCGACTGGGCCCGAATCCAGGAATGCACCGCTGAGGCGCTTGCCCTGCTGGATTGATGTTTTAGTTACGAATGTGTTGTGTGTTCTACGGTTTTTGGTGCGCTTGGTCGGCGCACCTTTTTTTTGCCTGAAAAATACCCGCTCCCACAAGGTTATGTGTGAGCTTGCGAAAGCCCGCGCAGCGCCCGCACCAGTTGGTTGATGTCATCCAGCGTGGTGGCAAAGCCCACTGTTACCCGGATACAACTGCCACACGCCGAACCGTTGCGGGCTACGGTGAACAGGTTGTAGTCCTTGAGCAGGCGATCAACCATCGGTTGTTGATCCTGCACATGGGTAAAGCGCAGCGAAGTGATTGCGCAATACAAGCGCGGATCATCATTGACCAGCACTTCAATGCCCTCGATCTTGCGCGCCTCGCTGACCCACAGGTTGCGCAGGTAGTTGAGTCGGGCACCCTTGCCTCGGGCGCCACCCATCTCATGGTGTTCCTGCAGCACCTTGGTCAGGGTTAGCCAGGCGGGGATGTTGACCGTGCCATAAACGGCGCGGTTGCGCACATCCGGCTCGGGGTAGCGCTGATTGCCCATATCGGGGTCAATGTCGCCCAGGCGCTGGGGATCGATATACATCAGGCCCAGGGTCAGCGGCGCGCCAATCCATTTATGCAGGTTGAAACCGGCAAAGGCCACACCCAGTGCCGGCAGGTCCAGTTCGATCTGCCCCAGGGCATGGGCACCGTCCAGAATCACGTCAACCCCATGCTCTTTTGCCGCCGCAACAATGGCCTCCACGGGCATGACCAGGCCAGTGCGATGGGTAACGTGAGTGAGCGCCATCAGCTTGATCCGCGGGTTACGTTCAAATGCCTGGCGATAGCTGGCCACCAGGCTTTCAAACGTGGCTGGGTGCGTGTGGGAGATTTCGATAATTTCCAGGCCGCGTTGGTGTGCCACTCCACGCATGGCGTATTCGACGCTGTGGTATTCCAGGTCGCTGATCAGCAATTGATCGCCCGTTTGCAGGCCATTGTAGTTGCGGATCAATGATTGCAGGCCGTCAGACGCGCAAAAGGTCAGCGCCAGGCCGGCAGGGGCTACACCAAGCAACCCCGCCAGCGAGTCGCGAATTTCCAGGCCCTGAGTGGTATCGAAGTGCTGGCGCACAGGCACCGAGTTGTTGCGGTTAATAAAGTCGATATTACGCTGGTAGTCCTGTGCCACGTCGCGGGTCATACGCCCGAAGTAGCCGTTCTCCAGATTGATCGGGCCGGGCGCAAGGTCGTAGCGCTCGGCAATTGCTTGCCAGAAGTGTTCGTCGCGGGCGTTATCTTCAATCCTTGGCATGGGGCAGCTCTATCAATGGCGGGGTTTGGGTTTTCCGTGTTTGGCGCGTAACGGGTCGAGCAGGTCCGACAGGCCGTTATGATCAATCTCTTGCATCAGGGCCAGCAAGCCGCCCAGTTCTCCGTGGGGGAAACCTTCACGGGCGAACCAGTTGAGGTACTGGCCGGGCAGGTCGGCGATGATTCGGCCCTTGTATTTGCCGAAGGGCATTTCACGAGTGACCAGCAGTTCGAGTTTTTCGGGGTTCATGCAGCGGCCCTTAGATGGGTAAAGCTGTGGAAATCAAAATACAGGCAATTTGCATGAAGGCCAATTGACAGATCATGCATATAAACCGGATACAGATTTTTTGATATTTATTAAGTAATTGATATTTAAGGATTTTATTTAATTATAAAACTGGCACGAGCCCTGCAACCTCTATTGCACGATCCTCAACCTTGTAAGGAATTGAACAATGACTGACCTTAATAAAGAAGCCATTAGCATCCTGAACGATCTGATCGAAACCAGCAAAGACGGCCAGGAAGGGTTTAAAAGCTGTGCCGAAGATATCAAGCACCCGGAGCTGAAGGCTCTGTTTGCCAAGCGTTCAGCCGATTGCGCTGCCGCAGCTGCCGAACTTCAGGCTCAAGTTCGAGCCCTGGGTGGTGACCCGGAAACCAGCACCAGCGTGGCCGGTGACTTGCATCGCCGTTGGGTGGATGTGAAGTCCGTGTTTACCGGCAAAGACGAAGAAGCGGTGCTCAACGAAGCCGAACGCGGCGAAGACCATGCGCTGAAGGCTTATAAAGAAGCGCTGGAAAAAATCAGCAAGCACAACCTGGTCGGCATTCGTGATCTGGTAGAGCGTCAGTACCACGGCGTGCAACGCAACCACGATCAGGTCAAGGCGCTGCGCAATCAGGCCCGTGCCCGTGCATGATTAGCTTGAGGCTGTAGTTCCAAAAATGTGGGAGCGGGCTTGCTCGCGATGCAAAAACTCGATTGATCAGAATGATCGAGTTGATGCTATCGCGAGCGAGCCCGCTCCCACATTGCGTTTTAGCCAATGCTGATCGCAGGCAGTACCGGCAGGGTCACGGTTTGTTGCTTGCGTGGCGCAATGATTTCGGCCTCGCCATCAACAACGATTTCATCGCGCTGGTTGAACACGCGAGTAGCAATACGCACGCGGAACTTGGGCAGTTTTTCCAGGATTTCCAGGCGCACGGTGAGGGTGTCACCGATTTTCACCGGTTTCTGAAAGCTCATTTGCTGGCCGACATAGATGGTGCCTGGGCCAGGCAGCTCGCAGGCTACGGCAGCACTTATCAGCGCACCACTGAACATGCCATGGGCAATACGCTCCTTGAACATGGTGGCGGCGGCGAACTCGGGGTCGAGGTGCACCGGATTGTGGTCGCCGGACATGGCCGCAAAAAGCTGAATGTCACGCTCTCCGACGGTTTTGCTGTAGCTGGCTGTCTGGCCGACTTCGAGGGCTTCGTACGGGGTGTTGGTAACCTGAGTCATCTAGCGCATGTCCTGTGACGAGTGTTTGGTTTTAAAGCTATGATTTTAAAAGCTTTTTAGGTGTAAATCTGTTTTTCGCTCATTCGCTTCGCGACGGGCGGGAGTGGCTCAATGCCTGATTTAGCCACTTAATTACATCAGCCATGACTTCATCGCGGTTGGTTTCGTTGAAGAGTTCATGCCGCGCTTGCGGATACAGATTCAGTTGCAACTGACGATTGCCGGCATTTCGCAATGCCCTGGCCAGATCAGTGAGACGCTTGCCTTCACTCACCGGATCACATTCGCCGCCGATTATCAGCAGCGGCAGGCCCGGATCGATCTGAGCGAGATTGGACGCTTTGCTGATTTGCTGCAACCCGCCGAGCAGGTCGATCCACAGTTGGTTGGTGCACCGAAAGCCGCACAGGGGGTCGCTGGCGTAGGCATCGACCTGGGCCGGATCGCGGCTGAGCCAGTCATACGGCGTGCGATTGGGTTTGAAGGCCTTGTTGAACGAGCCGAACGACAACCATTCGATCAGCGCACTGCGGCCCTTGGCTCCCTGGCGCCAACGCTCTAGTCGGGCGATCAGGCTGGCTGCACGATAGAGCGCCACCGGCTGGAAATTCGAAGCACTCAGAATCACCCCTTGCAGGCTGGCACTGTGATGCATCACATACGCCTGCGCGATATAGCTGCCCATGCTGTGCCCGAGCAAAAAAACCGGTATGCCAGGGTGGGCCTGGCCGATATGCCGGCTCAGGCTGGCCACGTCGCTGACCACCGCGCACCAGCCATCATTGTCGGCAAAATAGCCCAGGGTGCCGCGCTCGGCTGTTTTACCGTGACCGCGCTGATCATGGGCATACAGGGCAAAGCCGGCAGCACACAGGGCCTGGCCCAGGTGCGCATAACGGCCACTGTGTTCGGCCATGCCATGAGCCAGCAGGACAACAGCCCTGGGTGTACTGTCCGGCAGCCACTGGTTAACGAAAAGACCGCTGCGGTCATTCGCTTCCAGCCAGAAAGTCTCAGGGGTCATGGCATTTCCTTTAATTATTGTCGTACCAGTGTATAGCGCATTTGCAAGGGGGCCAGTTAACGGGCGTTTACCCGGCAATAAGATTCAAGATGTAAATGGCGAAGATCGCTGTATTTGCCTACAACTTTATAACTGTTAACGTCCGCAAGCTCCGCTTTTCATTCGACACGAGACGCGGCCAGGCACACTCAGGTACGAGGATAAAAACAATGCAACCTGATTTCTGGAATGACAAACGTCCCGCCGGTGTACCGCTGGATATCGACATGACGGCTTTTAAATCGGTTGTTGACGTGTTTGAGCGCTCCTGCAAAAAGTTTGCGGATCGCCCGGCCTTCAGCAATCTGGGAGTGACCATCACCTATGCCGAGCTTGAGCGCCACAGTGCCGCGTTTGCCGGTTATCTGCAGGAGTACACCGATCTCAAGCCGGGCGACCGTATTGCCGTACAAATGCCCAACACCCTGCAATATCCGATTGCCGTGTTCGGAGCCATGCGTGCAGGCCTGATTGTGGTCAATACCAACCCGCTCTACACCTCGCGCGAGATGCGCCATCAGTTCAAGAGCGCCGGGATTCGGGCGCTGGTGTACCTGAACATGTTCGGCAAGCGGGTACAGGAAGTGCTGCAAGACACCGAAATCGACTACCTGATCGAAGCCAGAATGGGCGACATGATGCCGGCCGCCAAAGGCTGGATCACCAACCTGGTGGTCGACAAGGTGAAAAAACTGGTGCCTGCCTATCAGTTGCCCCAGGCCATTTCCTTCAAGAGCGTCTTGCGCCGGGGCGCGGGGCAGGTGATCCGCCCGTTGGCGGTAACGCTGGATGATATCGCCGTCCTGCAGTACACCGGCGGCACCACCGGCCTGCCCAAGGGCGCGATGCTCACCCATGGCAATCTGGTCGCCAATATGCAGCAGTTGCGCGCCTGCCTGTCCCAGCATGGCGCCGACGGCCAGCCGATGCTCAAGGACGGCCGCGAGATCATGATCGGCCCGCTGCCGCTGTACCATATCTATGCATTCACGGCCAATTGCATGGGCATGATGGTCACCGGCAACCATAACGTGCTGATCACCAACCCGCGTGACATCAAGGGTTTTATCAAGGAACTGAAAAACTGGAAGTTCACCTGCTTCCTGGGGCTCAACACCTTGTTTGTTGCACTGATGGACCACCCGGATTTCAAGGACGTGGATTTTTCCAGGCTCAAAATTACCAACTCGGGCGGTACTGCGCTGGTCAAGGCGACGGCTGAACGCTGGGAGAAACTCACCGGGTGCCGCATCGTCGAAGGTTACGGCCTGACGGAAACCTCGCCGGTGGCCAGCGCCAACCCCTGCGGCCAGCTGGCACGGCTGGGCACGGTGGGCATGCCGGTGCCGGGCACCGCCATGAAGGTGATCAGCGATGAGGGGGTTGATCTGGGGCTGGGTGAGCGCGGCGAGTTATGCGTCAAAGGCCCGCAAGTGATGAAGGGCTACTGGCAAAACCCCGAGGCCACGGCCGAAGTACTGGATGCCGAGGGCTGGTTCAAGACCGGTGATATCGCCGTGATTGATCCGGACGGTTTTGTCCGCATCGTCGATCGCAAGAAAGACCTGATTATTGTCTCCGGCTTTAATGTGTACCCCAACGAAATCGAGGACATCGTGATGGCGCATCCCAAAGTTGCCAATTGCGCGGTTATCGGCGTCCCCGACGAGCGCACGGGGGAGGCGGTTAAACTGTTTGTGGTGCCGCGCGCAGGCGGGGTGACGGTTGAGGAACTCACGGCTTACTGCAAGGACAATTTCACCGGTTACAAGGTGCCCAAGCAAATCGTGTTGCGTGATGCCTTGCCCATGACGCCGGTTGGAAAAATCCTGCGTCGTGAGTTACGGGATACCGCCTGATTCGTTCACTGTGGCGACAGACGCTCGCTGGCCGAAAGGCCGCGAGCGTTTTTTTATGTCTAGGATAAGGGGTTGTAATGCTTGAGATAGAGGGCTTACTTAGTTAATAGAGTGTTTGCACTAATGATGACTTTGGATTGTCCTACAGTCAGGTTGGTGACTCTAAACCCGGTTTTTGGCTCTAGGCGGCCTTTGGCAAAGCTGCTACTCTCGGCGCGCTTTGTGACTTCAGGGTAAGTGAAAGTCAGAGCTGTCCATTATAAAAATCAAACAAATAAGAACCGCACCCGATGCGGTGAAGAATTCGCGACGCTGAGGAGTGGGCTTCCATGATTGAAGGCTTTTGGAAGGATAAGTACCCAGCTGGGATTGCTGCTGAAATCAATCCAGATGAATATCCAAATATTCAGACGGTACTGCGGGAATCTTGCCAGCGTTTCGCCGATAAACCGGCGTTCAGTAACCTCGGCAAAACCATTACCTACGGTGAGCTCTACGAGCAGTCGGGCGCTTTTGCAGCCTGGTTGCAGCAGCACACCGACTTGCAGCCGGGCGATCGCATCGCCGTGCAGCTGCCCAACCTGTTGCAATACCCGATTGCTGTGTTCGGAGCCATCCGCGCCGGTTTGATTGTGGTCAACACCAACCCGCTGTACACCGCGCGGGAAATGGGACACCAGTTCAAGGATTCCGGTGCCAAGGCACTGGTGTGCCTGGCGAACATGGCGCATCTGGCTGAAAAAGTCGTGCCCCAGACGTCGGTCAAGTATGTGATCGTCACCGAAGTGGCTGACATGCTGTCGCCTTTCAAGCGGGTGCTGATCAATAGCGTCATCAAGTACGTGAAAAAGATGGTCCCTGCTTATCATTTGCCACAGGCCGTCAAGTTCAACGACGTGCTGAGCAAAGGCCAGGGCCAGCCGGTCAAGGAAGCCAGCCCGGTGAGCAGTGATGTTGCCGTGCTGCAATACACGGGCGGCACTACCGGTGTGGCCAAGGGCGCGATGCTGACCCATCGCAACCTGATCGCCAACATGTTGCAGTGCAAGGCATTGATGGCCTCCAACCTCGATGAAGGTTGTGAAATCCTGATTACGCCTTTGCCGCTGTATCACATCTACGCCTTTACCTTTCACTGCATGGCGATGATGCTACTGGGCAATCACAACGTATTGATCAGTAACCCCCGTGATTTACCGGCGATGGTCAAAGAGCTGTCCAAGTGGAAATTCACCGGTTTTGTCGGCCTCAATACCCTGTTTGTGGCGCTGTGCAACAGCGAGGCGTTCCGCAAGCTGGATTTCTCGGCCCTCAAAGTGACGCTCTCGGGTGGCATGGCCTTGCAACTGTCGGTGGCCGAGCGCTGGAAGACCGTGACCGGTTGCCCGATCTGCGAAGGTTATGGCATGACCGAGACCAGTCCGGTAGCCACGGTCAACCCGGCCCAGAGCATTCAGATCGGTACCATTGGCATTCCGGTGCCTTCGACCCTGTGCAAAGTGATTAACGATGCCGGCGAAGAGCTGCCGCTGGGTGAAGTCGGCGAGCTGTGCATCAAGGGCCCGCAGGTCATGAAAGGCTACTGGGAGCGTCCTGACGCCACCGCCGAGATCATGGACAGCGAAGGCTGGTTGAAATCCGGTGATATCGCAGTGATTCAGCCTGATGGCTACATGCGTATCGTTGATCGCAAAAAAGACATGATTCTGGTGTCGGGCTTCAATGTTTACCCCAACGAGCTGGAAGACGTGATGGCCTCCTTGCCGGGCGTATTGCAGTGCGCTGCAATCGGTATTCCGGACGAGAAGACCGGTGAGCTGATCAAGGTGTTTATCGTGGTCAAGCCGGGTATGACGCTGACCAAGGAACAGGTCATGAAGCATATGCGTGCCAACCTGACGGCTTACAAGGCGCCCAAGTTCGTCGAGTTCCGCGACAGCTTGCCGACCACCAACGTGGGCAAGATCCTGCGTCGTGAGTTGCGAGACGAAGAACTGAAAAAGCTGGGCCTCAAGAAGTAACAGGCCTGGATACGAAAAATCCCCGCAATGCGGGGATTTTTCGTTTTGATACGGTGAAGGTCTGTTGTAGCAGCTGCCGAAGGAACACTGCAACTGTGGGAGCGAGCCTGCTCGCGAAGGTCGTTCGCGAGCAGGCTCGCTCCCACAATAGGGCTTGACCTGCAACAGAGTATCTACAGGTCGGCCACAGGTTTTGGCCTTTGGGTTTATTTCTGTAAAAACTGTGCGAAGTTGACGCCAGTACCTGTAGGACGCACGTCCTGCAGATAGGAGTCCTTGTCTGCACTCAACTCCAGGCTCATGGTCGGCGTACGCTTGTGCGTTGCACGTACTACCATGCCTTCGCGTTTTTCACGCAGGAATGCAGTCGTTACCTTCAGGTGCAGCAGTTCGTCGGTGCTTGGGGTGTGCAGGAGCAGATGCACCCATTCGTACTGGCCGACGGCCAGGCGCGCCAGCGGAATATCGAACCACCAGATGTTCTTGTTGGTGTTCAGTGCGGCGAAATGGCAGTTGTTGACGCCGAGTACCGCGCCGCCGAGTTCCTGGTTCCTGCGGGCAATAGCCAGCTTTTTATCGAGTTTCATAACCTTCCTACAATTGCGGATCTTCAGCGCCATAGCCTGAATACGTCGCGTATTCTCGGGGGTTAGCGGGCAAACATAAAGCCCAACCTGCGCTGATCGACGAAATGATGGGCAGAAAATAAATGAAACTCGATGCCGGACCACAAGGTCAATGTTGGGTTGGCCTTTTTACGGGTTTGGCGATCCGGTATTTTCAAAGTCGCCAATTGGGCTACTTTTAGGTAAAACCCTTCGCTTGGAGGCGTGTTGACCTCATTAACGGTGCGGCGAAAGGAGACGCTATGTTATTCCCAGGCTTGAACGGCCTGCCTTTGGGCAAAGTCTTGATCCGAACGGTCAAGGAATTTATCGACGATGAAATGTCGACCTACGCCTCGGCGCTGGCCTATCAAATGCTGTTTTCGTTATTCCCTTTCATTCTGTTCCTGATTGCATTGATCGGTTTTTTGCATCTGCCAGACTTCTTTACCTGGTTGCGCCTGCAGTCCGAACTGGTACTGCCGCCGCAAGCGCTGGAGCAGGTCAACCCGGTGATCGACCAGTTGCAGCAATCCAAGGGCGGATTGCTTTCGGTAGGTATCGTCATTGCGCTATGGACGGCTTCTGCGGGTGTGCGCCTGATGATGAGCGCAATGAATGCTGCCTACGACGTGGTTGAAGGGCGCCCTGTCTGGAAACGTTTTCCGCTGTCGATTTTCTACACGATCGGCATTGCCGGCATGCTGCTGGTCGCCGCCGCACTGATGGTGCTCGGACCGCAGGTGATGAGCTGGCTGGCGGGGCAGGTGGGGCTTGAAGACTTTGTGGTCACGCTGTGGACCATCCTGCGCTGGCCGGCGATTATTTTGCTGATGATGGTGGCAGTGGCGTTGATGTATTACGTGATGCCCGATGTTGAGCAGAAATTCCGTTTTATTACCCCGGGCTCGGTGCTGGCGGTAGTGGTCTGGATTGTGGCTTCCTTGGGGTTTGCCTTTTATGTCAAAACCTTCGCGGACTACAACGCCATGTATGGCAGTATCGGTGCAATCATCGTGCTGTTGCTTTACTTCTACATTTCGGCCGCGGTGCTGTTGCTGGGCGCTGAAATGAATGCTGTGATCGAACATATGTCGGCTGAAGGCAAAAATCCGGGCGAGAAGACATTCGATGAGTCTGCCGACCCTGATCCAAAGCAGCATGTCTCCGGCCTTGGCCGCGACCACTCCCTTAAATCCACTTCTGATGAAACCTGACCATGATTCGTGAAATCCTGAAAATGGGTGATGAGCGTTTATTACGTGTGGCCCAACCGGTGCCGGATGAGATGTTCGACACGCCAGAACTCTGGCAACTGCTCGACGATATGTTGCAGACCATGGAACACGCTGGCGGCGTGGGCCTGGCAGCGCCGCAGATTGGCGTTGACCTGCAACTGGTGGTGTTCGGTTTCGAGCACAGCGAGCGTTACCCGGATGCCGAAGCCGTGCCGCAGACCATTCTGATCAACCCGCTGATCACGCCGCTGAGCCCGGCAGTTGAAGAGGACTGGGAGGGTTGCCTGTCGGTGCCGGGTCTACGTGGGGTCGTCGAGCGCTTCCACAAGATCCGCTACGAAGGTTTCACCCCCAAGGGTGAGCCAATCGTACGGATTGCAGAGGGGTTTCATGCGCGGGTCGTGCAGCATGAGTGCGATCACTTGATCGGTCGTCTGTATCCGTCACGGATCAAGGACTTCAGCAAGTTCGGTTTTATTGAGGTGCTGTTTCCTGATCTGGATCCGCACACCAAGGAGTAAGGCCCATCGCTATCATCGCTTTGTTGCGTTGATAGCGAACCAGCCGCTCATGCAGGGCATGGGGCAATTCCACGTCCAGGCTAAACCCCAGCTTTTGATAAAACCCCTGCAACTGCGGGTCGCAGAACAACCAGATCGGGCCATCGACGGCAGCTATTGCCTGGCTGACCAGATCGCCAGCCACCCCTTGGCCGCGTAGCGCTGGCGCGACAAAAAGCCCGGTCAGCCAGTGGCCGTGAGCCATTGGCCGCAAACATAAACCGGCAATAATCCCCTCTTTGCGGGCGACCCATAACTGCGCTTCCCTGACCGCCTTCATCGATGATTGATGTGTGCGATAAAACTTGTTCATCAGTGGCCATAAAGCCGCTTCAAGCGGGGCGTAAATAATGGCAGTCATAAGTCCACAGGCTCGGGGAGGGGCGCGCAGTATAAATAACTAAAAGGCAGATTTCTGCGGCTTATCTGAATAGTGTGGGTGATCTGTATTCGGAATTAAAGGGTACACATACGCATTCATTTCGAAATAACCGACTTTAAATGAAAGTTCACCATGGATCAGTGCTATACCTCAGTGAACAACCCTGGTTACTGGAGTGCATAACATGTCCAAAGGTATGGATTCAAAGAAAGCAGCGAAGAAAAAGCCGGCTAAAACAGCCGATGAAAAACGCGCTGACAAGAAATCCAAAAAAACTGACACCGGATTGTTTGGTCATTAAGTGGATTTACCGGGGCTCGCTCCTCGGGGCCCTGTCACTTTTAATACTGCATCATCCATTTGGTAAATTTTTAAAGCGTGAGCGTTCCGTCGCAGGTTGATGGCCATTTGCTTGCGCGCGTCATTTGGCTAGCTATGCTCCATGTTTACGGGGTCGTAGCCATAAGTGCTCAAACCCTCGAAGTGCGTACAGCTCTAACGTTAAGAGTGAGATACCCAGCTGATTGGCTGCGTCTTGAAACTTTTGAATTATCAATAGACAGCACCTCCAGGGATTGAGCCATGTTTAATTCGCATCGCAAAGCCGATCTGCTCGAAAATCAACGTCTTAGCGGCTTATTAAATGACATGGCCGCTAAAGTGCAGGCTATCAGCCGTTCCATGGCAATTATTGAGTTCGCCCCTGACGGCACCATTCTGGATGCCAACGAGAATTTTTGTCGGGTTGTGGGTTATTCCGCTGACGAGATTCGGGGCAAGCACCATCGGCTATTTTGCGAAGCGGCTTACGTAAAATCCAGTGAGTACAACAATTTCTGGCGGGACCTGGCCCGAGGCGAACCTTTGAGCGGCACCTTTTCACGGCTCGACAAGGCGGGGCGTGAGGTGTGGCTGGAAGCCAGCTACATGCCCATCGTCGGCGCTGACCAGCACGTTGTGCGTGTCATCAAGGTGGCTTCGGATGTCACAGATCGAATCAATAAAGAACATGAAACCCAGAGCATCGTAAACGCCCTGAGCCGGTCGATGGCGGTGATCGAGTTTTCACCGGATGGGCGGGTAATCAATGCCAACCAGAACTTCCTCGACACCATGCATTACTCGCTGAGCGAAATTGTCGGCCAGCATCACGGCATGTTCTGTCGTCGAAGCGAGGCCGAGTCAGCCGGCTACAAGGCTTTCTGGGCCTCGCTCAATCGCGGCGAGTACCATTCCAGGCGATTTGAGCGGGTCGACAAACACGGTCATACGGTGTTTCTCGAGGCCTCCTACAACCCGATCTTCGATGCCAGGGGGCGACTGTACAAAGTGGTGAAATTCGCCAGTGATATCACTGCTCAGGTCACCAACCTGCAGACTGCCGCCGAATCGGCCCACAGCACTTCAGTGCAAAACGATGCCTGTGCGCAGAAGGGCTCGCAGGTGGTGCAGCAAACCGTGCAAATCATCGAGGCCATTTCCAAAGACCTTAATGAAGCGGCGCAGAGCATTGATGCGGTAAGCAAGCAGTCGGACAGTATCGGCAAGATCGTGCAGACCATTCGTGGTATTGCGGATCAAACCAATTTACTGGCGCTCAATGCCGCGATCGAGGCAGCGCGGGCGGGGGAGCACGGGCGCGGCTTTGCCGTGGTGGCCGATGAGGTCAGAAGCCTGGCGGCGCGCACCAGTGCGGCCACCCTGGAAATTGTCGAAGTGGTGCGTCGAAATCATGATCTGTCGCTGAGCGCTGTGACCAGCATGCAGTCGAGCCTTAGCCGCACAGGGCTTGGTGTTGAGCTGGCAAATGAGGCCGGGGAAGCGATTCTGGAAATCCAGCAAGGCTCCCGGCATGTGGTCGATGCCATCAGCCAGTTCAACTCGACGTTGCAACTGCATTAAAGCTGTACTGTTTACATGATGAGGGTGAGGGGCTTTAACTGCTTTCACGCACCATCAGTTCAAAGCCCATGTCCTGAACAGGGTTGGCAACTTTATTACCTGCCATCAGTGTCAGCATCTGCTCGGCTGCGCGACGGCCAATGGCTTCCCGGGGCGTTCGAATACTGCTCAGGCGAGGCACCATAAACTCTGAAGACGGCAGGTCGTTAAAGCCCAGTACGGCGATTTGCTCCGGGATTTTGATGCCGATGCGTGCAGCCTCAAGCAAGGCGCCCTGGGCCAGGTCGTCGTTGCCGAAAAAGATCGCATCCACTTGTGGATGGCTGGCGAGCAATTGCAGGAACAATTCGCCCCCCAGGCCGACCGAAGACGGACGTGGCGTCAGTACTTCAAGATCAGGGTTGTACAGTCCGGCTTCCTGCAAAGTGCGGCGATAACCCTCACCGCGCAGCAACGTGCGTTGATCGAGCTGGGCGCCGATATAGGCCAGATGTCTGCGGCCACGGGAGATCAAGTGCCGGGCAGCTGTTTCACCGGCCTGCAGCTGTGAAAAGCCGACGCAGTTCAAGCCCTCGGCGGCATCCAGCTCCATCATGTACACGCAGGGTACATTGCTGGTCTCGATCATCCGCCGTGAGCTTTCAGAACGATCAAAACCGGTCAGCAGCAGGCCTCGGGGCTGGTAGGCCATATAGTTGCGCAGCAAATTTTCTTCTTCGTCACGGGAATAGTGGAAGTTGCCGATCAATACTTCAAAGCCCCGGGGGCGCAACACGTCATGGATGGCTTCGAGGGTGTCTATAAAAAGCAGGTTGGACAGCGAAGGTACCAGCACCACGACAGAATGACTCTGCGCCGAGGCTAGCGCGCGGGCGGCCGGATTGACCACATAGTTCAGCTCGTCGGCGGCAACACGGACCTTTTCGGCCAGCTCCGTGGCAACGCTGCTGATACCGCGCAGGGCTCGCGAGGCGGTGATGGGGCTGACCCCCGCAAGGCGGGCAACTTCGTTAAGGGTGGGGCGACCCGTGGTCCGGGTGTTTTTATCGTTTTTGGAGGTGGTCATCAGGGCGGCTTGCCAAACAAAAAACAAGTCACTAAGGTAGCGCTGTCCTGGCGGACCCGCAATTGCCTGATTGCGTGTAAATCAGTTACCCCAGCTTTGTATGTCGAGAGCGTCTCCGCGTCTCCCCATAAAAATGAGAAATAGACGTCGGTAGCCTAAGCTTTGTGCTTTGCTTTCAAGTATTGAACGCATGAACAAAGACAGCGCTGTCTACGGACTGAGGTGTTTCATGAGTCAACCTATCACTGCTCTGGTCATCATGGGTGTTGCCGGCTGCGGCAAATCCAGCGTTAGCCAGGCATTGTGCCAGCTCAATGGCGCGACCCCGATTGAAGGCGATGCGTTTCACCCGGCGGCCAACATTGCCAAGATGAGTGCCGGTATTCCCCTGACCGATGAAGACCGTGCCGGCTGGCTTGACAGCCTGTGCGACGAATTGCGTCGTGCGGTTGCCAGTGGTCAGCGCCCGGTGCTGACCTGTTCGGCACTCAAGCTGCGTTATCGCGAGCGTTTACGCAGTGCGGTAGATGGTCTGGGTTTTGTGTTTCTGGAGCTGACCCCTGAGGTGGCGGCTGCCCGGGTGGCCGACCGTCCGGGGCACTTTATGCCCAAGACCCTGATCGACAGCCAGTTCGCTGCGCTTGAATCACCGACCAATGAATCCTTGGTGCTGACTCTGAATGCAGCCCAGATGAACGTTAAGCAATTAGCAAGCGCCGCCCGAGACTGGTGGTGCGAGCAGACGGTAATGGCAACTTCATGATGTTGTTTCAAACAGATAGCGCTATCTGCCTCGGCTGTAGCGGCACCCCCGTACTTGATAACAACAAAAAGGCAGGAGACGCCCCATGCTAGGCATGTCCCATAATACGTTTCTGCTGCTTGATGCAGTGGTGACCATTATCGGCCTGATCGTACTGATCACCCGATTCAAGCTGCACCCCTTTATTGCCTTGATCATCGCCTCTGCGTTTCTGGGGCTTACGGCCGGCATGCCTGCCAACTTGATCATCAAGTCGTTCCAGGACGGTTTTGGCGGCGTGTTGGGCTTTGTCGGGATCATCCTGGCGCTGGGCACCATGCTTGGCAAAATGATGGCCGACTCCGGTGGTGCTGACCAGATCGCCCGTACCCTGATCCGTGCCTTCGGCAAGGACAAGGTGCAGTGGGCAATGATGTTTGCCGCCTTTCTGGTCGGTATTCCATTGTTCTTCGAAATCGGCTTTGTACTGCTGATTCCGTTGGTGTTTATCGTTGCGCGACGTACTGGCGTGTCGATCATCAAGATCGGTATCCCGCTGCTCGCCGGCTTGTCGGCTGTTCACGGGCTGGTACCGCCGCACCCGGGCCCGCTGCTGGCCATTGGCGTGTTTGGTGCCGACATCGGCAAGACCATTCTGTACGGCCTGATTGTTGCTCTGCCTACCGCGATCATTGCCGGACCGATTTACGGTACGTTTATCGCCAAGTACATCCCGGGCCATGCATCCCAGGACCTCATGGATCAACTGGCCAGTGAGCCGGAATCCAGCACCTTGCCGAGTTTTTCCATCACCCTGATCACCGTGCTGTTGCCGGTATTCCTGATGCTGCTCAAGACGTTCGCCGACGTGGCGCTGCCCGATGGCAACTTCTTCCGTGTGTGGATGGACATGATCGGCCACCCGATCAGTGCGCTGTTGCTGGCATTGCTGCTGGCGCTGTACACCTTTGGCGCCCGCCAGGGTATCGACTCCAAACGCATCCTCAAGCTGCTGGACGCGAGCCTGGCTCCTACCGCAGCGATCATTCTGATCATTGGTGCGGGCGGCGGTTTCAAGCAGATGCTGGTAGCCAGCGGTGTGGGTGACGTGATCGGCCATATGGCGGTAAACGCGCAAATCTCGCCGATTTTGCTGGCCTGGCTGGTGGCTGCAGTGATTCGTATCGCGACGGGTTCTGCGACCGTAGCGACCATTACCGGGGCGGGGATTGTGTTGCCGGTGGTGGACATGATTCCGGGTGTGAACCGTGAGCTGCTGGTACTGGCAACCGGCGCAGGCTCGTTGATCCTGTCTCACGTCAACGACGCAGGTTTCTGGCTGGTGAAGCAGTACTTCAACATGACCGTGGCTGAAACCTTCAAGACCTGGACCGCGATGGAAACCATCCTCTCGGTTGTAGGTTTGATCTTTATTCTGCTGTTGTCGTTGGTGGTTTAAAGCACCAATAAACCTGTGGGAGCTGGTTTACCAGCTCCCACAGTCGTTTTAGCCAGCGTTAAAGCCATCAGCGCGGAACATGGCGCGAATGCCGCGTAGCGCCTGACGAATGCGATCCTGATTTTCAATCAGGGCAAACCGCACATGGTCGTCACCATATTCACCAAAGCCTACCCCCGGTGAAACACAGACCTTGGCATCCGCCAGCAGCTTCTTGGCGAATTCCAGTGAGCCCAGGTGGGCGTAGTGTTCGGGAATCTTGGCCCAGATATACATCGAAGCCTTCGGGTTTTCGACCATCCAGCCCAGTTCGTGCAGCCCTTTGACGATCACGTTACGGCGCTGACGATACTGTTCGGCAATATCCTTCACACATTGCTGGTCACCCTCAAGTGCAGCAATTGCCGCCACTTGCAGCGGGGTAAAGGTGCCGTAGTCGTGGTAACTCTTGATTCGCGCCAGAGCATTGACCAGCTCAGGATTGCCCACCATAAAACCGATACGCCAGCCTGCCATGTTGTAGCTTTTGGACAGCGTGAAGAACTCCACGGCGATGTCCTTGGCGCCCGGTACTTGCATGATCGAAGGCGCTTTCCAGCCGTCATAGACGATATCGGCGTAGGCCAGATCGTGCACAACCAGCACATCATATTGCTTGGCCAGGGCTACCACGCGCTCGAAGAAATCCAGTTCGACACACTGCGCCGTCGGGTTGGACGGGAAGCCCAGGATCATCATTTTCGGTTTGGGGATGGAGCCGCGGATAGCTTTTTCCAGCTCGGCAAAAAAGTCCACGCCGGGGATCAGCGGTACCGAACGCACCTGGGCACCGGCAATCACGGCACCGTAGATATGAATCGGGTAGCTGGGGTTGGGCACCAGCACGGTGTCGCCCTGATCCAGGGTGGCAAGCATCAAGTGCGCCAGGCCTTCCTTGGAGCCGATGGTGACAATGGCTTCGTGCTCGGGATCGATCTCAACGTTGTAACGGTCGGCATACCAGCGCGAAATGGCCCGGCGCAGGCGTGGAATTCCCCGCGAAGTCGAGTAGCCGTGAGTGTCTTCACGCTGCGCGACGGTGCAGAGTTTTTCGACGATGTGGGGAGGTGTCGGGCCGTCAGGGTTACCCATGCTGAAGTCGATGATGTCTTCGCCACGACGACGGGCGGCCATCTTCAGCTCGGCAGTGATATTGAAAACGTAGGGGGGAAGTCGATCTATGCGCGCAAAACGTCGCGGCGAACCTTGGTCTGCCATGTGTGCCTCTGATACGTAAGCGCCCGGAACCGTCCGAGCGACGTTGACCACTGCGGTGGTCTGGACGAAACAATACGGGCGCTGATGGCCTTTTGTCTAGGTGCTGTCAGCGTCTATTTTTCGCTGATCCGACCTGTATGTGGTTTTGTTCCTATACTCAGATGCTAGGTTTCCTACTTCCTCCATCGAGCATGCCCCATGGACCAACTAAAAAAGTTCGAGCTGTCAGCGCCGCGATTTGCCAAAGGCCAGTTTCAATTGATCGCGGGATTGGGTGGCCGTTTCACTGAGGAGAGCGTTGATCGAATCCCGCTGTTATGGGAAAAATTCATTCCCGAAATCGGCAAAGTACCAAGCCAAATTGGCGATGAAACCTACGGTGTTTGTTGTAATCCTGATGGCGAGGGTGGTTTTGAATACATTGCTGGCGTGGCAATCAGCAAGCTTGATGATCTGCCTGAGCGGTATCGCTGGATTGAACTGCAGGAGCAGTCTTACGCGGTCTTTGAGCATCACGGGGCATTGGACACGCTTGGTCAGACCTTTCAGGCGATCTGGAAAGACTGGTTGCCAAATTCGGGCTACCAAGCCGCTGATGCGCCCGAGTTCGAGCGCTACAGCGCAGACTTCAATGCGGACACCGGTACGGGGCTGCTGGAAATCTGGCTGCCGATCAAAAAGCCTGCTTAGCTTGCCTGCAACTGCAGGGGCAGCATGGGGGCCAGCGACAGCACCAACCGTCGCTCACCACGATAGGCCTCGCCTTGCTCGACCCAGCCCTGGCTCAGATAAAAAGCCATGGCGCTGGTATTGAACGGGCTGACCGAGAGCATCAATTGGCGAATCTCGGGCCATATCTGTTCAATGGCCCTGGCCAGCTCGCGCAAACAGGCCTTGCCCAATCCCTGGCCCTGAGCACGGCTGTCGACCTGTAGTGCGTGCAAGGTGGCGCAGCCCGGCTCAGCCCAGTGGGCCAGAAGCGGCTCGCGCTTGAGAAGCAAAAATGCCACTGGCAACTCGTCGTTGAGCAGCACCAGCCCTTTGATGCCCGCCTGCGGCTGGACCGGCAACGAGTGCAGGGCAGACTCGATGGTGCCGCAAAAAGCAATCTGCTCAGGGCGAACTTCTATCTCGCGCAGTTGCTCGCGCTGGCGGGGTGTCAGGTCTTCATAAGCGCATAGGCGGGTGTTCATATCGGGGTTCTATCGAGGCGCAATAGGAGGCATCTGACAGGCAGTGTCAGTAGCCGCTGAACAGCGCGTCAGTTTCTACCCATCACGGTTCTAAATACAGATTTATTCGTGGGTCAGCGCCCGGTGCCGGACTTGCGGCGTAGAGAGGGCAGCAACATGCCGACGTTTTTTTGATAAACCCGGTACTTGTCTCCAAACAGCTCAACCAGATCTTTCTCTTCCAGTTGGGTGCCGATCAGAATGTAAAGGGTGCTTGTCAGTGCAAACACCAGGTGCCCGACACTCATCTCGGGCGTTACCCAGAAAGCGATCAGGAATCCCAGATACAACGGGTGACGCACGAGCTTGTAGAGCGCGGGGGTTCTGAATGCGTTGTTTACGGGTTTTGGTTGGCGCAGGGTGTCAAAGGGCTGTTTGACGCCAAACAATTCGAAGTGGCTGATCATGAAAGAGGCCAGCAGCACCAACCCCCATCCGAACCAGTACAGCGTGACAAGTAACCCCGCAAACAAGGGCGACTGTACACTCCAGACACTGATATCGATCGGCTGCCACAGCCAGCATATAAGCGCCAGCACCGCACTGGAGGCCAGGACATAAGTGGCCCGTTCAATAACTGGCGGTATGACATGACACCACCTGCGCTTGAAGCTTTTGCGCGCCATGATGCTGTGTTGCAGGGCAAATACGGTGATCAGCAGCACATCGACCACAAGCGCCCAGGGCCATGCCAGGCCAGATCCCGAATCGATACTTTTCGGGACGACGACATTCCCCAGAAAACCTATCAGATAAACAAATGTCAGTAGAAAAAACAGATAGCTGAACAGGCTATAGAGCAGCGCTGCGAGTTTTTCAGTACGGCTGGTTGAACGCGGTTTCAGCTCAATTTTGGTGTGCATGAACGACTCCTTTCGAACATGGCGAAATTTCAATTAAAACGTCTACAGCCAGTACCTTAGCCCCTATATGGCAAATGGCTAGCGTCGCGGCCGGGCGGTCATAAGATGTCGTCTCACATACCAGTCGAGGGCGTCAGAGCATCAGGGCAGCGCCATGCTGAAGGTGAAGACTGTGCCTTGGTCCTGGTCCGAGGTGACTTCCATATGGCCGCCGTGGGACAGGGCGATCTGGCTGGCAATATACAGCCCAAGGCCAAGTCCGGCCTGGGGAGTGTCGGTGGCCGGGCGTGAGTAGGGTTTGAACAAATGCGGCAGTTGTTCGGCCGGGATGGGCTCGCCCTGGTTGCAGATCCTCAGGGTGAATACCCCATTGAGTACCAGTGCCGAGATGTCAACGGGCCCGTCGGGGCAGCCATGGGTGATGGCATTGGTCAACAGGTTGGAGAGCAGTTGGGCCAGGCGGCCGCTGTCACAGCGGATGCCCTCAAGTGGCCCTATGTCTGAGCGGATGGAACGTTGCGCATGAACGTTTTGCAGTTCCGAGATGACATGGATGAAGACCTGGTCGAGATCGGGGCACTCGCGCAGCGTCAGCGGGATGCCGCTACCGAGCCGTCCGCGGGCAAAGTCCATAACGTCCTCAACCAGCTGCGAGGCACGGTTGCCGCAGCTCAGGATATGCTTGACCAGGACATCGGTGGAGGGGTCTGGGTGCACCCGTAGCAAGCGCTCTGCGGCTGTGGTGATGGCGAATAACGGGTTGCGCAGGTCATGGCCTATAACAGCGATAAATTGCTCGCGCAGCTCTGCGGTTTCACGCTCCTGCTCCAACGCGGTTTCTGTACGTTGCAGGTTTTCTTCGGCGTCAATTTGCAGCGACAGCAGGCGTGCGAATGACTCCATTGTGGACTGGATCGTACTGTTCCTGAGGCTTGCAGGCTCGGGGTCGAGTGCGCACAGGGTGCCGAAAAAACTACCGTCAGTGCGCCATACCGGAATCGTGATGTAGCTTTCGAAGCGATAAATCCGCGGCGTGTGATGGTGTTGGTACAGCGGATCGGCGCTGGCTTTATCAATGATGATCGGCAGGTGCGAGTTCATGCTTTCAAAGCACAGGGTGCTGACCAGGTCCAGCTCGCCACCGGACTGCAAACCGAAACCCAGCTTGTCGAGTACCGCGCAGGCGGTCCAGGTGGTCTGGGTGACACGGGCAACGGCAGCAAAGCGCATACCGGTCATTTCCGTAATCACCTGCAACATTGCAGGTACGGCACTGATCCGGTTAATTGTCGCGATATCGTCAGCCGTGCCGTGCGTCATGGTAAAAGCTCGAGCTCAAAAAGATGATTCTAGCCAGAACACTTGAGCGCGGCACTTATTCCTAAGCAAGCGCTAAATAAAAAGGCCGCGCCACCCATGAAGAGTGGCGCAGCCTTTTATTCAAATCAACTCAGGTGTCTTGTTTGTCTTGCAGCACTTCGCCGGTTTTTGCGTCGAGATCTACGTCCCATTTGATGCCTTTGGTATCGCGCAATTCAACTTCATACACCAGCTTGCCGTAGGAGTGATCAAGCTCGGTATCGAGAATGGTCGCGCCAGGGTGTTTGTCCAGTGCTGCTTGATTCAACTTTTCAAACGAGGTGATTTCACCCGATTTGATCAGGCCCGGGATATGGTCCGGGCGTACATCGGCCTGAGCAATACCGGCAGTCAGAGCCAGGGCAACAGTTGCAAATACCAGATTAAGTTTTTTCATGTTGAGTCCCTTTGGGTTGATCTGTTCAAGTGGGATCAGATTAACCGGCGCAACTTAACTCACCCTTAATTTTCGCCCCTTGCCGGCTTGCAGGTTAAAAGCCATTTTTCTCCAGCAACTGATTGACGCTTTGTGGCACCGGGCGCTGGTAATACGTGAGCAACTCGCTGGCGCGGTTGGTGAAGATGCCGTCGACACCTGCGTCCATTGCCTTTTTGAAGTCAACGGGGGCATCGAGGGTGTAAACATGTACCAGCATGCCCCGGTCATGGGCGGCGCTGTTCATCCAGGGCTGGATCAGGTCGAAGTAGCTCTGGTCACCCCCGTGGGTCAAGGCTGCCGAAGGGCCTGTACCGATGGCACCGTTGGCCTTGGCAAAGTCGAGCCACTGGATGAATTCGGCTTTGTCCTTGGGTTGCTGTTTGGCGTAGTACGCGGCTTTATCCTTTTCGCCGGAGTCGGCGAAACTGACTGAGGTGTTGGGCTTCATGCCGCCTTCACCTACCCATAACAGCAGGATCTTCGGCGTGTTGGGCATTTCTTTTTGCAGCAGCTCAAGGCTGTTTTTGTCGAAGGTTTGCAACATGACCCGGCCTTTGCCCTGGCCGACCAGTGGTTTGCCTTCCGCCTCTGCCGAGGCAACGGGCTCAAGCCAGCCGCGTTCGCTCAACTTGTTTTTCAGATCGTGTTCAAGGCCCGGGAACTGCCTGGGCTCTTTGGTTTCGATGTAGAGGCCCGGTTTGTACTGTGGATTGCCCTGGGCGATATCGATAATTTCGTCCAGGGTCAGGATCGGCAGCCCGACATAGGACGGGCGCGCGCGATCCGGATAAGCCTGGTTGAACCAACTGCCGGCATCCAGGGTTTTAAGCTCGGCCAGGGTAAAGGCGCTGGCCGGGCTGTCCTTGCGTTGCGGAAACTTTTTGGCGACGTCAGTGGTGCGCAACAGGCTGTTGTCATGCAGCGCAAACAGAACGCCGTCCTTGCTGCGTTGCAGGTCCATTTCCAGATAGTCAGCCCCCAGATCCCTGGCAAGGGTGTAGGCGGCAGCGGTTGATTCCGGAGCATCGAAGGACGCACCGCGATGGGCGATCACCGCCGGGCGCGGTATGCCGTGAGCGTTGGCCAGTGCCGCCTCGGTCGCATTGGATGCGCCAGCATTCTGTACGCCACCCAAGCCCAGGAGCAGGCTCAGCAGCAGGGCGTTTTTGCCAAAAGTGTCAGGCATTGGTTGAGTTCCTTTCAATCATAAAAGCAGAGGGTGTTTTTTAGCGGTTTTTCGTGAAGATGTGCAGTATTCTTGGCCACATCAACGTCCCCGGCAGAGGGGCAGGCAATCGAACTTGCGTGTAAACCACCGTCCCGGAGCCTTTCAGGCTCATCAGTGAGGTTTACCATGCGTATCACTTCGCAACTCATCTGTCAGGCCGCCGACCTACTTAGCGGCTTTGTTGGTTTCAATCGTAAGACAGGCCAGCACATTGTCCGTTTCAGTGAAGATTCATTTGGAATGGATGTCGCCGACGACAACATCACGCCCACCAGCGAATTTGTCTGGCAGGCCGATGGTGCTGGCACCATGACTCTCAAGCGCGAGTTGATTCAGTTGTTGCTGGATCAGAATATCGATGACCGCCTGAACATCACCGAGCCCTTGAGGGTGTATATGCAGCGCCAGGATGTGCCCGAGATCTCGGCCTTGCGTCGCTGCATCAGTTGAATAGCGCTGCCCGGGCCCTGTTTCTATACCGGATCATTGCTCAGCTGTGATTCAGCAAGGGTGTCTGCTGCGCCAACACTGATTTTGTTGCGCCCCGTATTCTTTGCGATATACAGCGCTTTGTCTGCCTCGTTCAGCCACGTGCTGGCCTGGAGGAGTTCGGGGCGGCAAGTGGCAAGCCCGATACTCAGGCTAACGCACAGGCCGGGCTCGTCGGCGTGTTGATAGTTGTCAATCACGTGGCGCAGCCGTTCCATGATTTCCCGGGCCTGGTCCAGGGTGCGATTGGGCAGGATGACGCAGAATTCATCACCGCCGTAGCGGCCTGCAAGGTCTTCAGTACGCAAATTGTCCTTGAGCTCCTTGCTGAGCTGGCGCAATACACTGTCGCCGACAATATGCCCGTAGGTGTCGTTGATCTGTTTGAAGTGATCGATATCAATCAGCGCCAGAGTCGCCGGAGAATTGCGCTCCAGACTTTGCTGGAAACTGAGTTGCAGCAGGTCTTTCCATGAGCCGTGATTAAGCAGCCCGGTCAGGCTATCGGTGCGGCTGAGGGTACTGAGGGTGCGTTTATGCTCGGCCAGGGTGATTGCCAGACCATAGCTGACCATGCCTACAGCAAAAGGGTAAAGAATCAGCACGGGTACGCAGGCATAGACCTGCAGGCTGGTGGTATGGGGTGTAAACGCAAAGCCGAACAGCAGCAACGCAACCAGGGCGCCTGCCAGCTGCGCCAGCGCTCCGCGAACCAGCAGTTTTGGCCCTCCGGCAGCCACGTTGTGCATGGTCATCATCGACACGATGATCACCGTAGGCAGCGGATTGAACTCGATAGCCGCCGCCCAAAACCCTCCGCACAGGGAATCAATCAAAATATTTCGACGTTCAGCCCGGTAGGGATAGGTTGCACGCGATGACAATTGATAGGCCAGGTGAGGCCATACGAACGCGTTTAGCAGCAGTAGTGGCCAAACCCATATGGATCTGTCGAGGGGGTAGAGGGCGGCCATTAGCCCGATACTGCCAAACCCTGAGCCAATCACTCGTGGCGCATAAATACGCTTGGCGAACGACAACCCTTTGCCTCTTTTATTGTCCATGTCTATCTGCGCAAGATGTGCGGGCGGAGTTTCTGGCAACTGCCGGGTACTGCATTATCGATTGTTGGCTGGTCGGTCAGCCTTGTCGAGAATACACCCCATCTGTTCCGAAAATTCTGAAACAGTTATGGGGACTAGATTAGCTTATTAAGTCGGGGGCAAGCTGCGGCGCAGAAGGATGCCAGTAGAATGTCGATCATCCTCTAACAGGCCTGTAAACAGAGTATTAATCACTTTTGACTGGAGCCTTCAAGCCATGGCACTCGACTCAAGCAGTGCAGAGGGGCCTAAGCCCGCTGAGCGTCATAAAGGTGCATTTCAAAATGCTGGCGTCAGGCCGCCTTCCAGTATCGGCAAAACCTTGGGCATTTTTTGGAGAATGATATTCCAAAAGCCTGCGAGCACTCGCCCTGCAGGTGTGATCCCGGTCAAACCGTTGACCCGTGAGCAATTGGACGAGGCTGCGGATTTCAGTGTGTACCGGTTGGGTCACTCGACTCTGCTGCTCAAGCTCAAGGGAAAGTACTGGTTGACCGACCCGGTCTATGCCGAGCGTGCATCGCCGTTCCAGTGGGCTGGCCCCAAGCGCTTCCATGCGCCGCCCATCAGCCTTGATGAGCTCCCGCCACTGGAAGCAGTGATTCTTTCCCACAATCATTACGATCACCTGGACCAAAAAACCGTATTGCAACTGGCCGCCAAAACACAGCAGTTTTTGGCGCCGCTGGGTGTGGGCGACTTGCTGGTCAAATGGGGAGTACCAGCCAGCAAGGTTCAGCAACTGGATTGGTGGCAGGGCACCCAACTTGCAGGTATCCGCTTTATCGCGACTCCTTCCCAGCACTTTTCAGGCCGCGGCCTGTTTGATCATAACCAGACGCTTTGGGCATCCTGGGTCATGATCATTGATGACGTGCGAATCTTCTTCAGTGGAGACTCAGGTTACTTCGACGGTTTCAAGCTGATCGGCGAGCAGTTTGGGCCATTTGATCTGACCATGATGGAGACGGGTGCCTACAACACCGACTGGCCCGATGTGCATATGCAGCCCGAACACAGCCTGCAAGCGCACAACGACCTCAACGGGCGTTGGTTGTTACCTATTCACAACGGCACCTTTGATCTGGCTTTTCATGCCTGGTTCGAGCCGTTTGAGCGCATTGTGGCGTTGGCAGAGCAACGCAAAGTGCTGATTACAACGCCACAAATGGGTGAGGCTTTCAATCTGCTAACCCCTCACCGGGGCCGTGCCTGGTGGCTTGAGGTAGAAACCCCAGGGCAATAGGGCCGTATTTCACTCGATCAGAGCAAAATCTTCGCGCCCCATCGGGTCTGGTGTTGTGCCGCGAACATTTCCCCCGCGACCGGGGGTAAAGCCGGGAAAGAACACCAGGCCCTGCGCCTCAAGGCTATAGGCCAGGGCCAGCCGGGTTACGTCGCGAACGGGGGCTTGTGACTCGAAGCGTTCAATGGCCGAGACTGAAACCCCGGACTGCTCACTCAGGTACTCGCGATTCCAGCCCAGCATTTCGCGGGCCTGCGAGCAGTGCAGCGGGGTAAATTGATTGATGACGATACGTTCAAACGTACTGCGCGTGGCTGAATGAGGCATGGGTTTCTCCAGGGCTGAGTCAGTGCTTGAAAATGTACTGTGTTTTTATACAGCTATCTTGGTGCCGGAACAAACTCATTTTTTGATAAGTGCCGAGGGGCGAAATCTGTTGTCTGGCTGCATTTTTATGAGCTTTTGCGCGAAGAGCATGGGTCGAAAATTTCGATAGTGGGGTGTGTGTAATTTTTTCGCGGAAAACGGCCATGTTGCTCACGTCATCGCGGGGACACGGTTAGCAGAGCTTTCTTCGTGGCAATCAGAAACGTCCTAACTCTTTTATTTTAAATAAGCTTAAGACTGGTTCCCATATCAGGGATGTCCCAGTGCTTAGCCTGCACATTGACGCTATCAAAATATAATGCCCATAAAGTTTGCACACTTGTATCTGTTGAAGCAGCCATCACCTTCTACGAAGACACCCACGTTGTATTCAGGGTGGGAGCCTTGCGGCGAAAATCAGCAATAAGTCAGTTGCAAAAGGTATCTGGGGTTTTCTCTGTCGCTGGGTGTGTGCGGTTAATGTAAAAGAGAACTTTTAAACAGTTTTTCAGTAGTCGGATGATGACTGTTTAAACGTTTACCCTTATCTGCAAGAACGGTATAAAAAAGATGATGGAAGCCATAGGTGAGCCCACCAACAGTATCAATCAACTCCTGTATTTGCTGTATGGCGACAAAGAAGTTTATCGGCTTGAAGCAAAATTCAGTATTTTGTCGGCGTTGCGCTACAGAAAAGATCCGGCTGACTTTACGATCACACTGATGACTGATCAGCCTGAGGCATTTGATGGCTGGCCTGTGAGCGTGTTGCCTCTGAGCGTTGAGGTGCTGGACGCCTGGCAAGGGGTAGGTGGTTATTATCACCGGCGTAAGGCTTGCGCTATCCAGGCGGGCGTTGCGCTGTCTGGCAAAACCATTTTCGTTGATACCGATACGGTTTTTTTCAAAGACCCGGCCCAATTGTTTAAACGGGTCTCTGATAATCATTTTTTGATGGATAAGTTTGAGTTGAGTTGGGCAGATGCTTCCCGGCGCCTGGGGTTTCGTAAACTGGTTACACAGCTCGACGCTGAAAATAAAGCCCCCGCACCGTGGTTGAAGCTGTTCAATAGCGGGGTTTGCGGGATGACCAAAACCAACGGTCATATTTTTGAAGGTGTAATTAGTTTGATTGATCAATGGGCTCATCATGGAGCAACACTTCTTACGATTGAGCAAATTGCTATATCGTTTATGCTGCATGGTCGAAAAGTGATTGAGGCCAATGACTGCATTAATCATTACTTCTCGGTGAAGCACTATCACCATGCAATGTACCGGGCTTTTTTTAATAAGCAGGATGAGGGCTATCGTGAGGGTTTGCCGCAAGCATCATTTGCCGTTCCTGACCGTCTTCCCAGGGTCTCGCTGCGTCATCGTTTACAGCTGAGGTGGAAATTGAGGGGGCAATGCAGTACCTCTCGAAAAATTGCCAAACTCTATCTGCTGGGTAAGGCGGGTAGCCAATTACCCTATCTTGAGGCGTGTACGCCTCTTTGGTGGGCTGTAGCCGTTGAGGAGCTGAGAAATCTGGAAGCTGCTGGGAAGTCTCACACGAAACTCGCCGCACTATGGCAGGCGGATTCCGGCTTTTTGAGTTTAATAAAGGGTAATTGAAAATTTCGATGCCAATAAAAAGGGCCAACATGGTTGGCCCTTTTTATTTGCCCGGTGTGGCTTTAACCAACCCGGTGTATCAATCCCAGCTCAATGCACCGCCGGTTTGGTATTCGATGACCCGTGTTTCGAAGAAGTTTTTCTCTTTCTTCAAATCCATGATTTCGCTCATCCATGGGAACGGGTTAGTCGTGCCCGGGTATTCTTCTTTCAGGCCGATTTGCGACAGGCGGCGGTTGGCGATGAACTTGAGGTAGTCTTCCATCATCGCTGCGTTCATGCCCAATACGCCGCGTGGCATGGTGTCACGAGCGTATTCGATTTCCAGCTGAGTGCCTTGCAGAATCATCTGCGAAGCTTCTTCCTTCATTTCAGCGTCCCACAAGTGCGGGTTTTCGATTTTGATCTGGTTGATCACGTCGATGCCGAAGTTCAGGTGCATGGATTCGTCGCGCAGGATGTACTGGAACTGCTCGGCAACCCCGGTCATTTTGTTGCGACGACCCATCGACAGGATCTGCGTAAAGCCGCAGTAGAAGAAGATGCCTTCCAGAACGCAGTAGTAGGCGATCAGGTTGCGCAGCAGCTCTTTGTCGGTTTCGACAGTACCGGTTTCGAACTTCGGATCAGAGATCGAACGGGTGTATTTCAGGCCCCAGGTAGCTTTTTTAGCAACCGACGGGATCTCGTGGTACATGTTGAAGATCTCGCCTTCATCCATGGCCAGCGATTCGATGCAGTACTGGTAGGCGTGGGTATGGATCGCCTCTTCGAAAGCCTGGCGCAGGATGTACTGGCGGCACTCCGGGTTGGTGATCAGGCGGTATACGGCCAGTACCAGGTTGTTGGCAACCAGGGAGTCGGCAGTCGAGAAGAAGCCCAGGTTGCGCATCACGATGCGGCGCTCGTCGTCGGTCAGGCCTTCCGGGTTTTTCCAGAGGGCGATGTCGGCGGTCATGTTGACTTCTTGCGGCATCCAGTGGTTTGCGCAACCGTCCAGGTATTTCTGCCACGCCCAGTCGTACTTGAACGGTACGAGCTGGTTCAGGTCGGCGCGGCAGTTGATCATCATTTTTTCGTCAACCGCTACACGGGCGGAAGCGCCTTCGAGTTCGGCCAGACCTTCAGCAATGTCGAGGTTGTCCAGCGCGGCTTTGGCACGAATGATCGCGGCCGAGTCGGTAGCCGTGACTGCGCGGGCTTCCTGGGCAGCTACGCCGCCAGCGGCGTCGAGGCGGTCCATGTTGGCTTCGGTTGCGTGGCCTGCGTTGGCGCCTTTAACAGCGACTTCGCCTTCGTCTTCTTTGTCGAATTCGTCCCAGCTCAGCATGACGTGTCGTCTCCTGCGTGAGGGCCTGATAGCTGCGTGAAAACACTTATGGTTTGGTTTTTACGCGGCCATAGGCCACTTGGATCTAAGAAATGTTGCTTGCAGTAGCGTTGTGCTCACGCAAAAACATGAATGTGTACGTTGGCTTGTACCGCTGTCGTTCAGGGAAGGAGGTCGTGCCTGCACTTGCCCTGGGCCTTGAGGCCGTAGCAGCGTGGTTTTTTAGCCCGCGAAGGGGATATGCCAAGCCTTTTTGATGGCCGCAGTATAAGGCTTTTGCACAAGGTATTTCAGCCAGTTTTTTTGCTGGAGATGCGACGAAACGCCCTAAATTTGTCCAGGGCTTAAGCAAGGCTGCGGCTGGGCGAGGGTTTGCCGGGGCAGAAGTTTTTTTGTCATGGGTCTGGGCGACCAAATGACCTGTGGCATGAGCGGGAGGGAAGGGAGATTTGTTGCAAGGCAGACCACGCCCGGCAGCTACCGGGCGTCAGGTCGAAGCGGTGTTAGCTGAGACGATGGCCGTTGGTACGGTCATAGCCGTCTTCAGCAAAGCTGGCCGAGCGGGTGCTGTCATAGCCGTCTTCGGCAAAGCTGGCCGAGCGGGTGCTGTCATAGCCGTCTTCGGCAAAATTGGCCGAGCGGGTGCTGTTGTAGCCATCTTCAGTAAAAGTGGCGGCGTGGGTACGGTCATAACCGTCAGCGGCAAAAGCTGAACTGGCCAGAACAGACAAACTGAAAGCCACTATCAAAGAACGTTTCATTAGATAATTCCCGGGCGATACATGCGCGGCGGGCAACGTTTCAAAGTTATATAAGCCAGGTTGAAAGTTGCAATTAAACACCGCGTTGGTTCGCGTGAATAAGTGAGTTGATTAACGCTGGAATAAATCGCAGGTTATTAATCAGCCGTTGGAGCAGCCGTTGCCCATTACACGGTATTCAAGGGTGTGCTGCTTGCCCTGCGAGTCTTCGTAGACCATCTGGGCTGGCACAACTTCGCAAACGCTGGGGATTTCGCTCATGGAAATCACTTTGGCGATGTCCAGTTCGGATGAGTAGGAATACTGTTCGACGGCAGGTTGCGGGTGCGCAGCTTGTGTGTTCACTTCCTCAGCCATGGCGGTCAGACACACACTGCTCAGGGCCAGAACTAACAACGCTTTCATTTCAGAGTTACCTGTTTTAGGTCGAGTGGGGTCACACAGCCCTTGTGAGGCTGTGCGTGAAACTGAGTATTGAAGAGCGACTTAACTTGCCTTCGTGGGGGCTGTAACTTGGGTTAATCGCGGTGCCTTGGTTGGCGAGATGAATTTTAGGCCTGTGCCGTGCGGGCATATAGAGGGAGTTTTGATAAAGACTGTTGACAGTTTCTGCAACAATCGTCGAAAACAGAGCTCATTTCTGACGTTTACAAGGCGCGTGACGAGCAGGAAATCGCTGTAAGTACTGTGCTTGAGCCTTGCGCAGAAAAACCATGACTTTTCTGCGTGTTTCTTACTACCAACGTCGAATGGATCTCACGGCCTGGCCCGGCTAAAACAGGGTCATAAAACAACAACTACAAGCATTGAGGTATGAAACATGAGTGCCGCTTCCCTGTATCCCGTACGCCCTGAAGTCGCTGCCAATACGCTGACTGACGAGGCGACCTACAAGGCGATGTACCAGCAGTCCGTCGTCAACCCGGATGGCTTCTGGCGCGAACAAGCAAAGCGCCTCGACTGGATCAAGCCTTTTACCACCGTCAAACAGACCTCTTTCGACGATCATCATGTCGATATCAAATGGTTCGCGGACGGCACTCTCAACGTTTCCTACAACTGCCTGGACCGTCACCTTGCCGAGCGCGGCGATCAAGTGGCCATCATTTGGGAAGGGGATGATCCTTCCGAGCAGCGCAACATTACCTACCGTGAGCTGCACGAAGAGGTGTGCAAGCTGGCCAACGCCTTGCGCGGTCAGGATGTGCACCGGGGTGACGTAGTCACCATCTATATGCCGATGGTGCCTGAGGCTGTGGTCGCCATGCTGGCGTGTACCCGGATCGGTGCAATCCACTCGGTTGTATTTGGTGGGTTCTCGCCAGAGGCGCTGGCCGGCCGGATCATCGACTGCAAATCCAAGGTAGTGATCACCGCTGACGAAGGCCTGCGTGGCGGCAAGCGTACCGCGCTCAAGGCCAATGTCGATGTGGCACTGACCAACCCGGATACCTCCAGCGTTCAGAAGATCATCGTGTTCAAGCGTACCGGCGGTGACATCGCCTGGTACAAGCATCGTGATATCTGGTACCACGACCTGATGGCCGTGGCCTCGACTCACTGCGCCCCGAAAGAAATGGGCGCAGAAGAAGCCTTGTTTATCCTTTATACCTCCGGCTCCACCGGCAAGCCCAAAGGTGTGCAGCACACCACGGGTGGCTATCTGCTCTATGCGGCGTTGACCCACGAACGCGTGTTCGACTACCGCCCGGGCGAGGTGTACTGGTGCACGGCGGACGTCGGCTGGGTGACCGGTCACACTTATATCGTCTACGGGCCATTGGCCAACGGCGCAACCACCGTGCTGTTCGAAGGTGTGCCGAACTACCCGGACATTACCCGCGTTTCGAAAATTGTCGACAAGCACAAGGTCAATATTCTCTACACCGCGCCTACAGCCATTCGCGCGATGATGGCCGAAGGTCAGGCGGCGGTTAAGGATGCCGATGGCTCCAGCTTGCGCTTGCTGGGCTCGGTGGGTGAGCCGATCAATCCTGAGGCCTGGAACTGGTACTACACCACGGTCGGCAAAGAGCGTTGCCCGATTGTGGATACCTGGTGGCAGACCGAAACCGGCGCTTGCATGATGAGCCCGCTGCCTGGGGCGCATGCACTCAAGCCAGGCTCTGCAGCGCGTCCGTTCTTTGGTGTGGTGCCGGGGCTGGTGGATAACCTTGGCAACCTTATAGAAGGGGCCGCTGAAGGTAACCTGGTGATTCTGGACTCCTGGCCTGGACAGGCGCGCACCTTGTATGGCGATCACGACCGGTTCGTCGATACCTACTTCAAGACCTTCCGTGGCATGTACTTCACCGGCGACGGCGCGCGTCGCGACGAAGACGGTTACTACTGGATCACCGGTCGTGTAGATGACGTGCTCAACGTGTCCGGCCACCGGATGGGGACTGCTGAAATCGAAAGCGCAATGGTGGCCCACCCTAAAGTGGCAGAGGCTGCAGTGGTTGGCGTGCCCCATGACATCAAAGGGCAGGGGATTTATGTCTATGTCACCCTCAATGGTGGCGAAGAGCCAAGTGAGGCGTTGCGCCTTGAATTGAAAAACTGGGTGCGCAAAGAGATCGGTCCGATCGCTTCGCCGGATGTCATCCAGTGGGCGCCCGGCCTGCCGAAAACCCGTTCGGGCAAAATCATGCGTCGTATCCTTCGCAAGATAGCTACCGGCGAATACGACGGTCTGGGTGATATTTCTACTCTGGCTGACCCGGGTGTGGTGCAGCACTTGATCGATACCCATAAAGACATGAAGGTCGCGTAACACGGCCTGAAGGTCACCAAGCCCCGTCCGGCATAACCTGGCGGGGCTTTTTATTGGGCAACTGCAGATCCTGTGTGAGCCGACTATGTGTTACCGCAGATGTAACCGGTTGCCCGTTAGCGGGGCCTTCTGATACTCAAAGCACCGTTTTAGAGCCCTTTTCGGCTCCTGAATAAATAAGATGAAACGCTGCACTTGCCGGAATAGAAGGCTTTGCGAATAATAGGCCCGCTATTTGCAACTCACATAGGTTCTATGTCTTTTGCTCTTGCATAAACATGAAGAGCTGTCAATGCCTGGAGTCGCTTTTTTCGGTGCATCTGTAACTAGTTGTCGCATTGAAGAAATAACGGCTTGAAGCCTGTCGTTAGAATGCCGATCACCCGCTCGTCGTTGTTGTGCTGGTCACAGTGCAACGCCAGTAGGACGTGGCGCCGCATTCCCGGTTTAACCTCCGCATATTGGGCTCAGGCTCACTCTGCTTTTATTGCCTTTACCGATGGAGTCCTAAGATGAAGAAACTCGTGCTTCTTGGCGCCCTGGCACTGTCCGTGCTGTCCCTGCAGGCTTTTGCTGCTGACAAACCTCTGAAAATTGGTATTGAAGCGGCTTACCCTCCGTTCGCTTCCAAAGCCCCGGATGGCAGTATCGTGGGTTTTGACTACGACATCGGTAATGCACTGTGCGAGCAGATGCAGGTCAAGTGCGTGTGGGTCGAGCAAGAATTCGATGGCCTGATCCCGGCACTTAAAGTGCGCAAAATCGACGCAATCCTGTCCTCGATGTCCATCACCGAAGACCGCAAGAAGTCCGTTGATTTCACCAACAAGTACTACCTGACGCCAGCGCGCCTGGTGATGAAGGAAGGTACTGTGGTCAGCGACAGCCTTGATGAACTCAAAGGCAAGAAAATCGGCGTACAGCGCGGCTCGATTCACGACCGTTTCGCCAAGGAAGTTCTGGCGCCTAAAGGTGCCGTTGTCGTTCCTTACGGCTCGCAGAACGAAATCTACCTGGACGTGGAAGCGGGTCGTCTCGACGGCACCGTTGCAGACGCCACCCTGCTGGAAGACGGTTTCCTGAAGACCCCGGCTGGCAAAGGCTACGCATTCGCGGGCCCGGCATTCACCGACGTCAAGTACTTTGGTGATGGCGTGGGTATCGCCGTACGCAAGGGCGACGCCCTGAAAGACAAGATCAACGCTGCTATCACGGCTCTGCGTGAAAACGGCAAGTACAAGCAAATCCAGGACAAGTACTTCAACTTCGATATTTACGGTCAGTAATACATCGCAGCAGTACGTCCGAAATGGCGCAAGCGACAGAATCTCTGAAGTTTGCGCCATTTTTTATTCCCCCATTTTCGAGCTATTTTTTAGAGGGCCGGAATCATGTTGAAAGGCTACGGGGCTGTCATCCTCGATGGCGCTTGGCTGACGCTTCAGCTCGCCTTGTCGTCCATGGCCCTGGCCATTGTTCTAGGTCTGATCGGTGTTTCGTTGCGCTTGTCGCCGGTACGTTGGCTGGCTTGGATGGGCGATCTGTATTCAACGGTAATCCGCGGGATTCCCGACCTTGTGCTGATTTTGCTGATTTTCTACGGCGGTCAGGACCTGCTCAATCGCGTTGCGCCGATGCTGGGCTATGACGATTACATTGACTTGAATCCGTTGGCGGCCGGTATCGGCACCCTGGGCTTCATTTTTGGTGCCTACCTGTCCGAGACCTTTCGTGGGGCCTTCATGGCCATTCCCAAGGGGCAGGCTGAAGCCGGCATGGCTTATGGCATGAGCCCGTTTCAGGTGTTTTTCCGGGTATTGGTGCCACAGATGATTCGCCTGGCGATCCCTGGCTTTACCAATAACTGGCTGGTGTTGACCAAGGCGACTGCACTGATTTCGGTGGTGGGCCTGCAAGACATGATGTTCAAGGCCAAGCAGGCGGCTGATGCCACCCGCGAGCCGTTCACCTTCTTCCTGGCCGTTGCGGCGATGTACCTGGTACTGACCAGTGTTTCGCTGCTGGCATTGCGACAACTTGAGAAGCGCTACTCGGTAGGCGTAAGGGCGGCTGATCTATGATCTTTGACTACAACGTCATCTGGGCCAGCATGCCGCTGTACTTGAGCGGCATGCTGGAAACCGTGAAACTGCTGGGTATCTCGCTGTTTTTCGGCCTGCTGGCAGCCGTGCCGCTGGGGTTGATGCGGGTCTCCAAGCAGGCCTGGGTCAACTTTCCGGCCTGGCTGTTCACCTACGTGATTCGCGGCACGCCGATGCTGGTGCAGCTGTTCTTGATCTACTACGGGCTGGCCCAGTTCGAAGTAATTCGTGACAGCTTTATGTGGCCGCTGTTGTCCAGTGCCACCTTCTGTGCCTGCCTGGCGTTTGCCATCAATACCAGCGCCTATACCGCCGAAATCATAGCCGGCAGCCTGCGGGCCACGCCCAATGGTGAGATTGAAGCGGCCAAGGCAATGGGCATGTCCCGTTCCAAGATGTATCGCCGCATTTTGCTGCCGTCGGCCATGCGCCGGGCTCTGCCGCAATACAGCAATGAAGTGATCATGATGTTGCAGACCACCAGTCTGGCCTCCATCGTGACCCTGATCGACATTACGGGCGCTGCGCGTACCGTCAATGCCCAGTACTACCTGCCGTTTGAGGCCTACATCACGGCCGGTGCTTTCTACCTGTGCCTGACCTTCATTCTGGTGCGCCTGTTCAAACTGGCCGAGCGCCGCTGGCTGGGCTATATGGCCCCGCGCAAGGCCTGAGTCATGGAGCGTATCGATCACCTGCTGCCCTGGAGCAGCCTGGGTTCCGAGCGTCACTTGACGGTGTTCCGTTTCGGTGAAGGTGAGCGCAAAGCCTATATCCAGGCCAGCCTGCATGCAGACGAACTGCCGGGCATGCGTTGTGCCTGGGAACTGAAAAAGCGCCTGAGCGAACTTGAAGCCCGGGGTGCTTTGAATGGCGTGATCGAACTGGTGCCCGTGGCCAACCCCCTGGGGCTCGGCCAGTTGCTGCAAGGCAGTCATCAGGGACGTTTCGAGTTTGGCAGCGGCAAAAACTTCAACCGCGATTTCGTCGAGTTGAGTGAGCCGGTAGCGCAGAGGCTGGCAGGTCGCCTGGGGGATGATCCTCACGCCAACACCCGACTGATCCGTCAGACAATGCTTGATATATTGTCCGAGTTGCCAGATCCGGTCAGTCAGTTGCAAGGTATGCAGCGTGTTTTGTTGAGTCATGCCTGTGATGCAGACATTGTCCTGGATCTGCACTGCGAGACCGATGCCGCACTGCATCTGTACGCCTTGCCCCAGCATTGGCCGCAGTGGCGTTCGCTGGCTGCGCATCTGGGTGTGCGGGTTGGGCTGTTGGCTGAAGACTCGGGTGGCAGCTCCTTCGATGAAGCCTGCTCAGTGCCCTGGCTGCGTTTGCAGCGCCAGTTTGCCGATGCGCAGATCCCTTTGGCCTGCATGTCGACCACCCTGGAGCTGGGCGGGCAGGCGGACACCGGCCGCCCGCAGGCCGAGGCTTATGCCGAGGGCATTCTGGCGTTTCTGGCCGAACAGGGCCTGATCACAGGTGACTGGCCTGCAGCGCAGCATGAGGCATGTGAAGGCATGCCATTTGAAGGCACTGAGTTGTTGTTTGCACCGCACCCCGGTGTGGTGAGTTTTTTACGTCCGGTGGGCGCCTGGGTTGAGCCCGGCGAGCCGCTGTTTGAAGTGATTGATCCTTTATCTGACCGGGTCAGTACGGTATGCGCGGGCACCGCCGGTGTGTTATTTGCCGTTGAGCGACTGCGCTATGCCCAACCCGGTTTCTGGCTGGCTAAAGTGGCGGGGCGCAAGCCTTTGCGTCACGGGCGCTTGCTCAACGACTGACTGTTTTTGTGAGAACCGACAGCATGTACAAACTTGAAGTCCAAGACCTGCATAAACGCTATGGCAGTCATGAAGTGCTCAAAGGCGTTTCGCTGGCCGCCAAGGCAGGTGATGTGATCAGCATCATCGGTTCCAGTGGCTCCGGCAAAAGTACCTTTTTGCGTTGCATCAACCTGCTCGAGCAACCCCATGCAGGCAAGATCCTGCTCAATGGTGAAGAGCTCAAGCTGATTGCCAACAAGGACGGCGCGCTCAAGGCCGCCGATCCCAAGCAGTTGCAGCGCATGCGCTCGCGCCTGTCGATGGTGTTCCAGCATTTCAACCTGTGGTCGCACATGACCGCGCTGGAAAACATCATGGAAGCGCCGGTGCATGTACTGGGCATGTCCAAGGCCGAAGCCCGTGACAAGGCTGAGCATTACCTGCAGAAAGTAGGCGTGTCGCACCGCAAGGATGCTTACCCGGGGCATATGTCCGGTGGCGAGCAGCAGCGTGTGGCAATTGCCCGTGCGCTGGCGATGGAGCCTGAGGTCATGCTGTTTGACGAGCCGACCTCGGCCCTTGACCCTGAGCTGGTGGGTGATGTGCTCAAGGTGATGCAGGATCTGGCCCAGGAAGGCCGCACCATGGTGGTGGTGACCCACGAAATGGGTTTTGCCCGTGAAGTGTCCAACCAGTTGGTGTTTCTGCATAAAGGTATTGTCGAAGAAAGCGGTGACCCGCGTGAAGTGCTGGTTAACCCGCAGTGCGAGCGGTTGCAGCAGTTTCTGTCGGGCAGCTTGAAATAACTGCAATTTTAAGACTGCCGCTGTGCACCAAAATAGGTCATGCTCCGCATCCCGCGTAGCTGGCCCAGGCTGGGTGCACAGGTTTTATTCCCGTTTTCGTTCCGGATAGCACGCCATGACCGCCCATCGAATTGGTTTCCTCATTTGGCCCAGCACCAAAGCCTTGACTCTGGCGCTGGCCGAGGAAGCGTTGCGTGTTGCCCAGCGCGTGCATCCTGAAGTCGTCTACGAGTTGTTGTTCTTGCAGGCCGAGGCACCGCTTGAAGGAGCCTGGCAATTGCCGGGTGAGCCCTGGAACGGCAAGCTTGAAGGTTGCCAAAAGCTGTTTTTGCTGGCGGATGAGCCGCCTGCCGCCCTGACCTCGGCCCTGAGCAGTGCGCTCAAGCAACTGGTGCGGGCAGGGTGCGTGATTGGCGGGCTGTCGGCGGGTGTCTACCCGCTGGCGCAATTGGGTTTGCTGGATGGCTACCGTGCGGCCGTGCACTGGCGCTGGCAGGACGATTTCGCCGAGCGCTTCCCCAAAGTAATCGCCACCAGTCATTTGTTCGACTGGGATCGTGATCGCCTGAGCGCTTGCGGCGGGCTGTCGGTACTCGATTTGTTGCTGGCGGTGCTGGCTCGCGATCATGGTGCCGAACTGGCCGGTGCGGTGTCCGAGGAGCTGGTGGTCGAGCGCATCCGTGAAGGCGGTGAGCGTCAGCGTATCCCGCTGCAGAACCGTCTTGGCTCCAGCCATCCCAAGCTGACCCAGGCTGTGTTGCTGATGGAGGCCAATATTGAAGAGCCCCTGACCACCGACGAAATCGCCCAGCATGTGTGCGTTTCCCGTCGTCAGTTGGAGCGTATCTTCAAGCAGTACCTCAATCGCGTGCCGAGTCAGTACTACCTCGAACTGCGCCTGAATAAAGCCCGGCAGATGTTGATGCAAACCAGCAAGTCGATCATCCAGATCGGCTTGTCCTGCGGTTTCTCGTCGGGGCCGCATTTCTCCAGCGCCTATCGCAACTTCTTTGGTGCGACTCCCCGTGAAGATCGCAATCAGCGCCGTAGCAGCAGCCCTTTCGAGTTGTCTTCGGCCCCGGCCGAGCGCGGCTGAGGTCAGGTCAGCCTGGCTTTGGTCAGAGCCTGACGGGTCAACTGCCGGCTGAGCTCTTTGCGTTCATCGGCGATCTGGCTGTAGATCCGGTAGTAGAACCTGTCATTCATGGGCTCGGAGGTGAATACCTGAGGCTCAGGCACTGCCAGTTTTAGGGCGAGTTCCTGCAGCTCGACACGCTGCCCTGCATGGCGCTGCTCCAGGCGCGTATCCGAGCGAACCCAATTATCCTGCAGCTCCCTGAGCTGCTCGAGCCACTCGGCCTTCTGTTCGAAGAGGCTGGCGTTGGCGTCCAGTTCCGAGGCGTAAGTTTTGTTCAGGTAGGTCTCCCAGAAGGGCACATCAAGGATCTGATTGACCAGTCCGTCACCGGCTTCGCCCTCATGAATCAGGCGATAGGCCCTGACAAACTCCGTATCGCCCACCTGGGCAGTCATCCTGTAGACCATGTAGTTGGGTACCCAGGGCAGTTCGAGGCTTGTGCTCAGCCGGGTCTGGTAGCCGGTGTGGACTTCGACTTCGTCGACCGTTCCGGGCGCACCATCGATCACTTCGCTGGTAAACCTCAAGCCCTGGCCGCCCTCACTGACAGGCCTGACGCGTTGCGCGACATCAGCCCTGGCAATGTCACCGATCTTGGCCAGCCGGGCCTTGCCGCGTGCCAGCGTTATCAGGTTTTTTTCCAGTTCCAGTGGTGTGCTTCGGGCGTTATAGAACTCATGGGCCATAGTTTCCAGGCCCATGGCATTGAATATCTGGGCGCCGGCGTCGGCGCAATTGGTGGGCGAACTGGCCATGGTGAACAGTAGCTCGCGCATGCGGGTGTCGTTACTGGCAGCATCGATCAAGCGCCAGACTTTCTGCGCCAAATCTCCCAGGCCTTCCTGATAGGCAATTTGGTCAGAGGGTGTTTCAAATACGTCCGGGGGGATTTCCATTCGGGCGATGACTTCAAAAAAGCCCTGTGAGCCATGCTCGTGCTCAAGGGTCTCCCAGAGTTCTTGCATGGACACCTGTGACCCGGGGGGGCCGAACAACCAGAAAGCGCTTTGTTCTGACCCTCGTGGCGGATAAGTGCGATGAGGGTCTAGGCCAAGGGCGCGGCGATACTGAGTGACACGGTCCTGACTCTCCAGGTCGAGCTTCTGGCGTTCAAGGCGGGCATTGGCAATCAACCAGGATTCGGCCGATTGATCGGGGTAGTCGGGCACGGTATGGATCTCGTTGCCCAGCAGGTTCAATTTGAAAGCCTTCGGTCGTGGCTGGTCGAACAACCCCGGGGGCCATTGAGTGATGCGGGTGTTCTCCAGTACCAGTGTCCTGAGTTCGGGCATATGCCCCACGGCCAAAGGGCTGCCAAGAGGGTTGTGACCCAGATCAAGGTGTTGAAGACGGGTAAGGTGCTTGAGCTGACTCTGCATCCCGGCGTTAAGGGTCAGGCGGTTATGGGCAAGGTGCAGCGACCTGAGGTGCGGCAGTGTATCGAGTGTCTCGGGCAGGGTTTCAAGGTCGTTGGCGTTGAGCGAAAGTACCTTCAGATTGGGAAAGTAGGTCAGGAAGTCGCCCTGGTTTGGGGAAAAGCTGCAATCGTCGAGCCTCAGCAGGCCTACATGGCTCAGGGGGCGGCTTAAAACCAGGCTGTCGGTGCCGGCATGCCCGAACAGGGTGCTGCTGAAGTCCAGTTCGGCCACTATGGCAGCCTGTCCTGTTTGGTTGATATGGACCTTGTCGGCCGATAGCCAGGAGTTCTTTATTCTGGAGCCTATCAGGCGCCTTAAACCATGAAGGTTGGGTGGCAATGCGTTGTCGGTGGTGACGCCGATCGCAGCGCTGATCCAGTTGTCCAGTGTCTCGAAAAGCTGATCTTTTTCCTCCTCGGTGGCGCGCAGGTGTTCAAGGGCCTGCTCGCTGTCGATTCGCGCCGTGATTAACGCTATCTCGTCGCTATTTCGATAGGGGTAGAGGGCCTTGACCCGTTCCTGCAAGGGATTGGCTGCAGGCGTGGTATTGACCCGGCTGCTGGCGGCGCCGCGCAACAGGGTTTCGCTTTCGGTTGCCACGCAAGCTGCCGGGGATGGCAGGTCAAGTGCCGTTCGGATTTCACCGGGGGCGCTGTACTTATCTGCAAGCCATTGTTTGAAGTTCTGGCCAATGGCGAACCTGGATTTCAGGTGCTCGCTGTTGCGTTCGGGGAGCGCCTTCATCAGCGCACCGTGAAAGCGCGAGGCTGGATGCAGCAGGGCATGCTCGCCATCGTAGGTTTCATAGGCGTCCGGACCTTTACGAACCAGTATTCGGGTGTGCCTGGCGTCCTTGGGGGCATGGCTGCAGCGCAAGGTGCCGTCAACGACCAGATCGCGCACCTCGAGATGAAGGTCGTGGATCGCATCGGTGTAGGTTTTCAGGGTGTTTATGGCCAGTTTTTCGCCGTCTGGAGTCAGCAGGTCATCTTCAAGCAGTCCCTCCTGGGCGTGAGCTATGCGGGTTTGGTGTTCCAGCTCGGTGGCCAGATTTTTTACCCTCAGGGGGATTCTGCCATTCTCGAGGAGGGTGGTTTTCTCGAGCGTGCTGGTGGTCTCAAGCAGCGCTTGGGTGACAGGGGCGGGCAGGTGCGCAAAGGTGCTTTCTATCAATCGCGCTGCCGGGTTTTTTGTCTGGCGCTCCCTGGCGTACTGATGGTCGAAGATGTCTTCCCGTCGTTGCCGGGCGTAGTCGGACACCTTGGTCTGCAGGGTGTTGACGGCTTCTGTCTTTGTTGCGCGCGGGCCCAGCAGGGCATCGAGTTGTGGCGTGTTGAAGTTGTCGACAATCAGGGGCCACAGTTTGCCGTTCTTGATGTCCTGCTGAGAAATCCTGAGAGAGTCCTCGGGGAGTGCCTCGGGGGCACCGTAGACATGGGCCATGCCACTGAGGGTTTCATCGACAAAGACATTCAGGGCTTTGTCTGGCGGCCAGCCGGGTAATTCGGTGGGCAGGCTTTCCAGCCAGTTCCCCCTGGTTGAAAGGGCTCGCCCTTGGCGAATACGGGTGATGTCCTCGATATTTTGTTTTTGGATCCTCAGTCGTGCCATACAGTCTTTGAGCAGAGGCGGAGTCCGTTCGTTATGCAGGTGAACCCTTCGCAACACGCCTTCATCGGTGCCGCTGATAATTCGCAGCTTTTCCAGCTCGGCATCGCTGAAGCCCTCGGCGACAGGGCCGAGCCGACGCATAAGGATCGAGCCTTGCCAGGTTTGCGGGCGCTCACCCTCCATCAGCCAGGCGCCTTCACCGTTGTGCTGCATCCGGGGGCCGTAGGCGTGGGGCCGTGTCGGGTGACGCAAGGTATAAGGGCCGGCGCTTTCGGTCTTGTCCAGTACCAGCGTGTGTCGGGCTTGCTGCCCGGAACTGAGGGTCAGCAGTGTTTTGTCCTGGTGGTACTGCAGGCCCAGTTCGTCGGACGCGAGGTGTTCGGGCAGGGCCAGGTCGTGGTGGTAGGCGCTGATGTCAGGGTTCCACAATCGAGTGGCGCCATCGTTGCAGGTGACAGGTTTCATGCCTTGTACAAAGGCGGATGGCTTGGGCAGCAAGCCTCCCAGCACTTTTGTGCCCGCCGCAAAAAAACCTGCCTGGATACCGCTCTCCAGCACCCCGAACAGGTGTTCGAATGCTTCAGTGGTCTTGCCTTGCACCCAGTCGTGGATACCCTCATAGGTGTCGTCCAGCAGTTGCCAGGCCATTTGCAGCAGCATCAGTTCGCCGACGACAGGTACAAAAGGCACGATGACAAAGGCTGCGGCATTCAGCAGTGCCATGCCAATGCCTTTCAGGCGTTCAAGGCGTGCCTCACGTGTTTTGCGGTCTTCGGCATCGGTCGACACGGCGAGGCTTTTGGCATCGTTGAAAATTTTTGCCAGTTGCCTGCTGTAAAGCGTTTCCCAGAGGTCATCAGGTATCGGCACCAGCAGGTATTCAATTGCGGGTTTTTCGATCGGTATCAGGGTTTGCGCAACCAGTGCGTCTGGTAGCGTTGCGCCTGGTGCGATGGGGGTGTCGGGGATGACCTGCCAGTAGGTTCTTTTAAGACCCTCCAGAAAAGCCCCCAATCGGTCGTGGGCGACGAAGCGGCTGAAGAAATGCTGGTAGGAAGTGCTTTTCAGGCGTTCGGTCAGATGCGCCATGCACTCGCCGATCGATGAGTATTCCTTGACCGGATGCAGGGGGTCGTGGGGTATGTACGCAACTACCGATCGTTGATGTACCGGCATGAAGATCAGCGGGCTTTCGATGTCGAGGGAGAGCACTGTCAGGCGATAGGTCAGCCAACGGTTGTCCAGGCCTATGAGAAAGGCATCCAGTGACTCATACAGGGGCAGGCCGATCTGTCTGGTCATCACGGCGTAGGTCAGATCGGCCTTCAGGTCGGCGCGTTGACTGTCCAGTATTTTGTTTTTCAGCCTTAACTGCCTGCCATGATCGTCAAGACCCAGATGGCGCGTGAGATGGTCCTTGTAGCGGGCGCCCAGATTCAGTGTTCGGCACAAGGCCGTGAACGCCTGGACGGGCATGTGCTCGGTGATGTGATTGAGCTGCTTGAAATGCCCCTGAGCATCGGGGCGGCTGATATACCCCGAGCCTGAGAGGTAGGCATAGGGCAGGGTTTCATGCAGTTCAAAGTTGTGCAGGGCCGCGTCTAGCAGGGACACGCGCCAGGTCGTGGTACCGCTTTCGCGCAGGCCGATGACAGGCAGGTAGTTCGGGATATACAGATTGATAAAGGTGTTGTGTACATCCAGGTCCAGCTGATATTGGCGTTTAATAAGGTTGTTCAGCAAGGGCGCCGCAAACCCGTGAACATCTACGACCCTTGCCAGGTCTTTTTCAACATCGTTGCGGGCGGCCCATCGCGCTGCAAACGTTTTGCGCAAGGTGTCGCCCTGAGCGGGCGTGAGGGTCCTCAAGGTTGGGTGAAGGCTGGGGGACGTCCCTTTCAATGCGTTCAGGGTCGGTCGGCCCAGGGACGTGGCCCAGGGCGGCATGGCCTCGGCAATGGTCGTGAAGTGGGGGATGGTCTGGAGTCGGTTCGCCGCTGTTAACCCTTTTTCAGGGGGCGGTTTCAGGGGCGCAAGAGGTGTTGGATCGGGCATGTCCGGTACTCGAATGTCCTGATGGAGTACCTTCAAGATCCGCCAGTACGAGCCCGTTAAAAAGCGCAAATATTTGCTGGCTGGCGGAGGCTTTGCATCAACAATCAGCGATCAATCCATACATATTTAGCACCCATACGTACAGATCCGGCGGTGATCGGCAAAAACTCGCGTTTTCCGGGCAAATCAGCGCGCCAGAGTGCTGCCGCAAAGACGCCCCAGCGTTTAAACTGCGCCTTTGTGACGGAATATGTCGCATTGTCGTAATGCCTTTGTAAATCGTGGTTTGGCGCTATAAGAAGTTGTCGCTTGGCGACAAGGCGTGCTCCCGATGTGTCCCTACAATCCCCCCATCGCTCGCCAGTTTAGGCAGGCGTTCCTCTTCAGGAGACTCCGATGTCCGTTGAGCAAGCCCCGGTGCAACGCGCCGATTTCGACCAGGTCATGGTTCCCAACTACGCGCCAGCAGCCTTTATTCCTGTGCGTGGTGCCGGTTCCCGAGTATGGGATCAGGCCGGTCGGGAGCTGATCGACTTCGCGGGCGGCATTGCCGTTAACGTTCTTGGCCATGCGCATCCGGCATTGGTCGGTGCCTTGACTGAGCAGGCGAATACTCTTTGGCATGTGTCCAACGTGTTCACCAACGAGCCGGCGTTGCGCCTGGCGAAAAAACTGGTGGACTCGACCTTTGCCGAGCGTGTGTTCTTCTGCAACTCGGGCGCTGAAGCCAACGAAGCCGCTTTCAAGCTGGCCCGTCGTGTCGCCCATGACCGTTTCGGCAGCGAGAAGTACGAAATCATCGCTGCGCTCAACAGCTTTCACGGCCGCACGCTGTTCACCGTGAACGTGGGCGGGCAGTCGAAGTACTCCGACGGTTTTGGTCCGAAAATCACCGGCATTACTCATGTTCCGTTCAACGACCTTGATGCGCTGAAAGCGGCGATTTCGGACAAGACCTGCGCAGTGGTGCTGGAGCCGATCCAGGGCGAAGGCGGCGTGCTGCCGGCCGAGCAGGCTTACCTGCAAGGCGCCCGCGAACTGTGCGACCAGCACAATGCGTTGCTGGTGTTTGACGAAGTTCAAACCGGCATGGGTCGTACCGGCGAGCTGTTTGCCTACATGCATTACGGCGTGACCCCGGATATTTTGACCAGCGCCAAGAGCCTGGGCGGCGGTTTCCCGATCGCAGCCATGTTGACCACCGAAGCGCTGGCCAAGCATCTGGTTGTCGGCACCCACGGCACCACCTACGGCGGTAACCCGCTGGCGTGTGCAGTCGGCAATGCGGTAATTGATGTGATCAACACGCCAGAGGTACTGCAAGGCGTCAAGGCCAGGCATGACCTGTTCAAGACCCGCCTTGAGCAAATCGGCCAGCAATACGGCCTGTTCACTCAAGTGCGTGGCATGGGCCTGCTGCTGGGTTGTGTGCTGAACGATGCCTGGAAGGGTCGCGCCAAAGACATTTTCAATGCTGCTGAAAAAGAAAACCTGATGATTCTGCAGGCCGGCCCCGACGTGGTTCGATTCGCACCAAGTCTGGTGGTCGAGGAGGCCGATATCGAAGAAGGTCTGAACCGCTTCGAACGTGCCGTAAAGAATCTGACGCAAGCCTGAGTGTGACCTCGACGCCCGGCTTGCCGGGCGTCGAACCGAATTTAATGTGCCGGGCCAGGCTCAATGCACAGGGCTTTCAATGTGGGAGCGGGCTTGCTCGCGATACAGGCAGCGCGGTGTGTCAGTCACGCCGCAGTGACGTCATCGCGAGCAAGCCCGCTCCCACAGTTGAAAGCCCGGGTGTACTCGACTGTTCGGCCTATACCCCTCTATGCAATTCAAGGATTAAGGAGTGACACCATGCTGGTGATGCGCCCTGCGCAAATGGCTGATCTGGGCGAGGTACAGCGTCTGGCTGCGGACAGCCCGATTGGTGTCACTTCATTGCCGGACGATATCGAACGCCTGCGCGACAAGATCGCCGCGTCTGAAACCTCGTTCGCTGCCGAAGTGAGCTTCAATGGCGAAGAAAGCTATTTTTTCGTCCTTGAAGACACCGCTGCCGGCAAGTTGGTGGGGTGCTCGGCGATCGTGGCCTCGGCCGGTTATTCGGAGCCGTTTTACAGCTTCCGTAACGAGACGTTCGTGCACGCCTCCCGCGAACTGAAGATTCACAACAAGATTCACGTCCTGTCGCAGTGCCATGATCTGACCGGTAACAGCCTGCTGACCAGTTTTTATGTGGTCCCGGAACTGGTGGGGTCGGCCTGGTCCGAACTCAACTCCCGTGGCCGCCTGCTGTTTGTGGCCAACCACCCGGAGCGTTTTGCCGATTCCGTGGTCACCGAGATCGTTGGCTACAGCGATGAAAATGGCGACTCGCCGTTCTGGGACGCCATTGGTCGCAACTTCTTCGACTTGAACTATGCCGCCGCCGAGCGTCTGTGCGGGCTTAAAAGCCGCACCTTCCTTGCCGAGCTGATGCCGCATTACCCGATTTACGTGCCGCTGCTGCCTGACACCGCCCAAGAGGCCATGGGGCAAGTCCACCCGCGTGCGCAGATCACCTTTGACATCCTGATGCGCGAAGGTTTCGAGACCGATCACTACATCGATATTTTCGACGGTGGCCCGACCTTGCATGCCCGGGTTTCGGGCATCCGCTCAATCGCCCAGAGCCGCGTGGTTCCGGTCAAGATCGGCGCACTGAGCACAGGCGGTGGACGTCAGTATCTGGTGGCCAATGCCCAGCTACAGGATTACCGCGCCGTATTGCTGGAGCTGGATTGGGCGCCGGGCAAACCGGTCACGCTGGATCTGGAAGCGGCCGAAGCACTTGGTGTTGGCGAAGGTGCCAGCGTACGAGTGGTAGCGGTATAACGCGTTTGAGCGAGTTTCGCGGGGGTCGTCAGCGACCCCCGTCCAAGGAGATAGCATGATCGTTCGTCCTGTACGCAACAGCGATTTACCGGCCCTGATTGAGCTGGCACGCAGCACCGGAACCGGCCTGACCACCTTGCCGGCCAACGAAGAGCGCTTGCTGCATCGGGTCACCTGGGCTGAGAAAACCTTCCGTGGCGAAGCCGAGCGTGGCGATGCGGACTATCTGTTTGTGCTCGAAAACGACGATGGCAAAGTGGTGGGTATTTCTGCCATTGCCGGTGCCGTCGGTCTGCGTGAGCCCTGGTACAACTTCCGTGTGGGCCTGACGGTCAGCGCCTCTCAAGAGTTGAATATTTACCGCGAAATCCCGACCCTGTTTCTGGCCAATGACCTGACCGGCAACTCCGAGCTGTGCTCATTGTTCCTGAGTGCCGATTACCGTACCGGGCTCAATGGCCGCCTGCTGGCCAAGGCGCGGATGCTGTTTATCGCCGAGTTCCCGGAGCTGTTTGGCAGCAAGATCATTGCCGAAATGCGCGGCATGTCCGATGAAAGTGGCCGCTCGCCATTTTGGGAAAGCCTGGGCCGGCACTTTTTCAAAATGGAGTTCAGCCAGGCCGATTACCTGACCGGCGTGGGCAACAAAGCCTTTATCGCCGAGTTGATGCCCAAGTTCCCGGTGTACACCTGTTTCCTGTCCGAAGATGCCCGAGCGGTGATCGGCAAGGTGCATACCCACACCGAACCGGCCTTGAACATGCTTAAAAGCGAAGGCTTCAGTTATCAGGGCTACGTCGATATTTTTGACGCAGGCCCGGCGGTTGAGTGTGAAACCAGCAAGATCCGCGCAGTGCGCGACAGCGAAGCGCTGGTGCTGGCTATTGGCACACCGGGTGACGACGCAACACCTTATCTGATGCACAACCGCAAACGCGAAGATTGCCGCATCACGGCCGCCCCTGCGCGGCTGGCTGCTGGCACCCTGGTGGTCGACCCGCTGACCGCCAAACGCCTGCAACTGAGCGCGGGCGACCAGGTGCGCGCCGTTGCCTTGTCCGCCCAGTCAGTGGCCCCACGGGAGTCAAAATAATGAGTACGTTGTATATCGCAGGTACCTGGCAGAGCGGGCAGGGCGAGGCTTTGGAGTCGCTGAACCCGGTTACCCAACACGTGCTTTGGGCTGGCAAGGGCGCCGATGCCGGGCAAGTGGATGCCGCCGTGAAGGCTGCGCGCCAGGCTTTCCCGCAGTGGGCCAAACAGACTTTCGAGCAGCGCCTGAGTGTGCTCGAAGCGTTTGCCGCAAGCCTTAAAAACCACGCCGACGAACTGTCGCGCTGCATCGGTGAAGAAACCGGCAAGCCACTCTGGGAGTCGGCTACCGAAGTCACCAGCATGATCAATAAAGTGGCGATTTCGGTACAGAGCTACCGCGAGCGCACGGGTGAAAAAAGTGGACCGCTGGGCGATGCCACGGCCGTTTTGCGTCACAAGCCTCACGGTGTAGTGGCTGTTTTCGGCCCGTACAACTTCCCCGGTCATTTGCCCAACGGGCACATTGTTCCGGCGTTGCTGGCGGGTAACAGCGTGGTATTCAAACCGAGCGAGCTGACCCCTAAAGTCGCCGAACTGACGGTCAAGTGCTGGATCGAAGCGGGTCTGCCTGCGGGCGTGCTCAACCTGCTGCAGGGCGCACGCGACACCGGTATCGCCCTGGCGGCGCACACGGGTATCGACGGGTTGTTCTTCACCGGTTCGAGCCGCACCGGCAATGCCCTGCACCAGCAATTTGCCGGGCGCCCGGACAAAATCCTGGCTCTGGAAATGGGTGGCAACAACCCGCTGGTGGTCGATCAGGTAGAGGACCTGGACGCAGCGGTGTACACCATCATCCAGTCGGCCTTTATCTCCGCCGGGCAGCGTTGCACCTGTGCCCGCCGCTTGCTGGTGCCGCAAGGCGCATGGGGCGACAGCCTGCTGACGCGCCTGGTTGAAGTGAGTCAGAGCATCGAAGTGGGTGCTTTCGATCAGCAGCCGGCGCCATTTATGGGGTCGGTGATTTCCCTTGGCGCAGCGCGCGCCTTGATGGATGCCCAGGAAGTGTTGCTGGGGTCGGGGGCTGTGGCCTTGCTGGAAATGCACCAGCCAGACAGCAATGCCGCCTTGCTGACGCCGGGCATTATCGATGTGACAGAGGTTGGCGATCGTTCGGACGAAGAACTGTTCGGGCCATTGCTGCAAGTGATTCGCTACGCTGACTTTGATGCGGCGATTGCTGAAGCCAACAACACGGCGTTTGGTCTGGCGGCCGGGTTGCTGTCGGATTCCGAAGCGCGTTACCAGCAGTTCTGGCTCGAAAGCCGCGCCGGTATCGTCAACTGGAACAAACAATTGACCGGCGCGGCGAGCAGTGCGCCATTTGGTGGTATCGGGGCGTCGGGCAATCATCGCGCCAGTGCCTACTACGCGGCGGATTATTGCGCATACCCGGTGGCTTCCCTTGAAACGCCGACCCTGGCTTTGCCAGCAGCGCTGACCCCGGGCGTGCGGATGTCGTAACGCTTATCTCAACCCTGTGGGAGCGAGCCTGCTCGCGAAAACCTTAAAGGCCATTCGCGAGCAGGCTCGCTCCCACAGGTGCTGTATGACTTATAACCGTTTTCCGGAGCCTCGCTGATGAAGTCTTTTGAAGTCAATTTTGACGGTTTAGTGGGGCCGACCCATAACTATGGCGGTTTGTCGTTTGGCAACGTCGCTTCCCAGAGCAACAGCCAGCAGGCTTCCAACCCTAAGGAAGCTGCGCTGCAAGGCCTGGAAAAAATGAAAGCGTTGATGGACATGGGCTTTGTCCAGGGCGTGCTGGCCCCGCAAGAGCGTCCGGACGTTGCTGCCTTGCGCAGCCTGGGTTTTGCCGGAACTGATGCTCAGGTGATCGAGCGCGCCGCCAAAGAGGCCATGCCATTGCTGGTCGCCAGCTGCTCGGCCTCGAGCATGTGGGTAGCCAATGCGGCCACAGTCAGCCCCAGTGCCGACACCGCTGACGGTCGCGTGCATTTCACCGCCGCCAACCTCAATTGCAAATATCATCGTAGCATCGAGCACCCGACCACCAGTCGCGTGCTGGGCGCGATGTTTGCCGATCAGGAGCATTTTGCCCACCACGCGGCTTTGCCGGCAGTGGCGCAATTTGGCGATGAAGGTGCAGCCAACCACACGCGTTTTTGCCGCGATTATGGTGAGGCCGGTGTCGAGTTTTTTGTGTTCGGCCGCAGTGCGTTCGACAGTCGTTACCCGGCACCGCAAAAATACCCGGCGCGCCAGACCCTCGAGGCTTCGCAGGCAGTGGCTCGCCTGCATGGCCTGAGCGAGGAGGGTGTGGTGTTTGCCCAGCAAAATCCTGCGGTCATTGACCAGGGTGTGTTTCATAACGACGTGATCGCCGTGGGTAATGGTGAACTGTTGTTCCATCACCAGGATGCTTTCCTCAATACCGAGCAGATGCTGGCCGAGTTGCAGGCCAAGCTGGCGACCCGCGGCGCCAACTTCCAGTCGATCAGCGTGCCCCGTGATCAGGTGGCCGTGGAAGATGCCGTGCGCTCTTATCTGTTCAACAGCCAGCTGCTGAGCCGCGCCGATGGCTCGATGCTATTGATCGTGCCTGAAGAGTGTCGTGCCAACCCGCGCGTATGGCAGTACCTGCAAGGGCTGACGGCCGCTGGCGGGCCGATCCGTGAGGTCAAGGTGTTCGACCTCAAGCAGAGCATGCAGAATGGCGGTGGTCCGGCGTGCCTGCGCCTGCGGGTCGCGCTCAACGAAACCGAGCTGGCGGCCGTCAACCCCGGCGTGATCATGACCCCGGCGCTGTACGACACCCTGACGGTCTGGGTGAACAAACATTATCGTGATGCTTTGCGCGAAAGTGACCTGGCTGATCCACAATTGCTGCTTGAATGCCGCACGGCATTGGATGAACTGACGCAAATCCTTAAACTGGGCGCGGTTTACCCCTTCCAGATCAATTGAAAGGCGCTGTGCCTGGGCGATAGTTGACGCCGGGCACGCACCTTCACACCCCAATGAGAGCGATGAAATGACTGATACCCTGAAGCTGATCCTTGAAGACACCGACGGTACCCAGCTGGAAACGTCCTGCACGCGCGTTGCCGTCATGTGGCAGGGCAAGGAATTGTGGATCCAGCAGGACGGCCGTGGCCAGTTGCTGATCGGTGTAGACGTTGAAGAAGGCGATGCCGAATACGCCAACCTGCTGCTGCGCCCATTGGCGACTAACCTTGTGAGCCTGCAACTGGAAATGGAACCGGCTGATCTGGGCGATGATGAAGACGGTCACGTACACGGTCCGGACTGCAACCACTGATAAGGAAGTTCTATGCTCGCTCTCGGCAAACTGCTTGAACTGACCTTGGCCGGACGTGAACCGGCCGAGAAAACTCAACTGACTGTCGACGGCGTGCGGATGCGCTGGCTGACCGAAGGCGCGCTTGAAGTGCGCCCGCCCGAGGCTCGTGACAACGGTATGGATCTGTTGTTGTCAGCCGGCATCCATGGCAATGAAACAGCGCCGATCGAGTTGCTTGATCGCCTGTTGCAGGCCATTGCACGGGGTACTATCAAGCCCCGTGCGCGAATTCTGTTCCTGTTCGGCAACCCCGGCGCCATGCGTACTGGCGCACGTTTTGTCGAGGAAGACCTTAACCGGCTGTTCAACGGCCGTCACGAAAGCAGCAGTGGCCCCGAAGCCCTGCGTGCTTGCGAGCTTGAGCACCTGGCTGAAACCTTTTTCAGCCCTCCCGGGCGTACTCGTCTGCACTACGACTTGCACACGGCCATTCGAGGGTCGAAGATCGAGCAGTTTGCGTTGTATCCCTTCAAGGAGGGCCGTAGCCACTCTCGCGAAGAGCTGTCGCGCTTGCGTGCGGCCGGGATGGAAGCGGTGCTGTTGCAAAACAAGCCCTCCATTGTGTTCAGTGCCTATACCTACGATCGCTTGGGCGCCGAGGCGTTTACCCTTGAGTTGGGCAAGGCCCGGCCTTTCGGGCAGAACGGCGGAGTCAATGTCGAACGTCTGGAGCAGCGTTTGCAGCAGATGATCGAGGGTAGCGAGCCAGCACTGGCCGATGCTTCGCTCGAGGGTTTGCAGTTGTTCAGTGTGGCGCGTGAAGTCATCAAGCACAGTGATGCCTTTATCCTGCACTTGCCTGCCGATATCGAAAATTTCAGCGAGTTGCCCAAGGGCTATCTGCTGGCGCAAGACGCTGGCAAAACCCGCTGGATTATTGAAGAAGAGGGTGCGCGGATCATCTTTCCCAACCCTAAAGTCAAAAATGGCCTGCGCGCCGGTATCATTATCGAACCGACAACCCTGGCCCCACAGGGTTAATCATCCGAGTAATAGATATAGGTTTTGCGCAGGGGCAGCCCCAGTTCTTCGCGTATGCCGTTTTCGCTGAACTGTGCCGGGTTCGTGGGGAGGGCAGGGGTTGCAGGGTCTTTATCGAAGTCAAAGGGCTCTGTGTTGCAAGGTAAGCCCACGGCCTGCAGTTCATCATTTTTCACCAGCGCAGCTTGCTTGGTTCCCTGATGCCCGTCGGGGCTTGCGCCTAAAAATCGTGTGCCCGTGACAAAGTTGTAGGCGTGGCATAGCTCGTGGTACAGAGAGGTAAGCGGTATCGCGCCGGGTGTGGAAAATGCCGGGTTGTAGTACACCGTTCCTCCGAAATCAGGCAGACCTGCCATCCCGACCTGAATAAAAGACCGGCCATCACCCAGATTGGGTATGTATAGGCCGTTATTTACCTGCTTGAGTTCGGCGATGGTGATGGGTTTCTGGCTTTTACGAATACTTTTTGTCAGTTCGCGCAGTAGCTGGCTCCCGTTGCCGGAGCTCAGCAATAGCTTCAAGTCATCCTGAACCCTTACGATAAACTCTTCGCTGCCTTGAATAATCAGCCCTGATTCCGGCAGGGGGATTGGGCTGCCAATAAATGTATTGGCGACCTTTTTGTGCGGGGTGATTCTGCCTTCGGCGATATAGGTGGGCTCGCTGTCGGTGAATACTTTGTCCCTGTCTTTTATTTGATTGAGGATGTCCTGGCCCTGGCCGGTATAGATCACATTGGAGCCCGCTCCGGCTGTAATAAGGTCATCGCCGTCGCCCCCGCATAGAATGCTGTGGCCCTGGCCTCCGACGGCTACATCGTCACCTTCTCCTGCGTCGATAAAGGCCATGCCGGCCCCGCCACGAAAAAAGTCTGCCCCTTTGCCCGTGTAGGCAACGGTTGTGCCCGTGCCATTGGCGTTGACGATGTCATTGCCATCTCCAGTGTCTACGTAGCTGGTGCCCCTACGGGTCATCACCATGTCATCGCCAGTACCGGTCAGCACCGTGGACTTGCCGCTGCTGGTCACGACGGTGTCATTGCCGGGGCCGGTTTCGATATGAAAGGTGTTTTTCAGGGTGTCGGCGATGTAAACCGTATCGTTGCCGTTCAAGGTATGAATTTCGATGATCTGCTTTGCACTTGCAGGCTTTATCCGATAGCGCTCATGGTTCAGGTCGATCAGCAGAGAGTCGTTGTCGCCCTTGGTGACGCAAATGGATGCCCGCGCCACCGAGGCACGGAAGACCAGGCGGTCAATGGGGCGGGGGTACAGGACGCCTTCAGTGACGTAGCGCACGAGGGTGGCGTTATCGCCAATATGAAGAATGCTTTGTGTGGTGCTCTCTGTCACATGGGGCAGGGGGTGTGAAACCGTTGTTTCGGTTCTTTCGAGCGGGGCCTGGGCACCGCCGTCAAACTCGAAATGATGAGGGGCTGGCAGAGGGGTAGTTGTTACTGGGGGCGGGGTTGGGCACATAAGAGATGCTCCTGGGCGTCAAGTTCAAATGTCATCGGTGACCGGGCACCTGTATCGACAATTGAAACGCCTGGATGGCTTATGTGTGCGTTACATGTTTATGGTGTGCTCCCCGGCGAGCCTGGTTTCAGGGCTGGCCGGGGAATCAGGCATTACACCGCGCGTTTTTGCTGGGTATCCATGCGCTTGATGGTGCGGATTTTCTGCAGTGTGTCTACGCACGTCCGGGCGGCTTCCTGGCCTTTGTGCACGAAGTGCTCAAAGAAAAACTTCTGATGCTCCTCACCGGCGTGGAAGTGGTGCGGCGTGAGGCTGACGGAGAACACCGGCACTTCGGTTTCCAGCTGTACTTGCATCAGGCCGCTGACGACCGTCTGGGCAACAAAGTCGTGACGGTAGATGCCGCCATCCACGACCAGTGCGGCGCCGACAATTCCGGCGTAACGACCGGTCTTGGCCAGCAGTTTGGCGTGCAGCGGGATCTCGAATGCGCCGCCGACTTCGAAGAAATCGATGTCGCTTTCCTGATAGCCCAGCACCAGCATTTCGGCCAGGAAGCCCTTGCGGCTCTGGTCGACAATCTCTTTGTGCCAGGAAGCCTGGATAAATGCGACACGTTCGTTGTGGTGAATAGCTGTAGGTTGCATGTTCAGATTCCTGTTTGTGTGAAAAACAGGGCATATGAATCGAATGGGATTAAAGGGTACGTTCAGGAGGGCAGCGCACGGCCATACGGCATCGCCACTATCCCGCCTGGTTGACGGCCCTTTGGCGCCAATCCCGTTCTCTCTTCATCCGGACTATGACCGTCGGCCCCGGGATCACACCGGGTCTGCTGACCTTGGTTTATTCCTGGCCGAAGCTCAAGAATGTGCCAAGCGCTCGCGGGCTATGCGCTTTGCGCGCAATTACCGCCGGTGGGGAGTCGCACCCCGCCCTGAGAACGTTGCCACCAGCCTTTCTGGCGGCGGACATTTTGTATCACATATTTTTCGAGTATGCATTGATGCTTTTTGCTAATAGCTATCAGTTTTTCCATTTCATTAATAAGGTAATTCCTACGTGAGCATCCGAATATTGTCGATCGCTGCAGAGTAGGCTTGTTCTGGCGGGAATCGCACGTTTAGCATTCAACACTGATCAAACCTTGCCGAGGCCAATGCCATGTCTGTTATCGATCTTCGTAGTGACACCGTGACCCAACCCACCCCAGGCATGCGTGAAGCCATGGCAAATGCGCCTATGGGCGATGATGTGTATGGCGAAGATCCTTCGGTGAACAAACTGGAATCCGAGCTGGCATTGCGCCTGGGCTTTGCCAGGGGGCTGTTTGTGCCCACCGGCACCATGAGCAACCTGCTGGCCTTGATGGCGCATTGCGAGCGCGGTGATGAATACATCGTCGGTCAGCAGGCTCACACCTATAAGTATGAAGGTGGCGGGGCGGCGGTCCTGGGGTCCATTCAGCCGCAGCCGCTGGAGGTGCAGGCCGATGGCTCGCTTGATCTGAAACAGGTGGCTGCCGCGATCAAACCGGATGACTTCCACTTTGCCCGCACCCGCCTGCTTGCGCTGGAAAACACCATGCAAGGCAAGGTGCTGCCCACCGAGTACCTGGCAGCGGCCGGCCGCCTGACCCGCGAGCACGGCCTGGCGCTGCATCTTGATGGCGCGCGGTTGTACAACGCGGCGGTCAAACTGGGCGTTGACGCCGGTGATATCACCCGCCATTTCGATTCGGTATCGGTCTGTCTGTCCAAAGGCCTGGGCGCGCCCGTGGGGTCGGTGCTGTGCGGCACCGCCGAGCTTGTCTCCCGCGCCCGACGCCTGCGCAAGATGGTCGGGGGCGGCATGCGCCAGGCCGGTCAACTGGCGGCTGCCGGGCTGTATGCACTGGATCATCAGGTGGCGCGTCTGGCCGATGACCATGCCAATGCCCAGTTGCTGGCCGAGGGCCTGCGTGCTGCCGGTTATGAGGTTGAGCCGGTGCAGACCAATATGGTCTACGTCCAGGTCGGTGAGCGTGCTGAGGCACTCAAGGCCTTTGCGGCCGGCCAGGGGATCAGGCTCAGTGCCGCGCCGCGCTTGCGAATGGTGACGCACATGGATGTCAGTCGCAGCCAGATTGAGCAGGTGATAGCGGTTTTTGCCGAGTTTTCCCTTCAATAAGCGTTCAATCCGTCCAATTGCTTGTCGCTATCGTATAAACACGCTGTACCCGGGGCGAAGGGCCGATATAATGCGGCCCTTTGCGAGTCGCACTGTCGATTGACGTGATTTACTTGCCTCTGGCCGCAGCCTCCGTGGAAGAACCTATGAAAAGCGCAGAAATCCGTGAAGCCTTCCTTCGCTTCTTCGAGGAGCAAGGTCACACCCGTGTCCCTTCCAGCTCCTTGGTCCCTAATAACGACCCGACCCTGCTGTTCACCAACGCGGGGATGAACCAGTTCAAGGACTGTTTCCTGGGTCAAGAAAAACGTGCCTACACCCGAGCGACCAGCAGCCAGAAGTGCGTGCGTGCCGGCGGCAAGAACAGCGACCTGGAAAACGTCGGTTACACCGCCCGTCACCACACCTTCTTTGAAATGCTCGGCAATTTCAGCTTTGGCGATTACTTCAAGAAAGATGCGATCAATTTCGCCTGGACCTTCCTGACCGGTGTTCTCAAGCTGCCCAAAGACAAGCTGTGGGTGACCGTCTACGCCAGCGATGACGAAGCCTACGACATCTGGACCCAGGACGTCGGCGTGCCTGCCGAGCGCATGATCCGTATCGGCGACAACAAGGGCGCGCCGTATGCATCGGACAACTTCTGGACCATGGGCGATACCGGCCCGTGCGGCCCGTGCACCGAGATTTTCTACGATCACGGCCCGGAAATCTGGGGTGGCCCGCCGGGCTCGCCAGACGAAGACGGCGACCGTTACATCGAAATCTGGAACAACGTTTTCATGCAGTTCAACCGCACCGCCGATGGCGTGTTGCATCCGTTGCCAGCGCCGTCGGTAGACACCGGCATGGGCCTGGAGCGGATCAGTGCGGTGATGCAGCACGTCAACTCCAACTACGATATCGACCTGTTCCAGAGCCTGCTGACCGCAGCGGCGGACGCGATCGGCTGCGCCAACGAAGGCCAGGCATCGCTCAAGGTGGTAGCGGACCATATCCGTTCGTGCAGCTTCCTGATCGCCGACGGTGTACTGCCATCGAACGAAGGTCGCGGCTACGTGCTGCGCCGCATCATTCGTCGCGCCTGCCGTCATGGCAACAAGTTGGGTGCTACCGGCAATTTCTTCTACAAGATCGTCGCGGCCCTGGTGGCCGAGATGGGTGCCAGCTTCCCGGAGCTGGTGCGCGAGCAGGCCAATATCGAGCGCGTGCTCAAGGCTGAAGAAGAGCAGTTCTCCAAGACCCTGGAGCAGGGTCTGAAAATCCTCGAGCTGGATCTGGCTGAGCTCAAGGGCACCGTGGTGCCTGGCGACGTAGTGTTCAAGCTCTACGACACCTATGGCTTCCCGATGGACCTGACGGCCGATATCGCCCGCGAGCGCAACCTGACCGTGGACGAAGAAGGCTTCGAACGCGAGATGGAAGCCCAGCGTGTGCGTGCCCGTTCGGCCAGCTCGTTTGGCCTGGACTACAACACCCTGGTCAAAGTCGACGTGCCGACCGAGTTTGTCGGTTACAACGCTACCCAGGCCTCGGCCAAGGTGGTTGCGCTGTATAAAGAAGGGCAGTCGGTTGCCAGCCTGAACGAAGGCGACGAGGGTGTGGTGATTCTCGACCAGACCCCGTTCTATGCCGAATCGGGCGGTCAGGTCGGCGATTGCGGTTACCTGCAGGCGGGTGCTGCCCGCTTTGACGTGCGCGACACCACCAAGACCGGTGGCGCTTTCCTGCACCACGGCGTGGTTGCTGCGGGCGGCCTGAAAGTGGGCGAAACCGTTGAAGCCCAGGTGGACGCCGATGTGCGTCACGCCACGGCGCTGAACCACTCGGCCACCCACTTGCTGCACGCCGCCTTGCGCCAGGTTCTGGGCGAGCACGTTCAGCAGAAAGGCTCTTTGGTTGACAGCCAGCGCATGCGTTTTGACTTCAGCCACTTCGAAGCGATCAAGCCTGAGCAGATCAAGGCGCTGGAAGATATTGTCAACGCCGAGATTCGCAAGAATACCCCGGTCGAGACTGAAGAAACCGACATCGAAACCGCCAAGGAAAAAGGCGCCATGGCGTTGTTTGGCGAGAAGTACGGCGACAGCGTTCGCGTGCTGAGCATGGGTGGTGATTTCTCGGTTGAGCTGTGTGGCGGTATCCACGCCAAGCGCACCGGTGATATCGGCCTGATGAAAATCATCAGCGAAGGCGGTGTAGCCTCCGGTATCCGTCGCATTGAAGCGGTGACCGGCGCCGCCGCACTGGCTTACCTCAATGCTGCCGAAGAGCAGCTCAAGGAAGCCGCCAGCCTGGTCAAAGGCTCGCGCGAGAACCTGGTCGACAAATTGTCGGCGGTACTTGAGCGCAACCGTCAGCTGGAAAAACAGCTTGAGCAGTTGCAGGCCAAGGCCGCAAGCGCAGCGGGTGATGATCTGTCATCGTCGGCAGTGGACGTAAAAGGCGTGAAAGTGTTGACCGCCCGCCTGGACGGTCAAGACGGCAAGGCGCTTCTGGCGCTGGTAGATCAGCTGAAGAACAAGCTCGGTCGTGCGGTGATCCTGCTCGGCAGTGTCCATGAAGACAAGGTTGTACTGGTTGCAGGCGTAACCAAAGACCTGACTGGCCAACTCAAAGCCGGTGATTTGATGAAGCAGGCTGCTGCGGCAGTGGGCGGGAAGGGCGGTGGTCGTCCGGACATGGCGCAAGGTGGCGGTGTTGATGCTGCAGCCCTGGACGCCGCGCTGGCTCTGACCGTGCCATTTGTCGAGCAGGGTATCTGAGGTCCAGAACGCGCCGTTGTCTAGTAACGGCGCGTCGTTTGAATGATAAATGGGCGCCCTTTATGGGCTGAGGCTGCTTTGAAATGGCTTTGATCGTACAGAAATTCGGAGGCACCTCGGTCGGCACTGTCGAGAGAATCGAGCAGGTCGCCGATAAAGTTAAGAAGTTCCGCGAAGCCGGCAATGATCTGGTGATCGTGCTGTCGGCCATGAGCGGCGAAACCAATCGCCTGATCGACCTGGCCAAGCAAATCAGCGATCAGCCGTTGCCGCGTGAGCTGGATATGATTGTATCCACGGGCGAGCAGGTGACTATTGGTCTGCTGTCCATGGCGCTGAACAAGCGTGGTGTGCCGGCCGTGTCCTACACCGGCAGCCAGGTGCGCATCCTCACGGACAGCTCGCACACCAAGGCCCGTATCCTGAAAATTGACGATCAGAAGATTCGCGCTGATCTCAAGGCCGGTCGTGTGGTTGTGGTTGCCGGTTTCCAGGGCGTTGATGAGCTCGGCAATATCACCACGCTGGGCCGTGGCGGTTCCGACACCACGGGTGTGGCGCTGGCAGCGGCCCTCAAGGCTGATGAATGCCAGATCTACACCGATGTTGACGGCGTCTACACCACTGACCCGCGGGTTGTGGCCAAGGCGCAGCGTCTGGAAAAGATCACCTTCGAAGAAATGCTGGAAATGGCCAGCCTGGGTTCCAAGGTGTTGCAGATCCGCGCAGTCGAGTTCGCCGGCAAGTACAACGTTCCGCTGCGCGTTTTGCACAGCTTCAAGGAGGGTCCAGGTACCCTCATTACTATTGATGAAGAGGAATCCATGGAACAGCCGATCATTTCTGGTATCGCGTTCAATCGCGACGAAGCCAAGCTGACCATCCGTGGCGTGCCGGACACCCCGGGCGTGGCGTTCAAGATTCTGGGCCCGATCAGCGCGGCCAACATCGAAGTCGACATGATCGTGCAGAACGTTGCGCACGATAACACCACCGACTTCACCTTCACCGTACACCGCAATGACTACAATGCGGCGCAAAGCGTGCTGGAAAATACCGCTCGCGAGATCGGTGCCCGTGAAGTGGTGGGCGACACCAACATTGCCAAGGTTTCGATCGTGGGTGTGGGCATGCGCTCTCATGCAGGCGTTGCCAGCCGCATGTTTGAATCGCTGGCCAAGGAGAACATCAACATCCTGATGATCTCGACTTCCGAGATCAAAGTGTCTGTTGTGATCGAAGAAAAGTACCTGGAGCTGGCCGTGCGTTCCCTGCACACCGCTTTTGATCTGGATGCGCCAGCCCGACAGGGCGAGTAAGGCGTTGGCAGAAGGGCGCGGTTAATCCGCGCCCTTTGTTTTTTGGCAGGCATGCACGAAGCCCACCCGTTTTGTCATGTTGGTCAATACTAAGGAGCGCAGAGTGCTACTAGTCGCTAGTAGGCTCGGGCTCTTTTTTTTTGCAGACTGTTGTCCCTGAAAAGATAAGTGTGAGGAGAAACGTATGCTGATTCTGACTCGCCGTTGTGCGGAAAGCCTGATCATAGGCGATGGCGAAATTACCGTGACCGTATTGGGCGTCAAAGGCAACCAGGTGCGCATTGGCGTCAATGCTCCCAAGGAAGTGGCCGTACACCGTGAAGAGATCTACCTGCGGATCAAGAATGAAAAGGATGAAGAACCAAGTCTTTAATTTTATTTAAGTTTTTAGTTGCATGCGGGGAAAAGGCTGGTTATTATACGCCCCGTGTTGCGGAGAGGTGGCCGAGTGGCCGAAGGCGCTCCCCTGCTAAGGGAGTACATCTCAAAAGGGTGTCGGGGGTTCGAATCCCCCCTTCTCCGCCATTATTCATGTAGCACGTTGTAATCTAGGCAGTTCAGTAAGTTGTTGAAAATACTGAAAAAAAATCTTGCCAGAGAGATTCAACGGTCTATAATGCGCCGCATTCAAATGCACTCGTAGCTCAGCTGGATAGAGTACTCGGCTACGAACCGAGCGGTCACAGGTTCGAATCCTGTCGAGTGCACCATTTAAGAGTCAATTGCCAAGGCGATTGGTTTTGCTTCAACCAGCGGTGGTCTGGTCTATCAAACACAACTTGCACTCGTAGCTCAGCTGGATAGAGTACTCGGCTACGAACCGAGCGGTCACAGGTTCGAATCCTGTCGAGTGCACCATTTAAGAGTCAATCGCCCAGGCGGTTGGCTTTGCTTCAACCAGCGGTGGTCTGGTTTATCAAACACAACTTGCACTCGTAGCTCAGCTGGATAGAGTACTCGGCTACGAACCGAGCGGTCACAGGTTCGAATCCTGTCGAGTGCACCATTTAAGAGTCAATTGCCTAGGCAGTTGGCTTTGCTTCAGCCAGCGGTGGTCTGGTTTAACAAACACAACCTGCACTCGTAGCTCAGCTGGATAGAGTACTCGGCTACGAACCGAGCGGTCACAGGTTCGAATCCTGTCGAGTGCACCAAACATCAAAAAGCCCGCACATTGTGCGGGCTTTTTGTTATCTGCGATTTGGCTATTGCTGTCATCCTCGCGACTTGTCTTGTGTTTATTCTGGTTCTTGTCCCTGCTCGTCAACGGCTACAAGGTTGAATTTCAGCTTTGAGTTGTGCCCTGTGCACCTCATCCTTCGTCGCACAAGCAGTGCGCAGGCGCCGTCTGGCGGTTTTTCGCAAGCTTTTGTTATCTCCAAGATTTTTGCGTCATTAATTTTCAAGCCGTGTATGATTGCGCCCGTCAGCCCCGCCGGGGCTTGTGGAATACCTCCATGGACTTACCCAGTAGTAACTCAGCATCCCGCTTTACCAATCATGAATTGACTGATTGATCCTTCCGGCGTGCCCTGCTGCTGGGAGTGGAGTTCGCCTATGACCGAAGTTGAAGTAAAGAAAACCCAAGAAAGCCTGCAAAGCCGCCTTGCTCAAGTTATTGAGCTGCTTAATCGCCAGCGTGTGGTCGAAGATCTGACTCATCGTCAGGAAGGCCATCACCATGACCGGGTCGAGAACCTGGTCCATCGGCAAAACCTTGTTGAACTCCAGCGCAAGCTGGAAGACCTGCACTCCGCAGACGTTGCCTATATCCTCGAAGCATTGCCTCTGGACGACCGCCTGACGGTCTGGCAGTTGGTCAAGGCTGATCGCGATGGCGACATCCTGCTCGAAGTATCCGACTCGGTGCGTGAAACCCTGATCGCCGACATGGACGATCACGAGCTCCTGGCAGCCGCCAAGGAGATGGACGCCGACGAACTTGCTGACCTGGCTCCCGAGCTGCCGCGAGACGTCGTCCATGAGCTGATGGAGACCCTGGATGGCCAGCAGCGTGAGCGCGTGCGCTCCGCACTGTCCTATAACGAGGACCAGGTCGGTGCCTTGATGGACTTTGAGATGGTGACCATCCGTGAGGATGTCAGCCTTGAAGTCGTGCTGCGTTACCTGCGTCGCCTCAAGGAGTTGCCGGGCCATACCGACAAACTGTTCGTGGTCGATTACGACGGTGCGCTCAAAGGCGTGCTGCCGATCAAGCGTCTGCTGGTCAACGACCCTGAAAAACAAGTGTCTGAGGTCATGGCCAACGACCCGGTGAGTTTTCACCCGGACGAAGATGCCTACGATGCTGCTCAGGCATTTGAACGTTATGACTTGATTTCGGCCCCGGTGGTGGACAAGAACGGCAAGCTTATCGGCCGTCTGACCATCGATGAAATGGTCGACCTGATCCGTGAAGAGAGTGAAAACGAAGTTCTCAACATGGCCGGTCTGCGAGAAGAAGAAGACATCTTCGCCTCGGTGTGGAAGTCCCTGCGTAACCGTTGGGCCTGGCTGGCAGTCAACCTGGTCACGGCATTTATTGCTTCGCGGGTGATTGGCCTGTTCGAAGGCTCGATTGAAAAGCTGGTGGCTCTGGCAGCACTGATGCCCATCGTGGCCGGTATTGGCGGTAACTCCGGCAACCAGACCATTACCATGATCGTACGCGCGATGGCCCTGGATCAGGTCAACACCGGCAGCACTTCGCGGTTGATGCGCAAGGAACTTGCCGTGGGCCTGATCAATGGTCTGGTGTGGGGTGGGGTGATTGGTGTTGTGGCCTACCTGCTGTATGGCAGCTGGTCGCTCGGCGTGGTGATGACCGCAGCCATGACCCTCAACCTGCTGCTGGCAGCACTGATGGGGGTATTGATTCCCATGACGCTGGCCCGGCTGGGGCGTGATCCGGCCATGGGCGCAAGCGTGATGATCACCGCCATGACCGACAGTGGCGGGTTCTTCATCTTTCTGGGGCTGGCGACTATCTTCCTGCTTTGATCATTCTGTACAGGGCGCGAACAGCGCCCATAAAAAAAGCCAGCATTTGCTGGCTTTTTTTATGCCTGGGTTAAATCAGGATTCTTCAGAGGCTGCTTCAGCATCGTGAGCAATCAGTGATACCAAGGCGTTTTGCTGGCGGTGGGACAACTGGCGGAAGCGTTGCAGCAGCTCACGCTCATGCAGGGAAAGCTCGGGGCTGTCGAGGCGCATGCTGAGCTCATCACCCAGAACGCCTTCCTGGATAAGGCTTTGCTCGAGACGAGCAATGATTTCAGAGTTCATGCTGCGGTGATGGTTGCGAGCCACTTCGGCGATGCGCTCGCGCATTCCGTCTGGCAGGCGAACGACGAACTTGTCAGCCGTGCGGCTGGAGTAAATTGCCTGTTTCAATGGGCGCATTTTAGTTAACCGGTTAGTTCAGGGGAGCGGTTCTCGGGAATTGGCCGCAGGATGTGTTTAAGACCGTCCTTATAGCCAAATGTTCAACCTGAATTGCTAAGAGGCGCGCATCATGCCTCAAATCTGCCACTTCCCTGGCGTCAATTCTGTGACAAATATTGAACCGGATAAAGGCGTTATGCCAGTAGGTCTTGTTAAAAATATACACTCGAATGGGTGGCTTAGCGATTAACCCAGCAAATTAATGGGTTTTCCCCCTTGCCTATGGGCAGTTTCAGCGCAATTGCGGGTCAAACTTGAACCTGCGACCAAGCATCAGCGCCACCAGCCAGCAAGCGAAAAATACCGCGGCGGCGATCAAGGGCAGATTGCCAAATTCGTTACTGGTGAATACATCCAGGGCAAGGCTCGACAGTGCCAGCATTAACAGAGCCAAAGCGATTTTGGACATGATTTCTTACCCATCTCTCAATGTGCTTTCAAAAGACCCAGCGTTCACCCGCAGGTGCCTGGTCGGCGACGGGCTGGTTGGCAGCCAGACGAGGTGTCACGCGGCTGGTCTCTTTCATCACCGCAACCTGTGGCCGCGGTTTGTTGAAGGTAGCCGTCATTTCAACAGGCTGCTCGGCCGAAACGGGCTCGGGCAGAAAATGAAAAACCAGCAATACGGCCAGCGCGAGGGTGTTTAACAGTAGTAGCGTGCTGTTCATGGCGGTCATCTCTGAGAGCATGGACGGGATACTGTTAATAGAGCAGTCTTCGTGCCAACTGTAACAAGGCTAAAAAACCTTATAAAACAGCGAGTTGAGCCGTATATTCAAGAGTGTTTAATTGCATTTTGCAATGATGGCTTTTTGATGTAGTGCAAATTGCACGATGGCCGCCTGAGCCTTGCCTGTGCTGTGCAGTCGATCGCAACCTCGTACCGCTCATCGGAGGCAAAAAAAGTCTGTTTAGGCCGCTGTCTTACAGTTAAAAAGACCACTCACGACATGACAAACCCAGGCATGCCCGTTACCATGCACGCCGTTATTTGTCTCAGTAGCTCAATTGGATAGAGCATCCCCCTCCTAAGGGGAAGGTTGCAGGTTCGAACCCCGCCTGGGACACCAGATACGCAAAGGCCCCGCACTGTTGAACAGGCGGGGCCTTTTTTGTGGCTTTCAATCAGCCAGTCAGGCCTGGCCGAGCAGCCCGCGGCCCGCCAGGTTCTTCATCAGTGCACTGACCCCGAACGCCCATTGTGGCGCCTGGTCGCTGCCGGTCACGCGGTTGTGCAACGCTCCCAGTGTCGGTGACGAGATGCTTACAACATCATCGGCCTTATGGGTAAACCCCTGGCCCGGCTGGTCGCGGTCTTCTGTAGGAGCGAACAGGGTACCCAGGAACAGGACAAAACCGTCCGGGTACTGGTGGTTGGCGTTGAGCGTCTGTTCGGCCAGGTCCGCCGGATCGCGGCTGATCTGGTTCATTGAGCTTTTGCCGTTCAGCACGTAGTCATCGACACCTTCAACACGCAAGGTCACTTCACAATGGCGCACGTCGTCGAGGTTGAAGTGTTCGTCAAACAGGCGAATAAAGGGCCCCAGTGCACAGGAGGCGTTGTTGTCCTTGGCCTTGCTCAGCAGTAACGCGCTGCGACCTTCGAAGTCGCGCAGGTTGACGTCGTTGCCCAGGGTCGCGCCGTGGATTCGGCCCTGGCTGTCTACCGCCAGCACCACTTCCGGCTCCGGGTTGTTCCAGCTTGAACCGGGGTGGATGCCAATGGCGCTGCCGCTGCCCACCGCAGCGAGGATCGGTGCCTTGGTGAAAATTTCGGCGTCGGGGCCGATACCCACTTCCAGGTACTGCGACCACATGTTCTGTTCGATCAGCACTTGTTTGAGGCGCATGGCTTCTGGCGAGCCGGGGCGCAGGTCGCGCAGGTTATTACCAATCACTTCGTGCACCAGGGCACGAACCTCTTCGGCACGGTGGGCATCGCCTCCGGCTTTTTCCTCGATCACCCGTTCGATCATGCTGGCAGCAAAGGTGACACCCGCCGCCTTGATCACTTGCAGATCTGCCGGGGCCAGCAGGTAGGGTTTGCCCATGTCGCGCTGCTCGCCGCTGTTGGCCAGCAAGGCCTGGATCGTGCCCAATACGGTGCCGCGGATTTCACGCACGGCTTGCAGCGGGTTGTCGCTATCGAGCAGCAGGCTCAGGGTGGGGAAGTGGGCCGTGCAGTCGATTACTTCACCGTCACGAATCACCACCACGGCCGGGCCGCCACGTTCGCCGGGCAACCACACGCGACCGACCAGGGTGGCGCGCTGCCAGTCATCGGGCAGGGTGTTTTCTATGGTCAATTGCAGCGTTTGCATAAACGTGATCCTTGAAAAGAGTGCTTGGTGGGAGCGAGCTTGGTCGCGATCAAGTCACCACGGGTTGGCTGACCATCTGCAGTGTCTGCTTCGCGAGCAGGCTCGCTCCCACAGGTAATGTGTTTGTCGTGTCTAGTGGGAGTGACGGGGCGGGCCGTTTTCCGGGATCACGCGCCAGTACAGGGTGGCCGGTTCGAGGCAGCCGCCGGTGGAGAGCTGGCCGACCAGTTGGCGGTACAGTTCCTGCCACGGAGTTTGTGACGGGGCCAGCGGTGGCAGCGGTTCCTGGCGGCGTTCGTTGAGCACGCTTTCGTCCACCAGCAGGTTGACGCTGCGTGCGTTGAGGTCGACGCGCAGGCGATCGCCGGTGCGCAGTAACGACAGACCGCCACCCACTGCAGATTCCGGGGACATGTTGAGAATTGACGGGCTGGCCGAGGTGCCGCTTTGGCGGCCATCACCCATGCAGGGCAGGGAGTCGATCCCGGCCTTTATCAGGTTGGAAGGTGGCGCCATGTTCACTACCTCGCCGCTGCCGGGGAAGCCCACGGTGCCGCAGCCTCGAATCACCAGAATGCAGCGCTCGTCGATGTCCAGCGAAGGGTCGTTGATCCGCGCCGTGTAGTCTTCCGGGCCCTCGAACACAATTGCCCGCGCTTCGAAGCTGTTGGGTTGCAACGGGTCGCTGAGGTAGGTCTTGCGAAAGGCTTCGCCTACCACTGACATTTTCATGATGGCACTGTCGAAGAAGTTGCCGCTGAGTACGATAAAACCGGCTCGGTGCATCAGCGGATCTTCGTAGGAGCGGATCACGTCACGGTCGCCGGTGACGCAGTCGGCAACCACTTCACCCATGCTGCGGCCACTGACCGTGAGGCAGTCGCGGTGCAGGCGGCCGACCTTGTCCAGTTCATGCATCACCGCCGGTACACCCCCTGCGCGGTGGAAACTTTCACCCAGGTACTCGCCGGCGGGCATGCAGTTGACCAGCAAGGGCACGTCTTCGCCGACGCGCTGCCAGTCTTCCAGTGACAGCTCGATACCGCTGTGGCGGGCGATGGCAATCAGGTGCGGCGGGCAGTTGGTGGATGCGCCCAGCGCCGAGGCCACGGCAATGGCGTTTTCGAAGGCCGCGTGGGTCATGATCTGGGATGGGCGTACGTCTTCGCGCACCAGGTCGACGATGCGCATCCCGGTGGCATAGGCCATTTGCCCGCGCTCGCGGTACGGTGCCGGGATGCTCGCGCAGCCGGGCAGGGACATACCCAGTGCCTCGGCCAGGGCGTTCATCGACAGCGCAGTGCCCATGGTGTTGCAGTGACCCACCGACGGCGATGATGCGGTGGTCAGGGTCATAAAGCCTTCGTAATCGATTTCGCCGGCGCTGAGCAGATTGCGCGCATGCCACAGTACGGTGCCGGAGCCAATGCGCTGGCCTTTGTGCCAGCCATCGAGCATAGGCCCGCCGGAGAGCACGATGGAAGGCAGGTCGGTGGTGGCCGCTGCCATCAGGCAGGCCGGGGTGGTTTTGTCGCAACCGGTGGTCAGCACTACGCCGTCCAGCGGGTAACCATGCAGCACCTCGACCAGGCCCAGGTAGGCGAGGTTGCGGTCGAGGGCCGCGGTGGGGCGGCGCGACTGTTCGGCAATCGGGTGTACCGGAAACTCCATCGGGATGCCACCTGCATCGCGAATGCCGTCCTTGACCCGCTTGGCCAGTTCGATGTGATGGCGGTTGCAGGGCGTCAGGTCGCTGCCGGTCTGGGCGATGCCGATAATCGGCCGCCCCGATTGCAGTTCGGCGCGGGTCAGGCCCTGGTTCATGTAGCGTTCCACATACAGTGCGGTCAGGTCGGCGTGGCTTGGGTCGTCGAACCACAGCTGGCTGCGCAGGCGGCGTGGGGTTGAATCGGTCATGGCAGGCTCCGGCTGATTATTTTATTCAGGCAATGGGTTGTTGCGGCGCAACTGGCGGATCAGTCCGGCGTGGTCGAGTTCGCCGTCACCGGCCTCGACCATGGCGGCAAACAGGCTGTCTACCAGGCTGCCGACGGGCAGGTTCAGGCCCAGTTTTTGTGCTTGGGCCATGGCGGTGCGGGTGTCCTTGAGCTGCCATTTGGCCGGGCCACCGGGAGTGAAATCGTTGTTCAGCATGCGTTGGCCGTGCTGGCGCCAGATCGGCGAGTCGACAAAACCGCCCATCAGCGCCTCGTGGACTTTCGCCGGGTCGGCGCCACCGCGCTCGGCCAGCAGCAGGCCTTCGGCGACGGTGGCGATGGTGCTGGCGACGATCAATTGGTTGACCAGCTTGGACAACTCGCCGGTGCCCGCCGGGCCGACGTGCACCGGGCGGCCCATGGCGGCCAGTACTTCGCGGCCCTGCTCAAAGGCGGCCACTTCGCCGCCAACCATGATTGCCAGGCTGGCTTCCCGCGCCCCGCGCTCGCCCCCCGACACCGGGGCGTCGAGGTAACGCAGGCGGCGTTCGGCACATAACCGCGCCTGTTCAACGGCGGTGTCGACCGGGATCGAACTCATCACGATCACCAGCGCCCCCGGTGCCAGTGCCAGGGCGGCACCGTTATCACCAAACAGCACCTCGTCACAGGTTGGGCCATCGCTGAGCATGCAGATCAGCACCTGAGCACCGTCTGCCGCGCCTGCCGGGGTCGGCGCAACCGCCGCCCCCAGTGTCGCCAGCGCCTGCAACTTGCCCGGCGAGCGGTTCCAGGCCCGCACCGGGAAGCCGGCGTGCAGCAGGTTGCGGGCCATGGGCAGGCCCATGATCCCGGTACCGATAAAGGCTACGCTTGGCAGGTTCATGCTTTTCCTCCAGTGGCAGGGGCCAGTGCGGCGCCAATTTGCGATTCTTTATTGCGCGGCATCAGCACCATGCCCAGGCCACCCAGGCCAACCAGTGCGGCGATCACCAGAAACCCCGGGGTGTAGCTGCCGGTCACGGTGAACAGGTAGCCGGTCAGGTAAGGGCCGATAAAACCGCTGAGGTTGCCGATGGAGTTGATCAGGCCAATGCCCACGGCCGCGCCGACACCGGTCAGCACTTGCCCGGGGACTGCCCAGAACACGTTGATCGCGCTGTACACGCCCATCGCCAGCAGAATGAAACCGATGACAATGATCCACGGCTGGTTGAGCCACAGCGCCACGGCAATCGACACTGCCGCGAGCATGGCGGCACCGCCGGCATGCCAGTGACGTTCTTGCAGGCGGTCAGAGCGCCGGCTCCACCAGATCATCGCCACAGCAGCAACGGCATAGGGAATGGCGGTGATCAGGCCGTTCTGCATCAGGCCGATTTCCAGGCCGAAGGTACCGCGGAACGATGCCAGAACCGTTGGCATGAAGAAGTTCATCGCGTTGGAGCCCGAGGTGATGCCGAAATACACCAGTGCCAGCAGCCATACCTGGCGGTTGCACAGGGCCTTGCGGATCATCTGGCCCTTGGTCGGTTGTACTCCCACCACCAGCGGTTTGTTGCGCTCTTCCTGGGCCAGGGTGTTGATCAGCCAGGTGCGCTGTTTGTCGGTCAGCCAGTGGGCATCGGCCGGGTGGTCGGTGAGGTAGAAGTAGCACACCACACCGAGGATCACCGCCGGTACGGCTTCGACGATGTACATCAGGCGCCAGCCGACAAAGCCCCAGGCATCGCCCATCTCCATCAGGCCCACCGACAGCGGTGCGCCGATGATTTGCGCGATGGGTACGCCCAGATAAAACGAGGCGATCATGCGTGCGCGATAGCGGCTCGGGAACCACAGCGACAGCAGATAGATCACGCCAGGGAAGAACCCGGCTTCGGCAATACCCAGCAGCACGCGCAGGGAAATGAAGTGGATGGGTGTCTGCAGGAAGCCCATGGCGCCGGCGATGATGCCCCAGGTCACCATGATCCGCGCGATCCATACACGGGCGCCATAGCGGTGCAGCAAAATGTTGCTCGGCACTTCGAACATGAAATAGCCGAGGAAGAAAATACCTGCGCCCAGGCCATAAATGGTCTGGCTGATGCCGATATCTTCGTTCATGCGCAGTGCGGCGAAACCGACGTTGTTGCGGTCCAGAAAGGCGACCACAAACAGCAGTACAAGAAAAGGAATCATGCGCCTGGTCACGCGCTTGATTGTCTGTTGTTCGATGTCCGAGACATCGGTGAGTGGAGTAGTCATGTGGCACGACCTCAGTTTTTATTGTTGTGAGTAGCGTGAGCGTTGCAGCATTTGGGTGAGACAGGGCTTTTTGTGGGAGCGGGCTTGCTTGCGATGGGGTCGCTGCGGGGCTTCAGTTGCACCGCGTCGCCTTGATCGCGAGCAAGCCCGCTCCCACAAGGGGGTGGTGGGTTATTTGTCGGCCGTATCCTCGATATGTGCGCGCACGATGGCATCGAAGTCCGCGTCGGCGGTAAAGCCCAGGGCACGGGCGCGGGGGGCTTCTACCTTGCTCGGCCAGCTTTCGACGATACGCTGGATAGTCGCGTCGGGCTCCCAGCGAATCAGTTTGGCCACGTCATCACCGGCCACCCGTTGCAGCGCCGCGACCATGTCGGCCACGGTGGTGGTCACGCCCGGCAACGGGATAATGCGCTGGTTGCCCAGGGTTTCTGGCGACAGGGTCATGCCCAGCAGCATCGACTCAATAATGCGCCGCGGCGAGGTGAGGTAAACCTGGGTATCCGGGCGTACCGGGCATACGGCAGGCAGGCCCACCAGTGGCTCGCGGATGATCGAACTGAAGAAGGTCGAGGCCGCCTTGTTCGGCTTGCCGGGGCGTACAGCCACGGTTGGCAGGCGCAGCACCCGGCCGTCGACAAAGCCTTTGCGCGCATAGTCGGCGACCAGCAATTCGCCTACGGCTTTTTGCATGCCGTAGGACGATTGTGGGGTAAGCACGGTGTTGTCATCGACTACTGGCGGCAGGGCGCCGCCGAATACTGCAAAACCGCTGGCGTAGACAAAGCGCGGCGCGTTGCCTTGCTTGCGCAGGGTTTCGAGCAGCAGCATCAGGCCGTGCAGGTTGACCTGCATGCCCAGGTCGAAATCCGCTTCGGCCGCCGAGCTGACCACGGCTGCCAGATGCCACACCAGATCCACGCCATCGGTGACGCGGGCGATGACATCGGGGTCGGCTATATCGCCGGTCACCAGCTCGATGCGCGGGTCGCTCGGCACATCTTCGCCGGCAAAGGCGTCGAACAACACGATGCGCTCAATGGTGCGAGGCGCCTGGCCTTCAAAGGTCAGGCTGTTCATGTCGAGCAGGCGCTGGGCCAGTTGTTTGCCGATAAAGCCGGTGCCGCCAGTAATCAGAATGCGCATGTGTAAAACCCTTTCTTATAGTTGTGTGAGCGTGAAGTCAGTCGGCCTGTACGGTGAGCTGGCGCTGTTCGCCAAGGCCGCTGATGCCCAGGTGCATGACCTGGCCTGCGCGCAGGTACACCGGGGTTGGTTTGACGCCCAGGCCCACACCCGGCGGTGTGCCGGTGGAAATCACGTCGCCCGGTTGCAGCGACATGCAGCGGCTCAGGTAAGCAATCAGGGCCGGGATCTGAAAGACCATGGTGCGGGTGTTGCCGTTCTGGTAGCGCTGTCCGTCGACTTCAAGCCAAAGGTCGAGCTGGTGCGGGTCGCTGATCTCATCGCGGGTCACCAGCCATGGTCCGAGGGGGCCAAAGGTGTCAAAGCCTTTGCCCTTGTCCCAGGTGCCGCCACGTTCGATCTGCCATTCGCGCTCCGATACATCGTTGATCACGCAGTATCCGGCCACGTGCTCCAGAGCGTTATGTTCATCGATATTGCGTCCACCCTTGCCGATCACCACGCCCAGCTCGACTTCCCAGTCGGTTTTGGTCGAGTCGCGGGGGATTTCCACGTTGTCGTTGGGACCGCAGATGGCGCTGGTCCATTTGCTGAATACCACCGGTTCCGACGGCACCGCCAGGCCCGACTCGGCAGCGTGGTCGGCGTAGTTCAGGCCGATGCAGATAAACTTGCCGACCTGGCCGACGCAGGCGCCGATACGTGGCGAACCGCTGACCAGCGGCAAACTGGCGGGGTCGATTTTTCTCAGTGTTTCCAGGCTTGCGGCTGACAGCGCAGCGCCTGCAACGTCGGCGATATGCGCCGACAAATCGCGGATATTGCCTTGGGCATCGAGCAGGCCGGGTTTTTCCTGACCTTTATCGCCGTAGCGCAGCAGTTTCATAAAAGCTCCTTTGGTGCATGGAAATAAATCTAGTGTGGGAGCGAGCCTGCTCGCGAATGCATCAATGCGGTGCCACTTAAACACCGAGGTGCCTGCATCGCGAGCAGGCTCGCTCCCACAGGGTTTCCCACAAAATGCTTAATTACTCATCCCGCCATCGATCACCTGGACGGTGCCGGTGGTGTAGCTGCTGGCATCGCTGGCCAGGTACAGCGCCAGTTGTGCGATTTCTTCAGCGCTGCCGATGCGGCCCATGGGCTGGCGGTCAACAAAGGCCTGATAGACCTCAGCTTCGGAACGCCCTTGCTCAAGGGCCTGTTCAGCGATGCGCTGGCGTAGCGAAGGGGAGTCCACCGTGCCGGGGCAAATGGCGTTGCAGCGAATGCCCTGGCGCACGTAGTCGGCGGCGACCGATTTGGTCAGGCCGATCACCGCAGCCTTGCTGGCGGTGTAGGCAAAGCGGTTGGGCACGCCTTTGACGCTGGAGGCCACCGAAGCCATGTTGATGATCGAGCCGCCGCCGTTTTCCAGCATGCCGGGGAGGAAGCCGCGGATCATGCGGTACATGGCGGTGACATTGAGGTCGAAAGAAAATTGCCAGGCCTGCTCGTCGCACTCCAGCAGGGCACCGCTGTGCACATAGCCTGCGCAGTTGAACAGCACGTCGATAGCGCCCAGCTGCTGGCAGATGGCATCGATGGCGCAAGCTTGGGTCACGTCCAGGGGCAGGACTTGAATACCGGGGATATCTTGCAGGGCTTCGACATGCAGGTCGGTGGCGATGACCTGCGCGCCCGCATCGCGAAAGGCCAGTACCGAAGCGCGGCCTATGCCTTGCGCCGCAGCAGTTATCAGCACACGTTTGTTGGCTAGGTTCATGACGAAAGTCCGTTGTTATTATTTGGCCCAACAGCTGCACACTAATATTGCTTTGCGATAATCGCCAATGAGATATTCTCAGGTCTTAATAACCGGGGGTTATCGGATGGCGGATGTCGGATTTAACCAGTTGTGCAACTGGCTGCGGTTTCGCCATTTGGTGCTGATCGACACCCTGGCGCGCACGCAAAACATGCATGCGACTGCGCAGGAAATGAGTATCAGCCAGCCAGCCGTGAGCAAGATGTTGCGCGAAATCGAGCACCAGCTGGGCTTCGAAGTATTTGCCCGTTTGCCGCGCAGCATGACCCTTACCGATCTGGGCAGCCATGTGGCCCGTTTTGCCCAGATCGCGTTGAACGACACCGGTCAGTTTGTCAGCCAGATCAACCATCTGCGCCAGGGTGGGCATGGCCTGATCAAGGTCGGCACCATTTATGCGGCCACAGCCCTGGCCGTGCCTGCTGCCATTGTGCGGGTCAAGCAGGACTGGCCGTTGCTCACCGTGCAAGTGCTTGAGGGCACCAGTGCCAATATGCTGACCTTGCTCGAACACAAGGAACTGGACCTGGTGGTGGCCCGTTTTACCCTCGATCGTCATCGTGAGTTGTTTGAATTCCAGGCGCTGGCGCCGGAGCCGTTGTGCCTGGTTACGGGCAGCCAGCACCCGCTGGCCGGGGCTAGTGAAGTGCCACTGGCGGATTTGGGCAGTTGGCCGTGGGTGATTTACCCGACGGGCACGCCGATGCGCGCACGGGTGGAAAAAGCCTTCGTCGAAGCAGGCATGCAGACCCCGGAAAACACCGTCGAAACCGTGTCCTTGCAGACCACCATGCAACTGCTGCAAACCACGCCGTCGGTGGCGATGCTGGCCGAGTCGATGGTCGAACCGGAAATCCAGGCCGGTCGCCTGACCCGCCTGGCCTTGCCGTTTCCGCTGGTGCTGGCTGACTACGGGGTGATTACCCGGCGCAACGATGTCCCGCAGTGGTCGGCAAAAGCCTTTATCGACGCCTTGTTAAGTGGTCCCGATGCCCTGCGCGGTGCTCGCCAGACACCTTGATAACGCGCGGTTATTAACTGATGGAATGATGTAATTGGGCACAGGCCAAACCGCCCTCTAAAGTGAGCGTCGCCCCACCTGTCGGGTAGGGGCGCAACCGCTCATGAGAGGCGCGTATGAGAACAATAAAAAGCTACAAGACGCTGACGATCTTCTTCCTGTTCCTGATTGGCGTGGTCAACTACCTTGACCGCAGCGCCTTATCCATCGCCAACACCACCATCCAGAAAGACCTGGCCATCAGCCCGATGCAAATGGGGGTGATGCTCTCGGCGTTCTCCATTGCCTACGCCTTTTCACAACTGCCTCTTGGTGCTTTGATCGACAAGTTGGGCAGCAAGCTGGCACTGGGTGGATCGCTGGTGGTGTGGTCGGTTGCGCAGGCGGCCTTCGGCCTGTTCAGCAGCTATGGCCATCTGGTCGGCTTGCGGGTGTTGCTGGGGATAGGTGAGGCGCCGGTGTTTCCTTCGGCGGCCAAGGCATTGTCGGAGTGGTTCGATACCCAGGAGCGCGGCACGGCGACCGGCTGGGTGTGGTCTTCGACCTGTATCGGCCCGTGCCTGGCGCCGCCGTTGCTGACCGTGTTCATGGTGCATCTGGGCTGGCGCGGGATGTTTATCCTTACCGGCGTCATGGGCCTGTTATTGGCACTGTGCTGGTTCAAGTTCTACAAGAGCAAGGCGCAATACATGGCCGAGACAGGTCGTGCGGAACCGGTGCCGGTGCAACAGGTCAAGGCGACGAAAGTGCGCTGGACCTCGTTGTTCAGGGATCGCAACACCTGGGGGGCGTTCCTCGGGTTTATGGGTGTGATTTACATGATCTGGCTCAATCTCACCTGGTTGCCCGGTTATTTTGAGCGTGAGCACGGTCTGGATCTGTATCGCACGGCCTGGGTGGTATCGCTGGCTTATTTGTTTGGCGCGTTGGGCACCATTGTGGCCGGTAAATGCTGTGATCGACTGGTGGCGCGAGGCATGCGGGTATTGGCCAGCCGCAAGCTGATGGTGATTCTGGGGCTGCTGGGCGGGGCGCTGTTTACCCTGATTGTGGCCTTTACCACCAACGTGGTGGCGTGCGTGATCCTGCTGTGCCTGACCATGTTCTTTATCAACATCTCCAGTGCCACGGCGTGGATGATCGTCAACACCATTGTGCCGTCGGAGCGTGTGGCTTCGTTTGGCTCGATCCAGAACTTTGGCGGTTACCTGGCAGGTTCCATAGCGCCGATCCTGACTGGATTCAGCGTGCAGCAGAGCGGTTCGTTTTCCTCGGCATTTGTGATCAGTGCGGTGGTGGCGGCGTGTTCGGCCTTTGCCTACTTTGCGTTGCTCAAGGAACCGCAGGCACCGGAAGCGCCCTTGGCCACCCTTGCTCCCGCCTGACTGAGCCCTTGTGGGAGCGGGCTTGCTCGCGATGGCATCCCCGGGGGGCGCCAGCCAGACCGCGTTGTTTGCATCGCAGGCAAGCCAGCTCCCACAGGTTTTGCGGTGCTCACAAGATCCGGGGTCAACCGCGTACCTCTGTGGGAGCGGGCTTGCTCGCGATGGCATCCCCGGGGTGCGCAAGCGAGAACGCGTTGTGTGCATCGCAGGCAAGCCAGCTCCCACAGGTTTTGCGGTGCTCACAAAATCCGGGGTCAACCGCGTACCTCTGTGGGAGCGGGCTTGCTCGCGATGGCATCCCCGGAGTGCGCCAGCCAGACCGCGTTGTGTGCATCGCAGGCAATCCAGCTCCCACAGTTTTTGCGGTGCTCACAAAATCCGGGGTCAGCCGCGTACCTCTGTGGGAGCGGGCTTGCTCGCGATGGCATCCCCGGAGTGCGCCAGCCAGACCGCGTTGTTTGCATCGCAGGCAAGCCAGCTCCCACAGGTTTGCGGTGATCACAAAAAAGTCCCACGACATATCCCGTCAAACGATGCCCGTTGTGGCTGGCCCGCTACTGACTAGCCTTTGAAATTCATCAACTCATAGAGTCAGGCCATGCCTTCTTTTTCTGCCTCCCACCGCCTGCGCCGTGGTCGTTACAGCGAGCAAAATCGCATTTATCTTCTGACCGCCAATACGCTTGGACGCCAACCGATTTTCCTGAACTGGCGTGTAGGCCGACGGGTGGTCGAACAGTTCAAGCGGGCACAAGAGCAGGGGCTGGCCACTTCGCTGGCATGGGTGGTGATGCCGGATCACTTTCATTGGCTGATCAGCCTTGATAAAGGCTCGCTGGATGAGTTGATGTGTCGCACAAAATCGTTGAGCACCCGCGCAATCAACCAGTCCACTGGGCAAACAGGCCGCCGTTGGCAGCAGGGCTACCACGACCATGCCTTGCGGCGTGATGAAGATATCAAGCAGATGGCCCGTTATGTGATTGCCAACCCGCTGCGCGCCGGGCTGGTCCAGCGGGTGGGGGACTACCCCTTGTGGGACGCAATCTGGGTTTGATCCCACAGGGGGGATAGGTGTTTACCGTTACAACCACGACTCGGTAATGCGCCGGTCCAGCTCTTCCCAGTCAGCCATGCCCAGCACCCGGGTGGTGTTGAGGCCGCGCAGGTAGCCGCGCAGCTGTTGGGCACTGGCCTGGATGTCGGCAGTCGGGGTGTTTGCGCTGTGCAGCGTCTCTTCGTAGAGGCTCAGGTATTCGTTTACGCGGTCGCGGTACTCGGGCAGTACTGCTTCACGGATCAGGTCGAAGGTGCGCAGTTTTTGATTGGTATTCACGGGTCACCCTTTGTGAGTTTACGGGCTGTTGTTTGTTACCCAATGTAGCTCACATGTGACCCGTGTTAATACCCGCAGTGCCCCTCAGTGTGGTGTGGCTGCCGGGGCCGGGAGTTTGCCCGGATTGCCGCTCGCCCTCGCTGAGCGAATCAGCATCAATGCGCCCAGCAGCGCCGTGCCGGCCAGGAAGTACATGCCCGCGTGCGGGTTGTTGAAGTAGCCCTCGGCCCAGGTTTTGACCGTGGGTGCAAGAAAACCGCCCAGGTTGCCCAGGGCACCGATCACGGCAATCCCGCTGGCCGCCGCTGCACCACCCAGAAAGCGGGTAGGCAGTGTCCAGAACAACGGTTGCACGGTGATAAAACCGGCGGCAGCCACGCAGAACGCCATAATCACCAGCACCAGGTTGCCACTCAAGGTCGAGCCGATCATGCCCACTGCGGCCATTGCCAGCATCAATGCGGCATAGCGGGTTTGTTGGCCCTTGCGGTCAGCATGGCGTGTCACCAGGTACAGCATGCATACGGTGGCAATCCACGGAATGGAGGTCAGGGCGCCGACCTTAAGGCCAATGCCGGTACCCAGCAACTCGGCGATCCGCGTTGGCAGGTAGAACAGCACGCCATACACGCTGACCTGAATGGTGAAGTAGATCAGGGTGAAGTACAGCACCACCGGGTTGAACATTGCTGCACGCCACGACGACGGGCCTTTGTTGGCTTTTTGCAGTTGCTCTTTTTCCAGCTCGTGTTCGATCGCGGCCTTTTCTTCGGTGTTCAGCCACTTGGCATCCCGGGGTTTGTCGGTCAGGTAGAAGAACGCGAATACGCCGATGATCGAGGCCGCCAGGCCTTCGGTGACAAACATCCATTGCCAGCCGGTAAGGCCGAACTGCGCGCTTTCCAGCAACCATCCCGATACCGGGCCGCCCACCATCAACGACACCGGCACGCCAAAATAGTAAATGCCATAGGCCGAGCCACGCTGGTTCTGCGGGAACCAGTAGGTCAGGTACAACACCACCCCCGGCGACAGCCCGGCTTCGGCTACGCCCAGCAGAAACCGCAGGATATAGAAGCTGGTTTCGTCGTGGGCAAACATCATCGCCGCTGAGACCAGGCCCCAGGTCACCATGATCCGGCTCAGCCAGATGCGTGCGCCGATCTTGTGCAGCATCAGGTTGCTCGGTACTTCGAACACGGCATAGCCGATAAAGAAAATCCCCGCACCCAGGGCAAATGCCGCGTTGCTCAGGCCGGTGTCCGCCTGCAGGGCGTGTTTGGCAAAGCCGATATTGGAACGATCGATGATCGCCATGGCGAACATCAGGGCGACAAAGGGCAGGATGCGCCAGCGGATCTTGCTCAGCGCCTGTTGCAGTGCGGGGTTGGTCATGGGGTGCTCCGTTATTGTTTTTGTGGAGTACAGCAATCAGATTTTTTTCAGGGCAGCACGGGCATAGGCAGCGACGATTACAAAACAGCCCATTGGCAACAGATAGGCCACGGCCGTGGAGGAGTGATCGGCCACCAGACCCATCACATAGGGCAGCAGCGCGCCGCCAACAATGGCCATGATCATGAACGAGCTGCCGCGCTTGGTATGTGGACCGAGGTTTTTCACGCCCATGGCAAACAGGGTGGGGAACATGATCGACATAAAGAAGAACGTCGCCACCAGCGCGACCACCGATACACCTTCAAACCCCAGCACCACCACCGCACACAGCGCCACGTTGATCAGCGCATAGATCAGCAGCAGGCGCTGGGCATTGACCCTGCCCATCAGCCAGGTGCTGAAAAAGCGTCCGAACATAAAGCTGAGCATGGCCACCGAAAGCAGATACGCGGCTTGCTGGCTGCTCATCTGCGCCCAGTGCTCGGTGACGTAGTTGATAAAAAACGCCCCCACGCCAACTTGTGCTCCCACATAAAAGAACTGGGTGATAACCCCCGTGACGAATTCGCGGTGTTGCCACAGGCCTTTGTGGTCGTGCTGCGCAACTTGCACTTCCTGCTCGCGCAGGTCGGGCAGCGCAGTGCGGGCGATAAGAGTGGCCACCAGCAACACCAGTGCGGCAATCACCAGATAGGTCATTTGCAGCGATTGTGTGGTGTCGGTGCTGTTGGCACCGCTGAAGAACAGTGCGCCGCCAATCAAGGGGCCGAAAAACTGCCCCAGGCCGTTGAACGACTGCGCCAGGTTCAGGCGGCGCTCGGCTCCGGCGGGTTCACCCAGCACCGTGGCGTAGGGGTTGGCGGCGGTTTCCAGACAGCCCAGACCGCAGGCAATCACAAACAGGGCGAACAGGAAAAACTGAAAACTCTGCGCCGCAGCGGCGGGCATAAACAGCAGGGCGCCAGTGGCGTAGAGGCACAGGCCCAGCAGGATGCCGGCCTTGTAGCCGTACCTGTCCATCAGCAAACCGGCGGGCAGGGCGATCAGAAAATACGCGCCAAAGTAGGCGCTTTGCAGCAGGCCCGACTGCGCCTTGCTGACGTGCAGGGTTTCCTGGAAGTGCTTGTTGAGCACATCGAGCAAGCCATAGGACAGGCCCCAGAGAAAGAACAGGCAGGTGACCAGGATCAGTGCCCGGCGATAGGACGTGACCGCCCGGGTAAAGGACGGCGCTGCGACGTTCGGGTGCTTGAGTGACATGACGCATCTCCTTTTTATTGTTGTGAGTTCGGCGTTGTGGTTTGCGTGGATCTACACCCTGTGGGAGCGAGCCTGCTCGCGATGCAGGCGGCTCGGTTTGCCTGACCACCGCGGTGATGCCATCGCGAGCAGGCTCGCTCCCACAGGGTCAGGGAGAATCTTTCAGGCTGAAAATCTGTGCCATTGGCGCCCATTTTTCACCGGGCTTTGTCCAGGGTGTAGGCTGCTGAAAACGCCACATCAGCGCTTCCCATTCCTGCACCTTGGGGTCGCTGGCGCCAGCCAGGGCAAAAGCTTCGACACTGAACTCGGGGGCTGTGTCCATGACCATGAACAGCCGCGTGCCCAGGCGCCATATCTGCATGTCGAGCAGGCCATGCCCGCGCAAATGGGCGCTGATCTGCGGCCAGATGTTCTGGTGCAAGCGCTCATACTCGGCAATCAGCGCCGGGTCGTCCTTAAGGTCCAGCGCCAGGCATTGGCGGTTCATGTCAGCGCCCGGTCCAGGTGGGTGTAGCCACCGTCCACCACCAGCCATTGCCCGGTGGTGTGGGAGGCGCGCGGGGAGAGCAAAAACAGCACGCTGTCGGCGATTTCTGCGGCCGTGGTCATGCGCCGGCCCAGGGGGATTTTTTCAACAATGCTCGCCAGCTTGGCTTGCGGGTCGGCGAAGGTGTCGATCCAGCGCTCGTACAAGGGGGTCATGACTTCGGCCGGGATCACCGCATTGACCCGGATCCCGTCAGCCAGCAATGAAGTGGCCCATTCGCGGGTCAACGACAGTTGCGCGCCCTTGGCGGCGGTGTAGCCGCTGGTTCCGCCTTGCCCGGTGAGGGCCGTCTTGGAGCTGATATTGACGATGGCACCGCGGCTGGCCTTGAGCGCATCGACGCACAGATGGGTCATGAGATAATAATGGATGAGGTTTTTTTCCAGTGACTCGACAAAGGCCGAGCGCCCGGCTTCAAGGCCAACGCCATCGTTGACCCCGGCGTTATTGACCAGCCCGTCGATGCGGCCGAAGCGTTGCAGCACGCTGGCGACTGCCGCGCGGCAGGCGTCTTCGTCGCGCAGTTCGACCTGCACAAACAGGCTCTGCGCCCCGCGCTGATCCAATTGCCGGGCCAGCTCATCGGACAGCGGGCTGTGGCCGAAAATCACCGGGATCGCACCTTCGTCAGCCAGCCCCAGGGTGATGGCTGCGCCGATCCCCGAGCCGCCGCCGGTCACGATAAACACCTTGTCTTGCAGATGCAGATTCATTGCGTCACTCCCTCTATGTTGTAGACGCGGCACGCCGTACCACCCCAGATGGCCGCGTGCTCTGACACGCTGGCGACCAGGGTGTGAGTGGCCTCGTAGTCGCTGGCCAACAGGCACACCGGCCAGTCGGAACCGAACATCAGGCGCTCGGGGCCAAACAGTTCCAGTGCCATGTGCAAATAGGGCGTCAGTTGTGCGCTGGACCAGTCCTGCCAATGGGCTTCGGTGATCAGCCCTGACAACTTGCAGCTGACGTGGGGCAGGGCCGCCAACGGTGCCAGTTGGCTGGCCCAGGTTTTCAAGTCCCCGGCCTGGATATCGGGTTTGCCCAGGTGGTCGAGTACCAGATGGTGCTGGTCATGCTGCTGGCACAGTTCGGTAACCGTGCGCAGATCCCGGGCCTTGACCAGCACTTCGTAGACCAGTCCCTGGCGTTGCAAGGTATGCAAGCCACGGCTGAACCCCGGATTTTGGATAAACTGGGCGAGCGAGGGTTCGTCCTGCAACTGATGACGAAAGCCACGCAAAACCGGCGCTTGCGCCCAGCGTTCAAGCGATTGCTCAAGGTCGCGGGCACACAGGTCGACCCAGCCCACCACGGCGCGAATCCACGGGTAGCGCTGCGCCAGTTGCAACAGTTGATCGGTTTCACTGGCACAGGCGCGGGCCTGCACGGCGATGCAACCGTCGAATCCGCCAGCATCGAGCAAGGGCCGCAGATCATCGGGGGTAAAGTCCTGGCGCAAACCGCTCATGTCGCGACCTATCCACGGATAGGCCGCGGCGTCATAGCGCCAGAAGTGCTGGTGTGCATCCAGTCGTAGTGAGTGTGGGGACGACATTATTGTTGTACTCCGTCCGTTTGCTTAGCCCCGGTAGCGGTACTGCTCGCGGGAGGCGGCCTTCATCTGGATCGAGAAGCCCGGAGCCTGTGGTGGCATATAGGCCGCGTTGCGGATCACGCAGGGGTCTTCGAAGTGCTCGTGCAGATGGTCGACAAATTCCACCACCCGGCCTTCGTGAGTCCCGGCGATGCACAGGTAGTCGATCATCGACAGGTGCTGCACGTACTCGCACAGACCAACGCCGCCTGCGTGCGGACATACCGGCAGGTTGTACTTGGCGGCCATCAGCATCACGGCCAGCACTTCATTGACCCCGCCCAGGCGGCAGGCGTCGATCTGCACCACGTCAATGGCTTCACGCATGATCAGTTGCTTGAACACGATACGGTTCTGGCACATTTCGCCGGTCGCTACCTTGACCGGGCTGACACCCAGGCGGATTTTTCGATGACCTTCGACGTCGTCCGGGCTGGTTGGCTCTTCGATAAACCACGGGTTGGCGAATGACAGTTCGCGCACCCAGTCGATGGCCGCGTCCACTTCCCATACCTGATTGGCGTCGATCATCAGCTTGCGATCCGGGCCCAGTACTTCCCGGGCGATGCGCACGCGGCGGATATCGTCCTGCAGGTCGTGGCCGACTTTCAATTTGACGTGAGAGAAGCCCGCATCCACCGCTTCCTGACACAGTCTGCGCAGCTTGTCGTCGGCATAACCCAGCCAGCCGGCGGAGGTGGTGTAGCAGGGGTAGCCCTCAGCCTCGAGCAAGGCCAGTCGCTCGGCCTTGCCATTGGCGCGCTCGCGCAGCAGGGTCAGAGCTTCTGCCGGGGTGATGCAGTCGGTGATATAACGAAAGTCGATACAGCGCACCAGTTCTTCGGGGCTCATGTCTGCCACCAGACGCCACACCGGCTTGCCTTCGGCCTTGGCCCACAGGTCCCAGGCGGCGTTGACCACCGCACCGGTGGCCAGGTGGATGGCGCCCTTGTCCGGGCCGATCCAGCGCAACTGGCTGTCGCTGGTCACGTGGTGCCAGAAACGGCCCATGTCTTCGGCGATCCACTCCAGCTTCAAACCCACCAGCAGGCTGGCCAGGGCCTTGATCGAGGCACAGCAGATTTCGTTGCCGCGGCCGATGGTGAAGGTCAGGCCATGGCCTTCAAGGCCGGGGGTGTCGGTTTCGAGGATGACATAGGCCGCCGAGTAGTCAGGGTCCGGGTTCATCGCGTCAGAACCGTCGAGGGATTGCGAGGTGGGGAAGCGGATGTCTTCAACCCGTACGGCAGTAATTGTGGTCATGGTATGGCTCCCTGTCAGTCGGCGTTCACGGTGCGTTGCTGTTGTTCGCCCAGCCCGCTGATGCCCAGGCGCATGGTCTGGCCGGCACGCAGGTAGACAGGCTCGGGTTTGATACCCAGGCCGACGCCTGGCGGGGTGCCGGTGGAAATCACATCCCCCGGTTGCAGGCTCATGAACTGGCTGAGGTAGCTGATGATTTTCGGGATCTGGAAGATCATCGTGCGGGTGTTGCCGTTCTGGTAGCGGTGGCCATCCACTTCCAGCCACAGGTCGAGCTGGTGCGGATCGGCGATTTCGTCGCGGGTCACCAGCCACGGGCCCAGCGGGCCGAAAGTGTCGCAGCCTTTGCCTTTGTCCCAGGTACCGCCCAGCTCCAGCTGGAACTCGCGCTCGGAGATGTCGTTGATCACGCAGTAACCGGCCACGTGTTCCATGGCCTGGTTTTCGCTGATATAGCGACCGCCTTTACCGATCACCACACCCAGCTCGACTTCCCAGTCGGTTTTGCGCGAATTGCGCGGGATTTCGACGTTGTCGTTGGGGCCGACGATGGCGCTGGTCCATTTGCTGAACACCACCGGTTCGGCGGGGATTGCGGCACCGGTTTCGGCAGCATGGTCGGCGTAGTTCAGGCCGATGCAGATAAATTTTCCGACCTGGCCGACGCAGGCGCCGATACGGGGGGAGCCCTCAACCAGTGGCAGGGTGGACGGGTCGATATCTTGCAGGCGGGCAATGCTTTCGGGGCTCAGGGTCTGGCCTGCGATATCCGCGACCACTGCCGACAAATCGCGCAGTTGGCCGTCGTTGTCGAGCAGGGCGGGACGCTCCTGGCCTTTTTCACCGTAACGCAGCAGTTTCATAAACAATCCTTTTTGGGGGAGGGGCAGGGCCCAGTGGGAGCAGGCTTGTTGCGGGAGCGGGCTTGCTGGCGATGGCATCAGCGCGATTTGCCTGATACAGCGCAGCGATCCAATCGCGAGCAAGCCCGCTCCCACAAGGTCAAAAGCTTGCGGCTAGTTACTCCAGCCGCCATCAATGATTTGTGCCGTGCCGGTGGTAAAGCCGCTGGCACTTGAGCCCAGGTACAGCGCCAACTGGGCGATTTCCTCGGCGGTGCCAATGCGGCCCATGGGCTGGCGCGCGGCAAAGGCGGCATACACCTCGTCCACGCTGCGGCCTTCGCGCTCGGCCTGTTCGCGAATACGCTGGCGCAGGGAAGGGGAGTCGACGGTGCCGGGGCAGATGGCGTTGCAGCGGATGTTCTGGCTCACAAAGTCAGCCGCTACAGAACGGGTCAGGCCAATCACCGCGCCTTTGCTGGCGCAGTAGGCAAAACGGTTGGGCACGCCTTTGACGCTGGAGGCGACCGAGGCCATGTTGATGATCGAGCCGCCGCCGCTGCCCAGCATGCCCGGCAAAAAAGCGCGGATCATGCGGTACATGGCTGTCACGTTGAGGTCCAGGGCGAAGTTCCAGTCCTTCTCTTCGCATTCCAGGATAGTGCCGCTGTGCACCACGCCCGCGCAGTTGAACAGCACATCCAGTGGGCCCAGCTGTTTGGCCAGGCGCTCGATGGCAGCAGCATCGGTGACGTCCAGAACATGTTTGTGCGCGCCCTCAAGGGCGTCGAGGGCGCCGGCATTGATATCGGCGGCGAAGACTTCGGCACCGGCGGCGAGGTATGCCTGGACGGTGGCCTGGCCAATCCCCTGCGCAGCGGCAGTGATCAGCACACGTTTGCCGGAAAGATCCATGGGTGCTCCGTTACGATGTCATTGTTTTTATAGTTGGCCCAATGGTCAGGCCATTGGGGGCGTAGCAAATGGCAAAACGACACAAGTACAAGGATAAGGTTTGCTATGATCGCTTTACGATATCCATCCAATGGTCAGGCCATTGGGCCTTTTGTAGCATGCACCTCAAGCTTCAACAAGCGTCTTTTTCAGCTCCAAGTGCTTGTCGAATGCTGTCCAAACCAGAGCTTATTTCCTGATGCCATTTCAAGTTATTGATAACCAACGGCTTTATCGGCAAATCGCTGATCAGCTACGCGCCTTGATCGACAGCGGTGAATTTCCGCCGGGCAGCCGTTTGCCAGCCGAGCGTGAACTGGCCAAGTTGCTGGGTGTAAGTCGTGCCTCGGTACGTGAGGCGATGATTGCGCTTGAAGTGATAGGTCTGGTGGATGTACGCGTCGGTAACGGGGTACTGGTCTGTGAGCCGCCGGTGCAGGCGGTGTCAGATGAACCGGTTATGGCCCAGGCTACGCGCAACCAGTGGAAAGAACTGGACCCCGAGCTGAACCTTGAAATCGACTTCAATGCCGAAATTCCACCGTTCGCGCTGTTGCAGGCCCGTCGCCTGATTGAGCCCGAAGCGGCGGCGCTGGCGGCGATCAATGCCAGTGACGAGGAGTTGGCGGGCATCCGCGAAGCTTTTGAACGCAACGTTCAGGACAACCGCGAAGGGTCCCACACCCACCCCGGCGATCGTCTGTTCCATATCCGCATTGCCCAGGCCTCGGACAACCCGGCCTATGCCCTGATGATCCAGCATCTATTGGGCCATCGTTACGGCAGCATGTTCCAGCGCCTGCAAAACCACTACACCCCACAGGATATGACCCATCGCTCGGAAGATGAGCACCGCCGTATCCTGCTGGCGCTCGAGCAGCACGATGCGCCCGCCGCACGGCAGGCAATGGCCGAACACCTGGATGAAGTGATCCGTATATTCAGTCGCAGCGCGCGCTGACATTCAATCGCCAGTCGGGAGGGTTGGCATTAGTCCTACATTTATTGGGACTTTTCCTAGGTAAAAATCTTTCAGCATTCGAGATAATTAACCTACACCGTTTCTCGATGGTTCATCTTAATGCCTGGAAATCCCCTGCGTGTCCTGATCCTGGAAGATGACAGTTTCCAGCGTGCTGTTGCGGTAAGCATGTTTCGCTCCCTGGGTTGCCATGACGTGTTTGAGGCCAGTGACGGCAGCCAGGCGTTGACGGTTCTTCAGCAAGTGGGGCCGGTGGATATCGCCGTGTGCGATTTGCAGATGGATGGCATGGACGGCCTGGCGTTTTTGCGTCGCGTGGGCAGGACGGGGCAAGTCCGGTCGATTATTGTCAGCAGTGCGCTGTCGGCCGATTTGCGTTGTGCTGCGCATCAGCTCATTGCCCTGTTGGGGCTCGAGTTGCTTGGCGATGCCGGCAAACCGTTGTATGCCGCTGTGCTGCAACCTCTGTTACTCAAGTATCAAAGCACTATCTGCACGCTCGAACCTGTACCGGGCAGCACGCTGTCACTGGCTTGCGAGGACGAAGTACGTCAGGCTCTGGCCCTGCAGCAATTGCAGGCCTGGTATCAACCCAAGTTCAATCTGCAAACCGGCGATGTGACCGGTGTCGAAGTGCTTTGCCGTTGGCTGCACCCCGATAAGGGCGTGCTACCGCCGGCGGTATTTATCCCGGTGCTGGAGCGCTGCGGCTTGATGGACGAGTTGCTGTTTGCCCAACTCGATCAGGCGTTGAGCCTGCAAGAGCAAGCACGGACACGGGGTTATCCCTTGAACATGGCGTTCAACCTGCAAGCGTCGCAACTGGCTAACAGTCAGCTGACTTATACCCTCAAGGGGGTTCTGACCCGTCATGTCACGCCGGGCTCCAGGTTGACCTTCGAATTGACTGAAACCGGTTTGCTGCAAGCTCCGGTCGCCAGCCTGGAGAATCTGGTGCGCCTGCGCATGATGGGCTGCCGGTTATCAATTGACGATTTTGGTGCCGGTTTTTCGTCATTGCAGCGGCTGTGCCAGTTGCCATTCAACGAAATCAAGCTGGACGGTGAATTTGTGGGCAACCTGGAGCATGAACCGCGTTGCGCCGCCGTGATCGCCAGCACTCTGGCCCTGGGTAAAGCCTTGGGTATGTCGGTGGTTATTGAAGGGATTGAAACCGAGGCACAGTCCCAGCGTTTGCTGGCCATGGGCTGTGTTGAAGGGCAGGGTTACTGGTTTGCGCGGCCCATGAGCGGGCAGGACTTGCTGTGCTGGTTGCAGCAACGTGAAGCAAGCCCTGCCTTAACCACCGCTAGTTGAAGGTATAGGGCGTCAGCGCGGTGGGGTCGATGTTCTGCTCGACTTTGACCATCGCATCCTTGAGCGGGCAGAGCAGGCCTGCGCTGGTTTTGCGGCAGTCCCCGGCGCTTTGGAAATCGCTCCTGAGGGGTTTTTGCGTGGCGGTCAGTTGGGTCAGGTTACGAATCTGGTCCATTGACTGGGCCTCAAAGGCGATGCGCAAAAAGTACTCGCCGGTTTTGACTTCCTTGTAACGTTCGAACTGCAACGTACCCACGGGCGGGATGTTGTTGGCGATGTAATCTCCCTGCTTCCAGCCGAAGCCGAGCATGGTGCGCAGGTAAGAGATATTGGTGTCGTGAGCCACCAGCAGCATCAGCGGTACATCGGGCGGGCTATCCGGCGCGTCTTTCTGCTCCAGCGGGGTGCCCTGCTTGAGTTCCAGGGCAATCTGGTTCATCAGCTCGGAAGCGCCGCGGCTGGCGATATAGGGGATGTCGTTGAGGTAGTCGTACTTGGCCTTGGTCAGCACCATCAGGCTGGATACCTCGGCGGCGGTGCGGCCGTTGCCGAAGGCGACCTTGTCCAGTGGCAGGCCCTGGCTATATTCCAGACGGAACACTTCGCCCATATTGGCACCTGCGCTCAGGCCCTTGATCGCGAAACGGCCCTTGGCGTTTTGTTCCAGTGTCCAGTCCTGTTTGCCATACGGGCAATCGGTGGCAGGCAGGCAGACGACCTCCCTGAGTTTTTCTTCAAAGGGTTTGTAGCGTGCCTGTGCGGCTTCGACGCTGCCGCCCAGAGCCTTGAGGATTTCGGCTTTGGCCTTGGCCGGATCGAGCGCGGCAAAGGGCATTTCATTGGCCTGGAACAGGGCATCCTGCTTGCCGTGGACATAGCCCGGTTGCAGGCCGCAGCCGGGGAACATGCCATCGAGCAAGGCCTGGGCCGTGGCCTTGGTGCGTTGCAGGGGGCTGGCGTGTACCAGCAACTGGCTGGCATCCGGGCAGCCCCGGGGGATCAGCCCGGCGGCCCGCAGCACTTCACCACGGTAACGGCCCATTTCCACCGCGCCGGTATAGCCGTGGCCGGTCAGGTTACCGAAGGGCACCAGCCAGGTTGGCCATTTGCGCTGGGTGACCGAGGTCAGCAGCTTTTCATTGGATTCGGTAGGCGGGCGCACTCCGTGGCGGCTGACCTGCACGACTTTATCCAGCACATAGCCATCGCTGCTGGGTATCTGGGCCAAGGCTGCGGGGCTGAACAGGCTGGCCAGCAACAGGCCGGTATAAAGCGGGGGCAGCGTCTTCATCGATCTTCCTTTGGGTCTTCCTGACACAGTGGGCGAAGAGTCTAGTCGGCAAATAAGACAAACGCCGAGCTCCGTAGCAGTTGCCGAAGGAAGGTTCACTGTTTTCGCGAGATTTGTGCGGTGCTCGCTTGAAATTCCGAACAGGCAGTGCGTATTTTGTAGCCATTGCCCAGCGCGGCCTGCTTAACAACAAGGATAGTGGCATGAATAGCGATGGCCAGGGTTTGCTCGCACAGCGATTGGCGGGTATTGATGAGATTGAATGCGTCACCCCCGACCTCAATGGCGTGCCCCGTGGCAAGGTGATGACTGCTGCGGGGTTTATAGAAGGGCGGCGCTTGCAGATGGCCCGTGGCGTGCTGTTGCAATGCATCATGGGTGGCTACCCTGAGTCGCGCTTTTATGGCGGCGAGGACGGTGATCTTGCCTTGGTGCCAGACCTCACCCAGCTTCATCGCCTGCCCTGGAGCCAGCCATCCCGTGCCCTGGCCATTTGCGATGCCGATGAGCTCAGCGGTGAAAGCTCGCGGCTGTCGACCCGTGGCCAGTTGAAGGCGGTGATCGCCCGCTACGCGGCGCGGGGGCTGGCGCCGGTGGTAGCGACCGAGCTGGAGTTTTTTGTGTTTGCGCACAACCCCGATCCGGCCCAGCCGTTCCGCCCGCCCGTGGGCCTGGACGGGCGCCGTGAAGACGGATTTTCGGCGTTCAGCATCAGCTCCAACAACGGCTTGCGGCCTTTTTTCAATGAGGTGTACCTGTGCATGGCGGCACTGGGCTTGCCCCGTGACACCTTTATGCACGAGATGGGCGTCAGCCAGTTCGAGATCAACCTGCTGCACGGTGATCCGATGCTGTTGGCCGACCAGACTTTTCTGTTCAAGCACCTGCTCAAGGAAGTTGCCCTCAAGCATGGCCTTAACGTGGTGTGCATGGCCAAGCCGCTGGCGCACACGGCCGGCAGTTCGATGCATATTCACCAGAGCGTGGTCGAGGCGGCCAGCGGGCGAAACGTGTTCAGCGACGAAGCGGGGCAGCCGACAGCCACCTTCCGCCATTTTATCGGCGGGCAGCAGGCGGGCATGGCGGACTTTACCGCGTTGTTTGCGCCGAACGTAAATTCCTATCAGCGCTTGTTCCACCCCTATGCGTCGCCGAACAACGCGTGCTGGTCCCATGACAACCGGAGTGCGGGTTTACGCATTCCGGCCAGCTCACCTGCGGCGCGGCGGGTTGAAAACCGTTTGCCGGGGGCGGACGCCAACCCGTACCTGGCAATTGCCGCCAGCCTCGCGGCAGGGTTATATGGCATCGAGCGTGGGCTTGAACCGAGTGCTGCGATCCAGGGTGAGTTCCAGGTGCCCGAGGCGCTGACATTGCCCTGCACCTTGCACGCGGCACTGGCACGCCTGGCCCGTAGTGAAATGGCGATTGAACTGTTCGGCACTGAGTTCATCGAAGGTTACGTTGCGTCCAAGACGCTGGAACTGACCAGCTTCCATGACGAAATCACGCCCTGGGAACGTCGCGTTCTTGCGGCTCAGGCTTGACCGTTTAAATCTGTGGCGCCGGGCCTGTTCCCGGTGGCAGACACAAGGAGCCGTAGGGAAAGCCAATGCACCAGATCTGGAAGTCCTTTAGAGCGTTGTATTTTGCCTCGCTGATGATGTTGATCGGCTCCGGCCTGTTGAGTACTTATCTGGCGCTGCGCCTGGCAGCGGACAATGTCGACGGCCTGTGGATCGGCGCGCTGATGGCGGCCAACTATTTTGGCCTGGTGCTGGGTGGCAAGATCGGCCACCGGCTGATTGCCAGGGTCGGGCATATTCGTGCCTACGCCACGTGCGCCGGTATTGTCGGTGCGGCGGTGCTGTGCCACGGGCTGACGGACTGGCTGCCGATCTGGCTGTTGCTGCGGGTGATTGTCGGTCTGGGCATGATGTGCCAGTACATGGTCATCGAAAGCTGGCTTAACGAGCAGGCCGAGGCCAGGCAGCGCGGCGTGGTGTTCAGCCTCTACATGATCGCCTCCTATTTGGGCCTGGTGCTTGGGCAATTGATCCTGGCGGTTCACCCGCAGCTCGGTCTCGAGTTGTTGATGGTGGTGGCCTTGTGTTTTGCCTTGTGCCTGGTGCCTGTAGCCATGACCCGGCGTATTCACCCGGCGCCTTTGCACCCGGCGCCGATGGACCCGAAATTTTTTATCAAGCGTGTGCCGCAGTCGTTGATTGCGGTGATGGGCGCGGGTTTGCTGGTGGGCTCGTTTTACGGTCTGGCACCGCTCTACGCATCGCAGCAAGGGCTGTCTACCGAACTCGTCGGCTTGTATATGGGTAGCTGCATTTTTGCCGGTTTGCTGGTGCAGTGGCCGTTGGGCTGGTTGTCCGACCGTTATGACCGGCCGTTGCTGATCCGTATCTTCGCCGGCTTGCTGGCGGTGGCTGCGTTGCCATTGGCGATCTTGCCGGCGGTGCCCATGCAGGTACTGTTTATTGCCGGTTGCCTGGCGGCTTTGCTGCAATTTTGCATCTATCCGCTGGCTGTGGCCTTTGCCAACGACCATATCGAGCCGGAGCGTCGTGTGTCGCTGACGGCCATGCTGCTGGTGACTTATGGCGTGGGCGCAAGCGTGGGGCCGTTGGTGGCGGGGGTGCTGATGAAACTGTTTGGCAGCCAGATGCTCTATGGGTTTTTCAGCGTGGCGGGGTTGATCCTGGTATGGCGGATTCGCCCGAATGCGGTGACCAACCTGCACCAGGTCGATGATGCGCCGCTGCATCACGTGGCCATGCCCGACAGCATGTCCAGCTCGCCGCTGGTCGCCGCCCTTGACCCGCGGGTGGATGAGCAGGTGGTGCAGGAACAGATGGTGCAGGAACCGGTGGTGGAGGAGCAGGAGCCAGAACCGGAACCAGAGTCCAAGACATAGGCAATACCCCTGTGGGAGCGGGCTTGCTCGCGATGGCTTCAGCGCGGTTTTTCAGCCAGACCGCGCCCTGTGCATCGCAGGCAAGCCAGCGACCACTGTTTCAATAATCATCGTCTTTATCAAACTGGCGCGCCTCGCGCTGCAGTTGATAGACAAACCGCTCGACCTGGCGCTGCACCGCGCCGCTGATGTTGTGAAAGCGCATCCCGGCAAAGGTGATGTTCAGCCGCTCTTCAAAATGCAGGTAGCGCAACTCCACCGGTGTCGACATCAGGCCAAACGGCAGGTCGGCGCTGAAGCGCTCATACACCTGACCCAGTTGCATGCCCTGGCTGATATCCCCCTCAAAACGCAATTTGCAGCCGGTTGCCGAAACGTCCAGCAACTTGCCCTTGATCGGCGCCTTGAGCTTGTCACCCGCCACTTGCACATTGACCAGATTGGCCAGCCGCAGGGCCGCACGGAATGCATTGCGGCGCTGGTGGTACACCACTTCGTAGGGCATCGCGCCGCGATAACAGCGGTGCTCATGACGGTCATCAATGGTCAGCGCCGTGGTGCACTCCCAGGCGATACGCACGCCATCATGGAAGCCCTCAACCTTGAACGGCACCCCCGCTTCAAGAAAGCGCTCACCGTCACGGGGGATCATTTCGTCCAGGGCCATAGTGTTGCTCTCGCGATTAACATCCACCACATAGCTCTGGAAGCGCTGGGTGCGGTCCTGGAAAGTAATGATCAGCGGGTCATGGCTCTCTTGCAGCATCCGCAAGTTGGAGGCAATTTCCAACGGCGTGGTAAGCACCTTTGGCGGTTGCGGAGCATCTTGGGCGTCGAACACGTTTGATCAATCTCCAGACAAAATACAGCGACACGCAAAAGATGGGCATTCTGCCATCATGTTGTGTGTCTCGCTACATGCGGTGGTTGCGCGGGCTCAAGCCTGGCTGTAGGCGCGGTGCTTGTTGAGCATCGAGGTGGTGCCGCGTGCGTCATACAGAGACGGGGCTTCGCCGCCATGGAGGATGCGCAACTGGTTGGCGGTGATCGCCTGCTGGGTCTGGATCGACTGACCATTGAGCAGGTTGGCGGCCTGGCATTTCGCTAGCAGCTGGTTCAGTGCATCGCTCTGGGCGAGCAGTTGTGTTCCCACGCTGGAATGGCTGGCCAGGCTTTCGAGGCCGCTGCGGTTGGTGGCCAGGCCAAGGCTGGCGAGAATTTCGCTGCGTCTGCGGCCATGTTGCTCAAGCAAAATGATCAGCGACTGTTTGCGCGCCAGAATGTTTTCCAGCACCTGCATGTCGCGGCCTTTGAGGGCGATGGATTCGTCCTGTAACAGGCCGAGCAATTGCTCGGCAGGAGCGAGGTCATCGTTGATCAGTTGCAGTAAATTTTCGTCGTGCATGGCGGGCTCTGGGAGTTAAGCGTCCAAAAGCGCGGCACTGGCCGTTGGCCTAGCGCTGGGCTTCCATGTCAAGCAGTTTGCTGGCGATCCGGTCGCTGTCGACTTTGTAGCTGCCGTCCGCGATGGCTTGTTTAAGCTCTGCCACCCGATTTTTGTCGACTACAGGTTGGTCACGCAACGAGTCGCTGATCTTCTGCAACTGTTGAGCCTCTTGGCTGAGGTGAACAGATTCCCCGCTTGGGGCGCTGACGCCGTTTTGCTCAGGGATTATTGCCGGGGCCGCTTGCGTGGCGCTGCCGGTTTCCTGGCTGGCGTTACTGCGTGTAATGCCGGTCAGGGGCGGGGCGCTGTTGAGACGACTGAAGTCGATGACCATAACGTTAAACCTCGGGGTATTTGGACGCTTGCCATGTTTTCGGCCATACCCGGAAAAACTTTAGGCTCGATTAATCATGGCTTCACACAGAGCTGTACTGATCTGCGTCAAATGACAGTGTAGGAAAGTCGCGAGACTGATGCCAACTTTCCTATAATGCCACTTCTACTTGCCCGGGTGCTGTCACCCTGGCGCGGATAACACGCTTGGAGTTCAGGTTTTTTACCCGTATTTGCTCGCTAAGGCCACCGTCTGACAGGGCTTCGCCGGGCATCTTGACACTTAATGTGCCGCTGCGGGCGCTGATCACCACATGATCGCCCTTGCGCACGGCTGCGGCCTGCTCCAGGTGGGTGAGGGTCAGCACCTGGTCGGTGACCATGGGCCTGAGCAATTTTTGCCCCACGGCCAGCTCGGTGGCGGTCAGGTAGCCCTGGCTGATCAGGCTGACATCGCGCTCGCGCAGGGTCACGTCGGGGTAGTCGATAACCATGCCGCGCTTGAGCGGGTGATTGACGGTGACTACGTCGCGGAACAGTTTGACCTGGGCCGGCACAAAGATGGTCCACGGCGACTGCCCTTCGCAGCGTACGCGCACGATTACCCGGCCCATGGGTTGCGCCGGGCTTTCGAGGGAAGCTGTCAAATCCTTGTCGCACTGGGCCAGGCGCAGGCGCGGGTCAAGATTGTTGACCTGGATCTGATATCGACCCTCGGTCTGGCTGGTGGCCAGGTAGTCTTCAACCGTGAATTCAAGAAAGCCCTGGGTCACGCCGATAAGCTGTTCAGGCGATGTAAACGCGTCAGCCCTGCTATAAGTGCTGAGTGCAAGCAAGGTGCCCGCCGCCAGCGCGCTCAGACCACAGCGGCGCAGACTCGGCAGGAAAGGTCGGTGGCAGGATTTTGTCGTTTTTGCGTTCATGACCGATAAAAAGCAAGCCCCGTGCCGTTTTCGGAATATGCGGGTTGAAACTTGAAGTTTTTAAGAGGAGCTGAGTATGGCCGGAGTGATGGATGCGGTTAACCAGCGCACTCAACTGGTGGGGCAAAACCGCCTGGAGCTGTTGCTGTTTCGCCTGGATGGGCCACAGCTTTACGGGATCAATGTGTTCAAGGTCCGCGAGGTGCTGCAATGCCCCAAGCTGACCCTGATCCCCAAGTCCCACCCCGTGGTATGCGGTGTGGCGAGCATTCGCGGCGCGACCATACCGATTCTCGACCTGGCGATGGCCACCGGCGCGGGAGCCTTGAAGGATCAAAGTAACCCGTTTGTGATCATCACCGAGTACAACACCAAGACCCAGGGCTTTCTGGTGCGTTCAGTGGAGCGTATCGTCAATATGAACTGGGAAGACATTCATCCGCCGCCCAAGGGCACCGGTCACGACCATTACCTGACGGCCGTGACCCGCATGGACGAGCAACTGGTCGAAATCATCGACGTGGAAAAGGTGCTGGCGGAAGTCTCGCCATCGTCTGAAACCATCAGCCAGGGCGTGGTGGATGTTGAAACCCAAAGCAAGGCGCTGTCATTGCGGGTGCTGACCGTTGACGATTCGTCGGTGGCGCGCAAGCAGGTTGCCCGTTGCCTGCAATCGGTGGGTGTTGAAGTGGTGTCGTTGAACGACGGGCGCCAGGCGCTCGACTACCTGCGCAAGCTGGTGGACGAGGGCAAGAACCCGTCTGAAGAGTTTCTGATGATGATCTCGGATATCGAGATGCCGGAAATGGACGGCTACACCCTGACAGCTGAAATCCGCAACGACCCGCGGATGCAAAACTTGCACATCATTCTGCATACTTCGTTGTCCGGGGTATTCAATCAGGCGATGGTCAAAAAAGTCGGTGCCGATGACTTTTTGGCCAAGTTCCGCCCTGATGACCTGGCAACCCGGGTAGTTGACCGGATCAAAGCAGCAGACCACAGCTAGGGGCGCAGCCCTTGGCGGTCAAAACGATTTAAGAGGCAGGATCATTTGTCGACGGCTAATTTGGATTTTGAACAGTTCCGGGTATTCCTGGAAAAAGCCTGTGGCATTTTGCTGGGTGAGAACAAGCAGTACCTCGTCTCCAGCCGCCTCAACAAATTGATGGAGCAGCAGGGCATCAAGTCGTTAGGCGAGCTGATTCAACGCATCCAGGCTCAGCCGCGCAGCGGGTTGCGCGAGCAGGTGGTCGATGCCATGACCACCAACGAAACCCTGTGGTTTCGCGATACCTATCCCTTTGAAGTGCTGAAAAACAAGGTGTTGCCGGAGCAAATCAAGGCCAGCCCCGGCCAGCGCCTGCGTATCTGGTCGGCGGCCTGCTCTTCGGGGCAGGAGCCGTTCTCGCTGTCGATGGCGATTGACGAATTCGAGCGCAGCAACCTTGGGCAGCTCAAAGCCGGCGTGCAGATTTTTGCCACCGATCTGTCAGCGCAGATGCTCAACACCTGCCGCACCGGCGAATACGACAACCTGGCCATTGGCCGGGGCCTGTCACCGGAGCGCCTGCAACGTTATTTCGATCCCAAGGGACCGGGGCGTTGGGTGATCAAGGCGCCGATCAAAAACCGCGTGGAGTTTCGCCCGTTCAACCTGCTGGACAGCTACGCCAGCTTCGGCAAGTTCGACATCGTGTTTTGCCGCAACGTGCTGATCTACTTCTCGGCCGAAGTGAAAAAAGACATCCTGCTGCGCATTCACAGCACCTTGAAGCCGGGCGGGTATTTGTTTCTGGGCGCCTCTGAAGCCCTCAACGGCTTGCCGGACCACTACCAGATGGTGCAATGCAGCCCGGGGATCATTTACCAAGCCAAATAGGCTGAGAAAACCCCGTAGCAGCTGTCGAAGGAACGAGGCTGCGTTCGGCTGCGAAGCAGTCGCAAAATCAGGGGCTGCGGTGTAACAGTCAAACCCGCCTACCAGGGTTTTTACGACGACTTCGTCGCCGAACGCAGCCTCGTTCTTTCGCCAGCTGCTACGACGAATCCAAAGCAAAGCGGCAGAAAACCGGCAGTCAGCGGTCAAGCATTGCCGCTTTTTTGCCATTGCCATCTCCCACCTCCCGGCAAACCCTTGTGTTACGGGGCTGTAAAAACTGGCACGGGGTTTGCTCTATCCCTGTCATGTAAAACCTGAACCACACTCTCAGGTCAGCCCACAAAGGTTTTTCGAGATGAGCATCAGCTTCGATAAAGCGCTTGGTATCCATGAACAGGCCCTGGGCTTTCGTGCCCAGCGCGCTGAAGTACTGGCCAACAACATCGCCAACGCCGATACCCCGAACTATAAGGCTCGGGATCTGGATTTCGCCTCTGTACTCGCCGCCCAGAACGACAAAAACCAGAACGGCACGTTTGCGTTGAACAAGACCAACACCCGCCATATCGAAGCCCAGGGCCTGAGCAGCGGCGACGAGTCGCTGCTGTACCGCACGCCGATGCAGCCGTCGATCGATCAGAACACCGTGGACGCTCAGCTTGAGCAGTCGAACTATGCAGAGAATGCGGTCAACTTCCAGGCCAGCTTCACCCTGCTCAACAGCAAATTCAAAGGGCTGATGTCGGCCCTGCGCGGGGAGTGATCCATGTCTCTATCCAGTGTCTTCAATATTGCCGGTAGCGGCATGAGCGCCCAGACCACGCGCCTGAACACCGTGGCCAGCAACATCGCCAACGCCGATACGGTGTCGTCGAGCATCGACCAGACCTACCGCGCCCGCCACCCGGTGTTTGCCACTATGTTTCAAGGTGCGCAAGGCAACAGCAGCGGCGACTCGCTGTTCCAGAACCAGGACGCCGCCGGCCAGGGCGTGCAGGTGTTGGGTGTGGTTGAAGACCAGAGCGAGTTGCAGGCCCGCTACGAGCCCAACCATCCTTCTGCCGACGCCAAGGGCTATGTGTATTACCCCAACGTCAATGTGGTTGAAGAAATGGCCGACATGATTTCCGCCAGTCGTTCGTTCCAGACCAACGCCGAGCTGATGAATACCGCCAAAACCATGATGCAGAAGGTCCTGACCCTCGGTCAGTGATAAGGGGCGACGCAAATGAGTGTGACCGATTCCACCAGCGGCTTGACCCTTAACCAGGTACTCGCCAACTCCGCCCAGGCCAAGACCACTGACACCAGCCTGGCGGCGGCCTCCAAGGCGGTATCCGGCAACACGGCGCTGGGCAAGGATGCGTTCCTGCAACTGCTGGTCACCCAGCTGAAAAACCAGAACCCGCTGGACCCGCAGGACAACACGGCGTTCGTTGCGCAACTGGCGCAGTTCAGCAGCCTGGAAGGCATCACCACGCTCAACGATACGGTCAATTCGATCTCCGGCAACTTCCAGTCTTCGCAGGCGTTGCAGGCCTCGTCGCTGGTGGGGCGTTCGGTGATCGTGCAGACCGGCGAAGCCTATGTGGATCCGGCCAGCGACAAGCCCTTCAACGGCACCGTGGTGGTCAAGGATGCTGACTCCAAACCCGTTATCACCATCACCAATGCCGACGGTGAGGTGGTTCGCACCATCGACATGGGCACCCAGAAAGCCGGCAACGCGGAGTTCACCTGGGATGGCAAGGACGACGAGGGTGTGCTGCTGGAAAAGGGCTCCTACACCTTCACCGCATCCAGCAAAACCGACGCCGGTACCACGGCGCTCACCACCTATCTGCCAGCCACGGTCAACAGCGTGACCCTGAGCAAGACCGGCGGTGAAATCATGCTCAACCTCGCAGGCCTGGGCAGCATTGGCATGTCCAAAGTCCAGACCATTGGCTTGTAAGCCGACTCATACGCCTCAAGGAGAGAAACATGTCATTCAATATCGGCCTTAGCGGCCTCTATGCGGCGAACAAGCAGCTGGACGTGACCGGCAACAACATCGCCAACTCTGCGACCACCGGCTTCAAGGCCTCGCGTGCGGAATTCGCCGATATCTACTCGGCCAGCAAGCTGGGTACCGGCAGCAAGACCATCGGCAGTGGCGTGAACCTGGCAGCGGTCTCGCAAAATTTTGGTCAAGGTGCGGTTAACAACACCGGCAACCTGCTGGATATGGGCATCCAGGGCAGCGGCTTTTTCGTGCTCAGTGACAACGGCTCCCTGAGCTATACCCGCGCCGGTACGTTCAAGGCCGACAAAGACGGCTTTGTCACCAGCTCTGATGGCACTGCGCGCTTGCAGGGCTATGGCGTGGATGCCAATGGCAATATCGTTAATGGCGTATTGACCGATCTGCGCATCGATACTTCCAACCTGGCGCCCAAGGCGACGGGCTCGGTGGACTCGACGATCAACCTCAATTCCAACGCTGCGGTGATTGATCAGACCGCCAACCCGTTCGACCCGAGCAAAGCTGAATCCTATACGAAAAGCTTCAGTACTACGGTCTACGATACCCAGGGCAATCCACACCCGATGGACCAGTACATGGTCAAGACCGGTGCCAATACCTGGAAGGCCTACACCCTGATTGACGGTCGCAACCCCGATGGCAGCGCAGTGAGCGGAGACGGCGCGAAGGCGCCGGTGGCTTCGATCATGCAATTCGACTCAGCCGGCGGGCTGACCAGTGTGACGACGCCCAACCCGGTGGCCGGCGAACCCGATATCGTCAGCAACACCCTGACCGTCAGCACCTGGATGCCGGGCGCCATGGTCAATGGCAAGTGGGCGTCCAACGGCGCGGCAGCCAAGGACACCGGGATTGCCATCGACATGGCCAAAACCACTCAGTACAACACCGACACCTCGCGCAACCCGCCGACCCAGGACGGCTACGCTACCGGCCAGATCAACAACCTGACCATCGACGGTTCGGGTGTGATGTTCGCCAACTTCAGCAACAACCAGAGCCGTGCCATTGGCCAGATTTCCCTGGCCAGCTTTACCAATGAGCAGGGTCTGCAACCAGTGGGCGGCACGGCCTGGAAAGAGACCTACGCCTCGGGCGTGGCGGGCTACGACGCACCGAAGGTCGGCAGCCTGGGCGCCATCCAGTCCAACTCGCTGGAAGATTCCAACGTTAACCTGACCAGTGAGCTGGTGGACCTGATCAAGGCCCAGAGCAACTACCAGGCCAACGCCAAAACCATCTCGACCCAAAGCACCATCATGCAGACCATCATTCAGATGACGTGATAGCGCTGCGACCATGATCCTGCGGGCATCGGGTGCGTGAGCAATATATAACCTGCGGGAGCTGGTTTGCCTGCGATGCAGACGCTGCGGCATGTCAGGCAAACCGGGCTGATGCCATCGCGAGCAAGCCCGCTCCCACCATGTTCGTCGCGGGTCTCAGCTGAACTCCACCTGCTCCGGTACCCGCGTCATCAGCACCTTGCCAGCGCGGATCGATACCCGCGCCTTGGCCTGGCGGCGCACCGCTTCGTAATCACTGTCGGCATCCAGCACCACCAGGTTCGCCGGGCGGCCCACTGCGATACCGTATCCCTCACCCAGATTCAGCGTCCGTGCACTGTTGTCGGTGACCAGGTCCAGGCTGCGCGCCAGGTCTTCAAAACCCATCATGTGGCAGATATGCAGCCCTGCATCCAGCACCCGCAAAATATTGCCATTACCCAGCGGATACCACGGGTCCTGGATCGAGTCCTGACCAAAGCACACGTTCATGCCGGCACGGTCGATTTCGGCCACCCGGGTCACGCCACGGCGTTTCGGGAAGGTATCAAAACGACCCTGCAAATGGATGCTTTCGGTCGGGCACGAGACAAAGTTGATCTTTGATGCCTTGAGCAAACGAAACAGTTTGGAGCAGTAGGCATTGTCATACGAACCCATCGCTGTGGTGTGACTGGCGGTCACCCGGCTGCCCATGCCGCGTACCCGGGCCTCTTCGGCCAGCACTTCAAGAAAGCGCGAGTGGGGATCGTCGGTTTCGTCGCAATGCACGTCCACCAGGCACCCCGTGCGCTCGGCCAGATCCATCAGGAACTTGATCGAACTGACTCCCTGCTCGCGGGTGTTTTCAAAGTGCGGGATGCCCCCCACCACATCGGCGCCCAGCTCCACGGCCAGGGTCATCAGCTCACGGCCACCGGCATAGGACTCGATGCCTTCCTGGGGGAATGCCACGATTTGCAGGTCGATCAGGTGGCGGGTTTCATCGCGCACTTCAATCATCGCCCGCAAGGCAGCTAGGGTTGGATCGGTGACGTCGACATGGGTGCGCACATGCTGGATGCCGTGTTCGGCCAGCATGCGGACAGTGGCGTGGGCACGCTGCTTGGTGTCTTCATGGGTGATGGTTTCCTTGCGCTGCGCCCAGCGTTCGATGCCTTCGAACAGGGTGCCGCTGAGGTTCCACTCGGGCTGGCCGGCGGTCAGGGCCGCGTCCAGATGGATATGCGGTTCTACAAAAGGCGCAATCAGCAACTGACCGCGGGCGTCGATATCGCCGGCTTGCGCCGGCACGCTGCCTGCCTGCAGGGTGATGGCACTGATCAGCGCACCTTCACAGGTGACCGTGTGCAGACCCGAGGTTTTACGCAGTGTGGCATTGATGATCTTCATGGTCGTTCCTGTCGTTGAGCTTCGGACATGCGCCACACCAGCAGGGCCACCGAAGCATTCATTCTGAATAAGGGATCATCGAGCGACTGGGCGCTGTTTTGCTCGATGCGTTGCATGCGTTGATTGATGGTATTTCGATGGATGCTCAGGCGTTGCGCGGCCTTGAGTGCGTTACCGTTCTCCTGGAGCAGGGCATCCAGGGTATCGATCAAGGTATGGGGTTGCTTGCGGTTGGGTTCGATCAGCGGCCCCAGGGTTTGCTGTACGAAAGCCTCGATCACCGAGCGTTCGCCCACGGCCTGCAGCAGACGCAACACGCCCAGTTCGCTGAAATCGCAGAGGCCGGTGGCCGGGCGCAGGTTTTCTGCAACATCCAGCGCCTGGCGTGCTTCGTTCAGGGCCCGGTGATAATGGGCGCAATCCTCGACCTTGCCTGCCAGCCCCATAAACAGCGCCAGATTACCGATGATGGCCTGCAAGTCCCGATACAGGCTCGCCAGTTCTGTGCGCAGGTTGTTGTCTTCAGCGAGCAACAGGATGAACAGATCACCCTGCACGATCACCGGCAACGCGCGGGGCAGGGCACGGCTCCACACGTCGAGGTGATCCTGTACGGTCTGGCGGGTGTGTTGCAACAGGCGTTCTGCCTCCTCGGGTGCGTGACTGGCAAACAGTACACTGACTGCTGACAAGCGTAGCGCAACCAGGCGGCACGGTTGGTCCAGCGCCAGCTGCAAGTGCGTTGCGCGCTGGCGGAGGGTGGCCAGGCTGGGGTAATCGCCACTGAGCAGTTGCGCCAGAATGTCGTGGCGCGAGCGTTTGGTCTGGGCCATTTGTACCAGTGCAGTACCAATCAAATGGGTGACGATGACCATTCTCAGCAAGTACGGTTGCTCGATCAGGGGCACGCCGCGGGCTTCGGCCAGTGCAATCACCGATGGGGGAATGCTGTGGATGAAGGTCTCGCCGGTCAGGATCACCAGTCCGGCAATCGCACAGTCACTGCCTTCGTCGATCAGGCGCAGCAAGTTGGCCTCGTCACGGGGGTGGTTGATCCCGGTGACAAACACCAGCTCACCGCCCATGACCCAGCCGGCGATGCCTTCGTTCTCGGCCACATAGGACCAGCGCACGCTGCGCTGGCGGTTGCGTGCGCCGGCCCGCAGGGTCATCTCTTCGAGGCCGGGCAGGGCCAGGATCTCTTCAACGGTCAGGCTCAAAGGGGCTCCTGGACGGTGGGCAGCACCGCCGGTTGACGGCTGAGTTTCAGCAGCACGATATAGACGATGGCCGATGCGCCAATGCCTACCAGAGGCGCAATCCATGGCGACAAATAGGCCAGCAAGGCGCCCACGGCATAGGCGGTCAGCCCTGCCAGGTTGTAGCGAGGTAACTGGACGCTGGCCAGGGCCGGGTATTTGCCGCGATGGCGAAACCAGAAGTCGGCCATGATCACGCCGCCAATGGGCGGGATGACCGAACCCAGCAGCACCAGAAACGGAATCAGCATTTCATACATGCCGCCCATCGCCAGCAGCACGCCCACGGCGGCGGCGAGCAGGGTCATGGTGCGCCGGCGTTCGCTGCGCACCAGATGGCAGGTGGCAGCGGCCACGTTGTAGATGGTCGGGCCCTGGATCGTCCACAGGTTCAGGCACAGCATGACTACGGCGGCAAACGACAGGCCTTGCAGCATCATCACTTCGACGATGTCGGCCTGTTGATAAACCATGGCGCACCAGGCGCCGGCCACGATCATCAGGCCATTGCCCAGCAGAAAGCTGACCACGCTGGCGGTCACGGCGATGCGTCCGCTGCGCGACAGCCGCGTCCAGTTGGTGGCCTGGGTGGCACCGCTGGCGAAGGTGCCAAAGACCATGGTAATGGCTGCCGAGACGGTCATGGTCTGCTCCGGGATCACCGCTGCCAGCCCGGAAAACCCGCCGACATGCTGCGTGGCGATATACATGGAGACGATCAGCAGGACAAACATCAGCGGCACCGAAACCCGCGACAGCACATCCAGGCCTTTGTAGCCGATGATCGCCGTGATGCTGAAGCCCATGCCGAAAAACACCATCAAGGGCAGAGTGAAGCCTTCGGCCAGGCCGAGCATCTTCACCAGCACGATGGCCACCGTTGCCGTGCCCCAGGCGTACCAGCCGAGTTCGGCAAAACCGAGCAGGAAGTCCGAGAGGCGGCTACCGGCCTCACCAAAGCAGAAGCGTCCCATCAGCACCGTGTGCAGGCCGCTGCGCGAAGCGATCAGGGCCAGGGCGGCGGCATACAGCGCCAGCAGGGTATTGCCGATGGCCGCAATCCACAGCATATCGACAAAGTTGAAGGCCATGCCCAGCTTGCCACCGGCGAACATGGTGCCGGTAAAGAAGGTAAAGCTGAACAGCACCATCGAAATCGACAACAGCCCCTTGCGCGCTGAACGCGGGGCTTCGCTCAAAGGAAAATCGCCGGGTGAACTCATGGTCTATTTCTCCGCCTCGAATGGGGTGCGCCGATATCGGTGCCACCTCGGGGCTAGAGCAATAAGCGGGCCTGTTTTGCCGGGGCGGGGAAATACGAGAAAAGCGGGCAGACCTCATGCTTTAGGGTGTGCAATATGCATGTTTTGGTAGGTTATTACTGAAGTTGAATGTGCAGAGTGATTCATTTTGTAGCGCGCATGCACTGTTTAGGGGGGGCGTAGGGTGGTTTTCTGCCGAGTTTTGAGCACGCCAGGGGGGGCATTGTTTAACTGCGCAAAAAAAACAAAAACCCCCGCCAAACCCAACTGTTGCCAGGGTTTAACGGGGGTTTTGGGTCAGGCGGTTTGACCCGCCTGCCTGCTCAGCTTATTGGCAAGCTTCGCAATCCGGCTCGTCAATGGCGCAAGCCTTTGGCACCGGTGCCGGGCCGGCTGGGGCCGCGGCAACGTCTTCACTGTTTTTGCCGCTCGATACTGCGTTGAGCTTGCCGGTGTTGACGGTGGACTTCTCGGTGCTGGTCGCAGCCAGGGCACGGAGGTAGTAGGTGGTTTTCAGACCACGGTACCAGGCCATGCGGTAGGTCACGTCCAGCTTCTTGCCCGAAGCGCCAGCGATGTACAGGTTCAGCGACTGCGCCTGGTCGATCCACTTCTGACGACGGCTGGCGGCGTCAACAATCCACTTGGTGTCCACTTCGAACGCAGTGGCATACAGCTCTTTGAGCTCTTGCGGGATGCGTTCGATCTGCTGCACGGAACCGTCGTAGTACTTCAGGTCGTTGATCATGACCGAGTCCCACAGATCGCGGGCCTTGAGGTCGCGAACCAGGTACGGGTTGATCACGGTGAATTCGCCCGACAGGTTCGATTTCACATACAGGTTCTGGTAGGTCGGTTCGATCGACTGCGATACGCCGGTGATGTTGGCGATGGTGGCGGTCGGTGCGATGGCCATGATGTTGGAGTTGCGAATGCCTTTTTGTACACGGGCGCGAACCGGTGCCCAGTCCAGGGATTCGTTCAGGTCAACGTCAATGTACTTCTGGCCGCGCTGCTCGATCAGAATCTGTTGCGAATCCAGCGGCAGGATGCCTTTGGACCACAGCGAACCCTGGAATGTCTCGTAAGCGCCACGCTCGTCAGCCAGGTCGCAGGACGCCTGGATCGCGTAGTAGCTGACCGCTTCCATCGACTTGTCGGCAAATTCCACGGCTGCTTGCGAAGCGTAAGGAATGTGCTGCAGGTACAGGGCGTCCTGGAAGCCCATGATCCCCAGGCCAACCGGACGGTGCTTGAAGTTCGAGTTGCGCGCTTGCGGTACCGAGTAGTAGTTGATGTCGATCACGTTATCGAGCATGCGAACGGCGACGTCGATGGTGCGCTTGAGCTTGTCGGTGTCCAGCTTGCCGTTGACGATGTGGTTCGGCAGGTTGATCGAGCCCAGGTTGCAAACCGCGATTTCGTCCTTGTTGGTGTTCAAGGTGATTTCGGTGCACAGGTTCGAGCTGTGAACCACGCCCACGTGCTGCTGCGGGCTGCGCAGGTTGCACGGGTCTTTGAAGGTCAGCCAAGGGTGGCCGGTTTCAAACAGCATGGACAGCATTTTGCGCCACAGGTCTTTGGCCTGAATGGTCTTGAACAGCTTGATCTTGCCCGGGTACTGGGACAGTGCTTCGTAGTACTCGTAGCGCTCTTCGAAGGCCTTGCCGGTCAGGTCGTGCAGATCCGGTACTTCGGACGGCGAGAACAGGGTCCACGGGCCGTCATCGAAGACGCGCTTCATGAACAGGTCAGGGATCCAGTTGGCGGTGTTCATGTCGTGGGTACGACGACGGTCATCACCGGTGTTCTTGCGCAGCTCGATGAACTCTTCGATGTCCATGTGCCAGGTTTCCAGGTAGGCACATACAGCGCCTTTGCGCTTGCCACCCTGGTTAACGGCTACGGCGGTGTCGTTCACCACTTTCAGGAACGGTACAACGCCCTGGGATTTGCCGTTGGTGCCCTTGATCCACGAACCCAATGCACGTACCGGAGTCCAGTCGTTGCCCAGGCCACCGGCGAATTTCGACAACATGGCGTTGTCGTGGATCGCGTGGTAGATGCCCGACAGGTCGTCCGGCACGGTAGTCAGGTAGCAGCTGGACAGCTGCGGACGCTGGGTACCGGCGTTGAACAGGGTCGGTGTCGAGGCCATGTAGTCGAAAGACGACAACAGGTTGTAGAACTCGATGGCACGGTCTTCTTTTTGCTTCTCTTCGATCGCCAGGCCCATGGCCACGCGCATGAAGAAGATCTGCGGCAGTTCGAAACGCACGCCATCGTGGTGGATGAAGTAACGGTCGTACAGGGTTTGCAGGCCCAGGTAGGTGAACTGCTGATCGCGCTCGTGGTTGATCGCCTTGCCCAGTTTTTCCAGGTCGAAGGTGGCCAGCACCGGGTTCAGTAGGTCGAACTCGATACCCTTGGCGATGTAGGCAGGCAGGGCCTTGGCGTACAGGTCAGCCATCTCGTGGTGGGTGGCGCTGTCAGCTACTTTCAGGAAGCTCAGGCCTTCGGCACGCAGGGTGTCCATCAGCAGGCGCGCGGTCACGAACGAGTAGTTCGGCTCACGCTCTACCAGGGTGCGGGCGGTCATCACCAGGGCGGTGTTGACGTCGCTCAGCGCTACGCCGTCGTAGAGGTTTTTCAGGGTTTCGCGCTGGATCAGCTCGCCGTCCACTTCTTCCAGACCTTCGCAGGCCTCGGAAACGATGGTGTTCAGGCGACCCATGTCCAGAGGGGCGAAGGTGCCGTCGGCACGGGTGATGCGGATCGACGGGTGAGCCTGCACGGCGTCTTCGGCCGGTGCGCGGTTGGCGCGTTCCTTGGAGCGTGCGTCACGGTAGATCACATAGTCGCGGGCCACTTTTTGCTCGCCGGCGCGCATCAGGGCCAGTTCTACCTGGTCCTGGATTTCTTCGATGTGGATGGTGCCACCCGATGGCATGCGACGCTTGAAAGTTGCGGTGACCTGTTCGGTCAGGCGCGCAACGGTGTCGTGAATGCGCGACGAAGCGGCAGCATTGCCGCCTTCAACTGCGAGAAACGCCTTGGTGATGGCAACGGTGATCTTGTCATCGGTGTAAGGAACCACAGCCCCGTTACGTTTGATCACGCGCAGCTGGCCTGGCGCGGTCGCAGACAGATCCAGATTTGAATCGGTACCCTGCGAGTTCTCGCGAGTTGTATCGGTTTGCATGGGGGTGTCTCCACATTCTCTATGTTTGTTTGGGCGCCTTTTGGGTGCCCACCGTTCCGTCCTGAAGCACTACAACCGGTAATGAACCGGGCATAACAACTTCGGGACGTACAGAAGGGGGGGTTAAGCCGCTTCCGTGCCGAAGTCTTGATTCACGCAGACCGCGTGAAACCGTATTCCTGTTGGATGACAGTATTTTTACTGCAACACCCGGGCCGCTTTCCGACCTTTGGGCTGGAAAACGGTTGCCATCCGCATAAGCGGTTTGGACTTTGAAAGCTGCGTTTGGTTTAACCCGACAGGCGCGAGAAAAGGGCTTGAAATTCTCGTCTGAGTTGTGTTGGGTTTTTGGCCTAAAACCCTACATATGGGGTTTTTTGGCGAAGCTGATACAAGATATGCGTTTTATAGGGGTTGTGCAACGTACTGCCTGTGGATAACCCTGTGTGTAAATTGTGTGTGAAAGCTTGGAGATCCACGTAGGCCGCACTGCACCGGCATTTAGCCGTTTGTCACCGGATTTAGCCGGGACAAATCCTGTGTGCCGGATTTTGAGGGCGCGAACCCTACCACAAAAAACAGCGCTGTCCGAACGCATTTTCAGGCGGGTGCAAAGATAGGAAAGGTCAAGCACGGATTGTTGCGGGGAAGGGCCGGGAAGGCGGCGTGGAGCCTTCCCGGCAATTACGCGAAATTACTGCAACTGGAAGCTGTTTTGCTGGACGTTTTGCGAGTCCAGGCCAATTTGTACGTTGAATTCGCCCGGTTCGGCGACATGCTGTAACTGCGCGTTGTAGAACTTCAGGTCGTTCTCGCTGAGGGTGAACTGCACGACTTTCTGCTCGCCGGGGTTGAGCATGACCTTCTCGAAGTTCTTCAGCTCTTTAACCGCTCGGCTCATGGACGCAGTAACGTCCTGGATATACAACTGAACCACCGTTTCGCCAGCACGCTTGCCGGTGTTTGTTACGGTGACGCTGGCCGTCAGGGTCGCGCCCGGCTTCAGGGTTTTGGCCGACAGGCGGACATCTGAAAGGCTGAAGTCGGTGTAGCTCAAACCATAGCCAAACGGGTACAGCGGGCTGTTGCCCTCATCGAAGTACTGCGAGGTGTAGTTGCCCGGTTTGCCCGGCGTGAAGGGACGGCCAATGCTCAGATGGCTGTAGTAAGTCGGAATCTGACCTACGGAGCGTGGGAAAGTGATCGGCAACTTGCCGGAGGGGTTGTAGTCGCCAAATAGCACGTCGGCAATGGCGTTGCCGCCTTCAGTGCCGCTGAACCAGGTTTCCAGCACGGCATCGGCCTGCTGCTGTTGCACATCGATCGACAACGGGCGGCCGTTCATCAATACCAGCACCAACGGCTTGCCGGTGGCTTTGAGGGCCGTAATCAGGGCGCGCTGGCTGGCAGGAATGTCCAGATTGGTGCGGCTCGACGACTCGTGGGACATGCCCCGCGACTCACCTACCACAGCAACCACCACGTCGGCCTGCTGCGCAGCCTTGACGGCTTCGTCGATCATGACCTGCGCCGGGCGCGGGTCGTTGACCACTTCGGGTGCATCAAAGTTGAGGAAGTTGAGGTAGTCGACGACGCTTTGATCGTCCGTGATATTGGCACCACGGGCGTAGATCAGGTTGTCCTGTTGGGCGATGGCATTGCGCATGCCGTCAAATACGGTCACCGATTGCGCAGGCTGACCGGCTGCGGCCCAGCTGCCCATAATATCGATCGGGGCTTTGGCCAGCGGGCCAACCAGGGCAATGCGCGCCTGCTTTTTCAGGGGCAGGGTATCGTTCTGGTTTTTCAGCAATACCAGGCTCTTGCGTGCCACTTCACGGGCTTCGGCACGATGCAGGCGGCTGTCGGCCTTGGTGTCGGCCGGGTCATCTTCGGCCTTGCCGATACGCAGGTACGGGTCGGCAAACAGGCCCATGTCGTACTTGGCCCCCAGCACCTCGCGTACAGCATTGTCCAGATCGCTTTGCGGCACTTCACCAGACTTGAGCAAGCCCGGCAGTTCTTCACCGTAGGCCTTGTCGTTCATGCTCATGTCGATACCGGCCTTGATCGCCAGCTTGGCGGCCTCGCGGCTGTCCTTGGCCACGCCGTGTTTGATCAGCTCGTTAATCGCGCCGTGGTCGCTGACTGCCACACCTTTGAAGCCCCAGTCCTTGCGCAGCAAATCCTGCATCAGCCACATGTTTGAAGTGGCCGGCACGCCATTGATCGAGTTAAGGGCCACCATCACGCTGCCCGCGCCTGCCTCAATGGCGGCGTGGTAAGGCGGCAGATAGTCCTGAAACATGCGTGTCGGGCTCATGTCCACAGTGTTGTAGTCCCGGCCGCCTTCTACCGCGCCATACAGGGCAAAGTGCTTGACGCTGGCCATGATATTGCCGGGCAGGGCAGGGGATGCGCCCTGATAGGCCTGCACCATCACCTTGGCGATGCGCGAGACCAGGTAGGTGTCTTCGCCAAAGCCCTCGGAGGTACGGCCCCAGCGCGGGTCACGGGCGATGTCGACCATCGGCGCGAAGGTCAGGTCGATACTGTCGGCGCTGGCTTCCCTGGCGGCGATGCGGCCGCTCAGGCCGATGGCGTCCATGTCCCAGCTGGAGGCCAGGGCCAGGCTGATCGGGAAAATCGTTCGGTGGCCGTGGATCACGTCGTACGCGAAAAACATCGGAATCTGCAGGCGACTGCGCATGGCGGCGTCTTGCATCGGGCGGTTTTCGTCGCGGCTGATGGAGTTGAACGTACCGCCGATGCGGCCCGCAGCAATTTCCTTGCGGATCATCTCGCGGGGCATTTCCGGGCCGATACTGATGAGGCGCAGTTGGCCGATCTTTTCATCGACGCTCATCTTTTTCAGCAGCTCAGCGACGAACACGTCTTTGGGGGGGAGCGGGGCGGCCGGGGTTTGAGCCCAGGCGGGGTGACTGGCCAGGCTGATGACGATGCCCAGCAAACACATATTTCTCATTGGATTCTTCTGCGCAGCCGCTCACTTGAAGCGAGGGAGACCCACGCTCGTGCAGCGATATTGTTCTGGGGAGGTATCAGGAGTACTCGAATCAAAGATTTGACCTACCTTTAGAACGGAGTATTCCTGCATGGCAGGCAGTCTTTTAGCTGATTCACCGCGAGCAATCCAGTATTGCCGGGAGTTATTAGGCGTGGTGTGTGGTCAATAAACCCAATGTTGTTATTTCGGAGCGTTGCAAGCATGGGCATACAAAGTTTTAAAGCAGCGGGCTGGAAAGCCCTCGCCCTTCTGGCCTTGAGCAGTTTGCTGGCGGGGTGCGGGATCAACACCATTCCCACCCTCGACGAGCAGGTCAAGGCGGCCTGGTCCCAGGTGCAGAACCAGTATCAGCGTCGCTCTGACTTGATCCCCAATCTGGTCGAAACGGTCAAGGGTGCAGCCAAGCAGGAGCAGGCCACCCTGACCGCGGTGATTGAAGCGCGGGCCAAGGCCACCTCGATCCAGGTTGATGCCAGCACGCTGAACAACCCGGAAAAACTCAAGCAGTTCCAGGACGCGCAGAACCAGCTGACCGGAGCATTGAGCCGGTTGATGGTGGTGTCCGAGCGCTACCCTGACCTTAAATCCAACCAGAACTTTCTGGCGTTGCAATCACAGCTAGAAGGCACGGAAAACCGCATCAGCGTGGCGCGGCGCGACTTTATCCTCGCGGTTGAACGCTACAACACCGAGATCCGTACCTTCCCGGGGCGTTTGTGGCATGCGGTGATGTACAGCGACCTGCCGGTGCGCTCCACATTCGAAGCCACCACCCCGGACGCCGACAAAGCGCCGGAAGTGAAGTTTTAACGGCCTTATACCGTTCCCCCCCCCCTGTGGGAGCGAGCTTGTTGTGGGAGCGGGCTTGCTCGCGATGGAATCAACGCGATTTGCCTGACAGACCGCGCCGCATGTATCGCGAGCAAGCCCGCTCCCACAATGGATAACAAACGTTCGAGGTAGCGATGCGCGTATCAAGACTGGGGTTGGGCCTGTTGCTGTGGCTATTTATAGCCACGGCCCAGGCGCTGACCTTTCCCGCGCTCAGCGGGCGGGTAGTGGACGAGGGGCAAATGCTCACGCCCGCCACCCGCGAGCAATTGACGCAAAGCCTGCAGGCTCACGAAAAGGCCACCGGCGAGCAAGTGGTGGTGGTCACCGTGCCTGACCTGCAGGGCATGCCCATCGAAGACTACGGCTACCAACTGGGCCGTGCCTGGGGTATCGGGCAAAAGGACAAAAATAACGGCGCCTTGCTGATCGTGGCCCGCGACGACCGCAAGTTGCGCATCGAGGTCGGCTATGGCCTTGAGGATCGCCTCACCGATGCCCAGGCCTCGGTGATTATCAACCAGATCATCACCCCGGCCTTTAAAGCCGGGGACTACAACCAAGGTATCAGCGACGGTGTGGGTGCCATCCTGCAAGTATTGGGCGGCACGCCCCTGGCCGAACCGGCCTACGCCAGCAGCCAGGGTGACGGCAGCGACTTTATGGCCGAGCACCCCGGGGGGGTGATGCTGCTATTTATCCTGTTTGTACTGGTGGTTGCCGCCTGTCAGTTCTATGGCATCTGCAATTCGGGTGGCAGTGGCGGTTCGCGCTCCGGTGGTTTTGGCGGTGGCGGGTTCGGCGGAGGCGGTGGTGGCGGTTTTCGCGGCGGTGGTGGCAGCTTCGGCGGCGGCGGAGCCTCTGGTGGCTGGTAATTCACTTTTTAACGAGTACGAGACTTATGGCTTTATTAACCCCCGAGCAACAACGGCAGGTCGAAGACGCGGTCACCCGTGCCGAACAGCACACCGACGCCGAAATCGTCACCGTGCTGGCTCCCCGTGCCGACGACTACAGCTACATCCCCTTGCTATGGGCCAGCCTGATTGCCTTGGTGCTGCCGGCCGTGGTGCACTTCTTGAACAGCGGCCTGGCGACTTACACTCTGCTGATGCTGCAATGGGCCAGCTTTGTCTTTCTTAGCCTGATCTTTCGCATCCCGGCCATCACCACTCGCCTGATTCCGCCCCGCGTGCGGCATTGGCGTGCGAGTAACCTGGCCCGGCGCCAGTTTCTCGAACAAAAACTGCACCACACTGCAGGGCGCACGGGTGTACTGATTTTTGTCAGTGAAGCTGAACGTTATGTCGAAATACTGGTGGATGAAGGGATATCCCGCCATCTGGACGACAGTGACTGGGGCACTATCGTCAGCGATTTCGTACGCCGCGTGGCGTTGGGGCATACGGCAGAAGGTTTTATCACTTGCATCGATGCCTGCGCTGAAGTGCTCGCACAGCACATACCCAAAACCCAAGCGCGCAACCAACTGCCGAATCGGTTGGTGATGTTGTAATCATTTTCTTAGTGGCTTTGATGTTTCCGACACTTTGATGAGAAGTGTCGGGCTTTTGTAATGTTATCTTTATGGTTTTATTCTTGTCTGTCCGTAAGTAAGTTCTTGCTGGGTCGCGATATAAATTTCTTCTGATTATAATTTTCATTGTTGTGAAGAACTGTGTTGTCATTTTTTTGAATGATGGCTAGGTTGTGTTTGAGCGTTTTTGTAGGGTGCTTTTCCGTGAGAAATTAAATAGTTTGGGAGAAAAGGATTGAAGCTTACGCACAGGGAGAAAGAAGTGCTTGATTTACTTTTGCAGGGGCGCACGAACAAGAAGATAGCGCAACAGTTGCGTATTAGTGGTTTTACGGTGCGGGATCATGTGTCTTCATTGCTGCGCAAGTACAGTGTCGGAAGTCGTATGGAGTTAGTAGTGGAGATTGGCCGTATGGGTGAAGGTTAATATGGGCTTGCGGACCCCCTACATCGGTAGGGTTGCTATGTCAGGTGTTGAAGTTTATTTTTAGATCAAGTGCGCAAGAGGTGAGGATGAAAAAGCTGTCTTTGTATATACCGCTTGATTATGTGGCGACCCGTGTGGATTTGGTTGTGATGGCGTTGAGTTGCCTGTTTATGCTGGGGCTTGGTGTGATGATGTGGGGTGCGAGGGTGGAAGTGCCGCCGGAACCGAAAAAGTTGGTGCTGCGCAGCGCATATGTTACTCATCCTTTGGATCGGTCGAAGTCGTCAGCTTTTTTGTATTTTACTGTGGGGCAAGATGAAGGGGGTTATAAGTACAGGGTTGAGTTCTCCAGTGAGGATGCAAGGTTGTTGGATGTTCAGAAGCATAAAAAGTTGTGGGTGGCTGTAGATGCTAGTGGTGAGAGTGAATTTGTATGGGCTGTGTATGATGATGAACTTCGATTGATGGTGAGTCGTAAGCAGATTGAGTGGTGGGTGCGATATAACAATGGTGGTAATTACCTTGCGATTGTATTGTCGTGCCTGGCTTTAAGTTATTGCGGTTTTTTCATGTTCAGGTGTGGTATTTGGAATCGGTATTATTGCAGGTAAGGGTCGCTCGCTAGTTCAGTCACGCCTTGAGGAGTTGAGGGGGAATAAGCCTTGGAGTTTTTTAACCCGTGTGTTGGAGCGAATTCTGGTATTGCATGATTTTAAAATTGCTGTGTTAGGCGCTTGTGCGGGCGGACAGATGTTCGGTCAAGATGCGATCATTCATCGAGACAATATAGTATATCCCGGTTTAACGATTGGTGTGTTTTGTAATGAGCGCCGGCTGGCATTCTTACTGTTCTACTCATATGAGCTGCAATTATTTTTCACATCACAAACCATTTATAATTGTTGGCAAGGTCTGCATACCCGCCACTGTCCGTGCCCGTATGAAATTACCCCGTGCCCTGAGCGCCCAACACGCCTAAAATACCTGCCATTCGTTTTCTGATTTTCCCTCCTGCACCCCGAGGCACCTTTATCAATGTCAGTGACTGCTACCACCGCCGCGTCTGTGCCGGATCATCGTGCGCAATTTTTGAACCTGCTGGAAACCGGTCTGGCCCAGAACTCCTTTATCAAGCTGGTGCTGGCCAAATACGTCGGCTCCGAGGCTGAATTGCAGCGGGTGATCATCAAGCAGGTAACAGTCAAGGAGCAGCCTTGCCTGTCCTTTGTCTATCGCTATAAAACCCGCGATATCACCAAGAATTTCCCGCTGGACGAAGGCGTGGCGATCATTGCCGGCCTGCTGCCCGAAGCGTTCAAAAATGCCCACCTGCTGACCCTGACCGACGAAGTGCAGCTTGAATACAGCAAAAAGGGTAAAAGCTCTCTGTTCAAAGGCAAAAGCCAGCAAGAGCGCGAAGTGCCGTCGGCTGAGCACAATCGTGAGAAAAATCGCTTTCTGGACCTGACCCGGCCGTTTCTGGCGGATCTGGGTGTCACCAACAAGCAGCAAGAACTGATCCCGGCGATGTCGCGCAAGTGGAAGCAGATCAACAAGTTTATCGAGGTGTTTTCCCACGCCCTGAGCAGCTCACCGCTCAAGCTCGATCAGCCGGTCAAGGTGGTGGATTTCGGTTCGGGCAAGGGTTACCTGACGTTTGCCATTCACGATTACCTGCGTCACAGCCTGCAAGCCGAAGGCCTGGTGACCGGGGTTGAGCTGCGTGAAGACATGGTCACGCTGTGCAACAACGCTGCCCAGCGCCTGGAACACCCGGGCCTGACCTTCCAGCACGGCGATGTGCGCAGTTTTGCACCCACCCCGATCGATGTGATGATCGCCCTGCATGCCTGTGATATTGCCACCGACTATGCGATTCATATGGGTATTCGCTCCGGGGCGGCAATCATCATGTGCTCGCCGTGCTGTCATAAACAGATCCGCCTGCAAATCCAGAGCCCGGCGCTGCTCAAGCCGATGCTGCAATACGGCCTGCACCTGGGCCAGCAGGCCGAAATGGTCACCGACAGCCTGCGCGCGCTGTACCTCGAAGCCTGCGGCTATGACACCAAGGTGTTCGAGTTTATCTCGCTGGAACATACCAATAAAAACAAGATGATCCTCGCGGTCAAACGTGCCGGACCTTCCGATCCGACGCAGTTGTTGGTGAAAATCCAGGAACTCAAGGCGTTCTACAACATTCAGGAACACTGCCTCGAAACCCTGCTTCAGGCAGACGGTTTGCTGAAGTAAGCCTGTAAGCAGCTCCGGCGGGAACGTAGTACATGGCTATTACCCGCCCGCGCGCTCAGGGGTTACCTTGGCTACTCTTACTGGCCCAAGGTCTTACCCCACAGGAGCACGCACCATGGCAGCGAAAAAAATTCTGATGCTGGTTGGCGATTACGTCGAAGACTATGAAGTGATGGTGCCGTTTCAGGCACTGTTGATGGTCGGCCATCAGGTTCATGCGGTATGCCCGGGAAAAACCGCAGGCCAGACCGTACGCACTGCCATCCACGACTTCGAAGGCGACCAGACTTACAGCGAAAAGCCCGGGCACTTGTTTGCCCTGAATTTCGACTTTGACAAGGTGAAAGCCAGCGATTACGACGCACTGCTGGTGCCGGGCGGTCGTGCGCCGGAATACCTGCGTCTGAACGAAAAGGTGCTGGAGCTAGTGCGTGACTTCGACAAGGCGGCCAAGCCAATTGCAGCAGTGTGCCATGGTGCGCAACTGCTGGCCGCTGCGGGCACGCTGGAAGGCCGTGAGTGCAGTGCTTACCCGGCGTGTGCACCGGAAGTGCGGCTGGCGGGGGGGACTTATATCGATATCGATGTGACCAAGGCCCATGTGCAAGGCAACCTGGCCACAGCCCCTGCGTGGCCGGCACATCCGGCGTGGCTGGCGGCATTCCTGGGTTTGCTGGGTACCAAAATCACTTTGTAGGCAGAGGGCGTGACCATGTGTGAACTGTATGTAAAAGCCGACCCGATTCTTTACGAGTCACGTTCGCGCTCGTTGCGTATTTGCGGTGTGGTCACCACTTTGCGCCTGGAAAACCAGTTCTGGGACATCCTCAGCGAAATTGCCGAAACAGATGGCATGACCACCAACCAGTTGGTGGCCAAGCTCTATGAAGAGGTGATGGATTATCGTGGCGAAGTAGTCAACTTTGCCTCGTTCCTGCGCGTGAGCTGCACCCGCTACTTGAGCCAGCGCCGGGTGCAGGCGCCGGAGTTGAGTGTGGTAGCACGTAACAGTAGCCGCGCGCTCCCGCAATAGCGCTTGCGGGTGTGAGCGGTACACACCTGTGGGAGCCGGGCTTGCCCGCGATGGCATCGGCGCGGTCGGCCAGATACACCGTGCCGGCGGAATCGCGAGCAAGCCCGCTCCCACAGAGGGTTTGCCGGATCAGCCAACTCAGAAGAACCGCGTCACGCTGATCTTGGCATTGCGGCCCTGGCTGTAGGCGTTTTCGCCACTGAGCATCGGCTGATAGTTTTTATTGAACATGTTGTCCAGGGTGAAGTTGACTTCGGTGCCCTTGAGGTACGGCTGCTGCGGCTTCCAGTTGGCAAATAGGCCCTGCACGTTGTAGCTGTCGTTGGGGAACTGGTCCCAGTAGCGGTCGCCCAGCGCACTGATCGGGCTGCTGTAGTAGTTATCGCTTGGCAAGCGGTCGGTCTTGCGTACGAATTCTCCTTTCCAGCCAATCCGGGCATCCAGGCTCGGGATCTTGGTACCCAGTACGGCAATCCACTTGGGCGCGGGTATGTCACGCGCCCAGACGTTGGGGCCCCAAGGGTTGGTGTAGGCGCCTTGGTGTTTGCCGGTCATCCATGCGTAGGACAGGGATCCGAACACGTAGGTGGATTCGTAGAAGCTCTCAATTTCGAAGCCCTTGATGGTCACGCTGCCAATGTTGCGGTAGTTGGGCATGTTGGGCCCGCACGCATCGCTCATGCTGACCGTAGGGGTTTGCGCGGCGCAGCCGACGCCCGTGGCCTTGAAAATCTCGTCGTCGACGGTGTTGCGGAACAGGGTGGTGCGCACCAGGGCGTGGTCGTTGTCGCCAAAAATCTGGTCGAAGGTGGTGATGTTGCCGCCGCGCCAGCCGGTGATGCGCTCCGGATCAAGGCCCAGGCTGCTGGAGGTGCGGCTGCCGACGCCTTGTACTTCGTACTGCTCGTCAATCACCGGGGCACGCCAGGTTTTGCTGTAGTCCAGGAACAGGGCGGTTTTCGGGGTGATTTTCCAGAAGGCCGACAGGCGAGGCGACCAGCCGGTGTAGGTTTTGTCGCTGTAGTCGTGACCCAACTCCGGGTGGTTATAGTACGGCGCGTCGTTTTCCTGGCCGCGATTGCGTACGTGGTCGTAGCGCATGGACGGCGTGAGGGTGAAGTCACCCCAGGTGATGGCGTCCTGAATATAGAAGCTGTTGGTGTCGACCTTGCCCCGGGGCATGAAGTTGGGCTGGTAGTGGCCGTAGTTGTACTTTTCGACGTCGTAGATACCGCCCGGCATCCACATGTCCACATCACGCTGGTGCTTGCGAAGTTGCACACCGGTGGTCACTGCATGGTCCAGCGGGCCGCTGGCAAACAGGCTGATGTTCTCGACCTGGAGCATGTCATCGGTGTAGCCGGTTTCCATCTTGCGCCCGCCGCTGGTGGGCTGGGTAAAGGCCTGGGCATCGCGCTTGTCGGTTTGCTCGGTGTTGGAGTGTGAGTACTTGACCTCCAGATCCACCAGCGGGTTGTCCAGGGGTTCGTATTTGTATTTGGCCGACCAGGTGGTGTCGATCGTCGAGCGGTTGGACAGGTAGCGCCGCGCTGCAATGTCGTAGCCATATTTGTCGATGTTGGCCTGGCTGGGTGGCGCCGGGTAACTGACGGCCGAGAAGGGCACCCACAAATAGTTGTTCGAGCGCGAGTAAGACATGCCCACACTGTGTTCGTCATTGAGGTGCAAGTTGAGCTTGAGCAGTTGTCCGTCCAGGTCCTGGGCCGTATTGGGCAGACGCTGCGGGTTAACCGGGTAGACATTGCCGGGGTTGGGCATTTTACCGGCCAGCTTCATATCGTCGCCGTCGCGCCTGGTGTAGTAAAACAGGGCGTCGGCGCGACCATCTTCGGTGCGACCGTAAACAGCGCCGCTGTAGACCTGTTGATGGTCGTTGCTGCTGTAGCCGTATTTGAGCATGGCGCCGGTGTTCTTGCCCTCTTCGAGCAAGTCGGTCGCGTCCTTGGTTTCCATGTGCACAACACCGGCAAAGCCGCCATTGCCGGTGTGGATATCGTGGGGGCCTTTTTCGACTTCCAGGCGTTTGATCAGCTCGGGTTCGATAAAAATCGTGCCCTGTTTGTAGCGTTCAAAGCCGCTTTTGGTCGCCCCATCGACGGTCATTTGTACGTCTTCGGCTTCTCCCATGCCCCAGATATTGATGGTCTGGCCACCGGGCTTGAGCGAGCCGCCGAGGTTGATGCCTGGCAGGGTGGCGAGCAGGCTGGGGATGTTATTGGCCTGATAGCGGTTGATTTGCTCCTGGGTCATGGTCGACTTGCCGACGTTGCTGGAGTCGACCTCGCTACCGTTGCCCACCACACTGACTGCGCCCAGCTCCAGGCTGTTGCTGGTGGTGGTGCCGGACTCCCGGGGCCGCACGACGTAGGTGCGATCGATCTGCACAAGGCTGAAGTCGGTGTCTTTGAGCAGGCGCTGGATGGCTTCCTGTGGCTCGAAGGTGCCACTGAGTGCCGGGGCTTTCACGTTGCGTAACAGGGCTTCGTCGAACAGCAGCTGGATTTTTGCCTGCTGTGCCACCTCGCTCAGCGAACTGGCCAGCGATTGTGCTGGCAGTTGCAGTTGGATCGACTCCGCGTGGGCTTGCAGGCTGATCGCCAGGCAAGCCGCCAGCAGTGTCGGGCGGGTGTACAAATGCGAGAAGCAATGTGGTGCGCGAAACATGAAATCCCCCGGTGTGGCAACAAAGGCCAAAAAGACATGCGTTAGCAACGCAGACCGGAGGAAGACGCAGCAAAATGAAAAAACCACATATGCGAATGGAAAATATTCGCATATGTTTTTTTAGCGTGGTTCGATACGGATTTTACCGCTGTCCAGCAGCACGGTTTTTACCGGGATCAGGGCGGGCAGGGCTTTGACCAGTGCCAGTGGATCGCTGACATCCAGGTTGCCTGAAACCTTGTAGTCAGTCAGCGGGCCGTCGGCCAACTGAATCAGGCCCGGGCGGTAGAGGTCCAGTTCATCCACCAGGCTGGCCAGTTCGCGATTGCGAAAGGACAGATGGCCGCTGCGCCAGCCCGCCACTTCGCCCGCACTCAACGTCTGTTCTATGAGTGCTCCCCTGTTGTAGTCCCAGGTGGCGCGTTGTTGTGCACCCAGCAGCATTGCTGACCTGGGGTCTGGGATGAACGCAACCTCGCCGTGGGCCACGCTGACCACCAATTGGCGCGAACTGCGGCGTACATCGAACCCCGTGCCGACCACCCGTATGCGCGCCTCCCCGGCATGCACCATCAACGGCTGCTCCTTGTTGGCCGCGACCTCGATGTAAAGCTGGCCCTGGTCCAGATAGATGTCACGCTGGTGGGCGCTGAAGTCCAGGCTCAGGCGCGTGTTGGCATTCACGTTCAGGGTGCTGCCGTCGGGTAGCAATATCGTGCGGGCGCCTTGGGCCAGTGTGCTGACCTGCTGTTGATGCAGCGCCACCGGGGCGCCCAGGTTCAGTGCAAAGACGGCGCAGAGCACGGCGGCAGCAGTGGCCAGCGCAAAGTGTGCGCGCCGGGGCTTGGCAGGGAGGGGGACCGGCGAGTTGATCTGTTCAAGTTCTCCCAGGTCGGCCCACAACGATTCAAATTCGGTATAGGCCCGGGCATGACTCGGGTTGGCATGCCAGGCGTTGAATTGTTCGCAGCTGCCTTGGTTGCGGGTATTGCGGTTGCGTGCAAACCAATTGGCGGCCTGTTCATCGATGCTGTCGTCACCGGCCGTGTGAAAAGGGCTCATTGTGTCTGCTCCTTGCCGCTGTCCCGCTGTAGATGTTGCTTGCAGTGCAGCAAGGCCTGGGCAATGTGCTTTTCAACCATGCTCACGGATATCCCCATGCGTTCGGCAATCTGTGCCTGACTCAAGCCTTCAAAACGGTGCAGCATAAGGGCTTCTCGACGCCTGGGCGAGAGTTCTGCAACTACCCTTTTAAGTTGTTCAAGGCGTTGCAGGCGCAGGGCTGCGACCATCGGATCATCCCTGTCATCGCTCAAGGGCTCGGCCTCACTTTCACTGTGCTCGCCGTGAGCGGCGTGTCGCACTTGCTGTCGACGCCAGTGATCGCGCAACAGATTGCGCGCCATCTGGAACAAAAACGCCCGGGGCTGTTCGATTTTGCCTCGGTCCTGATAGCCCAGCCATTGGGTGAAAACATCCTGGGTCATGTCGGCTGCATCGCTGGTGTTGTCGGTACGCTTGCGCAGAAAGTGCAAAATTTGCGTATAGAACTCGCGAAAGTGATCGGCCGCGGGCGGATCGGGTTTAAGGCCAGACATGAAGATCCTTATAGACACAGCGATGCAAATAAGCTGCGAATGGTATCGATAACCATTGCTATTTGTCTCGTTGAAATTTCCTGTTTCCTTCATTCCGGTCGATAAATGGATAAATAGCCCATGGGGTCTTTACTGAATAAGTGCAGGAACCTTTAATTTCGGGAGAAAGGCTATGTCGGGTTGGTATGAGTTGAGCAAGACCAGCAGCGGGCAGTTCCGTTTTGTACTGAAGGCGGCGAATGCCGAAACCATTCTGGTCAGCGAGCAATACACCACGCTGGCGGCGGCCAAGGGCGGGATCGCCTCGGTGCAGGTCAACAGCCCGCTGGATGAGCGCTACGAGAAGAAAGTGGCCAAGGACGGCAAGCCATACTTCAACCTGAAGGCGGCCAATCACCAGATCATCGGCACCAGCGAGCTGTACTCCTCGGAGGCCGCGCGGGACAAGGGCATTGCCAGCGTCAAGCACAATGGCCCGACCACGGTGATCAAAGAGAAATTTTGATACCTGAATGTGTGCTCTTGTAACCCTGTAGATACTCTGTTGTAGATCAAACCCTATTGTGGGAGCGAGCCTGCTCGCGAACGACCTTCGCGAGCAGGCTCGCTCCCACAGTTGCAGTTTTTCCTGTTGCCGCTGCTCGTCAGCGGCTACAGGTTTACCGTTCCACAGGTACTGAGTGCCTGGTATCGCCCAACGGATGGGTTTTTGAATCAAAGAAGCGCAGTTCAAGCTTCTTGTCGGCAAACAACGCTGTGTAGTGGTTTTTCTGAAAGCGAATAAAGGCTTCGCTGCGCGGGTAAATCGAGATGCACAGGGTTTTCAGCGGTGCCTGGCGCAAGGCATCGATCAGGTGCTGGTCCTGCTCGCCCAGGCTGTGGCCGAAGATGCACAGCGCATCTTTCTGGGTCAGCAACTGCTCATGACAAAAAGACAGGTAATCGGACTGGCGAATGGATTTTCGCTTGTCTTCGCTGCCGGTTTCGCTGACAAACAGCGGTACGTCGTCCAGGGCGCTGATGGAGTGGTTGATCGCAAAGTTGCTTAGCAATGTGGGTTGGTTGGCTGCCAGCTTGCGCGCCTTGCCTTCCTGGTTTTTCACCAGGTGCAGCGCGCCGTGCAGGTACAGCACACGTGTAGTCCTGCTTTTGGCCAGTGCCGCGGCAGGCTCAAAGGTGGCCTGCGGGGTACCGAACAGGTCGTTGAAACCTTTGGGTGCGTGCATCACGGCCCAGGGTGCCAGCAGGTCATAGTTGGCGCAGTACACCGTGGCGTAGCGCGCCAGTTCTTCGTTCCAGCAGGCCAGGGTCTCAGGCTGCATCAGGCGCCAGGGGATGTGCACGTCCTGGGTACAGTTGATCAGGGCTTCCTTGATTGCGTAGTAGCGTTTGCGCGGCGAGGCCGAGTTGATGGCCAGTGCCTTGTTGACCTTGCTTGCGGTTTTCAGGGCGCTGAGCACATGTTCGAAATTGCGCGTGCAGAGGGCCTCGAACACGCTGAGTTCGGTCTGGCTCAGCGGCTTTTCGGCCACGCTTTTGGCTTTTTCAAACAGCGAGTCGTAATAGAAATCATGCCACACGGCCATGCTGGCGCCGTTGCCAATCAGCAGTCCGCTGCACGGGGTGCTGGTGCGTAACTGGTTCCAGTCTTCTAGTTGGGCATCAAATTCCTGGAAGGGGGTCATCGCAAATATCGTCTCAAGGCGTGGGCGGTAGCGGACTTTATCACGCTCAAGTGTTGAGCCAGATCAACATTGCTGCTTTGTGATTGGAGGAAGCTGTGGAGACCGAATTAGCCAATGACCCGCGAAGAGGACTCGACATGACCAGCACTTTCTTTATTCCTGCTGTAAACATTATGGGTAACGGTTGCCTGGATGAAGCCATGACTGCGATTCGCAATTATGGGTTTCGCAAGGCCTTGATTGTGACCGACGCGGGGTTGGCCAAGGCGGGGGTTGCGACGTTGATCGCCGAGAAGCTCGCGTTGCAGGATATTGATTCGGTGATTTTCGACGGCGCCAAGCCGAACCCGAGCATTGCCAACGTCGAGGCGGGCTTGAAGGTGCTCAAGGAGCATCAGTGCGACTTTATTGTGTCGCTGGGTGGCGGCTCGCCCCATGACTGCGCCAAGGGTATAGCGTTGTGTGCCACCAATGGCGGGCATATCCGTGATTACGAAGGTGTCGATCGCTCGGCCAAGCCGCAGTTGCCGCTGGTGTCGATCAATACCACGGCCGGCACGGCCAGTGAGATGACGCGGTTTTGTATCATCACCGACGAAGAGCGCCACGTGAAAATGGCCATTGTTGACCGCAACGTGACGCCGCTGCTGTCGGTTAACGACCCTGAGTTGATGGTGGCGATGCCCAAGGGCCTGACTGCCGCCACGGGCATGGACGCGTTGACCCACGCCATCGAGGCATATGTGTCCACGGCGGCCAATCCCATTACCGATGCCTGTGCAATCAAGGCGATGGAACTGATCAGCCAGAACCTGCGTCAGGCGGTAAGCGACGGCAAGAATCTGACGGCGCGGGAGAATATGGCTTACGCACAGTTCCTCGCGGGCATGGCCTTCAACAATGCCTCGCTGGGCTTTGTGCATGCGATGGCGCACCAGTTGGGCGGCTTCTATGATTTGCCCCACGGTGTATGCAACGCGGTGTTATTGCCCCATGTGCAGACGTTCAATGCCAGTGTGTGTGCAGCCCGCCTGACCGATGTGGCCCATGCACTGGGTGCCGATGTACGTGGCTTGAGCCCGGAAGAGGGCGCGCAAGCGGCCATTGCGGCGATTCGTACTCTGGCCAAGGATGTCGAGATTCCTGCCGGGCTGCGGGATTTGGGCGCCAAGCTGGATGACATCCCGATCCTGGCCACCAACGCCTTGAAAGATGCCTGTGGTTTTACCAATCCGCGCAAAGCCGATCAGGGGCAGATTGAAGAGATCTTCCGTAACGCGTTTTAACGGCTTGCCCTCACCCCAACCCTCTCCCTCCGGGAGAGGGCCAGGGTGAGGGGGCTTTTGGACAGGCATAAAAAAGGCCGGGTTAATAACCCGGCCTTTTTATTTCTGGCTAAAAGCGCTTATTGCACTTCTACAGCCAGGCTGTCGCTGATTTTCTTCTGCCAGATCGCCGGGCCGGTGATGTGCACCGACTCGCCTTTACTGTCGACTGCCACCGTAACCGGCATGTCTTTGACATCGAACTCGTAGATCGCTTCCATGCCCAGTTCGGCAAAGGCCACTACACGGGACTTTTTGATCGCCTGGGCGACCAGGTAAGCAGCACCGCCCACAGCCATCAGATACACGGCTTTGTGTTCCTTGATCGCTTCAATGGCGGTAGGGCCGCGCTCGGACTTGCCGATCATGCCCAGCAAGCCGGTCTGATCAAGGATCTGACGAGTGAACTTGTCCATTCGCGTAGCGGTGGTCGGGCCTGCAGGGCCAACCACTTCGTCACGCACCGGATCAACCGGGCCAACGTAGTAGATAAAGCGACCCTTGAGGTCTACCGGCAAGGTTTCACCCTTGTTCAGCATTTCGACCATGCGCTTGTGCGCCGCGTCGCGACCGGTGAGCATTTTGCCGTTGAGCAGGACGGTCTCGCCCGGCTTCCAGCTCTGTACGTCTTCCGGGGTCAGGGTGTCAAGGTTGACACGGCGGGCCGACGGGCCGGCTTCCCAGACGATTTCCGGGTAGGCGTCCAGCGGTGGCGCTTCGAGGGCTGCCGGGCCGGAGCCGTCCAGCACGAAGTGGGCGTGACGGGTGGCCGCGCAGTTCGGGATCATGCACACCGGCAGGGACGCTGCGTGGGTCGGGTAGTCCATGATTTTTACGTCGAGCACGGTAGTCAGGCCGCCCAGGCCCTGGGCGCCGATGCCCAGCTGGTTGACCTTCTCGAACAGCTCGATGCGCATCTCTTCGATACGGTTGCTCGGGCCACGCTTGATCAGGTCGTGAATGTCGATGGATTCCATCAACACTTCCTTGGCCATCACTGCGGCTTTTTCCGCGGTGCCGCCGATGCCGATACCCAGCATGCCCGGTGGGCACCAGCCCGCGCCCATGGTCGGAACGGTCTTGAGCACCCAGTCAACGATCGAGTCGGACGGGTTGAGCATGGCCATTTTCGACTTGTTCTCGGAACCGCCGCCCTTGGCTGCCACATCCACTTCCACGGTGTTGCCCGGAACGATGGAGTAGTGGATCACTGCAGGGGTGTTGTCCTTGGTGTTGCGACGGGCACCGGCCGGGTCGGCCAGGATCGAAGCACGCAGGACGTTTTCCGGCAGGTTGTAAGCGCGACGCACGCCTTCGTTGATCATGTCGTCCAGGCCCATGGTGGCACCATCCCAGCGCACGTCCATGCCGACGCGTACGAATACGGTGACGATGCCGGTGTCCTGGCAGATCGGACGGTGGCCGGTGGCACACATGCGCGAGTTGATCAGGATTTGCGCCATCGAGTCACGGGCCGCTGGCGATTCTTCGCGCAGGTAGGCTTCGTGCATGGCCTGGATGAAGTCCACGGGGTGGTAGTAGGAAATGAATTGCAGGGCGTCAGCAACGCTCTGAATCAGGTCGTCTTGCTTGATCACGGTCATGGGTCGCGCTCCTCTATAAGACGGGAACATACAATCAATAAGGTGTTTGCGACCTTGGTGCATCGGTCTGTCGAAAACATCTTTGCTTGGCATACCGGACACGCATGACCGGTACAAAAACGGCGCGGCAGTATAACCCGGTACTCTCACTGATACACCCGTAGAGGTGCAAACGAAAGTAGGGGGTGGACGAGGGGTGATAAGTTAAACTGTAAAACCACGAAATATATGAAGATCAACTGTGGGAGCGGGCTTGCTCGCGATTGCATCACCGCGGTCATTCAAAAAAACCGCGCCGCCTGCATCGAGAGCAATCCAGCTCCCACAGGCTTACCCTGCGGAGGCCAGCAGTGCCCCAGTTACACGTCGCTGACCAGCACTGGTCAGTTGCCCCGAACACCAACCTGCTCGATGCCTTGAATCAGGTTGGCGTGTCGGTGCCCTACAGTTGCCGGGCGGGCAGTTGCCATGCCTGCCTGGTGCGCTGCGTGCGTGGTGAGCCCGCCGATCTCAAGCCCGAGGCATTGAGTCGGGACCAGCATGAGCAGGGCTGGCGCCTTGCCTGTCAGTGTCAAATTGTCGAAGACCTGCAGATTGAAGCCTTTGACCCGCTGCGCGACGGTGTGCCGGCCCAAGTGGCAGGGCTCGACTGGCTCAGTCCGACGGTGTTGCGCTTGCGCCTCACGCCGCAGCGGGCTTTGCGTTATCGCGCAGGCCAGCATCTGGTGCTTTGGGCCGGCGATGTGGCGCGGCCGTATTCGTTGGCCAGCCTGCCCGAAGAAGACCGCTTTCTGGAGTTTCACCTCGATTGTGCGCACCCCGGTGAGTTTGTCGACGCGGCCCGCCAGTTCAAGGTCGGTGACGTTGTACGGCTGGGCGAGTTGCGCGGCGGCGCACTGCGTTATGATCCGGACTGGCAGGAGCAACCGCTCTGGCTGCTGGCATCCGGTACCGGCCTGGGGCCTTTGTATGGCGTATTGCGCGAGGCCTTGCGTCAGGATCATCAAGGCCCGATACGGCTGGTGCATGTGGCCCGCGACAAGGCTGAGCATTACCTCCAGAGCGAACTGCTGGCCCTGTCGGCGGCTTGTCCAGGGTTTGTGATCGAGTACCTTGAACGCCCTCAATTGCCCGACTACCTGTTACAGATGGGGGTTGTCTCGCGCCAGACCCGTGCCTTGGTCTGCGGTCACCCGGATACGGTCGATGCCTTTGCCAAACGTTTGTTTCTGGCGGGCTTGCCGCGTAATCAGCTGTTGGCCGATGCCTTTTTGACCCGCAGCTAGGCGCACAAAAAAGCCCCGCCTGATCACTCAGGCGGGGCTTGGGATTCAAACCTTGCAGGCTTAAACCATTTTGTCGCCGACATGCAGGATCTTCATGCCGTTAGTGCCGCCGATGGTGTGGTAGCTGTCGCCCTTGGTCAGGATGACCCAGTCGCCTTTTTCCACAACGCCACGCTTGAGCAGCTCGTCGATGGCAGCCTGGCTGACCTGTTCTGGCGGCAGCGATGCCGGGTCGAACGGTACGGTGTAGACGCCACGGAACATTGCCGCGCGCGCCTGGGTTTCACGGTGCGGGGAGTAGGCGTAGATCGGCACCGAGGAGCGGATGCGCGACATGATCAGCGGGGTGTAGCCGCTTTCAGTCAGGGCGATGATCGCTTTGACACCCGGGAAGTGGTTGGCGGTGTACATGGCCGCCAGCGCAATGCTCTGGTCGCAGCTTTCGAAGGTTTTACCGATACGGTGGCTGGACGTTTTGCTGGTCGGGTGCTTTTCAGCGCCGACACAGATGCGCGCCATAGCCTGCACGGCTTCCAGCGGGTAGGCGCCGGCAGCACTTTCAGCCGAGAGCATCACGGCGTCGGTGTAGTCGAGAACGGCGTTGGCAACGTCGGACACTTCGGCACGAGTTGGCATCGGGTTCTGGATCATCGACTCCATCATCTGGGTTGCCACGATCACCGCTTTATTGTGGCGACGTGCGTGCAGAATGATTTTCTTCTGGATGCCCACCAGCTCGGCATCGCCGATTTCAACACCGAGGTCGCCACGGGCAACCATCACCGCGTCGCTGGCCTTGATCAGGCCGTCGAGGGTTTCGTCATCGGCTACGGCTTCGGCGCGTTCAATCTTCGCTACCAGCCAGGCAGTACCGCCGGCTTCGTCGCGCAGTTGGCGGGCGTATTCCATGTCGGCAGCGTCACGTGGGAACGACACGGCCAGGTAGTCGACTTGCATTTCGGCAGCCAGCTTGATGTCGGCCTTGTCTTTTTCCGTCAGGGCCGGCGCGGTCAGGCCGCCACCGCGACGGTTGATGCCTTTGTGGTCGGACAGTGGGCCGCCGATCAGCACGGTGCAGTGCAGGGCGTCGTCGGTGGCAGTGTCTACACGCATCACCACACGGCCGTCATCGAGCAGCAGCTCGTCGCCGACGCCGCAGTCTTTAACCAGGTCCGGGTAGTCGATGCCGACCACTTGCTGGTTGCCTTCGGTCAACGGATGGCTGGTGGAGAAGGTGAATTGATCACCGATCTTCAGCTCGATCTTTTTGTTGGCAAATTTGGCGATACGAATTTTCGGGCCTTGCAGGTCACCCAGCAGGGCTACGAAACGACCGTGCTTGGCAGCGATGTCACGTACCAGCTTGGCGCGAGCCTTGTGCTCGTCGGGGGTGCCGTGGGAAAAGTTCAGACGGGCAACGTCCAGGCCAGCGAGGATCAGCTGTTCCAGCATTTCCGGTGAATTGCTGGCAGGGCCAAGTGTGGCAACAATTTTGGTTCGACGAACAGACATGCAAAGACTCCTGAGTTCAAGCGCTGCCAAAGGCTACTATGGTCTTTGGCTGTAGTCATTGTTCCTCTGCACTACTTTCTGCTTAAGTTGTGGTGCATCGGGTCTGTTGTCTGAAGAATCTGGCCGTGGGGTCGATACACTGTTATGAACAGGAGATGCCCCATGCGAATCGTGCTCGTTTTAATCTTGGTCGCCAGTGCGACCGGCTGTACCCGTTGGTCGATGAACCATCATTTGAACAATGCCTATCGTGCTTACGACCGGGGTAATTGTGAAACGGTAATGCTTGAGTTGTCCGAGGTTGATCGCGACAGTCGTAGTCGCCCGTACATTTGGCCACAAACAGCTATGCTCCGTGGACTGTGTCTTGAGCGTACGAAGTTTTACCTGGATGCGTCCCAGACCTACCAGTACATCATCAACGAATTTCCCAAGAGCGAGTACGCCTACCGGGCCAAGGCTCGGATCGAGACATTGCGCATTCTCAGGTTCATCCCGGGCCCCGGCACTACTGCCCAGGCAGTGCCTGTAAGCATTCCATGATGGGCGAAATTTAAACTGGTCATTTGTGCCCGGTTGGCTAATATCAAATTCGTTCGAGTGTTTTTTGTTTCTCTTGGTACTCAAACGGATTGATCGCTCTGTCGCTGCTTGATATGTCGAGCTTCAGGTGAAGATGGCGGGCAGATCTACACGTGACTGTTGGCCCGGATGTGGGGGACAGGGCGTTTCGAGACGCCAGCGCGGCCATGCTGAATGGCCTCTCTATAGTGAAGTTGAACATGGTTATCGAACGGCTTATCCAGCGGCACCAGCTGACGTTTTTCCTGAAAGTGTTCAATCGGTTCACTGACAAGCCTATTGGCTATCTGGGCAATGTGTCTGATGGCGGGTTGATGCTGATCAGCCAGTTACCGATGTTGGTCGACGCCAATTTCGAGTTTCGGATCAAGCTTCCCGGTGCCGATGGGGAGGTGCAGTTTATCGACCTGACAGCGCGTTGCCTGTGGTGCCGTGAGGATCTAACGCCGCATTATTACGATTCCGGGTTTATCCTGTATCAGCCACCTGCCGAGTACAGCGGTTTGATCAGTGCCTTGCAGCGCTACTTCAGCTTCCAGCCCCTGCAAGCCTCTGCATAGTCCCGGGGCTGGTCTTGCCCGGGTTTGAGCGCCTAGACTGTCCGGGTCTACTGCTCAGGAACACCCCGTGACCTCTATCTTCTGGTACGACTACGAAACCACCGGTATCAACCCGCGCTGCGACCGGGCGGTGCAAGTGGCCGGCATCCGCACCGACCTTGAACTCAACGAGATTGATCAGCCGGTCAACCTCTATTGTCAGCCAAGCGACGATATCCTCCCTCATCCCATGGCCTGCCTGATCACCGGCATCACGCCCGCTCGTCTCGAAGACAAGGGCCTGGGCGAAGCCGAGTTCATGACTCGCACCCATGCCCAGCTGGCACTGCCCGGCACTTGCGGGGCGGGCTACAACTCGTTGCGCTTTGATGATGAGGTAACGCGCTACAGTCTCTACCGAAACTTCTTCGACCCTTATGCACGTGAATGGCAGGGTGGCAACAGTCGCTGGGACCTCATTGATGTGGTGCGAACAGCCTATGCCCTGCGGCCTGAAGGCATCGTCTGGCCAGAGGAAGAGGGGCGGGTGACGCTCAAGCTTGAACGGTTGACGGCGGCTAACGGGATTGATCATGGCCAGGCCCACGATGCGTTGTCCGATGTACGGGCAACCATTGCGCTGGCCCGGCTGATTCGTGACAAACAACCCAAGTTATATGACTGGTTATTCCAGTTGCGCAGCAAACAACGTGTGCTTGATCAAATTCGGCTATTGCAGCCCATGCTGCATATCTCGGGGCGTTTTTCCGCGGCCAGACATTATGCCGGTGTGGTCTTGCCGCTGGGTTGGCACCCAAAGAATCGTAATGCTCTGATTGTCTACGACCTGCACTTAGACCCTCAGCCTTTACTGGAGATGGACGCCGCAGCGTTGCGCAAGATGCTCTATACCCGGCGTGAAGATTTACCCGACGGTCAATTACCCATTGGGCTAAAGCTGATTCAAGTTAATCGTTGCCCGGTGGTCGCCCCCTTGAATGTAGTGCGTGCTCAGGACCAACAGCGATTGCAACTGGACATGGACCTCTATCACGCGCGAGCCCGGAGCCTTGTTGAGGCTCAGCAAGTTTGGCAGGAAAAGTTGTCGGCCATTTATGCCCGCGAAGACTTTACCCCCAGTGAAGATCCGGAGCAGCAATTGTATGACGGGTTTATTGGCGATCGAGACCGTCGACTGTGTGAGCAGGTCAGGCACAGTGACCCGGAGCAATTGGCCAAAGATACATGGCCATTTGATGATGAGCGCTTGCCCGAATTATTGTTTCGATACCGCGCCCGAAACTTTCCTCATACCCTGAGTGAACAAGAACAGCAGCGTTGGCATATCTTCTGCCAGCAGCGTTTGTCGGATCCGGCCATGGGTGCGCCTTTGACCCTGGACAGCTTTATGCAGGCAGCAGATGAGCTGTCGCGCAGTGCCACGCCGGCCCAGCTAAAGCTTCTGGGCGAATGGCAGCGCTATGCCCAGGCATTGAGCCGGCGTGTCGGGTTGAGCCCGCCCGCCGAGAGTGCTGACTAAAACACAGGCAATAAAAAACGCCAGCATGCTGGCGTTTTTTATTGGCATCGCAAAATAGTTGCGGGCCCGGTGTCACTTAGTCGAGCAAAGTAGCCCAGCCTTCAACCACGTCGCCGCCCCACTTGGCTTTCCACTCTTTCAGAGTTTTGTGGTTGCCACCTTTGGTTTCAATCACTTCACCATTGTGTGGGTTTTTGTATTGTTTAACCTTACGGGCACGTTTGGTGCCGGTGGTTTTAACAACGCCGCGAGGTGCTTTGCTAACTTTGGATTCCGGATCCAGCAGAGCGATGATATCGCGTAGCGATTTTTGGTATTCGCCCATCAGCGTGCGCAGTTTGCCTTCAAATTCCAGCTCGGTTTGAAGTTTGTCGTCTTCGGACAGGTTCTTCAGGCGGGCTTGCAGTTCTTTGATGGCTTCTTCGGTTGCACGATATTCGTTGATCAAGGACATGAGGATAACCTTATGTTGAAAAGGATGTCAGGGAGACAGTGGCGCAATAGTAGTCAGACAGTTACTGCAAGTAAACATGAAAGGGCTATTTAATTTAAAATTTTATTCATTAACTTTGCCCTCGGGAATATGCGCGCTATTAAATACACCGCGCTACAGTGAGGTTAATATGGACGATCAATAACATCGGCAAGTGTCCGTCCATTGCAGTGCAGGCCACGTCGATGCTGGTGTGGCACCTTCGGTGCGCGACCCGATGGCGCAGGTGCCGAGCTGTAACGAATACTGCAGTTTTGCTGCGCACTCGCTAGAATGGCGGCCTTAGTAAAGTTTTTGGAGTTTTCCCCTCATGCGCACTTTTCGGTTGGTGATTGCCTGCCCCGACGGCGTCGGCATTGTCGCCAAGGTCAGCAATTTCCTTGCCTCCCACAATGGCTGGATCACTGAAGCAAGCCACCACTCGGACGACCAGAGCGGTTGGTTCTTTATGCGTCACGAGATCCGTGCCGATTCCCTGCCGTTCGGGCTGGAGGCGTTTCGTGAGGCATTTGCCCCGATCGCCGAAGAGTTCTCGATGGAGTGGCGCATTACCGATACGGCGCAGAAAAAACGCGTGGTATTGATGGCGAGCCGCGAATCCCACTGCCTGGCAGATCTGCTGCACCGCTGGCACAGCGATGAACTGGACTGCGATATTTCCTGCGTGATCTCCAACCACGATGACCTGCGCAGCATGGTCGAGTGGCATGGCATCCCGTTCTATCACGTACCGGTTGACCCGAAGAACAAGGAGCCGGCTTTCGCCGAAGTCTCGCGTCTGGTCAAGCACCATGCTGCCGAAGTGGTGGTACTGGCCCGTTACATGCAAATCCTGCCACCTGACCTGTGCAGCGAATATGCCGGCCAGGTCATCAATATCCACCACAGCTTCCTGCCGTCGTTTGTCGGCGCCAAGCCTTATCACCAGGCCTCGATGCGGGGCGTGAAGCTGATCGGTGCAACCTGCCATTATGTGACTGAAGAGCTGGATGCCGGTCCTATCATCGAGCAGGACGTGGTACGTGTCAGCCACAGTGACAGCATTGAGGATATGGTGCGTTTCGGCCGTGATGTCGAGAAAATGGTACTGGCCCGTGGCTTGCGTTATCACCTTGAAGATCGCGTGCTGGTGCATGGCAACAAGACTGTAGTGTTCTGATCGACACCGTGGGAGCGAGCCTGCTCGCGAAGGATTGCCGGCGGAGGATGTGATGAGCGATCCACTCGACAAGGCGACATCCAGTGCTCCACCGACCTTGGGTGAGGGCTGTCTGAGTCGCTATGACCCGGATGCCCTCAGCCCCGAGGACGGCACCGACTTCCCCGGTGCCGCCGAGCTTTGGGCGCAGGAGCTAGACGCTGCAGGCATGCAGCGTGTGCCTGAAGCCTAAATCCTGAAACTGCCCACCAGATGCTTCAGGCGGGCAGCCTGCTGTTCCAGATCGGAACACGCGCGAAGGGTTGATTGAAGGTTTTCGACGCCTTCCTGATTCAGCGTATTGATCTCGGTAATGTCCATATTGATCGACTCGACCACCGAGGTTTGTTCCTCGGTTGCCGTGGCGACAGACTGGTTCATGCCGTCGATTTCACCAATGCGTTCGGTCACGCTGATCAGGCGCTCGCCCGCGCGGTTGGCGATTTCCACGCTGTCCTGGCTGTGACGCTGGCTTTCTTCCATGGTGCTCACTGAGCCTCGGGCACTGATCTGCAATTCTTCGATCATTTTCTGCACTTGCTGCGCCGATTCCTGGGTGCGGTGTGCCAGGTTGCGCACTTCATCGGCGACCACGGCAAAGCCACGCCCGGCTTCGCCAGCACGAGCTGCTTCAATGGCGGCGTTAAGGGCCAGCAGGTTGGTTTGCTGGGAAATGCTGGTGATCACCTCCAGAATCTGACCGATATTCACCGTCTTGTCGTTAAGCGACTCGATATGACCGCTGGAGGTGCCAAGCATTTGCGACAGCTTCTGCATCGAGCTGATGCTGCGTTCGACCACTTCCTGGCCTTCTTCGGCAAGGCCGCGAGCATCGCTGGCCTGGTGCGAGGCCTGGGCGGCGTTACGGGCGATTTCTTGTGCCGCGGCGCCCAGTTCGTTGATGGCAGCGGCGACGCTACTGGTGCGGCTGGCCTGTTCGTCAGAGTTGAGCATCGATGAGTTGGAGGCGCTGACAACCCGCAGGACCACCTCGTTGACCTGGCCGGTGGCCGAGGCCACTTCGCTGATGGAAGCGTGAATGCGCTCGACAAAACGGTTGAATGCGCTGCCCAGGGTACCGAACTCATCCTGGGACTCCACCACCAGGCGGCGCGTCAGGTCGCCTTCGCCTTCGGCAATATTCTGCATGGCGCGGGTCATCACGTGCAGCGGTTGCATCAGCAGGCGAATCAACAGGCCGAGCAGGGCGATGATCGAAACCACGGCGATAACCGTGGCAATGATTGCCGAAGTACGGAACTCACTGAGCGCTGCGAAAGCCTGCTGCTTGTCAACCGACAGGCCGATGTACCAGTTGGCTGAGCCCAGCCCTTTGATCGGGGTGAAGCTTACGATCCGGGTTTTGCCATTGGCCTGGATCTCGCTGAACGCAGTGGTGATCGCGGGAGTGTCCTGCGGATAGATGTCCTTCAGGTTCCTGGTGGCCAGGCTCTTGTCCGGGTGCACCAGGATTTCGCCGTCGGCATTGATCAGAAAGGCGTAACCCATGCCGTTGAAATTCAGCGCGTTGATGCTGTCGGTGATGGCTTGCAGGGTCATGTCGGCGCCGACCACACCCAGGGTTTGAGAGCCCTTTTTTACCGGGGCCGCGATGGTAATGACCATCTGTCCGGTGGCAGCATCTATATAGGGTTTGGTCAGGCTGGAGCTGCTGCTGTTGAACGCATCCTTGTACCAGGGCCGGGTGCGCGGGTCGTAGCCGTCAGGCATCTTGCTGTCAGGGCGAATGGTAAATCCGCCTTGGCTGTCACCAAAATAAACCGACATAAAGGTACTGCTCAGGGTTTTTTGTTCCAGCAGGCTGGCCACCTGGGCAGGCTCTGGAGTCAGGGCGATGGATTCAGCGAGGTTTTGCGCCAGCAGGATCCGGCCACCGAGCCAGGTCTGAATGTTATTGGCCGTGACACTGCCCATCTCGTGCAGGTAGTTGTCCAGGTTGTTGCGGATGGCGTTGCGTTGCAAGTAGTCGTTATACAGCGTAAATAGCGAAAAGGCGGCTATTACGATCAGGGACGCGGCAAGCAGGATTTTATGACTGAAACGCAGGTTTTTATTCATGGCTTGAAGGGTCCGCTAAGGTCTAAAAGTGTGCGACATACACTCTGGTAAAACGCGCGCTCTACACAGCACTGCCTGAACAGGGCAAGTTGGCTGTTGATCAAGCCGCTTTACCACGCTAAATCCGGTTTTATGTGGTCTAGCATTCAGTGTGTATCGACCCGCGATCGCTAAAGATTAATCAAAGGTGGCAAAATGCCTGACTCTTCTGCTCTAGTAATCGGCGCTGACCTTTCGGCTCAGCCCATCGCGCAGTCCTTGCGCCTGGCCAATCGCCACGGTTTAGTGGCGGGAGCCACGGGCACGGGTAAAACCGTTACGCTTCAGCGGCTGGCTGAACAGTTCAGTGATGCCGGGGTGGCCGTCTTCGCCGCCGACATCAAGGGTGACTTGTGCGGCCTGGGTGCGGCCGGCAATCCCCAGGGCAAGATTGCCGAACGGATCGCGGGAATGCCCTGGCTCAATTACCAGCCCAAGGCCTATCCGGTTACTTTGTGGGATATCCAGGGCAAGACGGGTCACCCATTGCGCACGACCCTGAGTGACATGGGGCCGTTGCTGCTGGGCAGCCTGCTGGAGCTGACCGACAGCCAGCAGTCGGCCCTCTATGCCGCCTTCAAGGTGGCGGATCGGGAAGGGTTGTTGCTGCTTGACCTTAAAGACCTCAAGGCACTGCTCAATCACCTGCGTGACAACCCACAAGTGCTTGGCGATGACGCGGCCCTGATGACCACGGGCTCCAGCCAGGCGTTGTTGCGCCGTCTGGCAACCCTTGAGCAGCAGGGTGCAGAAGCCCTGTTTGGTGAGCCGGCACTGCAGCTCGACGATATTTTGCAGCCCGCCAGCGACGGGCGCGGGCAGATCCATCTGCTCGATGCCAGCCGCCTGGTGCATGAAGCGCCCAAGGTCTACGCAACGTTCCTGTTGTGGTTGCTGGCGGAGCTTTTCGAACAGTTGCCCGAGCGCGGCGATGCAGACAAGCCCTTACTGGCGCTGTTTTTCGACGAAGCGCACCTGTTGTTTGCCGGTACGCCAAAAGCATTGCAGGACCGGCTGGAACAAGTGGTCAGGTTGATTCGCTCCAAGGGTGTAGGGGTGTATTTCGTCACTCAATCACCGGCGGACTTGCCCGATACGGTGCTGGCACAGTTGGGGTTGCGTATCCAGCACGGGCTGCGGGCCTTTACGGCCAAAGAGCAGAAATCCCTGAAAGCTGTGGCAGACGGCTTTCGCCCCAATCCGGCATTCAGCGCGCTGGCCGTACTGACGGAGCTGGGCACGGGGGAGGCTCTGGTGGGCATGCTTGAGGAAAAAGGCACGCCGGCGATGGTTCAGCGGGTGCTGATTGCGCCACCGCAATCGCGTATAGGCCCGCTGACGGAGGCCGAAAGGGCTGCATTGATCAGCCGTTCAGCGCTGCAGGGGCGTTATGACAAGCCCGTTGATCGAGAGTCGGCTTATGAAATCCTCATGGCCCGCAAAGGCGTGGCACCGCAAGATCAGGCGCAGACACAGGCTGCACAGCACGAGCCGGGGTTTCTTGATCAGGCGGGAGACTTTTTGGGCACGACAGCAGGCAAGGCCTTGCAGTCGATGGCGCGTCAGGCGGCGGGTCAGATGGGCCGTCAGCTGGTGCGCGGGCTGTTGGGGTCGTTACTGGGTAACAGCAAGCGCAAATAATTAACAAGACTGCAACTGTGGGAGCGAGCAGGCTCGCTCCCACAATGGGGCTTGATCAGGAGGATCAGTCGGGTTTGGGTCGCGCGTGGCTGGCCAGGCGTTCAAGGGCCGCGCGCAAGGCCGGGTCGGTAATGCCATCGGCCGTTGCCTGGATGGTCTGGGCGGCATCGACGGACAAATCCAGCGTATGCCCCGCGACCTTGGCCTGTACCGTGGGCGGCTGCACCTTGAACAAAATGCGGGTCAGGCTGGCGAACTCGTCGAATGCCTGCAGTTGGCGCAGCAGGCGCTTTTGCTGATAGCGCAGGCGAGTGGCCCAATGGCCGTCGGTCACGATCAGCAACAAACTCCCTTCACGCCATGAGGCAACGTGACAATGCTCCCTCGCGGCGGGCTGAAGCTGGCTTTCAAGCAGGCGTTGCAGGTGTGCCAGGCGCTTGGCATGGCCGAAAATAGCTTTTAGGGGCTTGGCCTCGCGGAGCAGGACGGAGGGTGCCCGTGCTGGATGTGGGCGAAATGCCATGTTCAAACACCTGATAAAACAGAGCTGCAATCTTAGCAGATGCCTGCCTCTCACTGGTCCGGGCTAAGGTAAATCTGAATTTATTTATGAAATCAATGAGTAACTTCTTGTGCAAACGGGTTGAAGTTCAGCAAAAAGCCCTTATTTTAGGGAGGCCCCTTCACAACGCAGTACCAGTATCGTGGAATAACGCCACTTTCCTCACCGCCGTTTCCGGGTAGAATGCTCGTTCGCATGCGGCCATCAGGGCTGCTCGGGCGACTCTCGGGGCCGCCCTCCATCCCTATGTGTGGAAGATCCTGCCGATATGTTTGCGCCTTTGTTAAAGAAACTTTTTGGAAGCAAGAACGAGCGCGAAGTTAAACGCATGCTCAAGACAGTACAGGTCGTCAATTCCTTCGAAGAGCAGATGGTTGCCCTGACCGATGAGCAATTGCGCGCCAAGACCGAAGAGTTCAAGGCCCGCATAGCCAAAGGTGAGACCCTCGACCAACTGCTGCCAGAAGCCTTTGCGGTCTGCCGTGAAGCCGGCAAGCGTGTCATGGGCATGCGTCACTTCGATGTACAGCTGATCGGCGGCATGACCTTGCATGAAGGCATGATCGCAGAAATGCGTACGGGTGAAGGCAAGACCTTGGTAGCAACCCTGGGCGTTTACCTCAACGCATTGTCGGGCAAGGGCGTTCACGTGGTAACCGTGAACGACTACCTGGCTCGCCGGGATGCCAACTGGATGCGCCCGCTCTACGAGTTCCTGGGCCTGACGGTCGGTGTCGTGACACCGTTCCAGCCACCTCAGGAAAAGCGCGAAGCCTATGCTGCCGATATCACTTACGGCACCAACAACGAGTTCGGTTTCGATTACCTGCGTGACAACATGGCTTTCAGCATGGAAGAAAAATTCCAGCGCGAGCTTAATTTCGCCGTAATCGACGAAGTCGACTCCATCCTTATCGATGAAGCCCGTACTCCGCTGATCATCTCCGGTCAGGCTGAAGACAGCTCCAAGCTGTACATTGAAATCAACAAGCTGATCCCTCGCCTTGAGCAACACATCGAGGAAGTGGAAGGCGAAGTCACCAAGGCTGGCCATTTCACCATCGATGAAAAGACCCGCCAGGTTGAGCTGAACGAAGCCGGTCACCAGTTCGTTGAAGACATGCTGACCCAGATCGGCCTGCTCGCCGAAGGCGAAAGCCTGTACTCGGCGCACAACCTGGGCCTGTTGACCCACGTGTACGCTGCACTGCGCGCCCACAAGCTGTTCCATCGCAACGTTGAATACATCGTTGAAGACGGTCAGGTATTGCTGGTCGACGAACACACTGGGCGTACCATGCCGGGTCGTCGTCTGTCCGAAGGCCTGCACCAGGCGATCGAGGCGAAGGAAGGCCTGAATATCCAGGCAGAGAGCCAGACCCTGGCCTCGACCACCTTCCAGAACTACTTCCGCCTGTACAACAAGCTGTCGGGCATGACCGGTACAGCAGACACCGAAGCGTTTGAATTCCACCAGATCTACGGTCTGTCGGTAATGGTCATCCCGCCGAACAAGCCGCTGGCGCGTAAAGACTACAACGACCTGGTGTTCCTCACCGCGGACGAGAAGTACGCGGCAATCGTGGCCGACATCAAGGACTGCATGGCCAAGGGTCGTCCGGTGCTGGTGGGTACGGCAACCATCGAAACCTCCGAGCACATGTCCAACCTTCTGAAGAAGGAAGGCATCGAGCACAAGGTTCTGAACGCCAAGTTCCACGAAAAAGAAGCAGAAATCATTGCACAGGCCGGTCGTCCGGGCGCGTTGACCATTGCAACCAACATGGCCGGTCGTGGTACCGACATCCTGTTGGGCGGCAACTGGGAAGTGGAAGTAGCCTCCCTGGAAAACCCGACACCTGAGCAGATCGCGCAGATCAAGGCCGACTGGCAAAAACGTCACCAGCAGGTGCTGGAGTCGGGTGGCCTGCATGTGATCGCTTCCGAGCGTCACGAATCGCGCCGTATCGACAACCAGCTGCGTGGCCGTGCCGGCCGTCAGGGTGACACCGGTTCCAGCCGTTTCTACCTGTCGCTGGAAGACAGCCTGATGCGTATCTTCGCCTCTGATCGGGTGAAGAACTTCATGAAGGCCCTGGGCATGCAGTCCGGCGAAGCGATTGAGCACCGCATGGTGACCAACGCGATCGAGAAGGCCCAGCGCAAGGTTGAAGGTCGCAACTTCGATATCCGCAAGCAATTGCTGGAGTTCGATGACGTCAACAACGAACAGCGTAAAGTGATTTATCACATGCGTAACACGTTGCTGGCAGCCGACAACATCGGTGAGACCATCGCCGACTTCCGCAAGGATGTACTGGACAGCACCGTAAGCGCTCATATTCCGCCACAATCGTTGCCGGAACAGTGGGACGTCAAAGGTCTGGAAGCGGCCATCGAAAGCGGCTTCGGGGTGAAACTGCCGATCCAGCAATGGCTCGACGAAGATGATCACCTGTACGAAGAAACCCTGCGTGAGAAGCTGCTGGCTGAATTGATTGCAGCTTACAACGAGAAAGAAGAGCAGGCCGGTGCTGAAGCACTGCGCACGTTCGAGAAGCAGATTGTGCTGCGCGTTCTGGATGACCTGTGGAAAGACCACCTGTCGACCATGGACCACCTGCGCCACGGTATCCACTTGCGCGGTTATGCGCAGAAGAACCCGAAGCAGGAGTACAAGCGCGAGTCGTTCAACCTGTTCTCCGAGCTGCTTGATTCGATCAAACGCGACTCGATCCGTGTGTTGTCCCACGTACAGGTTCGTCGTGAAGACCCGGTCGAAGAGGAGGCGCGCCTGCGCCAGGAAGCTGAAGACCTGGCTTCGCGCATGCAGTTCCAGCATGCTGAAGCGCCGGGCCTTGACCAGCCGGAGGCAATGGCCCAGGTGCTGCAAGGTGCTGACGTCGAAGATGTTGTGGCGGCAACCGAGCCTGTTCGTAGCGAGCAGAAGCTGGGTCGCAACGAGCTGTGCCACTGCGGCTCGGGCAAGAAATACAAGCACTGTCACGGGCAAATCAACTAAAGCCCGCTTCACCTGCTGAAACACCTGCGCCGCGACCGGCATTAGCCGTCGCGGCGTTTTACCATTGAATTCCCGTCCTTTTGCGGCGGCGCACAGAACTTTTTAGGAGCGCGTCATGGCTGTTGGTCTTGGTCCTTTGCCTGTTTTGCACCCGGTGGCCGGTTTTGAACTGGGTATCGCTTCTGCCGGTATCAAGCGCGCAGGGCGCAAGGACGTGGTGGTTATGCGCTGCGCCGAAGGCTCCAGCGTGGCGGGTGTTTTCACCCTGAATGCGTTTTGCGCGGCCCCTGTGATTCTGGCCAAACAACGTGTGCAAGGCCCGGTTCGCTATTTGCTGACCAACACGGGCAATGCCAACGCCGGTACCGGTGAGCCGGGGCTGATCGCTGCAGCCCGGACCTGCGCCAGGCTGGCTGAACTGACCGGCGTTGATGCCAGTGCCGTGCTGCCGTATTCCACCGGGGTGATCGGCGAGCCGCTGCCTGTCGAGAAGATCGAAGGCGCATTGCAAGCCGCGCTGGACGATTTGTCCGAGAACAACTGGGCCGAGGCTGCAACCGGCATCATGACCACCGACACCCTGCCAAAGGGTGCCAGCCGTCAGTTCGAGCATGAAGGCGTAACCATCACCGTGACCGGTATCAGCAAGGGTGCGGGCATGATTCGTCCAAATATGGCCACCATGCTGGGCTACATCGCCACCGACGCCAAAGTTGCCCGCGACGTGTTGCAAAACCTGCTGCTCGACGGTGCGAACAAGTCGTTCAACCGCATCACTATCGATGGCGATACTTCGACCAACGACTGCTGCATGCTGATTGCCACCGGCAAGGCTGCCCTGCCTGAAATTACAGAAGCCAGCGGCCCGCTGTTTGCCGCGTTGAAACGGGCGGTGCTGGAAGTCTGCATGGAGGTGGCGCAGGCCATCGTGCGTGACGGTGAGGGTGCGACCAAGTTTGTCACCGTTGAAGTAAATGGCGGCGCCAATCACCAGGAGTGCCTGGACGTGGGGTACACCGTTGCACACTCGCCGCTGATCAAGACCGCGCTGTTTGCCTCGGACCCGAACTGGGGCCGCATTCTGGCTGCAGTGGGCCGCGCAGGCGTGCCGGATCTGGACGTCAGCAAGATTGACGTGTTCCTGGGTGAAGTGTGCATTGCCAGCGGCGGCGCCCGTTCGGCCACTTACACCGAAGAGCAGGGCTCGGCAGTGATGGCTCGCGAAGAAATCACCATCCGCATCGAATTGGGTCGTGGTACCTGCAGCGAGACTATCTGGACCACTGACCTGTCCCACGAATACGTGAAAATCAACGCCGAGTACCGTACCTAAGTCGTCTCGACATCACGGGGTTGTCAGCCGATCCTGCGCGGGCAGCACCGTGATGCCTTGAGGGCATCAGATTTACCCCCTAATTCTCAAGGTGTCTGTGTATGAGCTTCCACCTGATCATTGGCGACAAGTTGCACTCTTCGTGGTCCCTGCGTGGCGCGCTGGCGCTGGATCTGGCGGGTGCTGCCTACACCGAGACACTGATAAAACTGGGTCAGCCGGATACCCGGGCACTGATTCTGCAACACTCGGCAACGGGTAAAGTACCGTTGCTCAAGACCGAACATGGCACCATCGCTGACTCGCTGGCGATTGCCGAATATCTGAATGAGCGTTTCCCTGCGGCCCAGTTATGGCCTGCAGATATCAAGGCACGGGCCCAGGCCCGATCGGCTTGCGCGCAAATGCACAGCGGCTTTTTTGCGTTGCGGGGCAATCTGCCATTTGATTTGAGCCATGATCAGGCGCTGGTACCCATGCCGGCCGAGGCTCAGGCCGACATCGAGCGCATCATTGCCTTGTGGGCAGAGTGCCGTGCTGTGGCCAGCGAACGCGGGCCGTACCTGTTCGGGCGGTTGAGTGTGGCTGATGCGTTTTTCGCGCCGGTGGCTGTGCGCCTTCGCACTTATCGCGTGGAGCTGTCAGCAGAAGATCAAGCGTATATCGACGCCATTTATCAATGGCCTGCGTTCAAAGCCTGGCAACAGGCCGGATTAGAGGAAGTACAAGGGTGAAACGAGTTCATGTGGCTGCGGCCGTTATCCGGGGCACAGACGGCAGCATTCTGATCGCTCGTCGCGCTGACACTCAGCATCAGGGCGGTCTGTGGGAATTTCCCGGCGGCAAGGTCGAGGCCGGGGAATCGGTCGAAGCTGCACTGGCGCGCGAGCTGAAAGAAGAGTTGGGCATTACGGTCGAGGTGGCCCGGCCTCTGATCAAGGTTCAGCATGACTATCCGGATAAGCAGGTTCTGCTGGATGTATGGGAAGTTTCGGCGTTTTCCGGCGAACCTCATGGCGTAGAAGGTCAGCCACTGGCTTGGGTCAGTCAGCGCGAGTTGGTGGACTACAGGTTCCCTGACGCCAATCAGCCCATTGTGGCCGCTGCCCGCTTGCCCGATCAGTACCTGATTACGCCGGATGAGCTGGAGACCCCTGAGCTGTTGCGCGGTATCCAGAAGGCGATTGCAGGCGGGATCAGGCTGATTTCGTTGCGTGCCCCCAATGGGTACGACCCCAAGTACCGCGACCTGGCGGTGGACGCGACCGGCTTGTGTGCCGGCAAGGCGCAGTTGATGCTCAAGGGGCCGTTGGAGTGGTTGGGGGATTTTCCTTCGGCCGGCTGGCATCTGACGGCCGCGCAATTGCGCAAGTACGCCGCCAAGGGTCGGCCATTGCCAAAAGACCGCTGGCTGGCTGCTTCATGCCATAACGCCGAGGAGCTGGCGCTGGCTGAACAGATGGATGTGGACTTCGTGACCCTGTCGCCGGTGCTGGCGACGCAGACCCACCCTGATGCACAGCCACTGGGCTGGGAGCAGGCGCAGCAATTGATCGCCAATTTCAGCAGGCCGGTATTTTTGCTGGGTGGGCTCGGCCCGGATGATCGCCAGCAGGCGTGGCAGATCGGTGCCCAGGGTGTGGCGGGTATTCGGGCGTTCTGGCCGAACGTTTGATGTGATTCGGAGGCTGTTGCGGGTCCTGCGACGGCATGCACGTTCTGTTGGTTGTGGGAGCGAGCCTGCTCGCGAACGACCTTCGCGAGCAGGCTCGCTCCCACAGATTCAGTTTTTCCTGTAGTCGCTGACGAGTAGAGCGACTACAAATGAACGACATCAAGCCTTTGGTTTGGCTGCCGCCTGCCACAGGATCTCTGCAACCCCCTGGCGCTTGGCAATCAGGCGCGCGGCGACAAACAGCAAGTCAGACAAGCGATTGATATACGCCAGCCCCACACCTGCCAGTGGCTCCAGTGCATTGAGCTGCTGGCAGCGGCGTTCGGCACTACGTGCCAGGCTGCGGCAAACATGGGCCTGGGCTATCAGGCTCGAGCCGCCGGGCAGAATGAAGTTCTCCAGTGGCCCCAGCTCCTCATTCCAGCGATCGATCGCAGTTTCAAGCCGTTCAATCTCGGCGGCGTTAAGTGCCTGATATTCCGGCATCGCCAACTCACCCCCCAGGTCAAACAAACGGTGCTGACACGGCTCAAGCACCTCGATCAGCTCGTTGAGCCCCGGCTGGCTGGCACTGTGCTCGATGAGCCCGGCCAGGAGCAGGCCGACCTGGCTGTTAAGCGTATCGACTTCGCCGATGGCTTCTATGCGCGGGTGATCCTTGGGCACACGGCGACCGTCGCCAAGCCCTGTTTCGCCCTTGTCGCCGGTGCGGGTATAAATTTTCGATAAGCGAAAGCCCATGGTTACATTTCCACGTTGGTTGGTTCGGGGGAGGCCGGCTGGTTGCCGGCCAAGGGCAGGCGCAGGGTAAAACAGGTGCCTTGGCCCTGGGTTGAGTGCACTTCCATTTGGCCCTTGTGGTTGTTGGTAATGATGAAGTACGACACGGACAGGCCAAGCCCTGTGCCCTGGCCAACTTCCTTGGTGGTGAAGAAGGGCTCGAAAATTCGTTTGCGCACCGCCTCGGGCATACCGGCACCGTTGTCTTCGACCTGTATTTCCGCCCAGGGCGGGTTGAGCCTGGTGCGCAGGGTTATGCGTCCCGGCTCGCTCTGATCGGCACGTTGATGAATGGCCTGGGCGGCGTTCTTCAGCAAATTGAGCAGCACCTGCTCCAGTTCGTTGGGGATGCCGGGCACCGGTCCCAGTTGCGGGTCGAACTGGCGAGTGATGGCTTGTCCCATAAAGTCAAAACCAATGGCCAGGTCGAAATCATTGCTGGCGATGTCCAGAGCCTGGTCAATCAGGGCGGACAGATCACAGGGGCTCATCTGCCGGTTGCTGCGGCGGCTGAAGCTGAGCATATGGGTGACAATTTTCGCCGCGCGTGCACCGGCCTGTTGAATGCCATCCAGTAGTTGCGGGATTTCCCGGGCCTGCAGGTAGTGGTTGACCACCTCCAGGTCGATGCCGGTCTGCTCGGCTTGTTCGATGTTCTTGGGCAACTCGCTCGACAGGCGCCTGCGAATGTTCTGTACGTTATGCAGGATCGCTCCCAGCGGATTGTTGATTTCGTGAGCCATACCGGCAGCCAGCCCGCCTACGGAAAGCATTTTTTCCGATTGCACCATCATGTCTTCCAGCGACAGGCGCTGGGTGATGTCATCGATGCGGATCACCACGCCGCGTCCACCACCGCCCATCAGGGGGTAAAAGGTCAGGGCATAGTGGCGGGCTTCCTCGCCCTGATTCCAGGTGACGCGTTCAATTTTTGCGACCTGGTGGTGCTCAATGGTGTCTTTGAGTTGCGGCAGGAAGGGCTTGAGAGGTTCAAATGCCAGCTCGATGGGCTTGTTCAGGGCTTCATCCAGCTGCGTGCCGGAGAGGGCGCTGGCTTCCTGGTTCCATTGGGTGACATAGAGCTGTTCGTCCAGTGCAATCAGCGCCGAAGGCATGGAGTCGATGATGCAGTTGAGGTAGTTCTGAAAACCGGTAAGTTTTTTCTCGATTTTGCTGCGTACCTGGACTTCCAGTTCCAGCTTGCGATTGGTGTTGCGGGTTTCTTCGGCCAGCGACTGCGCTTGATCGTACGCCTGGCGGGCCTCGTCCCGTGCGCGCTTGAGCGCTTGATCGCGTACTTCAATGCGCGACAGCATGGTGTTGAATGCCTCAGCCAGGCTACCGATTTCGTCGTTGTTGCCGGGCGCCGCGCGCAATGCGTAGTTCTCCTCGCGAGTGACCTGGCGGGACAGTTCTTCAAGGCGGTGAATAGGCTGGGTAATCAGGCGCTTGATCTGCCGCGCCACCACGAACCAGAGCAAAGCGCTGATGATCAGAATGCCCAGGCTGGCCGTTAGCGTGCCGGTATAGAACGCCATTGGCAGTTCGCTGCTGGCGATCAGCAACAAATGCCCGGGGGGCTGGTCGCCGTTATGCAGGCGGGTGATTTGATGGCTGCGCAGTTCGGTGAGGCTCCAGGCCTCAAGTTGACGATAGTGCTCCGGAAGTGGCAGGTGTTCGCCGTGTTGCAGTTGTCCCAGCAGGTTGCCCGCGCTGTCATAAATGGCGGCAGCACGCAGGGGGGCGTAGCTGCCGATCTCGTTGAGCAGGGCTTTGGCGCTTTGCGGCGAGTCCAGTGCGTGGGTGATCAGGTCGGGGTTTGCGGTCAGCTTGCCCAGGGTTTGCAGGGCTTGCGGAGCCGTGCTCTCGTGGGAGATCCAGTACGCGACGCTGATAAACGTCAAGTTGGCCACCAGCAATACGGTGGCCAGCAAGGCGAGCAGGGCGGTCAGCAGCTTCTGGCCTACCGGGAGGTTTTCAAGGCGCTGGCGCAAGGGCATGAGATGGCCATTTGATAAAAGAACAGAAGGGCAGGGTAGCGCGGCCCTCAGTTGCAGGGCAATCCGCGCTGGCGCAGGTGTTCGCTCAAGCGTTGGTGCAGACCTTGCAGACAGGGGACGGCGAACTGTCGGTTGCGGCCGGCAGTGCAAGCGTAGCCCAGCAAGTAACTGATTTCGGTGCGCCGGCCCTGGCTGACATCTTGGTGCATCGATGAATAATTGTTGGCTGTCGCCTGGATGACCCGGTGCACCTCGGTGGCCAGGTCGATGGCGGCTTCTGCCTGGCCGCAGTGTTCCAGCAAGGCGCTGAGTTCGGCGCACAGGGTGTTCACTTCGGCATCATGGGCTTGCAAGCCGCCGTTGCGGCAATCATGGAGCACCGTCAGTGGGTTAATCGCACAGTTTAGTGCCAGTTTGCGCCACAACCTGCTCAGAATATTCGGGCTCCATTCATGGGCAATGCCGCTGAGTTGAAGCTCTTCCAGCCATTGAGGGGCAGGGCCATGACGTGGGTCGCCCAGCCAGGTATGGCCACGCCCGGCAAACACTACGCGCCAGTCGCCATCGCGATAGGCGCCTTCAGTGCTGGAGGCGAAGATGCAACGCGCGTGGGGTACCTGCGCAGCGACGGCCTGCTGGCTGCCGAGGCCATTTTGCAACAGGATCAGTTCGGCATCCGGGCTCAGGCGCCCGGCGATTTGCTTGACCGCCTGCTCTGCGTCGTATGCCTTGCAGGTGACCAGCAAGCGCTGGATAGGCTCGTCGGTTTCAGGGGTTTGTGCGCTGATGGGCCAGTGTTGCGAATCTTCGCCTTCAATCAGGGTCAACTTTTGCACGGCTTTATAGGCTTGCAGGCGGTCGTCGTTGCGCAGAATGAGGGTGACGGGCAGGCCGGCGCGTGCCAGTCGTGTTGCCCACAGCATCCCCATGCTGCCTGCACCGAGAATGTGCCAGGTGGTGCTAGCCCGTGCCGGTGCGTTTGGGGGATTTTGGGGGATGGCCGAATCTGGCATGTGAGCTCGCAAGTGAATGAAGTCGAAGAACCGCTATAATGCCCGCGCATTTTAACTGTCAGGTCAGGCGTGCTCCATCTGTGTTGAGCGCGCCGTTTATTATTGGAGAAATTACATGCCGTCGTTCGACGTGGTATCCGAACTGGACAAGCACGAAGTCACCAACGCCGTTGAGAACGCCGTCAAGGAGCTGGACCGTCGTTATGACCTCAAGGGTAAAGGTACTTTCGAGTTCAAGGAAAAGGATTTGACGGTCAACTTGACCGCTGAAGCCGACTTCCAGCTCGAAGCCATGATCGAGATCCTCAAGCTGGCACTGGTCAAGCGCAAGATCGACGTTCAGTGCCTTGAGGTCAAGGACGCTTACGCTTCGGGCAAGTTGATGAAGCAGGAAGCGGTGCTCAAGGAAGGCATTGATAAAGAGCTGGCGAAAAAGATCGTCGCTCACGTCAAGGACGCCAAGCTCAAGGTTCAGGCCGCCATTCAGGGCGAGCAAGTGCGTATCACGGGTAAAAAACGTGATGACCTGCAAGAAGCCATCGCTGCGTTGCGTGCCAAAACGTTCGACATGCCGCTGCAGTTCAACAACTTCCGCGACTGATCACCACCCGGGGAACCTCTGGCGATCATTGACGTCCGATTTTCCTGGGCGCTGCAGAAACGATTGAGCTGCCAGGGTGGCTCGATCGTTTTGCTGAATAAATGACGCTGGCTGGTAATGGCGTGAGGAGATAAAAATGGATTTGAACACTGAAGTTGATCAATTGATCAAGGCCTCCCAGGCCTGGGTTCCGATGATCATGGAGTACGGCAGTCGCGTGCTGCTGGCACTGGTTACCCTGGCTGTCGGCTGGTGGCTGATTAACCGCCTGACGACCAAGATCGGTCAGTTGCTGGCGTTGAGAAAGGCGGATCTTGCGCTGCAGGGCTTTATCAGCAGCCTGGCCAATATCATTCTCAAGATATTGCTGATTGTCAGTGTTGCATCGATGATCGGTATTCAGACCACCTCGTTTGTGGCAGCCATCGGTGCGGCAGGTCTGGCCATTGGCCTGGCATTGCAGGGCAGCCTGGCCAACTTTGCAGGTGGGGTACTGATTCTGTTGTTCCGCCCGTTCAAGATCGGTGACTGGATCGAAGCTCAAGGTGTAAGCGGGACTGTCGACAGCATTCAGATTTTCCACACGGTGCTGCGTACCGGTGACAACAAAACCGTCATCGTGCCAAACGGTAACCTGTCCAACGGCATCATCACCAACTACAACCGTCAGCCGACGCGCAAGGTGGTGTTTGATGTGGGTGTGGACTACGAAGCTGATCTGCAGAAGGTGCGTGAAGTGTTGTTGGCGCTGGCCGATGACCCGCGCGTGCTGAAGCAGCCTGCTCCGGTCGTTGTGGTGACTGCCTTGGGCGACAGTGCTATCACCATGTCGCTGCGGGTTTGGGTCAACACCCCGGATTACTGGGATGTACTCTTTATGCTCAACGAGCATTCGCGTGACCGCTTAAAGGCTGAAGGTATTGATATTCCTTTTCCGCAGCGTGTAGTACGTGTGGTTCAGGAAGTGGCTGCGGAATAAGGCCGGGAACTGCACCTGATTATTGAGTCAGGTCTGGATAAACAATTAAAGGGGCTAAGGCCCCTTTAATTGTTTTTGTCCCCTGGCCAGGGCAGGGGTCTATGTTGGTTTGGGTAAAGATAAATAAGTGATAATTGATTGCATTTAGTGATGTTAGTTAGCTTGCTATATATATATGGTTTTTAACCGATAAATAAAAAGCCACGCCCTGAGACAGGGCGTGGCTTTCACTAAGCATTATGTTTGTAACTAGCCCCAGGGCTGTTATTACAAGATGTTCAGTGGGTATTCAGCAATCAGGCGCAAGTCGTTTACGTCATTGCCGTTGTTGCTGGTGGTGCGGTAGATCGCGCTACGCAGACGCAAAGACAGGTCTTTGGCCGGGCCTTCCTGCAACACGTACTTGGTTTCGAAGTCGAATTCGTGCTCTTTGCCTTCGCCATCAGTCGTGGAGATGTTGTCGCCTTTAACGTAGCGAGCCATGAAGCTCAGGCCTGGCACGCCGTAGCTGGCCATGTTCAGGTCGTAGCGACCCTGCCAGGAGCGTTCGTCACGCTGGTTGAAGTCGGAATATTGCACGGAGTTGGCGAGGAAAATAGTACCGCCGCCATCTACGCCGTAGTAGTAAGCGCTGTCACCGGTGGAGCGCTGGTGAGCGATGGTGAACTTGTGGGCGCCCAGGCTATAGGCGGCTGCCAGGCTCCAGATTTTGTTGTCAACGTCGCCGGCGCGTTCCTGACCCTGGCTCGAGGTTCTGTAGCCGTTGAAGTCGAAGTTCAGGGCTTGAGACTCTGCGATTGGCAGGGTGTAGTTCAGGTTGATGTACTGCTTCTTGAAGTAGTCATCAACATCGGATGCGGCAATGCCGCCGACGAAGTTGTCAGTGAACTGGTAGGTTGCGCCGGCAATATTGGCGGCGGTCAGGCCTGGCTCGCCTTTGCCGTTGATGCTGTCACGGGCCATGCCAGTCTGGGAGCTCAGTGCGGTGAAGCGACCTGCGGTCAGCTCCAGGCCTTTGATTTCCTTGCTGGTGATCAGGGTGCCGGTAGCAACCTCAGGCAGCAGGCGGCTGTCGTCAGTGGAGAAAACCGGGCTGGCGACGAACTGGTTGCCGTATTTCAGCTCGGTGTCGGACAGGCGGAATTTGACCGCGCCGCCGATTTTCCCTTGGGTATCTTCAGGGGAGCCATCGCTTTTGCTGGCGAACAGGCCGTTGCCCTGGCGACCGGCACCGCCATCCAGGCGTGCAGTACCCATGGCGAAAGCATCAACACCGACACCAATGGTGCCTTGGGTGAAACCGGACTGGTAGTTGAGCAATTCGCTCAGACCCCAATCTTCGCGGTAGCCGCTTTTGCCACCGTTGGTTGGGTTGCTGGCACCATTACGGAAGTCGCGGTTCATGTACAGCATGCGGGTTTTGGAAGTCAGCGTGCTGTCTTCAACGAAACCTTTTGCGTCGTCCTGGGACGAAGCCATTGCGAACTGAGTAGTGCCGGCTGAAACAGCCAGGGCGATCATGCTCCACTTCATCACGCGCATCGTGATTTGCTCCTTTGGTTTTTAGGAAGAGTACTGCCGTCCCACCTGAATTATTATCTGGGCGGCTCTTTCTTTTTGTGTCGGCGCAAACTTATATCACGCCGGCAATATTGGCGATACTTGCTCTCATAACCTTTCAGCTTCTTTACAGCCATGTCGCAAATGGCACCCCACATGTCGCAAGCGCGCCGCTTAGAGCCTTGTTTGAGCATCTATTCAGTACTGTTTCCAGTGTTGGGCATATGATTGATTTCATGTTGCCTACAATGAAAACTCAAAATTCCTACTGTTTAGCTATTGTTATTTATCGTCGGGTTGCTGTGCTCCTGCTCAGGCCTGGCGACTGTGTCAATGATCTATGCAACAAGCGTGCTCAAATTCCTGCCTGGATGAAAAATAAATAATATTCTGCGTTTTTGAGCTATGAGGCCTGATCTTGCTTGGGTCAAACGGCGATAAAGCTGCCTTCAGGGTGTTGTTTTTTGTTGCAAGGAGTGGTGCCTGTCCCGGATTTACGCCTTAAGCGTTACCGGTTAACACCCGCTGGGGTGGCAGGTGACGTTTTGGCGCGCTTGAAACATGCGCTTTGTGCAGTTTTGGTGCATAAGTGTTCGAGCACTGTTGCTTGGGCGTGCAGCGTCGCATTTGCGGTGCGTGCAGGGCTGGAGGCGTGATGCCAGTCGCAATCAAGGGTATCCTTGATTCCTGTCGTCTGGCCTGCGGTGAATGTCACCGGGTGCCGGGTTGTGCTGAAATGAACGGTCAAACAGGAGAGCTCCCAGTGTTCGCTTTGGATACACGTCTTCAAGAGGATACCTGGCTGATAGGGGACTTCCCCTTGTGCCGCTTGCTGCTTTCCAATGATTCGAATTACCCCTGGTTTATCCTGGTGCCGCGACGCGAGGGTATAACTGAACTGTTTCAATTGGATGACGCCGACCAACAGCGGATGTGGGCTGAGACCACGGCTTTGGCGCGGGTGCTGAAAGAGTCGTACGGTGCGGATAAAATCAATGTTGCCACCCTGGGTAATGTCGTCAGTCAGTTGCACATGCATGTGATTGTTCGTTACCGGGCTGATGTGGCATGGCCAGGGCCTGTCTGGGGCAAGCATCCTGCAAAACCCTATGCGCCGGCAGAGGTGCGTGCTGTCCGGGACAGGCTGGCATCGGCTCTTGATGCAAGTTTTACTATTTCGGAGGGTTGATCGTGACGCTTGAAGCGCGAGTGATGGACCTTGAAAGCCGCGTGGCTTTTCAGGATGACACCATTCAGGCATTGAATGATGTGCTGGTGGCCCAGCAGAACGCCGTGGATCGTCTGCAGATGCAGATGGCCGCCTTGCTCAAGCGCCAGGAGGAAATGGGCGGGCAGTTCGAGTCGTTTGAAGAAGAGGCTCCGCCACCGCACTATTGATTGTTTTGTGCAGGCATAAAAAAACCGCGATTCAGCCTGGCTGATCGCGGTTTTTTTTCAGGCTTGAATCAGCGGCGCGGCAATGCTGCGATCACGTCTTCGGCCTGCAGGCCCTTGTCGCGGTTCATGACCGAGAACTCGACACGTTGCCCTTCCACCAAAACACGGTGGCCCTCGCCACGAATGGCACGGAAGTGTACAAAAATATCATCACCGGAATCTCGGGAGATAAAGCCGAAACCCTTTGAGGTGTTGAACCATTTGACAGTCCCTGTATCGCGGTTGGTCATGTCATAGCTTTGCGAGGACGACGAAGGTGACGATTTATAGAAGCTGACAGCAAGATGAAGCAGTACGGCAATAACAGCAGGTGTCAGGCCCAGGAGAACAGCGGGCTGATCACCAATCGGCAGCAGCAGGCCGAACAGGGTCAGGGTCTGCAGGACAACGGACAGTACCAGCAGCGCACTGACCAGATTCTGCAGTTGATGGCGCGGGCCTTTATTCCAGAATGGAATGACTGGGGCCAGTGTCAGGTTCAGCAGGCCAAAAAACGCCAGGTAAAGGGCATCAGGATGTTGTAGGTAAGGTAAAGCTTCAGATTGCAGGCTGGGAATAAAGGACAGCAGCAAAGCCGCTGCACCCGTTATCAGGTGGACGATTTTCAACATTTCAATGACTCACATTAAGATAGATCGCAAGGAAGAGCTGATTGCGCACGGTTCGCTTCAGAAAAAATGGAGGCGCTGGACACGTGAGTTCATCAGCCTATGCGCCCTCGCCGGAGGCGAAAATTGGGCAACACGCTGCCTATTTAACAGCAAAGCTTGGGTCTACTCAAATTAAGCGTATGGGTCTATCTGTGAGTGAGACTGTTCGATGAGGCCTAGGCAAAATCAGCTTATTACGAAAGCCTTGTCTTAGACGCATGTAGGCCTCTGGTCTGGGGGTTGGGGGGTGGTGTGATCTGATGGGGGTGCTGCCTGCTCCGTCCATGACCATATTCGCCGCACGTAGCGAGAGCGCTCCTACAGATTTGCGGGTTTGATCCGCTGGATAAGAATTTTTACATGTCGTTTTATGAGGCAAGTTCTTTGAAAAAAGAGTAATCAAATCCAATGATGCGCAATGGAGTGCTTTTGCGATGGGGCGATTGATGCGGCAAGAAAATGCCGGGTGCAGATCAATGCAGAGGGTCAGGATTGACCCTGCCATTCTGGACTTTGGCATCACGCTGGCCCGGCCATTATCACGTTCAGTACGGTTGAATGGCTTTGCCACCTGTTTGCGGCTTGAGGAAGTGTATTGGGAGGTGTTGTCCGATATATCTCGTATCAACAAGTGTTCAATAAATACGCTGCTGTCCTATATCGACCTGGAGGTTCACTTGCGCCATGGCGGGGTGAAGAACTTCAGTGGGTTCATTCGGGTCGTCTGCGTCATGCACTTGTTGAAAATGGGTCGCGGCCTTCAGGAGGTAAAACAGCAGCAGGTGTTTGCGGGTTGAAGGCCGCAGTCGGCTGGAGGTGCATGCTCGACGGCTTGTAATCGCCCACTATTTATGATGCATTTAGGTGCTTCTGGCTGTTCATGCGGCTGCAATGGCTCGATTTACCAGATATAATCTCGCTCTTTGCTGTGCGGCCCTGCTTAAGGGTTGCCGCTAACGGATTGTCGAGACACGCCAATGCCCATGTACGATTACCAGTGCGCTTCCTGTGGTCATCAGCTGGAAGCCATTCAAAAGATCAGCGCTGCACCGCTGGTTGATTGTCCAGCCTGTCAGGCCCCCGAGCTGAAGAAAATGCTGTCCATGCCGGGTTTCCGCCTTAGCGGTACAGGCTGGTATGAAACAGACTTCAAGACAGGCTCGAAAAAGAATCTGGCAGGCGGCGATAAATCCGACTGAGGTCTAGCGAAAGCAGTCAGAACACAAGCGGGCTCTTGCAAGGTTACCAGCACCGACGGTGCGCAAGACCTCCACCGAATTTCGAATTACGAGAAGTGAAACCACTACCATGATGCGCAACCATTATTGCGGCCAACTGAACGAAAGCCTGGACGGCCAGGAAATTACCCTTTGCGGATGGGTTCACCGTCGCCGTGACCACGGTGGGGTGATTTTCCTCGATATCCGTGATCGTGATGGTCTGGCCCAGGTGGTTTTCGACCCGGATCGCGCTGAGACCTTCGCCGCTGCCGACCGTGTGCGCAGCGAGTATGTGGTCAAGATCACCGGCAAGGTACGTCTGCGTCCTGCCGGTGCAGGCAATACCAACATGGCGTCGGGCATGATCGAAGTGCTGGGCTATGAGCTGGAAGTGCTGAACGAAGCAGAAACCCCGCCATTCCCGCTTAACGAATTCTCGGATGTCGGCGAAGAAACCCGTCTGCGCTACCGCTTTATCGACTTGCGTCGCCCGGAAATGCTCGAGAAGCTGCGCCTGCGTTCGCGCATGACTACCAGCATTCGTCGTTACCTGGACGAGAACGGTTTCCTGGACGTTGAAACTCCGATCCTGACCCGTGCCACCCCGGAAGGCGCCCGTGACTATCTGGTGCCTAGCCGTACTCACGCCGGTTCGTTCTTTGCTTTGCCGCAATCGCCGCAACTGTTCAAGCAGTTGCTGATGGTGGCCGGTTTTGACCGTTACTACCAGATCGCCAAGTGCTTCCGCGACGAAGACCTGCGTGCCGACCGTCAGCCTGAGTTCACTCAGATCGACATCGAAACCAGCTTCCTCGATGAAAAAGACATCATGGGCCTTACCGAAGGCATGATCCGCAACCTGTTCAAGGAAGTGCTGGATCTGGAATTCGGCGAATTCCCGCACATGACCTTCGAAGAAGCCATGCGTCGCTACGGTTCCGACAAGCCCGACCTGCGTAACCCGCTGGAACTGGTTGACGTTGCCGACCAGCTCAAAGACGTGGATTTCAAGGTGTTCAGCGGCCCGGCCAACGACCCTAAATGCCGTATCGCAGCCCTACGGGTTCCGGGTGCTGCAAGCATGCCGCGCAAGCAGATCGACGACTACACCAAGTTTGTCGGCATCTACGGTGCCAAGGGCCTGGCGTACATCAAGGTCAACGAACGCGCCAAAGGCGTGGAAGGTCTGCAATCGCCGATCGTCAAGAACATCCCTGAGGCCAACCTGAACGTGATCCTGGATCGCGTGGGTGCCGTCGATGGCGACATCGTGTTCTTCGGCGCCGACAAGGCCAAGATCGTCAGCGAGGCCTTGGGCGCGCTGCGGATCAAGGTGGGCAACGACCTCAACCTGCTGACGTGCGAGTGGGCCCCTATGTGGGTGGTCGACTTCCCGATGTTCGAAGAGAACGACGACGGCAGCTTCAGCGCCTTGCATCACCCGTTCACGGCACCGAAGTGCTCGCCTGAAGAGCTGGAAGCCAACCCGGCAACCGCTATCTCGCGCGCTTACGACATGGTCTTGAACGGTACCGAGCTGGGTGGCGGTTCGATCCGTATCCACCGCAAGGAAATGCAGCAAGCGGTATTCCGTCTGCTGGGTATCGAAGAGGCGGAACAGGAAGAGAAATTCGGCTTCCTGCTCGATGCCCTGAAGTACGGCGCGCCGCCCCACGGTGGTCTGGCCTTTGGTCTGGATCGTCTGGTGATGCTGATGACTGGCGCCCAGTCGATTCGTGAAGTGATTGCCTTCCCGAAAACCCAGAGCGCTGCCTGTGTCATGACACAAGCGCCTGGCGTGGTTGACGCCAAAGCGTTGCGCGAGCTGCATATTCGTTTGCGCGAACAAGCCAAGGCAGAGTAAGTCTGACCTTCAAAGGCGCATCTTCGGGTGCGCCTTTGCATTTGGGGTCGAGAATTTTTATTGTCAGGCCTTGGCCTGGCAAGGTTTTTAAAGGGATTCGGAGTGCGTTATGGCAGGTCATTCTAAGTGGGCGAACATCAAGCACCGCAAAGAGCGTCAGGATGCCAAAAAAGGCAAGATTTTCACCAAGTGGATCCGTGAACTGACCGTTGCTGCCCGGCAAGGTGGCGGCGATCCGAGTTCCAATCCGCGCCTGCGTCTGGCGCTGGACAAGGCCCTTGGGGCGAACATGAGTCGCGATATCATTGATCGCGCCGTGGCCCGTGGTGCCGGTGCGGCTGATACCGATGACATGGTCGAATTGAGCTACGAAGGCTATGGCCCGGGTGGCGTAGCCGTAATGGTCGAGTGCATGACCGACAACCGTAACCGTACTGCCGCGGCTGTACGCCATGCGTTCAGCAAGTGTGGCGGCAACCTGGGTACTGACGGTTCTGTTGCCTATCTGTTCGAGCGCAAGGGCCAGATCTCCTATGCAGCCGGCGTTGATGAGGATGCCTTGATGGAAGCCGCGATGGAGGCCGATGCCGACGACGTGGTGACCAACGAAGATGGCTCCATCGATGTGTTCACGTCGTTCTCCAGCTTCTATGCCGTGCGTAACGCCCTGGAAGCGGCAGGGTTCAAGCCGACGGATGCTGAAATCGTCATGTTGCCGACCACCAGTGCCGAGCTTGATCTGGAGGGCGCAGAAAAGGTTCTCAAGTTGATCGACATGCTTGAAGACCTGGATGACGTCCAAAACGTCTACTCCAATGCTGAAATCCCTGACGCCGTCCTGGAACAGCTTGCCTGAGCGATTGCGTCAATCAAGAGGCCGGAGGTGCTCCGTCGCGACAATCGCGGCGCTGGGCACCTCCGGCTTCTGCCTTTAAGCTGTCCGGGTATGTGCCGGTGGGCATCACTTCATAAGCTGTAGGCGTTATGACTCTTATTCTTGGTATCGATCCGGGTTCGCGAATCACCGGTTATGGCGTCGTGCGAGACACTGGGCGTGGCTGTGTATACGTGGCTTCGGGATGTATTCGTACGGGGAGCGGCGAACTGCATGAGCGGTTGCAGATCGTCTATCGTGGGGTGCGTGAGGTTATTCAGACGTACGGTCCTGTCACCATGGGCATCGAAAAGGTGTTTATGGCCCGCAATGCCGATTCGGCTCTCAAGCTGGGGCAGGCCAGGGGCGCGGCCATTGTTGCGGGAGCCGAAGAAAACCTGGAGATCGCCGAGTATTCGGCAACCCAGGTCAAGCAGGCGGTGGCGGGTACAGGTGGCGCGAATAAAGAACAGGTGATGATGATGGTCATGCACCTGCTCAAGCTGACCAGCAAGCCGCAAATCGATGCGTCGGATGCCCTTGCGATTGCCTTGTGCCATGCCCACACTCGCTCCAGCTTGCTGCCCCACGGGCTGGGTGCGGCCCGTAGCCGTGGCGGGCGTTTGCGGCTGTGAAACGCAATTTTTAACTGGATTGGGCTTCCTGACAGGGCTTCATCTGTAATGATGCGGCTCTGTCTTTGTATTTGTCAGCCATTGATCTGGCCAGTGAAAGGATCTGAAACGTGATTGGACGCTTGCGCGGCACTCTGGCTGAAAAACAGCCGCCGCACCTGATTCTCGATGTAAACGGCTTGGGTTATGAGCTGGAAGTACCGATGACCACGCTTTATCGATTACCGTCTGTCGGCGAGCCACTGACCCTGCATACCCATCTTGTGGTTCGCGAAGACGCCCAGTTGCTCTATGGTTTCATAGGCAAGCGCGAGCGTGACTTTTTTCGTGAGCTGATCCGGCTCAACGGCGTCGGCCCCAAGCTGGCGCTGGCGTTGATGTCCAGCCTGGAAGTCGATGAGCTTGTGCGCTGTGTGCAGGCTCAGGACACATCGGCCTTGACCAAGGTTCCGGGGGTGGGCAAAAAGACCGCGGAACGACTGCTGGTAGAGTTGAAGGATCGTTTCAAGGCGTGGGAGCAAGTACCCAGCATGTTCGCCCTGGTCCCTAATCAGCCGGATGCTCCGGTGCCGGTCGCCAGCGCTGAAAGTGATGCGGTGAGTGCCTTGATCTCCCTGGGCTATAAGCCTCAGGAAGCGAGCAAGGCGGTTTCTGCGATCAAGGATAAAACGTTGAGCAGTGAAGACATGATTCGCCGAGCCCTCAAGGGGATGATTTAAGTGATTGAAGCTGATCGACTGATTACAGCCTCAAGCGGGCGGGACCGGGAAGAAGTTCAGGATCGGGCGATTCGGCCTCTGAGCCTGGCCGACTATATTGGCCAGCCCACCGTTCGCGAGCAGATGGAGCTGTTTATCCAGGCTGCGCGCGGGCGTGCCGAATCGCTGGATCACACATTGATCTTTGGACCGCCCGGGCTGGGCAAGACGACGCTGGCCAACATCATCGCCCAGGAAATGGGCGTATCGATCAAGAGCACTTCCGGGCCTGTTCTGGAGCGCCCGGGTGATCTGGCTGCGCTGCTGACCAATCTCGAGCCCCATGATGTGCTCTTTATCGATGAAATCCATCGCCTTTCACCCATTGTCGAGGAAGTGCTTTACCCGGCCATGGAGGACTTCCAGCTCGATATCATGATTGGCGAAGGGCCAGCTGCGCGTTCCATCAAACTCGATCTGCCGCCTTTTACCCTGGTGGGGGCGACCACGCGCGCCGGGATGCTGACCAACCCGTTGCGTGATCGTTTCGGGATTGTTCAGCGACTGGAGTTCTATAGTACTGACGACCTGGCGACGATTGTCAGTCGCTCGGCGGGTATCTTCGGTTTGCCGCTCGACCCTGAAGGTGCGTATGAAATTGCCCGGCGGGCTCGCGGGACACCGCGTATCGCCAACCGTTTGCTGCGTCGTGTGCGGGATTTTGCCGAGGTGCGTGCCAAGGGGCATATCACCAAGCCGGTCGCTGACCTGGCGTTGAACCTGCTGGACGTAGATGAGCATGGTTTTGATCATCAGGACCGGCGATTGCTGCTGACCATGATCGAGAAGTTCGATGGCGGGCCTGTGGGAGTCGATAGCCTTGCCGCAGCAATCAGCGAAGAGCGTCATACGATTGAAGATGTGCTGGAGCCGTATCTGATTCAGCAGGGTTACATCATGCGTACGCCGCGTGGTCGCGTTGTGACCCGGCATGCGTATTTGCACTTTGGTTTAAACATTCCGTCACGATTAGGCGATATGCCTGTGGTAGACGAATTTCTGAATGCTTTGGATGATTAATAAGCCGTTAGCGGTCGATTTTTTTAAGGTTTTTGCTGTCTCAAGGACTGGCGCTGAAAATCTTCGGTCATAAAGGCCAAGAAGCGTAAAAAACAGTGGTTTGGCGGATTGGCAACCTGAGGAGTAAGCACTAGAGTATGCGCGCGCAAAACAGGCTTGAGCCGTTCGCACATCGCTGTCGCGTTTATTACGAGGACACCGATGCGGGTGGCGTCGTGTATTACGTAAATTATCTAAAGTTTATGGAGCGGGCTCGAACCGAAAGGCTGCGGGAATTGGGGTTTGCCCAGTCCGCGCTGGCAGGCGAGAACCTGTTATTTGTCGTGCATTCCAGCGAGGCGCGCTACCACGCACCGGCGCGATTGGACGACGAACTGTTGGTAAGTGCGCAAGTGATGGAACTCAACCGTGCCAGCCTGCGTTTCAAGCAGCAGGTCTGGCGGGCTGCAGATGCAACGCTGCTCTGTGAAGGGCAGTTTTTGGTGGCCTGTGTGCGCGCCGATAGTTTTAAACCCCGAGCCATTCCCGAAGCTCTACGTACGGCCTTTGCCGACGTGAGCGGCGCGGGTAAACATTTAGAGCAGGAGATAAAGCGTGGAAGCTAACGTCGTCGACCATTCCTCCATGTGGAGCTTGGTCAGCAATGCCAGCATTGTTGTGCAGTTGGTAATGTTGACCCTGCTGGCCGCATCGGTTACCTCGTGGGTCATGATTTTTCAGCGCAGCACCATGTTGCGCGCCGGTCGACGTGCCCTTGAAAGCTTTGAAGAGCGTTTTTGGTCGGGTATCGACCTGTCGAAACTGTATCGTCAGGCAGGTAGCAATCCGGATCCGGACTCGGGCGTGGAACAAATCTTTCGTGCCGGTTTCAAAGAGTTCTCGCGTCTGCGTCAGCAGCCGGGCGTTGATCCTGAAGCGGTTATGGAAGGTGTGGCGCGCGCCATGCGCGTAGCCATCTCCCGTGAAGAAGAAAAGCTTGAACAAAGCTTGCCGTTCCTGGCCACCGTTGGTTCCGTAAGCCCGTATATCGGCCTGTTCGGTACCGTATGGGGCATCATGAACTCCTTCCGTGGCCTGGCCACTGCCCAGCAGGCGACACTGGCGACTGTAGCGCCAGGCATTGCCGAAGCACTGATCGCAACGGCCATCGGCTTGTTCGCGGCCATCCCGGCAGTTATTGCTTACAACCGTTTTGCTGCCCGTAGCGAAACGCTGATCGGCCGCTACTACACCTTCGCCGATGAATTCCAGGCGATCCTGCACCGCAAAGTGCACACCAGCGAAGAATAAGCAGGTAATTTCCAATGGCTTTAATCGCTCGAGCGCGTAAAAAGCGCAAGCCGGTCGCCGAGATGAACGTAGTGCCTTACATCGACGTGATGCTGGTGCTGCTGGTCATTTTCATGGTGACCGCACCGATGCTCAACCAGGGTGTGAAGGTTGATTTGCCCAAGGTCTCCAGCGAGGCTTTGCCGCAAGACAACAATACCCAGGTTCTGACCATTTCGATCAAGGCTGACAAGACCTATTTCTGGAACCTTGGCAGCGAAGTCGACACCGACAAGCAGATGGACAAGGCAATGACCTTGCCCCAGATGACTGACGCCGTGACCAAGATCATCCGCGCAGGCAATGAAGGCGGCAAGCACACCCAGGTGTTTATTCGCGGTGACAAGACCGTGGATTACGGGGCGGTAATGGGGGCTATGGGTGGTCTGCAGAAGGCCGGGGTCGGTAACGTTGGCTTGATAACCGAGGCTCCCTGATGCGCGAACAGCGGGAGCCGTCCGCCTCTGAAAACTATTTTTGGCCTGCAGTCTGGGCGGTAGGGTTGCACGTCCTGATTTTTGGCCTGCTGTTTGTCAGCTTTGCCATGACTCCGGAACTGCCGCCTTCCAAACCGATTGTTCAGGCGACCTTGTACCAGCTCAAGTCCAAAAGTCAGGCGACCACCCAGACCAATCAAAAGATTGCGGGTGAGGCGAAGAAATCCGCCGCGCGCCAGACCGAAGTCGAGCAGATGGAACAAAAGAAGGTTGAGCAGGAAGCTGTAAAAGCTGCGGAACAAAAGAAAGAAGAGGCTGCCGAAAAAGCTGCAGAAGCCAAGAAGGCTGACGAAGCCAAAGCGAGCGAGGCTAAAAAGGCAGACGAGGCGAAGAAGGCTGATGAAGCCAAGAAAGCCGATGATGCCAAAAAGGCCACTGAAGCCAAAAAAGCCGAAGAGAAAAAACTGGCTGACATAGCCAAGAAAAAATCCGAGGAAGAGGCCAAGAAGGCTGCGGAAGAAGAGGCCAAGAAAAAGGCCGCGGAAGACGCCAAGAAAAAAGCGGCTGAAGATGCGAAGAAAAAAGCAGCTGAAGACGCCAAGAAAAAGGCCGTAGCAGACGAGGCGAAAAAGAAATCCGCCGAAGATGCGAAGAAAAAGGCCGCTGCCGATGCCGCCAAGAAAAAGGCCGTGGAAGCAGCTCGTAAATCGACCGAAGAGAAAAAGGCGCAAGCCTTGGCTGATTTGCTTTCCGATACGCCGCAACGCCAGCAGGCGCTGGCAGATGAGCAAGGTGATGAGGTCGCCGGCAGTTTCGATGACTTGATTCGTGCTCGTGCAGCAGAAGGGTGGGCTCGTCCGCCATCGGCGCGCAAAAACATGACAGTGGTGCTGCAGATCGGCATGTTGCCAGATGGTACGGTAACCTCTGTGACGGTTGCCAAATCCAGCGGTGACGGACCGTTCGACAGCTCCGCAGTGGCAGCGGTCAAGAATATTGGCCGTTTAACGGAAATGCAGGGTATGAAGCCCAGCGATTTTAATCCTTATCGATCGTTCAAGATGACATTCACACCTGAGGATCTAGCCTTGTGATTAAACTTTTTCGAGGACTGCTGGTCGTCGTCTGCTGCCTGGCAGGGATGGCTGTAGCAGATGAAAAGAACATCCTGGTCACCAGTGGCAGCGATCGGGCAACGCCAATTGCCGTAGTCCCTTTTGGTTGGCAGGGCGGTACAGTGCTGCCGGACGACATGGCTGAAATTATCGGCAATGACCTGCGCAACTCGGGTTACTACGCGCCGATTCCAAAGCAGAACATGATCGGCTTGCCTACCCAGGCCAGCGAAGTCATTTTCCGCGACTGGAAAGCCCTGGGTGCCCAGTACGTAATGGTTGGCAATATCGTGCCGGCAGGCGGTCGCCTGCAGGTGCAATACGCCTTGTTCAACGTTGCAACCGAGCAGCCAGTACTGACTGGCAGTGTGTCGGGCACGGCTGAGCAGTTGCGGGACATGGCGCATTACATCTCCGATCAGTCGTTTGAAAAGCTGACCGGTATCAAAGGTGCATTCTCCACCCGTCTTCTTTACGTGACGGCCGAGCGTGCCAGTGCCACCAACACTCGTTACACCCTGCAACGTTCGGACTACGACGGTGCTCGTGCCGTGACCCTGCTGCAATCCCGTGAGCCGATCCTGTCGCCGCGTTTTGCGCCCGATGGCAAACGCATCGCTTATGTGTCGTTCGAGCAGAAACGTCCTCGCATCTTCGTGCAGAACATTGATACCGGCCGCCGTGAGCAGATCACCAATTTCGAAGGTCTGAACGGTGCGCCAGCATGGTCGCCGGACGGCTCGAAACTGGCGTTCGTATTGTCCAAGGACGGTAATGCCGAGATCTATGTGATGGATCTGGCTTCCCGCGGGTTGACTCGTGTTACCAACAACCCTGCAATTGATACAGAACCTTTCTGGGGTAAAGATGGTTCTACCATCTATTTCACCTCCGACCGTGGCGGCAAACCACAGATCTACAAGACCAACGTTGGCAGCGGTAACGCAGAGCGCGTGACCTTTATCGGCAACTACAACGCCAGTCCTAAGCTTTCGGCTGACGAAAAGACCCTGGTAATGATCCATCGTCAGGACGGCTTCACCAATTTCCGTGTTGCGGCGCAAGATTTGCAGCGTGGAAGCGTGAAAATCCTCACAGATACCAACCTTGATGAGTCTGCTACTGTTGCGCCCAACGGCACCATGGTAATCTACGCCACCCGCCAGCAGGGCCGGGGAGTCTTGATGCTCGTGTCCATTAATGGACGCGTAAGGCTCCCTCTTCCTACCGCTCAAGGCGAAGTCAGAGAACCTTCCTGGTCCCCTTACCTGAACTGACGTGGTGATAGCTTTACGTTGCACATAACACTTGGGGTTCATTAGGAGTTTTACGATGGAAATGCTGAAGTTTGGTAAATTTGCTGCGCTGGCACTGGCCATGGCTGTAGCTGTAGGTTGCTCGTCCAAAGGCGGCGACAATGCCGGTGAAGGCGCTGCTGTTGATCCAAACGCTGGTTACGGCGCAAACACTGGCGCTGTTGATGGTTCCCTGAGCGAAGAAGCTGCTCTGCGCGCTATCACTGTTTTCTACTTCGAATACGATTCTTCGGACCTGAAACCAGAAGCAATGCGCGCTCTGGACGTTCACGCCAAAGACCTGAAAGCTAACGGCGCTCGCGTTGTTCTGGAAGGTAACACTGACGCCCGTGGTACTCGTGAGTACAACATGGCACTGGGCGAGCGTCGTGCGAAAGCCGTTCAACGCTACCTGGTACTGCAAGGCGTTTCTCCAGCACAGCTGGAGCTGGTGTCCTACGGTAAAGAGCGTCCAATCGCTACTGGCAACGACGAACAGTCGTGGGCTCAAAACCGTCGCGTCGAACTGCGTAAGTAATTCGTCATGCGAACGTGCCGCCGTGCTGTAACTATTCTGACTCTCAGCCTCCTGCCGCTATCGGCATGGGCTGCGGTTCCTGTGGTCGATGACAACTCTGGCTATAACAATAGCGGGGGGAGTTATCCGTCACCGGGTTATGGTGCGAGCGGCGCCTATGCCGGGGGAGGGGTTTCGACCCCTGTCTCGGCACAGGGCGAGCTGTTCAACCAGCTGCAACAAATGCAGGAACAGATTGCACGCCAACAGGGTGTGATTGAAGTTCTGCAGAACGACATTTCGCGCATGAAACAAGAAAGCCTGGAGCGATACCAGGAACTTGATCGGCGTATTGGTGCTGGCATTGCTCCTGCTGCCGCCCCTGATAATTCTTCTGCTGGTGGCGCTAATGCCGCCGGTAATACAGCAGCGCCTGCTTCCCAGGCCGCTGCCAGTGCCGAGCCTGGCGATCCGGCGAAAGAGAAGCTCTATTACGATGCTGCTTTCGACCTGATCAAAGCCAAGGATTTCGACAAGGCCAGCCAGGCATTTACTGCCTTTCTGCGCAAATACCCCAACAGTCAGTACGCGGGTAACGCCCAGTACTGGTTGGGAGAAGTAAACCTGGCCAAAGGTGATTTGCAAGCGGCAGGCCAGGCCTTTGCCAAGGTCAGCCAGTTGTACCCCAAGCATGCCAAAGTGCCGGACTCGCTCTACAAACTTGCTGACGTAGAGCGCCGCCTGGGCCATACCGACAAGGTAAAAGGCATTCTGCAGCAGGTTGTAGCCCAGTATCCAGGCACTTCCGCTGCACAGTTGGCGCAACGCGACTTGCAGCGTATGTAAGCAATAACCGGCTTTAATCGAGAAACCCGCGCCTGTCGCGGGTTTTTTCGTTAGAATCCACGCCCTTTTATGAAATACGCTCTTCTGGATCCTGCGCGAGCAGATTTTTTGGAGTGCCTGACGGAGGCGGACAGCCTGTTTAGCTGTTACGCCCGTGGCGAATATGCAAGACACATTGAGAATTACCGAAGTTTTTTACTCGTTGCAGGGTGAAACGCGGACGGCTGGCCTGCCCACCGTTTTTGTGCGCCTGACTGGCTGCCCTTTGCGCTGCGGTTACTGTGACAGCGCTTATGCCTTCAGTGGCGGGACTGTGCGCCCTCTGGACGACATCCTTGAGCAGGTTGCCGGCTTTCGCCCGCGTTATGTGTGCGTGACAGGCGGCGAGCCGCTGGCCCAGCCCAATGCCATTCCTCTACTTAAGCAGCTCTGCGATGCGGGCTATGAAGTCTCGATCGAGACCAGTGGTGCGCTGGATATCTCGGCGGTAGATCCGCGCGTCAGTCGCGTGCTGGATTTGAAAACGCCGGGCTCCAAGGAGTCCCACCGCAACCTCTACGAAAACATCGCCCTGTTGACGCCCAACGACCAGGTCAAGTTTGTGATCTGCTCGCGGGAAGACTATGACTGGGCAGTGTCCAAGTTGATTGAATACGGGCTGGAGCGACGTGCAGGCGAAGTACTGTTTTCGCCGAGCCACCATGACCTGTCAGCCCGTGACCTGGCCGACTGGATCGTGGCGGATAACCTGCCAGTACGTTTGCAAATGCAGCTGCACAAATATCTGTGGAATGACGAGCCGGGGCGCTGAAATGACTGAACAAACTGTTGTCACTGAAAAACGGGCCGTGATCCTGCTGTCTGGCGGCCTCGACTCGGCAACCGTCGTGGCCATGGCTCGTGCCGAGGGCTACAGCTGCTACACCATGAGCTTTGACTACGGTCAGCGCCATCGTGCTGAACTGGACGCTGCTGCACGTGTTGCACGGGATCTGGGGGCTGTTGAGCATAAAGTTATCGGCCTGAACCTGGACGGCATGGGTGGCTCGGCATTGACCGACAGCTCCATAGACGTGCCCGAGGCCCCGAGTGAAGGCATTCCGGTTACTTATGTTCCGGCACGCAATACCGTGTTCCTGTCCTTGGCGCTGGGTTGGGCAGAAGTGCTGCAGGCGCGAGATATTTTTATCGGTGTCAATGCGGTGGACTACTCGGGTTACCCGGACTGCCGTCCAGAGTTTATCGAGGCCTTTGAAGTCATGGCCAACCTGGCGACCAAGGCCGGGGTAGAGGGGCAGGGCTTCAGTATCAAGGCGCCTCTGCAAAACCTGAGCAAGGCACAAATCGTACAGGCTGGTATAAAGCTGGGCGTGGACTATTCGCTGACAGTTTCCTGCTACCAGGCTGACAATCAAGGGCGTGCCTGTGGCAAATGCGACAGTTGCCGTTTGCGTGCAGAAGGCTTTGCAGCTGCCGGAATTAGCGACCCAACCCGTTATTTTTGAATTATTTCCGATTTATTTCTGAGCGGGTATTGAATTCTCGTTAGAAATCAGTATTATACGCCCCACAACGAAGCGGGTCGTTAGCTCAGTTGGTAGAGCAGTTGGCTTTTAACCAATTGGTCGTAGGTTCGAATCCCACACGACCCACCATATTGCTACACCAAAACAGCCGGTCTAATCCTCAGGATTAACCGGCTTTTTTGTGCCTGGGATTTGGTAGGGCGGGGGCTGGAAGGTGTACAAAGCACAACACACACTTTGCAGACATGCAGCCGTCTGAATCGAACACTAATTTCGACTTCAGGTGATGTCAATATGGAGCGGTCGAGTTCTTGGCTGTTTTTAGCGATTTAAGCAATGTCTGTCGGAAGGTGGATTTTGCTGTTGCAGGAACATTCTTTCTACTCTGAAAAGCGTTTCCGATGATCGCTACCTTGAGCTTACAAGCCTGCTCATATCTCTCCGGGATTAGTTGCCATTAGTGCGATTGCTACGATCCTGGTTCCGCATTTCCTAACCCCAATTGTGGATCTTCATGCCACCGACCTGACTGATCATCAAGGTCAGCAGCAGAGAGGGCTCCGTACCTTCATCCATAGCGGCTGGTGGTAGCCCCAGTTCTTGCCACCATGTGCCAGGTCCATCCCATGTCAGCTCATGACTGAGCCCCGTACCTACCGGAAGAATTGCCTGGTCAAGTGTGTAGCGCTCGGAAGCCAGGCAGGTGACATGAGTCAGCAGCTTTGATGTCGATGAGGGTTCGGCTGGTAATAGCGGCGGCGGAGAAGCTGCTTCGATTTTTTCTACTTTCTCGACCTGCGTGAAAGCAGTTAGCGTGGCTTCATATGGTGATGGGCATTCCTGAGCGGGTTCTAGCTCGGCAACGGCTGCAGGCAATTCCACCAAAGCGGCCATAGGCCTCTGTTCGTCTACACGCCGCTCGAGAGCGACCGCCCCTTGAATCAGGCTGCGTTCGTGCAGCACGGTTCTCATATGATCGTAATCGGTCTCAATGTAGGACAGAGTCGTAGCAATATTCGAATGATTGAGCAGGCTTTTGGTCAGGTGGATATTTCGTTCCGGTTGGCGCATCAGGTCTGTAGCCAGCGTATGCCTGAACCGGTGAGGGGTCATTCGAACGCCCATTTTTTCAATAAGCTTGCGATACATTCCTTCGACCTGGTCAATATTCATGACCTTGGATCGGTAGTGGCTGGAAAACCTGTTGACGTTGAAAATCTGGTCATTCGGTCCGAAACCAATTTCATCAGCGGCATCTAGCAGCCTGCGAATATGGGGCTCCAGGCCAACTGGAATGGGTATGAAAAATTCACGGTGGGTTTTTTCTGTATCAGCTTGTACTTGAATCAGGCGATTGTCCCAATCGATGTCCCGGTACCGCAAATTCAGTAGCGCATTGATACGAATACCCGAGTAATAAAACATCTCGTACACGGTGAGCCAGAACCAGGCAGGCGTTATTTTGCTGCGTTTATTTGTGCTGTGCTCTTCGATCACCAACGATTTTAGCCATTCGCGCGCAGTTCTGATTGCGTTGCGGTCAATCGTTTTACTGGCTCTTCTCGGTGGGTTGACCGTGGTTTTCTTGAACGGATTGATTGCGCAATGAGTCAAGGTGCCTTGTTCAATGGCATATCCCCATATGCTGCGCAGGTGGTTTGAATAGGTGTTCCAGCTTTGTTTGGTAAGTCCTTCTGCCAATACTTTTCTGCGCCATCCCAATATTGACCGGTGGTCAATATTTTTGACGGATACGCTGTGACCAAAATGCCTGAGCAGCGCGCGGGTTGAGGCCAGGTAGATCTTCCCGCTGGCTTCTCGAAGGTCATGGGTAAAAATGTAGTCCTGAGTCAATTCCAGCGGGGTGTTCATTTGGAGCCCTCGGCTGATTCGACGACAAGGTTCAGGCTCACATTGTCGAACGGGACTTCGTTGAACACCGTCAGCGGGTCGTTCAGCAGGTAGCCGCGTAGCTTTTTGGTGCTGCGTGGCCCAACCACGTTACATGTCCAGATGTTGAGGCTCTTTGCTGTTTTGCGATGCAGTTTCAGTTTCTCAAAGCTGCGCTGCACCAGTTGCCATGCATTCAACTCCTGGGCTTTCGCCTGGGTTTCAAGGGCAGGAAACTCCAGTACAAACCTTTTGAAAATTCCGGGTGTCACCAGCATTGCAGTCCCCGCTACGGTATGCACGAGTGCTTTGGTGTCATTGATGATGATTCGCCGGGCAGCGATCCCCTCCTTGAGCCAATCAACAAACCCCTGGCCCAGCTCGATTTTCTGACGGGGAGGTGCGGTTAGGGTTTCTGTCACGTCCTCATTTCCTGCATCGGCCAGCGGCGTCTCTGGCTGACTGGGGCTTGTATCTGGGCGTGATTCCAGCGGGGCTTTGATGTTGTCTAGAAGCGCCATCAATGCTTCGACCTCGGCAGGGTCGCTGGTGGATGGGGGGAGGTGCTCGAACAAAGCATTTGTAGTTGCTGCAAATGGGGTTGCTGAATCCACCTGCGGGGGTTTTTGCAAAGTAGAGGGGAGGCTCTGGGCATCGGGGGTGCCTGATTCGTCGACCTGTACCGTTCCCGAATAAGCAGCGGGACGATCGTTCGCGTCGGTCCAGATCAGGGCAGGAGAGAGCCTGAGCAACGTAAAGGTATTCCGCCAGCCGCGGCCGTTATCGATCGTTGCCTTCCAGATCGCCTTGTCCTGGGCATTGGTCTGAATAACACCCTGATCTTGCAGCACGTTGAAGAAGGTCGCATTGGAGCTGGGTATGCCTTCGACGCCCTGAGTCAATAAGTAGGCTCGAAGCTGATCTGCAATGGGTTTGCTGACGAGCCAGAGTGCATCGTGTGTCAGCCACCCATCTGCCGGCCCATCTGCTTGATTCAGTCTGAGAGTGTCGCGAACCAGGTAGCGCAAACCATCAGCCAGTTGTCGCTGCAAAGACTGCTTGGGCGCAGACAATGCACGTAACGGATTGCCGCCCAACGCTTGGGCGACAGATGCCTGGTCTGCCTTGACGACAATTTCACCGAGAATTCCGGCGTGCTCGTAATGGCCAGCCAGAATAAAGATCAACTGCGCCCACAGCTCAGAAAAACCACTAAGCCAATCCAGAATATCCGGGGTCAGTACCTGCGTATAAATCAGCGCTGCAGCTGCACCATGAAGCTGGTAATTGCGCCCGGCCACATAGCGGAAGCGATAGGCGCGCCTGATGGGCCCGTGCCAAGGGTGCCAGATCTGCCCATCTTCCAGCTCGATGTGTACATCGACGATAATTTTGCCTAGATCATGTATCAGCGCGGCATAAGCTGCCGCTGCAGTCCAGGCCTCGGCTTGAGCCGATTGCGATTCTGGAGGCGCGTCGATGGGAAGCAGATAGGTCTGGCGGATTTTCAAGGCGTAGGCGACGATTTCCAGGCCATGATCCAGCATCCCGCCAAGGTGTGCATGGTGGTGGTTCTGTGAGGCTGGGAGGAGCTGAACCAGTTCGGCGTAGCGAGCTATTGGGTGGCGGTACAGGCGCTCAAATTGCGCACGGGATAATGATGCCCGTTGCCAGATGTGCTCCAGCATTTTTTGCCGTCGCGGTGTGGCCAGAAGCGTTTGGCCGCAAGCAGGTCGTAAAAAACCGTTTGGGGGCGGTGCTTGGTCAGGAAGTGTTTTGCTACGGCGAAATAAACTAAACATGGCCAGCTCCACATAAGAATCATGGGCGGGCTTTTCCTCTATCAGATGGGGTCCATTCAACGGGAAAATAATACCCGCTGCTCATCCTATTTAAAAAGGCAATATGCCATCACTTCCATGAAGTCGGAGTGATTTTGGGGCCTATAAAAAAGCTTGGAAATCGGATGGGTCTCTTCGCCATGTAGGTGCCGTCGTTTATTCGTTGTCTCTCAGTTGTGTAGGTGATGGCTGAACAGTCGGTAGTTAGTGACAGCGTCGGCCTATGTTATTGCAGGGACAGGCCTTTTGCGCAGCAAGCCCTTTCGGATGGGGCTTTTACCCTTGGGCTCCTTTCCATTGGCCATTATCCTTTAAACCATTTTGGCTTCTGTTTTTGAGCTCTGTTGTAAATACCCGGTAAAGTTATATCCAGGTATACAACACTTCAAAGGTGCTAGTCGCGTTGTGGGTCGGGCGCGCACTTATGCGGCAGCAGTTCGGTTATGCTGTGATGATCTTTTATCAGGTTCGTTTTGATGGACATCGTTCACTCGATGCAGGTTTTCGTTAGCGTCATCGAAACCGGCAGTTTTACCAAAGCAGCGCAAGCCTTGCACCTTCACCGGCCTGCTGTCTCCAAAACGATTCAGAATTTGGAGCAGCAACTGGGAGGGCGTTTGCTTAACCGAACAACCCGCCAGGTAAGCTTTACTCCTGAGGGGGAGGCGTTCTACAAGCGGTGCAAGGCTATTTTGGGTGAGGTCGATGAGGCCATGGCATCATTCGGTAACCGTCCGGCACGGCTCGCCGGGAAGTTGCGTATTGATATACCTGTAGCCCTTGGGAAGCTGCTTATCATCCCGTCCCTTATGGACTTCCAAAGTCAGTATCCACATATTGAGTTGACCCTCGGCGCGAGCGACAAGCCTGTCGACCTGATCGGAGAGGGCGTGGATTGTGTTGTGCGGTTAGGGGCTCTCGAAGACTCAAGCATGGTCGCAACTGGCATCGGCTACCTACCGATGGTGACATGTGCTGCGCCTGCCTACCTTGATCGTTATGGTGAACCTCGCACATTAAACGATCTGGCCAGCCATCGAGCAGTTAATTATTTCTCTGGTACCAATCCACGGCCAATCGAATGGTTCTTCGCCTTGGACGAGCAGGTGACGAGTATGCGCCTAAAGTCGGGAATTAACGTGAACGATACTGAAGCGTTTGTTGCGTCGGCGTTATCCGGGTTTGGATTGCTCCAAGCGCTTGAGCTGACGGTTCGCAATCACCTGAAAGACGGTTCGCTTGTCAGAGTGCTAGACGGTTACCCCGTGCCCTCCAAGCGAATCTCCGTTCTCTATCCACACCGCGATTTATTACCGCCAAAGGTCGAAGCCTTCGTACATTGGTTAAAGGCATTGATGGCAACTCATGATCTGACTTAGACCGGATTGTTATTTTTAGGATAACAGTCTGTGTCTTAGGCCGGTCTTCTGGGCGACAAAAGAACGGATTACCTTTGACGTTTTCCAGATATCGGGAGTTGAGCAATGTCAAAAGTCGTCCGTTTCCACCGCGTGGGTGGCCCAGAAGTGCTTCAGATCGATGACGTCGATGTTCGCGCTCCAGGCATTGGAGAGGTCCGGATCAAGGTGAAAGCTTTGGGGTTGAACCGTGCCGAGGCAATGTATCGTTCAGGCCAGTACACCTTCATTCCTGAAATGCCGGCCATATTGGGTTATGAAGCTGCTGGCACCATCGAAAGCATCGGGGAGGGTGTTACCGAGTTCGCCATTGGCGATGAAGTTAACGTCATTCCTGCGTTTTCCTTCGCTGATTATGGAATGTACGGCGAGTTAGTCATCGCTCCACTACACGCCATTGTGAAGCAGCCGGCTGGCATGACGGCAGTCGAGGGAGCAGCCACTTGGATGCAGTTTGTTACAGCGTACGGAGCCCTGATCGACATTGGGGGTCTTAAAAAAGGCGAGACTGTATTGATCCGCGCAGCCTCCAGTAGTGTCGGTTTAGCCGCCATTCAGATCGCAAATTTGCTAGGGGCAGTGCCTGTTGCACTTACCCGCACAAGTGAAAAACGGCAAGCTCTCCTGGATGCGGGTGCTGCTCATGTGATCGCGACTAAAGAACAGAATCTCGTTACTGAGGTCAACCGCATTACCGGCAGTAAAGGTGCTCGTATGGCATTTGACCCGGTCGGGGGAGCCGAGGTTGCGAACATCCTCCATTCATTATCCCCCCTGGGTATCTTCTTCCAGTACGGCGCACTAGACACCAGTGAAATGCGTATTCCGGTAATGGAAGTACTGGGTAAGAACCTGACTATTCGCGGTTATCAGTTGTTTGAGGTCACCCAAGACGCTGAGCGTCTGAGCCGAGCCAAAACCTTCATCACCAAAGGGCTTGAGAGCGGTGGGCTGTATCCATTGATTGCAAAAAAGTACCCGTTCGAAAGGATTGTTGAGGCTCATCAATACATGGAGTCCAACGCACAAATCGGCAAAATCGTTATCGAAATCTGACTCTACCAAACAGTTGAAGCGTAATCATCCGTCCAACACCTGCGCCTGAGTTCCATCGAAACTGTCCAGGAGAGTGCCATCATGTCTGATCTGACGCCGAAAGGTTTATGTCCAAATTTTTGGGTCAGATCTGGCTTTACGCAGGGCTTTATTGGCATCTGAATCGGTTTGCATAGAAATTACTCTTGGCGTATAGGTAACTTCAGGTCGCCCTCAGCACGGGCTACAAAGGAGAATTGCCATGACTGCGCAGACTACCCAGAAGCTTGCAGGCCGCTTGGGCTATGGCTTGGGTCGATGTGTGCGTTTTTTCTTTCAGGATCAAAATTCAGCACTACGATGGGTCAAGCGTTGTGCTTTCTTCATCCTGGTCGCTGTGTTGGTGGCTCAAACTGTAACTTGGTTTGTGAGTGTTTTTTTGTCGGTCGCTTGCTTTGGGCTGATCATTTGGGCACTACCTAAAATGGACGTGGCTCCTGGTGCGGCGCCTTCCGACTCCCCACATCTATGTGAGGAATACCATTCCAACCATGAGCAAGATGATGCTATATGGCGTGATGGTCCGGAGGGCTGGGGGTACTACCGTCCAGATGATGTGCGTACCGATTTTTAGGCTTTGCCGCCAACTGATCCGATAGCCTGTTTCCCAACCCCGGCGCCACTTACGCCTGCCTTATCTACGGGCTGCGATCCTCGTGTTAATCCCTCAAGAACACCGCTGACTTGCATACCAGCCCATGCAAGTGTCGCCATCCAGAAAAGCGGCAAGATGATAAACATTGCTCCCATCACGAAATTCAGGATGGCGTCTTGAGTGGCGGTATTCAGCCCCATTACCGGATCAAAGCTCAGATGTGGCGACCCAGAGCCATAAAGCGTATCCAAAATGCTGCTATCGACCCATCGTGCGAGCTGAAACCAGAAGTCGATAAAGATCAGCGCAAAGAAAACCACGGACATCGTCATGGCCACTTTAAGCTGATATGCGCCGACAACCAGTACCAGTGGAATGCGAATCACCATGGCCATCTTCAAAAATGCCATAACCATGGGTAGCGCCTGGCGAACCATATCCATTGCAGGGAAGTAGCCCAAAGAGCCAATCGCAACCCCGAATGTGCCGGTTGCCCGGGCTAGTCCATTCCAAACCGTTCCGCCGATCTGCCCGCCGTAGTCTGTGTACACATCGCCTTGCACTTGATTTGAAGGGGAGACCAATTGTCGAACGAGGGATTCGTTGACCTGATCTGAAGACAGCCACTTGGCCCATCCCAAGAATCGAGTCAGTACATCGGGGTCGACTTGCTCCTGCAGGCGCTCATTCAGTCCTGTACCGCCGTCGCTCCACCATTGTTTGCATGTCGGATATCCGCCACCACCAGTGACCATGGGTAAGCCAACGTCGCGTGCCGGGTTATAGGGCCATAAGGCTCTGGGGGTTCTGGAATAGTCGATGTCGTAATAGCCTGCTGTATTGAGCAGGTAGGGCGATCCAATCCAGCTCAGATCAGAGAGGGCATCAGTTTTGTTGTTTCCAGCCACCACGTCAGGACTGCGCATAAACAACCGTGCGCGCGAAGGTCCGTAGCAGTCGTGAGTAAAGTCAGCCACTTCCTGGGCCAGTAATGGGTTGTTAACCCGCGTCTGATTGATCGCCATTCGCATCTGCCGCAGGTCGGTTCCACACGGGATTGCAGCCACAGAACCACTAGTCACGGCCTTGGACAGTGCATGCATAAAGGCCCACCACACTGGCATATGAGCGCTTTTGCCAGCCAGTGAACTGAATGAGGTGTTCCAGCCAGTATCTCCTGGGGCAGGCAGGCTGTATTGGCACTGCTGAGCTCTGCTTTGGTCAAACGCCAGGGTATCGAAGCTCACATTGACTGCCGGCACGCCACATAGCGCCACGACCACATAACCGATATAGATGCTGGTCTCGATCCGTGCCAGCGAGAGCACGCCCTTGTTGCCCTCGTCAGCACCTTCTCCGCGTACCTTCACCCATTCGCGAACAACGATGATGCAGAAGGGCAGGGCAAACAACCCGCTATCCTGGATCATCGCCCAAATTCCGTTGTTGATTAGCCAGCCGACCAGGGTCAGGTAGTACTCGAGGTAATCATTGGTGTAGAGGGTCACTGCGCACCTCCGTTCTGAAACAGTACTTTGCTCAGCTCAATCAGCAGTACCAAAAAGACGAACAATATTTCTATTTTCAACAAGCGGCCGCGACTGCTCAGTCGCTGAGGTTCGCACAGACGAGCCTTGATCTTTAGCCAGCCCACAGTCAGTGCGGCGTAGAGCAGCAAACACCAAGCGAGGAGCGGCCAGTAATAATCTGCCTGCCATTGTTGCCACTGCTGGACGCTGTCGAACAGGCGCAGCAAGGTGGCACTCATCGACATTACGAGGGCGAAGACAGCGAGAGCAACGCCAAGCCCGATGAGGATGCTGTACCCGATCCGCCGGTTCATGGTCTATGCCTCACGGGTTGCTTTTGGCGGGCGACTGCAACTGGTTCAGGCGGCCAGTCTCAGGGTCTCCCTGAAACACCCCGCGAGAGTGTTCAGCCCGGGCTTTACTGCGCTCAATGATGGCCATGGGCGAGTTATTCGCGAGTTGCTGGCGCATGTCCAACTCGATCTTGAGGTTGCCAATTTCCTGCTGCAGCGACGAACTCTGCAAATTGACGGCCTGCAGGGCCAGATCATTGGCCGCTACATTGGGTTCGCGGCTGCCAGCCAGTAGCGTGCGTTGCAAAATTAACGCCTTCTCCAGCACATCGGATAAAGCGACTTCCGAGGCCAATCGACGGGCAAGCACATCCTGATCACGTTCATCTTTCAGTGCCGCCACCACGCCCCGCGTGATCGGCAATGAATGGCTACTGGCCGCATTTAGATTGTCCACTGACAACGCTTTGCTGCCTGTCAGCAGCTCTTGCAGGGCCTTTAACTTGATATCGTAGGTTTCCTGGATAAGAGGTGTCAGGCCCACGCCTGCGGCAGTGACCGTTTTTGGACAGTTGTCACAGGTCTGTTGCTGCTGCTCCCCCAATACACGGTTGGCGAAAGTGCTGGCTTCCTGAGGGGAAGACCAAACATTGCACACCAGTCCATTGCCGCATATGTCCTTGTTGATCGAGGACGAGTCATTGGCTGCGCGTTTGTTCAGCAGGTTGTACCCGGCCCTGGTGACATCCCCCACGATGCGAATCGGCTTTTGCCCGGAGCCTCCTGCGCGATCACCGCCGACCCAGGTCACGCCATCATTGCCGCCTTTCTTTTCGACTTGTTCGACCGCAGATACGGCGTCCGTATTGGACTGCAAGGTCTTGCTCATAGCCTGGCCTTCGGCAAGCTTGCCCCAGCCCATTTGGTTGCCTGCGATATCGGCCATCCTGTCGCCGATGGCGCGGCAGGTACTTTTGGAGCGGTCAAAGTCCAGGCGGGCCTGCAGAATGCCATTGGTAATCAAGTTGTAGAGGGCCGGGTTGGCACGTTGAAGGATCAAGGCGGGCAGTGAGGCCACCGCACCAGTGGCGTTCTGCACTACTGAAGTCATGATGTTTTGGAAACCAGCCGTTGCCCCGTTCAACTGATTTTCCAGCGTGTTACTTAGGCTCATGTTTCCGCAGACCAGATTGCTGTTCCAGCCGCCGCCCACTGCGATGCTGTCCATATTCCCGGCACTGCCCATCGTCACCGCGCTGCCGCCGCCGATGCTGTAAAGCACATCGTCACCGATCACACTGCCGGAGGAAGAGGCGCCAATGGGATCAGCGGAAAAAACCGCTGCACTGACCAACGCGCACAGCAACCCAAGCCCAGTTGCTGTCAGCTTTAATCTGCTCATTGTTGGAAGTCCGTGCTGCCGAGAAAAGTTTGACCGCGCCGCTGGCAGCACGAATAAGGCCGCCACAGTGCCCAGGCATAGCCACCGTCCTCTGCCTGAATCTGAGCTTCCCTATTGGGAAAAACAGCGCAGGACTGACTCGTGCGTGGTGTCAGTTCTTGCCATTTACCGGTCTTGGCGTCGCCCTCAACCAACTCGCCAGCAGGCCAATACCCATCCTTGGCCTTGGCCTGCATGGGTAAGTAAACGTGGATCTGGCCGGAGCGCGTGGTGATATCACCTGCCCGCTGAGCGATCACAGCTCCGGTTTTGTAGTCATCCGACTGATGCAGAAAACCACTGCGCGGATACACATTGCCCCACAAATCCGCAGTGGTCATGCTCCCGACCTCTCGCCGCCCGGGTATCAATGCTTCGGGGTAAACGGTTTCGGGGATGCCATATCGCCAGGCAATCGGATCAAGCGTGCTGACGAAGTAGGGCACCAGAGGCAGTGTCGCGCCCTGACAGGTATAACCCGAAGCGCTGGCAAACTGACTGAACGTCGCGCCGCCGGGATGCCCGATCACATCCGCTTCCTTGAACTTCAGCGCTGCGTTTTCGCCGATATGGTTGGTGGTCGCGTCATTACCCGCTTGAGACAGCGGAGTAGGCGTGCCGAGCACCGACAGCTCGGCCCACGGATTCGCCCCTGTATTGGAATACGCCGACACCACCGCATCCGGTACGTAATGGCGCACCTTGGTGGAAGTCTTCACCTTGCAGCCGAACGTCGTACACAGCAGCCAGTAGCAAATGCCGACAACCTTGTACTCAAGGCACTGTGGCGAGACCGAGGAGGCAATAATGCTGGCCGAGTTGATTGATGCGGATGCGCTGAAGGGCAGGCTGCAGATAAGGGCCAGCGAGACCGGGCGCAGCAGGTGGCGATTCATTGCGGCTGGCTCCTGGCGCGGTTGATCAGATCCAGGGCCTTGGCCACATCCGGTTCGCCATAGACCACATAACGTCGATCAACGATCACGGCCGGGATCTTCTCAATACCCAGGCTCCAAGCGTCAGTTAAATCTTGTTGGGCTTTGGCGAGGTCGGATTGCAGGCGTTTGCCGGAGGAGCTGTTAAGGCGGGCGTGGATGATTGCCTCGGCGAGTTGTGGATCTGGGGGGAGGTCGCGGGAGAGGTCGGTTTCGAGGTGGTGTTGTTGGTCCAGTAACACGATGCGTGCGTCGGTAGCGGCAGTTACTGGGTGAGCCTTATCTGTATAGACCAAGGCCTCGGCCAATGCAGCGGCGGGTAGCATCAGCAGTACGAGCAGTAAATGCTGGCATCGTAAATGGATGTTATTGAGGAGAGCATCGCCCATGGTAACGGCCCTGAAGTGTGTTCAGGCACAGCAAACCGGATAGGGGATCTGGTTTCAGCAGGAAATAGATATTTGGGGTGGAGGTTTTTTTTGCGCGCGACCCGCGTAGGTGTGCCCACTCAATATTTAGCGCCCGCTAATCATTTTTTTGTGGTGCTACCCGCGCTATTGCGAAATAATTTGCGTAACAACTAACCCTCATGACCGGCATGGCTCGACCATTTGGTTGGAGGGGGAGAAAGCCGGCGCAAGCCGGTTTTTTCGTATCTGGTGTATGAGAAATGCAGAGCTCTCAATAACGCAGATTGAACAGGGGGGCGCATCTCTCGATCACCCCCCCATCCACACGCTAGTTATCAAAAAGCCAGCTTTTGAATACCGATCAATATTTGCTACTCAGCGGTTTTAGTCAGGGCCGCGTCTGGCGGTTGACGTTAGGTGCAAGCGGCCGCCGATGCCCCGCCTGCACCTGTTGAGTGGACTGCCCTCCGGCACTCTCGCCGGGTCTAAGCTCTGATTACAGTCCAATGATCTGGGAGGGGCTGGCCGTTGCACTCCCGGCTGCTTTCGCTCGGTACCGATACGAGGGTCTGGGTCACATTTCCAGTCGGGTTGGCGGAGGCGTGATTTGGGTCAATGAAGTTGATCTCGCCACATTCGAATCTGACTTTAATGTTTTGCAGCGGCTTCGACAGATTGACCTCACCTGTGAATGTGCCCTTGAACGTGCGGGAATTGCTATGAGAGTCAACCAGTGCGAGCTCTACAACGGGGTGCTTCGCGTTTCCGTATGCTTGAAAATAGGCTCCTTCCGTTTTAGGAAAGGCAACACGAGTAACATCCTTTCCATTGCAGCCAGCGAGGAGGGCTGCGGCAAAGAGAGGAAAGGCAATGTGGCTGAAACGCATCATGGAGCTCCGAGAGACTAACGACCGGAATTCGGCCGCCTTACTTATAAATCTCCGTTTTCGATCTGCGTTTTCAAGGGGGAGCTCAAACTTTTTTGTCTGATCGTCATTGCGATTAGCCAAAGCCGCTGTCTTCCTGGCGTTTTGGGAGAAAAAAGTCCTGGTGAATTTAGAGTCTGGAATCCGAGGAATGCAGCATGTTCACTCGTGAGGATTGAGCAGGGGGCTTTGTCACTTGATTGCCCCCCGCCCACAAGCCCGTAATCAGGCTTGTCAGCTCCTGGGTGTGTGGGCTTAAAGATTTGTGTCCTGCACCTGCTGAAGCCCCAGCGTCACATCATCAATCAACGCCTTCGCCATCTCGCTGAGATAGTGCGAGGCCCATCGCAGCGTTTCGTTGCCATCGTCCATGGCCCCGAGAAACGAGAGTGTGTTCACGCAGTTCAAAATCAGCGACGCGTGCTGCAGTGCTTCTTCGCCAGAAACACCTGCGTTGACGCTGAACAGGCGCTGATTCTCAACGTTGCACTTGCCGAACGAGGCTCCGCCAACCGTATGGATTAAAGGTGAGGCGTTCATAGGCCACCCCCATTCCTGTCGAGCGTGCGGGTGTTGGCCATCGGGATATAGCAGGGGACGATATGAGCCGTGAGGCTGTCATCGGTGGGCAGAATGGCGCGTACCATTTCTGGATCAACAGAGACGCAAATTTTGAACGGACTGAGAGTGTGCATCTGGCAAATCTCCTATTGTTGAGGAACTGCCACGAATCGCCGTCAAACGAATGAGGGTGGCAGCTGTGCGCAGGTTGACGGACCGGGACAATAGGAACCCGGCAGACCCGAAGGTCTCCCACGCACAGCCGCCATAAAACGGATATGCGGACGCAAAAAAAGCGCCTGCAATCTTTATGGGGGCGCCTGTGCGCCTATTGTTTACTGGGCCGTCAAACCCGTTCGCTGATTTTGCAGCGACTGCAAAAGATTAACGCTCAGGTATCAAAAGTGCAACAGCGCCCCCTCAAAGCGGCTTGATCAGCTCAGGCCCTTGATTTCTTACATTGCCTACCGCTGTGCTCACCGGATACCACTCAAATTCTTCAGTCGGTTGGCAGCATTCCAGCGCCAACTCTTCAGCTCTTTGTGCATCCAGATCGCTCTCTACCCATTCCCGGGCATGTTCAGGCGCAAGCACCACCGGGCGGCGATCGTGAATATCCACCATTCCCTGATCGCTGGCGGCCGTGATAATCACGAAGCCGTCATCTTCATTTGGCTCCAGCCCAGGATGAACTTTGGCCAGCGCGGCAAAGAACATGGGGGCCTGGTTTTTAAGTCGAATGAAATAGGGCTGTTTCTTCTTGGGATCGTCCGGATCCTTGACCCACTCATACCACCCATCTGCCATCACCAGAGCCCGTCCGTTCGGCCAAAGTTGCTTGAAGAACTTGCCCGTGGTGACGGTTTCTACCCGGGCGTTGATGGGATCAGGGCGCTTGCCCTTGGCCCAAAAGGGCGCCCAGCCCCAGCGCACCGGATCTATTCGTAATCCGTCTGGCACCCCGTGCAGGATGTTGACGCGCGTGCTGGGCGCGATGTTGTAGCGGCCAATGGGTTGGTTGTCATACCCGCTGACGAGCTTACGGTCTGATGCCAACACTTCTAGGTAATCAGCGATGCCCTGGGACTGCACAAACCTTCCACACATGGTGATCACCTCTGACAAAGACAGTGCTGCTCAGAGCGTAGCTTCATCGGCTCAAGCGCTCCTCCTGTCAGAAACATCTGTCGGAAATATTGACCGGATGCGTCCTACAACGTTAACTGTATATACATACAGCTTATTAAAGGCGTGCGTCATGAGCTTCACACTCTTGGGTCCTCTTGCTGGAGGCGGGGTTCGTTTACCGCTGTGCTCGTTCAAGATTCCAGCCGGGTTTCCGTCACCGGCTGCGGACCATATCGAGAAAGTCATCTCGCTGGACCAAGTACTCAACGTGCGTGCGCCTCACGTTTACCTCGCGACTATCGATGGCGACAGCATGCAGGGCATCGGCATTTTTTCAGGGGATCTGGCGGTCATCGATCGCTCGGTCGAGCCCGTTCACGGGCATGTCGTGGTGGCACTGCTGAACAATGACCCGATCTGCAAACGTCTGTGTATCCGTGGGAAGGATGTCATCCTTAAGTCTGAAAACAGCAAATACCCGGACCGGCATGTCATGGAGGGAGACGACCTGTCGATCTGGGGGGTGATTACTCACAGCGTGCGCAGCCATGGTCACTAAACCCAAACCGGTTTTCGCCCTGATTGACTGCAACAGCTTCTATGCCAGCTGCGAGCGAGTATTCCGACCTGACCTGGCCAAAGTCCCCATTGTGGTGCTGAGCAACAATGACGGCTGCGTCATCGCCCGCAGTTACGACGCCAAGCCCTTTGTGAAAATGGGCGAGCCCTATTTCCAGATCAAACAGCGCCTCCAGCAGCAGGGCATCGTCGCGTTCTCATCGAACTATGCGCTGTATGGCGATATGAGCGAGCGCGTGATGAGCTTGATCGAGTCCATGGTGCCGGCAGTGGAGGTGTACAGCATCGATGAATCCTTTGCCGACCTGACCGGCATTGCGGATGCCAGCGCCATGGGCCGGGAGTTGCGCGCCAGAATCCTCAAATGTACCGGCATACCCGTGGGCGTTGGCATTGGCCATACCAAAACCCTGGCCAAACTCGCCAACCACACTGCCAAGCGCCTCCAGGCGCACACCGGTGGCGTGGTGAACCTGTGTGGTGACCATGAGCGCGACTGGGTGCTGCGCAATACGGCCGTGTCTGAAGTCTGGGGAGTAGGGCGCCGCATGACCGCTCACTTGGAGGGCATGGGCATCAAGACCGCGATGGACCTGGCCAAAGCTGATCCGTGGTCCCTGCGTAAAAAATTCAGCGTGGTGATCGAGAAAACCGCTCGTGAGTTGTCGGGTACGGCCTGCCTGGAACTGGACGAACCTGACCCGCCCAAGCAGGAAATCTGCTGCAGCCGGATGTTTGGCAAGCGACTGACCGAACTGGCACCGATCAAAGAGGCCGTGGCCACCTACATGATGCGTGCCTCGGAAAAGCTGCGCGCGCAAAAATCCTACTGCAAGAAAGTCAGGGTCAGCATCCGGACCGGCATGTTCAACCCGGACGAAGCGAAATACGCCAAAGGGGTGATAGTGACCCTGCCATACCCGACGGATGATGTGCGACTGCTAACCAAGGCGGCAGTAGATGCGCTGGGACATGTCTTTCAGCCCGGGTTCAAGTACAGCAAGGCCGAAGTGTTGCTGCTGGATCTGCGTCAGCCGGGGGAGTTTTCCGATGATTTGTTTGCGGTCAATCAGCCAGCAGAAGCGTCCAGGGTGATGGCCGTGCTGGATGAAATCAACGGGCGGTGGGGCAGAGGCACGCTGCCTGCCGCCAGTGTGCCGAGCAAGCCGGACTGGGGCATGCGGCGGGAGATGATGAGTCAGAGCTACACTACGAGGTTGGATCAGTTGTGGCGGGTTTCGTGCACATGAAAGAAAGTATCACTTTACGATAGTTGTTCAATTAAAGTTGCTTGTCTCAGGGGTTATATCCTCTATAGCTCGACGTGTTGATATTTGGTTTGCTGGTTTTAATTCATGTGTGAGTGTGGTGTGAGTTGGAGTAGTACTGTTATTGAGGGCGTTTTTTTAAGATGGGCGGGGCCCGAATGTGTTGCCTTTAGGGGGCCAGAGCATAGTTACCTAAGGAAAGTGGGTTTAAGACTGCTTTTAGGGTAGGGTATTCTCGCTGCAGATAAAGTAACGTGTTGTGTTTTTGTATGAGTTGTTGCTTCTTTGGTTGTAGATTATTGTAGTAGAAAGTGTTTAGCGTCTAGCGGGTTTATATGTAAAGGCAAGCGATAATCAGATTTATTTTTAGGGAATTCTTGAGCTAAAAAAACGCCTTCATATGCTTTTTTGTTCTAAGGGTTTTCCGGCTTTTTGAAAATCATCGGCTACTCTCGCAACAGAGTCCCTTTGCGTAGTGCAATCTAGGGTCATAATTGAATGGACGCAATGATGGGTGCAGAGGATAACGTACATGCACAGCAATCTTCACAAGGCGTTGATTCTGGTCTTATGTGCCTTGTTATGATGGCTCGCTTTCACAATATTGCTGTATCTCCTGAACAACTGAAGCATGAATTTTCTCCCTTAGGGGGAGTGTTTAATAAAGATGAAATCTTATTGGCGTCACGAAAGTTGAGCCTTAAAGTAAAGTCTATTAGAGTAAGTTTTGAACGTTTATCAAAAACACCTCTTCCAGCGATTGCTTGTGCCAATGATGGGCGTTTTTTTATTATAGCTCGAGTAGATTTAGGTAAGGTATTAATTCATGATCCTCAGTCATTGCGTCCTGAGATAGTCTCGGCAGAACTTCTCTCGGAGCGTTGGATGGGTGAGTTGATACTTTTGCGTTCGCAAGCTTCAATTGCAACTGAGGTCAGTAGGTTTGATTTTACTTGGTTTATTCCAGCGATTATTAAATATCGCAGGTTGTTGGGTGAGGTGGTCTTAGTATCCATTGTGCTTCAGGTGTTTTCACTTCTTACACCCCTTTTTTTTCAAGTGGTGATGGATAAAGTTTTAGTCCATCATGGTCTTACAACTTTAGATGTTGTCGCTATTGGTTTGTTAGGGGTCATGTTTTTTGAGACGTTGTTGAGCGGATTAAGATCTTACGTTTTTTCCCATACGGCGAGTCGGATTGATGTTGAGTTGGGTTCGCGGTTGTTTCGTCATTTAGTAAATTTGCCGCTAGCTTATTTTCAAACTCGGCGCGTAGGGGATTCTGTGGCTCGAGTGAAAGAGCTTGAGAATATACGTAGTTTTCTTACAGGGAATGCTATTACTCTTGTATTGGATGTGGTTTTCTCAATAATATTTATTGTTGTAATGTTTTTTTATAGTGGTTGGTTAACACTGGTTGTAGTTTTGTCCTTGCCTTTTTATATATTGGTGTCAGCCTTGATAACTCCAATTCTTCGAATTCGACTCAATGATAGTTTTTCCCGAGGAGCTGAAAATCAAGCCTTCTTAGTGGAAACAATCAACGGTATGGATACGCTTAAGTCACTGTCAGTTGAACCGCAAATTATCCGCAAATGGGATAATCAATTAGCTGCTTATGTTTCTGCAGGGTTCAAAACTCAAAACCTTTCAAATATTGCAAACGAGAGCGTTTCTTTTATAGGGAAGCTGGTAACCGTTACAACACTCTGGTTAGGTGCAAGACTGGTGATTGATGGGCAGCTTTCAGTCGGCCAACTGATTGCATTCAACATGCTAGCAGGGAGGGTTTCTCAACCAATTATTCGGCTTGCACAACTGTGGACAAATTTTCAGCAGACAGGCGTGTCAGTTCAACGTCTGGGTGATATTTTGAACACCCGCACCGAGACTTCTCAAACAGCACGAAGTGCTTTGCCCGCGCTCAAAGGCCTGATTGAGTTTGATCAAGTTCAGTTTCGATACCACCCTGAAGGATCTGAAGTCCTGCGTAATGTCAGTTTAGTTGTTCAGGCTGGCGAAATATTAGGCGTTGTTGGGCGCTCTGGCTCTGGGAAAAGTACATTGACGCGCTTGCTACAGCGTCTATATGTTCCAGAGCGAGGGAGGGTTTTGGTAGATGGTATGGATTTGGCTTTAGCAGATGTCTCTTCTTTACGACGGCAGATCGGAGTAGTGCAGCAAGATAATATGCTATTTTGTCGTAGCATTAGAGAGAATATTGCCCTAACAGATCCTGGAACTCCATTAGAATCTGTAATACAAGCTGCAAAAATGGCTGGAGCTCATGATTTTATATTAGAGCTTCCTGAAGGCTACGATACTATTGTTGGGGAGCACGGTTCCTCTCTTTCTGGTGGGCAGCGTCAACGGGTTGCGATTGCTCGAGCGCTAATTGGTAACCCACGCATTTTGATTTTTGATGAGGCAACTAGTGCGCTCGACTACGAGTCTGAGCGTACCATTCAGCAAAATATGAAAGCTATCTGTAAGGGGCGCACTGTAATCATCATTGCTCATCGCTTATCGGCTGTTCGTGATGCCAATCGAATTGTTGTGATGGAACGTGGACAGATTGTCGAGCAAGGTTCACACACTGAACTGTTAGAGCATAAGGCTGGTCATTATTCACGTTTGCATAGAATGCAGCAAGGGTAATCAACCATGAGCAAAACGTCTGCGTCACATCAGCTTATTGCTAAGTATGGTCGCAGCTGGCGCCAGGCTTGGCGTCAAAGAAAGAAGTTTGACACTCATCAGCGATTACCTCACGAGATTCAATTTTTACCCGCTGCGTTGGCATTGCAAGACCAACCAGCTCATCCAGCCCCACGTTTTATTATCCTTGCAATTGTATTGTTCTCTGTATTGGCTTTGATTTGGGCTTGCATCGGTGAGATTGATGTAGTGGCTACTGCTGCTGGCAAAGTAGTCGCAAGTGGGAAAAGTAAAACAATTCAATCGAGCGAAGTTGCGGTGATTAGAGCTATCAATGTTCATGATGGTGAGCAAGTCAAGGCAGGTGATGTCCTCATAGAGCTAGATAGTAGTGCTGCTAGTGCTGATGTAAGGCGCTTGAAAAGTGATTTGATGGCGGCAATGGTCGACAGTGCGCGTGCTGGGGCAATGCTCGAAGCAATTCGTAATCATAAGCTGCCAGATTCTCTTCAGGGAAAAATCTTCACCGCTGACCTCCGTCAGCAACACACTGCAGAAATTTGGTTGCAAGGGCAGTATCTTGAACTTGAAAGCGCTCTGCAACAAGCAGATGCGGAAATTGCTCAACGGTCAGCAGAGATTGTTTCTGCAAATATAAATGTTGACTCACTGCAAAAATCGTTACCGATTAGCCGGAAACTTGCGGATGACTATAAATTATTATTGGCGCAGCAGTATGTCCCACGTCATGCCTTCTTAGAAAAGGAACAAGAATTGTTGGGGGGCGAGCGTGAGTTAGCGTTGCAACGAAGTAAAGTGCTAGAGCTTATGGCCGCCAAGAATGAGGCTGATGAGCGTAAGCAAGTGATAGTTGCTCAGGCCCGCAGGGCTATGCTTGATTTGCAACAACAATCAGAGCAAAAAGTTTCATCTCTTAGTGAAGAGGTTAAAAAAGCTGAGCGGCGTCATAGTCTAATGAGGCTAACTGCCCCAGTAGATGGAATCGTTCAGCAACTAGCTGTTCATACTCTAGGGGGGGTAGTTACAGCAGCTCAAATATTAATGATTATTGCCCCAGTAGGTCAGCCAGTTGAAGTTGAAGCGATGCTTGATAATAAAGATGTTGGTTTTGTAAAGGTGGGTCAGGCAGTTTCGGTTAAGGTGGAAACATTTACGTTTACAAAGTATGGAGTCGTAGAAGGGGAAGTCGTAAGTGTTTCAAATGATGCCATTGATGATGAGAATCTTGGTTTGATCTACAGTGTTAGGGTTCATCTTCTTAGAGATTCTTTGAATATAAATGGTCAGGATTTTTACTTGGTTCCAGGGATGTCAGTTTCAGTAGAAGTGAAAACCGATAAACGTAAGGTGATAGATTTTTTGTTGAGTCCGCTGGAGAGGCGCTTATCTGAAAGTTTGAGGGAAAGATGACCTCTGTCAGTCATAAGTGGCAATGAATTTTTTTGTCGCTGAAGTTTTTTGAGTGGTTTTGTAAGAGCTTTTCTTTCGTATGTGAGTGGTTGTGTTGGACTTGCTTAGTTGGTCGGAGAGGGACGATGGGACTATCTTGTGTTAACGGTTTGAGGTTTAGAAATTTTCTTTGGTCTGCATTCGGCTGTTTTGCTGTTGCTCTTTTGCTAATGGGGTTTTGGTTTTTTGTATCCTTGAATAAACCTAGTCTAGTTGAAGAGAGCTTGTTAACAACTAGGGGGGTGTTTTTGGCGGTTTCTTCTAATACGCAGTACTCGTCGACATTTATTGTAAAAGAGGATAGTGGATTACTAGTTAAGTTTTTGGTTTTGCCTAGTTATGTAAAGTTTCGTTTGCCGCTGGAGACGAACATTGGTAAGGGTATTGAGGTAGAACATTATGGCAGATTGGTTGTGGGGTGTAGTGTTGATGGGGTAAAAGTTTGTGTTTCAAACTGTCTGAGCGCCTCTGAGTGTAGTGCGAAAGCATATAATGCAAAAATTGCCACGTTGAGACGTATGATTATTACGTTGTTGTTTGTTGGTATTGTTTTTTTACTAATTTTTATATGCAAAAATAAAGGTGGTGAAAGATGACAAGTCCCTCTTTGCAACAGCAAGTAGCTAGTCATATTGCTGGAGGTATGGGTGGAGCAGCGTTAACTGGGAACGCAGGCCGAGATATTAACGCAGCTGTGGAAAGAGGAGATGTAACATCCCTCAGCACGTTAGGAGCTGCTGCGTCGGCCGCATCAGCAGTTCTGAGCTTCACTCCTTTTGGCAAAACGTCAGATGCAGCCGGAGTTTTATCAGGTGTCCTGTCAATTTATAGTGATATTGACGAGGGTAAAGTGGTCACAGATAGGGCGTTGATCAATACTTTAAGTTCTATTGCAGGCTTGGCTGCTGTGGCAGGTGTTGGCTCTGCAGCTGCTGTATTATTAACTGCAGCAGGTATAGGTCTTGGATTATATGGTTTGATTGTAAGTGGCGATAGCCAAGAAGTAAATGACGCTGTAGCTGGTTTGTTTGATGCTTTAGGAGGAATGAGTAGGTCGCTGGAAAGTGCTATGTTGCCGAGTGAGTTTGGTGGGGCGGTGGCGTCTGCTGGTAAAATCCCGATGTCTGATTTCATGAAAGGATTTACTGATACTGGCTTTTCTTGTCTTCCTCTATTGGCTCAAAGTTTTGGGTCTGCAGAATCTACATATTCACCTCTTATCTTAGACCTTGATGGTGATGGAGTTGAAACTCTAAGCAAAAGTTTTGGAGTTCATTTCGATCATGATGGAAACAATTTTGCTGAAGCTACTGGATGGGTAGGTAAGGATGATGGCTTACTTGTGTGGGACAGAAACGGGAACGGAGTAATTGATGATGGTGGCGAATTGTTTGGGAATTTCACTAAACTTTCAAATGGTCTTTATGCAGAAAATGGCTTCGCGGCGTTAGCCGATTTAGACAGTAATTTTGATGGGAAAATAGATTCGAATGACGAATTCTTCAACCAGTTACGCGTCTGGAAAGACTCCAATAGTGATGCCAAATCTGATGGGGGAGAACTTTTAACTCTTGCAGAGGTAGGTGTTAAAGACCTTGGTTTGGCTTTTGAGAATGTTAATATTGTAGATGCTGGTGGTAATACTACATTGCAATCAGGTTTTTATGTCGATAGCTCAGGACGGGAGCGTGGTTTAAATGATGTTTGGTTCTCGGTTGACCAAGGTTTAGGTGTGAATCTTGGGAGTCTAGTAGCTGTTGATAGTGGTATTGTTAATATAAGAGGTTTTGGAGTGGTTGAGGATCTCAATCAGTCTATAGCTAAAGACCCTGCCGGGTTTCTCGCTTCGTTAATTGCTAATTTCTCGCTCGAAAATGATCAATCGAAAAGGCAGATCATTTTAGATTCTATTATTTTTACGTGGACTGGATCTGATACATATAGTTCGTCTAGTCGCGGAGGGTATATTGATGATGGCCGTAAACTGTTTGCTTTAGAAGCCTTCGTTGGGCGTTCATTTTCTCAAAATACGGGCACGGGTGAAGGGGGTAAAAATCCTGGACCTAATGCAGCCGCTAAATTGATGAAAGCCTATGATTTGCTGTCAGACTCAATTTATGCGGGACTAATGCTGCAGACACATTTTAAGCCCTTACTGTCTACTGTTGAGTTGAAACTGATAGATGGTGAACTAAAACTTGATGTTTCGTCAATGATTGGGAAGCTTAGAGCGGAATACGATATAGATTTGAACTCGGCTAGAAGCAATCTTTTAGATTTTTTCCAAGACCTTAGATTTGCAGGAAGCTTTGGTGAGTCGCTATTGTATGGTCTTAGGCTTTATGGAGATATGCGAAGCGCAGGGTTTGATTATTTATTGGCAACAGCTGGCGATATTGTTGGCGGGGAACGCGATGATGAGCTGTTTGGTGGTGGCGTAAATGATGTGCTTTTAGGTGGGGCAGGGAATGATTTTATTTATGGCGGTGCTGGGAATGATGTTTTAGAAGGCGGTAAGGGGAATGATTATCTTAGCGGTGACTCTGGCTCTGATATCTATAGATTTAGCAAGGGTTGGGGTCAGGATGTCATTAATAACTATGATGCTCAAAGTGGCAAGGTAGATGCTATCGAATTTGATACAGATATTCGCTCTTCTGATATTACTGTTTATAGGGTAGATAACAATCTTTTGCTTTTGCTTAAAGGAGAAGCTGATAGTATAAATTTGGTTAATTATTTTGCAAGTGATGGTGCTAGCTCTTATGCTCTTGAAGAAATCCGGTTCGCTAATGGCGTAGTTTGGCGTCTTGAAGATGTTAAAGCTATGGTGTCAGTTAGCACTGACGGTGATGATGTTATTCGTGGGTATGCATCTGCTGATCATCTCAGCGGGGGAGGGGGAAATGACAGTTTGTATGGAGTTCAGGGGGATGATGTTTTAGTGGGGGGAAGAGGTGATGATTTCCTTTCAGGTGGTTCTGGTTCTGATATTTACCTTTTCAACCTGGGTGATGGAAAGGACCTTATTTTTGACGACTCCAGCTTCAACGCTGATACGGATGTCGTGAAGTTTGGTGCCGGTATCCTGGCAAGTGATCTCGCTATAAGTCGCGCCGGTACTCAACTGGT
>NZ_JAFCUZ010000003.1:0-600634 GCF_049896805.1 Pseudomonas sp. TWR1-1-3 | reverse complement strand
GGTTATTTTAAGATGTTTTCAAAGTTTCCTCTGTAACATCAACCACTTGCGCTTTCGATCTCTCGTTAGCGGGAGGCGAATTCTACAGCGTTACACGCTGCTGTCAACACCTCATTTCCCGCTTCGATGACTTGAAGCTGACACCGCCGAAAACCGTCCAACTCATTGAAACTCAAGGAGTTTTCCGTTTCGACTGCGCCGGAAGTGGGGCGAATTATAGACAGTTACAAAACTGAGTCAAGGACTAATTGAGCGACTCTATCACTTAATCCAGAAACACCCGTAATACAGCTATATAGAGGGGGCTAACGCCCCCTCTATATAGCTACACAACACCCGACCGCCTTAAAGCCTCCACCGTTGCTGCCTTCAACCCCAGTACCTGCTCCAGGACCTGCCGGGTATGCTCACCCAGCAAAGGAGGAGCATTGCGATACTCCACCGGGGTTTTGGACAACCGGATAGGGCTCGCCACCTGGGGTACCAGCCCCGCCAGCGCATGGGGCAACTGCATCGCCAACCCTCTGGCCTGAACCTGAGGATCAGCAAACACCTGCGCCAGGTCATTGATGGGCCCACAAGGCACGCCGACAGCCTCCAACTGTGCAACCCACTGAGCGGTGGTTTTAAACACCGTTGCCTGCCTGATGAGCGGTACCAGCTCCGACCGGTTCGCCACACGCAACTTGTTGGTAGCAAAACGCGGATCATCGACCCACTCCGGTCGGCCAGCTACTTCAGCAAACTTGCGGAATTGACTGTCATTTCCCACAGTAAGAATGAAGTCACCATCTGCCGTCGGAAAATCCTGATAAGGCACGATGTTTGGATGGGCATTACCCAGGCGTTGCGGAGCCACACCTGTAGTCAAATAGTTCATCGCCTGATTAGCCAAACAAGCGACCTGCACGTCCAGCAACGCCATATCTATATGCTGCCCGCCACCATCATGCTGACGATGGGCAAGGGCTGCCAGGATCGCAACCGTCGAGTAGAGCCCGGTCAAGATATCTGTCAGCGCAACACCCACCTTCACCGGCCCCGCACCCTCATCACCCTCAGGCCGCCCGGTCAGGCTCATCAACCCACCCAGCCCCTGAACCATAAAGTCATAGCCGGCCCGCTTGGCATAAGGGCCAGTCTGGCCGAACCCCGTAATCGAGCAGTAGATCAAGTCCGGATTCAATACCTTGAGCGACGCGTAGTCCAAGCCATACGCCTCCAGGCCACCCACCTTGAAGTTCTCGATCAGGATGTCGGATTTGGCTGCCAGCTCGCGAACCAGTTGCTGGCCTTGCGGCTTGGTGAAGTCAATAGTTACCGATTGCTTGTTGCGGTTGGCTGACAAGTAATAGGCAGCCTCCCCCGTACTCTCACCATAAGCATCTTTAAGGAAGGGGGGCCCCCAGGCCCGGGTGTCATCACCATTGCCCGGGCGCTCAACCTTGATTACCTCAGCCCCCAGGTCAGCCAGTATCTGCCCCGCCCACGGCCCCGCCAGCACACGAGACAAATCCAACACCCGCAAATGCGATAAAGCACCCATGAGCCGAGCTCCTGTTAATAGAACGCCTGAAGACCGGTCTGCGCACGCCCAAGGATCAAGGCATGCACATCATGCGTGCCTTCATAGGTGTTCACGACTTCCAGGTTGACCAGATGGCGCGCCACGCCGAACTCATCGGAGATTCCGTTGCCACCCAGCATGTCGCGAGCCATGCGTGCGATATCCAGGGATTTGCCACACGAGTTGCGCTTCATGATCGAAGTGATCTCAACCGCCGCGGTACCCTCATCCTTCATCCGCCCCAGACGCAGGCAACCCTGCAGGGCCAGCGTAATCTCGGTCTGCATGTCAGCCAGTTTTTTCTGGATCAGCTGGGTCGCAGCCAAAGGCCGGCCAAACTGATGACGGTCAAGGGTGTACTGGCGCGCGGTGTGCCAGCAGAACTCGGCTGCGCCCAGCGCCCCCCAGGAGATGCCGTAACGAGCCGAATTAAGACAAGTAAAAGGACCTTTCAGGCCGCGCACATCCGGAAAGATGTTCTCTTGCGGCACAAATACGTTGTCCATGACGATTTCGCCGGTAATGGACGCACGCAAACCGACCTTGCCGTGAATCGCAGGTGTAGTCAGACCCTTCCAGCCTTTTTCAAGAACAAAGCCACGAATGTCGCCTTCATCGTCCTTCGCCCACACTACAAACACATCGGCGATAGGGCTATTGGTGATCCACATCTTGCTGCCCGTCAGGCTGTAGCCACCCTCTACCGAACGCGCACGGGTAATCATCGCACCAGGGTCAGAGCCGTGGTTTGGCTCAGTCAGACCGAAGCAGCCAATCCACTCGCCAGATGCCAGCTTGGGCAGGTACTTCTGCTTCTGCGCTTCGGTACCGAACTCATTGATCGGCACCATTACCAGGGAGGACTGCACGCTCATCATTGAACGGTAGCCCGAGTCGACACGCTCCACTTCGCGGGCAATCAGGCCGTAGCTGACGTAGTTAAGACCACTGCCGCCGTACTGCTCAGGGATCATCGCGCCCAGCAAACCGGTCTCACCCATCTCACGGAAAATTGCAGGGTCGGTCTTCTCATTGCGGAAAGCCTCAAGTACACGCGGCGCCAGCTTGTCCCGAGCAAACTGCTCGGCACTGTCGCGCACCATGCGCTCTTCTTCAGTGAGCTGCTGATCCAGCAACAGTGGATCAATCCAGTTGAAGCTTGCTTTACCCGCCATGAGAGAACCCTCGCGTAATAGATCAAATATCGTGCACTGATCCTAGGCTCCCTCTATATAGAAGGACAAACGAGGATTCGACACGATGCTGTGATAATTTCTCACTCCGTGAACCACATGAAAGCCATTTCTGACTGTATTTAGTGAGGAAGCCGTACATGCGCCGCAAGATCCCCAGCACAACCGCCCTGATCAGCTTCGAAGCGGCTGCGCGCCATGAAAGCTTTACCAAGGCCGCACAAGAGCTTTCCATCACTCAAGGGGCTATTTGCCGACAGATCGCCAGCCTGGAAGAGTTTCTGAGTGTAGAACTGTTCCGACGCTCCAAGCGTGGCGTAAAACTGACAGAAGCCGGCATCTCCTACAGTAGGCGCATTGCAATCCAACTGGATGCTGTAGAACGGGACACGCTGTCCATCATGGGCCAACAAGGCGCCAACGTGATCGAGCTGGCCGTGGTGCCCACCTTCGGCACGCAATGGCTGCTGCCCCGGCTCAAGGACTTCCAGCAACAGCACCCGGATGTCACGGTCAACCTGACCAACCGCACACGCCCTTTTCTGTTCGCAGATACCGACTTCGATGCTGCCATCTATTTCGGTGATGCTGACTGGTCCGGCACTTCGTCCTACCGCCTGATGGGAGAAAACCCGGTACCCGTGTGTAGTCCTAACCTGCTGGGCCCGCACAAGAGCCTCTCCCCGCACACCCTCGCCGAACTCCCCCTACTGCAGCAAACCACCCGCCCCTACGCCTGGCGCCAATGGTTCAACGCCCAGGACATAAATGTGCCACGCGACATGAGCGGCCCACGTTATGAGCTTTTTTCAATGCTGGCTCAGGCGGCCATGCATGAAATGGGGGTCGCCCTGATTCCGCCCTTTTTGATTCAGCGCGAATTGGCCGAGAAACGCCTGGTGATTGCCAATGACAGCAGTCTGCCCAGCACCAGGGCTTACTACCTGATGATCCCCGAACGCAAAATTGAGTCGGCTTCATTGCAGGCCTTTCGGGACTGGCTGATCAAGCAGGCCGAGGGCTACAGCCTGATTTAAAGGATCGCATCGTCCGCACGAACTATGTAGCGAAGCATAAAAAGTCACTACATATATAAGTAAATGTCGCGTTTTGACACTCGGGACTTTGGTCTAACTGGACAAACCTGCAGGCCAGTAACCACGCGGCCTACAGGGTATATCTCAAAGTTATGCAGCGATAACCAAAAGAAATCTGAAAAAAACTCAAAAAAACGTCAAATCTTCTGTAAGCCACGTATTTAAAGGCATACAGCCGACCATTGCGACATTCGGTCACTGCATGACTTGTAGTTTGTATCTCGTCATCCTCCATAAGTCCTTGAAGGGCAAAAAAATTGCCAGCAGAATGCCCCGCCCCACCCATACTTTTGGTGGGATCGTGCTGATCGGCCGCCCCAGTCGCACCATCCGTAGTGCGCTGGCTTTCTTATAAAAGATCACGCAGGAGATATGACGTGCACATTGGTGTTCCTCTCGAAACCCATACGGGTGAAACGCGGGTTGCTGCAACCCCGGAAACCATCAAGAAGCTGATCGGCCAAGGCCATAAAGTGACTGTTCAAAGCGGCGCCGGCGTTAATGCCAGCGTTATCGACAGTGCTTATGAAGCCGCCGGCGCAACTATTGGCAACGCTACAGATGCTTTCGGCGCAGAGCTGATTCTCAAGGTTGTCGCCCCCAGCGACAGCGAACTGGCCCTGATCAAAACCGGCACCGTGCTGATTGGCATGCTTAACCCGTTCAGCAATGAAACCATTGCCAAACTGGCCGAGCGCGGGATCACCGCCTTCTCTCTCGAAGCTGCTCCACGAACCTCTCGTGCGCAAAGTCTTGATGTGCTGTCATCCCAAGCCAATATCGCCGGCTATAAAGCCGTCCTGATCGCCGCTCACCACTATCCGCGCTTTATGCCGATGCTGATGACCGCCGCCGGTACCGTCAAAGCCGCTCGCGTGCTTATTTTGGGTGCCGGTGTTGCAGGTTTGCAGGCCATTGCCACCGCCAAGCGCCTGGGTGCCGTAATCGAAGCCAGCGATGTGCGACCTGCGGTTAAAGAGCAGATCGAATCGCTTGGAGCCAAGTTTGTCGACGTGCCTTATGAGACCGACGAAGAACGCGAGTGCGCCGTTGGCGTAGGCGGCTACGCCCGCCCGATGCCTGCCAGCTGGATGCAGCGCCAGGCACTGGCCGTGCATGAGCGCGCCAAGCAGGCTGACATCGTGATCACCACAGCCCTGATCCCGGGCCGTAAAGCCCCGGTGCTGCTAAGCGCAGAAACCGTAGCCCAGATGAAGCCGGGCTCAGTGGTCATCGATCTGGCTGCAGCCCAGGGCGGTAACTGCCCGCTGACCGTCGCCGATCAGGTCGTGGTTGAACACGGCGTAACCATCGTCGGCCACACCAACCTGCCCGCCATGGTTGCTGCGGACGCCTCGGCACTCTACGCCCGCAACCTGCTGGACTTCCTCAAGCTGGTCTTCACCTCCGAAGGGCAGTTCCAGATCAACCTTGAAGACGACATCGTCGCCGCGTGCCTGATGTGCCGCGACGGTCAAGTCGTGCGCAAAAACGGCTGAGGACAATAATAATGGAAGAACTCATCTCCCCCGGTATCTACAACCTGATCATCTTCGTGCTGGCCATCTATGTGGGCTATCACGTGGTCTGGAACGTTACACCTGCGCTGCACACCCCGCTGATGGCCGTTACCAACGCCATCTCGGCGATCGTGATTGTAGGCGCCATGCTCGCCGCCGCGCTGACCGTTACCCCCCTGGGTAAAACCATGGGCACCCTGGCAGTCGCGCTGGCTGCCGTAAACGTATTCGGTGGATTTTTGGTCACCCGGCGCATGCTGGAAATGTTCAAGAAGAAAGCACCTAAAGCCAAAGAAGAGGTGCGCAAGCCATGAGCATGAACCTGGTTACTGTTCTGTATCTGGTTGCGTCGATCTGCTTCATTCAGGCCCTCAAAGGCCTGTCGCACCCCACCACCTCTCGTCGCGGGAACCTGTTCGGCATGCTCGGCATGGGTCTGGCGATCATTACCACGGTTGGCCTGATCTACAAGCTGGGCGCCGAGATTGCCACCGCTGGTATCGGCTACGTCATTGTTGGCCTGTTGGTCGGCGGTACAGCAGGCTCGATCATGGCCAAGCGTGTCGAGATGACCAAAATGCCTGAGCTGGTTGCCTTCATGCACAGCATGATCGGCCTCGCGGCGGTATTTATTGCCATTGCAGCCGTGGTCGAACCGCAATCGCTGGGCATCGTCAAACACCTGGGCGACGCCATCCCGGCGGGCAACCGTCTGGAGCTGTTCCTGGGCGCGGCCATTGGTGCAATCACCTTCTCCGGTTCGGTGATCGCTTTCGGCAAACTCTCGGGCAAGTACAAGTTCCGCCTGTTCCAGGGTGCACCGGTACAATTCGGCGGCCAGCACAAGCTCAATCTGGTACTGGGCCTGGCCACGCTGGGCCTGGGCATCACGTTTATGCTGACCGGCAACCTCAATGCTTTCGCGCTGATGCTGGCTCTGGCGTTCGTGCTGGGTGTGCTGATCATTATCCCGATTGGCGGCGCCGACATGCCGGTGGTGGTGTCGATGCTTAATAGCTACTCGGGGTGGGCGGCTGCCGGTATCGGTTTCTCGCTGAACAACTCGATGCTGATCATTGCCGGTTCGCTGGTAGGTTCTTCGGGCGCGATCCTGTCGTACATCATGTGCAAGGCGATGAACCGTTCGTTCTTCAACGTGATCCTCGGCGGCTTTGGCGGTGCAACCGACGTCGGTGGCCCGGCCGGTGCGCAAGAAGCCCGTCCGGTGAAATCCGGCTCGGCGGACGACGCCACCTTCCTGTTGACCAACGCCGACACCGTGATCATCGTCCCGGGTTACGGCCTGGCCGTGGCACGGGCACAACACGCACTTAAAGAGCTGACGGAAAAGCTGACTCACCGCGGCGTGACCGTGAAGTACGCGATTCACCCGGTTGCGGGCCGCATGCCTGGCCATATGAACGTACTGCTGGCCGAGGCCGAAGTGCCTTATGACCAGGTGTTCGAGATGGAAGATATCAACTCCGAGTTCGGCCAGGCCGACGTGGTGCTCGTACTGGGCGCCAACGACGTGGTCAACCCGGCGGCCAAGAACGATCCAAAATCGCCGATTGCCGGCATGCCGATCCTCGAAGCCTATAAAGCCAAGACTGTCATCGTGAACAAGCGCTCAATGGCCAGCGGCTATGCCGGCCTGGATAACGAGTTGTTTTACCTGGATAAAACCATGATGGTCTTCGGTGACGCCAAGAAAGTTATTGAAGATATGGTTAAAGCTGTCGAGTAACATCGCGCACCAACGCAACATCGAGAACCCCGGCGCTCTATTGGCCGGGGTTTTTCTTTTTCCAAGGAACCCGACCAAAGGCTCTAAATCGGCCGCTGGCATTCGACCATGGTAGCGGGACGCAAGGCTCTGAAAATGAATAGACTGCGCCTCTTGCTTCCGTTGCCCGAGATAACAATCCATGTACCGTGAACGTATTCGCCTGAACTCCCTGCACGATAAGGTCATGAGCGCCGAAGAAGCCGCCGCCCTTATCCAAGACGGCATGACTGTCGGCATGAGCGGTTTTACCCGTGCCGGCGAAGCCAAAGCCGTCCCCCAGGCCCTGGCCGAGCGGGCCAAGAAGTCGCCGCTGAAAATCACCCTGATGACCGGCGCCAGCCTGGGCAACGACCTCGACAAGCAACTGACGGAAGCCGGCGTATTGGCCCGTCGCATGCCGTTCCAGGTAGACAGCACTCTGCGCAAGGCGATCAACGCCGGTGAAGTGATGTTTATCGACCAGCATTTGTCCGAAACCGTTGAGCAGTTGCGCAACAATCAGCTCAAGCTGCCGGACATTGCAGTTATTGAAGCAGTGGCCATTACCGAACAAGGTCATATTGTTCCGACGACATCCGTGGGCAACTCCGCCAGCTTCGCGATTTTCGCCAAGCAAGTGATCGTCGAGATCAACCTGGCGCATAACCCGAACCTGGAAGGTCTGCACGACATCTATATTCCGACCTACCGTCCGACGCGTACACCGATCCCGCTGGTGAAGGTCGACGATCGTATCGGCAGCACCGCAATCCCGATCCCGGCGGAAAAAATCGTCGCCATCGTGATCACCAACAAGCCGGACTCGCCATCCACCGTGTCCGAGCCGGACAGCGAAACCGACGGTATCGCCTTTCATCTGATCAACTTCCTTAAAGCCGAAGTTGAAGCCGGGCGCATGACCAACAAGCTCGGCCCGCTGCAAGCCGGTATCGGCAACATCGCCAACGCGGTGATGTGCGGCCTGATCGACTCGCCGTTCGAAGACCTGACCATGTACTCCGAAGTACTGCAGGATTCGACCTTCGACCTGATCGACGCGGGCAAGATGAGCTTCGCTTCGGGCAGCTCCATCACCCTGTCGGAGCGTCGCAACTCGGACGTATTTGGCAATCTGGAGCGCTACAAGGACAAACTGGTCCTGCGCCCGCAGGAGATTTCCAACCACCCTGAAGTGGTTCGTCGCCTGGGTATCATAGGCATCAACACCGCCCTGGAGTTCGACATCTACGGCAACGTCAACTCCACTCACGTGTGCGGCACGCGGATGATGAACGGCATTGGCGGTTCGGGTGACTTTGCCCGCAACGCGCACCTGGCGATCTTCGTGACCAAATCCATTGCCAAGGCGGGTGCGATCTCCAGCGTGGTGCCAATGGTCAGCCACGTTGACCACACCGAACATGACGTCGACATCCTGGTTACCGAACAGGGTCTGGCCGACCTGCGTGGCCTGGCGCCGCGTGAGCGCGCACGGGTCATTATCGACAACTGTGTGCACCCGGACTTCCGTGAAGCTCTCAATGACTACTTCGCCAAGGCCTGTGCGATTGGCGGCCACACCCCGCACATCCTGCGCGAAGCCCTGAGCTGGCATATCAACCTGGAAGAAACCGGGAAAATGCTGCCGTAACCCGCGAGCTAGACAGCCGCTGACGTAAACACTGTTACGTCAGCGGCTTTTTTATGCCTTATATTTCAAAAACTGTACTGCTGTACTGGTCATTTCCCACCCGTAACACTCACTTTGACTCACCTTCGGGCCAATTTCGCACCACTTAGGTGCGGACAGGTACAGTTGAGTCTATTTGTGCCCGTACAGCGTGCATAAACAGTTAACTGGCCCATCGCAATACAGCCGAACTGTATCTAGAGACCCTGGACAAAGAGGAGGATCATTGGCATCAGTTAAACCACTAGCCAATGCCGCCACAAGCGGAAGGATGTCACCATGGAACGTACACTCAGTTCCGAACTGTTCAGCGAAAGCAGCACTGTAAACTCCCAGGCTTCCATGCCTTTGCGCGTACTTGCCAACCTGATGTTGTGGCAGCGCCGCATCTCCAGCCGCCATCAACTGGCTCGCCTGGACTCGCGTCTTCTGGCTGATGCCGGGATTAGCGAAGCACAGCGTTACGAAGAGCTGAGCAAGCCGTTCTGGCGCTGATTAGCGCTCGCTGGCCCTGACCACCGGTCCACCGCCAGCAACCTGAATTGAAAAAACAAAGCCCGTCGCGGATTACCGCTGACGGGTTTTGTCGTTTTAGGGCCGAGTTTTGCCCACTTGCAAAGTGACAAGTACAGTTTTAAATTAATTGAAATACCACAGGTACAGTTTGCCTGATACCTGATTCAGAGCCCCCTGATACGCGCTTCGGACAAAACAACCTTTGCCTGAAGCAACCCTGAGCCTACTATTCGGCCCATAACCGTCTATTTTCATTAGTTCATGTTCAGGAGTATTACCATGCCCACTCTTCGCCTACTTAGTGCCGCAGTTCTGCTGGCTGTTGCTGCAAGCGCCAACGCCACGAGCTTCATCGCCACCACCGATGGCATCGTGGGTACGCTCAAAGCCACCACCGACCTGACATCGGATGCTACCGGCTCGTTTCGTGACAACAAGATCGTGCGCGCAGCCCGTGACGACGCTGCCAGCTTTGTGGCCAGCGAAGGCGCCATCCGTGGCGTGAAACTGGAAAGCGCCTTCGATGCCATCCGCCAGCAAGCACCACAGCTGCAGGCCACCGATGCACAGCTGGCCCAGGCGATCCTGACGATCTGATCGGGGTCAGCACTCTGTGAGAGCGGGCTGGCTCGCGATTCAGGCGCCCTGATTTCTCAGGTAAACCGCGCCGATACAATCGCGAGCAAGCCCGCTCCCACATATACCGTGCAGGCATGAAAAAAATTTCAACAACACCCCCACGCTGGCCCTGCCCCGGCCATTACGCTAGCCTTGGCGCTCATTCAAACAGCCTCGAGACCCATGCGTTTTTCCTTATTAGCTCTGCTTGCACTCTGCTGGACTCAATCAGCCAACGCCTTCGACCTGACCACGCAAAATGTGGTGCTCAGTGGTTATGTCACCAGTAAAGTGACGTCCGCGCCTTTTGATCACAAACTGATACGTGCCGCCCAGGATGATGCCGCCGTCTTTATTGCCAGTGATGGCCAGACGCGAGGCGCACAGCTGGAGTCTGCCCTGCGTTATCTGCGCCAGAACCAGCCAAAATTGAGTGCCAGCGACCTTGAACTGGCACAGACAATTCTCGTCCAATAAATACCCGCTTTTTCTGGAGAAAATTCATGCGTAGCCCTTTGATTGTCGCCACTCTTGGCCTTTTGCTGCTTGCCGATGTGGCACAGGCACAGACCGTCGTGCAGACCAGTAACATCATCGTGCGTGCTTTTGGCCGCACCATCGATTTTACGTCCGATACAACTACCTCCATCCGTGACTCTAAAGTAGTGCGCGAAGCCCACGACGACGCCGCCACTTTCGTTGCCAGCCAAGGCGATATTCGCGGCGTACAACTGGAAGCGGCCTTCAGCACCTTGCGCGACCGCGTGCCTGAAGCCCGTAACGCCAGCGATCAAGACCTCGCCGAAGCCATACTCGCACTGTGAGGCCGTTAACGCGCTGGCTCGCCGCCTGTGGCCTGCTGCTGATTGCCAGCAGCGCCCAGGCCGCGCTGCATCTGCAACTCAAGACCGAGGGCCTGAGCCCGGCCGAGCAACAGGCCAGCCAAGCCCTGCTTGATGAAGCCATGCAGAGACTGCCACCGCGTTTTATCGAACAACTGGACCGGCAAGTCCTGGTGGGGTGGACCGATGACATGCCCGCCAACGCTTACGGCCAGGCTTCGCTGACCTCCGAGCTGGACCTTAATCGCAAGCTGCTGGCCGGGCTGACCGATGGTTCCGCTGCCCGCCTGCAGACCAACCGCCCCCACGGCACTGTGCGCCGGGAGATGCTCGCTACCGTCTTGCACGAGCTGACACACCTATATGACCGTGCCCGTCTCTGGCCCGCGGACGAGCGCACGCTGATACGCCGCTGCACCCGCCAAAACAGCAACACGGGGCTGATTGGCCTGCCCGACCAATGCCGCGGGCAAGCCGGACGCCGCTTCACCCTCAGCGATGACCCGCGTCTGCTTGATCTGGCCGGCTGGCAGCAATACGTGGGGCGCCGGGGCGAGCGCGAGCAAGACAATCATCAGGTGGTGCGCAGCCCGGACCTGTACGAAGTCAGCAGCCCCAAGGAGTTTGTCGCAGTCAACATGGAGTATTTCCTCCTCGACCCGGCTTACGCCTGCCGCCGCCCGGCACTGTATCGCTACTACCAGCAGCATTTCGGCTGGGCGCCTGCCGCCAGAGACGAATGCCCGAAGGGTTTTGCCTTCCTCAATGCCGGCAACGATTTCGCCAAACAGCCACTGGGTACCGTCGATCCCGAGCGGGTCTACGCCGTCGACTACCTGCTGGCTGAGGCCAATCAGGAATGGGCCAGCCGCTGGGGCCATAGCATGTTGCGCCTGGTGATCTGTGCCCCGGGCCGCCCACGCGGGCCGGACTGCCGACTCGACCTGCAAGAACACTTAGTGTTGTCCTACCGGGCATTCGTCAATGACGTACAGCTCTCAAGCTGGGACGGCCTGACAGGCGCTTACCCATCGCGCCTTTTCGTTTTGCCGCTGGCCCAGGTAATTGACGAATACACCAAGACCGAACTGCGCAGCCTGGCTTCCGTGCCGCTCAAACTGAGCCGCCCTGAAATCGAAGAAGTGGTTGAACACGCCGCCGAGATGCACTGGAGCTATGACGGCGACTACTACTTCATCTCCAATAACTGTGCGGTTGAAACCCTCAAACTGCTGCGCAGCGGCAGCGACAATGCCCGGCTCAAAGGCCTGGACAGCATTGTGCCCAATGGTTTGCTCGAAGTGCTCAAGGCTCGCGGTCTGGCCGATACCAGCGTGCTGGAGGATCCCAAAGAGGCGTTGCGCCTGGGTTATCGCTTCGACTCCTACCGTGATCGCTACCAGGCGATGTTTGATGTTCTCAAAACCCGCTTGCCGATCAAGCAAACCACAGTCGAAGACTGGCTGGCCCTTGATGCAGCAGAACGCCGCCCATGGCTTGAGCAAGCCGATCTGCGCGCCAGTGCGGCATTGTTGCTGCTGGAACAAGCCAGCTTTCGTCGGCAACTGCTGTTGGCACAGGATGAGGTCAAGCAAAAGTACCTGGGCGCACGCCAGCTCAAGGATGGCGGTATGGACAAAGCCAACAAGACCCTGCAGGAAATTCTTGCCAGCAGCGGTTTTCTCAGCCGCCCGGCAGAGTTGCTCGGCAGCGACGGCTACGGCTTGCCGCAAACCAGAGAGTGGGAAAAGCTCGAATCAGAAAGCAGCCAGCGCCAGCAGCAGCTACTGCGTCTGACCACTGATCTGGACAAGGAGGTGCGCAGCCTGCTGGAACCTGCCCGTGCAGCCGAAATTGCAGCCACCGAAGCCAACGTCAAACTGATCGGCGAACATCTACGGACAATCCACAAGGCATCCGGCGGTTTGCAGCTGCCCTGACCGAACTAAAGTTCGGTTGACAAGCCCTATCATTCTGCCACTATTCCGCGATGGAAAGTGGCACCGCGCCATTATTCGGCACTGATCAATGCCGTTGGCCACACCATCGTTTGAGTCACACCCTCTCATTTGTGAAGTGCTTGCCATAACCCCGGCAGGGACTGGCATGCACCGTTTACAGGTATCGGCAGGATTATATGGAGATAGCCAGAAACGACCGCACCTCTGTCTGGACGCTAGGCGACCAGGAGTGGCTGCAAGCAGATGACGGTACATTCTCTCTGCACCAGGTCGCTGGTACCAAGCCCCCGGCCGAGCTGGTTGATCTGGATTATCTGGTCGGGGCAACACCCGCGCCTGATACCTCTCCCGGCAACTACCTGCCTGCTGCATTCGCGTTTTGCCCCAGCACAGGCAAAGAACTGCCGAAGGTCGCCTACCAGACAACTACCCGCTGGCTACCGCCTTATGGCGATGGCAGTGGCTCTCGCGTGATCAATGAGCGCTGCAAACTGTCCTCGGCCGAGGAGATCAGCTCGCGCTTGTACAGCCAGTTGCTCGATACCCGCCAGGGTGACCTGAACAGTCGCAAGCTGATTATTGAGTTGCCTCGCAAGAACGGCCTCAACTTCCTCGCCGCCAACCTCGGCGGGCATCGCGAAGCCCTGTACGCACTAAGCCGCGAAGGCAGCTTGTTCCTGTGGCAAAGAGGCTCGGGCAAGTGGCTTGAGTTACTGCCAAAGAGCGAACCCATCGGTCGCTCTCGCCTGGAAAGCTGGGCCTGGTCGGTCGCCCTTCACGTGGACGAAAACCAGCAGCACCTGTTGCTCTCCAGCGATAGCGGAGCGACGTTAGTCAGTGTCGACCCACTCTCACTGCGTTACCAAACCTTGCGCGACGACGGCAGCCCGCTGGCCGGCCCTGGCACACTGGAAGGCCAGTCTTATTTGCCTCAGCTCAAGAGCGGCCACGTTTGCATCGTCAACCCTGCCAGCCTCTACGGGTGGGACCGTTGCCTGGTTGAAGGCGCTGACCATGAGCGCATGACCCGGCTCTCGGCGCCGATTCTCGACGCAGCCTCCCGTCGCCTGTTGTGGATCGGTGAACACGGCTACCTCAGCCTGACCCAAGGCAGCGAACTCAAGGCCCAATGGCATCCGTGGCCCAACAACGCCACCGCCCATCCCGAGCAAGGGCCACCGTTTCTGGACGGCAGGGGCCTGTGGCAGCTGATCTTCGATGCCAACGGTCAGCATTACCTGCAACTGGATCCGGGTGCTACCGACCTGCCGATGCCCATCAAGGGGTATCGCCTGAGCACCGGGCATTTGAGCTTTAAATACAACATCCGGCTTGAGTTGCCCTGGGGCGAACACGACGAAAACATCGAGCCCACCACCCGTGAAGTGGTGCAGCCCTTCATCGAATTCGCCACGCAAAAGCGACTTCTCTCAATGCGGGCCCAGCAGTCCAGTACGCTGGAAACCTTTTTCGACAGCCGCCAGCCAATGGACGTTGATTATTGCTTCGAGCAGATTGGTGATCAGCGCTTTTCGATCAGTGCCCGCGCCAGCGAACCCTGGAATGCCCAGTGGTTCTTTTTTGATAACGCAATGTGGCTGTATATCGACTCATGCGGAGCGCTTTACCGATGGAATGCTTGACCTTCTGGCTGCGCCGCTGCCTGTTGCTCTCCCTCGTACTTGCCAGCAGCGTGGCCAGCGCAGAGCCTCTGCGCCAGGTATTCCTGGTACAAAATTCAGGCTGGATGGAGCCGTTCTACAGCGATCCGTCATCGCCGTTCAAGTCGATGGTCACCCAACTGGTGGGCACTGCTGCCGGCAGCGCAGAAGTCGTCATTGGCGGGTTCAACCAGGCTGACAGTCAGCACCCTTCGCCCGAGTGGATCTATCGCGGCCCGGCCAACCACGCTGCACTGCCCAACTACGTCAATGGCTTGAAGCTGGAGCGCAAAGCCAGCGGTGCCTATGCCGACACGGACTTCAAAGAGGCTTTGCTGGCCTCAATCACTACCGGGCTGGAAGGTCGCGAGGGTATTGTCTGGATCATCACCAACAATAAAAACAGCCCGAACAACAGCAGCGAAACCCAGGCCAAAAACCGCGAATTCTACGACCTGTTGCATAGCGAAGCAGCTATCACCCGGATTGCCGCCTTCCCGCAGAAAATGCCGGTCAAAGGCCCCAACTACGAAGCCAACGGGTTGATGATCTACGCTCTGGCCTATGGTCAAAAAGCCGGTGTCGCACTGGAGCAGGTGCTCAATCAGCCTGCCCTCGCCAGCTTGCTTAAAGATGACCGGGTACGGCTAAAGCCGTTGACCCAGGCTGCCGTGCGCTTTATTCCTACCGGTGTTGAAGACACTCAGGACGTGAGTGCCGAACTGGCCCCCGACCAGCAAACGGTCATCCTCAATATCAACGTCGACAGCTCGCCGAAAACGGCAGTGCTGCTGGGCAAATTCGAAAACCAGTTCAACCCTTACCAGATTCATGACGCGAAAATAGGCATGACCCTGGACATGCCGGGCGAAGCCCTGAACTCGAATATATCGCTGGACCGCCTGACAGACCTCGAGCCAGGCGCCCGCTCCGACGAGCTGAAGATCAGCCTGCAACTGCCGCCCCTGCCATCGCAATGGTCCAGCGATGTGATCTTTTCCAGCGGTTACCAACGCGCCGGCAGCATCAGCATCAACCTCAGCGAGCAACAACTGCGTATCTCCCAGGGGTTCATTGCACGCATGAATGAACTGTTCCCCGGTGACGCCCTGCCTGACGTATTTATCCCCTCCGGTGAAGCCACTACTTCCGAGACCCGTCTGCCGGTTGTGCTGAAAATCAGCTACCCGCTCGGTCCGGTGCTCATGCTGCTGGGGCTGTTTGTTCTGCTCTTGATTGGCGCCCTGCTGGCTGCCTTGCTGATTGCAGGCAAAAAGACCCTGACCGTGATCGTCGAAGGTGTGCCCCAGTCTTATCCGCTCAAGCCCTTCAGCAGTGCCGGCGTATACGATTCAAACCAGAACAGGGTCGCGACCCTCAAGCGCGGCCTGTTTGGTGCCCGCCTGGAAAATATCCAGCCCGATACCGCCGTACGACTCAAGTAACCCCACACGCATAGCAAGGAAGTTTTATACATGGCACAGACCAGCACATTGCCAGCACCTATCGAAAGCGAAAGCCCTGCACCTGCGCCGTCGCCCACGACCACCACTCTGGCCGCGCCGCAACCGCTGGGCCTTGACCTCGGGGCGAAGAAAGTCGACAGCCGCGACGCCCTGATTGGCGTTGCCGTGCTGGTGGTACTGGCCATCCTGTTTTTCGTGATCAAAAACGCCTATGCCAACTGGCGCGTGCGTGAGCGTGTCGCACCGAGCCGGGCAAACGCCTCGGGCTGGTTCCTGTTTCTGGGCCTGTTGATGATCGCCATCATGGCCGTGCTCGCCGTACTCAACTCGGGGCAGTTCCTTGCGCCGCTCTACATCGCACCGTTGGGTGGCGTAGCTGCCATCTCGCTGGTGGCATGGCTGATGACGTTTTCGGCCAAACGCTAAACCCTAACGCCGGGGGGAACCACCCGCCCCTGGCCCGCTTTACCTGATTTGTGGATCAACACGCCGAGATCATCGGTTAGCCCCAAGGGCTCATGGAGTTTTAGATGGACAAGAGTGCACAACCTTCCGGCCCGGCAACCCCTCCGGTCAGTGAAAAGATTCACCCCACCTTGTTTATCGCCCTGGGCGGCACCGGCATGAAGGTCAACATCCGCCTGCGCCGGCGCATCCTCAATGCCATTTGGGGAGGAAACAATCAGGTACAGCACATTTCGGATTTTCCGCTGGTGCAGTTCATCAACTTCGACCTCGACTCCGGCGAAGTGACCCAGGATGGCAAATCGGTCAAAACTGACGTACTTGCCGAGCAGGTGGCCTTCACCTCCGAAGAAAAAGTCATTGAACCTCTGCACCTGAGCAAGTACACCCACTCCATTGATGAGCTCAATCGTCACCGTGAGGTGGCCGAGTGGTTCCCGTTGACGCCGGACAAGATCAAATCCCTGGGGATTGACCCTTCCAAAGGGGCCGGACAGATTCGCGCGTTGTCCCGCCTGTATTTTTTCGACAAATACCCCACCATTCGCGACAAATTGCGCGACAAGGTCGGGCGCTTGCTCAACAACATCGGCACTCAGGCTGACAAGCTGAAAAAACTCGGCCTGGAAATTGACCCCGGCAAAATCCGCATCGTCATCACCGGGTCTGCAGCGGGCGGCACAGGTTCAGGGTCATTTCTGGACATGGGCTACCTGGCCAAGGCAATCCTTAAAGAAAACAATATCTCCGGCAAGGTCGACCTGTTTTTTGTTTTGCCAGGCGGCTTCAATGCCTTCAATACCGAGCGGGTACAGGCAAACGGCTACGCCGCCTTGATGGAACTGGAAACCTGCATGCGCGGCAACCCGTTGCTCAAGCACTGGGACGCCACCGACAACCTGTTTATCGAATCACGTCCCTACGATGATGTGTTCATCCTCGACAACGGCAATGTCGCGCAAGCCAGAACCGAAAACCAGGAAGACATCTACGAGATGGTCTCCGATGTGTTGTTCACCGACTTCACCTCGCAAGACTTCGCGAACAAAAAGCGCTCGGTGGCCGTCAACCAGAACCAGTTCAAGATCCGTAGCTTTGACGTCAGCCTGCCGCAAGATTACGGCAGCGACACCAAGCTGCGCTTCCCGCGCGCTTACTCCTCCGTAGGGCAGGCGGTGCTCGACACCCAGATCGATGCCCGCCAGAACGTACGCCTTAACCAGCAAGTGCAACACATGCTCAAGGCATTCTTTGGTGTGGCCAACGCGGAAGTCACGGGCAATCGCCCGACCGATAAAGAGCGCGACGAGTTCCTCAAGGAACAGCTGACAATCACTGCGCGCACGTTCACAGATCTACCCGAGTTTCTGTCTCGCGTAGAGCTGACCCAGGCTACGGGTGAGTTCACTCACTACCAGATTGCCGATGACCTGCTGCAGGTCGAGGGTGACAACAGCGTCATTGCCCAGATCGAACAAAAGGTCGAGGTCTTGTTCGAGCGCCTGCAGAACGGCGGCGCCGATAAGGATCAATGGCTGACACTGGTACGCGAAATTCAGCAGCAACTGGAACGTGATACCAAAGGCAGTTCCATCGACAGCGCCGAGCGCAACCATGAGGTGCGCATCAAGGAAAACCGGCTCAAGCGTTTCGCTCAATGGACACGTGAAGACAGCTTGCCCGAGCAGCTGTTCCGTCGTCTCGACGACGACGAGCGCGGTGGGCTGGATTACACCCTGGCGCTGGTCGAAATGATCAAGGACCGTCTTGAAAACGATAACGGCATCATTCCCGCACTGGAAAAAAACGCCGGGCGTTTCAAGGAACTGTCTGAAAAGCTCGAGTCATCAGAGCTTGCCCGGGAATTCGAGCGTCTGAAAGAAACCACGGGCAAAGGCCTGCTGGCCCGCCTGAGCGGTAAAGAAAAACAAGCCGACACCGTGATCAGCCAAGTCAAAGACACACTGCGCGACAGCCTGCTGTTCTATGTGCGCTCGGTCGCTGCCCGCGAGGCTGCACAATTGCTGCGCGACATTTCCGAATGGTTGGGGCGCAAGGAGTCGGTCGACAACAACGGCCGCCCACTCTGGAGTGGCTTTGTCGGCCGCCTGCAGGATGGCCGCAACGCAGTCGATAACTTGCTCAAAGGTATCGATGCCAATATCGCCAAAATCAAGGCGAGCATCCACACCCAACACGCCACGCTGATCCCGCTGCAACTGGTGAAAAACGACGACGAACAACCCGTCGACAGCCAGCAAGTACGTGAGTGGGCCAAGGATGCATTCAAGGACTTCGGCGGCTCGAAAACCTTGTTTGGCAAACTGCAGACTCAAGAAGGCCAGGAAGAGTTGCTGCTCAAGCTACGCAACAAGGCCGTACAGCAGTTGCCGAAGAATCTGCCGGGCGTCGACCCGCTGATGACGGCCCTGGCTGCGCTGACCCCGGATGAACAGCGCGAGAAATTCCGCCTGCTGCTGCAGCGGGCCATGCCCTGGGTGCCACTGAACCTCAATGGCGACTTTGATATTCACAAAGACCTTTACACCTGTCTGATTGGCGTACAAAACGCCAGTGAGTTCAGCCGCACTTATGGCGCCCAACTGGCCCAGTGTCTGCCGCAAGGCACGGGGATGACCGCCGGGCAAATTCAGTTTGTGGAGTCCGGTATGCCCGGCAAACTGATTTGCTACACCGAGTTAAGCGGTTTCCCGATCCCGGCGTTGACCCAGCTGTCGACTTACCTGGCCAGCTATCGCAAAGAAAGTGCAATCATCCCGTTGCATGTGCACAAACGCATCAGCCAGTTCGTGCAGCCCATCCAGTTCAACCAGGAGCAATACCGCCAGTTTGCCGAAGACTTCAAACTCTTTCTGCACGCTATTGCACTGGGCATCCTGGAGCGTCTGAACAACGGCTTGTACGAGTTCCTCATCGCCAAGGACAACTTCACCATTGGTGATGAGTTCTCCATTCGTCAAAGCGGCTTCCACAGTATTCATCGCACCGACATTACTGCGCAGGTCAAGGAGAAGTCCTTGCGCCTGGATAACGCTCAAGTGGCGGCGCTGGTAGAAGTGTTCGAAGATTTAAGTACCAGCGCCTACAAAGCGCAGAAACGCACGAACGAGAAAGGTGTATCCAGCAATTTTGAAGCATTTCCGTTCAAGATCGCCGAGTTGTTGAAGAACGAATATCTGGCTCGACTGAACCGTCAGGCTCCAGCTGACGCGAAAAATCTGCGTACGCTTGCCGAGCAATACAAAGGGCAATGGGGCCGTCATATCGAAGGCTCCCTGGCTGATGTGTACAAAGAAGAAGTGGATGCCCTCCACGGCGAAAAACTCACCGTGGTTAAAGAGTTCTTTAACGAAGGCTGGCTGGAAAATCTGTTCAACCAGGCCAGTGCAGCCCCGCCAGCAGGTATGGCTCCACCACCGCCAGCAGCAGGTAACGGCGCACCACCACCGTTCGCCGCACCACAGCACAGCTACCACCTGAGTGTCAGCGGGACCAATTACGGCCCTTACAACACCCAGCAACTGCAGCAATATGTGCAGTCCGGGCAAATCACCCGCGACAGCCTGCTGTGGCGTGAAGGCATGCCTGCCTGGCAGACGGCCGGGCAAATCATGGAGCTTGCGCACCTGTTTGCGCCAGCCGTGGGCGGCCCTCCTCTGACAGCCCCGGCTCCACCGCCAGCACCTTGAGCGCACACGAGAAGACCATGTCCGCATCGTCAGCCAAAGCCTCTGCATTCCCGACCTCATGCGCCAACAGCGCCTGCGGTCAGGGGCTCTGCGGCCCAGTTAAATACTGCCCGTTCTGCGGCGCCCCGCTTCAGCAGGCGCCCGCAGCGGTTACCCCGGTACCTGCAGCTGAACCCAAGGCTCGGCCAGCCACCCCTGCACCCAAAGCAACCGTCACACCTGCCAGTGCTCCACCAGCCCGGGACATACCTGCTGCAGCGCCAACACCTGTACCAGGTCCGGCGGCTCCCCCACCTGCGCCACCTGCCGCAACACCAGCGCCCACCAACAGAAAACCGGCCCTGATAATGGCAGTTGTAACTCTGGCAGTGGTGGTGGGCGGCTACGTTGCAATCAAGATGATGGCCGGGCAAAGCCAGCAAAAGCTCGATGGCTTTTTGCAAACCGGTCAGAGCTGTTTTGACACCAGGGACTTTGCTTGCGCGCTGGACAATGCCGGACTTGCCTTGCAACAGGACAGCAATGACCCTCGCGCCTTGAGTCTGCTGCAGCGTGCGCAGGCAGCCCAGGTGCGCCAGCAACAATTGCAGGATGCGGCGCAAAAACAGCAGTTGCTCAAAGCCCAGGCCGCCGAGGCGACGCGACAAGCCGATGCCCTGCGCGAACAGCAAGCTCTTGAGCGCCAACGCCAGGAAGCGGCCGATCGCCAGGTGCGTGACCAACAGCAGCAACAGGCTGCCAAAGCTGTTAATGCCTCCCTGCAACAAGCGCAAAACGCGCTCAATGCCGGGGAGTACCAGTCTGCAATTGCCGTGGCCAGGGTCGTGCTGGGTATGGACCCAAATAATAGTCGGGCGCGCAACATCATCCGCCAGGCTGAACAACAACTCAAAGAAGCACTGAATCGAACCCGGATCGAATAATCAGGGTGTATGAGTTTTCCCCTCTCTTACTTGGAAGTTACTGATGAAATTGCCCTCCAACTCTTTGGATAAACGCTTGCTGGCCTTGGGCCTGGCTTCGCTACTGGGTCTGCAAGGCTGCGCCAATATCGACTCTGCCAGCATCAACCCGACCAACTGGAGTGGCAGCGACTGGATGAAGTGCGGGCTGGCAATTGCAGCAGGTGCGGCAGCGGGTGCTGCTGTGAGCGGTGCCAACGATAAAGGCGCAGGCGTATTGATTGGCGGGGTTGCCGGCATGGCCGCCTGTTTCGCGATCAATGCCAAGTCGGTACAGACCAAAACCGCTCAAGAAGTTGAACAACAATATAAAACCTCGGGCAAGAAACAACCGGCCCAGCCAGAACTGGTTAGCTACGACACCAGTATCCAGCCCGGTATGACCATCAAACGGGGTCAACCGATTACCGTGGTTTCCAATATTGTTGCGATCAACGGTGCGACCCAGCCGATCAGCGAAATCAAGGAAGAGATCCGCCTGTTTGCCCCCAACGAGGCCAAGCCGTTGAAAGAAGGCAGCAAGATCGCGAACACCAAAGGCGGCAGTGGCGGTTACGAGAACACCTTCACCATCACCCTCGATGAGCGTGCGCCGCAGGGGATCTACCGGATCGAAACATCGGTGGCCGTCAACGGCAAGCCGGCCAACACCCGAATCAACAATGTGCAGTTGGTGATGATTGATCGCGAGACCTATCAGCTGGCATTTCTGGATCGATAGCTGGCGGGTTGCAATCGCCCTGTAGCCGCTGCCGAAGGAACGAGGCCGCGGCTACACAGGCTCCTGTCATCACGCACCCGGCACAAAATGCTTCTGCGCCGTGCCGTGGGCGATCAGCCGCGAGAGATAGTTCATTTTGTCGGCGTCCTGATCGACAAAGCGAAAGGTCAGTTGCAACCACGCACTGTCCGGTTTTGGCTCGAATGCCACGATGGCATGCAGATAACCGTTCAAACGCGCCACCTCGGCGTTCTCGCCCTGCTCAAGGTCGAGTACGGCACTGTCCAGTACCTGAGGCAGCACTTCGCCACGACGCACCACCAGCAGCGCCTCCTTGAGGCTCAACGCCTTGATCACGCAGGTTTGGGTACCGCTGGGCAAACGCAGTTGCCCCTGACCACGGCTGGTCAGCGCCGGTGCCGCGACAGGTGCCGGCCGTGGTGCCGGGGCAACCGGGGCAGATGTCACCGACGTCGTGGTCACGACCTGCGCCTTGCCACCGGTCAATGCATTCAGCGAGTCATTGCCAAAGGCCGAATTAACCCGCGTCGGGGTGCTGGCCATCACGGCGCTCAGCAATCCCGCCTTGGTGAACGCCTTCTTCACCTTCGACAGTAACTGCTCATTGGTGAAGGGTTTGCTGACGAAATCCGAAACTCCGGCCTGAATGGCCTGGATCACGTTCTCTTTGTCACCACGGCTGGTGACCATGATAAAGGGCAGCGTTTTCAGACGGTCTTGCTCGCGGCACCAGGTCAACAGCTCAAGGCCGGACATCTCCGGCATTTCCCAGTCGCACAGCACCAGATCGAAGGCTTCACGGGACAGCAAGGCCTGGGCTTTGCGGCCGTTGACCGCGTCTTCGATCCTGATGCCCGGGAAGTAGTTACGCAGGCAATTTTTAACCAGATCACGAATAAACGACGCGTCATCTACCACCAGCACACTAACCTTGCTCATCGACTGCTCCTTGGATATGAACGCCCGAAAACCAAAACGCCCGGCATTGAGCCGGGCGTTTTTTAGATCGGGCTGCCTTATTTATCGTCAGGCGACGACGCAACATTAGCGTTATCAGCACCCGTGCCCTGAACTTCTTCGCGCATGCGCTTGAGACCCATGTGCCGCACGTCTGTACCGCGTACCAGATAAATCACCAGCTCCGAGATATTGCGGGCGTGGTCGCCGATACGTTCCAGTGAGCGCAGCACCCAGATGATGCTCAACACACGCGTGATCGAACGCGGATCTTCCATCATGTAAGTGGCCAGCTCACGTAGCGCGGTCTTGTACTCACGGTCGATGATTTTGTCGTACTGCGCCACAGACAGGGCAAGATCGGCATCAAAGCGGGCAAACGCATCCAGTGCATCACGCACCATATTGCGCACCTGGTCACCGATATGGCGCACTTCAACGTATCCGCGCGGCGCCTCACCTTCTTCGCACAACTGAATGGCCCGACGGGCGATCTTGGTCGCTTCGTCACCAATGCGTTCCAGGTCGATCACCGACTTGGAAATGCTGATGATCAATCGCAAGTCAGACGCCGCAGGCTGACGACGGGCCAGAATGCGCAGGCACTCCTCGTCGATATTGCGCTCCATCTGGTTGATCTGTTCATCGATCTCACGCACCTGTTGCGCCAGGCCCGAGTCGGCCTCGATCAGTGCGGTCACCGCATCGTTGACCTGCTTCTCGACCAGGCCGCCCATCGCCAGCAGGTGGCTGCGCACGTCTTCGAGTTCCGCGTTGAACTGCGCGGAAATGTGATGGGTGAGGCCATCCTTTGAAATCATGGTTCTGCTCCGCAAAAGCTGTGAGCTGCACGCGGTTAGCGGCCAGCCGAATTATCGTGACATAGAACGGGCAATGCCGCTCAAACTAGCCATAGCGCCCGGTAATGTAGTCTTCGGTCTGCTTTTTGGCCGGGTTGGTGAACAGCGTGTCAGTGTCACCATATTCAACCATCTTGCCCATGTACATGAACGCCGTGTAATCCGAGACACGGGCTGCCTGTTGCATGTTGTGGGTTACGATCACGATGGTGAACTTGGACTTGAGCTCGTAGATCAGTTCTTCGACTTTCAACGTCGAGATCGGGTCGAGTGCCGAGCATGGCTCATCGAGCAGCAACACTTCGGGCTCTACCGCGATGGTACGGGCAATCACCAGACGCTGTTGCTGGCCACCGGACAAACCCAGTGCCGAGTCATGCAGGCGGTCTTTGACTTCGTCCCACAACGCCGCGCCCTTGAGGGCCCATTCGACGGCTTCATCGAGCACACGCTTTTTATTGATGCCCTGGATGCGCAGGCCGTAAACCACGTTCTCGTAAATGGTTTTGGGGAACGGATTGGGCTTCTGGAATACCATGCCGACGCGGCGACGCAGTTCGGCTACATCTTCGCCCTTGCGGTAGATGTTGTTGCCGTACAGGTTGATCTCGCCTTCTACGCGGCAACCGTCCACCAGGTCGTTCATGCGGTTGAAGGTACGCAGCAGCGTCGACTTGCCACAGCCGGACGGGCCGATAAACGCCGTGACCCGTTGTTTCGGGATATTCAGGCTGACGTCGTACAGGGCCTGTTTTTCACCGTAGTAAAGATTCAGGCCCGGGACTTCAATAGCGACTTCTTCGTTTGCCAGGTTCAAGCTTTGTTTGGTGCGACCCAAGGCGGACATGTTGATGCCGTGGGTTGAGGATTCATGCTGCATGGGTTGCTCCATACGCTAAAAATTCGTTTCGGTTTTTCAGTAACCGGGTTTCTTCTGGGGGAGCGGGTTTGCTCGCGATTCAGGCACCTCGGTTTCACGCTGAAACCTTACCGATACCATCGCGGGCAAGCCCGCTCCCACAGGTCATGTGTCTATCAGCTATCCAGCGCCTTGTACTTCTCGCGCAGGTGGTTACGAATCCACACGGCCGACAGGTTCAGGGTCGCGATCACCAGCACCAGCAGCAGCGCCGTGGCGTATACCAGCGGTCGGGCGGCTTCGACGTTCGGGCTCTGGAAGCCGACGTCATAAATATGGAAGCCCAGGTGCATGATCTTCTGGTCAAGGTGCAGGTACGGGTAGTTGCCGTCCAGCGGCAGCGACGGCGCCAGTTTGACCACGCCCACCAGCATCAGCGGTGCCACTTCACCGGCGGCACGGGCCACGGCGAGGATCATGCCGGTCATCATGGCCGGGCTGGCCATCGGCAGCACGATTTTCCACAGGGTTTCCGATTTGGTTGCACCCAGCGCCAGCGAGCCTTCGCGCACTGTACGCGGAATCCGCGCCAGCCCTTCTTCGGTGGCCACGATCACAACCGGCACGGCCAGCAGCGCCAGGGTCAGCGAAGCCCACATCAGGCCAGGTGTACCAAAAGTCGGCGCAGGCAATGCTTCTGCGAAGAACAGGCGGTCAACCGAGCCGCCCAGCACATACACAAAGAAGCCCAGGCCGAATACGCCGTAAACGATGGCTGGTACACCTGCCAGGTTGTTCACCGCGATACGGATGATCCGGGTCAGGGTGTTTTGCTTGGCATATTCACGCAGGTAAACCGCCGCCAGTACGCCAAACGGCGTCACGATCACCGCCATGATCAAGGTCATCATTACCGTGCCGAAAATGGCCGGGAAGATCCCGCCCTCGGTATTGGCTTCACGTGGATCCTGGCTCAGGAATTCCCAGATATTGCTGAAGTACATGGCCAGTTTCTGCCAGCTGTTCATCGCGTTCGGCTGGTACACCTTGACCACCTTGCCGATACCGATTTCCAGCTCTTTACCGTTGGCATCCCGGGCCGTGAGGCTGTCGCGGTTGAACTGTGCATGCAACTCGCCCAGGCGGTCCTCGATGGCCTTGTAGCGGGCATTCAGCTCGGCGCGCTCGGTTTCCATGTCGGCCTGTGCCTGCGGTGTCAGCTTGCCTTCCAGCTCCAGCTTGCGACCGTGCAGGCGGATGCGCTCCAGACCGTAGTTGATCGCGCCGATGTCTTTCTTCTCAAGCTGGCTCAGTTGCGCGGCCAGGTCATTGACACGCTTGACCCGGGCTTGCAGCTCCGGCCAGGCCGCGGCACCTTCTGCCACCACCTTGCCGTTTTCCTTGACGTTAACCAGGTAGCCGTAGAAGTTGCCCCACTCGCGACGCTCAATGGCCATCAACTCGGGCGGCGTGCTCTGGTTCGTCAACCACTCGCCGACCACCCAGGTAAAATCATTACCGTTCAGGTCACGGTTGCCGACCTTGATCAGCTCCCGGGTCATGAACTCCGGGCCTTGTTCCGGCACCGGCAGGCCCGCACTTTTCAGGCGCTCGCGGGGCACTTCTTCCTTTTGCACCACTTCGCCGATCACCAGGTGATTGGCATCACCCGGCACGTTGTATTCAGCGTGGATCAGGTCGGCCGGCCAGAAGTGGCCCAGGCCACGCACGGCAATCACCGAGAGCAGGCCGATGGTCATGATGACGGCGATGGACACTGCGCCACCGCTGATCCAGACGCCTGGAGCGCCGCTCTTGAACCAGCCTTTGAGGGAGTTCTGTTTCACAGACTTCTACCTTCCTTAAAGCGACGAATATTTCTTGCGCAGACGCTGACGAATCAGTTCGGCAAGAGTGTTCATGATGAAGGTGAACAACAGCAGCACCAGCGCCGAGAGGAACAGCACGCGGTAATGGCTACCGCCCACTTCCGACTCCGGCATTTCCACCGCCACGTTCGCCGCCAGGGTACGCAGGCCTTCGAACAGGTTCATTTCCATGACCGGGGTGTTACCGGTGGCCATCAACACAATCATCGTCTCGCCGACCGCACGGCCCATACCGATCATCAGTGCCGAGAAGATCCCCGGGCTGGCCGTCAGGATGACCACGCGGGTCATGGTTTGCCACGGTGTGGCACCCAGCGCCAGCGAACCCAGGGTCAGACCGCGAGGCACACTGAACACGGCATCTTCAGCAATCGAGTAGATGTTGGGGATCACCGCGAAGCCCATTGCCAGACCCACAACCAGAGCATTGCGCTGGTCGTAAGTAATGCCCAGGTCGTGGGAGATCCACAGGCGCATATCGCCACCGAAGAACCAGGCTTCCATGAACGGGCTCATATACAGCGACAGGCCGCATACAAACAGAATCACCGGGATCAGGATCAGGCTTTCCCAACCGTCAGGCACACGCAGGCGGATCGACTCGGGCAGGCGGCTCCAGGTGAAGCCCGCCACCAGAATGCCGATCGGCATCAGCACCAGCAGGCTGAAAATCCCCGGCAAGTGGCCTTCCACATACGGCGCCAGGAACAGACCGGCGAAGAAACCCAGAATCACCGTCGGCATCGCTTCCATCAGCTCGATCACCGGCTTGACCTTGCGGCGCAGGCTTGGAGCCATGAAGTAAGCGGTGTAGATGGCTGCGGCAACGGCCAGAGGTGCCGCCAGCAACATCGCGTAGAACGCTGCTTTCAAGGTACCGAAGGTCAATGGCGCCAGGCTCATTTTCGGTTCGAAGTCAGTGTTGGCGGCTGTCGATTGCCAGACGTATTTAGGCTCGTCGTAGTTCTCGTACCAGACCTTGCTCCACAGCGCGCTCCAGGACACTTCCGGGTGCGGGTTCTTCAGGGTCAGTGGCAGCAGCTTGCCGCCCTCTTCCACGATGATGCGGTTGGCACGCGGCGACAACGCCATGACGCCCGGACCTTCTGCCACTTTCTCGACCAGCAGGGTGCGATGCGCGGTGCTGTGGAACACACCGATCTCGCCGGCCGCGTCCAGAGCCAGGAAGCCCTTGCGGCGTTGCTCGGCAGTGATTTCAACAATCGGCGACGTGCCCATCTGGAAGCTGCGGATATGTTTGAAGCGCTGCTCGCCATCCGGGTCGCGAGCCATGAACCACTGGCTCAGGCCACCCTTGGAATCACCAAAAATCAGCGAGATACCGCCCACCAGTTGTGTGCTGGCGGTGATCTCGGTAGTTGCATCATCCACCAGCTTGTAGCGACCGTTGAGGCTTTTGTCGCGCAGGCTGAAGACATCGGCCTGGGCGCGATCATTGATCACATACAACCACTGCTGACGCGGGTCGATATACAGCGCTTTGACCTTCGCGGTCATCTGCGGCAGGTCGATACGGGTCTCGGTGTTGGTGACCTCGTCGGTCATCATGTTTTCTTCGCGGGCCAGTGACAGCACGTTCAGTTGCGCGCCCGAGGAACCGGCCAGCACCAGCGTTGAATCGTTGACGCTGAGGTTGACGTGATCCAGTGCACCACCCTGCGGGTCGAGGACGATTGGCGTTTCGCCATACGGGTATTCGATTGCCGGGGTGATGGTCTTCTTGCCATCCGGGTAGCTGACTTTATAGCTGTGCCGGAACACCAGCGCCTGACCGTTGGACAGGCCCAGCACCGCCACCGGATTACCCGGCTGGTCTTCACCCAGAGAAGTCACTTGAGTGCCGGCCGGCAACGGCAGGTTGACCCGCGACAGCTCTTCGCCGTTCTTCGCATTGAAGAACAACACCATGCCCTTGTCGGACACCCGCATACCGACCTGATTCTGCTCTTCGATGGAGATCATCAGCGGCTTGCCGGCGTCCTGCATCCACACCGGCGTAATCGCCTGTTTGGCGTTCAGGTCGGCACCCTGGAACAGTGGATAAACCACATAGCCCAGGAAGAAGAAGATCAGAGTGATTGCGCCAAGCACGGCAAGACCGCCGATAAATACATACCAGCGGGTCAGGTGATCTTTAAACGCGCGGATACGGCGCTTGCGTTGCAGTTCAGGCGTATTGAAATCAATGCGCTTGGGAGCGGATGTCGTAGTCATTGGGGAATTGGCCAGATCATTCATGCGCACACCCTAGCGGTCCTGTATGACAGAAAGATGACAAAGCAGTGACGCAAAAAATCCGCCGCCCAACGGTGCTGGCAGCGGAATGGAAAATTTGGTGAAGCGGTTGCGAGGCAGACCTGCAGGAGCGGGCTCGCTCGCGATGGCGTCAACTCAATAGGTCTGATGTACCAAGTTGCCTGCATCGCGAGCAAGCCCGCTCCCACATGGCGTCTGCTTATGCGCCTTCTTTCAGGCCCAGGTCAGCCAATGCTTTGGCAGCGACTTTGGCTGGCAGAGGGATATAGCCATCCTTCACGACCACTTCCTGACCTTGCTTGGACAGGACCAGCTTGATGAACTCGGCTTCCAGCGGGTTCAGCGGCTTGTTCGGCGCCTTGTTCACGTACACGTAGAGGAAACGCGACAGCGGGTATTTGCCGTTCAGTGCGTTTTCTTCGGTATCTTCGACAAACTCGGTGCTGCCTTTTTTAGCCAAAGGCACGGTCTTCACGCTGGCGGTTTTGTAACCGATGCCCGAGTAACCGACGCCGTTCAGCGAGCTGCTGATCGACTGCACAACCGAAGCCGAGCCCGGCTGTTCGTTCACGTTAGGCTTGTAGTCGCCTTTGCACAGGGCTTCTTCCTTGAAGTAGCCGTAAGTGCCGGATACCGAGTTACGACCGAACAGTTGAACCGGCTTGTTGGCCAGGTCGCCGGTCACACCCAGGTCGCCCCAGGTTTTAACGTCGGCTTTGGCGCCGCACAGGCGGGTCGAAGAGAAGATCGCATCAACCTGTTCCATGGTCAGGTGCTTGATCGGGTTGTCCTTGTGCACGAACACGGCCAGGGCATCCACTGCCACCGGGATGGCGGTAGGCTTGTAGCCGTACTTCTGCTCGAAGGCAGCCAGTTCGTTGTCTTTCATTTTGCGGCTCATCGGGCCCAGGTTAGCGGTGCCTTCAGTAATCGCAGGCGGCGCGGTCGAAGAACCGGCAGCTTGAATCTGGATGTTTACGTTCGGGTATTCTTTTTTGTACGCCTCAGCCCACAAGGTCATCAAGTTCGCCAGGGTGTCGGAACCAACGCTGGACAGGTTGCCCGACACACCAGTGGTCTTCACGTAGGGCTGAATAGCCGGGTCAACACCAGCGGCAACCGCATTGGCAGTTGCAACGCCTGCGGCGACAAAAGTCAGGGCCGCCATCACACGCTTCAGTTTCATGCCTTACTCCTAGCAAACGGGGTTAGATGAATCGGGGGCCAGTATCTGCAGGCCATGTGACTACTCTATGAACCGATTGTGACAATTAGATGAAAGGCCATCATTCGTTACAAATGATGGCCTTCGGGAAGAGGCTAGCGAAGTGTCATGGCCACTGAGCGATGTCTCAGCGGCCCTTTTTCCACAAATAAGCACCGACCACCAGGCCCATCGTGCAGATAATGGCCACGTAATACGCCGGGCCCATCGGGCTTTCCTTGAGCAACAGGGTCACGGCCATTGGGGTCAGACCGCCAAAGATGGCGTAGGCCAGGTTGTAGGAAAACGACAGGCCACTGAAACGCACCACTGGCGGAAAAGCTTTAACCATCACATAAGGGACGGCACCGATGGTGCCGACAAACAGACCGCTCAGGGAATACAGCGGGAACAGCCAGTCCGGATGCTGCAGCAGGCTGTGATAGAAGGTCCACGACGTGATCAGCAACCCGGCGCAACCCACCACAAACACCTTGCCCGCACCAAAGCGGTCAGCCAGGGCGCCCGAAGCGATGCAACCCAAACTCAAAAAGACGATCGCCAGGCTATTGGCTTGCAACGAGGTGGTCGCTGAAAAACCATAAATGGTTTGCAGCACCGTGGGCGTCATCAGAATGACCACGATGATCCCGGCAGACAGTAACCAGGTCAGCAGCATCGAGACCACAATCGCCCCGCGATGGTCGCGCAGCACGGTCTTGAGCGGGACTTCCGCAGCCAGCGCCTTGCGCAGCTGCAACTCGGCAAATACCGGTGTCTCGTGCAACCAGCGACGCAGGTACACCGAGAACAGGCCGAACACGCCGCCCATCAGGAATGGAATCCGCCAGGCAAAGTCAGACACTTCAGCCGGCGTATAGATCGTATTGATCGCCGTGGCCATCAGGGAACCCAGCAAGATGCCCGCGGTCAACCCGCAGGTCAGGGTGCCGCAGGCGTAGCCCACATGCCGTGGCGGCACATGCTCGGCCACGAACACCCAGGCCCCGGGCACTTCACCACCAATGGCCGCGCCCTGGATCACGCGCATCAGCAGCAACAGAATCGGTGCCCACATGCCAATCTGCGCATAGGTCGGCAGCAAGCCCATGATCAAAGTCGGTACAGCCATCATGAAGATGCTCAACGTGAACATCTTTTTGCGCCCCAGCAAATCACCAAAGTGCGCCATGACAATGCCGCCCAAAGGACGCGCCAGATAACCCGCAGCGAAAATACCGAAGGTTTGCATCAGACGTAGCCACTCGGGCATGTCCGCCGGAAAGAACAGTTTCCCGACCACGGTGGCAAAAAATACAAAAATAATGAAATCGTAAAACTCCAGCGCACCACCCAAGGCAGACAGCGACAAGGTTTTATAGTCATTACGGGTTAACGGCCGCGAAGGCGGTGCAGCACTGGAAGGCTCTGTGATCATGGGGTATTGCTTCTCTTATTAGGCACGGCAAAAAGCTGCAACTTCGCCGGCAGGGGCTGGGCAGGTTTTGAAAGATAACAAATTGTTTACAAAAGCACAGAGCTAGACGTGCAGCGCACCCAAAAAGCAGAATCAGGAGGTCGTCGGCCAGGCTGTCCCCCGATATACTCATGCTGTAAGAAACACTTGGTAACTTCTGAGGTTGCTGTGCGAAAACGTCCGCTGGCCACTTCAGCCGATTTCGCAGAGTTTCCCCTTGGTGCGGCTTATGAAGAACGTGACGAACGTAGTATGTTCGGGCTGAATCGTTTTTCTAAAGACGCTTTTTCACCCGCAGTACTTATGATGAATCACGGGTCAGAGGCCCTTAGGCATGCTAGAGCTCGAACAAGAAGATCCAATTCCGCAAGGCGATCTGGCCTTGCAAATCACCGCCCTGCCGCGCGAGACCAATGGTTTCGGCGATATTTTTGGCGGCTGGCTGGTCTCCCAAATGGATCTGGCCGGTACCGCAATGGCCAGCAAGGTTGCCGGTGGCCGTGTCGCCACTGTCGCTATTGATCGTATGGCGTTTCTGGTACCGGTGGCTGTGGGCGCACAACTGTCGTTCTACACCCAGGCACTTGAGATTGGCCGCAGCTCAATCCAGATGATGGTTGAAGTGTGGAGTGACGATCCGTTGTCCAGCGAATGGCGTAAAGTGACCGAAGCGGTCTTTGTCTTTGTCGCCATCGATGGCAGCGGCCGCACCCGCTCCGTTCCGCCACGTCGTTAAACCTATAAATAGAGAACCTGCCATGCACCACATTGAGTCAGTCACCCTGGATGAACTGGAGTGCTGGCACTTCCAGCATGGCCAGGCACAACTGCTGGTCGCCAAACAAGGCGCGCAGGTTCTCAGTTATCAGGTGGGTGATGAGCCGCCGATCATCTGGCTCAACGAAAAAGCCCAGTTCAAGCAAGGCCACGGCATCCGCACCGGCGTGCCGGTGTGCTGGCCCTGGTTTGGCAACCTGGCGCTCAACCCGCAAAGCGTGCAGGCCATGCGCCACAGCGATGAGCCCGCCACGGCCCACGGGCTGGTGCGTACACGCGAATGGGAAGTACTGGAGATCGATGACGCCGGTGAAGCGCTGCATATTGAGCTGGGCTTGCCCCACATCAAAGGCGGCCTTCCCGGCTGGCCCCACGACGTGGCGTTGACTCTGAGCATCCGCCTGGACACCCAGCTGCATATCAGCCTCACCAGCCATAACCGCAGTGATATCCCGGTCAGTATCAGCCAGGCCCTGCACAGCTATTTCGCGGTTAGCGACGTGCGCAAGGTTGAGGTCAAAGGGGTCGACGGACTGACCTACATCGACACCCTCGAAGACTGGAATCGTGTTGAGCAAACGGGGGATTTGACCTTCAGCGGCGAAACCGACCGTATCTACCTCGATACGCCGCAGCAGTTGAGCATCGTCGACCCGGACTGGTCGCGCACGCTCGAGCTGACCAGCCGCGGCTCACGCTCGGCGGTGATCTGGAATCCATGGATCGACAAGACCGCCACGCTCGCCGATATGGCTGCAGACGGCTGGCAACGCATGCTGTGCATCGAAACCGCCAATGTGATGGATGACATCATCACATTGGCGCCGGGCGCCAGCCATACGTTGGGTGTGAGTATTGCCAGCAAGCGCCTGAAAACCTGATACAAACAAAACCTGTGGGAGCGAGCCTGCTCGCGAAGTGTGTTTTCGCGAGCAGGCTCGCTCCCACAATTGGTCTGATCCCTACAAATCTTCCTCAACCACTACCCGCACCTTGCTCGCATCCAGTGCATAAGCAGCATCGGCCAGGTCATTGCTGACCTTCTCGACCTTCAGCGAGCCCATCACCCACAACGGCGTGTAGATGTCATCCAGCTTCAAGCCTTTTGGATAGCGCACCAACACCAACTGATTGGGCGGCGGAGGCGGCACATGAATGCAGGCGCCCGGGTACGGCACCAGGAAAAACAGCGTGCTGCGACCCTTGGCATCTGTTTCCAGAGGCACGGGGTAGCCACCCAAACGGATATTTTTGCCGTTCATGCTGGCCACTGTCTTGCTGGAGTACATCACCGCGGGCAGGCCCTTGCTCTGCTTCAAACCACCCTTGTCGGTAAACGTACCATTGGCCTCGGGCGAGTCATGGTCAATTTCGGGCATTTGTTCAAGGGCTATTTGATCCGACTTGGGCATCAGTTCAAGCCAGTCGGTTTCGGGCAACTCTGCCGCATGTGCCAGGCCTGAACCCAGCAAAAGAAAAGTCAGTAGAAGACGGCGCATGCAAGGCTCGATAAAAGAAGGATTGAACGCGCGCAGTTTAACCCTCTCTGCGGCTGGCGCAGAGAGAGCCAAAGCGTTTAATCAGGACTTTTTCGACACCAGGCCGTAGATCACCAGCAAGATCACGGCACCCACCACGGCACCTATAAAGCCGGCACCCTCGCCTGCCTTGTAGATACCAATCGCCTGACCACCATAGGTAGCCGCCAGCGAGCCGCCGATACCCAGCAGGATGGTCATGATCCAGCCCATGCTGTCGTCGCCCGGTTTCAGGAAACGAGCCAGCAGGCCAACGATCAAGCCGATAAAAATGGTTCCGATGATGCCCATGGACGCTCCCTCAAAATTAAATGGCGTTACAACCAAAGCCTAGTCAGCACTTTGGCATCACGCCATCAGAGAGCAGCGACAACCCAATGGTTCCGTACAAAGCGATTTACGCTTCGTCGATCAGGGCTTCAACCTTGAGGATTTGCGCTTGCAACGTCGCCATGTCAGCGCAGCGCAGGTTGGCGTGACCGACTTTGCGGCCGACCTTGAACGCCTTGCCATAGTGATGCAGATGGCAATCAGCAATCGCAATCACCTTCTCAACCGGCGGCACGCTGCCGATGAAGTTGAGCATGGCGCTTTCACCCACTTTGGCTGTCGAACCCAGCGGCAGGCCGGCGATGGCGCGCAAGTGGTTTTCGAACTGGCTGCACTCGGCACCTTCGGTGGTCCAATGCCCGGAGTTATGGACACGCGGGGCGATTTCGTTGGCCTTGAGGCCACCGTCGACTTCAAAGAATTCGAATGCCATCACCCCAACGTAATCCAGCTGCTTGAGCACACGGCTGGAGTAGTCTTCAGCCAGGGCTTGCAACGGGTGATCGGTACTGGCAACCGACAGCTTGAGAATGCCGCTGTCGTGAGTGTTGTGTACCAATGGGTAGAACTTCGTTTCGCCATCACGGCCGCGTACGGCAATCAGCGACACTTCGCCGGTGAACGGCACAAACCCTTCCAGCAGGCACGCCACACTGCCCAGTTCAGCAAAGGTATCCACGACATCGGCAGGGGTGCGCAGCACTTTCTGGCCCTTGCCGTCATAACCCAGGGTGCGGGTCTTGAGCACGGCAGGCAGGCCAATGGTGGCCACTGCTGCGTCCAGATCAGCCTGGGACTGGATGTCGGCAAATGCCGGCGTCGGAATGCCCAGATCCTTGAACATGCTCTTTTCGAACCAGCGATCGCGGGCAATGCGCAACGCTTCGGCGCTCGGGTATACCGGGACGAATTGCGACAGGAAAGCCACGGTTTCAGCGGGAACGCTTTCGAACTCGAACGTCACCAGGTCGACTTCGTCAGCCAACTGGCGCAAATGGTCCGGGTCGCTGTAGTCCGCACGCAGGTGTTCACCCAGCGAGGCGGCACAGGCATCAGGAGCCGGATCCAGGAAAGCGAAGTTCATCCCCAGCGGAGTGCCCGCCAGAGCCAGCATGCGGCCCAATTGACCGCCACCGATTACACCGATTTTCATCGTCAGAAACCTCAGGCTACGCGCGGGTCTGGATTGTCCAGCACGCTGTCTGTCTGTTCAGCACGGAATGCTTTCAAAACGGTATGGAACTGCGGATGCTTGGCGCCCAGGATGCTCGCCGACAACAGGGCAGCGTTGATCGCGCCCGCTTTGCCGATGGCCAGGGTTGCAACCGGGATGCCCGCCGGCATTTGCACGATCGACAGCAGCGAGTCTACGCCCGACAGCATGGCCGACTGCACCGGTACACCGAGCACTGGCAAATGGGTTTTGGCTGCACACATGCCTGGCAGGTGGGCTGCGCCACCGGCACCCGCGATGATGACCTCGATCCCGCGGCCTTCGGCCTCTTCGGCATACTGGAACAGCAGATCCGGAGTGCGGTGGGCAGAGACCACTTTCACTTCGTAAGGAATGCCGAGTTTTTCCAGCATATCGGCGGTGTGGCTGAGGGTGGACCAATCGGACTTGGAGCCCATGATCACGCCTACCAGTGCACTCATCGTCGCGCCTCTTCTCTTGGGCGCCCGCAGGCGCGTCAAAAAACAACAAGCCACGTGGAGGATCCGACGTGGCTTGTTATAGGAATTAAGGCCGGTCAAGCCAGCCGAAGGCCGCGCAGTATACCCCAAACATGTGCCTTGAAAGCACCTTTGACGACCATCTGTCTTGCACATCGGACAATCCCGAATACCCCGGTTTTATTGACCTTCAGGTCAAAACACGCCTCCTCGGCTACGGCCTCTGATCGTCAGGTGCCACGCCTACATTGCACAGAGATAGAAACGACATAACTCGACGAATTCCAGCCACGGCGAAACCTGGAATTAACGTCTTCACTTAAATTCAAACCGGTAACAGCAAAAACGTAAACAGTCCTGCAAGGATTGCAGGCTCTTTATTAAAAGGATATTTCCCATGCAACCGATCACACTTTATATTTTTATCCACAACGATGTCCCGCACCGCGCCATCAACACATTGGGGCGTGCATACTTCAAAGAGTTTACCGACGAAATCACGGCAATTACAAAACGATCTTTTATATTCAAGGACATACGTAACGTGCAGGGCATGACTGACTTCAACTATAAAAGTCAGTCCATAGACGATGTTCTTCATCGATGGGAATTGGCGGCCATCCGATACAAAAACCAACACGGGCTAAAGTGGGGTAAAACCGAACGCTACATTCTGGTTACGCACTCCCCGCTCAACGAAACCACCCTGGGCTGCGCTTACCCCGGACAACCCGCCGTCATTGCCAGCCTTAAACACTATCAAGTGATCGCCCATGAAGTAGGCCACAGTTTCAATGCATCCCACAACAATGCAGCACTCGGCCACAATCCATGGGGAAGCGTGTGTGAAACGTTCATGTTTCCCAACGCTTCAACTTTTCGAAGTAATTGTTACCGTTTCACGCCGGAAAACAGAGATAACATAAGAGCGTTCTTAAGTGATGCCCTTTGAGGCGTAAACTGTTAACAATCTTGTCGACCATCATCTTGATAATGGCTAAAAATCACAATCCATAAACGCATCTACACTTGCCCATGACGCTGCTACTTAGAAAACGATCACCGATTAAACTTATTTATTACTCGACAGGTTTACGCCCGAGCAATAAATGAAGACCGTCCGCATATTGGTGCCGTTATTGAAACATTGCGCATGTCTATTCAAACCGTTTCTGCTGCACCCATGGCCGAATATCGGCGGGCCGAAAAGCCTGCCGATATTTGCATGATCCTGATTGATGACTCCTCATGAATTAATGAGGGTGGAGGCCGGGTTCACTCCGGTTGAGTTCCACTTTCCAGCTTGCGCCACAACAACCGTACGTTGGCCTTGCGTACCAGGGCACAGCGGTACAGGCGAATCTCCAGCGGCACATGCCATTGCGGGCCACCGCACACCACCAGCTCGCCCCGCGCCAGCTCGGCACGCACGCTCAAATGCGGCACCCAGGCGATGCCCAACCCTTCGAGCGCCATGCTTTTAAGGCTGTCGGCCATCGCGGTCTCATAAATAGTGGTAAAGCGCAGGCTGCGCTGGCGTAGCAGCAAATTCACCGAGCGGCCCAAAAATGCGCCAGCGCTATAGGCCAGCAATGGCACGCTGACATCGCCTTCCAGATCGAAAAGCGGCTTGCCGTCGGCATCGGCAGCACATACCGGGAGCATTTCGGTATTACCCAGGTGCAGGGACGGGAAAATTTCCGGATCCATCTGCAAGGCCGCATCCGGATCGTAAAAAGCCAGCATCAAATCGCAGCCGCCTTCGCGCAAAGCATGCACCGCGTCTCCGACGTTAGTCGCAACCAGTCGTGTCGCGATGTTCAGCCCTTCATTGCGCAACTGGGCGATCCAGCGCGGGAAAAAACCCAGGGCCAGGGAGTGGGCGGCAGCCACTTGCATGACCTCACCCTGCCCGCCTTCGAGGTGATGAAGGTGACGCAGCACCTCACCCAACTGTTCGACGACCGTACGTGCGGTAACCAAAAACAGCTGACCGGCCGCAGTCAACTCCACCGGGGTGCGGGAACGATTCACCAAGGTCAGTCCAAGCGCCGCTTCAAGGCTGCGAATTCGCCGACTAAAGGCCGGCTGAGTGACGAAACGGCGCTCTGCTGCCTGGGAAAAACTGCGGGTAGCAGCCAGGGCACTGAAGTCCTCTAACCATTTACTTTCGAGATTCATCGAGTCCTCCCGGACGCGCACCAAAATGGGTCACACGCTCGACGCGCCTGCCGCGTCACGTCGCTATTATGCCGTTTATGCATAGGTTAGTGTTTAAAGGCATTGGCCCAAAATAGTCTGCAGGCCTAGGATTCGCAGCGTTCCGGCCCAGACCGGGTTCATATCGAGATGATTTCTATCATGTCCTCCGCTGCATCTTTCCGTACCGAAAAAGACCTGCTTGGCGTACTCGAAGTACCCGCTCAAGCGTATTACGGCATCCAGACCCTGCGAGCGGTGAACAACTTCCGTCTCTCCGGCGTTCCGATCTCGCATTACCCGAAGCTGGTTGTGGGCCTGGCCATGGTTAAACAAGCCGCTGCTGACGCCAACCGCGAGTTGGGTCATCTGAGCGACGCCAAGCACGCTGCCATCAGCGAAGCGTGTGCACGTCTGATCCGCGGCGATTTCCACGAAGAGTTCGTGGTGGACATGATTCAAGGCGGCGCTGGCACTTCAACCAACATGAATGCCAACGAAGTGATCGCCAATATCGCGCTGGAGGCCATGGGCCATCAGAAAGGCGAATACCAATACCTGCACCCGAACAACGACGTCAACATGGCGCAGTCGACCAACGACGCCTACCCGACGGCCATTCGTCTGGGCCTGTTGTTGGGTCACGACGCGCTGCTGGCCAGCCTCGACAGCCTGATCCAGTCGTTTGCAGCCAAAGGCGCCGAGTTCAGCCACGTCCTGAAAATGGGCCGTACCCAGCTGCAAGACGCCGTGCCAATGACCCTGGGTCAAGAGTTCCGCGCTTTCGCCACTACATTGAGTGAAGACCTGGCTCGCCTGAAAACCCTGGCACCAGAGCTGCTGACTGAAGTGAACCTGGGTGGCACCGCCATCGGTACCGGCATCAACGCCGACCCGCGTTACCAGATGCTGGCCGTGAACCGCCTGGCCACCATCAGCGGTCACCCGCTGGTACCGGCGGCCGACCTGATCGAAGCCACCTCCGACATGGGCGCCTTCGTACTGTTCTCCGGCATGCTCAAGCGTACCGCGGTCAAGCTGTCGAAGATCTGCAACGACTTGCGCCTGCTGTCCAGCGGCCCACGTACCGGCATCAACGAAATCAACCTGCCAGCACGTCAGCCAGGCAGTTCGATCATGCCAGGCAAGGTCAACCCGGTTATCCCGGAAGCCGTGAACCAGGTGGCATTCCAGATCATCGGTAACGACCTGGCCCTGACCATCGCTGCCGAAGGTGGCCAGCTGCAACTGAACGTTATGGAGCCGCTGATCGCGTTCAAGATCTTCGACTCGATTCGTCTGCTGCAACGCGCCATGGACATGCTGCGCGAACACTGCATCACCGGCATCACGGCCAACGAAGCGCGCTGCCGTGAACTGGTCGAGCACTCGATTGGTCTGGTGACTGCACTTAACCCGTACATCGGTTATGAAAACGCCACCCGTATCGCCCGTATCGCTCTTGAAAGCGGCCGCGGCGTACTGGAACTGGTGCGCGAAGAAGGCTTGCTCGACGACGCCATGCTCGACGACATCCTGCGCCCGGAAAACATGATTGCTCCGCGTCTGGTGCCACTCAAGGCCTGATGCTGTAACACGCTCAACGCTCACCAGGTCGAGGGACTAGACACCTCTCACCTTTTGAGGGCTTGCAGATACGTCTGCAGGCCCTTTTTTTTGGCCCTGGGATTTTGAAACCCCTCCCCCCTCTCCCAGAGGGAGAGAAGACTAAAGGCAAAAGCAGATCAGATTAACGCCACAAATCGAGCCCTTTCACCCTCAGGGAGAGGGCTGGGGTGAGGGCAATTTGACAATAAACAAAGCCATATCGGACAACTCACACATGAAAATTCAGTCACTTATGCAGACGCTTCCTGCGCTCCTAGGTATAGTGCCGCCCCTCTTCCTGTGCCCGGCCCCAGCACCAGCGGCCATCGTCAGCACGGAAACAGCATCGTAAACCAAGCAGCAACATGGCCAGGGTCACATTGATCGCCTACGTTTATGCCTTGCTCAAGCAGGTGTAACGCGATATTTCGATCCGGCCGTGTTGCCATCAGATAAAAACAGCGAGGAATAATCCATGCTTGAAGTCATCAATGACTTCCTCTCAGGGAAAGTGCTAATCGTGCTCATGGTCGGGCTCGGTGGCTACTTCACGATCCGCTCGCGTTTCGTTCAGTTTCGTTACTTTCTGCACATGTTTTCGGTTTTCAAGGACAGCCTGCGCAGCAGCGCCGGTGAGCTGAGCTCATTTCAGGCATTGATGCTGAGCCTGGCCGGCCGTGTCGGCGCGGGCAACATTGCCGGCGTCGGTATTGCCGTTACCCTGGGTGGCCCCGGTGCCGTGTTCTGGATGTGGGTGACCGCCCTGGTCGGCATGTCCAGCAGCCTGATCGAATGCTCCCTGGGCCAGCTGTACAAGCGTCGTGATTCGGAAGGCCAACTGCGCGGCGGCCCGTCCTTCTATATGAAGTACGGCCTGGGCAAAGTGTGGATGGGCAAACTGATGGCCGTGCTGTTGCTGATCACCTTCGGTTTTGCCTTCATGGGCCTGCAAGCCCATGCCGTGACCCACTCGCTGCAAGACGCCTTCGGCTTCAAGGTCAACTACTCGGGGCTGGCCATCGCCATCCTGCTGGGCCTGGTGTTTATCGGCGGGATCAAGCGTATCGCTTCGGTGGCCGACCTGCTGGTACCGGTCAAGACCCTGGCCTATATTGCGGTCACCCTGTATGTGATCGTACTGCAGTTCGACCACGTACCCGCCATGCTGGGCCATATCGTCAAGAGCGCCTTCGGCCTGGACCCTGTGTTCGGTGGCCTGATCGGCAGTGCAATCGTGATGGGCGTCAAACGTGGCGTCTTCGCCAACGAAGCCGGTCTGGGCAGCGCCCCGAACGTGGCTGCCGTGGCCGATGTTGAGCACCCGATCGCCCAAGGCGTGGTGCAGGCATTCAGCGTATTCCTCGACACCTTTGTGATCTGCACCTGTACGGCTTTGCTGATTCTGTTGTCGGGCTTCTACACCCCAGGTTTTGAAGGCGACGGCATTGCCCTGACCCAGAACTCCCTGGCAGCCGTGGTCGGCGAATGGGGTCGTGTCTTTATCAGCGTGGCCCTGGCGCTGTTCGTATTCACCTCGATGCTCTACAACTACTACCTGGGCGAGAACAACCTGCGCTTTTTGGTTGGAGAGAGCCGCAAAGCACTGATGGGTTATCGCGCACTGGTACTGGTGCTGATCTTTTGGGGGTCGATCGAAAACCTGCAAACGGTTTTCGCTTTCGCCGACATTGCCATGACCATGCTCGCCTTCGTTAACCTGGTTGCGCTGGCGATGCTGTTCAAGATCTGCATGCGCGTGCTCAAGGACTACGATGACCAGCGCCGCGCGGGGATCAAGACACCTGTCTTCGATTCCAGTAAATTCCCGGATCTGGATCTCGATCTAAAGGCCTGGCCGCCAAAGCCGGCCGCCCAGGTCGACGAAACAAAACGCTGATACTTGACGCGGCGGTTCTCCAGAACCGCCGCGTTTTTGCTTATGGAGACTCAATAATGACCGCAGCCACTCATCACACCTGCCAACACGTCATGGTGCTCTACACCGGCGGCACCATCGGCATGCAGGCCAGCGCCAGCGGTCTGGCACCAGCCTCGGGTTTTGAGGCACGCATGCGCGAGCACCTGGCCAGCCAACCGCAGCTGCAAGTACCGCAATGGGCCTTTCGCGAAATGAGCCCGCTGATCGACAGCGCCAACATGACGCCTGCCTACTGGCTACGCCTGCGCAGCGCGATCATCGAAGCGGTCGAGCAGGATGGCTGCGATGCTGTACTGGTCCTGCATGGCACTGACACGCTGGCCTACAGCGCTGCGTCGATGTGCTTTCAACTGCTGGGCTTGCCTGCACCGGTACTCTTCACCGGCTCCATGCTGCCAGCGGGCGTACCTGACAGCGATGCCTGGGAAAACATCAGCGGTGCCTTGCAGGCGCTGGGCCAGGGCCAGCCTAACGGCGTACAGCTGTACTTCCACGGCAAGCTGATGGCTCCAACACGCTGCGCCAAAGTGCGCAGCTTTGGCCGTAACCCGTTTGTGACGCTGACACGCAACGGCGGCGGGACCAGGGCCAGCACCCTCCCGGCAGAACTGGCCTACAGCTACCCCAAACACCAGGCCAGCGTAGGCGTGCTGCCACTGGTGCCGGGGATTGGCGCCGCCCAGCTCGATGCCTTGCTCAACAGCGGGATCGAAGCCCTGGTACTGGAGTGCTTCGGCAGTGGCACCGGCCCTGGCGACAACCCGGACTTTCTCGCCAGTCTGCAACGGGCACAGGAAAATGGCATTGTGATCGTGGCCATTACCCAATGCCATGAAGGCGGTGTAGAACTGGACGTGTACGAAGCTGGCAGCCGCTTGCGTGAGGCGGGTGTGCTGTCAGGTGGCGGAATGACCCGCGAGGCCGTGTTCGGCAAACTGCATGCCTTGCTTGGCGCTGACCTGCCGCTGGCCGAGGTGCGCCGCCTGATCGAACTGGATGTGTGCGGGGAGCTGGCCTAAAAGCCCATAACCCGGCCTATGTAGCCGCTCTAGCAGGCTGTGATGGACTGTGCACCAGACCCGCCCTGATTGAAGGTCCTGCGGCCCTTATCGCAGCCTGCGGCAGCGGCTACAGGTTCGGTGTACATCCCCCGGCACACAACTTGCTCGCTTCCTGCACCTCCCAGGCAGGAAACGAGCATGCTCCACTCCCATCTCACAACGCTCAACGCCGTATCCCTGGTGCTCAGCACCTTCAACGCAGAAGGCTTGCCCAGCGAGATGCTGCTGGCCGGCAGCGGCATTCGGGCGGCGGACCTGAGCCGTGCAGACACTCGCATCACCACCAATCAGGAAATGCGCGTGTGCGCCAATGCCGTGGCTCTGCGCCGCGAAATCGGCCTTGAACTAGGGCGACGCATGCATGTGTCGTCCTACGGCATACTCGGTTACGCCCTACTCACCAGTGCCACCTTAGGTGACGCATTGCGTCTAGCTTTACGCTACCCGGCGCTGCTGGGAACACTTTTTGAGCTGAGCCTGGAGGTCGAGGGCGAACAGGTCCGGTTCTGTGCCAATGGCTATGCCGAGAGCCCGCAAATGGCGGTGTTCAATACCGAGCTATGCCTGGTTTCGCTCAAGGTTATATGCGAAGACTTGCTAGGCCAATCGCTGCCGCTATTGGGTGCACGCTTTATCCACAGCGCACCCGACTACCACGCCAGCTACGGGCAAAGCTTCGATTGCCCGCGTCAGTTCGATGCCGACAGCAATGCTTTCGCCTTCGCCAAGCGATGGCTCGACCAGCCTTTGCCACTGGCCGATGCGGTGACCCATCAAGCGATGGCCGAGCGTTGCCGCAAACAGAATCTGGAGTTCACCGGGAGACAAACCTGGCTGGAACGCATCCGCCAGTTGCTGGCCGCACAACTGCATGCAGCCCCCGGCCTCGAAGGGCTGGCCGAGCACATGAACTGCTCGCCGCGCACCCTGCGCCGCCACTTGCACGATATGGGTTGCAGCTACCAGACGCTGCTCGATGACCTGCGTTTTGAGCGCGCCAAGCTGCTGCTCAACGAAACCGAATGGCCCATTTACAAGATTGCCGAGACCCTGGGTTTCAGTGAAACCGCGAGCTTCCGCCATGCCTTCGTGCGCTGGAGCGGGGTTGCACCCAGCCAGTTCCGGGCCTGATTCAGAGGGGATGGGCAGGGGCCAATTACGGTCAACCATTTTGGCCACATACATCTCCTTTTGGCCGCTCCTGCCGTTCTCTCAAACCCCCGGCGCCGCAAGACTGTAGCCAACCGCTCATGCCCTGGGAGAACAAGACAATGCTGACGATCTATTCGGACGATCACCACCTGCATCATGGCCGTTGTGAGTTGATGGACGGGCAACTGTTGCCCTGCTTTGAAATGCCATCACGGGCCGACCATATTTTGCAACGTGTACAAACCCGTGAACTCGGCCCAGTGAGCGCCCCGCAAGACTTCGGCCGCGGGCCTATCGAGCGGATTCACAGTGCGGCCTACCTGGACTTTTTCCAGGGTGCCTGGGACCGCTGGGCCCAACATGGCCGCGACGGTGACTTGCTGCCTTATACCTGGCCTGCCCGTACTTTACGTGCCGTTCTGCCCACCAGCCTGCATGGCCAACTTGGCTATTACAGCTTCGACGGCGGAGCGCCGATTACTGCGGGCACATGGCAAGCGGCTTACAGTGCAGCGCAAGTAGCCCTGACTGCCCAAGCCGAAATTCAAAACGGCGCCCACAGTGCTTTCGCACTTTGCCGGCCACCGGGGCATCACGCCGCCAGCGACTTGATGGGCGGTTACTGCTACCTGAATAACGCCGCCATAGCAGCCCAGGCCTTTCTCGATCAAGGCCACAGCAAGGTGGCTATCCTCGACGTTGATTACCATCACGGTAATGGTACGCAGTCGATTTTCTATGAACGTAACGACGTGCTGTTTACCTCGATTCACGGCCATCCTGAGGCCGAGTTTCCGTTCTTTCTGGGCTACGAAGACGAACTGGGGGAAGGGCCCGGGGAAGGCTTCAACTTCAACTACCCGCTGGCTGCGGGTTCGGCCTGGGATCGCTGGAGCGCGGCGCTGGAATTGGCCTGCGCTGAAATCGAGCGCTATGACGCTGGCGTAATCGTGGTTTCGCTGGGTGTGGATACATTCAAGAACGACCCGATTTCCCAATTCAAACTCGACAGCCCGGACTACCTGCGCATGGGTGAGCGTATTGCGCGGCTGGGCAAACCGACACTATTTGTGATGGAAGGTGGTTACGCCGTAGAGGAAATCGGCGTGAATGCGGTGAATGTGCTGGAGGGGTTTGAAAGCGCGCAATGATCAAGCCCTTCCTGTGGGAGCGGGCTTGCTCGCAATTCAGCCGGTGCGGTCTGTCTGAATTAATGCGGTGCCCCCTCGCGAGCAAGCCCGCTCCCACAGGTTCAACGGCTGCCATTCCACACCTTGCCCAGCCGCTCCAGCGCCGCCTTGATCTCCACTTCGGGTACCGCTGCAAACCCCAACACCAATCCCGCGCGGTTATCCACAGGCTCACTCGAATCCTGCAACCAATAACTGCTCAGCCCGTTGATCTCCACGTCCACTGCCCGGGCCTGCGCCAGCAGTTGCTGCTCACGAGCCAAACTCGCCACCGGCACCGCCACATGCAAGCCCGCCGCGATACCCGGCATGGCCCCAACCTCCGCCAACCCCTGTGGCCAGTTGGCCAGCAATACATCACGGCGACTCAAAGCCGCGCGACGCATCCGCCGTATATGCCGCTGAAAATGCCCCGCCGCCATAAACTCGGCCATCACCGCCTGAGTGCCGACCTCCGAATGGCGCATATCCAGCGAGCGCCGGCGGGCAAACGGCTCGATCAGCCCCTTGGGCAGCACCAGATACCCCAGGCGCAACGCCGGAAACGCCACCTTGCCGAAGGTACCGACATAAATCACCCGCCCGCTGCGGTCCAGTGCTGCCAGCGGGGCCAGCGGCGCACCGCTATAGCGGTACTCGCCATCGTAGTCGTCTTCGATAATCCAGCCCTCTGTACGCTCGGCCCAGGCCAGCAGTTCCAGGCGCCGGGCCAGGCTCATGGTGACCCCGCTGGGGTATTGATGGGAGGGGGTCACATAGGCCAGCCGACAGTTGTTCAAATGCGCCAGCGCCGAACAGTCCATACCGTCCTGATCCACCGCCACGCCCTGCACATTCGCCCCGGCAATCGCAAAGGCATAGGCAGCTGCGCGATAGCCGGGGTTTTCCACAGCCACCCCTTCGCCCGGCTCCACCAGCAGCTGTGCACAAAGGCTAATTCCTTGCTGCGCGCCACTGGTGATCAAAATTTGCTCAGCCGTACACGATAAACCTCGTGAAGTACGCAAATAAGCCGCAATCAATGCACGCAGACGCTCATCACCTGCAGGATCGCCGTAGCACAGGTGCTGCAACTCCGGCTTACGCCAAAAAGCCGCCTGCAGCTTGCTCCATACCTCGAAAGGGAATAAGTCGAACGCCGGAACACCCACCCGAAATGCGCGGGGAACACCACTGGGTGGCAGGTCCAATGCATGGGTTGCAACCCTGCTCAGAGCCGTGCTGTGGATAACTTTACTGGATGTAATTACAGGTGTTTCAGGCTGTTTTGTGGATAACCCTGGGGATAAGCTTGTTGAAAAGCCTGTGGATAAGTTGGTGGACAACTTTTTTAGCGGCAGGGCTTTTTCTGGCAATTTGGCGACATAAGTACCGTCCCCAACTCTCCCCTCAATAAATCCTTCGGCATACAACTGGTCATAGGCCCGCATCACACTATTGCGGGAAATCCCCAAGGCACCGGCCATGTCACGGCTGGCGGGCAAGCGCGAGCCGCCATTCAAACGACCATCCAGCACACGTTGGCGCAATGCCAGATACAGCTGGCGGCTCAGACCCTTTTTGGGATCAAGCTCGATCCCGGCGGGGTTGAAGGCGATGGAAAGAACTGAATCCTTCATGGATTGGACCTATGAAATTGACCATTAATGGCTCTTACAACCAACCAATAGCCTGCCTAGGATAAAGCCAATCGCCAAGGATAATTTCCATGTACGTACCCCGCGCCTTCGCCGTAGACGACATTAAAATCCTGCACCAGCAGATGCAGGCCTCCCCCCTGCCCGTGCTGGTCACACATGCCAGCCAGGGCCTGCTCGCCAGTCATGTGCCTATGCTGTTGAACCCCGACGAAGGCCCGTGCGGCACATTGTACGGGCACCTGGCCCGGGCCAATCCACACTGGCAGGACCTGGCCCAAGGCACGGAAGCACTGGTGATCTTTGCCGGCGAACAGGCCTATATCAGCCCTACCTTTTACCCAGGCAAGGCCGACCACGGAAAAGCCGTACCCACCTGGAATTACCTGGCCGTACACGCTTATGGCATGGCCGAGGTGTCCGATGATGCCGAACGTTTGCTGGCACTGGTCAGCCGCCTGAGCGACAGGCATGAAGCCAATCGCCCCGCGCCCTGGGCTGTCAGCGACGCCCCCGCCGACTATGTCGACAGCATGCTCAAGGCCATTGTGGGCTTTCGCCTGCCTATCACCCGCCTGCAAGGCAAACGCAAACTCAGCCAGAACCGCGACGCCCGCGACCAGGCTGGTGTGCGCCAGGGCCTGCTGGCCAACCCCAACCCGCAAGACCACGCACTCGCTCATTTAATGGTTAAGGAATAACTGAAAATGGCTCAAATCCAGATCAAAACTGCCACCGCCACCGATCGCGAACAGTGGCTACCACTTTGGCAAGCTTACTTGCGCTTCTACAAAACCGAGCTATCCGACGAAATCAGCCAATCCACCTGGGCGCGTTTTCTCGACCCGGCAGAACCGACCACCCTGGCCCTGGCCTGGCCAGACGACAAAGCGGTGGGCATGGTGCAGTGCGTTTATCACCGCACCAACTGGAGCATCAAAGACGCCTGCTATCTTCAAGACCTGTTTGTCAGTCCCGATGTGCGCGGCAAGGGGGTGGGTCGTCAGTTAATCGAGCATGTATACGCTGCCGCCCGCGCCAAGGACTGCTGCAAAGTGCATTGGCTCACCCAGGAAACCAACGCCACGGCTATTCAGTTGTATGAGCGCATTGGCGAGCGCCCCGGCTTTATTCAGTTTCGCAAAACCTTGTCATAAATAAGGAACGCGCAATGCCCGACTCTCTAGAACGTTGGCTGGCGGCTAAAACCCCGGATACCCGCACCCTCGAAGGGCGATTCATTCGTCTGGAAAAGCTCGACCCCGAACGTCATGGCGATGAACTATGGCTAGCCTTACAAGGGCCGCAGGCCGATCCCAAGCTTTGGGACTACCTGCCCTACGGTCCATTTAACGAGCGTCCGACCTTTGACGCTTGGCTGCAAAAGCATGCCGATAGCCGTGATCCACATTTCTATGCCGTTATCGACAAGCCCAGCGGTGAGGCACAAGGCTTGCTTAGCCTGATGTGCATCGTCCCGGAGCACGGGCGTATCGAGATCGGCCACGTCGCCTTTGGCGCACCCATGCAACGCTCACCGAAAAGCACGGAGGCGGTCTACCTGCTCGCCAAGGAAGCCTTCGCCCTGGGCAACCGGCGTCTGGAATGGAAGTGCAACAACGATAACGCAAGATCGAAGCGTACTGCAGTACGATTTGGGTACACATACGAAGGCGTTTTCCGCCAGCATATGGTGGTTAAAGGCAAAAACCGTGATACCACGTGGTACAGTATTATTAGTATGGAATGGCCCGCACTAGCGGCAGGGTTCGAAAAATGGCTGGCATTGGATAACCAACCAGAAAGCGGCCAAATAAAGACCCTGGAAGAATGCAGAGCCACAGCTGTATAAAATTTGATCAATACGCCCAGCAAGGACTGCTGGGCGTTTTTGTGCTTGGAATAAACACATTTGCGCTACGCGACCGCTTGATACCCCTGTTGCACGGGGAGAAGCGCAAACACTCGTAGCAGCGCGATGCACCTGAAACACCATGGCTCAGCGACTTATGTCTAACGCCTCGTACGGGCACCACACCTCGCCCTACTTGCTAGGCGCTACAGGCGCTTTTCCAGCCTTGTCGTCGCCAGACTCCTTGAATCGAACCTGCGAAAAAGCCTCAATTCAAGAGCAAAAAAAAGGGGAGCACATGCCCCCCCGAGGTTTAAAGCGTTTACATCAAAGGCAGTATCAGGCTTCGATTTCGATCAGAATTTCGCCCGGATTAACGCGATCGCCCTTGATTACATGGATGGTGACGATTTTGCCTGCGATGCCGGCCTGGACTTCAGTTTCCATTTTCATCGCTTCGGTGATCAGTACCGACTGACCCGCCTTGACCACATCGCCTACAGCGACCAGTACATCAACGATGTTGCCTGGCATTGCCGTGCTCACATGGCCTGGCTCGCTGGCCTGCTTGCGCTTGCTTGAGGTGCCACCAACAAATTCGTTGAGGGGTTCGAACACCACCTCTTCCGGCATGCCGTCGATGGACAGGTAGAAGTGACGCTTGCCCTCTGCCTTGACGCCGACACCGGTGATGTCAACGCGATAGCTCTCACCGTGAACGTCGATCACGAACTCGGTCGGCACGCCCTCACCGCTCGCCTTGGTGACACCGCCAGCCTCAGGGATAGGCAGCAGCACTTCTGGGGTCAGAGTGCCTGCAGCGCGCTCCTCAAGGAACTTGCGACCGATATCCGGGAACATGGCGAAGGTCAGTACGTCTTCTTCCGACTGGGCCAGGGCACCAATTTCAGCACGCAGCTTGACCATTTCGGGCTTTAGCAGGTCCGCAGGGCGTACGTCGATCAGCTCTTCGTTGCCAATGGCCTGACGACGCAGTTGCTCGTTGACCACGCCCGGCGCCTTGCCGTAGCCGCCTTGCAGGTAGAGCTTCACTTCGTTGGTGATGGTTTTGTAACGCTCACCCGCCAATACGTTGAAGAATGCCTGAGTACCCACAATTTGCGACGTCGGTGTTACCAGCGGCGGGTAACCGAGGTCTTCACGCACACGCGGGATTTCGGCCAGCACTTCGCTCATGCGGTTCAGCGCACCCTGCTCTTTGAGCTGGTTGGCAAGGTTGGAAATCATCCCGCCCGGCACCTGGTTAACCTGAACACGGGTATCAACAGCGGTGAATTCGCTTTCAAACTGGTGATACTTCTTACGCACTGCGTAGAAGTACATACCAATTTCCTGCAGCAGCGACAGATCGAGACCGGTGTCGTATTCACTGCCTTTGAGCGCGGCAACCATCGACTCGGTGCCCGGGTGGCTGGTGCCCCACGCAAAGCTGGAGATCGCGGTATCAATGTGGTCTGCGCCATTCTCGATAGCCTTGAGCTGGCACATGGCAGCCAGACCGGCGGTGTCATGGGAGTGAATAAAGATCGGCAGAGTGATTTCGGCTTTCAGCGCCTTGACCAGTTCGCCCGTGGCGTACGGCGTCAGCAGGCCAGCCATGTCTTTGATGGCGACCGAGTCGCAGCCCATGGCTTCCATCTGCTTGGCCTGCGCCACAAACGCCTCGGTGGTATGTACCGGACTGGTGGTATAGGCAATGGTGCCCTGGGCATGCTTGCCGGCAGCTTTGACCGCCTCGATGGCCACATGCAGGTTACGCACGTCGTTCATGGCGTCGAAGATGCGGAACACGTCGATGCCGTTGACTGCTGCTTTGGCGACGAAGGCTTTGACCACGTCGTCGCTGTAATGGCGATAGCCCAGCAGGTTCTGGCCGCGCAGCAACATTTGCAGACGTGTGTTGGGCAAGGCGGCACGCAGTTGGCGCAGACGCTCCCACGGATCTTCCTTGAGGAAACGCACGCAGGCATCAAAGGTCGCGCCGCCCCAGACTTCCAGGGACCAGTAGCCGACTTTGTCGAGCTTGTCGCAGATCGGCAGCATGTCTTCAGTGCGCATGCGGGTGGCCAGCAGCGACTGGTGGGCGTCACGCAGGATGGTGTCAGTTACGAAAATCTTCTTGCTCATTATTCTTTTCCTCACAGGCCTGCGTGGGCGGCGATGGCGGCAGCGATGGCCAGGGCCAACTCTTCGGGTTTGCGCTTGATCGAGTAGTTGGTCAGCTCAGGGTGGCTTTCTACGAAGCTGGTGTTGAACTGACCACTACGGAATTCCGGGTTACGCAGGATTTCCTGGTAATACGCGGCGGTGGTTTTGACCCCTTGCAGACGCATGTCGTCGAGGGCGCGCAAACCACGGTCCATCGCTTCTTCCCAGGTCAGGGCCCACACCACCAGTTTCAGACACATGGAGTCGTAATACGGCGGGATGGTATAGCCGGTGTAGATCGCCGTGTCAGTACGTACACCGGGGCCGCCGGGCGCGTAGTAACGGGTGATCTTGCCGAAACTGGGCAGGAAGTTGTTTTTCGGGTCTTCGGCGTTGATCCGGAACTGCAGGGCAAAGCCGCGATGCTGCACGTCTTCCTGCTTGATCGAGAGCGGCAGGCCAGAGGCGATACGAATCTGTTCACGAACAATGTCGATGCCGGTAATTTCTTCGGTGATGGTGTGCTCCACCTGCACCCGAGTGTTCATCTCCATGAAGTACACCTCGCCCTCGGCGAGCAGGAACTCCACGGTACCGGCGTTCTCGTAACCCACGGCCTTGGCTGCGCGCACAGACAGGTCGCCGATATAGGCGCGCTGTTCCGGGGTCAGCTGCGGGCTTGGGGCGATTTCGATCAGCTTTTGGTTGCGACGCTGGATCGAGCAGTCGCGCTCAAACAGATGCACCACGTTGCCAAAGCTGTCGCCGAGAATTTGCGCTTCGATATGCTTGGGGTTGACGATGCATTTTTCGAGGAACACTTCGGCCGAACCAAAGGCCTTGGTCGCTTCCGAGATCACCCGCGGGAAGGCTTGCTCGAGTTCTTCACGGCTGTTGCAGCGACGAATGCCGCGACCGCCACCACCCGAGGTGGCCTTGAGCATCACCGGGTAGCCAATGCGTTCGCCTTCAATCAAGGCTTCGTGGATGTCGGCAACGTTGCCTTCAGTGCCCGGTGTGACCGGCACACCGGCCTTGATCATGCTGCGACGCGCTTCAGTCTTGTCGCCCATACGGCGAATGACTTCAGCGGCCGGACCGATGAACTTGATCCCGCGCTCGGCGCAGATATCAGCCAACTCAGCGTTTTCTGACAAAAAACCGTAACCGGGATGCAGAGCATCACAACCGGTTTCAACCGCCAGATTCACCAGCTTGCGCGGATTCAAATAACCGGCCAGCGGGTCTTCGCCGATATTGTGTGCTTCGTCGGCGCGCTTGACGTGCAAGGCATGCCGATCAGCTTCGGAATAGACCGCTACAGAGCGAATCCCCATCTCGGCGCAGGCACGCACGATGCGGACGGCGATTTCTCCGCGGTTGGCGATCAGGATCTTTTTTATCACTTGGATTTTCCCTAAAGCCCATGGAACAAACGACCTGCTAGACCAGGTCGGCACGTGTCCAAATGTGTCTGAACCGTTGTGTCGTCACACTAGACCCACGCAGTGATAAACAAAAATCAATAATTCTTGGGTCGTGCATAAGTAACAACTTATAGTCAGATCACTTGTCGCTTCGGATAATTTTATAAAAATGCGTAAGTCATTGATGCGTATCACTTTTCGCCAATTACAGGTGTTTAACGAAGTCTGTGATTTGCGTTCTTACAGCCGCGCAGCAGAAGAAATGTCGCTGACGCAACCCGCCGTAAGTCTACAAATTCGTCAGCTTGAAGAGCTGGTTGGCCAACCATTGTTCGAGTACGTCGGCAAAAAGCTGTACATGACCGAAGCCGCTGAAGCGCTTCAGTTGGCCAGTCGGGATATTTTCGGCCGGCTGGAAAACCTCGACATGCAACTTTCCGACATGCTCGGGTCATTGCAAGGCCAGTTGAAACTGGCCGTAGAGTCGAGCGCGAAATATTTTGTGCCGCATCTGTTTGCGGCCTTCAAGCGCCAGCATCCGGAAGTCAATTTGCAACTGACGGTGGTCAACCGGGCGCAGGCCGTTCGTCGGCTGTCAGATAACCGCGATGATCTGGTGATCATGTCGATGGTGCCGCAGGACATGGGCCTGGAATTCTTGCCGTTTCTGAACAACCCGATTGTGGCCGTGGCTCCCGCTGATCATCCGTTGTGCAACCGGGGTCCGCTGCATTTGCAGGATCTGGAGCCTTATACCTTGCTGATGCGCGAGCAGGGTTCGGGCACGCGCATGGCGTGTGAGGAGTATTTCAAGGAAAAGCGCGTTCACTTCAATCAGACGCTGGAAGTGTCGTCCAACGAGTCGCAGCGCGAGTGCGCGGTAGCCGGGTTGGGCGTGGCGTTATTGACCCGCCACGCCGTCAGCCTGGAGCTGGCGACCGGCCTGCTGTGCGAACTGCCGGTCGAGGAGTTGCCGCTGTATCGCAGCTGGTGCGTGGTGCAGGCCAAGGCCAAGCGCCTGTCACCGGTGGCGCATGCATTTCTGGGGTTTATTCGCAGTGAGCGCCTGCAAATCAGCGCGTTGGTTGAGCGCTTCGACGGTCACTTGCCGACGCAGACTGCCAGTAGTTGATCGACCCCAGGTCAGGGTAGTCAGAGGTTTCCAGACGCAGTTGGCGCTGGCTCGTATGGTCTTCAATCGCGCGACGGAAGGCCATGCGGCGCTGGTCTTCTTGCTGACGGCGGGTTTTGACGGCGCTATTGCGTTCTTCGTAAGGCTGAGCCATTTCGAGTCTCCCAAGGCGTGTACGGGAGCTTTACGATGCACCTTGTTTATGACGACTTGGCGAAGGTGGGATGACAGGGGGATGAACGCTGAATGTGAGCTCTGCGTGGGAGCGGGCTTGCTCGCGATTCAGGCGCTGCGGTGTGTCTGTCACACGGCGGCATTCCCTATCGCGAGCAAGCCCGCTCCCACAGAAGATGTTGTGCGCTTTTAATCTTCGTGGCTTTTCAGTGATTTAGGCGACAGGCGCAAGCTGCGCAGGCTGCGCTTGACGCTCTTGAGGTGGTTGACCAGGCTCGGGCCTCGGGCCATGGCAACACCCATTGCCAACACGTCAATCACTACCAGGTGGGCAATACGCGAGGTCAGCGGGGTATAGATTTCGGTGTCTTCATGCACATCGATCGCCAGATTGACGGTTGCCAGCTCCGCCAGCGGCGTCTGGCTCGGGCACAAGGTAATCAGGGTCGCGCCGCTTTCACGCACCAGGTTGGCGGTGATCAGCAAGTCTTTGGAACGGCCCGACTGGGAAATGCAGATCGCCACGTCGGTAGGCTTCAAGGTCACGGCCGACATCGCTTGCATATGCGGGTCGGAATAGGCAGCCGCGGTCAGCAACAGACGGAAAAACTTGTGCTGGGCATCCGCCGCAACCGCGCCCGAAGCACCAAACCCATAAAACTCGACACGCTGCGCTTGCGACATGGCCGTCACGGCACGCTGCAGCGCTATCGGATCGAGCTTCTCGCGCACGTCCATCAAGGTATGCAGCGTGGTGTCGAAAATTTTCAGGCTGTAGTCCGCTACCGAATCGTCTTCATGGATCGCGAACTGACCAAAACTGGCACCGGCCGCCAGGCTTTGCGCCAGCTTGAGTTTCAGGTCCTGAAACCCGGAACAGCCTATCGCCCGGCAAAAACGCACGATGGTCGGCTCGCTGATTCCGACACTGTGGGCAAGGTCGGCCATGGAACTGTGCATTACAGCCGCAGGATCAAGCAGCACGTGATCGGCGACCTTGAGTTCCGATTTACGTAACAGGTGGCGTGACTGGGCAATATGTTGCAGCAGGTTCAAAGGGCAGGACTCGGTCTGTAAGCGGCGGGCGCCGGGGATGTAGCAATCTTGTAGTTATACTACAAGAATTCGTTTTCTGCCCAGCCAATACGCCATCAACTATCCAGTTATCTCCCTTGATTCAAGCCGCCTGAGGGCCATGTAGCCCTTTTTGGCACTACAAAACCACTACACCGTTACGCAGTAAATCGCTGAATTGCACTGCGTTTATCGGACGACTGATCAAATAGCCCTGCACTTCATCGCACTGGCGAGTCTTGAGAAATGCCAGCTGCGCCTCGTTTTCAACGCCTTCTGCCACCACTTTAAGGCCCAGACTGTGGGCCATGGCAATAATTGCGAGGGTGATGGCCTCGTCTTCGCTGCAACGGCCCACGCCGTGAATAAACGTTTTATCGATTTTTACGTAATCCACCGCAAATCGCTTGAGGTAACTGAGCGATGAATAGCCGGTGCCAAAATCATCGATTGCCAGCTTCACCCCCAGTTCATGCAATTGCTGGAAGGTAGCGATGACGTATTCAACATTGTCGAGCAACTGGCTTTCTGTCAGTTCCAGTTCCAGGCAGTGCGGCGCCAGCCCGGTTTCTTCAAGTACCTGGCGCACCAGGCTGACCAGCTTGCCCTGGCGCAACTGATGCCCCGACAAGTTCACCGATACCCGTATTGGCGCCAGCCCTGCTCGTTGCCATTCACACGCTTGCCGGCAGGCTTCGCGCAGTACAAATTCACCGATGGCGCTGATCAGGCCGGTCTCTTCGGCAAGGACAATAAAGTTGCCTGGCGGCACATTACCCAGTTGCGGGTGATCCCAGCGCACCAACGCTTCGGCGGCGTGCAGACGCCCTGTGGCCAGGCACAGCTTGGGTTGATAGAACACGTTGAGCTGGCGTTCGCTAATGGCTTTGCGCAGTTGGTTTTCCAGCTGCAGCCGTTCAAGGGAGCTGCCATGCAGGCTGTCACTGTAGAACTGAAACCTGCCGCCGCCCAGGTGCTTGGCCTGCTGCATGGCCTTGTTGGCCTGATGGACCAGACTGGCAATATCGCGCGCGCTGTCGGGCAACATGCTGATGCCCATTGACACACTGATGACCAGCTCATGGCCATCCACCACCAGCGGCCGACCGAGCTTGTCCAGCAGCCGGGTCGCGACCCGCGCCAGGCTGGTCAGGCTGTTATAGGCATCAAACAGCACTGCAAATTCATCACCCGACAGGCGCGCAATGGTGTCGGCCTCAGGCAAGGCCTTGGTGATGCGTTCGGCCATTTTTTGCAGCACATGGTCCGCCAGCTCATGCCCGAAATTGTCATTGAGCAATTTGAAACGATCGAGATTGATGTGCAGCAACGTCAGGTTGCACGAGCCCTGGCGTACACGCTGGCTAGCCTCCTCCAGGCGTTCCTTGAACAGAAGGCGGTTGGCCAGCCCGGTCAGCTCATCAAAACGGGTCAGGTGGCGCACCCGCGCTTCGCTCAAACGGCGTTGCTCGACCTCATAGGCAAGCTCGGTATTGAGTTGCTCACTACGGACATTCGCTTGCTGCAAATCTTCGCGCAAACCTTGATGCCGCAAGCGGCGCACCATGCGCCGTTGCCTGATCCGCTTGACCTGCCATCCCAGACCGCCCGCCAGCAGGAAAAAACCGATGCCTATGCCGAAAAAAATACCCGGCGAATTTAAACTCTGAACCATCGGCGAAATTCTTATCAGTAGATGAGCCAAAAAGTCGCCCGAGCATACACAAGCAATGCCCGTGACCAAACGCACAGGCGCTATTAAATGGATGAAATCAGCCAGGCACATTTATTGTCCGGCTTTTAGACCGCTCGGCCCAAGGCGGCCACGCAGCTAGCAATGAAACACCAACAGCCCCTAAAATGCCCCGATGCGCGATGATCTCTCTCTCTTGTTAAATTCTCTCAACGATGCCCAACGTCAGGCCGTCACGGCCAGTGTCGGGCGTCAGTTGGTCCTGGCCGGCGCTGGTTCCGGCAAAACCCGTGTGCTGGTGCACCGTATCGCCTGGCTGATCCAGGTCGAAAACGCGTCCCCACACTCCGTGCTGTCGGTGACGTTCACCAACAAGGCCGCTGCCGAGATGCGCCACCGCATCGAGCAGTTGATGGGTATCAACCCTGCAGGCATGTGGGTCGGCACCTTCCACGGCCTGGCTCACCGTCTGCTGCGGGCTCACTGGCAAGAAGCCGGCCTTAGCCAGACATTCCAGATCCTCGACAGCGACGACCAGCAACGCCTGGTCAAGCGTGTGATCCGTGAGCTGGGGCTGGATGAACAGCGCTGGCCCGTACGTCAGGCCCAGTGGTTTATCAACGGTCAAAAAGACGAAGGCCTTCGCCCCAAACATATCCAGGCCAGCGGCGACTTGTTCCTGGCCACCATGCGCAATATTTACGAGGCCTATGAGGTCGCGTGCCAACGCGCCGGTGTGATCGATTTTTCCGAGCTGCTGCTGCGTGCCCTTGATTTGTGGCGCGACAACCCGGGCTTGCTGGCGCATTACCAGAAACGCTTCCGGCACATCCTGGTAGACGAATTCCAGGATACCAACGCCGTGCAATATGCCTGGCTACGGTTGCTGGCCCAGGGCGGCGACAGCCTGATGGTGGTCGGTGATGACGACCAGTCGATCTACGGCTGGCGCGGCGCAAAAATCGAAAACATCTATCAGTACTCAACCGACTTCCCGGATGCCGAGACCATTCGTCTGGAGCAAAATTACCGCTCCACGGCGGGCATCCTCAAAGCGGCCAATGCCCTGATTGCCAACAACACCGGGCGCATGGGCAAAGAGCTGTGGACTGACGGCGGCGAAGGCGAAGCCATCAATCTGTACGCCGCGTTCAACGAACATGACGAAGCGCGCTACGTGGTCGAAACCATCGAAAGCGCTCTGAAAACCGGCATCGCCCATAGCGATATCGCCATCTTGTACCGTTCCAACGCCCAGTCGCGAGTGCTTGAAGAAGCCTTGCTGCGCGAGCGCATCCCTTACCGCATCTATGGCGGCCAGCGCTTCTTCGAACGCGCGGAAATCAAAAATGCCATGGCCTATATGCGCCTGCTCGAAGGTCGCGGCAATGATGCGGCGCTGGAGCGGGTGATTAACGTACCTGCCCGCGGCATTGGCGAAAAAACCGTCGAAGCCATTCGCGAACACGCACGTCACAGCGACGTGTCGATGTGGGAAGCAATGCGCCAGCTGATCGCCAATAAAGCCCTGCCGGGCCGTGCTTCGGGTGCCATTGCCGGCTTTATGGAACTGATCGAAAACCTCGCGGCAAAAGTCATGGACATGCCTCTGCATCTGATGACGCAAACCGTGATCGAGCAAAGCGGGCTGATTGCCTACCATCAGGCGGAAAAAGGCGAAAAAGGCCAGGCCCGGGTAGAAAACCTTGAGGAGCTGGTCAGCGCAGCACGCAACTTTGAGAACAATGACGAAGACGAAGAGCTGTCGCCATTGGCCGCCTTCCTCGGGCATGCCTCACTGGAGGCTGGCGATACCCAGGCCGAAGAACATGAAGACGGCATCCAACTGATGACGCTGCACAGCGCCAAAGGCCTGGAGTTCCCGTACGTGTTCCTGGTAGGCATGGAAGAAGGCCTGTTCCCGCACAAAATGAGCCTGGAAGAGCCCGGTCGCCTCGAAGAGGAACGACGCCTGGCCTACGTAGGCATTACCCGCGCCATGCAAAACCTGGTGATGACCTACGCAGAAACCCGACGCCTGTACGGCAGCGAAACCTACAATAAGGTTTCACGCTTCGTACGCGAAGTACCAAAGGGTCTGATCCAGGAAGTCCGACTATCCAACAGTGTCAGTCGCCCTTTCGGCGGCGGTCAAAAGCAGAGCGCCAGCACCCTGTTTGGTGGTTCGGAAATCCCGGAAACCGAATTCAAGCTCGGCCAGATGGTCAAGCATGCGGTCTTCGGCGAAGGCGTCATCCTCAATTTCGAGGGTGCAGGTGCCCAGGCACGGGTACAGGTCAACTTCAGCGAAGGCAGCAAATGGCTGATGATGGGCTACGCCAAACTTGAGGCGGTCTGACAGCAACCCGACAGCTTGGCGGGAATAAGGTAAGGCAAACCGCTGTGGGAGCGAGCCTGCTCGCGAAGAGAGCGCATCAGTCAATATTATTGTTGGCTGATACACCGCTTTCGCGAGCAGGCTCGCTCCCACATGTCCTCCTACGCAAAATAAATCCTAGCCCTACAAACAAATAAGCAAAAGCCCGAAACACTTCACCGCTAGCCAGTCACAACTCATCTGTGCAACATGGCGCGCGTGATATCCACAAATGGGAACCCCTTATGAAACGTTTTCTTAGCATCGCCATGGCGTTGTGCATCGGCTTGACGATGAGCATCGACGCGAACGCCAAGCGCTTCGGTGGCGGCAAAAGCGCGGGTGCAGCGCCTAGCCACCAAACGCGTCAAGCTGCTCCAGCTGCAGCCCCGGCGGCTGCCGGTGCCGCAGGCGCCGCAGCCAAGGCCGGCGGTGCTTCGCGCTGGCTCGGCCCTCTGGCCGGCCTCGCTGCCGGTGGCCTGCTGGCGTCCATGTTCATGGGCGGCGGCTTCCAGGGCATGCAGTTCTTCGACATCCTGATCATGGCGGTTATCGCCTTCCTGATCTTCCGCTTTATCGCGGCCCGTCGTCGCAAACAAGCTGACATGATGGCCCCTGCTGGCCACGCACCCATGCAACGCGAAGCGTTCGACGCCAAGCCTGCTGCTTCGATCTTCGGTGGTTCGGCTGCCCCTGCAGCACGTCCGGTGATCAACGCTCCAGCCTGGTTCAACGAGCAAAACTTCCTGGAAGCCGCGCGCAACCATTTCCAGTCCCTGCAACAGCACTGGGATGCCAACGAAATGGACAAGATCGCCGAGTTCGTGACCCCGCAGATGCTCGACTTCCTCAAGCGTGAACGCGCTGAGCTGGGTGATGGCTTCCAGTCCACCTACATCGACAACCTGACCGTGCAACTGGACGGCCTGGACGATCGCGCAGACAAAACCATTGCAACCCTGACCTTCAGCGGCGTGTCGAAAAACTCGCGCTTTGACCAGGGCGAAGCCTTCAGCGAAAGCTGGAACATGGAACGTCAGCAAGGCGACAACCAGCCTTGGCTGGTGGCAGGTATCCGCCAGAACGGCTAACCCTGCGAGTTACACATGCGTTTACCAAAGCCCCGGACTTGTCCGGGGCTTTGCATTTCACGATTGCACTTATAACGAGCTACTGTATAAAGCGCGTCATATAAACCGCGCCATAGAGCATGAGGATGAGGTCGTGGAAGAGATTATTGAAGAGCTACGCGAAAAAAACGAGCCTGTACCGGTTCCCTTGGAACTGCCTGAAGAAGACCAGTTGGTGGAAATCGAAGAGCAGCTGTTCATCGATATTCCATTTGTCTTCAGAGAATTTCTGCTGACCGTCAGTGACGTGGTGTATGGCAGCCTGGAGCCGGTCACAGTGACCGACCCACAATCGCACACCTATCTGCCGGAAGTGGCGGCAAATGCCTGGGATGCTGGCGTTGATCGCAGCCTGATCCCTATTTGCCAGGACGGCGACGACTACTACTGCGTGGAAGAAGACGGCACCGTGGTGCTGTGGTCCGGCGAAGAAGAACTCGTCACTGAAGAAACCTGGGAATCGGTCTGGCACTGGGCGCGCGACGTCTGGCTGGAAAGCTGATACCTCCAGGGTTGGTTGACGTTTCGTTGTGAGCCACAACGAAACATCAACAGCCCCCGGGCATCCCCGCTTTCCAGCCATTGGTCAGCGGGCTGTCAGTGCCCCCCCTCCTTGTGGTTATCCAGCGTTTCCAGCAGTGCAACCTGCATGCGCGTGTGAATCCGGATAAACCAGCGCCACAACAGCGCCGCAACCCCCGCCGCCACCACCGCAATCACCATCAGCAACTCGTTGGTGGGCAGGATGCTTGCCGACAAGGCCGACAGCAGCAGAAAAATCACCAGCAACGACAGAATCGGGATGACTTCCGAGATCACCCGGCGCACGCGCTGCGTATGGCGCCCTGCCATTTCCGGCTTGACCCCCATCTCGGCCAGTAGCATCGAAAGCGCCTTGAGCTTGCGATACGCCGCAATCAGGAACGGCAACGACAGCAGCAAAGCAGCCCCCCAGATCATCCCTTTTTGCCAGCTCGGCTCCAGAATCCAGCCCTGCAAATAACGGCCGATGCGCGGTGCGAAATAACCGCCGGCAAAGAAAATAGCGATGACCAGGGCCAGATTGACCCCAACTTGCAGCAAGATCTTGCGAATCATGGCCGCCAACAACGCCCCTTCGCCCTGTGGCTGAATACTGCGCAGCCATTCGCCATATAACCCCAACACCCGTGACAAGCGACCAGGCACCACCTGTGCCAGCTTGAGCGAGAGCGGGTCTGCGGCGCGAATCAGGTAAGGGGTCATCAGGGTGGTCAATACGGAGACGGCCACTGCTACGGGGTACAGGAAGCTGCTGGTGACCTGCAATGTCATACCCAGCGCCGCGATAATGAAAGAAAACTCCCCAATCTGCGAAAGCCCCATTCCAACTCGCAGCGAGGTACGTCCATCATTGCCTGCGATAAACGCCCCCAGCCCGCAGGAGAGCATCTTGCCCAGCACCACGGCGATAGTGATCACCACAATTGGCAGCGCGTACTCCAGCAGGATGGCCGGGTCGAGCATCAACCCGATGGCGACAAAGAATATTGCACTGAACAAATCACGCACCGGTTCAATCAGGCGCTCGATTTTCAGTAACTGACGCGACTCGGCCATGATTGCACCGATCAAAAACGCCCCGAGCACCATGCTGTATTCCAGCTTGACCACCAGCAGGCAAAAGCCAAAACACAGGCCCAGCACAGTGATCAGCAGCATTTCATTGCTTTCGAATCGGGCTACATACGCCAGCACACGCGGCACCAGCAAAATGCCGATAACCAACGCCACGATCATAAACAATGACAATTTACCGACGGTCGAAAAAACCTCTTCGGGGCTGACGCTGCCGCTGACCGCAATGCTCGACAGCAGCGCAATAATCCCGATACCCAAAATATCTTCAACGATCAGCACGCCAAAAATCAGCTGGGCAAAGCGCTCGTTTTTCATCTTGAGGTCGTTGAGGGCCTTGACGATGATGGTGGTAGATGAAATGGCCAGGATGGCGCCCAGAAACAGCGAATCCATGGTGTTCCAGTCGAACCAGCGGCCAATTTCATAACCAATCCAGATCATCAGCGTGATTTCCATAAACGCTGCGATAAAGGCTGTGGCCCCGACCTTGAACAACTTGCGCAGGCTGAACTCCAGCCCCAGACAGAACATCAAAAAGATCACCCCCAGCTCAGCCAGGGTCTTGATCGTTTCTTCATCGTGAATCAGGCCAAACGGCGGGGTGTGCGGGCCGATAATAAAACCTGCAACGATATAGCCCAGTACCACCGGCTGTTTGAACCTGTGGAAAAGAATCGTCACCACACCTGCGACCAGCATGATGACTGCCAGATCCTGAATAAAACTGATGGCATGCATGGCGTGGCACTCCTTGTTTGATATTCACCAGGCAACATGACGACAGACACAGCCTGTCAGGCCGCGCGTATCGACTGTTTAAAATGTAGGAAGTATCCGACTAACGGACTTTTGCAGGTTAACACCGCGACTTGCGACAGAAAGGCGGTGCAATATATGGAAACAGATAGAGATAAGCGTGACGGCAGCCAACACGGCAGCGTCCCGTTAATCACTGTTTCAAAAATCGACAAGTATCCACAGAGATACCCATTTCACTGCTGCCACACAACCACGAGCCTGCTGCTATGGAACCCGGAAACTCCCAACTGTCGATGACGGTCTTGATGACCCCGGACATGGCCAATTTTTCTGGCAATGTTCACGGCGGAACCCTGCTCAAGTACCTCGATGAAGTCGCCTATGCCTGCGCCAGCCGCTATGCGGGGCGTTATGTGGTCACCTTGTCGGTGGACCAGGTGATTTTTCGCGAGCCGATTCATGTCGGTGAACTGGTGACCTTCCTCGCCTCGGTCAACTACACCGGCAACACCTCGATGGAAGTTGGCATCAAGGTCGTTACCGAAAATATCCGCGAGCGCTCGGTGCGCCACACCAACAGCTGCTTCTTCACCATGGTAGCCGTGGACGACGACCGTAAGCCGGCCGCTGTTCCGCCGTTGCAGCCAGTGAACAGCGAAGACAAGCGCCGCTTTATCCAGGGCAAGCAACGCCGCCAGATCCGTCAGGAGCTGGAGCAGCGCTACCGCGAGCTAAAAGACGAAACACTGTAAGCCCGCTCCCACAGGTTTTGTTCAGTTTGCTTACAAACTGATCGGCACTGCCTCAAACCGCACACGCGGATGGGCAATGCGGTCCTGGGCCCGTACCAGCTGCAATTCATAGCTGGTGCAGGCCTGGGTTTCCAGCAACACCTCATGCACCGCCGCAGCGGTAAATTCAAACGCAGCCACCAGGCTGTCGCCCAGCAGCACTCTCGCCAGGAACAAACCTGAGGTCAGGTCGCCTACGCCCACTGGCTGGCGCGGGAAGGCAAGCAGCGGCCGACGCAAGTGCCAGTTGCCCTCTGCCGTGACCAGCAGCATCTCGAAACTTTCAGGCGGTTTGCCCGGATACGACAAATGCTTCACCAGCACCGCTTTCGGGCCGCGGGCCAGCAAGCTGCGGGCCATGGCCAGGCAGTCAAACAACGATTGCGGATGACGGCCGCAAAAACTGTCCAGTTCGAGCTGGTTGGGGCACAAAAAATCGGCCATAGCGGCAGCTTCTTCAAGCAGAAAGTCACTGACTTCCTGAGGCACGATACAACCTTTCTCCGGGTGCCCCATTACCGGGTCGCACAGGTACAGTGCATGGGGATTAACAGCCTTGATACGCGCCACCCCGCTTAAAATGGCCCGCCCCTGCGCCGCACTGCCCAGGTAACCGGACAAGACCGCATCACAGCTGCCCAGCTCGCCGATGGCGGCGATTCCGTCGACCAGCGAAGGAATTTGCTCGGGAGCCAACACTTCCCCCGTCCACTGGCCATACTGAGTGTGATTGGAGAATTGCACCGTGTTCAGAGGCCAGACATTCACCCCGACGCGCTGCATGGGAAAAACCGCTGCGCTGTTGCCGGCATGGCCGAAAACCACGTGGGATTGGATGGCGAGTAAATGAGGTGTACGTTTCATGCCGGATTCCAGACTACGGGTGGATTCAAGCCACGCAGTATGCGACCAAACGCGGCCTGTACGACAGGTTGAAGACGCAGTTAAGCTGAGCACAATCTGTTGGAGCACATGTAATGCTGACCCTGGGAAATATGTTCGTCCTCATGCTGCTGGCTGCAGGCGCTGCCTGGCTGTGGCACAACCACGGGCTGCGCGAGCGGGCGCTGGAGCGGGTCAAGCAACACTGCAAAAACCTCGATATCGAACTGCTCGATGAAAACGTGGCGCTTAAAAAAATCGGTCTGATCCCCGACGCCAACGGCCATAAACGCCTGGCCCGTGTGTATAACTTTGAATTCACGGTGACCGGTGATCAGCGTCATACCGGAACCATCACCCAGTTCGGCGCCCACAGCGTAAAAATCGAGCTGCCGCCCTACCCGTTCCAGACCGAAGCCGAGCCAAGTGTCATTCCCAGCGCTCAGGTGATCGAACTCAGCCAGTGGCGCCAGGAACACAGCAAGACCCGCCACTGAGCCCTGCCTTTCAGCGCCTGCATGCCGGGCGCCTGTGGATAACTTTCCGCGCAACCTCGCTAAAACCATTGAGATAGACACCTCCGTGAGGTTTTAACGGTGCAAATCTCCTGCGCACACTTCAAGTTGTAGGACAATTTTACCAGCACAGAACCCGCTAAAACCCTGGGTTTTGTGCCTCGCAACACGGGCCTGCTACCTAAAAAACCTCCTTGAGTAGACAACTTTCCAGCCCCGAGCAAAGCAAATCCAGATCCTGGGGCTGAGCAAAAATCAATTCGAGGCGTGAATCCTTGCGCCACTCACTCGATCTCCATTGCGCGATCGAGTTATCCACAGAATTGTTCGAAAACCAGCCCGCCGAACCATGAATAACCAGCTTTGCACGCTGCCAATCCAGGCTTTCGAGCCACTGTTGCAACAGATCCAGGTCAAATTGCCGAGAGGGGTGCCAGCGCCAACCTGCGCTCCATCCTTCGGGCTGATGTTGAGTCATCACCATCGGCGTACGCGGGTCGGAAAACACACTGCCAATATGATTAAAATCCTTATAAATCAATGAGTTATCCACAGCATGAGCGATATTCATATGGGCTACAGGCAGCGTATTTAAAGGGATGCGGCCATGCTCGACCCATAAAACAGGGCACTTTGGCAGGCTGCATGCAATCTGCTCACGTTGCTCATTTGGGACACTATTAGATTTATTCATGACCAGTAAACCGGCACTTTTCAGGGCCTCTTGCTGGGTTTTTGGCAAAGGTTTGCCCTGAGCCATCGCTTGCGCATCGAGCACCATGACGCACGGCTGGAGGGCCAAAACCCCCAGCCAGGGCGCTTCACCGAGCTGCTTTAGAATCTGTGCGGGATGGCCTAAACCGGAAGGCTCGATAAACAGGCGATCGGGCCTGGACTTGCGCAAAAGGCGACTCAAACCGATCTGAAAAGGCGTGCCATTGACGCAGCACACACAGCCACCCGCCACTTCGGTGATAGCAATGTCATCGCTTCCCTGGCTCATCAGGGCCGCATCCAGGCCGATCTGACCGAACTCATTGACCAGCACCGCCCAGCGTTCGTGTGGCGGTTTGTGCGCCATCAGGTGCTGAATCAGACTGGTTTTGCCGGCGCCAAGCGGCCCGGCAATCACGTGGGTAGGTATGTTTTGCAACATGAGGCCAGCTTCTGTACGGATTGAAGCAAGCAATATGCCTCAGGCCAGCCAATCGAGGGTCAAAATCAGCCTGCGCTCGCCCGGTGCCAGTGCCGGCGAACGATGGATCAACCCCGCTCCCTCGTTACCCTGCCACTTCTCCCCCTTGAGCAAGGCAACTTCACCGGCGTTTATTTGCTGAATCAACTCTGCACGGGCGGGTTCGGCCTGCACCTGCCCTAACTGACGACGCTCCATTACGCCTTCCTGCAGCCACTGGCTACCAATCCCTGCATAAGTGGTAATAAGACGTACAGGTACATGGTCCACATGAAACCGGGGGCACATGGCTTTATCCAGGGCTCTGAGACGCAGCCCAATGCGTTTTGCGCCCAACAGGCACGCGTAGGCACTCACCAGCCAGGAAACGTCTGCAATAAAGCCTGCATAGCCTTCCAGATCATTAAACCTGGCAGCCAGGCCTGTCAGGTTGGGCTGAGCCTTTTCGTTGGGCATATCTATCACGATGGCGTCAGCCAATGGCTCGTCCAGCGAAAGCAATAAAGCCCCGAAATCGACGATATGCACAGGTAACTGACGCTGCCAGATGGCCAGGTTGACGTCTTCATCCAGAATTCGGGTCATGATTTCAGGCGTCTGCCCACGAACCTGATCGATCAACGGCTGAGCGGTAAAGGCAAATGCATTCTTCATGCAGCCACCTCTTCATACCAGTCGCCAAAAGGATCGCTCAGCAATTTCCAGCTCGCTTCGCCCAAGGCCATTTCAGCATCGTTGAGCAAGCAGGCATCGAGTTCAGCCGTCAGCCGGGCGAAGTCGATGTGCTGACCGATAAACACCAATTCCTGGCGGCAATCTCCCGTATCCGGCAGCCATTTTTGCAATATTTCTGCCTTGGCTTGCGGCTCCTGCGGCCATTGGTCGCGGGGCACAAAGCGCCACCAGCGACCGGCAAACCCATAGCGCATCAGACCGCCAGCCTGAGACCAACTGCCCGCCTCCTGAAATTTACTGGCCAGCCAGAAAAAACCTTTGGAGCGCAGCAGTTTGCCATTGGTCCAGGGCCGCTCGATAAAATTGAAAAAACGTTCGGGATGAAAAGGCCGGCGCGCACGATAGGCACTGGAGGCGATGCCGTACTCTTCGGTTTCGGGCACATGCTCACCGCGTAACTCTTGCAACCAGCCCGGTGCCTGCGCCGCACGGTCAAAGTCAAACCGGCCGGTATCGAGAATTTTATGCAGCGCAATTTCACCCATGACCATAGGCATTATTTCGGCCTGAGCGTTGAGGCGTTGCAGAATGGCCATTAATTCTTGCCGTTCGTCGGAACTTATTAAATCAATTTTGCTGATTAAAATGACGTCCGCGAACTCAACTTGTTCGATCAATAAATCAGTAATTGACCGTTCGTCTGATTCTCCAAGGGTTTCACCCCGTGAATCCAGGCTCTCTGCGGCTTGATAATCCTGAAGAAAATTCAGCCCGTCGACCACTGTAACCATCGTATCCAGGCGGGCAATATCGGCCAGGCTTTGTCCTGATTCATCACGAAACGTAAAAGTTTCTGCCACAGGCAGCGGTTCTGAAATACCGGTCGACTCGATCAATAAATAATCAAATCGACCCTCCCTGGCCAGTGCGCTGACCTCTTCAAGCAAGTCTTCACGCAGGGTGCAACAGATGCAGCCGTTGCTCATTTCGACCAGTTTTTCTTCAGCCCGGTTCAAGGTCACATCGCGCTGTACTTCACCGCCATCAATATTTATTTCGCTCATATCGTTAACGATCACGGCCACGCGCAAGTTGTCGCGGTTGCGCAAAATATAATTGAGCAGTGTGCTTTTACCTGCACCTAAAAAGCCTGAGAGAACAGTTACAGGAAGACGATTCGACATCTGGATATTTCCTCATCAGGGCTGCAGGTCAAAACGCCCGCTTAGCAGTCAATCCGATAGCGGACCTACAAATGATACATTATAACAATGCATTTAAGACAACACTGAAGTGACGAACGTACTGTTTTTCTGTTCGTTAACCCACGCCATATGGCTGCTGGCGGGCGGATTTTTCTGAAAATAAGCGATTAATCCGTTAAATAAACCCTCGGCTACCGCCTGTTGATGACGCGCGGTGATCAAGCGCTCGCTGTCGCGGGGGTTGGACATAAAGCCCGTCTCTACCAGAATCGACGGAATATCCGGCGACTTGAGCACGGCAAAACCGGCCTGTTCCACGCGTTTTTGATGCAGTGAGGTGATGCCCGAAAGGCTGCCCAGAATGGTGTTGCCCAACTGCAAACTGGCCGCGATGGTGGCATTCATGGACATATCGAGGATCACGCCTGCGAGCATCGGGTCTTTGTCTTTAAGGTTCAAAAGGCGGGTGGCACCGAGCAAATCCACACCATTTTCACGCTGTGCCATATACCGCGCTGTGGCCGATGTGGCACCACCCTCCGAGAGCGCGTACACCGATGCTCCAGACGCCGTAAGGCGCGGCGCTGCGTCTGCATGCACCGAAATAAAAAGGTCTGCATTGTGCTTGTGAGCGACTTCTACCCGCTTGCGCAGGGGGACAAAGAAATCATCATTGCGCACCAGCCGTGCATCAAAGCCTTTTTCACGCTTGAGGCGCTTGGCCAGCAGCTGGGCGATGGACAAAACAACATCCTTTTCACGATGGCCTTTGGCGCTCGTCGCACCCGGATCCTTACCCCCGTGCCCGGGGTCAATCACCACAATAATGTCGCGTTTGGGGTGTGCGTTGCTTGGCGTTGCCGCTGCCACACCCAGTTTGGCGACCGCACTTTTGGCCAGGTCTAGCACCAGCCTGTGACCTTGCCCGCCCTGGGGTGGCAGCAGAAAACTGCTGAGCTGAACCGGCTCATCCAGGTCCAGCACGATGCGCGTATCACCCTGGCCGTAATGCCCGGAGCGAATCGAACGCAGGCCCGTATTGGCCAGTACCAACTCACTGAAATCCCCCTTCAGGCTGGCACCACTCACATCAATAATCAGCCGATCGGGAGCCGTTAATGAGAAGGTTTTGTACTGCACTGGCCCACTCAGATCCAGAACCAGACGCAGGGTATTCCCGGTGCGCCATAGCCTGGCGTGCTGAATTTGGGCAGCTGAAATTCCCAGCGGCAATGTGAATACGGAACTGGCAAGCAGCCAGTTGAGCAGTTGACGTCTGTGCATGGCCTGTACCGCAGATAAGGGAGCATCCGTACTCAAGATTGCTGTGTGTATGCCCCAGCAAAAAAGCATCGTCGACTTTATAGTTATAATATAACATGTCAAAACACTCTGCGACGGATCTCACTTTATGAATGCGCTGACTTTGCCAGATATCGCCGCGCAGTCATCCCAGCAAGCAATAGCGCTTGAATGGGTCGGTATGTGCGGCATTGCTTCCCCGGTATTAATCAACGGCCAACGCCTCAGCGCGAAAATAGATGCCGGCGTCAATCTCGTAGACGCAACTGCACGGGGCATACACATGTCTCGCCTGTATCTGGCGTTGGATCAGCTGGAAACGGAAAACCTTACGCCGGCCCTGCTCAGGCAACTATTGCGGTGCTTTCTCGACAGCCACGAAGGTTTATCGAACAAAGCCTATGTGCGAATTCACAGCGATGTACTGCTCAAACGCCCGGCCTTAGTCAGCCCATTGGCAGGCTGGAAAAGCTATCCAACAAGCATTGAAGCGAGTTTGAAAAACGGAATGTTCCACGTGGAACTAAAAATTCTCGTGAGCTACTCCTCCACATGCCCCTGCTCAGCGGCGCTCGCACGGCAATTAATACAGCGACAATTCATCGATGATTTCGCCAACACATCACTGCAACACGCAGATGTTCTTGCTTGGCTCGGTAGTTCAAAAGGTATCGTAGCCACACCACACAGCCAGCGAAGCACTGCACATCTAACGATTCGTTTGGGACATCAGTTCCCACAACTGCCTCTGGAAACAATCATCAATAACGCCGAAGGCGCATTAGGGACTGCCGTTCAAACAGCGGTAAAACGCGCCGACGAACAAGCCTTCGCACTGGCCAACGGTCAAAACTTGATGTTCTGCGAAGACGCTGCCCGAAGGCTCAACACGGTGTTGCAGAAAACTTCTGGCGTGGAGGCGTTCAAACTTAAAGTTGTTCACGCAGAAAGTTTGCACAGCCATGACGCCGTGGCCGAAAGCTTTTGGAATTGGGAGGCGTGATGATCGGTTGTCAGCATCTGACTTGGGGCGTTCCGGGTCAGCCCCTCACTCCAGCGCTAAATATGAACCTGGTCAAAGGCAGCCTCACAGCCGTAATAGGCGCCAATGGTTGCGGCAAAAGCAGTTTGCTCAAAGTGATTGCGGGGCTGCAAAAGCCGCTCTCGGGAAAAGTTGTGCTGGATGTTCCACGCCAAGGCAACGTGGCCTTTATGCCACAACAACAATTTATGGATCGGCAATTCCCCATCAGTTTGCAAGAGTTGGTGGCTGCGGGATTTTGGGGCAAGAAGCAAACGGCCCAACAACGAAGCGACCGGTTGAACGCTGTCTTGGCAGACTGGCATTTAGACGGCCTGGAACACCGACCGCTTATGGCCCTGTCGGGCGGCGAATTGCAACGCTCGCTTCTGGCCCGCTTATGCCTTGCCGATGCCTCGGTGTTGCTACTGGATGAACCCCATGCAGCTCTCGATGAACTGGGGCAAGAACTGCTCTGGCAACATATCCAGAGATGGCAAACCGAAGGCCGAACGTTGCTGGTTGTGTGCCATGACCTTAACGCCGTTCGCAAACATATCCCCCAAACATTATTGATTAAAAGCAGCGGCAACTTACTGGCGCCGACCGAGCAACTGATCAACCCGCCGCAGGTCGCCTGATGGTTATCGTCAGCCAGTTATGGCAACCGTTCCAGGAATTTGTCTTTATGCGCCGTGCCTTATTTGGCGGTCTGGTACTGGCATGTAGCACGGCACCCCTGGGCGTTTTTTTGATCTTGCGGCGCATGAGTTTGATTGGTGATGCAGTCGCACACGGCATTCTCCCTGGAGCTGCGCTGGGGTTTTGGTTTGCCGGGCTGAGCCTGCCTGCTTTGACATTGGGGGGGTTGGGGGCGGGTTTGAGCATGGCCGGAGTGTCAGCCTGGATCACTCGGCGCACCGGCTTGCGTGAAGATGCCAGCCTCGCGGCGATTTACCCGATCTCATTGGCCAGCGGCATATTGATCCTTGGCATCGCCGGTAAACGTCTTGATCTACTCCATCTGTTGTTTGGTTCAGCCTTGGCCGTCGACAGCCAGACGCTCACAGGCATGCTCTGGGTAACCGGCTTCAGCATGCTGCTGATGGCAGCCATCTACCGCCCATTGTTGCTCGACACCCTGGATCCTCTATTCCTTCGCAGTGTCAGTCGGCTGGGGCCATTGGCTCACGGGCTATTCCTGACATTGGTGGTGTTGAATCTGGTGATCGGCTTTCAGGCTATCGGCGCACTGATGGTGGTTGGCCTGATGATGTTGCCGGCTATTGCCTCGCGCTTCTGGAGCCGTCGACTGCCTGTGCTGATCCTGATCTCGGCTGCGATTGGCTGCGTTTCGGTTTGGCTGGGCCTTTTGCTGTCGTTTTATTACTCACTGCCCAGCGGCCCGGCCATCGTGCTGATAGCGGGTTGCAGCTATGCGTTGTCTGTCATTTTTGGTCCGGTACACGGTTTGCTGCGCCGACCGCCTTTGCTGTCATCCCGATGAGGTGCAACACGATGCGTGCTCTAACCATGATATTCAGTATGTGCGTGGCGATGGGCTTGTCCCTTGGCGTCGCGGCTCAGACACCGAAAATACCTGTCGTTGCCAGCTTCAGCATTCTCGGCGACATGACCCGGGCAATCGGCGGCGAACATGTGCACGTCAGCGCGCTGGTCGGCCCTGATGAGGATGCACATACCTATGAGCCCACCCCGGACGATGCCAAGGCACTGCTCAATGCCAAGATCATTATCAAAAATGGCCTGGGGTTCGAGCCCTGGCTTGATCGCCTGGTGAGCAGTACCGAAACCCCGGGGGCTATCGTGACTGCCAGCAAAGGAGTGGCTGCTCACACGATGGAGGAAGACGGCGAAACCATCCCCGACCCTCACGCCTGGCACAACCTGACAAACGCAAAACTGTATGTGAACAACATCACCCAAGCGCTGATCAAGGCCGACCCGGCCGATGAGGCGTACTACAACCGCAACCTTGCGGCTTATCTGAAAAAGCTGGATCGACTGCAAGCCGAGGCCATAACAGAGCTCGGCAACCTGCCCGCCGGCAATCGCCGTATCGTGACCTCCCATGATGCCTTCGGCTATCTGGGCCAGGCCTATGGCATCGACTTTATGGCACCACAGGGCTTGTCCACTGAGCGCGAACCTTCGGCCGCTGAAGTCGCTTCGCTGATTCGTCAGATACGGGCCGACAAGGTGAGGGCCGTATTTATGGAGAACATTAAAGACTCGCGTCTGTTGCAGCAGATTGCCTATGAAAGTGGCGCACAGATTGGTGGCACGCTGTACTCCGATGCCCTAGCCAGTGAAGGTCCGGCCAGCACTTTTCTTGGCCTTTTCGAATACAACCTCACCACCCTGCACAACGCATTGAGCACACCATGATCCGAAAAAATCCATCAGGCGACTTGCCACAAATCGCCGAGTCCGCCTATGTCGACAGAACGGCCATCATTTGCGGCAAAGTAGTGATCGGCGAAAACGTATTTGTCGGACCGTACGCCGTGATCCGCGCCGATGAAGTCGACAAGGACGGCGGCATGCAACCGATCAGCATCGGCGCTAATTCAAATATTCAGGACGGCGTGGTCATTCACTCAAAGTCCGGCGCGGCGGTCATCATTGGTGAAAACACTTCGATAGCACATCGTTCCATCGTTCACGGGCCATGCCGTGTTGGCGATAGGGTATTTATCGGTTTCAACAGTGTGCTGTTCAATTGCGAGTTGGGTGATGGCTGTGTGGTGCGGCATAACTCGGTCGTGGATGGCCGCGACCTGCCGGATAACTTCTATGTGCCGTCCACGACCCGAATCGGTCCAAACACGGACCTGAGCCAATTTGCGCCAGTGAGTGTTAGCGCATCGGAGTTTTCAGAAGATGTAGCGCGCACCAATGTGGATTTGGTGCGCGGCTATAAAGCGCTGCAAAACGAGTTCTGATCAAGTACGCGGTTTGACGGTTCCACAGTTTTGTCCCAACCAGACAGCACGGGTATCCATGCTGCCCTTCTGCTGTATCCCGGTCGCATTGAAGGTGCCATTTACTTGGGTGGTGAACTCTCGATCACTGGCAAACGTTGCCACACCTGCGCCCTGGGCTTTTGGACAACTAAAGCGAAACTTCCACTGATTTCCACTACGCTCAGTGATCTGCTGGTTACACCCAGACTTGGGGTCAGTCAGCGGAATGTTGTCTGACTTCACTTGCTCGGGCGTCAGGCACACCCGCACACCTTTGCCCGCCATGGTCAGCCCCTGGCTTTCCAGTTGGGCTTTTTGTTCCGGGGTCAGCATATTCTGTAATTGGCCTAACATTACCTGCAGTTCAGGCAGCTGTTGGCCATCTACCTGCATATTGCTGGAGCTGAGTTCCCAAAGCCCCGGTTGCAGCATCTGGGCCTGAGCCACAGGAATCGACAAACCACAGGCCATGAACAGCCCAAGCAGACGAACATTCATCAAGCAACTCCTACGCGATTGTCAGCGTTAGACGTCAAAAAAGGGCAAGTGTTGCGCCCGCAAACAAATAGGACATTCATAACAGATCATGGTCTGTTAGTACTGGCATTAGACATTTTGGAGTAAGGATACGCATGGATTATCTAGGCCCGCACGTACTTGGTTATCTGATTTTATTAATCCACAGCTTAGGCCTGATTGCCGCCGTGCATGCAGTGCTGACGGTCAGGACTGCGCAGGGCTCGATTGCCTGGGCTATGTCGCTGTTCTTTATTCCTTACTTCACCCTGATCCCGTATCTGATCTTTGGCCGTAGTACTTTTGACGATTACATTCGAGCCCGACGCGATGCCAACCAGGAAATGCGTGAAGCCATCACCCATTTGAGCTGGCGCCCGTGGGTCGAAGAAGCACTGGCCGCACGCAGCTCAAAAGCCTACGCCTCGCTGCGCGCAATGCCCAGACTGGGTCGCATGCCATGCCTGGCCAACAACAGCGTGCGCCTGTTGATCAATGGCACGGCGACATTTGACGCCATTTTCGATGCCATTCGCTCAGCCAGAGAAGTGGTGCTGGTGCAGTTTTTTATCATCCACGACGATGACCTGGGCATGAAACTGCATGCACTGCTGCTCGAAAAAGCCGCGCAAGGGGTCGCGGTGCATCTGCTGTATGACAGTATCGGCAGCCATGCCTTGCCAAAAGTTTATGCCGAGACCCTGCGCGCAGGTGGCGTACAAACTTATGCGTTTGCCACCCGTGGCGGCTGGATCAGTCGTTTCCAGGTCAACTTCCGTAACCATCGCAAAGTGGTGGTCGTGGATGGCGTGCGCGGTTTTGTCGGCGGCCATAACGTTGGCGATGAGTATCTGGGTGCCAAGCCCCCGCTGTCGCCGTGGCGCGATACCCATGTGGAAGTCACCGGCCCTGTTGTGGCCTGCCTGCAGGAGTCGTTTGCCGAGGACTGGTTCTGGGCCGCACGCAAACTGCCGCCCCTGATCCTGCCACAAAGCTACCCGGACGGTGGCGTGCTCTGCCAGTTCCTGGCCAGCGGCCCGGCAGATCCATACGAAACCTGTTCGCTGTTTTTCGTTGAAGCTATCCATGCCGCCAATCAACGGGTGTGGATTACCAGCCCTTACTTTGTACCTGACGAAGCGGTGTTTTCCGCGCTCAGGCTCGCCGTGCTGCGCGGCGTGGATGTACGCATCCTGATACCTTCACGCCCGGACCACAAAATCGTGTACGCCGCATCCAGCCTGTATGCCTTCGAGGCAGTACGCGCAGGCGTACGGATCTTCCGTTACCAGCCCGGTTTTGTGCATCAAAAAGTAGTTCTGGTCGATGACGAGATCAGCGCCATTGGCAGCGCCAATATGGACAACCGCTCGTTCCGTCTCAACTTTGAAGTCATGCTGCTGACCGTCGACCAAGACTTCGCCAGGCAAGTCGAGCATATGCTGCTTGATGACTTCGCACTGGCCCGTGAAATCACTGATGCCGATATCAAAGCCACACACCGTTTGCAGCAACTGGGCATGCGAATAGCCAGACTGGTTTCACCGGTTTTATAGCTGTGTAGGACGGATCTGAATTACTCAGGGCAGGCAAAAACGTCAAGCAGGATTCCATAAACTGAATGGCCCGGAATAACCCGGGCCGTTCAGTTTAAGGAATAAAAATAATGAGATTCTCGTTAATGGGTGTGCTCTTCACTATCAGCACGCTTGCTTCAGCTCAGGCCAAAGACACCCCTCACACCCCGCCGCTTATCAACGTAGAAGTGGGCCAGCCAACGTTTATCCACCGGCTGCACTACAAGAAGATGTATAGCGAAAAGCCCTTTGAAGAAGCGGTGTTGTACTACTACGACAATGGCCTCTACAAAATCATCTCCCCGGGAGAGAACCATTACGGCGTGTATGTAGTGGAGGGAGATTTTACTGACGACCAATACCGCATCAGTTACATCTCCCTCCCCTCACCGGACTGGGGCGGCAATGTTGCCCGCCACGACCTTGTTTTCAACAAAAGCTCACTGACGTTTGAGCAAAAAGCCCTGGCCAAGGTTGATCAAAATATCGGGCTCCAGAATGGGCGCTTCGTCCTGGACAGAAACCTGATACAAGACCCGCAACCCATCACCTGGGAAACCCACGCTCAGCGGTAAATATCCGCCCTGGTCGGTGGTAACTCCAACGAGCCATCGGCATGGGGCTTGGTCGCCAGAATCTGGTCGATGTTGATCCAGCCATGGGCAAAGGCGTAGGCACAACCGGCCAGATACAAACGCCAGATCCGCAGGGCCTGCTCCGGTACCTGCTTGGCGGCAGCATCCAGTTTTTGCTCAAGGCGCTGGCTCCAATGCTCCAGCGTACGCGCGTAGTGCAGGCGCAAACTTTCAACATCGACCACTTCCAACCCGGCCTCGCTGATTTCGGCAGTCATCATCGACAGATGCGGCAACTCGCCATTGGGGAACACATAACGATCGATAAAATCCCCTGCACCCCGACCAACCTGGCGGCCATCGGTGTGCTTGGAAGTGATCCCGTGGTTCATCACCAACCCGCCTTCGCGCACCGCTCTGGAGAGAATTTCGCAGTATTCGCGCAGGTTGGCGTGCCCGACGTGTTCAAACATCCCGACGCTGACGATTTTGTCGAACCGGCCATCCTGCGGCAGATCGCGATAATCGAGCAGTTGCAGATCAACCTTGTCTTGCAGACCTTCAGCGTTGACGCGCTCACGGGCAAGTTTGAGTTGTTCCTTGCTGAGGGTAATCCCGAATACCTTGACCCCATATTCGCGTGCGGCAAACCGCGCCAGCCCGCCCCAACCGCAGCCTACATCCAGCAAGTATTCGCCGGGCTTGAGCCGCAGCTTGCGGCATAACAGACGAAACTTGGCTTGCTGGGCTTCGTCCAGACTCTCTTCCCCGGTTTCAAAATAACCACAGGAATACGCCATGTCGCGATCAAGCCACAGCTGGTAGAAGTCATTGGACAGGTCGTAGTGATAAGAGATGGACTCGGCGTCAGTCGCCTTGTCGTGATAAACCCGGGGTGGCGGGGCGTAGTCATCATCATCTACCAGCGCCTGGCTCAACTCATCGCATACCCGAATCGCTTCGCTGATAGAGCCTTCCAGTTCAAGCCGACCCTCAACGAAGGCACTGCCCAGCAAGTCGAGGCTGGGGTGGGTAAATTGAGCCACCAGGGTCGGGTCCTTGACCACGATCGTGACGCTGGGCGTCGGGCCGAAATTGAACTCGTGCCCGTCCCACAGCCTCAGGCGTAATGGAAGTTGAAGTTTCTGTAAGGCCGGTGGAAGTTGCGCGAGCATCTGTAATCCTCCTTCATTTCAGATATCAAAACTATAGGTTAGACGAATAACGAAAACTGTCAGCTTCGCGGACAGGAGGTCGACGCTAGAGCGGGCGCGACCGTTTATCCGAATCACTTTCAAGCCAACTTCAACGGCTGCAGGGGTTCATGAAACCGCAGCAAACGCCCGGCATTGCCCAGCACCAGCAATGTGCTGAGGTTATGCAACACCGCGGCGATCATCGCGCCGGCGGCCCCCAGCCAGCCAAACGCCGCCGCCGCGACAATCGCCAGGGTCCAGCCCAGGCCGATGATCACATTGACCTGCAAAGTATGCCGGCACTCACGGCTCAGGCGCACGCAGGTGCCCAGCCGACGCAAATCGCTGCCGATCAACGCGATATCCGATGACGCCAGCGCGATATCCGCGCCACCGGCGCCCATGGCAACCCCCACCACACCGGCCTTGAGCGCCAGCGAATCGTTGATACCATCGCCCACCACCATAGGCCGAAAGCCGTTGCCGATTTCACTCAGCACACGTTCGAGCTTGTCTTCGGGCAGTGCCTGCGCCTGAACTTCGTTGATGCCCACAGTGTGCGCCAAATGCTCGGCCACGCTCTGGCGGTCGCCGGTCAGCAGCACCTGGCGCCCAAGCCCCAGTTCACGTAATTCACTTAACGCCTGTCGGGCTTCGGGTTTTACGCTATCTGCCAGCAACAGCCAGCCCAGGAAATTGCCATTGAGGGAAAGCCCGGCAATGGGGCCATCGTGGTCAGGCACGGCACTGGTGGTGATGTTCAATTGACTGAACAATTCAGGACGGCCCAACGCTGCTTCACCCTGCCCGGTGCTGGCCACAATGCCCAACCCTTGTCGCTCGCGCACATCATTGAGGGGGAGCATCTGCTCGTGGCTCACCAACCCGGCCAGCGCCCGGCTCACCGGGTGGCTGCTGGCGGCGCCCAAACTGGCGGCCAGTTGCAGCAGCGGTTGCTCGTGCAGCACATCGGTTTCGATCGCTTGCAGGCGCAAAGTGCCGTAGGTCAGGGTACCGGTTTTATCCACAACCAATGAGCTGAGGTCTGCCAGCTCTTCCAGAAACGCCGAACTACGGATCAGAATTCCGTGACGCGCCGCCACGGCAATCCCGGCAATCGCCGTCGCCGGTGCCGACAACACCAGCGCACAAGGGCACGCAGCCACGAGCACTGCCAGCATGGCCTGGGCATCGTTGGTGATAAACCAGGTCACTGCTGCAATCATCAACACCAACACCATATAACTGCCAGCATAGCGTTCAAGCAAACGGGTGATCGGCGGCTTGGCGCGCTCGGCGCTTTGCATCAGGGCGATGACTTTACCTAATGTCGATTCTTCACCGGTGCGGGTAACCTGTACCCGCAGTAAACCATCGAGGTTGATGGCCCCACCAAAGACCGGCATGCCGCTACCGACTTCCAGCGGCACTGACTCACCGGTAATAGAGGCCGTATCCAGGCTGGCCTGCCCTGCCAGTACCAGACCATCGGCGGGCACCCGATCTCCAGCGCGCACCTCTACTTGATCGCCGCTTTTAAGGGTGGCGTTGTCGACTTCCAGCAAACTGCCGTCAGCCTGAAATAAACGCGCCTGGCTGCGGGTCAGTTTGCCCAGGGCATGGATCGCTTCCTGGGAGCCAATCACACTGCGCTCTTCCAGCACATGGCCAAAAATCATGATGATCGGCAGCAAAGCCGCCGTCAGCAAATCGCCGGTGGCCCAGGCGCCGAGCATGGCCAAGGCAATTAACTGGTCGGTGATCCCGTGCAGGCTCGGGTAGCGCAGGCTGTACCAGGCCGAACGCATGACCGGCACGGCCACCAATATTGAAGCAAAACCCAGCAGCAACTGACTGACGCCGATTTGCGCGGGCATCAGCCAGCGCCATACCAGCCCTAAACCCAACAAGCCCAGCGCCAGCATGGCCAGTGTCAGTTGGCGTGCTGCGCGACGTTGTTCGGGACCCGTCAACAGACTCACGGCGGGTTGAGTGGCAGACGCATTCATTGTTCGGCTCCCTGAATAATCAGGCGGGAATCATCGTTGGGATCGACGCTGGTGACAGAACCGGCCTGCCCCAGAATCCTGGGCATGCGTTCGCGGTACAGGCGCAACATCAAGCCAGAGTCATTGCCGGCCTGCTGTACCTTGGCCAGGTTGATGATGGTAGACGTATCTGCCTGAGCCTTGGCCAGACGCTCGCTGGCCTGGGCCTGGGCCTGCTCGACACTGCGATCAGCCTGCTGGGTGGCCGATTGGGTGACTTTGGCCGCTTCATTGCGCGCTGCAGCCACCGCTTGCTCCGCATGCTGGCTGGCCGTCAGTACCGCATTGAAGGCATTCACCGCAGGGCCCGGCAAACTCGATTGCACATCCACCCGTACCACTTGCAAACCAATACCCTGCCCGGTGGCACTCAGGGATGCGAGTTGTTGGTTGATGCCTTGCACCAGATCACCGCGCAGGCGCTCACGGCGTTCAGCTGCCTGGCTGTCGCTGCCGATCAGTTCCGGGCGCGCCACCAGAATCGTGTCCAGATCGCGGGCGGCGGTCAGCGCAACGGCGCTACGTGTCACCAACCGGTCCAGCGCAGGCAGTACATGCTCACCTTGCAGCACAAACGCATAGGGCTCGGTGACGTTGTAAAACACCCGTACATCCAGTTGCACCACGCCAGCATCACCGGTCAGCAAATACCCGGAACCGGCCAGCGCATCGCTGACCGGCGTGGCGAACGAAGCTTTTCGATCGGCCTGCAACGCCACATCCGAGCGCAGCAGATTTTCAATCCGGCGTTCACTCACGCGGTCTGCTGCGGGGACGATCACCACTTGCTCGAAAGGCTTTGGCCACGCCCACAACAAGCCGGCATTCTGGATACGGTCCAACGCGCCCATGCGCAATACCACGGCACGATTTTGCGGATCGATCTGACGCACATTGGAAAACCCCCAGGCAACCGCCGCGAATACAGTCACCGCGTACAGGCCCAAAAATGCCAGTCGCCCCGCCTGTTGCCATGGGCTGCTGACACCTTTGATTTCATCAGGTGCCTGGCTCATGGCTGCGATCCAGCCTTGGCATCCAGCTTCGGCGGGCCATCGACCAGTACCCGGAAGGGTGCGGCATCGGTGCGCAAAATAATTTTTGTGCCGGGATTAACCATTGTTCCCAGCGTATCGAGCGCGCGCAGTTCGTTGTACAGCGCGGGCGAACTGGCATAGGCACGACCATAAATCTGCGCGGCTTCTACCCGCGACTGCGCTTCGATATCCGCGGCCTTGATGCTCGCATCGGCCTGCAGGATGCGCGCATCGCGTTCGGCAGCGGAGCGGATTTGCGCCGCTTCGCGCTTGCCTGCGGCGGTGCGCTCCGTGGCGATGGTTTCGCGCTCGGCACGCATGCGGTCAACCGTCGCCGTGAGCGTGACCGATGGCAAAGTCAGGCGCTCCACGCCCACTTGCAGCACACGCACACCATAGGTGTTGAGCAATTGCTGTTCGATCTGCTGACGCAATTGCGCTTCAAAGTCGGCAATTTTGACCTGGCTGGCATCGGTGTTCACCAGGCTTGAAAGATCGAAACTGGCAGCCGTCGTTTCCAGTGCCGACCCCACAAATGTACGGATCTGCCGCGCTGCTTCGTCAGGCTGATTTTGTACGGCGCGCATAAAACGCTGCACATTCTCGGCATCGGGCTGCACCTGCCAGGCCACATAGGCCTGCACAATAATCCGCAGACCATCGCGAGTGCCCACGTCCTGCAGGCCGCTGGAGGTGGTGCGCAAACGCAGATCCACCGGCACGCTGACTTCAAATGGCGCCGGCCAGCGCCAGCCCAGACCGGGCTCCAGCAGCACCCGGGCCGGGTTGCCAAAGCGGGTAATTACCGTGGCTTCGCCGGAACGTACTTGCACCAGGCTCGCCGCGGCGATGGCGAACAGCACCAGCAATGCCGCCCAGCCCATGCGTCGCCACGGGAAGGGGCTTGGCTCAAGGGTATCGTCATGATGGTGATGACCGTGGTGGGAACAGCCATGATGATGGCTGCTGTGATCGTGGGATTGAGACAAGAGAAGACTCCTTACTGAGCAGCTTTACGCGGCGCGACAGGATCGGCCGGCAGCGTGAAAGAACGCAGGTCGAGGGTCGGCGCACTGCTGCCCCCAAGGCGATGGTCGAGGATCAGCAATCGGGCATTGTTCAGCCCCTGGCTTAACTGGCTCAGGTACTGTTCCAAAAGGAACGCATGACCGGCACTGGCGTAGGCTTTTTGCTCGGCGCCAAAGCGCAGATCAGCTGTCAGTGCGGTGGCATTTATTTCACGCGCCAGCGCATGGGCTTGATCCAGGGCAACGCTGGCCTGCAATTGCGCCACATTGGCTTGTTCACTGGCCGCGCCCCGTTCGCGGGCAATCAGGGCCTGCGCGCTGATCTGTGCTGCCTGCACACCGTGATAGGCATTGGCGGCCCCGGCAGGTGGGTGGATGGCTTCAACCACGGTGGCAAGAATTTCCACCCCGCTGTCCAGGCCATCCAGATCAGCCTGCACGGCGTGGCCTATATCATCGGCCAGCGCACTGCGCTGCTCACCGAGCACACCATCAAGCGTCCGAGAGGCAAAGTCGTGTACCAGAATGCGGCTGGCGGTAGTGCGAATAAGCGTCGGTACATCAGCACTGTGATAAGTGGCGGCAATGGCGGCGTGGTCGCTCAGGCCAATGCGATAGACAAAACGCACGTCCATATTGACGATCTGAAAGCCCTGTTTGTCGCCACTGTCGCTGGCAATCACCTGGGACTTGTCATTCACATGGGTGGCATCCCACAGGCGATTGGCGGTAAGCGGTGGTAAACCATCGGCAGGCGTGAGTAGCGGATCGACAGTCGATTCTGTGCTAGTGGCCAACTCATGTACCACACCGTTTTCCACCGCCAGGACTCGCCCAAAAGGCCATGGCAGGCCCACGTGCAAACCCGGGCCCAACACTTCAACCGGCTCACCAAAGCGCTCATAAATCCCTCGACCTTGCAGCGGGATTTCACTCACACCGCTCAGCACCCAGCCAACAGCAGCAACCACCGCCAGCACCGGGAAAAACGCTTTGCGCATAAAGGTAAAAGCCCAGATTTGGCGCAGGTCGATGCCGAACCGGTTATGCAATTCGCTCTGCAGCGTCAGCAATGGCTGAGGCGGCCAACGCAACATGCCAGCGACAAAGCTTTGCCCGATCATGCGCGGTTCTAGTTTGTCGCGGCGCGGGATGAACAGTGCAGCCAGCGCCCTCAGAATCAGCTCAATAGCCACGGCAGCAGGTAGCAACCCGGTCAGCACCGCGAGGCGGGCAGGCCACACCGCATCGTCGCTGCTGAAAATCAGGCACACGGCGCTCAGGAGCAAAGTGAGGATGGGCACGCGAACCAACGGTGCCAGCAAACGCGCCTCCGGCCATTGGCCAGGGTGTTGCTGCGCCAGGAAACGTTCGAACACTAACAGTGCAAACGCGCACAGCACCGCAATGCCAGCCGCGACACTGCCCCAGGTTCCCAGAGCCAAACCGGGTAAAGCCAGGTTCCAGGTGTGCTGGACGCTCCACCAGGCGACACCGCTCACGCCTGCCAGCCACAAAACGGGCGCGCCGATGGTGGCCAGCACCTGTTTTGCCCCGGCATCAATCCGCTGGTTAAAACGTTCAATGCCACGCAACTGTTCGTCGGGAGCGACCTCAGCCACCTGTGGTGCGGGGTTGAGTGCGTCATTGCGCCAATCCGCCACCCAGTAAGCCGATTGAACGCCTGCGGCCAGCACCAGCATGGCTGCTGCGTTATTGCCCAGCAGCACCGGCCACAGCGATTCCGATGAAAACAGACCTATAAAAAATGCCAGCACCCACGCCAGCAACGCCAGGACTGCCAGCACTACCCCCAGTAGATAGAGCTGACGAGCCTGTGCGCTGGCGCTTTGGAAACGAGGCAAAGACTCGAGCCGGCCCTCCTCTGCCTCTAAATCGACACGCATGGAAACACTCACTTATGAAATATCTAGTTACGATATCGCAGAAATGATGAAACTTTTGTCGAGCTTACGGATTCTTCATCTTGGTTTAAAAACGACGAAACACCGTTGTGGGAGCCGGTCAAGCACGACTCCCAGCGTTTTTGGCGCTATCAGTCCGGGTGAGTCATCAACTGTTTGGCCAGGGCTTCAAATGCAGGAATAGTCACCGGATCGTTAGCCGAGTTGCTGGCAACCGGGTTGGAGGCATAACGCACAATAACCATTTCGGCTTTCGGGTCAATGTAGGTGCGCTGACCGTAAACACCGCGCGCCATAAAGGCACCATCCGCGTTGTGCGTCACCCACCACATGTCGCGATAGCTGGCGCCCTTGAGCAAGTCATAACCGGCTTTGGCAAAGGCCGCTTTATCGCCGCCACCACGAATGTCATCGACAACCGCCTTGGGTACGATTTGCTTGCCGAGATACTGACCATTGTTACGGATCATTTCTCCAAAGCGGGCCATGTCCCGTAGCCCTGTATTCAAACCACCCCCCGCAAACGGGGTACCGATTGAATCCACGGTGAAATAGGCCGATTGTTCAGCGCCAATGCGCTGCCAGATTTTTTCCGAGAGCAATTGCGCGACGTTGCGCCCTGTCACTCGTGCAATGACCCAGCCCAGCACATCGGTGTTCACGGTTTTATAAGCGAAGGCCTCGCCGTGCTCCCCCTCCGGCTCGACCGTCTGCAAATATTCCATATAACTTTGCGGGCCGGTGTAGTCCTTGGGTTTGGGGAGCGGATTGCCCGCCTGGGCATGCTTCCAGACTTCCGCATTGGGGTCGGCATAATCTTCGCTGTATTTAAGCCCCGTGGTCATGTCCAGCACCTGGCGCAGGGTGGCGTTGCCAAAGGCCGACTTGGCCAGCTCGGGTACATACTCAGCAATTTTTTTATTGGCATCCAACGTGCCATCAGCCACCAGCATCGCGCCCATAGTACCCACCACGGACTTGGTCATCGACATGGCGCCGTGCTGGCCCTCGGGGGTCAGCACACCAAAGTAACGCTCATAAACAATTTTGCCGCGGTGCAGCACCACAATGCCGTCGGTGTAGTTCGCCGCCAGCGACTGCTCCCAGGTCATCGGCTCCTTGCTGCCCAGTGGCACGAAGGTCAAGGCGTCGATATCCGTGCGCAAGGCTTTGGCCAGCGGCACGGGCGCACCCAGGCCACGGGAGACATTGGTGGTAGGCATCAATTGACGGAAGTTGGAAACACTCCAGCGCATGGCGGGAAACTGGAAATAACTGCCGTCGGCAAAGCGCACGATGCGATCCGGCGGGGGCGGAGCACCGACCATCCAGCCCAGCTTCGCCGGGTCGCTGGCAGCGGCGTCCGGGTAACTGGTTTTATCGCTGGCACAGGCGATGGAAGCCGCCAGGCAAGTCACTAGAAAAACCGCACCGGTGCGGGCGGGTTTGATAAATTGCTTGATCATCGAAAATTCCTTTTCAGTTCATGGCCGTGTCCTACCCTGCGGGATAAGCAGTGGGAATGTATAGCGCACACCAGCACCCGCAGGCGATTTTGCGCACCTGAAATTTATTTTTTTATTTTTTCGATCAACCCTTCCAGCTCATGAAAGTCGCTGTGGATGGTTCGTTCACGGCTCCAGATCATGTCCAGAGTGAAAGTCGGAAAACCGGGCGGCGGTTGGAGAACTTTAATGTTTGGCGGCACATTCAACGTCGCCACTATTTTTTTCGGGATCACGATCAGTGCCGGCACCGCCAATAAAACATTGACCCCGGCGTGATAGGAGTTGGCCCGGGTAAAAATATTTCTACGCCGCGACTGTTTTTCCAGCCAGCCATCCACCATGTTTTTTTCCGACAGCCACGGCGTTGGAAATATGTGCGGCGTGTCACAAAACTCATCAATATCCAAAAAAGATTTAGCCTGATGTTTTGCCACGCTGGACAGGCACACAAAAGAATCTTCAGTAAGGCTGCGATAGCCCAGCAACGGATGCCGTTGGTGATAGCCCGGGCCGAAGCCAAAGCAAACGTCGGTGTCAGAAGCCAATAACTCATTGATGGGCAAATCCTGGCCCAGGCGGCTCACACTCAACGCCCAGTTGCGCCCGGTTGAACGCACCTGCTGCAACAATGCAGGCAACATGAGAATTTCAAAATATTCCGGGGCAGTGATATTCCACTGACGCAGCGCGGTGCCCTGCCCTGCTCCTTCCTTGGCGCACTGATTGATGCACTGCAGGATGTTTTGCAGATAGGGCTTGATCGCCAGCACCCGTGCCGTGGGTTGCATGGCGCCGTCGGTGTTCTCGAAGAGTTTGTCGTCGAAACAGTGGCGGAGTTTTTTCAGGCTGTAACTGATGCTTGATTGGCTGAGATTCAACATTTCTGCCACACGCTTGGCGCTGCGATTTTCGATCAACAGCAAGACGATCGAAATATCCTGCATATCCAATTGTTTCAGCGCATTGGTGTAAAGCATGCCAGCTCCTTGCTGAAGTTATCCACAACCCAGAAACCACAAGACATCCACGTACATTTGCTGGCGCTGCTTGCGGCGAGGCTCTGGGTCGGATCAAAGGGTAAAACGAAGATATCCCCGAACTCTCCCGACCATTCGGCATTACTTGCGTTATGTCTTAAAATAGCCGGTTGCCGAAAGAACCGTCATGGCCGTAGCCATGAAGGGCTTTCATCCCTTGAAAATAAGTGTGGTGAAGATGAACAAGCCTTTCATTTCGCTGTGCCCGGAAGTTACTCGGGCGCATGCGTTGACGTTGATGGATTGGTTGGAAGATGAGCGCGTCACCTGTTATCTGAGCGATTCACGTCATGTCTCCCGCTCCATCGAGCAAGCCATTGATAGAACCCAATTGCCAATCCTGACCCATCTGTTCAACCAGGGTGGCCGATTCTTCATGGCTTATGACCGGCATGACGCCCCGGTAGGCTTTGTCCGTCTGATCAAGACCGGCTCAAATTGCGAGATAGTCCTGGTCATTGGAGACAGCGACAAATGGGGCCGAAACCTTGGCGCCCGCACGATCCGCGAAGGCATGAAACTGGCCTTCCTCGACATGCGGGCCAAGAAGCTCATCGCCAAGATCCACCCGGACAACACGCGCTCGGTAAAAGCCTTTCTGCGCAGCGGCTTTGTGCTTGAAAGCGAAACGCCCACATTGAAGTCATTTTCCATGGCAGCGGGGCGCTATCTCCAGCTCTTGCGCGAAGGTACCGTTGGCGACTCCACCAGGATCTACATCACTGAAATCGACAAGGCCAGGCTCGAGAGTCTCATCGCTCTGGAGCAAGGTCCGACGGTTGTTGAGCTCGAACATGAGCTTGAACGAGCCATTGTCGTCAAGCCGCAGCAGGTAGCGGGCAATGTCGTCACGATGAACTCCAGGGCTTTAGTGCAACTGGACGACGAAGAGATCGAAGTGGCCTTGGTCTACCCGGAAGACGCGGACAGTAACGCCGGGAAGCACTCTGTGTATTCCGACATTGGTGCTGCCATCCTGGGCTATCAGGAGGGGGACGCCATAGACTGGCGAATTTCTGATCGAACCCGCCGGATTGAGATCAGGAAAGTGCTTTACCAGCCAGAGGCTGCGGGCCATTTCCACCTGTAATTGAGTCTTTCCCTCAGTGTTGGTCAAGCAACCTGGAAGAAGGGGATCTGTCGAAGAAGGGAGCCCGTAAGTGGCTCCCTTCATTCGCGACAGTTTTAACTCTCTAAAACCACTGAGTAGTGCCGCAGCTGTGATTTATTCCACAGTCACGGATTTAGCCAGGTTACGCGGCTGGTCCACGTCAGTGCCTTTGAGCACGGCCACGTAGTACGACAGCAATTGCAGCGGGATGGTGTAGAGGATCGGCGCCAGCACATCGTGGATATGCGGCATGTTGATCACATGAGTGCCTTCGCCGTTGCTCATACCGGCTTGTTCATCAGCAAACACAATCAGCTCGCCACCGCGGGCACGAACTTCTTGCAGGTTGGATTTAAGTTTCTCCAACAGCTCATTGTTCGGTGCCACCGTCACAACCGGCATATCGTTATCCACAAGTGCCAGAGGGCCGTGCTTCAACTCGCCCGCCGGGTAAGCTTCAGCGTGAATGTACGAAATTTCTTTGAGCTTGAGTGCGCCTTCCATTGCCACCGGGAACTGAGCGCCACGGCCCAGGAACAGGGTGTGATGTTTATCGGCAAACAATTCAGCCACTTTTTCAACCACCGAATCCATCGCCAGGGCTTCGCCCAGACGCGCTGGCAAACGACGCAGTTCTTCTACCAGCTGTGCTTCAACGCCCTCTTCCAGGGTGCCGCGCACCTGGCCCAGAGATAGGGTCAGCAGCAACAGGCCTACCAGCTGGGTGGTGAATGCCTTGGTAGAAGCCACACCGATTTCGCGACCTGCTTGGGTTAGCAGCGTCAGATCAGACTCACGCACCAGTGAGCTGATACCTACGTTGCAAATCGCCAGGCTACCGAGGAAGCCCAATTCTTTTGCATTGCGCAGTGCTGCCAGGGTGTCAGCGGTTTCGCCCGATTGCGAGATCGAAACAAACAGGGTGTCCGGTTGCACCACAACTTTGCGGTAGCGGAACTCGCTGGCCACTTCAACCTGGCACGGAATGCCTGCCAGGCTTTCGAGCCAGTAACGGGCAACCATGCCGGCGTGGTAGCTGGTACCACAGGCGACGATCTGAACATTGCGAACCTTGGCGAACAATTCCTTCGCTTGTGGACCGAAAGCTTGAACCAGTACATGGTCAGCACCCAGGCGATTTTCCAGGGTGCGTTGAACTACTGCTGGTTGCTCGTGGATTTCCTTGAGCATGTAGTGGCGATACTCGCCCTTGTCGGCCGCTTCGGCGCCATCGCTGTATTGCACGGCTTCGCGTTGAACGCTCTGACCGTTTACGTCCCAGATCTGCACGCTGTCACGACGGATTTCAGCGATATCGCCTTCTTCCAGGTACATGAAACGGTCAGTGACCTGACGCAGTGCCAATTGGTCGGAGGCCAGAAAGTTTTCACCCAGGCCCAGGCCAATCACCAGCGGGCTGCCGCTGCGGGCTGCAACCAGACGATCCGGTTGCTTGGCGCTGATCACAGCCAGGCCGTAGGCACCGTGCAACTCTTTAACGGTGGCCTTGAGGGCCTCGGTCAGGTCGCTGTGATCTTTGAGTTTGTGGTTTAGCAGGTGGGCAATGACTTCGGTGTCAGTGTCCGAGGTAAACACATAGCCCAAGCCTTTGAGCTGCTCACGCAGGGCTTCATGGTTTTCGATGATGCCGTTGTGCACAACAGCCAGATCGGAACCGGAGAAATGCGGGTGAGCGTTACGCTCGCACGGCGCACCGTGGGTGGCCCAACGGGTATGGGCAATGCCCAGACGACCGGCCAATGGCTCACCGGCCAGAGCTTGTTCCAGCTCGGCCACTTTGCCGTTGCGGCGCATGCGTTCCAGGGTCCCGTTGTTGGTGAAAACAGCCACACCTGCGCTGTCGTAACCACGGTATTCAAGACGTTTCAGGCCTTCCAGCAGAATGGCCGTGATATTACGTTCAGCGACTGCGCCAACGATTCCACACATAAAGTTCTCCTAGCTTAGGGCCGCGCATAACAATGTTATGCCCCGGGCCTGAATCTGTTCGCGTGCCTCAAGGGGCAGGCGATCATCGGTAATAAGGGTATGGACGCTGCTCCAGGGCAGTTCCAGGTTGGGTATTTTTCGACCAATCTTGTCCGACTCGACCATCACGATCACTTCACGCGCGACGTCAGCCATGACCCGGCTCAGACCCAACAACTCGTTAAAAGTTGTCGTGCCGCGCTGCAGGTCTATGCCGTCAGCACCGATGAACAGTTGATCGAAGTCGTATGAGCGCAACACCTGTTCGGCAACCTGTCCCTGAAAGGACTCGGAGTGCGGATCCCAGGTGCCCCCGGTCATCAGCAATACAGGCTCATGTTCCAGTTCACTGAGTGCATTGGCGACGTGCAGGGAGTTGGTCATCACTACCAGGCCAGGTTGCAGGCCCAGTTGTGGAATCATCGAGGCCGTGGTGCTGCCGCTGTCGATGATGATGCGCGCATGCTCTTTAATCAGACCAACCGCTGCACGGGCAATGGCTTGCTTATAAAGAGAAACTGGCTGAGGGACATCACTGACCAGTTCTTGCGGCATGGTGATCGCGCCGCCATAACGACGCAATAAAAGCCCGTTACTTTCGAGTGCAGCCAGATCCTTGCGAATCGTAACCTCAGAGGTTTCGAAGCGCTTGGCCAGTTCATCCACACTGACTTCGCCCTGCTCGGCAAGCATGGCCAGGATGTTGTGTCTGCGTTGTGGCGTATTACGTTTGGACATAACGGCTTAAGTTTCGTTTCGAAAGATAACGAAAGCAATGAAACCGTATCTCGAAACCTTCGTCAAGAAAATGTTGCGGGCTATTTTCTGTGAATAACTCGATATGGGCCTGTGTTCATTGGCCAAAACGCTTATTTAAGCCCGCAAAAAACAAAGCCTTATCCACAGGGCGTGAATAAGGCTTCAGGTAACTTATTGATTTAAAACAGTTATAGGATGACTTGTTAATAACCTTAAATCATCATCGCCTATCTGTGGATAACTTTAAATCAAGGCTTTGGCTGTTTAACCGGACGCTTCCAGCCATCAATGTTGCGCTGGCGCGCACGACCAACGGCCAGTTGCTCCGCGGCAACATCCTGATTGATGGTCGAGCCTGCAGCAGTGGTAGCACCGTTGGAGATATCCACAGGTGCAACCAACGAGTTGTTCGAACCAATAAATACATCAGCGCCCAACACGGTCTTCCACTTGTTGGCGCCATCGTAGTTGCAGGTGATGGTGCCAGCACCGATATTGGTGCGCGGTCCGACCTCGGCATCGCCCAGATAAGTCAGGTGACCGCATTTGGCGTCTTCACCCAAGTGGGCGTTTTTCAATTCGACAAAGTTACCCACATGGGCACGGGCATCCAGCACACTGCCCGGGCGCAGACGAGCGAACGGACCGGCATCACTGTTCTCGCCCATCACGGCACCGTCGAGATGGCTATTGGCCTTGACCACAACACCTTTGCGCAAGGTGCTGTCCTTGATTACGCAATTCGGACCGATGACCACGTCGTCCTCAATAACCACGCGACCTTCAAGAATCACGTTGATATCGATCAGCACATCACGACCCACGGTGACTTCACCGCGCACATCGAAACGCGCCGGGTCACGCAAGGTCACACCCAAGGCCATCAGGCGACGGGCTTCGCGCAACTGGTAATGACGTTCCAGCTCACTGAGTTGTTTACGATCGTTGGCGCCCTGCACTTCCATCGGGTCAAGGGCATGCTCGGTGGCCACGACCAAACCATCGCTAACCGCCATGGCGATAACGTCGGTCAGATAGTATTCGCCCTGTGCGTTGTTGTTCGACAGACGGCTCATCCAGTCAGCCAGGCGACGGGTCGGCAAGGCGAGGATCCCGGTGTTGCCTTCGGTAATTGTACGTTCGGCTTCGGTTGCGTCCTTGTGCTCAACAATCGCACACACCTTGCCATCCGCATCACGCACGATACGACCATAACCAGTCGGGTCGGCCAGGTTGACAGTCAGCAGGCCCAGTTGCTCGGGGCCAACTTGCTTGAGCAGACGTTGCAGGGTCTCGACCTCGATCAGCGGTACATCGCCGTACAGGATCAACACGTTTTCTGCGGTCAGAAATGGTAGCGCCTGAGCCACGGCATGGCCGGTACCCAGTTGCTTGTCTTGCAGCACAAAGTTCAGGTCATCAGCAGCCAGGCGTTCACGCACCAGTTCGGCTCCGTGGCCAATGACGACGTGGATGCGGGTCGGTTCAAGCTGACGAGCGCTGTGGATAACATGGCCAAGCATAGAGTTGCCTGCCACGGGGTGCAGAACCTTGGGCAGGGCAGAACGCATGCGGGTGCCCTGACCTGCGGCGAGAATAACGATATCGAGAGACATGACTGGCTACCAATCCTGGGTGGTCAGCGGTTGCGACCAAAAAGTATTTCGCGGAAAAAGAAAAAGGGTAGCCGAGGCTACCCTTTTTAATCAATCACACAATAAGACAGGAGGCTTAGCCGCCAAACTTCTTGCGGATTTGCTGGACGGTGCGCAGCTGAGCTGCGGCTTCGGCCAGACGTGCAGCAGCAGATCCGTAATCGAAATCTGCGCCTTTTTCGTTCAGTGCCTTCTCGGCAGCCTTTACGGCTTCCTGAGCGGAGGCTTCATCCAGGTCGGCAGCACGTTGCACGGTGTCGGCAAGAACCTTGACCATGTTCGGCTGAACCTCGAGGTAACCACCGGAGATGTAAAACACCTCCGATTCCCCGCCCAGCTTGATCAGGCGGATCGGACCCGGCTTGAGTTCAGTGATCAGCGGAGCGTGACCCAGAGCGATACCAAGATCACCCAGGCTGCCGTGCGCAATCACCATCTCGACCTGACCGGAAAAGATTTCTCCTTCCGCACTGACGATATCGCAATGGACTGTCATCATATTAGCCATCTGATTGCCTCAACCTGATTAGCGCCCGTTGCCGGGCGCTGGAATTACAGTTTCTTGGCTTTCTCGATCGCTTCTTCGATGCCGCCGACCATGTAGAACGCTTGTTCTGGCAGGTGGTCGTAGTCACCGTTGAGGATGCCTTTGAAGCCAGCAATGGTGTCTTTCAGGGAAACGTATTTACCCGAAGCGCCAGTGAAGACTTCAGCCACGAAGAACGGCTGAGACAAGAAACGCTGGATCTTACGAGCGCGGGATACCAACTGCTTGTCGGTTTCCGACAGCTCGTCCATACCCAGGATCGCAATGATGTCCTTCAGTTCTTTGTAACGCTGCAACACGTACTGAACGCCGCGAGCGGTGTCGTAGTGTTCCTGGCCGATTACGTTCGGATCCAGCTGGCGCGAAGTCGAATCCAGTGGATCTACTGCTGGGTAGATACCCAGGGAAGCGATGTCACGGGACAGAACGACGGTAGCGTCCAAGTGGGCAAACGTGGTCGCAGGCGACGGGTCAGTCAAGTCATCCGCAGGTACGTATACCGCTTGGATCGAAGTGATCGAACCGTTTTTGGTCGAAGTGATGCGCTCTTGCAGAGTACCCATCTCTTCAGCCAGAGTCGGCTGGTAACCTACTGCCGAAGGCATACGGCCCAGCAGTGCGGATACTTCAGTACCGGCCAAGGTGTAACGGTAGATGTTGTCAACGAACAACAGTACGTCGTTACCTTCGTCACGGAACTTCTCGGCCATGGTCAGGCCGGTCAGTGCTACGCGCAGACGGTTACCCGGCGGCTCGTTCATCTGACCGTAAACCAGTGCCACTTTGTCCAGTACGCTGGAATCCTTCATCTCGTGGTAGAAGTCGTTACCCTCACGGGTACGCTCGCCCACACCAGCAAACACAGAGTAACCGCTGTGTTCCATGGCGATGTTACGGATCAGTTCCATCATGTTTACGGTTTTGCCTACACCGGCACCACCGAACAGACCAACCTTACCGCCTTTTGCAAACGGGCAGATCAGGTCGATAACCTTGATACCGGTTTCCAGCAGGTCGTTGCCGCCAGCTTGCTCAGCGAAGGACGGTGCTGGGCGGTGAATGCCCCAACGCTCTTCGGTGTCAATCGGGCCAGCTTCGTCGATCGGGTTGCCCAGAACGTCCATGATCCGGCCCAGGGTAGCTTTACCTACTGGAACGGAGATGGCTGCGCCAGAGTCGGTGACTTCCAGACCGCGCTTCAAGCCCTCGGTGGAACCCATCGCAATGGTACGAACCACGCCGTCGCCCAGCTGTTGCTGAACTTCCAGAGTGGTTCCGGCCGCGCTTTGTACTTTCAGCGCGTTGTAGATGCTCGGTACGTTTTCGCGTGGAAATTCCACGTCGATCACGGCGCCGATGATTTGAACGATACGTCCGCTACTCATAGCTGGATCCTCTGAATATTTGAACCGTTAAACCGCGGCAGCGCCGCCGACGATTTCCGAGATCTCTTGGGTGATCGCAGCCTGACGCGCCTTGTTGTAGATCAGCTGCAAATCGCTGATCAAGTCACCGGCGTTATCAGTGGCGTTCTTCATTGCGATCATCCGCGCAGCTTGTTCAGCTGCACTGTTCTCGACCACCGCCTGGTACACCTGCGACTCCACGTAACGCACCATCAAGCCGTCTAGCAGCTCTTTGGCATCCGGTTCGTAGAGATAGTCCCAGTGGTGCTTGAGTTCTTGATCCGGGGTCGCCACCAGTGGAATCAATTGCTCCACAGTAGGCTGTTGCGTCATGGTGTTGATGAACTTGTTGGATACCACGGACAGGCGGTCAATACGGCCTTCCAGGTAAGCATCCAGCATCACCTTAACGCTGCCGATCAAATCATTGATCGACGGTTCTTCACCCAGATGGCTGATAGCAGCGACGACGTTACCGCCGAAGTTACGGAAAAATGCCGCACCTTTGCTGCCGACCACGCACAGATCAATCTCGACGCCGTTTTCACGGTTTACCGCCATGTCCTTGACCAAAGCCTTGAACAGGTTGGTATTCAAACCACCGCACAAACCACGGTCACTGCTCACAACCACATAACCCACACGCTTAACTTCGCGGTCGATCATGAACGGGTGGCGGTATTCCGGGTTGGCGTTGGCCAAATGCCCAATAACCTGGCGGATACGCTCCGCATAAGGACGGCTAGCAGCCATGCGCATTTGTGCCTTGCGCATTTTGCTGACCGCCACTTTTTCCATGGCGCTGGTAATCTTTTGCGTGCTTTTGATGCTCGCAATCTTACTGCGAATCTCTTTTGCGCCTGCCATGTAACACCTATCAGGTTAGCAAGCGGGAGCCTTGCGGCTCCCGCTGCGGCTTACCAGGTTTGGGTGGCCTTGAACTTCTCGATACCGGCTTTGATGCCAGCGTCGATTTCGTCATTGAAGTCACCTTTAACGTTGATCTTCGCCATTAGCTCGGCGTGATCGCGGTTGAAGTAAGCAATCAGCGCTTGTTCAAAGCTACCGACCTTGGTGATTTCGACGTCAGTCAGGAACCCACGCTCAGCGGCATACAGCGACAGCGCCATGTCAGCGATCGACATTGGTGCGTATTGCTTCTGCTTCATCAGCTCGGTAACGCGCTGACCATGCTCAAGTTGCTTACGGGTCGCTTCGTCCAGGTCAGAAGCGAACTGGGCAAATGCTGCCAGTTCACGGTACTGAGCCAGAGCGGTACGGATACCACCGGACAGCTTCTTGATGATCTTGGTCTGAGCGGCACCACCCACACGGGATACCGAAACACCGGCGTTCACTGCAGGACGGATCCCGGAGTTGAACATGGCCGATTCCAGGAAGATCTGACCGTCGGTGATGGAAATCACGTTGGTCGGAACGAACGCGGAAACGTCGCCAGCCTGGGTTTCGATGATCGGCAGTGCGGTCAGGGAACCGGTTTTGCCGGTCACTGCGCCGTTGGTGAACTTCTCTACGTATTCTTCGGATACGCGGGATGCGCGCTCCAGAAGACGGGAGTGGAGATAGAACACGTCGCCTGGGTAAGCTTCACGGCCTGGTGGACGGCGCAGCAGCAGGGAAATCTGGCGGTAAGCCACTGCTTGCTTGGACAGATCGTCATAAACGATCAGCGCGTCTTCACCGCGGTCGCGGAAGTATTCGCCCATGGTGCAACCGGAGTACGGTGCCAGGAACTGCAGCGCTGCGGATTCGGAAGCACTGGCAGCAACGACGATGGTGTTAGCCAGCGCGCCGTTTTCTTCCAGCTTGCGAACCACGTTGGCGATGGTCGATTGCTTCTGACCGATCGCTACGTATACACAGAAAATGCCGCTGTTCTTCTGGTTGATGATCGCGTCGATCGCCAGAGCGGTTTTACCGATCTGACGGTCACCGATGATCAGCTCACGCTGGCCACGGCCGACAGGGATCATGGCATCGACAGCCTTGTAGCCAGTCTGTACAGGCTGGTCTACCGACTTACGCCAGATCACGCCTGGAGCAACTTTCTCGACTGCATCAGTCTCGGTGTTGCCCAGTGGACCTTTGCCATCAACAGGGTTACCCAGTGCGTCGACAACGCGACCCAGCAGTTCCTTACCAACCGGAACTTCCAGGATGCGGCCAGTGCACTTGGCGCTCATGCCTTCGGCCAGAGTCGTGTATGCGCCCAGTACTACGGCACCTACAGAGTCTTGCTCGAGGTTGAGAGCCATACCGAAGACGCTGCCCGGAAACTCGATCATCTCGCCGTACATTACGTCGGCCAGACCGTGAATCCGCACAATACCGTCAGATACGCTGACGACAGTGCCTTCGTTACGGGCTTGGGAGGTCACATCGAGTTTTTCGATGCGGCCCTTGATAATTTCACTTATTTCGGAAGGATTGAGTTGCTGCATTGCTCTGCTGCCCCTTCAAACTCAAGATTTCAATGCTTCGGCAAGGCTTGCGAGTTTCCCGCGAACCGAGCCATCGATAACCAGGTCGCCGGCGCGGATGATGACACCACCTATAAGGCTGGCATCCTCCGCAACTTGCAGGCGCACTTCCCGGTCGAGTCGTGCACTGAGAACCTTGGCGAGTTTGTCTTGCTGTTCTTGGTTCAATGCAAAAGCACTGGTGACTTCAACGTCTACCGACTTCTCTTGTTCGGCCTTGTACAGGTCAAACAGAGCGGCGATCTCCGGCAACAGCGGGAGACGGTCGTTTTCGGCAACGACGTTGATGAAGTTCTGTGCTTCTACAGTGAACTTGTCGCCGCACACGTCAATAAACGTGACGGCCTTTTCTGCGCTCGTCAGTCGCGGGGCCTTGAGCACGCGCTGCATAGTGTCGTCTTGCGACACTGCTGCAGCCAGGCCGAGCATGGCTGACCAAGAGGCCAGTTGCTGGTGGGCCTGGGCGTGCTCGAAGGCTGCCTTAGCGTAAGGTCGGGCCAACGTGGTCAATTCTGCCATGATCGCCCTCGCTTAAATTTCAGCAGCCAGTTTAGTAACCAGCTCCGCGTGCGCGTTTTGATCGATTGTGGCACCCAGGATCTTCTCTGCGCCTTCAACAGCCAGGGTACCCAGTTGGGCACGCAGGGCGTCTTTGACGCTGTTCAGTTCCTGTTCGATCTCGGCCTGAGCCTGAGCCTTCACACGGTCAGCTTCAACGCGAGCCTGTTCACGGGCTTCGTCTACGATCTGAGTACCGCGTTTCTTGGCTTGCTCAATGATTTCAGCTGCTTGAGCCTTAGCTTCGCGCAGTTGTTGACCCGCTTTATCTTGGGCCAACTCCAGGTCGCGAGCTGCTCGGTTAGCAGCGTCCAGTCCAGCCGCAATCTTCTTCTGACGTTCTTGCAATGCCGCGATGACCGGAGGCCACACGAACTTCATGCAAAACAGTACAAAAATGAAGAACGCAACGGACTGGCCAATCAGGGTTGCATTAATGTTCACGCCAACACCTCGCTCGTTCGTTGTCCATCACTCTAATCAACTCGAAAATTCGAGTGATTAGCCAGCGAGTTGACCAACGAAAGGATTAGCGAAGGTGAAGAACAGTGCGATACCAACACCGATCATGGTTACGGCGTCGAGCAGACCGGCAACGATGAACATTTTAACTTGCAGCATTGGAACCATTTCTGGTTGACGCGCTGCGCCTTCCAGGAACTTGCCACCCAACAGGCCGAAACCAATTGCGGTACCCAGTGCGCCCAGGCCGATCAACAGTGCAACAGCGATAGCGGTTAGACCAACTACAGTTTCCATCTTTCCTCCCGACTTTTACGTCGTATGGTTTAGGTTTTTAGATTAAAGCGGTAAAACAAAATCATTTTGCGACGCCCTCTCACCCGAAGGTGAGAGGAGCACCAGATTCGCCGAAGCGGATCTTAGTGATTATCTTCGTGTGCCATCGACAGGTAGACGATGGTCAACATCATGAAGATGAACGCTTGCAAGGTGATGATCAGGATGTGGAATACAGCCCACGCCCATTGCAGCACCACGCCCAGACCGCTAAGCCAAAGCAGGCCGCTGCCGAACATCACGGCGATCAGGATAAACACCAGCTCGCCAGCGTACATGTTGCCGAACAGACGCAGAGCCAACGAAATAGGCTTGGCAATCAACGTCACGAATTCGAGCAGGAAGTTCACCGGAATCAGCAGCGCCTGAACAAAAATGTTCTTGCTGCCGAATGGGTGCAGGGTCAGTTCACCGATAAAGCCACCGATGCCCTTGATCTTGATGCTGTAGAAGATGATCAGTGCAAACACCGACAGGGCCATGCCCATGGTCGCGTTTGGATCAGTCGTCGGTACGGCACGGAACGGGAAGTGTTCATCGCCAGTGATCAAGATGGCCAACTGAGGAATCCAGTCAACCGGGATCAAGTCGATGGCGTTCATCAGGAACACCCACACGAAAATGGTCAGCGCCAGCGGTGCGATTACTGCACTGCGACCGTGGAAACTGTCTTTTACGCTGCCATCAACGAATTCCACCAGTACTTCAACGAAGTTCTGCAGTGCGCCTGGCTGACCGGAAGTTGCCTTCTTGGCCGCCATGCGGAATACGAGGATGAAAATCAGACCAACAAACAGCGACCAGCCGAGGGTATCGACGTGGAACGCCCAAAAGCCCATTGCTTTAGCTTCTGCAACGGTGTGGGCAAAGCCCCAGCCGCCATCAGGTAGCTGCCCAAAGGTCAGGTTCTGTAAGTGGTGCTGGATATAGCCCGAAGCGGTTGTTTCTGCCATGGTTGCCTCAAACGCCCTAAGGTCTCGAAAGTGTTGTTCTCATTAGCAGGGGAGCGAACCAACTGACCAGTTGGGTCAGCACGAAGACACCGAATACTGCTAACGGCGCCAATGGCTTCACACCTGCAAACGTCAGCGCGAACAGCACTGCCGTCAAAATTAACTTGCCTGCCTCACCGGCGTAAAACGACCGGACGATGGCTTGCGCTGCTCGGGCGCCGGAAAACCGAAAAGCCCTGTGAGCAAAATACACATTGGGTAGCAAAGCTATCAGGCCTCCGCAGAGTCCTGAATATCCGGCGACGACTCCATGCCATTGCCAGAGCCCCAGAGCAGCCAGCAATAAAACGACAAATTGAGCCAGCAAAACCGGAAAAACCGCCAAGCGATGGAACGGCAAGCGGTTTGGCGTGCGGGTTTCCATCACAACTGCTCCTCAAAGGTCGGCTACCAAAAACAGAAAACTTGGCATAATTTGTGCCGACAAAATGCGCGCAGAGTATAGGGGCGACGAAGCCCCTATTCAACTGTCAGGTAGTGATTTCCGACTGCGCGCTACATGAGGAATTGTTTCAGCGGATGTGAGCAAGCACTCCTTGCAGCTCATCCAGGGAATTGTAACCAATCACTAACTGGCCTTTTCCCTTCTTTCCGTGGCGGATCTGCACCGCAGAGCCCAGCCGCTCAGCCAGACGCTGTTCGAGTCTGGCAATGTCCGGATCGGTTTTAACCGGTTCCGCGGGTTCCTGTTTGCCACTCAACCACTGGCGAACCAGGGCTTCAGTCTGACGTACCGTCAGGCCTCGTGCGACAACGTGTCGCGCCCCTTCAACCTGCTGAGCATCAGGCAAACCGAGCAATGCCCGCGCATGACCCATTTCCAGGTCACCGTGGGACAGCATGGTCTTGATCACTTCCGGTAACGAAATCAATCGCAACAAGTTAGCCACAGACACCCGGGACTTACCCACAGCGTCGGCGACTTGCTGTTGAGTCAGCTGGAACTCTTGCTGCAAACGCTGCAAGGCGACAGCTTCCTCGATCGGATTGAGGTCTTCACGCTGAATGTTCTCGATCAACGCCATCGCAATGGCGGTTTCGTCCGGCACGTCTTTGACCATCGCCGGGATCGTGTCCTTGCCAGCCTGTTGGCTGGCGCGCCAGCGACGTTCACCGGCGATGATCTCGAAGCGGTTACCTTCGATCGGGCGCACCACGATCGGTTGCATCACGCCCTGGGTGCGGATCGAGCTGGCCAGTTCTTCAAGCGCCTGCGGATCCATGTCGCGACGAGGCTGGTACTTGCCGCGCTGGATCAGGTCCAGGGGCAGGTGCTGCAGTTCGCTTTGATCAACCTTGACCGCTTGCTCTTCCAGCGAGCTGACCGTAGGACCACTCAGGAGTGCATCCAGTCCGCGTCCGAGACCTCGTTTCTTGACGGCCATGGAAATTCCTTAAGTTGGCTGAGGCGTGCGGGTAGAACGACGTTGACGACGAACCAGCTCGCCCGCCAGGGCAAGGTAAGCAATCGCGCCACGGGAATTTTTGTCATACGCCAGCGCTGGCATGCCATAGCTTGGCGCTTCGGCCAGGCGGATGTTGCGCGGAATCACGGTGTCGTAGAGCTGCTCGCCGAAGTGTTCCTTGAGCTGGGCCGACACGTCGTTCATCAGGCTCAGGCGCGGGTCGTACATGGTGCGCAGCAGGCCTTCGATCTTCAGGTTCGGATTGAGCAGCTCGGCGATGCGCTTGATGTTATCCACAAGGTCGCTCAGGCCTTCGAGTGCAAAGTACTCGCACTGCATGGGGATAATCACCCCATCGGCCGCCACCAGGGCATTCAAGGTCAGCATCGACAACGATGGCGGGCAATCGATCAGGATGTAATCGTAGCTTTCGCGAACCGGGGCCAGCGCTGTACGCAGACGACTTTCCTTCATCTGCATTTCGAGCAGCACGACTTCAGCTGCGGTCAAATCGCGGTTGGCGGGAAGCAACTGGTAACCACCGTGCTCGGAGATGTGCATGGCCTGGGCCAGGTCGCATTCACCGATCAACAGGTCGTAGACCGAATTCTCAAGACCGTGTTTATCCACACCGCTACCCATGGTGGCGTTGCCCTGTGGATCAAGGTCAATGAGCAGCACGCGGCGCTTGGTCGCGACCAGCGATGCTGCGAGGTTGATACAGGTGGTGGTTTTACCCACACCACCTTTTTGGTTCGCTATTGCGAATACCTTAGCCATTCTTGCTTGCGTTCCCAATCATGCCGTGCGGCGCAGTATCAGCAGATGGCGTTGGCCTTGGCAACCCGGAACGGTCAAGGCGTGTTCGCCATCGAGACGAAAATCAGACGGCAATGCTACCAGCTCATCGGCCGGATGAACGCCCTTCATTGCCAACCAGCGGGTTTCGCTGTTGCCAAGGTGGCGCGTCCAGTTGCTGAAGTTCTCCATGCTGCTGAAAGCCCTGGAAACAATTCCGTTGAAAGGCTGCTCAGGCTGGAATTCTTCGACGCGACTGTGGATAACTTGCAGGTTATCCAGCTTCAGCTCGAGTTTTACCTGGGTCAGGAAACGGGTTTTCTTGCCGTTGCTGTCCAGGCAGGTCACTTGCGACTCGGGAAACAGGATCGCCAGGGGAATACCCGGCATGCCGCCGCCACTGCCCACATCCAGCCAACGGCCATTTTCGATGAAGGGCATCACGCTCAGACTGTCGAGCAAATGACGCGACACCATCTCGTCCGGGTTACGCACAGCCGTGAGGTTGTAAGCCTTGTTCCATTTGATCAACAGGGCCAGATAACCCAGCAATTGCTGATGCTGATGCTCGGTCAGTGCGACGCCCAGCTGGCGTGCACCTGTGGATAACTCTTCGGCGTGTTGTGCGGTTACCAGCGAACTCAAGCGTTTTGCTCCAACGTGCGGCCAGCGCCGCGCTTTTTCAGGTGAATCATCAACAGGGAAATTGCCGCAGGGGTCACACCCGGGATACGCGAAGCCTGGCCCAGGGTCTCGGGACGTGTTGCGCCCAGCTTGCTCTGAATCTCTTTCGACAGACCGGAGATGGTCGTGTAATCGATATCCACAGGCAGCTTGGTATTTTCACTGGCACGCAGACGGGCAATTTCGTCTTGTTGACGATCGATATAACCGGCGTACTTGGTTTTGATCTCAACCTGCTCGGCAACCAGCGGGTCTTCTGCCCCCTGCCCGGTCACTTCAACCAGGCCGGCGTAATCAATTTCGGGGCGGGTCAGCAGGTTGAGCAAATTGTATTCATGGGTCAGCGGTGTGCCGAACTTGGCAGCAATGGCATCACCCTGCTCGGTACCCGGACGAACCCAGGTACTTTTGAGGCGTTGTTCTTCCTGCGCGATGCTTTCGCGCTTGGTGCAGAAAGCCGCCCAACGAGCGTCGTCGACCAGGCCCAGTTCGCGGCCTTTTTCAGTCAAGCGCATGTCGGCGTTGTCTTCGCGCAGGATCAGGCGGTATTCGGCGCGGGAAGTGAACATCCGGTACGGTTCTTGAGTACCCAGGGTAATCAGGTCGTCGACCAATACGCCGATGTACGCCTCATCCCGGCGCGGGCACCAGCTTTCCTTGCCCTGAGCGAGCAATGCCGCGTTGGCGCCAGCCAGCAAACCCTGGGCGCCGGCTTCTTCGTAACCGGTGGTGCCGTTGATTTGCCCGGCAAAGAACAAGCCGCCAATCACCTTGGTTTCGAGGCTGTACTTCAGGTCGCGTGGATCGAAGTAATCGTACTCGATGGCATAGCCCGGGCGCACGATATGGGCGTTTTCCATACCGCGAATCGATTGCACGATCTGGATTTGCACGTCGAACGGCAAGGAGGTGGAAATCCCGTTCGGGTACAGCTCGTGCGTGGTCAAACCTTCCGGCTCGATAAAGACCTGATGGCTTTCCTTGTCGGCAAAGCGATGGATCTTGTCTTCAATCGACGGGCAGTAACGCGGGCCAATACCTTCGATCACGCCTGAATACATCGGCGAACGATCAAGGTTGGAGGCAATGATTTCGTGAGTGCGGGCGTTGGTATGGGTAATCCAGCAGCTGACCTGGGCCGGGTGCTGTTCCTTGTTGCCCATGAACGACATGACAGGAATCGGTGTATCACCCGGTTGCTCGGTCATCACCGAGAAATCCACAGAACGGCCATCGATACGCGGTGGCGTCCCGGTTTTCAGGCGACCGACTCGCAGGGGCAGTTCACGCAGACGGTGTGCCAGGGCAATCGAAGGTGGATCACCGGCCCGACCGGCCGAGTAATTCTGCATGCCGATGTGGATAAGTCCACCGAGGAAAGTGCCTGTGGTCAGAACCACGGCATCAGCCATAAAACGCAGGCCCATCTGGGTCACTACGCCACGGACTTGATCCTGTTCAACGATCAGGTCATCAGCGGCCTGTTGAAATATCCACAGGTTGGGCTGGTTTTCCAGGATTTCGCGTACGGCGGCCTTGTACAGGATGCGGTCGGCCTGTGCACGGGTCGCCCGTACTGCCGGGCCTTTGCGTCCGTTGAGTACGCGGAACTGAATACCGCCTTTATCGGTGGCTATCGCCATCGCGCCGCCAAGGGCATCGATTTCTTTAACCAGATGGCTTTTACCAATCCCGCCAATTGCAGGATTGCAGCTCATTTGCCCGAGGGTTTCCACGTTGTGGGTCAACAGCAGGGTTTTCACACCCATACGTGCTGAAGCAAGTGCAGCCTCGGTTCCGGCGTGACCGCCGCCGATGACGATCACTGCAAAACGGGAAGGGAAATTCACCACGCACCTCGTGCCTGTTACTAGGGGTTTTTTGGATAGACCGCGAAGTATAGGGACTTCGCCCTTCTTAAAGAACCCTTTGCACAAAATTTAACCAGCTGTGGATAAGGGCAAGATAGATAAATAAATAGAGAAGAAATTTATAAAGCTTTGTTTTTATGTTTATTTCTACTGAGGCACCTTTCTGTGGATAGATTGCTACAGGCTATATTTTACGTACTGTACAGAGGATCAAAAGTCTGTGGTTATGCACTAATGAGGGGTTGGGATAAGTGCTTTAAGCCTGTGGGTAAAACAGGTGCTTATCCACAGGGGTGGTTATCTTCAGTTTTCAGACCTACTTACCCACTGACCTGAGGGCCAGTTATGCACAGGGCTTATTCCCGTGTTTGGGTGCTTTCGAGCCAATAAACAGGCAGCCGAAAAACGCTTGAAGGTGCAATCCGGCAAGCGGTCGGACGTTCGGTCAATGATTAATGTGATAAACGGTAGCCAACAGCCCCGTTAGACGGGGCAAAGCAGCCAGCCTGTGGGTGAGGCCATGAGCCTGTGGGTAATTCCGATTGCGGCCAGAAACACATCATCGTGTGAGGTAACGATCAGAGTGCCCGGGTAATGCTTGAGCATGCTTTCCAGGGCTTGAACGGAAGGCAGATCCAGGTGATTGGCCGGTTCATCGAGCAGTAACAGCTGTGGTGGGGATTGTGTATAAAACACGCAGGCCATCGCCGCTTTCAAGCGTTCACCGCCACTGAGCCGATGGGATGGCAGGTTGATACGATCGGCATTGAGGCCCAATTGCGCCAGCCGGGTACGTAATTCTCCTTCACTCAGTTGCCGGTTAAGTGACTGCAACTGCTCAAGAACTGACCGAGCCGGTTCCAAAACGCCCAGGTGCTGGTCGAGGTAAGTGCTGGTGACCAGGGTCCTGGCCTGACCGGAAACAACCGTTAGTTGCCCGGCCAATACCTTGAGCAAGGTCGACTTGCCGCAGCCGTTCGGGCCGGTCAAGGCAATGCGCTGGCCTCGCGTAACGGCAAGATTGATCCTGCGCAGTTGTTGCGCCCCATAAGGCAGGCGGGCCTCTATCAACTCGGCAATTTGAGCCGGCGAGCCAGAGCAAGGCTGCGGGGCAGAGATAAAGATGGCCTGCTGCTCTTCTACCTGATTCGCAGCCTGACGGACCTGCACAGATAATTGCTCGCGAGCCGCATCCTGCTGTACCCGCAACTTACCGCTGCTGGCCTGGCTGCGCTCCTTTTGCCGGCCCAGCAAAATCTTCGCCTGATTGGCGTCAGCGGCCTGTTTCCGGCCACGGGATTGTTTGCGCTCAAGACTTTCTCTTTGCTCACGCAGGGTCTGTTCCTGACGCGTGCGCTCCAGCCGGTATGCCGCCAGCTGTTGTTGCGCCGCTTGCAGTTGCCCGGTTTTTGCCTGTGCATAAAACGAGTAACCGCCGCCGTAACTGGTGAGGCCCTGTGGTGACAGCTCAACGATGCGCTCCATATTTTCCAGCAAGGCGCGATCATGGCTGATAACAAGTAATCCTTCTGGCCACTGCTGCAACTGTTCATGCAGGGCAAGTCGAAGCTGGTGATCCAAATGATTGGTGGGCTCATCCAGGATCAACAGATCGGCTTTCGACAAAAAGGCGCCCAGCAGAGCCACGCGCATGGCTTCGCCACCGCTGAGTGCTGATGCAGGAGTCGAAAGGGTCAGGTGTGCAAGCTTGTTGCGGCTTAGCTGATCGAGCAGTTGCTGGCGGATATTCCAGCGTTCGCCCACACAGTCAAAGTCCGCTTGGGCGCTGCTGCCCCGCTCTATTCGCTCAAGGGCGCTAATGACTGGTTGCACGCCAGCAAGCTCGGCAAGGGTGTGATTGGGGTCATGGCTGACGTGCTGCGTCAGGTAATACACCGTGCCATGACGGATGCAGTGGCCGGTTGAGGGCAAGATATCCCCTGCCATGATGCGCGCCAATATGCTCTTGCCCACACCATTGCGCCCTACCAGGCCGGTGCGGCGCTGGTCGAGATGCAGATCAATATCTGAAAACAGGGAACTGCCATCGGGCAGATGATAAGAAACGCCTTGCAGCGTTACAGAGGTAACGTGAGCCATACGCACTCCAGAGATGCACAGATCTACCCCCTGTTGCAGGGGAATCAAGAACTGGCCGCAAGCATCGCGGCGGCATCAATGGCGCATCGGACTAATACCTCGTGTGAATGTGGATAACTGTAGCAGCTGCCGTAGGAACGAGGCTGCGTTCGGCGACGTAGTCGTCGTAAATCCTGAGCTCCGGTTTTAAATGGCACACCACAGTATCTGATTTTACGACGGCTGTGCCGCCGAACGCAGCCTGGTTCCTACGGCAGCTGCTACGAGGGTTATTTACCGATACAGAAGCTGGAGAAGATCCGCCCCAGCAGGTCATCCGAACTGAATGCCCCGGTAATTTCGCCAAGGGAATGCTGTGCCTGGCGCAAATCCTCGGCCAATAGCTCTCCTGCACCCGCCAGGGTCAGTTGTGCCCTGCCATGCTCAAGTGCCTTGCTGGCGTGCTGCAATGCCTCCAGATGGCGGCGGCGTGCGCTGAAGCTGCTCTCCGAGGTCTGCTCATAGCCCATGCATGCCTTGAGGTGTTCCCGCAGCAGGTCCAGGCCTTCTGTAGATCTGGCACTCAGGCTGATGGTGACATGGCCATCTTCACTGACTTCAAGGGCTACATTTTCACCGCTTAGATCCGCCTTGTTGCGGATCAAGGTCACCTTCGCCGGATCCGGGCGTTGTTCAAGAAACTCTGGCCACAGGGCAAACGGGTCATCAGCTTCCGGTGCCGTGGCATCAACCACCAGCAATACCCTATCAGCTTCACCAATGGCCTTGAGTGCGCGCTGCACGCCAATTTTCTCAACCTGGTCATCGGTGTCGCGCAGACCTGCGGTGTCGACAACGTGCAATGGCATGCCATCGATGTGGATATGTTCGCGTAACACATCACGGGTAGTACCCGCGATTTCGGTCACGATCGCCGCTTCACGCCCGGCCAGGGCATTGAGCAGGCTCGATTTTCCAGCATTGGGCCGCCCGGCAATCACCACGGTCATGCCGTCGCGCAGCAAAGCACCCTGGCCGGCTTCGCGCTGTACGGTGGATAACTCTTCACGAACCTTGTCGAGCATACCGAGCACATGGCCATCGGCGAGGAAGTCGATTTCTTCTTCCGGGAAATCAATCGCTGCTTCGACATAGATACGCAAACCGATCAATTGCTCGGTCAAGTTATGCACACGTTGAGAGAAAGCACCCTGCAAGGAACGTAATGCGTTACGCGCAGCCTGTGCAGAACTTGCCTCGATCAGGTCGGCAATCGCCTCGGCCTGGGCCAGGTCGAGCTTGTCATTCAAAAAGGCCCGCTCGCTGAACTCCCCCGGACGGGCCAAACGGCAGCCCAACTGGATGCAGCGCTGCAGCAGCATATCCAGAACAATCGGACCGCCGTGGCCCTGCAGTTCAAGGACATCTTCGCCGGTAAAGGAGTTGGGCCCGGGGAAGTAGAGCGCTATGCCCTCATCCAGCACTTCGCGGTTGTCGCCGTAAAAAGGGCCGTAATGGGCATAGCGCGGTTTTAGTTCGCGTTCGCTGAACGCTTTGGCCGCAACACGGGCGAGTGGGCCGGAAATACGTACGATCCCCACACCACCTCGGCCTTGGGCGGTCGCTACTGCAGCAATAGTCTCTGCCGGAACACTCATAAAACAGGCCTCAAAACAAAAGTGACGGATAGCAAAACGCCCCACTAGGGGGCGTTTTGAGTGGCGCGTATCAGAGTAAGTTACTCAGCGACTTTTTTGGTAGCCGCTTCGACTTTACGCGTGATGTACCACTGTTGAGCGATGGACAGGCAGTTGTTCACAACCCAGTACAGCACCAGACCAGCCGGGAACCACAGGAAGAAGAAGGTGAAGATGATTGGCATCAGCTTCATCACCTTGGCCTGCATCGGATCCGGCGGAGTCGGGTTCAGACGCTGCTGGATGAACATGGTTGCGCCCATGATGATCGGCAGAATGAAGAACGGGTCTTTGATCGACAGGTCGGTAATCCAGAGCATGAACGGCGCCTGGCGCATTTCAACACTTTCCAGAAGTACCCAGTACAAGGACAGGAAGACCGGCATCTGCACTAGAATCGGCAAGCAGCCGCCCAGTGGATTGATCTTCTCTTTCTTGTACAGCTCCATCATCGCTTGCGACATTTTCTGGCGGTCATCACCGAACTGCTCTTTCAGAGCGGCCAGTTTTGGTGCCACAGCGCGCATGCGGGCCATCGACTTGTAGCTGGCGGCCGACAGAGGGAAGAAGATCCCTTTGATCAGCATGGTCAGGAAGATGATCGACCAGCCCCAGTTACCGACCAGGCTGTGGATATGTTGCAGCAGCCAGAAGATAGGCTGGGCAATGAACCACAGGATGCCGTAGTCAACCGTCAGTTCCAGGCCTGGGGACAACTCTTTGAGTACACCCTGGCTTTTCGGACCGGCGTACAACGTAGCGCTGGTTTCAGCGGTTTTGCCCGGTTCAACAGTCAATGTTGGGCCAGTGAAACCGATGATGTAGTTGCCTTGGTTGTCTTTGCGGGTCTGAACGACGTTGTTATCGCCTTTCTGAGGGATCCACGCGGTCACAAAGTAGTGCTGCAACCAGGCAACCCAGCCGCCTTGTACGGTTTCTTTCAGCTGAGCCTTGTCGATATCTTTCATCGACACTTTTTTGTACGGCTCTGCACTTGTCCACAGGGCAGCGCCCAGGTAAGTCGCAGTACCGGTGGCGGTGCTGGAAGAAGGATCGGAGCTGGCATCACGCTTCAATTGCGCGAACAGGTTGCCGTTCCACGGCTTGCCGCTCTCGTTATCAATCAGATAGCTGACTTGTACATCGTACAAACCACGCTTGAGCGTGAAACGTTTGATGTAGTTGATGCCGTTTTCGCTGAATTTCAGATCAACAACCAGTTGATCCTGACCTGGGGCCAGTTCGTAGGTCTTTTTCTCGGTGCTGAAAACAGGACGACCTGACGGACGGGCGTCCGGGCCATCAACGCCTGTCAGGCCACTTTGGGCCAGATAGGTGCGTTCGTTGCCGTTATCGAACAACTGGAAAGGAACATCCGGGTGATCCTGGCGACGTGGATAAAGCGGCAGACGCAGCTGGGCAATATCACCACCCTGTGGATCAATCGCGATATCCAGAACATCCGTTTTTACGTGGATGAGGTCTTTGCTTGCAGCCACCGGGGTTTCAGTCGGTGTGCTGGTATCGGTATTGGCGCTGGGTACATCGGCACTGTTTGCAACGTTGTTACCTGAAACCGTATCGGGCAAAGCCGGTGCGGTGGTGCTGGCGGCAACATTCTGAGTCGGCAGGGCAGCTTGGCCGTAGTCCTGGTTCCATTTCAGAACCATAACGTAGGACACGACTGCGAGAGCGACGATCAGGATCGTGCGTTTAATATCCATGATTACTCGGCCATCAAGAAGAACGGGAGGTAGGGATAGGTGGAACCGGGTCGTAACCACCGGGATTCCACGGGTGACAGCGACCTAAACGACGAAAGGTCAGCCAGCCGCCGCGCAGAAGGCCATGATTTTCGATGGCTTCCAACGCGTAGCAGGAACAACTGGGGTAGAAACGGCAGTGGCTGGCCATCAAAGGACTAATGGCATAACGATAAAACTGGATCGGAACGAGTGCCAGTTTACGCATCAGGACTGCCTACCCCTACAGTTTCGGTTTTAACCGCTGGAACTGGCGTGTTACGGGCCAGACGCTTCCAGAGTTTGCCGAAATGCTGAATCAATTCGGGGTTCTCTACGTCACCCAAACCTTTGCGCGCGACGATAACGATATCCCAACCAACCAGTAAATCCTGGTGGAGACGAAACGATTCACGCATCAAACGCTTAAGGCGATTGCGCTCAACGGAGAGCTTTACGCTCTTTTTCCCGATCACTAACCCCAGGCGGGGGTGATCAAGATCGTTGCTACGCGCAAGGAGCAGGAGATTTTTCCCCGGAACCTTGCCGGTGGGGGAGTCAAAGACTGCCTTGAAATGTCGGGGAGTGAGTAACCGCTTTTCCCGACTGAAGTCCTGACTCACCACCATTGTCTGATTATCAAACTGCCAGACGTGCACGGCCTTTGGCGCGGCGACGCGACAGGACTGCACGGCCGTTTTTAGTAGCCATGCGAGCACGGAAACCGTGAGTGCGGGCGCGTTTGATAGTGCTTGGTTGGAAAGTACGTTTCATGTCGTGCTACCTGGTTCGTCCACAACGGGCCGGAATGGCCCCCGTTTTAAGAGACCGGCGATTCTAGAGAATGCAAGCCGATAGGTCAATTTCCAACCAACGTTTACTGCTAAATAGATGTTTGCCGTTTTGCACCAGTCTTGTGCCTGCCAACTATAGAAATAAAAAAACGAAGTATTTAAAGCTCTTTTAAAGAACTTACTACTCTTATAGAGCCGTTCTGCTGTGGATAACTCTATGCAGCCCTTGTAGAGCAAGGTTTTCAGAGAACAGAAAGGTTGTCCACAAGCGGTGCTTTGCCTGTGCTGCACCCTCGGAAAAGCTGTGCATGAAAGGGCTACTTATCCACAGCCGTGTTATGCACAGAGTTTTACCCCCACTTGTGCAACGAGCTCAGGCCCGCTTATCCACAGACCTTATGCACATACCATTTGTCGCTTTGTTCACAGTAAAAAGCCTGTCAACGCCTTATATGCAGGTCAGCTACATGTGGATAAGTGGGGCGGCGGTCGCTACAATGGCGCCTGTTTTTGCCTCACCGGCTTTCAACTTAGGGGATATCCGTGTCAGTGGAACTTTGGCAGCAGTGCGTGGAGCTTTTGCGCGATGAGCTGCCTGCCCAGCAATTCAACACCTGGATCCGTCCACTACAGGTCGAAGCCGAAGGCGACGAGTTGCGTGTGTATGCACCCAACCGATTCGTTCTCGACTGGGTTAACGAAAAATACCTGAGCCGTTTGCTTGAACTGTTGAATGAGCACAGCAATGGCATGGCGCCAGCGTTGTCCTTGTTAATAGGCAGCAAACGCAGCTCGGCGCCTCGTGCTGCCCCCAATGCGCCCTTGGCTGCATCGGCTTCTCAACAAGCCCCGGCGCCGAGCGCGCCTACGCCTGCAGTCTCTGCACCCGCGCCCAAGCAGTCCGAGCCCGCCAGCGAAGAGCCTTCGCGTGCCAGCTTCGACCCGATGGCAGGCGCCAGCTCGCAGCAAGCACCCGTGCGCGCCGAACAGCGCACCGTTCAGGTTGAAGGTGCCCTGAAGCACACCAGCTACCTGAACCGCACCTTTACCTTTGAAAACTTCGTCGAGGGCAAGTCCAACCAACTGGCCCGCGCTGCGGCGTGGCAAGTGGCGGATAACCCCAAGCATGGTTACAACCCGCTCTTCCTTTATGGCGGCGTAGGTCTGGGTAAAACTCACTTGATGCACGCGGTGGGTAACCACCTGTTAAAGAAGAACCCGAATGCCAAGGTCGTGTACCTGCATTCCGAGCGTTTTGTAGCTGATATGGTTAAAGCCCTGCAGCTCAATGCCATCAACGAGTTCAAGCGCTTCTACCGATCGGTCGATGCCTTGCTTATCGATGACATTCAATTCTTTGCGCGCAAGGAACGGTCCCAGGAAGAGTTCTTCCACACCTTCAACGCCCTGCTTGAAGGCGGTCAGCAAGTGATTCTGACCAGTGACCGTTACCCGAAAGAAATCGAAGGCCTCGAAGAGCGTCTGAAGTCGCGCTTTGGCTGGGGACTGACGGTTGCCGTCGAGCCGCCGGAGCTAGAGACCCGCGTAGCGATCCTGATGAAGAAGGCCGATCAGGCCAAGGTTGATCTGCCCCATGATGCAGCCTTCTTTATTGCCCAGCGCATTCGCTCCAACGTGCGTGAGCTCGAAGGCGCGCTCAAGCGCGTTATCGCTCACTCGCACTTTATGGGCCGCGACATCACCATCGAGCTGATTCGCGAGTCCCTAAAAGACTTGCTGGCGCTGCAAGACAAACTCGTCTCTGTGGATAACATCCAGCGCACCGTGGCCGAGTACTACAAGATCAAGATCTCGGACTTATTGTCCAAGCGCCGTTCGCGCTCGGTAGCGCGACCACGCCAGGTCGCCATGGCACTGTCCAAGGAACTGACCAACCACAGCCTGCCGGAAATCGGCGATGTGTTTGGCGGTCGCGATCACACCACGGTTTTGCACGCATGCCGCAAGATCAACGAACTCAAGGAATCCGACGCGGACATCCGCGAGGACTACAAGAACCTGCTGCGAACTCTGACAACCTGATGACACCAGCGCAGCTTATTAAGGCAAGGGACTAGACCATGCATTTCACCATTCAACGCGAAGCCCTGTTGAAACCCCTGCAACTGGTCGCCGGCGTAGTAGAACGCCGCCAGACCTTGCCGGTATTGTCCAACGTGCTGTTGGTTGTCGAAGGCCAGCAACTGTCGCTGACCGGTACTGACCTTGAAGTCGAGCTGGTCGGTCGGGTGCAACTTGAAGAGCCGGCCGAGCCAGGCGAAATCACCGTGCCTGCGCGCAAGCTGATGGATATCTGCAAAAGCCTGCCCAACGATGCACTGATCGACATCAAACTTGATGACAACAAACTGGTGGTCAAGGCAGGCCGTAGCCGCTTTACCCTGTCGACGTTGCCGGCCAACGATTTCCCGACGGTTGAAGAAGGTCCGGGTTCGCTGACCTGCAGCCTGCAGCAGAGCAAGTTGCGTCGTCTGATCGAGCGCACCAGCTTTGCCATGGCCCAGCAGGACGTTCGTTACTACCTCAACGGTATGCTGTTGGAAGTGTCGGCCGGGATCATCCGTGCCGTAGCTACCGACGGTCACCGTTTGGCCATGTGCTCGATGAAAGCCGATATCGGCCAACCAGACCGTCACCAGGTGATCGTACCGCGCAAGGGTATCCTCGAGCTGGCGCGCCTGCTGACCGAGCCAGACGGCGAAGTGAGCATCGTTCTGGGTGCACACCATATCCGAGCGACCACCGGCGAGTTCACCTTTACCTCCAAGCTGGTAGACGGCAAGTTCCCGGACTACGAGCGCGTTCTGCCTAAAGGCGGTGACAAGGTGGTGATCGGTGACCGTCAGGCACTGCGTGAAGCGTTCAGCCGTACCGCGATCCTGTCCAACGAAAAGTACCGCGGTATTCGCCTTCAACTGGCCAATGGCCAGCTGAAAATCCAGGCCAATAACCCGGAGCAGGAAGAAGCGGAAGAAGAAGTTGGCGTTGATTACAACGGCGGCTCCCTGGAGATCGGCTTCAATGTGAGCTACCTGCTGGACGTACTGGGCGTCATGACCACTGAACAAGTGCGTCTGATCCTGTCGGACTCCAACAGCAGCGCCCTGGTCCAGGAGTCGGACAACGACGACTCGGCCTACGTTGTCATGCCGATGCGCCTGTAACTTATGCACAGCCCACGCTAGATGTCCCTCAGTCGTGTCACAGTCACCGCGGTGCGTAACCTGCACCCGGTGACCTTCTCCCCCTCCCCCCGCATCAATATTCTGTACGGCGCCAACGGCAGCGGCAAAACCAGCGTGCTGGAAGCTATCCACCTGCTAGGGTTGGCGCGGTCGTTTCGCAGTGTGCGGCTGAACCCCGTTATCCAGCATGAGCAGCAGAGCTGTACAGTTTTTGGTCAGGTAGAACTGGCAGAAGGCGGACACAGTGCACTGGGTGTCTCGCGGGATCGTCAGGGGGAGTTCCAGATTCGTATCGACGGCCAGAATGCGCGCAGTGCTGCGCAATTGGCCGAGATACTTCCGCTGCAATTGATCAACCCGGACAGCTTCCGACTTCTTGAAGGGGCCCCAAAGATCCGCAGGCAATTTCTCGACTGGGGCGTGTTCCATGTTGAACCGCGGTTCATGTCGACCTGGCAGCGGCTACAGAAGGCCCTGCGGCAGCGGAACTCATGGCTGCGGCATGGTACACTCGACGCCGTTTCACAAGCGGCCTGGGACCGGGAACTGTGCCTGGCCAGTGCTGAAATTGATGAATACCGCCGCGCCTACATCAAAGCCTTGAAACCAGTCTTTGAGCAGACCCTGAGCGAGCTGCTGGATCTCCAGGGGTTAACGCTGAGCTATTACCGTGGTTGGGATAAAGACCGTGAGCTGAGTGCTGTACTCGCCGCGTCTGTCCACCGGGACCAGCAAATGGGGCATACCCAGGCGGGGCCACAACGTGCTGATTTGCGCCTTAAGCTGGGTGCAAATAACGCCGCAGATATTTTGTCGCGGGGGCAGCAGAAGTTGGTGGTCTGCGCGCTGCGCATCGCTCAGGGGCACTTGGTCAGCCAGGCCCGGCGAGGCCAATGTATTTATCTGGTGGATGACTTGCCGTCCGAACTGGACGAGCAGCATCGCAACGCACTGTGTCGCTTGTTGGAAGACTTACGCTGCCAGGTATTCATTACCTGTGTAGACCACGAATTATTGAGGGAAGGCTGGCAGACGGAAACGCCAGTTGCCCTGTTCCACGTGGAACAGGGCTGTATCACCCAGACCCACGACCATCGGGAGTGAAGGCATTGAGCGAAGAAAACACGTACGACTCAACGAGCATTAAAGTGCTGAAAGGCCTTGATGCCGTACGCAAACGTCCCGGTATGTACATTGGTGATACTGACGATGGCAGCGGTCTGCACCACATGGTGTTCGAAGTAGTCGACAACTCCATCGACGAAGCGCTGGCTGGCCATTGCGACGACATCACCATCACGATCCACCCGGACGAGTCCATCACCGTGCGCGATAACGGCCGCGGTATTCCGGTTGACGTGCATAAAGAAGAAGGCGTATCTGCAGCCGAGGTCATCATGACCGTGCTGCACGCCGGCGGTAAGTTCGATGACAACTCCTACAAAGTATCCGGCGGCTTGCACGGTGTAGGTGTTTCGGTGGTAAACGCCCTGTCCGAACTGCTGGTCCTGACTGTACGCCGCAGTGGCAAGATCTGGGAACAGACCTACGTCCACGGTGTTCCTCAGGCGCCTATGGCTATTGTGGGTGAAAGCGAAACCACGGGTACGCAGATCCACTTCAAGCCTTCGGCTGAAACCTTCAAGAATATCCACTTTAGCTGGGACATCCTGGCCAAGCGGATTCGTGAACTGTCCTTCCTGAACTCCGGTGTGGGTATCGTCCTCAAGGACGAGCGCAGCGGCAAGGAGGAGCTGTTCAAGTACGAAGGTGGCCTGCGTGCATTCGTTGATTACCTGAACACCAACAAGAACCCTGTGAACCAGGTGTTCCACTTCAATGTTCAGCGTGAAGACGGCATCGGCGTAGAAATCGCCCTGCAGTGGAACGACAGCTTCAACGAGAACCTGTTGTGCTTCACCAACAACATTCCACAGCGCGATGGTGGCACGCACTTGGTGGGCTTCCGCTCTGCCCTGACGCGTAACCTCAACACGTACATCGAAGCTGAAGGCCTGGCCAAGAAGCACAAGGTCGCCACCACCGGTGATGACGCCCGTGAAGGCTTGACTGCGATCATCTCGGTGAAAGTGCCGGATCCAAAGTTCAGCTCGCAGACTAAAGACAAGCTGGTGTCTTCCGAAGTGAAGACCGCTGTTGAACAGGAAATGGGCAAGTTCTTCTCCGACTTCCTGCTGGAACACCCGAACGAAGCCAAGTTGATTGTCGGCAAGATGATCGACGCAGCCCGTGCTCGTGAAGCTGCACGTAAAGCCCGTGAGATGACCCGTCGTAAAGGCGCGTTGGACATCGCGGGCTTGCCGGGCAAGCTGGCTGACTGCCAGGAAAAAGACCCTGCTCTGTCCGAACTGTACCTGGTGGAAGGTGACTCTGCTGGCGGCTCCGCCAAGCAGGGTCGCAACCGTCGTACCCAAGCCATCCTGCCGTTGAAAGGTAAAATCCTCAACGTCGAGAAAGCCCGTTTTGACAAGATGATCTCTTCGCAAGAAGTCGGCACCTTGATCACTGCGCTGGGCTGTGGCATCGGCCGCGAAGAGTACAACATCGACAAACTGCGCTATCACAACATCATCATCATGACCGATGCTGACGTTGACGGTTCGCACATCCGTACCCTGCTGCTGACCTTCTTCTTCCGTCAGTTGCCGGAGCTGATCGAGCGTGGCTACATCTACATCGCCCAGCCACCGTTGTACAAAGTGAAAAAGGGCAAGCAAGAGCAGTACATCAAAGACGACGAGGCCATGGAAGAGTACATGACCCAGTCGGCTCTTGAAGATGCCAGCCTGCACCTGAACGAAGATGCTCCTGGCATCTCCGGTGAGGCACTGGAGCGTCTGGTGTACGACTTCCGCATGGTGATGAAGACCCTCAAGCGTTTGTCGCGCCTGTACCCTCAGGAGCTGACCGAGCACTTCATCTACCTGCCGGCTGTAAGCCTTGAGCAGTTGGGTGACCACGCTGCCATGCAGGACTGGATGGCCAAGTTTGAAGAGCGTCTGCGTCTGGTCGAGAAATCGGGCCTGGTCTACAAAGCCAGCCTGCGTGAAGACCGTGAGCGTAATGTCTGGTTGCCAGAGGTCGAACTGATCTCCCACGGCCACTCGACGTTCATCACCTTCAACCGCGACTTCTTCGGCAGCAACGATTACAAAACCGTTGTGACCCTGGGCGCTCAACTGAGCACCCTGCTGGATGAAGGTGCCTATATCCAGCGTGGCGAACGTCGCAAGCAAGTGACCGAGTTCAAGGAAGCACTGGACTGGTTGATGGCTGAAAGCACCAAGCGTCACACCATCCAGCGCTACAAAGGTCTGGGTGAAATGAACCCGGATCAGCTCTGGGAAACCACGATGGACCCAAGCGTGCGTCGCATGCTGAAAGTCACCATCGAAGACGCGATCGGCGCCGATCAGATCTTCAACACCTTGATGGGCGATGCTGTAGAACCACGTCGTGAATTCATCGAGAGCAACGCACTGGCAGTGTCCAACCTGGATTTCTGATCCTGTTTTGACCCGCAGTACCCAAAAAGGCCAACGCTCAGCGTTGGCCTTTTTTAATGGCTAAAAAATGACTATGGCGCCAACAGCACCGCCCTCTCCTCGCGGCACAACTCCAGTAAAAAATCCCACACCACCCTCAACCTTACGGATTTGTGCAGTTCACGGCGGGTGCTGATCCAGTAACTGCGTTGCACAGACTCGCCCGGCAATACACGCACCAGGTCGGGGTCGTCAGCGGCCATGTAGTTGGGCAATACGGCGATACCCAGGCCGGCGCGAGCGGCTTGTTGCTGGGCAATGACGCTGGTGCTGCGAAAGGTCACGGTCGGGGTGCGGCAGAAGGTATTGAGGAACAGCAGCTCCTGACTGAACAACAGGTCGTCGACGTAGCCGATCCAGTAGTGGTTGGCCAGATCGTCGCGGCTGTTCAGAGGCGGCGCCTTGTCCAGATAAAGGCGGCTGGCATAGAGCGCGAGCCGGTAGTCAGTGAGTTTGCGAGTTATCAACAGGTCGGCGTTGGGACGGTCCAGATGAATACTGATTTCTGCTTCGCGGTTGAGGATGCTGACGAAGCGCGGTACTGCGACCAGTTCCACCTCCAGACCTGGATAACGCTCAAACAAACCCCGCAGTCGCGAGGTGATAAACATGATGCCAATGCCCTCGGTGACACCCAGACGGATTTTGCCCAAGGGGGTGAGGGACTGGTTGATTTCTTCCTGGGCCAGCAGTGCGACGTTTTCCATCGCTTCGGCATGTTTGAGCAAGGCTTGCCCGGCCGGGGTCAGTTCGTACCCCTGGGCATATTGCACAAATAAAGCCGCGCCCAAGTGTTGCTCGATGCTCTCAATATGCCGGGCAACGGTGCTATGGGTGGTGTTCAGGCGCTTGGCGGCGGTGAGTAAACGTCCGCTGCGCTGCAACTCCAGGAAGTACCGCATGTCATTCCAGTCGAACATGATCAACCCCCAGAGCGCTACATCAGATGTGGCTTACGGATGACTGTGCAAAAACGCACAAGCCATGGGTGAAATCTCGCGTTTGCAACACGAAAATAATCAATAGGATGGTGTAGGACAAGAACAATAAATAAAAGGCGCGAGGTGATACATGCCATCAGCCAACAAGGTGTACGACTACATCATCGTGGGTGCCGGGCCTGCAGGTTCAGTGCTGGCCAATCGGCTGTCTGCCGATCCTCGCCACAACGTGTTGCTGCTCGAAGCGGGCGGGCAAGATAACTACCCCTGGATCCATATTCCTGTGGGTTACCTGTATTGCATCGGTAACCCGCGCACCGACTGGTGTTTCAAGACCGAAACCCAGGCCGGTTTGCAAGGTCGCAGCCTGAGCTACCCACGGGGTAAGGTCTTGGGCGGCAGCTCGTCCATCAACGGCATGATTTATATGCGCGGCCAGGCGGGTGATTACAACCGCTGGGCCGAGTTGGGCAATTCGGGCTGGGGCTGGGATGACGTATTGCCATTGTTCAAACGCAGCGAAAAGCACTTTGCCGGCAATTCTGAGCTGCATGGCAGTGAAGGTGAGTGGCGGGTTGAGCAGCAGCGCTATTCATGGCCGATTCTCGACGCGTTTCGTGACGCCGCCGCGCAAAGCGGAATTGCCAGCGTCAGCGATTTCAACGGTGGCGATAACCAGGGCTGTGGATACTTTCAAGTCAACCAGCGCTCCGGTGTGCGCTGGAATGCCTCAAAGGCTTTTCTGCGGCCGATACTCAAGCGCCCCAACCTGACGGTTTTGACCGACGTGCAAGTCGACAAAGTGCTGCTTGAAAACGGCCGGGCCACCCAGGTCAGTGCGCGCTGGCAAGGCGCACAGCATACCTTCACGGCCGGTTGCGAGATTATCCTTTGCGCCGGTTCGATTGGCTCTCCTGGCATTTTGCAGCGCTCGGGTATTGGCCCGCGGCCTTTGCTCGAAAGCCTGGGGATAACTGTGCTGCATGAGCTGCCCGGGGTGGGGGGGAATTTGCAGGACCACTTGCAGTTACGCTTGATCTTCAAACTGACCAAGGCCCGAACCCTCAACCAGGTCGCCAATAGCGTGTGGGGTAAAGTCGGCATGGGCCTGCGATATGCCTACGACCGCAGTGGTCCTTTGGCGATGGCCCCCAGTCAGCTGGGGGCGTTCGTCAAGTCCGACCCTGATCAGTTATCTGCCAACTTGCAATACCACGTCCAGCCGCTGTCCCTTGAGCGTTTTGGCGAGCCGCTGCACACCTTCCCGGCCTTTACCGCCTCGGTGTGCAACTTGCGACCAAAAAGCCGGGGGCGCGTGGATATCCGTTCGGCAAACCCGGATGACGCACCGCTGATCGACCCCAATTACCTGAGCCACCCTGATGATCTGAAGGTAGCAGCCGATGCCATACGCCTGACTCGGCGTATCGTGGCCAGCGCAGCTCTGCAGGCCTTTACCCCTGAGGAATATCTGCCAGGCAAGGACTTGCAGACCGAACAAGAGCTATACGACGCAGCTGCCCGTATTGGTACGACGATTTTTCACCCCGTGGGCACTTGCCGCATGGGCCAGGACGCCGAGGCAGTGGTCGATGCCCAATTGCGCGTTCATGGGGTACCGGGTTTGAGGGTGGCAGACGCTTCGATCATGCCCAGCATCGTGTCGGGTAATACCTGTTCTCCGACCCTGATGATTGGCGAAAAAGCCGCGCAGCTGATTTTGCAGGCTTCGCTTGAAACACCGCAGTACACAGCAGGCGTTAACCGCACGGCAGCTATACCGGTCGCCTGAAGGCGATCGTGGTTTCGGGCGCAGTCATCCGGAACCGACAGTGGACAACAACAATAATCACTGTGGCCCATAGGGCCGAGGACTTTGCACATGTCAGACGCACTTGCACAACAGGCGGCTACCGTCAAAGGAACGACCGGGCGCGAAGAGCGCAAGATCATTTTTGCGTCATCCCTCGGGACCGTTTTCGAGTGGTATGACTTTTTCTTGTATGGCGCTTTGGCCACCGTGCTCAGCAAGCAGTTCTTTGCTGGGGTCAACGACACCACGGCGTTTATTTTTGCCTTGATGGCCTTCGCCGCAGGCTTTTTGGTGAGACCCTTCGGGGCACTGGTGTTCGGTCGATTGGGTGACATGATCGGGCGTAAATACACCTTCCTCATGACCATCATCTTGATGGGTTTATCGACCTTCGCTGTCGGCCTGTTGCCGACCTACGCCAGCATCGGTATCGCAGCCCCGATCATGCTCGTGGTATTGCGCATGCTCCAGGGGCTGGCGCTGGGCGGTGAATACGGCGGTGCAGCCACTTACGTGGCTGAACACGCCGCACCGGGCAAGCGTGGCTTCAACACCAGCTGGATTCAATCGACTGCCACCTTGGGTTTGTTGTTGTCGCTGCTGGTGGTGCTGAGTTGCCGGTACCTGACCGGTGACCAGTTTGAAGTCTGGGGCTGGCGCCTGCCGTTTCTGCTGTCCATCGTGCTGCTGGGCATCTCGACCTGGATTCGCATGAGCATGCACGAGTCGCCAGCGTTCGTGAAAATGAAAGCCGAAGGTAAAACCAGCAAGTCGCCGATCCGCGAATCGTTCGGTAAATGGGAAAACCTCAAGATCGTGCTGATTGCCCTGTTCGGTATCAACGCTGGCCAGGCGGTAACCTTCTATACCGCGCAGTTCTATGTGCTGTTTTTCCTGACACAGATGCTCAAGATGGACCCGGCCCAGGCCAATCTCTTACTGATTATCAGCGTAGTAATCGGGGCACCGTTCTTTATATTCTTCGGCTGGCTGTCTGACCGTGTGGGGCGCAAGCCGATCCTGATGCTTGGCCTGTTATTGGCCACAGTCCTGTACTTTCCGCTGTTCAAAGCATTGAGCCATTACGCCAACCCGCAGATTGATACCGCCAGCCGTCAATCACCGATTGTGGTCATGGCCGACCCGGGCACCTGCACCTTCCAGTTTGACCCGGTAGGCAAGGCACGTTTTGACAGCCCGTGCGACAAGGTTAAAACCTTCCTGGTGAAGCAGGGCTTGCCGTATACCTCACAGTCGGCTGCACCGGGCGCTGAAGTTCAAGTGTCGGTAGGTGAACAGAAAATCAGCGGTTTTGACGAAGCGGCCATGCGCGCAGCGATAACCGAAGCGGGTTACCCGGCCAAGGCTGATCCAGGCGCGGTCAACCAGCCAATGGTTGTACTGGTGATGGTACTACTGACACTCATTGCCACCATGACCTACGGCCCACTGGCAGCCGTGATGGTAGAGCTGTTCCCGACTCGCATCCGCTACACCTCAATGTCCCTGCCCTACCATATCGGCAACGGCTGGTTCGGTGGTTTTCTGCCCACCGTGTCGTTTGCACTGGTGGTCTACACTGGGGATATCTTCTATGGCCTGTGGTACCCGGTGGTGATCACCGGGGTCAGTCTGGTGGTGGGCATGCTGTGCCTCAAGGAAACGAGGAATGTGGATATCGACAAGGTCTAATGTCAGCCCCTGAGCGGGCTGCCAGGCACAAAAAAACCGGCTGATATAAGCCGGTTTTTTTTGCGCTTAGAAAAACTTATGCACGTATTTAGGTGAAAACTTACAGTCTGAAATAAGCATGAAAATCATAGGCTTACGTCTGTTTTTTCACAAAAAAAGAAAACTTGTGCACAAGTTATCCACAATTTGCTTAGTTCACAATCGTTTCAGAAGGTTTAGCTATAGGTGGCAACGAACCCATGTCGCGCTGAGCCTGCTCGTTCCAGGCCTGTACCCGGTCGTTCAGCTCGGCAATGGCCCGTGGACCGCTGCCGTTGGCGTACATCGGTTCACCGATGACCAGCTCGATGGTGCCAGCCTTTTTCGCCCAGCCCGTCTTGGGCCAGAACTTGCCCGCGTTGTGGGCAATCGGTAGTACCGGTAGTTCGGCGTTGACCGCCAGGGCCGTGCCTCCCCGGGAAAATTTTCCCACCTGGCCAAACGGCACGCGGGTGCCTTCCGGGAAGATCAGCACCCAAATGTTGTCCTTGAGCAGCTCATCACCCTTTTTTGCAATGTGCTTGAGCGCAGCCTTGGGGTTGTCACGGTCGATGGCAATCGGGCGCAGCATCGCCATCGCCCAGCCAAAAAACGGCACATACAGCAATTCGCGTTTGAGTACCTGGCTCAACGGCTGAAAGTAGGCCGAGAGAAAAAACGTCTCCCAGGTACTTTGGTGGTTGGCCAGAATCACGCACGGTCGTTGCGGGATGTTTTCTGCGCCCGTAACCCGAACGTCAATTTTCAAGAACACCCGTGTCAGCCACAGCGCGCAGCGGCACCAGTAAACATTGATAAACCGATAGCGCGCACGGAATGGCAAAAACGGAGCGACAAAAAAGCTCAGCGAGCACCACAGCAGAGAGCTGGTGCCCAGCAGCAGGTAAAAGAAGAAGGTTCTGATGGCCTGCAGTATCGACATAGCGGCTTTTACCGTTGCGGATAAAGCATAAGGGAACAGGCCAGCGCATAACGTGCAGGCCAGTGTTCGAACATGCTTTATTTGTGGATAAGTTCTGCGGCGACTGCCGCCAGATCGTCAAATACTAGAGTATTAACCGGTAACTCTTTGGCCAATGTCTGTAGGCCCTTTCCGGTTTTTACCAAAACTGGCTGAGAATCGACGGCTTGCGCAGCCTGCAAGTCACCCAAACTGTCACCGACGAACCAACATTGGGCCAAATCAACGCCGTAATGGTTGGCAATCGTTTGCAACATGCCAGGTTTGGGCTTACGGCAAGCGCAACCCGCGTCAGGTCCGTGTGGGCAATAGACAATCAATCCGACCTCGCCACCCTGCTCTGCCACCAGCGCCCGCAAGCGGGCGTGCATGGCGTCCAGCGTGGCAACATCATAGTAGCCGCGGGCAATGCCGGACTGGTTGGTCGCGATGGCGACTGTCCAGCCGGCCTTGCTCAACTGCGCAATGGCCTCGATCGCGCCGGGCAGTGGTTGCCACTCCTCGACTGACTTGATGTAAGCGTCGGAGTCGTAATTGATTACTCCGTCCCGATCGAGAATCAGCAGTTTCAACGGCAACCCCTCAGCCCAGCAGTGAAATATCGGCAACACCCAGGAACAGGCCACGCAGACGGGCCAGCAAGGCGTAGCGGTTAGCCCGCACGCTCGGGTCTTCTGCGTTGATCATCACCGCTTCGAAGAACGCATCCACCGGCTCGCGCAACGAGGCCAGACGGGTCAGGGCTTCGTTGTACTGACGGGCAGCAGCCATTGGCTGTACGGCCTCGTCGGCCTTCTGGATGGCCGAGAACAGCGAGAACTCACAAGCATTGTCGAAATAGCGGGCTTCAACGTGGGTCGAAACCGTGCCTTCAACCTTGCTCAGCAGGTTCGAAACGCGTTTGTTCACGGCGGCCAGTGCAGCGGCTTCCGGCAACTGGCGGAACGCTTGTACGGCTTGCACGCGCTGATCGAAGTCCAGCGCCGACGTTGGGTTGAGGGCACGTACCGACAGGTAAGTGGCCACGTCCACGCCTTCGTCTTCGTAACGCGCACGCAGGCGGTCGAAGATGAATTCCAGAACCTGATCTGCCAGACCGGCCGGCTTGATCTTGGCCCCGAAAGCGCTGACAGCGAATTTCACTGCTTCAGTCAGGTCGAGGTCGAGTTTCTTGTCGATCAGGATGCGCAGGATACCCAGCGCTGCACGACGCAGTGCGTACGGGTCTTTGCTGCCTGTAGGCAACATGCCAATGCCGAAAATACCCACCAGGGTGTCGAGCTTGTCGGCGATGGCCACTGCAGCACCGGTCAGGGTGCTCGGCAACTCCGCGCCCGCGCCACGCGGCATGTACTGCTCGTTCAACGCCAGGGCGACGTCTTCAGGCTCGCCGTCATTCAGCGCGTAGTAGTAACCGGCAATGCCTTGCATCTCCGGGAACTCACCGACCATTTCCGTGGCCAGGTCGCACTTGGACAGCAAACCGGCACGGGCGGCACGCGGTGCGTCACCGCCAATGCGCGGGGCAATGAATGCCGCCAGTTTCGAAACACGCTCAGCCTTGTCGTAAACACTGCCCAGTTGGGCCTGGAATACCACGTTTTGCAGACGCAGGTTGAAGCTCTCGAGTTTTTGCTTCTTGTCTTGCTTGAAGAAGAACTCGGCATCGGTCAGGCGCGGGCGAACCACTTTCTCGTTACCCGAGATGATCTGCTGCGGGTCTTTGCTCTCGATGTTGGCCACGGTAATAAAGCGCGGGAGCAATTTGCCATCGACGTCCAGCAGGCAGAAGTACTTCTGGTTGTCCTGCATGGTGGTGATCAGGGCTTCTTGCGGGACGTCCAGGAAGCGCTCTTCAAACGAGCACACCAGCGGCACCGGCCATTCAACCAGCGCGGTCACTTCGTCGAGCAGGGCCGGCGGCACGATAGCGCTGCCTTCCTGCATCGTCGCCAGCTCGGCCACACGCTTGGAAATCAGCTCGCGACGCTCAAAGAAATCGGCCAGCACGTAGGCTTTGCGCAGGTCTTCGGCGTAGTTGGCCGGGGCGCTGATGCGCACGTTTTCCGGGTGATGGAAGCGGTGGCCACGGGACTCACGACCGGCTTTTTGCGCAAGGATCGTGCAATCGATGACCTCGTCGCCCAGCAGCATGACCAGCCACTGGGTTGGACGTACGAACTCGACCTTGCGCGCGCCCCAGCGCATACGCTTGGGGATCGGCAGGTCATTGAGCGAGTCTTCAACGATGGTCGGCAGCAGGCTGGCGGTCGGCTTGCCGACGATCACCTGGCTGAAACGCAGTTTCGGGCCGCTCTGGTCGATTTCGCTCAGCTCAACACCGCATTTTTTGGCAAAGCCAAGGGCTGCCTGGGTCGGGTTGCCTTCGGCATCGAAAGCAGCTTGACGTGGCGGGCCGTCGATATTGATGCTGCGGTCAGGCTGCTGGGTTTCCAGCTGGGTCAGCAGAACGGCCAGGCGGCGCGGTGCGGCGTAGACTTTTTTCGCGCTGAATTTCAGACCGGCTGTTTGCAGGCCTTTTTCAATCCCGGCGAGAAATGCATCAGCTAGGGTATTGAGGGCTTTTGGTGGCAGTTCTTCAGTGCCCAGTTCAACCAGAAAATCTTGAGCACTCATTGTGCTGCCTCCAACTTAGCCAACACTTCATCACGTAAATCCGGCGGAGCCATCGGGAAGCCCAGCTTGGCGCGAGCTTCAAGGTAGGCCTGAGCCACCGAACGCGCCAGGGTACGCACACGCAGGATGTATTGCTGACGCGCGGTCACGGAAATGGCGCGGCGGGCATCCAGCAGGTTGAACGTGTGGGATGCCTTGAGCACCATTTCGTAGCTTGGCAACGGCAGCGGCTGGTCGAGTTCGATCAGGCGCTTGGCTTCGCTTTCATAGAAATCGAACAGTTCGAACAGTTTGTCGACGTTGGCGTGTTCGAAGTTGTAAGTCGACTGCTCGACTTCGTTCTGATGGAACACGTCGCCGTAGGTCACTTTGCCGAACGGGCCGTCAGTCCATACCAGGTCGTAGACAGAATCCACGCCCTGCAGGTACATAGCCAAACGCTCAAGGCCGTAGGTGATTTCGCCGGTAACCGGGTAGCACTCAATGCCGCCTACTTGCTGGAAGTAGGTGAACTGGGTGACTTCCATACCGTTGAGCCAGATTTCCCAGCCCAGACCCCAGGCGCCCAGTGTTGGCGATTCCCAGTTGTCTTCTACGAAACGGATATCGTGTACCAGTGGGTCCAGGCCGATATGTTTCAGCGAACCCAGGTACAGCTCCTGGAAGTTTGGCGGGTTTGGCTTCAAAACCACCTGGAACTGGTAGTAGTGCTGCAAACGGTTCGGGTTTTCGCCGTAGCGGCCGTCAGTCGGACGACGACTGGGCTGCACATAAGCGGCGTTCCAGGTTTCCGGGCCCAGAGAGCGCAAAAACGTGGCGGTATGGAATGTGCCGGCGCCCACTTCCATATCGTAGGGCTGAAGCACCACACAACCTTGCTCGGCCCAGTATTGCTGGAGGGCGAGGATCAAGTCTTGGAAGGTACGCACTGCTGGCGTAGGCTGGCTCACAAATTCACCTGTTTCTTGGGCTGCGATTTAAAGAGCGGGAGTATACCCGATTCGGTCGCCCCTCCACCCCCTGGAGCCTATATGCCACGTTGCTTCTGGTGTTCAGAAGATCCGCTGTATGCCGCTTATCACGATCAAGAGTGGGGCGTGCCGTTGCGCGATGCGCATGGGCTGTTCGAGTTGTTATTGCTCGAAGGGTTCCAGGCAGGTTTGTCATGGATCACGGTTTTGAAGAAGCGCGAGCACTATCGCAAGGTCATGTTTGGCTTTGATGTGCAGCGTTTGGCAGTTATGACGGACACTGAAATCGAGGTTTTGTTGCAGGATCCGGGGATTATCCGCAACCGTCTCAAGGTGGCCGGAGCACGACGCAATGCCCGGGCCTGGCTGGCTCTGGACAACCCGGTGGAGTTTTTATGGTCGTTTGTGGGTGGTAAACCGAAGATCAACCACTTTACTGAACGCCATGAATTCCCTGCGGTGACGCCAGAGGCCGAAGCCATGAGCAAAGGCCTGAAAAAAGCCGGTTTTACGTTCGTCGGCCCGACCATTTGCTACGCCTTTATGCAGGCCAGCGGCATGGTTATGGACCATGCCACGTATTGCGACCGTTACGCGGAACTGGCCAACGGCGGTTAGAATGTCTTTTTTCGCCACACGCATAACCCGTAGCAGCTGCCGAAGGCTGCGTCCGGCGGCGCAGCCGTCGTGAAGTCAGGCCCTGCGATGTGTCAGTAAAATCAAGCACTCAGCATTTACGATTGCTTCGCAATCGGACGCAGCCTTCGGCAGCTGCTACGAGTGCTTTCGAGAGATTATTCTGTGGAAAAGTTTAAAGGCGCCTTGCTGGTCGGGGCTTTGCGATTGTTTGCCATGCTCCCGTGGAGCGCGGTGCAACGCGTGGGCTCGGCCATTGGCTGGTTGATGTGGAAACTGCCTAATCGTTCGCGCGATGTGGTGCGGATCAACCTGGCCAAATGCTTCCCCGAAATGGACCCGGTCGCCCGTGAGCAACTCGTGGGCCAGAGCCTCAAGGACATCGGTAAAAGCCTGACCGAGAGCGCGTGCGCCTGGATCTGGCCGGCCCAGCGTTCGATTGACCTGGTGCGTGAAGTCGAAGGTCTGGACGTGCTCAAGGACGCCCTGGCCTCAGGCAAGGGCGTGGTAGGCATCACCAGCCATCTGGGCAACTGGGAAGTGCTCAACCACTTCTATTGCAGCCAGTGCAAGCCGATCATTTTTTACCGCCCGCCCAAGCTCAAGGCTGTGGATGAATTGCTGCAAAAGCAACGCGTTCAGCTGGGCAACCGCGTGGCGGCATCGACCAAAGAAGGCATCCTGAGCGTGATCAAGGAGGTGCGCAAAGGTGGTCAGGTGGGCATTCCGGCAGATCCGGAGCCCGCTGAGTCAGCCGGAATTTTTGTGCCGTTCCTCGGCACGATGGCCCTGACCAGCAAGTTTGTGCCCAATATGCTGGCGGGCGGCAAAGCGGTGGGCGTGTTCCTCCACGCATTGCGCTTGCCCGACGGTTCGGGTTTCAAAGTGATTCTGGAAGCGGCGCCCGAAGAGATGTACAGCACCGATACGGCGACCTCGTGCGCGGCCATGAGCAAGGTGGTCGAGAAGTATGTGCGGGCGTACCCGAGCCAGTACATGTGGAGCATGAAGCGCTTCAAGAAGCGTCCGCCGGGTGAGGCGCGCTGGTACTGACCAGACATGCATCCCGTGGGAGCGAGCCTGCTCGCGAAGGTTTCACAAGCGCCGCGATTATCTAACGATCTTCGCGAGCAGGCTCGCTCCCACATCAAGTTCCCAATATGAAGCTGGATGAATTACTGCGACTTATCCAGCTTCTTCAAAAACACCGTCATTTCTTTCTCGGCCTGCTTGTCGCCATGGGCCTGAGCCGCTGCAATCCCCTGCTCCCATGCCGCCCGCGCTGCCGCACGATCCCCCGCCGCCAGCTGCGCCTTGCCCAGCAGCTTCCAGGCCGCCGAATACTTGGGGTCAAAGCCGACGCAACGCTGCAGATGCTCCGCCGCTTTCAAGTTATCCCCAAGGTCCAGATAGCCCTTGCCCAGGCCAAAGCGCAGCAATGAGTTATCCACACCCTTGGCGAGCATCTTTTCCAGTGATTCCAGCATCCCTGACTCCTTAGAAAAAACTCAAGCCCACATGAAACAGCTTCTCTACGTCGCGAATATGCTTTTTATCCACAAGGAACAGGATGACATGGTCGCCGGCATTGATGACGGTAGAGTCGTGGGCGATCAGCACTTCTTCGTCGCGAATGATCGCGCCAATCGTGGTCCCCGGTGGCAAGTTGATTTCACCGATGCTGCGGCCAATCACCTTGCTCGACTTGGAGTCACCGTGGGCGATGGCTTCGATGGCCTCCGCCGCACCGCGGCGCAGTGAGTGCACACTGACGATATCGCCACGGCGTACGTGGGCCAGCAAGGTGCCGATGGTGGCCAGCTGCGGACTGATGGCGATATCGATTTCGCCACCCTGGATCAGGTCCACATAGGCCGGGTTGTTGATGATGGTCATCACCTTCTTCGCGCCCAGGCGCTTGGCCAGCAGCGAGGACATGATATTGGCCTCGTCATCGTTGGTCAGGGCCAGGAACACGTCGGCATCGGCGATGTTCTCTTCGAGCATCAAGTCGCGGTCCGAGGCGCTACCTTGCAGCACAACTGTACTGTCGAGCGTGTCGGACAAATAGCGGCAACGTGCAGGATTCATCTCTATGATTTTGACCTGGTAACGGCTTTCAATGGCCTCGGCCAGGCGCTCGCCGATCTGTCCGCCGCCAGCAATGACAATACGCTTGTAGCTTTCGTCAAGGCGGCGCATTTCGCTCATTACTGCGCGAATATTGGCTCTGGCGGCGATGAAAAATACTTCGTCGTCAGCCTCGATGATGGTATCGCCACGGGGTGTAATTGGCCGATCGCGTCGGAAAATCGCCGCGACTCGTGTATCCACATTCGGCATGTGCTCGCGTAGCTGGCGCAATTGCTGGCCAATCAGCGGGCCACCGTAATACGCCTTGACCGCGACCAACTGCGCCTTGCCCTCGGCAAAGTCGATCACCTGCAAAGCACCGGGGTGTTCGATCAGGCGCTTGATGTAGTTGGTGACCACCTGCTCGGGGCTGATCAGCACGTCGACCGGGATGGCGTCGTTATCAAACAACTCCTCGCCGCGTGTCAGATAAGCCGCTTCTCGTACACGGGCGATTTTGGTCGGGGTGTGAAACAGCGTGTAGGCCACCTGGCACGCGACCATATTGGTCTCGTCGCTGTTGGTCACGGCCACCAGCATGTCGGCGTCATCTGCACCCGCCTGGCGCAGCACATTGGGCAGCGAGGCGCGGCCCTGCACGGTGCGGATGTCGAGGCGGTCACCCAGGTCGCGCAGGCGTTCGCCATCGGTGTCGACCACGGTGATGTCGTTGGCTTCGCTGGCCAGATGTTCTGCCAGCGTACCGCCGACCTGGCCTGCGCCGAGGATGATGATTTTCATGCCGTCATTTCCTGGAACCGTTAGCTGCGTGCGGCAGCGATCTTGATCAGTTTGGCGTAATAGAAACCGTCATGCCCACCTTCTTGCGCCAGCAACTGGCGGCCGTGGGGTTGTTTGATACCGAACTGACCGGCGATATCCAGCTCGCGGGCACCCGGTGTCCGGGCCAGAAACGCTTCGATCACCTCGGTGTTTTCGGTCGGCAGCGTCGAACAGGTGGCGTAAAGCAAGATGCCACCGACTTCCAGGGTTGGCCACATCGCGTCCAGCAGTTCGCCTTGCAGGGTGGCGAGTGCGGCGATGTCGTCCGGTTGGCGTGTCAGCTTGATGTCTGGATGACGGCGGATAACACCCGTTGCTGAGCAAGGCGCATCCAGCAAAATGCGCTGGAATGGTTTGCCGTCCCACCAGGTTGCGGTATCGCGGCCGTCAGCCGCAATCAACTCGGCACTCAGGCCCAGACGTTCAAGGTTCTCGCGAACGCGCACCAGGCGCTTGGCTTCCAGGTCCACGGCTACCACGCCGGCGAGCTTGGGCTCGACTTCCAGGATGTGGCAGGTCTTGCCGCCGGGGGCGCAGCAGGCGTCGAGTACACGCTGGCCCGGGGCCAGATCGAGCAAATCGGCAGCCAGCTGGGCGGCTTCGTCCTGGACACTGATCCAGCCTTCGGCAAAGCCTGGCAGATTGCGTACATCGCAGGCCGCAGCCAGCACGATGCCGTCCTGGCTAAAGGTGCAAGGTTGAGCTTCGATCCCTGCCTCAACCAGCAACTGCAGATACGCATCACGACTGTGATGGCGACGGTTGACCCGCAAGATCATCGGCGGGTGCGCATTGTTGGCTGCACAGATGGCTTCCCATTGCTCAGGCCAAAAAGCCTTCAGGGATTTTTGCAGCCAGCGTGGGTGCGCAGTACGCACCACCGGGTCACGCTCCAGCTCAGCCAGTAAGGCTTCGCTTTCTCGCTGTGCATTGCGCAATACGGCGTTAAGCAGGGCTTTGGCCCACGGCTTTTTCAGTTTGTCGGCGCAACCTACGGTTTCGCCGATGGCGGCGTGGGCCGGAATGCGGGTGTAGAGCAGTTGATACAAACCGACCAGCAGCAATGCCTCGACGTCAGCGTCGGCGGCCTTGAACGGTTTTTGCAGCAGCTTGTTGGCCAGCGCCGACAGGCGTGGCTGCCAGCGCGCGGTGCCGAAGGCCAGATCCTGGGTCAGACCGCGGTCACGTACCTCAACCTTGTCCAGTTGCAGCGGCAACGAACTGTTGAGCGATGCCTTGCCGTTGAGCACGGCAGTCAGGGCTTTGGCGGCGGCCAGACGAGGATTCATTGTGCGGCACCCAAAACTGTACCGACGGCGAATTTCTCACGGCGGCTGTTGAAAAAATCACTGAAGTTCAGCGCTTTGCCACCAGGCAATTGCAGGCGTGTGAGGCACAAGGCGCCTTCACCGCAACCCACGATCAGGCCGTCCTTGCTGGCGGCGAGAATCTGTCCCGGTGCACCTTGAGCGTCAGCCAGGTTTGCGGCCAGTACTTTGAGGGCTTCGCCATTGAGCGTGCTGTGGCAGATCGGCCACGGGTTGAAGGCGCGGATCAGGCGCTCCAGCTCAACGGCCGGGCGGCTCCAGTCGATGCGCGCTTCGTCCTTGTTCAACTTGTGGGCGTAGGTCGCCAGGCTGTCATCCTGGACTTCACCTTGCAGCGTCCCCGCCGCCAGACCGGCAATGGCCTGGATCACGGCCGGTGGGCCCAGTTCGGCCAGGCGGTCGTGCAGGCTGCCGCCGGTGTCATCGGCGGTGATTGCGGTCACGGACTTGAGCAGCATGGGGCCGGTGTCCAGACCCGCCTCCATACGCATTACGGTCACTCCGCTTTCACTGTCGCCGGCTTCGATGGCGCGCTGGATCGGCGCTGCTCCGCGCCAGCGTGGCAGCAAGGAGGCGTGGCTGTTGATGCAGCCCAGGCGCGGAATATCCAGCACCACTTGCGGCAGGATCAGGCCGTAGGCCACCACCACCAGCAGGTCCGGCTTGAGTGCAGCCAGTTCGGCCTGGGCCTCAGGGGCACGCAGGGTGGGTGGCTGCATCACTGTGATGTTGTGCTCCAGCGCCAGCTGTTTGACCGGGCTTGGCATCAGCTTTTGCCCGCGCCCTGCCGGACGGTCCGGCTGGGTGTAGACCGCGACGATCTCGTAAGGCGTGTCTAGCAGTGCCTTGAGGTGTTCGGCGGCGAATTCTGGGGTGCCGGCAAAGACGATGCGCAGTGGCTCAGTCATGGAATACTCACTTGGAATAGGGGGGCGCGGGAACTGACGGCAATGAGCCAGCGAACGGACCGGCTGGCTCATTTTCATGTGGGAGCGGGCTTGCTCGCGATGAGGGCTACCCGGTGTATCAGCAGAACCGTGTTGGCCCGATCGCGAGCAAGCCCGCTCCCACATCGGGTCCCTGCCAGTTCGGGAGTGTTGTGCGTTTTATACCGATCAAGCGTTCTGGCGGTGCAGTTTTTCCAGTTTCTTCTTGATCCGGTCGCGCTTGAGCGTAGACAGGTAATCGACGAAGAGCTTGCCGTTGAGGTGGTCGCACTCATGCTGAATGCACACCGCCAACAGGCCTTCGGCGATCATTTCGAAAGGTTTGCCGTCACGGTCCAGCGCCTTGATCTTGACGCGCTGCGGGCGATCAACGTTCTCGTAGTAACCCGGTACCGACAGGCAGCCTTCCTGGTATTGGCCCATCTCGTCGGACAGGATCTCGAACTCGGGGTTGATAAACACCATCGGTTCGCTGCGGTCTTCGCTCAGATCCATGACCACGATGCGTTTGTGCACGTTGACCTGGGTCGCGGCCAGGCCGATACCTGGCGCCTCGTACATGGTTTCAAACATGTCATCGATCAACTGACGGACTTCGTCGTCCACAACCGCCACGGGTTTGGCGATGGTACGCAGACGCGAGTCTGGGAATTCGAGGATGTTCAAAATAGCCATAAGTTTGTTTGGTGCACTGTGTGAAAGATTCAAAAACGGTTGTCAGGTGGGTCCTGGGGACTCGAGCAACCTGTGCAAAACGTCTCCTTCAGAGAGAGCCCGCTCGGGCTCAGGCGTTTCACGCGAGAGCACATAATAAAGGGATTCACCCACGGATGAAACGACTAGCTGCCGGGCTGCACCTGTGCATGTCTCAATTTGAAACCAACCTGCCCGGCCTCCAGGCGACGTTCAACTAATGTTGGGTTTCCCATTGGCGTTTCAAGTTCTGCCAAGGGGATCAACCCGGTACTTTTCATCGTTAGCCAAACAACTTGTCAACAGAGTTATCCACAGCTTGTTCCTTACAGCCAGATGGAATAACCGATCAAGGATGATCCTATGCCACCCTCAGAAATATCCCCAGCAGAGTTGGAGGCCCGCTTGCGTTTGCACCGTTTGCCCGACGTTGGGCCACGGCGTTATTACAGCCTGTTCAGAGCCTTTGGCTCGGCCAGTTCGGCGCTCAGCGCACCTGCCAGCGCCTGGCGTGCCCTGGGGCTGCCCGAGGGTTGTGCCCAGGCGCGGCGCGGCCCTGAAGTCCGTGAGGGTGCCAGCGCTGCATTGCGCTGGCTTGAGCGCTCCAGACACCATGTGCTGCTGCACGATCAGGCCGATTACCCGGCGCTGTTAAGCGAATTGAGCGATGCCCCGCCGCTGTTATTCGTGGCGGGAGAGCCGTCAACTCTGGAAAAACCGCAGTTGGCGATGGTCGGTAGCCGACGCGCTTCGAGGCCTGGGCTGGACACCGCGACCGCCTTTTCCCGCAGCCTGGCTGGCGCCGGTTTTGTGATTACCAGCGGGCTGGCGCTGGGGATTGATGGCGCAGCGCATCAGGCTGCTCTGGACGTTGGCGGGCAGACAGTGGGGGTTTTGGGGACGGGCCTGGAAAAACTTTATCCACAGCGCCATCGGGCATTGGCAGACGCAATGATTTGCAACGGTAGCGCCGTGGTATCGGAGTTTCCTCTGGACGCCGGGCCCCAAGCCGCCAACTTCCCGCGGCGTAACCGCATTATCAGCGGTTTGTCCCTTGGCGTGCTGGTGGTCGAGGCCAGCGTGTCCAGCGGCTCGCTGATTACTGCCCGTCTCGCCGCAGAGCAGGGGCGCGAGGTGTACGCCATGCCCGGTTCCATCCACCACCCTGGGGCGCGTGGCTGCCATCAGTTGATCCGTGATGGCGCTACGCTTGTCGAGACCGTTGAGCACATTCTCGAAGGCCTGCGTGGCTGGCGCTCGATGCCGTTGCCCACAACAGAAATGTTTACTCCAAGCTGTCATCCATTAGTGCAATTGTTGCAGGCAGCGCCCTATACCAGCGAAGCATTGGCCAATATCAGCGGTTGGGATTTGCCCCGATTGCTGGCTACTCTGACCGAGCTTGAACTGGCGGGGCATGTTGTACTCGAGGGTGGGCGTTGGTTTGCTCGCGCCAGCTAAGTACACTGCGCGCAGCACATATCTGGAGACATTCAATGATCAGCACCTGGCGCGTCCAACAAGCTGCAAGAGCCATTCGCGCAGGCGCGGTGATTGCCTATCCGACCGAGGCGGTCTGGGGCCTGGGCTGCGACCCATGGGATGAAGACGCGGTCGAGCGGCTGCTGGCGATCAAATCGCGGCCTGTGGATAAAGGTCTGATTGTGGTGGCAGACAACATTCACCAGTTCGACTTCCTGTTTGAAGACTTCCCCCAGGAGTGGATCGACCGCATGGCCAGTACCTGGCCAGGGCCGAACACCTGGCTGGTGCCGCATCAGGGCTTGCTGCCCGAGTGGATCACCGGGGTACACGATACGGTGGCGCTGCGCGTGAGCGATCACCCGCTGGTGCGCGAACTGTGCGCGCTGGTGGGGCCGATTGTCTCGACTTCAGCCAACCCGGCAGGTTTGCCGGCAGCGCGTACTCGCTTGAAAGTGGAGCAGTATTTCCGTGGGCAAATCGACCATGTGTTGGGTGGCAACTTGGGTGGACGTAAAAACCCGAGCCTGATCCGCGACCTGGCTAGCGGCAAAATCGTACGCCCGGCGTAATGAGTTGCAGCCCAACCGATCTTGTAGCAGCTGCCGAAGGAACGAGGCTGCGTCCGGTTGCGAAGCAATCGTAAAACCTGAGTCCGAGATTTTTCTGAACGACCACAGTGTCTGGTTTTACGACGGCTGCGCCGCCGAACGCAGCCTCGTTCCTACGGCAGCTGCTACGAATTTGTTTTAAGGCAACAAAATCGTCGATCCCGTGGTTCGGCGCGCCGACAGTTCCGTCTGCGCCTTGGCCGCATCAGCCAACGCAAAACGCTGGCTGATATCAACCTTGATTGCACCGCTGCGGATCATCGCAAACAGCTCATCGGCCATCGCTTGCAGGTTTTCGGCGCTATTGGCGTAGGACGCCAACGTCGGTCGAGTGACATACAGCGAGCCCTTCTGCGACAAGATCCCCAGGTTGACTCCCGTTACCGCGCCTGAAGCATTACCAAAGCTGACCATCAGCCCACGTGGTGCTACGCAGTCCAGTGACGTTAGCCAGGTGTCCTTGCCTACACCGTCGTAAACCACCGGGCACTTCTTGCCGTCGGTTAATTCCAGTACACGCTTGGCAACATCCTCGTGGCTGTAGTCGATGGTTTCCCACGCGCCCAGAGCTTTGGCGTGGGCGGCTTTTTCGGCTGAGCTGACCGTGCCGATCAATTTCACGCCCAAGGCTTTCGCCCATTGGCAGGCAATCGAACCTACCCCGCCTGCAGCAGCGTGGAACAGGATGGTTTCACCCCCTTTGAGTTCGTAGGTCTGACGCAGCAGGTACTGGGTTGTCAGGCCCTTGAGCATCACTGCGGCGGCTTGCTCAAAGGAAATATCCTCGGGCAGTTTCACCACATTGGCTGCAGGCAAAACGTGCAGTTCACTGTATGCCCCCAGCGGCCCGGTGCCGTAAGCGACGCGATCGCCGACGTTCACATTGCGCACGTCACTGCCCACCGCATCAACGATCCCCGCACCTTCATTGCCCAGCCCGGACGGCAGTTCAGCCAGCGGGTACAAGCCACCTCGGTAATAGGTATCGATGAAATTCAGACCGATGGCCTGATTGCGCACCCGAACTTGCTGTGGGCCCGGCTCGGCGGGTTGGTAATCGACATACTCAAGCACTTCAGGGCCGCCGTGGGCCCGAAACTGGATACGCTTTGCCATCTGCACTGTCCTCGCTCATTTCACGAAGCCACCATCCAACGCTGAAGCGTGATCTTCGTCAACTGCGGTGAGCCGGAGTGCGGTGTTATGCTAGCCCCCCTTTGCCGCCGGCCCCGCACGCCGCGTCGCTTTGCCCGATTTAAGGTGATGTCATGACTACTCGCACCGAGGCTGTAAAAGCCTACCTGCTCGACCTTCAAGACCGCATTTGCAAAGCATTGCAAACGGAAGACGGCGGCACCCAGTTCGTTGAAGACGCCTGGGAGCGCCCGGCGGGTGGTGGCGGTCGTACCCGTGTAATCGAAAACGGCCACGTCATCGAGAAAGGCGGCGTCAACTTTTCCCATGTGTTCGGCAGCGGCCTGCCACCGTCGGCCAGTGCTCATCGCCCTGAACTTGCGGGCCGTGGCTTTGAAGCCCTCGGTGTGTCGCTGGTGATCCACCCGCACAACCCGCATGTACCAACGTCCCACGCCAACGTGCGTTTTTTTATCGCTGAGAAAGAAGGCGAAGAACCGGTCTGGTGGTTCGGTGGCGGCTTTGACCTCACCCCTTACTATGGCGTTGAAGAAGACTGCGTGCACTGGCACCGCGTGGCCGAGCAGGCCTGTGCGCCATTTGGTGCCGATGTGTACCCGCGCTACAAGGCGTGGTGCGACACCTACTTCCATATCAAGCATCGCAATGAGCCCCGTGGTATTGGCGGCCTGTTTTTTGATGACCTGAACGAGTGGGATTTCGACACCTGTTTCGCTTTTATTCGCGCCATTGGTGATGCCTATATCGACGCCTACCTGCCGATCGTTCAGCGCCGCAAAAACGACGAATACACTGCCCAGCAGCGTGAGTTCCAGGAATTCCGCCGTGGACGCTATGTGGAATTCAACCTGGTCTATGACCGTGGCACCCTGTTTGGCCTGCAATCGGGCGGTCGCACCGAGTCGATCCTGATGTCCCTGCCACCGCAAGTGCGCTGGGCTTATGACTGGAAAGCGGAACCGGAAAGCCCGGAAGCGCGCCTGACGGATTACTTCCTGCAAGACCGCGACTGGTTGGCCAACGCCTGACACTGCCCGAGGAGCTTGCCTGATGGACCGTTACGTTGTTTTTGGTAACCCGATTGCCCATAGCAAATCCCCGGTGCTGCATCGCCTGTTTGCCGAGCAAACTGGCCAGGCCATGCAGTACGACACCTTGCTGGCACCACTGGATGATTTTGCTGGCTGCGCAACGGAGTTTTTCCTGCAGGGGCGTGGCGCCAATGTGACAGTGCCCTTCAAAGAAGACGCCTACCGCCTGGCGGATCAACTGACAGCTCGGGCCCAGCGAGCAGGAGCGGTCAACACCCTGAGCAAATTGGCCGATGGCGTTTTGCTGGGGGACAACACCGATGGTGCAGGGCTGGTGCGCGACCTGACGGTCAATGCCGGTTTCAGCCTCAAGGGTAAGCGCATCCTGATCCTGGGCGCGGGCGGTGCGGTGCGGGGTGCGCTGGAGCCGCTGCTGGCTGAAGGGCCGGCCTCGGTCACCATCGCCAACCGCACCGTTGAAAAAGCCGAGTTGCTGGCCGAGTTGTTCAGCGACCTGGGCCCGGTGGCTGCAAGCGGTTTTGACTGGCTGCACGAGCCGGTCGACCTGATCATCAATGCCACCTCGGCCAGCCTGAGCGGCGAACTGCCCCCCATTGCCAGCAGCCTGATCGAGCCGGGTAAAACCCTGTGCTACGACATGATGTATGGCAAGGAGCCGACGCCGTTTTGCGTGTGGGCCAGCGGGCATGGCGCGGGTCAGGTGATGGATGGTTTGGGCATGCTGGCCGAACAGGCCGCCGAGGCGTTTTATCTGTGGCGCGGGGTGCGTCCGGATACTGCACCGGCGCTGGCTGAATTGCGCCGGTTGCTGGCGCTTTAAAGCAGCCCTCTCCCTCCGGGAGAGGGCGGGGTGAGGGCAAGAGGTACTTATGCACCGAATCAAGGGCTACCACGCCCACCTCTATTTCGACGCCTCGACCATCGACCAGGCGCGTGCCTTGGGCGAAGAGGCCAAGCGACTGTTTGGCGTCACCATGGGCCGCGTCCACGAACGCCCGGTTGGCCCGCACCCGGACTGGAGCTGCCAGCTGGCTTTCGGCCCTGAACTGATCGGCATCGTCCTGCCGTGGCTGGCGCTCTACCGGCACGGTCTGGTGGTGTTTTTGCATCCCGATACCGGCAACGACCTGCTGGACCACACCGACCATGCTATCTGGATGGGCGCGATTCGGCCGCTGGACTTGTCTGTTTTTTAAACGGGGGCGCGCAGTTCTGCGCCCTGTTTAACCCTCTCCTACATACTATTTTTAGTTACGGAAATATCCGACATTAAGAACGGCGGCTTCGCTGTGGTCATATTTTGGTACCAGGCCTAAAGTTTTCAGGGCGTTAAGGTTTTTAATCTCGCTCTTGGATGGGGTATGGAAATGACACGTCCAAAAACCATGTTCCGCGCTGAGCTATGAAGATTGAATTTTGTTGGTCGCTATATTTATTACTCCTGTGGAAATGGCGATACATCAGTAATATTGGAGGCTGGTAGTGCGTAGATATCTTCAAGGTGGGCTTATATCACTGGTGTTTGCTTGGGGCTCAATGCCCGCCCATGCAGCTTGCACGTTTGTTAATGAAAAAACGAATATCAGTGTTTTTTCCTTTGATGTTTCGGATAAGGATTGCGAGCTTATTGATTTTAACGGTGAAAGCGTGGTCACTCTTCGTGTTGAGTATCCTTCCATGAAGTTGGTTGATTATAAAAATAAATCTAACAATGTAATGGTGTTAGTTTTATTTCCTATATCCGTTCCTCCGTTTGATATAAATCGAGCCACCCGAACATTAAAAACCATTGCGTCTTTTGATGGGGTTGAACTGTTAGAGGATAGTGAAAAGACTTATAGAGTTGCGGGCCGTGATGGAAGCAATGCATATATATATGAGTGGGACCTGATTTATATGGGAAAAAGAGCGTACAAAAGTACTTTTGGGATTGACTATTTGTTTAGCCGTGAGATTTCCAACCTTAAAGAAGCCGATGTTTTTGTGTTGAATTTTCTGGATCGTTTTTTAATTAATTAAGGAGGCGCCAATATGGTGCAAATACCTCTGGCACCCGCGGATATCAAATACCTGGAACGTAGACTCGCCGTGAAAGACTACGCGGGAGGATACCATTACTTATATAATGTTGCTCAAAAAGCCATTGCCAACCAGGCCGATGGCGAAGTGAGAGACCAGATGTTGATGACGGCTAACTGGCTTATGGCTGCAAAATCTATCAATAATATTGACGGAAGCTTTGCAAGCGAACTGGTTTCCAATTCCATGCGATATGCAGTTGAGCGCTCCGGAAGGAAATTCACTTCGCGTATGTATAAAAATGCTTCTGACAGATTAGCCCACCAAGTTATTGCGGATTTTATTCACGCTAAAGGCATTTTGCCAATTAAAGATGTGATCAAAAGAGACGTGCAAGCCGCAGTAAAATACTTAGGTTTGGAACCATGGCAATGGGCCGGGACGCTCGGTGATGAGTTTCCTGTGTGGGGGGGTGGACTAGGGCATAATTACGTTGAGATTCCGGGCCGTAACTTTTTAGAGCAAATGGAAAATTATGCCACGGTATTTATACAAAATGCCGCTGCTATCGGGATGATTTTCGAAAAGTATTTTGGCAATGCCTCAATGATTATACCTATTGTAATAAAAATAGTATTTGAAGATTTATTAGTAAAAGGTGTAGAGGTTGATATTTCACTGTCTGTAGTTCCAGGTGGCGGTATAAGTAACGGTACGGCTGGTAGTCTTGACAGTGGCGGAAGTGGGGGGCCAGGTGGCGCTACTTCTGCATCGAACGGCTACAGCACAGGCGGAGGGGTACCTGTGACAAATATCGAAAGGCCAGCTGCTAATGTTGATATTTCTTTGGAAAGTGTTGGAGGTCTCAACTATATAACGCCAGAACAAATTGCAAGAATGAAATGCGCCTTAGAAAACAAAGTAGACCCTTTGATTTTGGATCTGGGTGGGGCCGGAGCAAAACTCACCAACCCTCATGCCTCTCCTGTTCATTTCGACATGAACAACGACGGCGAGAAGGTGCAAACGGGGTGGAGCAGCCCTGACGAAGGTATGGTTGTTTTGGACCTTGATGGAAACGGAAAAATTGATAATGTCTCGGAGTTGATGTCAGAGTATTTTGGTGCCGAACAAGGAAGCCGAGATTCTCCGAGTAAAAAGAACTTTGATAATGCATTTGATGCACTGCGCAGCCTGGATAGCAACAAAGACCTTAAATTTGATAACCAGGATGAACGCTGGGGCGATGTGAGGGTTTGGGTTGATGCCAATCATGATGGCCAAAGCAGGATTGAGTCGACTGGTACAAGCGAGTTACATTCGCTGGACGAGTTAAGTATTTCACAGATTGATCTGAACTATACAAGGCCATTAGCAGATGCTCGAAATGGTAATGATATTGTAGGTGTCAGTGGTTTTACTCAAAAGGGTGAAATTAAAGAAGCAGTGGCCGTTAATTTCTCGACGATAACTCCCGATGAGCCATCGGCAGAGACATTGAAAAGTTAAATTGATATAAATATCCGTTGAAAGAAAGCATGATTTATCTGTCGATTGATTTTTATCTAGGTTCTATTGTTAACTTCGATGTATGAAAGAGAGTGTTTGTAGTCTTAAATTTTTGATAACTGTAATCGGGTAACATTATCAGGTGTTCTTTGTGAATCTCTGTTTGTTCGTATTGGTGCTTGTAGATTGCGGGCGCCAATGCGAGATAAGTCTCTGGGACCACTTCAATCAATAGGGTCCCCCCCTCTGCTGTAAATTCGTCGGTACTTTCCTCCTGAGGCACTACTGATCGGCGTCTAAATCAGTCTATTTTTTGATCACTGCGCTTCTGCGAACATTTTTTTTGGATTTTTTTTCAGCGCCCGAAATTCCCGTTTTCTTTTGCCGCCTCTCCCCCCTGATAGCCCCACGCTATAAAGGCTGAACGATGATCATGGCCATGTGTCATACCTTGCCATGAGCTAACGTATCAGGCGTGCAGCTGCGGGCAGCGATTAGTGCTGAAAGGCCATCCATGTTTAACTTGAATGCTTGTTCAAGTTAAACCGGTGGTCCGCTGCCCGCTCACAACAGGAGGCTAACCCTTGCCGAATCCGCTCTTTTTGATCCCGTTTTACCTCTATAAGGTGCACATCCAATGAGTGTACCGATCACGTCCGAGACGTCCTCGATCCGCATGAACCCGCCGGTGTTCTACTTTGCCGCCGCGTTTATCCTGATCTTCGGTGTGGTGGTCATCGCCATGCCTGCCGCTGCCGGCGAATGGCTGCTGGCCGCACAAAACTGGGCGGCCAACACGGTCGGCTGGTACTACATGTTAGCGATGACCCTGTATCTGATCTTCGTGGTCGTCACCGCCTTGTCCGGCTACGGCAAGATCAAGCTCGGTGCCGACCACGACGAACCCGAGTTCAGTTACCTGTCCTGGGCGGGCATGTTGTTCGCCGCCGGGATCAGCATCACGCTATTTTTCTTCTGTGTGTCCGAACCCCTCACCCATATGCTCAACCCGCCGCAGGGCCCGGCCGGCAATGCCGAGGCTGCGCGCCAGGGCATGCAGCTGCTGTTCCTGCACTGGGGTCTGCACGGTTGGGGTGTGTTCGCGTTCGTCGGCATGGCGCTGGCCTACTTCGCCTACCGGCATAACCTGCCGCTGGCGCTGCGCTCGGCGCTCTACCCGCTGATCGGCAAGCGCATCAACGGCCCCATCGGTTATGCGGTGGATGGTTTCGGCATTATCGCCACGGTGTTCGGCCTGGGCGCCGACATGGGCTTTGGGGTGCTGCATCTCAATTCCGGCCTCGACTACCTGTTCGGCATGCCCCATACCCAATGGGTGCAAGTGGGCCTCATCACGTTGATGATGGGCGCCGCGATTCTGGTGGCCATTGCCGGTGTCGACAAGGGCGTGCGGGTGATGTCCGACATCAACATGCTGCTGGCCTGTGCCCTGCTGCTGTTTGTGTTGTTCGCCGGCCCCACCCAGCACTTGCTCAACACTCTGGTGCAGAACATCGGTGACTACCTGGGTGCACTGCCCACCAAGAGTTTCGATGTGTATGCCTACGACAAGCCAAGTGACTGGTTGGGCGGCTGGACCGTGTTCTATTGGGCCTGGTGGATCGCATGGTCGCCCTTTGTAGGCCTGTTTATTGCGCGTATTTCCCGTGGCCGGACCATCCGCGAGTTCGTGTTCGGCGTGCTGCTGATTCCACTGGGCTTCACCCTGGCGTGGATGTCTATTTTCGGCAACAGCGCCATCGACCAGGTGCTCAACCACGGTATGGTTGCCCTCGGCCAGTCGGCTATCGATGACCCGTCGCGTACGCTGTACCTGCTGCTTGAGACCTACCCGTGGAGCAAGACCGTTATCGCGGTGACGGTGTTTATCAGCTTCGTGTTCTTCGTGACCTCGGCTGACTCCGGTACTGTGGTGCTGTCCACCCTCTCGGCCCGTGGCAATAACGCGGACGAAGACGGCCCGAAATGGCTGCGGGTGTTCTGGGGCGCGATGACTGCGCTGGTCACCAGTGCGCTGCTGTTCTCAGGCAGTATCGATGCGCTCAAGTCAGCGGTAGTACTGACCTCGTTACCGTTCTCGCTGATTTTGCTGCTGATGATGTGGGGCCTGCACAAGGCGTTCTACCTTGAGTCGCAGAAGAAGATTGCGCAGACCCACTCCCTGGCACCCGTTTCGCACTCGCGTCGTGGTGGCTGGCGCCAGCGCTTGAGCCAGGCCGTGCACTTCCCGTCGCGGGACGAGGTGTACCGCTTTATGGACACCACCGTGCGCCCGGCGATTGAAGAAGTGAGCGCTGTGTTCCGGGAGAAAGGCCTTAACGTTGTCACCCAGCCAGACCCGGCCAACGACAACGTGAGCCTGGAAATCGGTCATGGGGATGAACATCCGTTTATCTACCAGGTGCAGATGCGTGGCTACTTCACGCCGTCCTTCGCCCGGGGTGGCTTCGGCAAAAAGGAGCAACTGCGTAATCGCCGTTACTACCGTGCTGAAGTGCATCTGGCCGAAGGCAGCCAGGACTACGACCTGACGGGCTACACCAAAGAGCAGATCATCAACGACATCCTCGACCAGTACGAACGCCATCTGCAGTTCTTGCATTTGGTGCGCTGATTGGTTTGGTGGTGATTCAGGCTGCTGTGATGGCCTGAGTCACCGGGCTGATGCCATCGCGAGCAAGCCCGCTCCCACAGGTTTTGGGTGTTCTCACCATGTGTGGATGCTCGTCAAACCTGTGGGAGCGGGCTTGCTCGCGATGCAGGCGCTGCGATTTCTACAGACCTTTCGCGCACTTATGTGGGATCGGGCTTTCACCCGCGTTACCCTATTGTGATGCCCCAGGCGGGCTGCCTATAGTCCGCTCCATCGCTGAACATCAGCGATCAGGCGTGCAAGCCTGACTCTCAGATTTCCAACTTTTCATTTCGCTTGGTAGGCTTTGCGCCTGCAATCGGCGTTATGGCGGTTGTGCGCGGGAGATCTTCGGGTCTGCCGGGTTATCTGGGACCGGTCTTGCACACCCGCGCACAATTGCTACCCTCTTTCTGCGTGCAAGCTGATTGAGGTGGCTCCTTTTCTTAGGAGTTAAAGCATGTCCCAGTACGTTCCCCAAACCGACAATCCCGTCGGTTCCCACGTTTTATTGATCGATCCCCGCGCCTCTGTATCTGCCCTGCTGGCCTGTGCCGAGCAGCGCACTCAGGCGGCCAAGAATTTGTTGCGCTGTTTATCGCTGATGAGCGGCCACAGCCATGACCCCCAGGATTTGAGGGCGATTTTCAGGCACAAAAAACCCCGAAGGGCTTACGCCGTTCGGGGCTGTGAATCACCCATGATTTACAACTTGGCGATGGACACTTCAGTGGACTTTACGAACGCGATCACTTCGCTACCGACCACCAGCTCCAGCTCCTTGACCGAGCGGGTGGTGATCACCGAAGTCACGATGCCCGACGCCGTTTGTACGTCGATTTCCGACAGCACGTCGCCCAGTACGATTTCCTTGATGTGGCCTTTGAACTGGTTGCGAACGTTGATGGCTTTAATGGTCATGGTGTCGATTCCTGTCTTGGGATAGAAAGTGGGTTTATTGCGCCCAGCGCAGTTGCGTAGGCAGCGGTGCAACGGGTTCCGGCTCAGGTGGCGAGCCAGGCAGTGCAAGAACACGGTTCAGTACTTCGGTTTCCAGTGCCGCCAGGCGATGCGAGCCGCGTAGCCGTGGGCGTTGCAGGTCGACCGTGAGGTCCAGCCCTACCTGGCCTTCTTCAATCAAAATGACACGGTCGGCAATCGCAACGGCTTCGCTCACGTCATGGGTCACCAGCAATACGGTAAAACCATGCTGGCGCCACAGGCGTTCAATCAGTTGCTGCATTTCGATGCGGGTCAGGGCATCCAGCGCGCCCAGCGGCTCGTCAAGCAGCAGCAGGCGCGGTTGGTGGATCAGGGCGCGGGCCAGGGCCACGCGCTGCTTCTGACCGCCCGAGAGTGCTGCCGGCCATTCATTGGCGCGCTCGGCCAGGCCGACTTCTTCCAGTGCCTTGAGCGCCTTTGGCCGCCAGTCGCCTTTAAGGCCCAGGCCCACGTTGTCGATGACTTTTTTCCAGGGCAGTAAACGCGCTTCCTGAAACATCAGGCGCGTGTCTTCACGGGCCTCTTGCAGGGGCGCACTACCGGCCAGCAACTGGCCTGCAGTGGGCTGATCCAGGCCGGCCAGCAAACGCATCAGGGTGCTTTTGCCGCACCCGCTGCGGCCTACGATGGCGACAAACTGCCCTGCCGGAATATGCAGGTTGATATCACGTAGCACCAGGCGCTCACCGAAGGCCTTCTGCAAGCCGTTGATGGCCAACGGTATGCCCTGGCGCAAACGTGGAGGTTGTTGAGCTGTCATGCTGCACCGCCTTTAACCACTTGATACGCCGGGTGCCAGCGCAACCAGATGCGCTCCAGCCCCCGGGCTGCGGTGTCGGCCAGTTTGCCGAGCACTGCGTACAAAACAATCGCCAGCACCACCACGTCGGTTTGCAGGAACTCCCGGGCGTTCATCGCCAGGTAGCCAATGCCGGAGCTGGCGGAGATGGTTTCGGCCACGATCAAGGTCAGCCACATAAAGCCCAGGGCAAAGCGCACACCCACCAGGATCGACGGCAGCGCGCCCGGCAAGATCACCTGCCAGAACAGGCTGAAACCGGACAGGCCATAGTTGCGCGCCATTTCCACCAGCGCCGGGTCAACGTTGCGGATGCCGTGGTAAGTGTTGAGGTAGATCGGGAATAAAGTCCCCAGCGCCACCAGAAAAATCTTCGCTGACTCGTCGATGCCGAACCACAGGATGACCAGCGGAATCAGCGCCAGATGCGGCACGTTGCGGATCATTTGCACCGAGCTGTCGAGCAGGCGTTCACCCCATTTCGACAGGCCGGTGATAAAGCCCAGCGCCAGACCGATGCTGCCACCGATCACAAAGCCGAGCCCGGCGCGCCAGCCGCTGATGGCCAGGTGTTTCCAGATTTCGCCACTGCGCACCAGCTCGACGCCGGCCGTGATCACGGCACTGGGGGCGGGCAGGATGCGTGTCGACAGCCAGCCCGCTGACACGGACAGCTGCCACACTGCCAGCAGCAAGACCGGCAAGGCCCAGGGCGCCAGGGTGTGACCGATATTTTTGAGGCCCGAGGCCTTGCCTGAACTCATGGCGACCTCAGCTCTGCGACGCGGCTTTAGGGAGGATGTCATTGGCGACCATTTCGCCAAACGGGCTCACGTAGCCTGCACTTTTTGGCAGTTCCGGGCGTTCGATATCCAGGTGCGGGAACAACAACTCGGCCACACGGTAGGACTCTTCCAGGTGCGGGTAACCGGAGAAAATAAAGGTGTCGATGCCCAGGTCGGCGTATTCCTGAACCCGTGCGGCCACGGTCGGACCATCCCCGACCAGCGCCGTACCAGCGCCGCCCCGTACCAGGCCCACGCCTGCCCACAGGTTAGGGCTGACTTCGAGGTTGTCGCGGCTGCCGCCGTGCAGGGCGGCCATACGCTGCTGGCCCACCGAGTCAAAGCGCGACAGCGAGGCCTGGGCACGGGCGATGGTGTCGTCGTCCAGATGCGAGATCAGTTTGTCGGCGGCCTTCCAAGCCTCCTCGTTGGTTTCACGCACAATTACGTGCAAACGAATGCCGAAACGTACGGTGCGGCCCAATTTGGCGGCCTTGGCGCGCACCTGTTCGATTTTTTCTGCAACGGCAGCCGGTGGCTCGCCCCAGGTCAGAACCATTTCCACTTGTTCGGCGGCCAGATCCTGTGCGGCTTCCGAAGACCCGCCGAAATACAGCGGTGGACGCGGTTGCTGAATCGGCGGGTAAAGCAGCTTGGCGCCTTTGACGGTGATGTGTTCACCATCGTAGTCCACGGTTTCGCCTTCAAGCACACGGCGCCAGATGCGGGTGAACTCTACCGAGGCCTGATAACGCTCTTCGTGGCTGAGGAACAAACCATCACCGGCCAGCTCTTCCGGGTCGCCGCCGGTGACCAGGTTGAACAGGGCGCGGCCACCGGACAAACGGTCCAGGGTCGCGGCCTGACGCGCTGCAACGGTGGGCGACACAATGCCCGGGCGCAGGGCTACGAGAAATTTCAGGCGCTGGGTTACCGGAATCAGCGATGCCGCCACCAGCCATGAGTCTTCGCACGAACGACCTGTAGGAATCAGTACCCCGCCAAAGCCCAGGCGGTCAGCAGCCTGCGCGACTTGTTGCAGGTAACCGTAGTCAACGGCGCGGGCGCCTTCGGAGGTGCCAAGGTAATGGCCATCACCGTGGGTAGGCAGGAACCAGAAAATATTGAGGCTCATGGAGTGGTCTCCTAATTAGGGGCAGCAAGCGTTAGTTGGCTTTGGCCAGATTGGCCGGGGGCGTCCAGATCACGTCTTTCACAACCAGCGGCTTGGGGATCAGCTTGAGCTGGTAAAAACTGTCGGCGATTTTTTGCTGCGCGTTGACCACTTCCGGGGTCAGAAACTGTGCGCCGTAGCCTTGGCGCTTGACCGCCGTGAGGGTGATCTCAGGAGACAGGCCCAGCAGTGGTGCGACTTGTTTTGTCACGTCCTCGGGGTGGGCCTTGGCCCATTCGCCAATAGTGCGTACTTCATCGACCAGGGTTTCGATCACCTTGGGGTGCTGTTCGGCATAAGGCTTGGTAGCCAGATAGAACTGATGATTATCAGCGATGCCACTGGCGTCACGCAGGGTGCGCGCTTGCAGCTGTTGTTCGGCGGCAGCCTGGTACGGGTCCCAGATTACCCAGGCATCGACACTGCCGCGTTCAAAGGCAGCACGGGCATCGGCGGGGGGCAGGAACACGGTCTGGATATCGGTGTATTTAAGGCCGGCGTCTTCAAGGGCGCGCACCAGCAGGTAGTGCACGTTGGAGCCTTTGTTGAGGACGACTTTTTTGCCTTTGAGGTCTTTGACCGAGGTGATGGTCGAATCCTTGGGCACCAGAATCGCTTCGCTGGTGGGGGCTGGTGGCTCGTAGGCGACGTAGAGCAAGTCGGCGCCGGCGGCCTGGGCGAACACGGGCGGGGTTTCGCCGGTCACGCCGAAGTCGATGGAGCCCACGTTCAGGCCTTCAAGCAATTGCGGGCCACCGGGGAATTCGGTCCATTGCACGTCAACGCCCTGCTCGGCCAGGCGCTTGTCCAGCGTGCCTTTGGCCTTGAGCAGCATCAGCGTGCCGTATTTCTGATAGCCGATGCGCAGGGTATCGGCTTGGGCCTGGGTAACAGCACCGAAGGACACAGCCGCAGCTAAGAGTGCGACCAGACCACGACGCAAAATGACAGGGCGCATGGCGCTCTCCTTTTTTGTTGTTCGGGATTCGGGTAGCACCTGCTGGGCCGTTAGCGGATCAGTAAGGTGGTGGAGCTTTTATCGGTGGGAAAAATGCTGTTTCAGATACTCCAGCGAGCCGTCACCAGACGCTCGTTGAGGATGCTCGGGTCCAGAGGCTTGGGGCGTCGCGCCAGGGCGCTGTAGAACTGTTCGAGTGACTCTTGCAGGCGCTGTTCCAGAATCGGCACCAGTTGCGCTTGTGCGCCGCCTTCGCCGTAAGCAATCTGGCTGTCTTCGGCAAAAATGCCCTGAAGCATTTCCTGGGCCTTGAGTGCCGACAGTACTGGCTTTAGGGCGTAGTCCACGGCCAGCATGTGGGCGATGCTGCCACCGGTGGCGATAGGCAGTACCACTTTGTGGCTCAGGGCGCGTTCGGGCAGCAGGTCGAGCACGGTTTTCAGCGCGCCGCTGAACGAGGCTTTGTACACCGGGGTGGCAATCACCAGGCCATCGGCGTTTTCGATCTGTTGCAACAGGTCGATGATTTTCGGGCTGTCGAAGCGTGCGTGCAGCAAGTCCTCGGCCGGAAAGTCGCGTACCTGATAGCTCACCACTTCAACGCCTTGCTGGTTGAGCCAGCGTTTGGCGTGGTCCAGCAACACTCCTGAGCGGGAACGTTGGCTTGGGCTTCCTCCGAGTGTCACGACCAGCATCTAGACGTTTCCTTGAATGAATATGTGCAATTCGCTGTCAGCGTTTTCGCTTGAGTGAACAGACCATAACAGGTGATTTATATATCTATAAATCATATTTATTCATTTGTTTATTCTTATAATGCATATGCCTTTTTGTTAAATCGAAAGCAAAAAAAAGGCCGTCGAAACGGCCAAAAACCCTGTTGAAGACACGGTTGCATGCTTGTGGGAGCGGGCTTGCTCGCGATGGGATCGGCGCGGTGTATCAGAAAAAAACGCGGCGCCATCATCGCGAGCAAGCCCGCTCCCACAGGGTATGAGGTTGGTTTTACTTGTTCGGCTGCGGCGTCAGGCGCAGGTAGGGCTTCACGGCGCGGTAGCCCTTGGGGAAGCGACGCTTGATTTCGTCTTCGTCCTTGAGCGACGGCACGATCACGACCTCGTCACCGTCCTGCCAGTTGGCCGGGGTGGCCACTTTGTGGCTGTCGGTCAGTTGCAACGAGTCGATCACCCGCAAAATTTCGTTGAAGTTGCGCCCGGTGCTGGCCGGGTAGGTAATGGTCAGGCGGATTTTTTTGTTCGGATCAATCACGAACAACGAGCGCACGGTCAGGGTGTCGCTGGCATTGGGGTGAATCAGGTCGTAGAGGTCAGACACCTTGCGATCGGCATCGGCCAGGATCGGGAAGTTGACCACGGTATTCTGGGTTTCGTTGATGTCCTCGATCCACTTGTGGTGTGAGTCCACCGGGTCTACCGACAGTGCGATGGCTTTGACGCCGCGCTTGGCAAACTCGTCCTTGAGCTTGGCGGTGAAGCCCAGTTCGGTGGTGCACACCGGGGTGAAGTCCGCCGGGTGCGAAAACAACACGCCCCAGCTGTCGCCCAGCCATTCATGGAAACGGATCTTGCCGGCGCTGGAATCCTGTTCGAAATCGGGGGCGATGTCGCCGAGTCTGAGGCTCATGGTGCAGCTCCTTTTTATTGGCAATGGCGGGGCGTGATGGAGCCACTCTGCCTGCCTCTGGAGCTAATTAAAAAGAATAAATATCGATTTGATTAGAACAAAAAGAGATATTAAAAACTGTTTCATTGGACGCAGCCCAGGCGTGGGGCCACTGTGGGTTCTGGTTTAGGCAAGGGGAGCGGCAGGGAGCTGCGACTATTAATGTGTTGCGAATTGACCGTTGAGGTCTTCGGTAAACACCCTGCCCGGCATTGCGCCGGGCAGGATTTTTCTTACTTTGTACTAATTCACGCTTACAGCAACGGGATCGAGTAGCTCACGATCAGACGGTTTTCGTCCTGGTCGCGCTGGCCAGCAATATCGTTGCGCCACATGGCGTTTTTCCACATGAAGCCCAGATTTTTCAGCGTGCCTTCCTGGATCACGTAAGCCACGGTGATATCGCGTTCCCACTCGGAAGAGCCATTGCTGGTTTGCACATTTTTGCTGTTGTAGGTGTCGATATTGTCGCCACGCAGGTAAACCGCGCCCGCCGTCAGGCCAGGTACGCCGACTTTGGCGAAGTCATACGAGTAACGCGCCTGCCAGGTACGCTCGCCAGCACGGGCGAACTTCGAGATCTGCATATCGGTAGGGATGTACGCCGATGCGCCGTCGCCCTGGTTCAGGAACGGGAAGTCGCTGCTGCCGTTACTCACCTGATAACCGCCACCGAAGGTGTGACCTTCAACGGTGTACAGGAACAGGCCGCTGATCAGGTTGTTGTCGACCTTGCCTCTGCCGCTACCTGCAGAGCTGTTGGCGTAATCACCGGTGGTGTAATACGCAGAGTCGTGGCCGTTCTTGCCGTCGTCGGTGCTGTTGAAGTAGCGCAGGTCAGATTTCAACACGCCCGGACCGATGGACCAGTTGTGAACCAGGCCCAGGAAGTTTTGTTTGTAGAAATCTTCCAGGTTGCCGTAGTAGTACTGCAGCAACAGGTCTTTGTTGACCTTGTAGTCCACACCGCCGTAGTAGAACTTGTTAACGAACTTGCCCGTAATGGAATTGTTCGCGCCGGCAATCGACAGGCCTTCGTTGTTGCTCGAGTTACGGCCCTTGGCGTGCTCGATCTGGCCGCCGGTGAAGGTCAGGTCCTTGAACTCGCTGGAAGTGATCTGGCCACCCTGGAAGGTTTGCGGCAGCATGCGACCGTCGTTGCTAACGATAACCGGCAGTTTAGGCTGCAGGGTACCGATGCGCAGTTCGGTCTGGGACACCTTGGCTTTTGCGGTCAGGCCCAGGCTGGAGAAATCGTCTACAGCGTGGTTGCCATCGCTTGGGAACACCGAACCGCCATAGTTTGCGCCGGTAGGGTTGCCGTGTTTGCCAGCGCTGGAGTCGAGCTTGACGCCCAACAGGCCAATGGCATCAATACCGAAACCGACTGTGCCCTGGGTGAAGCCCGAAGTGAAGTCCAGCTGGAAGCCCTGGCCCCATTCTTCAGTCTTGCTTTGCGCACCGGCAGCTTTGGTGCCCGAGTCACGGTTATCGTTATTGATATAGAAGTTACGCAGCTTCAGCGTGGCCTTGCTGTCTTCGATAAAGCCGGCAGCGCTGGCTTGTTGTGCCAACAATCCTACGGCCACAGCGATGGCCAAGGTGGACTTGTGCATTGTGTTGCTCCTTTGCGTTTCTAATTTTTGTAGTTCCTCAGCCCCGGATCTGATGCCTGGGTGCTGCAGATGCGCGATTAGCGCCAGACGGTGACCGGCAAGTCAATCGCAACCCATCATGGCTACGACCTTTGTCTAATCATTCGTCGTTTGTGCGCAGATTAATGACTATTTAATAAACCTAAAAAGAATTGTTTCTGATCTTTTCAGATCAAATAGGCATATAGCAGGGTTTCTCCTACACGCGCGCGTGGGAATGCTATCGGTCTTTTGTCTAATTTCTAAACATAATTTCATGAATCTTTTAATAGCCTTTGGTTATTAAACACTCGACCTAATCACCCGCTGGCTAAAACGCCCTGGCAGTTAGGGCGCGGGTGCGCGCCTGTATGTTGCGTAACTACATAAGCTAATGCTTAAAAGTTATTTATTTACTGATTCTTAGATCATTTAACCTCGCATCCAGCCGATATCCGGCCACCTGCCGAGGAGCTACCTGATGAAACTGCACTCTCCCCTACGCCTTTTGGCTGCTTTGTCTCTGGCGGGTGCCAGCTTCTTCGCGCAGGCTGCCAGCTCGGATGTCACCGTGGCTTACCAAACCACCGTTGACCCGGCCAAAGTCGCCCAGGCCGACGGTGCTTACGAAAAAGCCACTGACGCCAAGATCAACTGGCGCAAATTCGATAACGGCGCAGACATCATTGCGGCCATTGCCTCGGGTGATGTGCAGATTGCCTACCTGGGTTCGAGCCCGCTCACCGCCGCCGTGACCCGTAACGTACCGGTCGAAACCTTTTTGATCGCCACTCAGTTGGGCGGTTCTGAAGCCCTGGTCGCCCGCAACGGCTCCGGTATCAACGGCCCGCAGGACCTGGTCGGCAAAAAAGTAGCCGTGCCGTTTGTGTCCACCGGTCACTACAGCCTGCTGGCTGCATTGAAGCACTGGAACATCGACCCTTCGAAAGTACAGATTCTGAATCTCGCACCGCCTGCCATTGTCGCGGCCTGGAAGCGTGGCGATATTGACGCCACCTACGTATGGGACCCGGCTTTGGGCACTGCCAAAGAGAACGGCAAAGTGCTGATCACTTCCGGTGAGCTGGGCAAGCTCGGTGCGCCGACTTTTGATGCCTGGATCGTGCGCAAGGACTACGCCGCCAAGCACCCGGAAGTCGTTAAGCAGTTCGCCAAAGTGACTCTGGATGCCTACGCCGACTACCACAAGGACCCAAAAGCCTGGCTGGCCAATCAGGGCAATATCGACAAGGTTGTGAAGCTCTCGGGCGCCAAGGCGGCCGATATCCCGCTGCTGCTGCAAGGCAACGTCTACCCGTTGGCGGCTGATCAGGTGGTATTGCTGGGCGCACCGACTACCAAAGCCCTGGCCGACACTGCTGCCTTCCTGAAAGAGCAGAAAAAAGTCGACGCTGTACTGCCGGACTACGCGCCGTCGGTCAACGCCACTTTTGTTACTCAATAATCAACGCCGCTGAGGAGTCGACCGTCATGGCCTTGTTAACACTGGAGCGCATCAGCGCACAGTACCCGGGCGCCGCTGAGCCGGTGCTGTCGGATATTTCCGTCAGCCTCGGGCCACAGCAACTGCTGGTCGCACTTGGCCCGTCGGGCAGCGGCAAGACCTCCTTGTTGAACCTGATCGCTGGCTTCGTCGAGCCCAGCGCTGGTCGAATTACCCTCGACAACGTACCCGTCCACGGCCCGAGTGCCGAGCGCGGTGTGGTGTTTCAGGACGATGTGTTGCTGCCCTGGCAAGACGTACTGGCCAACGTGGCTTTCGGCCTTGAACTGGCCGGTGTGCCACGGGACAAGCGCGAAGCCCGTGCCCGTGAAATGCTTTCGCTGGTGGATTTGTCCGGCTTTGAAAAGCGCCGCGTATGGGAGCTGTCTGGCGGTCAAAAACAGCGGGTGGGCCTGGCCCGCGCGCTGGCTGCCGACCCTCGCGTATTGCTGATGGATGAGCCCTTCGGTGCCCTCGATGCGTTCACCCGTGAGCAGATGCAGGAACTGTTGCTGCAAGTGTGCCGGCGCACCGACAAGCCGGTATTTCTGATTACCCACGACATTGAAGAAGCGGTGTTTCTGGCCACTGACCTGATTTTGCTGGCGCCCAACCCCGGCCGCATTGTTGAGCGTCTGAGCCTGGATTTTGGCCAGCGCTACAACGCCGGCGAATCGGCACGTTCGATCAAGTCCGACCCTCGCTTTATTGAAACCCGTGAGCACGTGCTTGATCGCGTGTTTTCACAACGCGGTGCCGCCCAGCGGCAGGAGCGCGCATGAGCAGTTATGAAGCAGTCGCCGCCAACCCGGTTGCTGCGCCCCACACCCCACGCCCGGTCAAGCGCAGCCTGAGCACACGCTGGATCAGCGTGCTGACCCTCGTCACCCTGATCGCCGTATGGTGGGCCGTTACCGCTGCCGGGCTGATTGAACCCCTGTTTCTGCCGCCGCCCTCTGCCGTGTTGCAAAAAGGCTGGCTGCTGGCGACCACGGGCTATATGGATTCCACCCTGTGGCAGCACCTGGGCGCGAGCTTGAGCCGTATCGGCCTGGGTCTGGGCTTTGCGATTCTGACAGCAGTGCCGGTGGGCATCGCCATTGGCCACAACCGCATTGCGCGGGGGATTTTCGATCCGCTGATCGAGTTCTATCGCCCAATCCCGCCATTGGCCTATTTGCCACTGATCGTGATCTGGTGCGGTATTGGCGAGCTGTCGAAAGTGCTGCTGATTTACCTGGCGATTTTCGCCCCGATCGCGATTGCCACCGCCACCGGCGTGCGTACCGTTGACCCGGCCAAGGTCCGTGCTGCGCAGTCGTTGGGTGCGACGCGCTGGCAGTTGATTCGCCATGTGATTTTGCCGAGCGCCTTGCCGGATATCTTGACCGGTGTGCGTATCGGTCTGGGCGTGGGCTGGTCGACGCTGGTGGCCGCCGAACTGATCGCCGCCACCAGTGGCCTGGGTTTTATGGTGCAGTCCGCCGCGCAGTTCCTGGTGACCGATGTGGTGGTACTGGGGATTCTGGTGATAGCCATCATCGCCTTTGCCATGGAAATGGGCCTGCGCGCCCTGCAACGCAAGCTGGTGCCGTGGCACGGCCAGGCTCACTAACAACAGAACTCGACGCTGATTAATCGGCGCGCTGATTAAGAGAGAGATCATGAGCCTGACCATTACCCCGATTAGCTCTGCCCTGGGCGCCCAGATTGAGGGTGTCGACCTGACTCAACCGCTGAGCCTTGAGCACCGTGATGCCATCGAGCAAGCCTTGCTTGAGCATCATGTGGTGTTTTTCAAGAACCAGTCGATTACACCGCAGCAGCAGGCCCGTTTTGCCGCCAATTTTGGCGACCTGCATATTCACCCGATCTACCCCAACGTGCCTGGCCAGCCGGAAGTGCTGGTGCTGGACACCGCCGTGACCGACGTGCGTGACAACGCGGTATGGCACACCGACGTGACCTTTTTGCCAACCCCGGCCATGGGCGCGGTATTGAGTGCCAAGCAACTGCCGGCTTTTGGTGGTGACACGTTGTGGGCAGCCGGTATTGCCGCTTTTGAAGGGTTGTCGAAACCGTTGCAGGTGCTGCTCGATGGACTGACCGCAACCCACGATTTCACCAAGTCATTCCCGCTGGAGCGCTTTGGTTCGACCCCGGAAGATTTGGCACGCTGGGAACAGACCCGAAAAAATAACCCGCCGCTGTCGCACCCGGTTATCCGCACCCACCCGGTAAGCGGGCGCAAGTCGTTGTTCGTCAACGAAGGTTTCACCACGCGCATCAATGAACTGTCTGAAGCAGAGAGCGAAGCGATCCTGAAGTTGCTGTTTGCCCATGCCACCCGCCCGGAATACACCATTCGCTGGCGCTGGCAGGAGAACGATGTGGCGTTTTGGGATAACCGCGTAACCCAGCATTACGCCGTGGACGATTACCGTCCGAACCGCCGTGTGATGCACCGTGCAACGATTTTGGGTGATGCTCCGTTCTGATGGGCGCGGGATGACGTGTAGCCGCTGACGAGCGCAGCGGCATGAACACTGCAACTGTGGGAGCGAGCCTGCTCGCGAAGGTCGTTCGCGAGCAGGCTCGCTCCCACAATAGGGTTTGACCTGCAACAGAGTATCTACAGGTTTACCGTCGGGCTCTTGCGTTTCGGCAAAAACGGCGGCAAATACAACCCCAGATAAGCATCCACCACGCGCATGCCTTCTTCGGCCATACGCGGGGTGATGCTGTCGTGCAGCTGGATGGAGCGTGCATACACGCGGTCGCCCAGCTCCATCGCCAGGGCAAACACGTCCACGTCCTGTGGCAGTGCTGGCAATTCAAAGTGGCGCATAAACAGCGCGTGCATCAATTGCCCCAGCTCAAGGTCGTGCTGGCGGTCGGCTTGTGTGACTTCGGTAAGGCCATGCTGGGCGAGAATTAACTGCCGGGCGGCTGCATCTTCGTTGTAGATCGTCAGCATCCGGTGTTCAACAATGTGCGAAAGATCACGCCAGTCTTTCAACGCATCATGCTCGATCGGCGCCTGCAGACAGGCGCGGAAGGCTGCGTGAATATCACCGGTCAGCGCCTCAAGGAGCGCGGGTACGCCCGCGAAAAAGTGATAGACCGACGATGGCGGGATTTGTGCGTGCTCTGCCACGTTGTAAATCGACAGGTTGGATACGCCCTGCGCCGTCAGCAGCCTGCGGGCAGCGTCAAGTATCGTGTCGATGCGGCCCTGGCTGCGAGCGCGTGGCTTTCGGGGTGTGGCGCGGCTGGACATCAGCGTCTCCTCAAGGGCAGCCGGCATTGTAGACCTGTGAGCATGAAAAAACGCCGCGGGCTGTAAGGCCGGCGGCGTTTTTCGTGGACTGCAATCGCTTACACGGTATGCAAGTACCAGTTGTATTCGAGATCGGAGATGGAGTGTTCAAACTCTTCCAGCTCGCTCTCTTTACAGGCGACAAAAATATCGATGTATTTCGGGTCGATATATTTGGCCATCACTTCGCTGTCATCCAGCTCACGCAATGCATCGCGCAGGTTGTTCGGCAGGCTTTGCTCGTTTTGCTCGTAGCTGTTGCCTTCGACGGGTGCGCCCGGTTCGATCTTGTTGGTCAGACCGTGGTGAACACCGGCCAGCACAGAGGCCATCAACAGATACGGGTTGGCATCGGCACCGGCAACCCGGTGTTCGATCCGTACCGAGTCGGCCGAGCCGGTCGGGACGCGAATGGCCACGGTACGGTTGTCCAGGCCCCAGCACGGCGAGTTGGGCACATAGAACTGTGCGCCGAAACGACGGTAGGAGTTCACGTTGGGGCAAAGGAACGCCATCTGTGCCGGTAGGGTCTCGAGCACACCGCCGATCGCGTGACGCAATGCGGCGTTCTGCTCGGGATCCTCGCTGGCAAAAATATTTTTGCCGTCTTTGTCCAGAATCGAAATATGAACGTGTAGCCCGTTGCCCGCCTGGCCCGGATAAGGCTTGGCCATGAATGTGGTGTCCATCTCATGGTCGTAGGCGATGTTTTTGATCAGACGCTTGAGCAGTACCGCGTAGTCGCAGGCCTTGATGGGGTCGGCAACGTGGTGCAGGTTCACTTCGAACTGCGCCGGGGCACTTTCTTTAACGATGGCGTCAGCCGGGATGCCTTGCTCTTTGGCACCTTCCAGAATGTCCTGGAGGCAGTCGACGTATTCATCGAGGTCGTCGATCAGGTAAACCTGAGTCGAATGCGGGCGTTTGCCGGAGATCGGCGAACGTGGTGGCTGCGGGCGACCGTTAACGTTCTCCTGGTCGATCAGGTAGAACTCCAGCTCGAAAGCGGCACAAATGGTCAGGCCCAGCTCGTCAAATTTGGTAACAACTTGACGCAGTACTTCGCGAGGGTCGGCGAAGAAAGGTTCACCTTCAAGTTCGTGCATCGTCATCAGCAGTTGCGCGGTAGGGCGCTTTTGCCAGGGTTCGTTGCACAGGGTGTCGGGGATGGGATAACAGATTCTGTCTGCGTCACCGATATCCAGACCCAGGCCGGTGCTTTCCACCGTTGAGCCATTGATATCCAGTGCAAACAGAGAGGCAGGCAGGTTGATGCCTTTCTCGTAAACCTTGTGCAGGCTGGTGCGTTCGATGCGCTTGCCGCGCACCACACCATTCATATCCGCAATGAGAAGGTCTACGTACAGAACCTCAGGATGATCCTTAAGGAACGCGTTCGCTTCGTTAAGCTGAACGGCACGCGGGGGTACCGACATGATGCAACACCTTTGTTGTTAAAAATATCAATCATTGAGCGCTACGGGATTCAGTCAACCCGAACGGCATACCGAAGTCAAGCAGCCTCTTTTTTGCCCTGAAAAAGCGCCGGAAGGCCATTTTTGACGCTTTTTGGGGCGTATTTGTTCTGTTTTGACGGGTGGCGCCCGCAGGCTTGAGCGGGCCGTGTTGTATTTTTTACGGGGGTGTTGTGTAAAAAAATGAACAAGGCTAAGCTCGATTCAAACCCATAACAGCAATAATACCGGGGTGTTACATGTCACGCCTGCCGTTAATCGGCGTCACCGCCTGCACCAAGCAGATCGGTTTGCATCCTTATCACATCACTGGCGATAAGTACGTGCGAGCAGTTGCAGTGGCCGCCAAAGGCTTGCCCCTGATCATTCCGTCACTGGCGGAACTGATTGATCCGACCGATATTATTGACGGTCTGGACGGCCTGCTCTTTACCGGGTCGCCTTCCAATATTGAACCCCACTTGTATCACGGCCCCGCCAGCGCACCAGACACGCTGCATGATCCCGAGCGTGATCGCACCACCCTTCCGCTGATTCGTGCTGCATTGGCAGCGGGCGTTCCGGTGCTCGGCATTTGCCGCGGCTTTCAGGAGTTGAATGTAGCTCTGGGTGGCTCACTTCACCAGAAATTGCATGAAGTCGAAGGTTTTATCGAACATCGCGAAGACCCCAGTGCCCCTGTTGAGGTGCAATATGCACCGAGCCACGCCATGCACGTCCAGCCGGGCGGAGTGTTGGCAGCTTTGGGCTTGCCCACTGAGTTCGAGGTCAACTCGATTCATACCCAGGGTATCGATCGCCTGGCCCCCGGTTTACGCGCAGAAGCCCTTGCACCGGACGGTCTGGTCGAAGCCGTGTCGGTCAAAGACGGCAAGGCTTTTGCTTTGGCGGTTCAGTGGCACCCCGAATGGCAGGTAAGCTCCAACCCGATTTACCTCGCCATCTTCCAGGCATTTGGAGATGCCTGCAGACGGCGCGCAACACAACGCGACGCAGATGCGTCAGTAAACGCCTGACTTATTCAAGTCAGGACACTCAGCCCAGAGGCATTTATGAGTAACAACCTCGACCAGCTCACCGATTGGTTGAAAGACCACAAGATCACAGAAGTCGAATGCATGATCGCCGACCTTACCGGGATTACTCGCGGCAAGATCTCGCCGACCAACAAGTTCATTGCCGAAAAGGGCATGCGCCTGCCCGAGAGCGTATTGCTGCAAACCGTAACGGGCGACTATGTCGAAGACGACATCTATTACGAACTCCTCGATCCGGCCGACATCGACATGGTCTGCCGTCCCGATCAGAACGCAGTCTTTGTGGTGCCGTGGGCAATTGAGCCAACTGCTCAGGTGATTCACGACACCTACGACAAGCAGGGCAACCCGATCGAGCTGTCGCCGCGCAACGTGCTTAAAAAGGTGCTCAAACTCTACGCCGACCACGGCTGGCAGCCGATTGTGGCGCCGGAGATGGAGTTTTACCTGACCAAGCGCAGTGACGACCCGGATTACCCGTTGCAGCCGCCTGTGGGCCGCTCCGGCCGCCCGGAAACCGGTCGTCAGTCCTTCTCCATTGAAGCGGCCAACGAATTCGACCCGTTGTTCGAAGACGTATACGACTGGTGCGAACTGCAAAAGCTGGATCTGGACACGTTGATCCACGAAGACGGCACGGCGCAGATGGAAATCAACTTCCGTCACGGCGACGCACTGTCCCTGGCCGACCAGATTCTGGTGTTCAAGCGCACCATGCGCGAAGCCGCGCTCAAGCACGATGTCGCCGCCACGTTCATGGCCAAACCCATGACCGGCGAGCCTGGCAGTGCCATGCATTTGCACCAGAGCATCATCGATATCAACACCGGCAAAAACATCTTCTCCAATGAAGATGGAACCATGAGCGACCTGTTCCTGAACCACATCGGCGGGCTGCAGAAGTTCATTCCAGAACTGTTGCCGCTGTTTGCTCCGAATGTGAACTCGTTCCGCCGTTTCTTGCCTGATACCTCGGCACCGGTAAACGTGGAGTGGGGCGAGGAGAACCGTACCGTGGGTTTGCGCGTACCGGATGCCGGGCCGCAGAACCGTCGTGTCGAAAACCGCCTGCCGGGCGCCGATGCCAACCCGTACCTGGCCATTGCCGCCAGCCTGCTGTGTGGCTACATCGGCATGGTCGAAGGCATCAACCCGAGTGCGCCGGTAGTGGGCCGTGGGTACGAGCGCCGCAACCTGCGCTTGCCGTTGACCATTGAAGACGCCCTGGAGCGTATGGAAAACAGCAAGACGGTCGAGAAGTATCTGGGCACCAAGTTCATCACCGGCTACGTGGCAGTCAAACGTGCCGAACATGAAAACTTCAAGCGCGTCATCAGTTCGTGGGAGCGGGAATTCCTGCTGTTCGCCGTCTGACACGCTGGAGGGGCGAGCCAGGAAGGCGCCGCCCCTCCTCTACTGACTAAAGGAGAGCCGTATGACCAACAAGAACCCGCAAACCCTCGAATGGCAACAACTGAGCAACGATCACCACCTGGCACCGTTCAGTGACTTCAAACAGTTGAAAGAAGTCGGCCCACGCATCATCACTCACGCCAAGGGCGTGTACCTGTGGGACAGCGAAGGCCACAAGATTCTCGACGGCATGGCCGGCCTGTGGTGTGTTGCCATCGGCTATGGCCGTGACGAGCTGGCTGAAGCGGCCAGCAAGCAAATGCGTGAACTGCCGTACTACAACCTGTTTTTCATGACCGCCCACCCGCCGGTCCTTGAACTGTCCAAAGCCATCGCCGAGATCGCACCTGAAGGCATGAACCATGTGTTCTTCACCGGCTCAGGCTCTGAGGGCAACGACACCATGCTGCGCATGGTTCGCCATTACTGGGCGATCAAGGGCCAGCCGAATAAAAAGACCATCATCAGCCGCAAAAACGGCTACCACGGTTCTACCGTGGCCGGTGCCAGCCTGGGCGGCATGACCTACATGCACGAACAAAGCGATTTGCCGATTCCGGGCATTACCCACATCCCGCAGCCGTACTGGTTCGGTGAAGGTGGCGATATGTCCCCGGAAGAGTTCGGCATCTGGGCGGCCAATCAGCTTGAAGAAAGAATCCTCGAACTGGGCGTCGACACTGTCGGTGCCTTTATTGCCGAGCCGATCCAGGGCGCGGGCGGTGTGATTGTACCGCCAGCCACCTACTGGCCACGCATCAAGGAAATCCTGGCCAAGTACGACATCCTGTTCGTGGCCGATGAAGTGATTTGTGGTTTTGGTCGCACCGGCGAGTGGTTCGGCAGTGATTTCTACGACCTCAAGCCGGACATGATGACCATCGCCAAGGGCCTGACCTCGGGCTACATCCCGATGGGCGGCCTGATCGTGCGCGACGAAGTGGTGGCGGTGCTGAATGAGGGCGGCGATTTCAACCACGGCTTCACCTACTCGGGTCACCCGGTAGCCGCCGCCGTGGCACTGGAAAACATCCGCATCCTGCGCGAAGAAAAAATTGTCGAGAAGGTGCATGCCGAAACGGCACCGTATTTGCAAAAGCGTCTGCGTGAACTGAACGATCACCCGTTGGTGGGCGAAGTGCGTGGTGTGGGCATGCTGGGTGCCATTGAGCTGGTACAGGACAAAGCCACACGCAAGCGTTACGAAGGCCGTGGTGTCGGCATGATCTGCCGGCAGTTCTGTTTTGATAACGGTCTGATCATGCGTGCCGTGGGTGACACCATGATCATCTCGCCGCCATTGGTGATCAGCAAGGACGAGATCGACGAGCTGGTGACCAAGGCGCGTAAGTGCCTGGATCTGACCTTGGAAACTTTGCAAGGTTAACTGCTAGGCTTTGAGCGCAGGAGAACTGCTGTTTTAAAGCAGGCAATTGCGCTCAGAGCCTTAAGAATCAAGGCTCTTCCCTTGAAAGCCTGCCCCGGATCTTGCCAGACTAGCCGCCGGCTTTAGTCACCTTGAGATCAGGTCGCTGAATCGGTGGTTTAAAAGAACAATTGGAGCATTACAGATGAAGGCATCAGGTTTTAAAAAAGCTGGCAAGACCCTTCTCGCCCTCTCCTTGATGGGTGTGATGGCCGGGGCAGCTCAAGCAGCAGACAAGGTTCTGCACATCTACAACTGGTCCGATTACATCGCACCGGACACGGTTAAAAAATTCGAAGATCAGACCGGTATCAAGGTGGTCTACGACGTGTTCGACAGCAACGAGACCCTTGAGGCCAAGCTGCTGGCGGGCAAGTCCGGCTACGACATCGTCGTGCCTTCCAACAATTTCCTGGCCAAGCAGATCAAGGCCGGGGTTTACCAGGAGCTGGACAAGTCCAAGCTGCCCAACTGGAAAAACCTCGACCCGGCGTTGCTCAAGGCCGTTGGCGATGCCAGCGACAAAGACAACAAACATGCGTTCCCGTACATGTGGGGCACCATCGGCATCGGCTACAACCCGGAGAAGGTCAAGGCCGCGCTGGGCGTGGACACCATCGATTCCTGGGACGTGCTGTTCAAGCCGGAGAACGCTGCCAAGCTTAAAAGCTGCGGCATAAGCTTCCTCGACTCGCCGACCGAAATGATCCCGGCCGCCCTGCACTACCTGGGCTACCCGACCGATTCGCAAGACAAGAAACAACTGGCTGAAGCCGAAGCGCTGTTCCTGAAGATTCGCCCTTCGGTCGGCTACTTCCATTCCTCCAAGTACATCTCCGACCTGGCCAACGGCAACATCTGCGTGGCCGTGGGTTACTCGGGTGACCTTGAGCAGTCCATTTCCCGCGCCAAAGAGGCCGGTGACAAGGTCAAGCTCAAGTACGCGATCCCTAAAGAAGGTGCCGGCAGCTTCTATGACATGGTCGCCATTCCCAAGGATGCCGAGAACGTCGACGCCGCCTATGCCTGGATGAATTATCTGATGCAGCCTGAAGTGATGGCCGAAATCACCAACAGCGTGCGTTTCCCCAACGGTAACAAGGCTGCAACGCCGCTGGTGAATAAAGATATCTCGGGCGACCCGAGCATTTACCCGTCCGATGAAGTGAAGGCCAAGCTCTACGCCATCAGCGATTTGCCACCGACCACCCTGCGGTTGCTGACGCGCAGCTGGACCAAAATCAAGTCCGGTAAATAACGCCTCGCCCCTTGTAGCCGCTGCCGAAGGCTGCGATTGAGACCGGAGGGCTGATGCCTTCCGGTTTCACAAAAACCGGCGCAATGGTCGGAAAAACAAGGTGTTAGGGCAATTATTCGCGGAAAACTTTGCTGTGCAGGTTTATCGAGGGTAAGTTGCGCGCCGGTTTTGTCTTTGGCGGTTCGACTGCCGTATGACGCGGGCAACTCAGGCCCAACTATTTAGAGGACCATCACGTGTCTATATCTCTGTTTCGCAAGACCTTGCTGGTCGGAGCTGGTTTGACGCTTGCCGTCAGCGTACAAGCGGCACCCACAGTGCACATTTACAACTGGTCGGACTATATCGCGCCGAACACGCTGGCTGATTTTGAAGCCGCGACCGGCATCAAGCCGATTTATGATGTCTTTGATTCCAACGAAACCCTGGAAGGCAAACTGCTGGCCGGGCGTACCGGTTATGACGTGGTCGTTCCGTCTAACCACTTCCTGGGCAAGCAGATCAAGGCGGGTGCGTTCCAGAAGCTCGACCTTGCGCAGTTGCCGAATTATTCCAACCTCGACCCGGCCCTGCTCAAGCGCCTGCAGGCCAATGACCCGGGCAATCAATATGCCGTGCCTTACCTGTGGGGCACCAACGGCATTGGCTACAACGTCGATAAAGTCAAAGAAGTGCTGGGCGTCGACAGTATCGACTCCTGGGATGCGGTGTTCAAACCCGAGAACATGAAGAAGCTCACCAAGTGCGGCGTGGCTTTCCTGGATTCGGCGGATGAAATGCTGCCTACCGTACTCAACTACCTGGGCCTGGATGCCAACAGCACCAACCCCAAGGACTACAAGAAAGCTGAAGAAGTCCTGATGTCGGTGCGTCCATACGTCACCTACTTCCACTCTTCCAAATACATCTCCGACCTGGCCAACGGCAACATCTGCGTTGCGATTGGTTTTTCCGGTGATGTATTCCAGGCCAAGGCGCGTGCCGAGGATGCAAAAAAAGGCGTGAACATCGCCTATATCGTGCCCAAGGAAGGCGGCGCCCTGTGGTTTGACATGCTGGCCATCCCCAAGGATTCCAGCAACGTCAAGGAGGCCCACACATTCATCAACTACCTGCTCAAGCCTGAAGTGATCGCTCAGGTCAGTGACTATGTCGGTTATGCCAACCCTAACCCGGCGGCCGACAAGGTGATGGATGAGTCCATTCGTACCGACGAAGCGGTTTACCCAACCCAGGCGGTGCTGGACAAGACATACGTCTCAACCGAGCTGCCCCCGAAAATACAGCGTCTGATGACGCGTACGTGGACCAAGGTCAAGACGGGCAAGTAATCTCGCCAGACCACCTATCCAAGGCCCGGCCATCAAGGCCGGGCTGCTAAATTTGTTGGGAGTTACGTAATGGCTGTTGCCTCCGGCGCCTATAAGAAAGCCCTCGAGGGCGACCAGACACCTAAGCAGGTGCTGGTCAAAATCGACCGGGTCACGAAGAAATTCGACGAGACGATTGCCGTGGACGATGTGTCCCTGGAAATCAACAAGGGCGAAATCTTCGCCCTGCTCGGCGGATCGGGATCGGGCAAATCCACTTTGCTGCGCATGCTCGCCGGTTTCGAGCGCCCAACAGAGGGTCGTATCTTCCTTGACGGTGTCGATATCACCGACCTGCCGCCCTATGAGCGGCCGATCAATATGATGTTCCAGTCCTATGCCCTGTTCCCGCATATGACCGTGGCGCAGAACATCGCCTTCGGCCTCAAGCAGGACAAGATGTCGACCGCCGAGATCGATGCCCGCGTGGGCGAGATGCTCAAGCTGGTCCACATGAGCCAGTACGCCAAGCGCAAGCCGCATCAGCTTTCCGGTGGCCAGCGCCAGCGTGTTGCCCTGGCCCGTTCGCTGGCCAAGCGCCCGAAGTTGCTGCTGCTCGATGAACCGATGGGCGCATTGGACAAAAAACTGCGTTCGCAGATGCAGCTGGAACTGGTTGAGATCATCGAGCGCGTCGGCGTGACCTGCGTGATGGTGACCCACGACCAGGAAGAGGCCATGACCATGGCCCAGCGTATTGCGATCATGCATTTGGGCTGGATTGCCCAGATCGGCAGCCCGATCGACATTTACGAAACCCCGGTCAGCCGCCTGGTGTGTGAATTTATCGGCAACGTCAACCTGTTCGACGGTGAAGTGGTCGATGACGCTGAAGGCTATGCGCGGATCAAGTGCCCGGAGCTGGAGAACGACATTTACGTCGGTCACGGCGTGAGCACCTCGGTGGAAGACAAGCACACCACCTACGCGATTCGCCCGGAAAAAATGCTCGTTACCACCGAAAAGCCGACCTGCGAATACAACTGGTCGCGCGGTAAGGTGCATGACATCGCTTACCTGGGCGGGCACTCGGTGTTCTACGTCGAGCTGCCGAGCGGCAAGCTGGTGCAGTCGTTTGTGGCCAACGCCGAACGCCGTGGCGCCCGCCCGACCTGGGACGACGAAGTCTACGTGTGGTGGGAAGACGACAGCGGCGTGGTATTGCGCTCATGAACATGCGAAAACTCAAACGCCGACTGCAACGAATAACCCCCGGTGGCCGCCATATGGTCATCGGGATTCCATTCCTGTGGCTGTTTTTGTTCTTCATGCTGCCGTTCTTTATCGTCCTGAAGATCAGCTTCGCGGAAGCGGACGTCGCGATTCCGCCGTATACCGAGATCTATAGCTACGTTGACCAGAAAATCCAGGTACTGCTGAACCTGGGCAACTACGCCATGCTCGGCGACGATGAACTGTATATCGCCGCGTATCTGGGCTCCCTGAAGATGGCTTTCTTCAGCACCCTGCTGTGCCTGCTGATCGGTTACCCGATGGCCTATGCCATCGCCAATGCCCGTAAAGAGATGCAGACCGTGCTGGTACTGCTGATCATGATGCCGACCTGGACCGCGATCCTGATCCGCGTCTACGCGTGGATGGGCATTCTCAGCAACAACGGCCTGCTCAATGGCTTCTTGATGTCGATGGGCTGGATCAGTGAACCCCTGCAGATCCTCAACACCAATATCGCGGTGTATATCGGCATTGTGTATTCGTACCTGCCATTCATGATCCTGCCGCTGTATGCCAACCTGGTGAAACACGACACCAGCTTGCTGGAAGCCGCGTCAGACCTGGGGTCGAGCACCTTCAACAGCTTCTGGAAGATCACCGTGCCGCTGTCCAAAAACGGCATTATCGCCGGCTGCATGCTGGTGTTTATCCCGGTGGTGGGCGAGTTCGTGATCCCGGAACTGCTGGGCGGCCCGGAAACCCTGATGATCGGTAAAGTGCTGTGGCAAGAGTTCTTCAACAACCGTGACTGGCCGGTGGCGTCTGCGCTTGCCGTGGTCATGCTGGCGATCCTGATCGTGCCCATCATTCTGTTCAACCGCAGCCAGGCTAAAGAGCTGGAGGGCAAGATATGAATCGCTTCCGTTTTTCTAGCTTTATGTTGGTCGCGGGGTTGTTGTTCATCTACCTGCCGATGCTGATTCTGGTGATCTACTCGTTCAACGCCTCCAAGCTGGTGACGGTGTGGGGCGGCTGGTCGTTGAAGTGGTACGTGGGCCTGCTGGACAACACGCAACTGATGGGTTCGGTGATGCGCTCGCTGGAAATCGCCCTGTACACGGCGATTGCAGCGGTGGCACTGGGTACGTTGGCGGCGTTCGTGCTGACGCGTATCAGCCGCTTCAAGGGTCGCACGCTGTTTGGCGGCCTGGTGACGGCGCCGCTGGTCATGCCAGAGGTGATTACCGGTCTGTCGCTGTTGCTGCTGTTCGTGGCGATGGCGCAGATGATTGGCTGGCCGCAAGAACGTGGCCTGGTGACCATCTGGATCGCGCACACGACGTTCTGCTCGGCCTATGTGGCGGTGGTGGTGTCGTCGCGCTTGCGTGAGCTGGATCTGTCGATCGAAGAAGCGGCCATGGACCTGGGCGCCAAGCCGTGGAAGGTGTTCTTTTTGATCACCATTCCCATGATTGCGCCCTCCCTGGCGGCCGGCGCAATGATGTCCTTTGCCCTGTCGCTGGATGACCTGGTACTGGCCAGTTTTGTGTCGGGGCCGGGGTCGACGACCTTGCCGATGGAAGTGTTTTCGGCGGTGCGCCTGGGGGTCAAACCTGAGATCAACGCCGTGGCCAGCCTGATTTTGCTGGCAGTGTCACTGGTGACCTTTATGGTGTGGTTCTTCAGCCGCCGTGCCGAAGAGCATCGCAAAAAGGCGATTCAGCAGGCTATCGATGAGTCTGCGGCGGAATCGTGGAAGCAGCCGGACGTGCGTCGTCCGCAGTCGACCAGCGCGGTTTAAGACAGCGTCATAAAAAACCTCGCCCCCTGTGACAGGGAGGCGAGGTTTTTTTTTGCCTGAGATCAAGAGCCCCTCACCCCAGCCCTCTCTCGGAGGGAGAGGGAGCCGATCTTCAGTGAGGCGTACATCTGCTTTTGCTTTTAGTCCCCTCTCCCATTGGGAGAGGGTCAGGGTGAGGGTTTTTTTGATCTTCCTATGGCTTGGCCACCTTCCACGCCCCGTCCATTTTACCGTCACCGGTCATGTCACCGGCTTTCTTGTCCATCACGAAGGTGTACAGCGGTTTGCCGTCATAGGCCCATTGCATGTGGCCGTCATCGCGCTTGATGGCCGCCCACTTGCCCATGTCCATGGCTGTGCTCTCGGCTGCCAGCGGCGGCCAGTTGGCGGCGCACTTGTCATTGCACATCGATTTGCCGCCCGCATCCTTGGCGAAGGTGTAGAGGGTCATGCCTTTGTGGTCGACCAGCATGCCGTCCTTGGTCATCGCCGGTTCAGCCGCATACGCCAACCCGGGCAAGGTGAAGGCTACGGCCAGCAACAATGTCTTTAGGGAAAACGAGCTAGATGTCATTGGAATCGTCCTTTTTGTGGTTGTACGATTTGAGACTAAAGCGTAGTTCACGAACCGTTAGCGCGCGCCCATCCCCAAAGCTGTCACACGACTGCAATAATTGCGTTATCTAATGCGCCACAAGACAGTTTAATGACGAGAGGATTACGGCATGGTTGGCAGGAGCATTTTGATCGTTGATGACGAGGCGCCGATCCGCGAGATGATCGCCGTGGCCCTGGAAATGGCGGGCTACGATTGCCTTGAAGCCGATAATGCCCAGGATGCCCATGCCATTATCGTGGACCGTAAACCGGACCTGATCCTGCTCGACTGGATGCTGCCCGGCGGCACGTCGGGCATTGAGCTGGCCCGACGCCTCAAGCGCGAAGAGCTGACCGGCGATATTCCCATCATCATGCTCACGGCCAAGGGTGAAGAGGACAACAAGATCCAGGGCCTGGAAGTGGGCGCGGATGACTACATCACCAAACCATTCTCCCCCCGTGAGCTGGTCGCCCGCCTCAAGGCTGTGCTGCGCCGCGCCGGCCCGGCCGATGCCGAATCGCCCATCGAGATTGGCGGTCTGCTGCTCGACCCCATCAGCCACCGCGTGACCATCGACGGCACCCCTGCCGAAATGGGCCCCACTGAATACCGCCTGCTGCAATTTTTCATGACCCACCAGGAGCGCGCCTACACCCGGGGCCAGTTGCTGGACCAGGTCTGGGGCGGCAACGTGTATGTGGAGGAGCGCACTGTGGACGTGCATATCCGCCGCTTGCGCAAAGCGCTCGGTGAGGCTTACGAAAATCTGGTACAAACCGTGCGTGGTACCGGTTACCGGTTTTCCACCAAGGCCTGATACCGGCTCTCACTGATCCAGCGGCAAGCAAGGACTCGCGCGACGTGAATCAAAACTGGCATGGCACTCTGATCCGTCATTTGTTGCTTTTGGTCACTGGCTGCCTGCTGGTCGGGCTGATCAGTGGCTATTACGGCTGGAGCCTGGCCATTGGCCTGGCGTTCTATCTGGGCTGGACCCTCAAGCAGTTGCTGCGCCTGCACGAGTGGCTGCGCCAGCACAAACCCGACGAAGCACCGCCCGATGGCTACGGTTTGTGGGGCGAGGTGTTCGACAGCATCTACCACCTGCAGCGCCGTGACCAGCGCGTACGCGGGCGACTGCAAGCGGTGATCGATCGCGTGCAAGAGTCCACGGCGGCGCTCAAGGACGCGGTGATCATGCTCGACAGTGACGGCAACCTGGAGTGGTGGAACCTTGCCGCAGAGACCCTGCTGGGTCTCAAGACGCCACAGGACAGCGGCCAGCCAGTGACCAACCTGGTACGCCACCCGCGCTTCAAGGAATACTTCGAGCAAGGTAATTATGGCGAACCGCTGGATATCCCCTCGCCGGTCAACGATCACTTGCGCATCCAGCTCTATATCACCCGCTACGGCAACAACGAACACCTGATGCTGGTGCGCGACGTGACGCGCATTCATCAACTGGAGCAGATGCGCAAAGACTTTATCGCCAACGTGTCCCATGAACTGCGTACGCCGTTGACGGTGATCTGTGGCTATCTTGAAACCCTGCTCGATAACGTCGACGACGTAAACCCGCGCTGGAAGCGCCCCCTGTCGCAAATGCAGCAACAGGGTGAACGCATGCAGACCCTGCTCAACGACCTGCTGTTGCTGGCCAAGCTGGAGGCCACGGATTACCCCTCGGATAACCAGCCGGTGGCCATCGACAGCTTGCTGCGTTCGATCAAGAGCGACGCCCAGGCGTTGTCCGGTCAGCGCAACCAGACGATCACCCTGGACGTGGAAGCCGATTGCGCGCTCAAGGGCAGCGAAGCCGAATTGCGCAGCGCGTTCTCCAACCTGGTGTTCAACGCCGTCAAATACACCCCCGATGGCGGCAGCGTACGCATTCGCTGGTGGGCAGACAGCGCGGGCGCCCACTTGAGCGTGCAGGACTCGGGCGTGGGTATCGACAACAAGCATTTGCCGCGCCTGACGGAACGCTTCTACCGTGTCGACTCCAGCCGCAACGCTAGCACCGGCGGCACCGGGCTGGGCCTGGCGATCGTCAAGCATGTGTTGCTGCGCCACCGCGCGCGGCTGGAGATCAGCAGCGTATTGGGACACGGCAGCACCTTCACCTGCCATTTCGCACCGGGCCAGGTGACAAAACCCCAGCCAAAGACACTTATTGACTAGGCCCTGTAGCCCTTTCCCACTAGGCAAGGGCTACATCAGCCGTTACATTGTTTGGCCATACCTCCCTATCTGTAACGACGGAACCCGTAAAACTCCATCATGGACCCTTCCCCTGGCTTGACCCTCGCGACACTCTTCGCCGACTTCGGCATGATTCTTTTTGCTTTGATCCTGGTTTTGCTCAACGGTTTTTTCGTTGCGGCCGAATTTGCCATGGTCAAATTGCGCTCCACCCGGGTTGAGGCGATAGCCGAAGACAACGGCTGGCGCGGGCAGATCCTGCGCACCGTGCATAACCAGCTCGACGCCTACCTGTCTGCCTGCCAGTTGGGTATCACCCTGGCCTCGCTGGGCCTGGGCTGGGTCGGCGAGCCGGCGTTCGCCCATATCCTGGAGCCGCTGCTGGGCGCCATCGGTGTCTCGTCGCCTGAAGTGATCAAGGGCGTATCGTTCTTTACCGCCTTCTTTATCATTTCCTATCTGCACATCGTGGTCGGTGAGCTGGCGCCCAAGTCCTGGGCCATCCGCAAGCCAGAGACCCTGTCGCTGTGGACCGCCGTGCCGCTGTACCTGTTCTACTGGGCCATGTACCCGGCGATTTACCTGCTCAACGCCAGTGCCAACGCGATTTTGCGTATTGCCGGCCAGGGTGAGCCCGGTGCCCATCACGATCACGCTTACAGCCGTGAAGAACTCAAGCTGATCCTGCACTCCAGCCGTGGCCAGGATCCGAGCGACCAGGGCATGCGCGTGCTGGCTTCTGCCGTGGAAATGGGCGAGCTGGAAGTGGTCGACTGGGCCAACTCCCGCGAAGACCTGGTGACCCTGGATTCCAAGGCGCCGCTCAAGGACATCCTGGCGCTGTTCCGTCGCCACAAATTCAGCCGCTACCCGGTCTATGATGCCGACACCAACACCTTCGTCGGTTTGCTGCACATCAAGGATCTGCTGCTGGAACTGGCCGACCTGGACCACTTGCCCGAAACCTTCAACCTTGAAGAACTGACCCGACCGCTGGAGCGGGTGTCGCGGCATATGCCGCTGAGTCAGTTGCTTGAGCAGTTCCGCAAGGGCGGCGCGCACTTTGCCCTGGTTGAAGAAGCTGACGGCAAGGTGGTGGGCTACCTGACCATGGAGGACGTGCTGGAAGTGCTGGTGGGTGATATCCAGGACGAACACCGCAAGGCCGAGCGCGGCATTCTGTCGTATCAGCCTGGCAAGCTGCTGGTGCGCGGCGACACGCCGTTGTTCAAGATTGAACGCTTGCTGGGTGTGGACCTTGACCACGTTGAAGCCGAAACCGTCGCGGGCCTGATCTACGACACCCTCAAGCGGGTTCCGGCCGAAGAAGAACAACTGGAAGTCGAAGGCCTGCGCATCATCATCAAAAAGATGAAAGGTCCGAAAATCGTCCTGGCCAAAGTCCTCAAGCTGGATTAAATCCCGCTCTTTGTAGCAGCTGCCTCGTTCCTTCGGCAGCTGCTACAAAGATTTATGCAACTCTCCCTTCTGTAAGAACTTTTGCCAGCGAAAGCTGGCTGAAAGCTTCCCTCTCTAGCATCGAGTCATTACCGGCAACAGACCGGTTGGCCTGCCACGCGTACAACCCGCGGTCAGCGCCTTACTACAACAATAAGGGTGACTTTCATGCTGACCTTCCTTGGCTTTGCCATGGTCATTACATTCATGTACCTGATCATGACCAAGCGTCTTTCCGCCCTGATCGCCCTGATTCTGGTGCCCATCCTGTTTGCCGTTTTCGGCGGTTTTGCCCCGAAAATCGGCCCGATGATGCTCGAAGGCATCACCAAGCTGGCCCCTACCGGGGTGATGCTGATGTTCGCCATCCTCTACTTTGCCCTGATGATCGACTCCGGTCTGTTTGACCCGGCAGTGCGCAAGATCCTCAAGCTGGTCAAGGGTGATCCGCTGAAAATCTCGGTGGGCACGGCGGTGCTGGCGCTGGTGGTGTCCCTGGATGGCGACGGCGCGACCACCTACATGATTTGCGTAGCGGCCATGCTGCCGCTCTACAGCCGTATCGGGATGAGCCCGCGAATCATGGCCGGCCTGATCATCCTGGCCGGCGGCGTGATGAACATGACGCCCTGGGGCGGCCCGACAGCACGGGCGGCCAGTGCGCTGCACGTCGATCCTTCGGATATTTTTGTACCGATGATCCCGGCAATGCTCGCCGGCTGCGCAGCGATCCTGGTCATCGCCTGGTTCTACGGCAAGCGCGAGCGTGCGCGTCTGGGCGAATTGCACCTGCACGGCGATGAAGTCGACCACAGCGAAATCAGCGTGTCGCAGTATCCGGATGCACGTCGACCTAAACTGATCTGGTTCAACGGTGCATTGACCCTGGCGCTGATGATCGCGCTGATTGCTGGCCTGCTGCCTCTGCCCGTGTTGTTTATGGTCGCGTTCAGTATCGCGATGATCGTCAACTATCCATGCCTGCAACAGCAAAAAGACCGTGTAGCGGCCCATGCTGGCAGTGTCCTGGCAGTGGTTGGGCTGATTTTTGCCGCGGGTATCTTCACTGGCATCCTGTCGGGCACCGGGATGGTCGATGCCATGTCCAAAAGCCTGTTGGCCGTGATTCCGCCTGCGCTCGGGCCGTATCTGGCGGTGATCACCGCGCTGGTGAGCATGCCCTTCACCTTCTTCATGTCCAACGATGCGTTCTACTACGGGGTACTGCCTGTATTGGCCGAAGCGGCCAGCCACTACGGCATCACTGCCGCCGAAATGGCCCGTGCCTCAATTGTCGGCCAGCCAGTGCATTTGCTCAGCCCACTGGTGCCCTCGACCTACCTGCTGGTAGCCCTGGCCGGTATCGAGTTTGGCGATCACCAGCGTTTCACCCTCAAGTGGGCGATTCTGGTGTGCCTGTGCATCATGGTCGCCGCGCTGCTGCTGGGCACATTCCCGCTGTTCAGTACGCTGTAACACAGCAATCGCGTAGCAGCTGCCGAGGAACGTAGGCTGCGTTCGAGCGCGAAGCGGTCGTAAAGTCTGAGCCTATGGTGTGCCTGACACACCGCAATCGCCGATTTTACGACTGCTGCGCAGCCGGACGCAGCCTTCGTTCCTCGGCAGCTGCTACGAGGTATTAATCTTTCAACCCTGCCCCTGCTATGCGATGCTGGCGCTCTGCTCAATTGCCGACTACATCTTAAGAAACATCTGTAGGAACGGCCCGCAGCTATCTGATCCTTAGACACATCTACCACAGGGAGCCAGCATGCTGACCCTGCTCAATCTGCTTTCCGCCGTGGCCTTGCTCATCTGGGGCACGCATATCGTCCGAACCGGCATCTTGCGGGTCTACGGTACCAACCTGCGCCATGTCATCGGGCAAAACGTCTCCAGGCGCATGTTTGCCTTTGTCGCGGGGATCGTGGTTACCGCCATGGTGCAAAGCAGCAACGCCACGGCCATGCTGGTCACTTCCTTTGTCGGCCAGGGGCTGATGGCGCTGACGCCCGCGCTGGCCACCATGCTCGGTGCCGATGTCGGTACGGCCTTGATGGCGCGGGTGCTGACCTTCGACCTGTCGTGGCTGTCGCCGCTGTTGATTTTTCTGGGTGTGATTTTCTTTTTGACCCGCAAGCAAACCCGTGCCGGGCAACTGGGGCGGGTGGGCATTGGCCTGGGCTTGATCATCCTGGCGTTGCAATTGATTGTCGAAGCCGCCACACCCATCACCCATGCTCAGGGCGTGAAGGTGATTTTTGCTTCGTTGACCGGCGATATTCTGCTCGATGCCCTGGTTGGCGCCCTGTTCGCCATGGTTTCTTACTCAAGCCTGGCAGCCGTGCTGCTGACCGCCACATTGGCGGGCGCGGGGGTTATCAGCCTGCATGTGGCCATCGGCCTGGTGATTGGCGCCAATATCGGCAGCGGCATACTGGCGTTTCTCAGTACCAATATGCAGAACGCAGCGGGCCGGCAGGTGGCATTGGGCAGCCTGCTGTACAAGCTGATCGGCCTGTTGTTGATCATGCCCGTGCTCGACCCGCTGGTGGCCTGGATGGACAGCCTGAGCTATAGCGCCCAGGAGTTGGTGATCGGCTTCCATCTGCTCTACAACACCGCCCGCTGTTTCTTGATGTTGCCGACAGTAGGCCTGATGGCGCGCATTTGCGCCTGGCTGCTGCCTGAGCGCGAGCAAACCAACGGTGTCGCCAAACCGCGCCACCTGGACCCCGCCGCCCTCGATACACCGAGCCTGGCGCTAGCCAATGCGGTGCGCGAAACCCTGCGCATTGGCGACCTGATCGACACCATGTTGGTCAATATGCTCGACGTTCTACGCGGCAAGCAAACGGCTATCACCGCGGAAATGCGCACGTTGAGCGATGAAGTCGAAGTGCTCTACAGCGCGGTAAAACTCTATCTGGCACAAATGCCTCGGGAGGATTTAAGCGAGCAGGACAGTCGGCGCTGGGCTGAAATCATCGAACTGGCGATCAACCTCAAACTTGCCAGTGATGTAATCGAACGCATGCTGCGCAAAGTCCAGCAGCAGAAAACCTCCCAGCGCCGGTCATTTTCAGAAACAGGGCTGGAGGAGCTGGTGGGCCTGCAAACCCAGTTGATCGATAATTTGCGTCTTGGGCTGACGGTGTTTCTCAATTCCGACCCGCAGAACGCCCGCCAATTGCTGCGTGAAAAACGCCGCTTTCGCGCCCAGGAGCGGCGTTTGGCCCACGCTCACGTAAGTCGCTTGCAGCGTAAAGTCACACAAAGTATCGAGACCAGTTCTATGCATCTGGAGCTGATCGCGGACATGAAACGCCTTAACTCGCTGTTTTGCGGCAGCGCCTACGTGGTGCTGGAGACCTCTGAAACCGGGGCCCTGGAGCTGGATGACGCAGCCGACACGCAACATTCGCCTTGAACGTTGTACGTCGGGCTGTTGTCAGCCGTTATGCAGCGACTAAGCTGCACGGGCTCAAGGATTCGAGAATTCAGGGATTTTTTATGCGTTGCCTGCTGTTTATCTGCTTGCTGCTTGGCGCTGCCCAAGGCTTTGCCGTGGATCGCTACAGCGTTGAGGGCTATCAACTGCCCAATGGTCTGCAACTGATCCTCAAACCCAACAACGATCGCGATCATGTGGCTATTCGGCTGGTGGTGGGGGTGGGTATGGATGACTTTTCCTGCGCCGATCAGCAATTGCCCCATCTGCTGGAACATTTGCTCTTCAGCGGCATCGACGACACCGGTGAAGGGGGGCTGGAGGAGCGCATGCAAGCGCTGGGGGGCGAATGGAACGCTTTTACCAGCAGCGCCGATACCACCTTTGTAATCGAGGCCCCGGCAAAAAATCAGCGCAAGATTCTCGACCTGCTGCTGGGGTTGCTGACCCGCACCCAGCTGACCGAACAACGTATCAGCGACGCCAAACAGGTGGTCGAGCGCGAAGACGGCGGCCATTATTCGCACTTGCAGCGCTGGCTGGACCGTCAGGATCTGGGCCACAGCGCCAGCAACCAGCTGGCTGTCGAATTGGGCCTGAAGTGCGCCGAGCGGGCCGAAGTGCATGACCTTACCCGCCAGCAGCTAGAGGCTGTACGCCAGAAGTGGTACGCGCCCAACAACATGACGCTGATTATCGTCGGCGACCTTGACCGTTTCTTGCCAGCTTATCTCGAGCGAGCCTACGGTGCCCTCGAGCCGGTTGACCCCAGCGAGCACCGTCCCCTCGCCGCCATCGATGCCAAGGCCGACGCAGAGCGCGAGCTGGTGCGCGGTGTGGTGGGCGATACGGCAACCCTGCACTGGTTGCTGCCCGAACCGGTTATCGAAGGGCAATCCGATGAAACCTGGACCCTGCTGCGCGATTATCTGGAGTGGGCGCTGTACAGCGAACTGCGGCTCAAGCACGGCTTGTCTTACGGCCCCTGGGCTGAGCGCGAGGTGTTTGGCGGCGTGAGTTTTCTGAGTCTGAATGCGGATCTTGAACGCGAGAACGTGCCCAGGGCCCGTGAGGTGATGCAGCAACTCACGTCACGGCTGCTCAAGGACGGGCTGGATCCGCAGGTGTTTGCCCGACTCAAGCAAACGGCCATTTCCCGTCAGGCGTGGACGGTGCAAGGCAGCAGTGCGCTGGCCGATTACTACTGGGCCTCGCTGGGAGACTACGATGAAGGCCGTTTTGCCGACCCTGCCCGGCAGTTGCAGGCCATTAACCTGGAGCAGGCAAATGCCGCACTGCGCGAGTTATTTGCCGAGCCCGGGTACATTCGCATCGAAAAGCCGCTATTCAGCTATCACGGCTTGAGCATGGCCATTTTGGGCGGGTTGCTGCTGTTGATCTGCGCCGTGGTGGGTTGGCGCCTCTGGCGCCGGCGTTAAGGCTTGATTGCCGGAGTCGCAAACGTTTTGATACCGTAAAATCATTGCCTATTCGCGGCTGGTTGATCCAGCCGCCAGCGTGCGGAGTATTCATCGTGAGTGATCGTTCCAATCCTTGGCAATTGCAGGCCATCGTCTGCCAACTGCGCGCGGCGCGAAACCAGTGGCGTACGCAAAACGGCCGCGTCAGTGGCGAACAGGGCGGTCGCGAGCTGCCGTCGCGTGCTGCAATGGCCGATATTCTTGAAGCTCTTTGCGGTGCTTTGTTTCCGATGCGTTTGGGCCCGGTGGACCTGCGTGAAGAGAGCGAAGATTTCTACGTGGGCCACACCCTGGACGTAGCCCTCAATGCGTTGCTGACCCAGGCCCGGCTGGAGTTGCGTTATGTCGCGCGTCAGGGCGGGTTGCCGGATGAGGGAGTGGATGCGACGGCGACCTTGCTGATTCAGGACTTTGCCCTGGCATTGCCGGGTTTGCGCAGCATTCTTGATACAGACGTACTGGCCGCCTATCACGGCGACCCGGCGGCGCGCAGCGTCGATGAAGTGTTGCTGTGCTACCCGGGGATTCTGGCGGTGATTCATCACCGGTTGGCGCACCACCTGTACCGTGCCGGGTTACCGTTGCTGGCGCGCATCAGCGCAGAAATCGCCCATTCGGCCACGGGGATCGACATTCACCCCGGCGCGCAGATTGGCCGCAGTTTCTTTATCGATCACGGTACGGGTGTGGTGATTGGTGAAACCGCGATTATCGGCGAGCGTGTGCGGATTTATCAGGCGGTGACGTTGGGTGCCAAGCGGTTCCCGGCGGATGAGTCGGGCCAGCTGCAAAAAGGCCATCCACGCCATCCGATCGTTGAGGATGATGTGGTGATTTATGCGGGAGCGACGATTTTGGGGCGTATCACCATTGGTCAGGGTTCGACCATTGGTGGCAACGTATGGTTGACCCGCAGCGTACCGGCAGGCAGCAACCTGACCCAGGCTAACCTGCTGCATGATGACGGGACGCAGAAGTAATACGGTGTAAGCCTCTTGCCCTCACCCCAGCCCTCTCTCGGGGGGAGAGGGAGCCGATGTGTGGTGACATCCCCCAATCAGTCCCCTCTCCCTCCGGGAGAGGGGCTCTTGATCTAGCGGGCGCTACGTACACCTTCAGCCAGCGCAGCACACAAACTCAGCACACCATCCACCGCCTGTTCAGGCGTCGCTGCATTCTCGATCTTGTCGATCAGGGCCGAGCCCACCACCACGCCATCGGCCAGGCGGGCAATTGCCGCAGCCTGTTCAGGGGTACGGATACCAAAGCCCACGCTGATCGGCAAATCAGTATGCCGACGCAGACGCTCGATAGCCGCGCTCACCTGTTCCGTGGTGGCCGAACCGGCACCGGTCACGCCTGCGACCGAAACGTAGTACACAAAGCCCGAGCTGCCGGCCAATACGGTCGGCAGGCGCACGTCGTCTGTGGTTGGCGTGGTCAGGCGGATAAAGTCCAGGCCTGCAGCCTGCGCCGGGTCGCACAGCTCGCTGTTGTGCTCGGGTGGCATGTCGACCACGATCAGGCCGTCTACGCCCGACTCTTTGGCTTCGGCGATAAAACGCGCCACGCCATAGTGGTGGATCGGGTTGAAATAGCCCATCAGCACCAGCGGAGTGTCGTTGTTACCGGTACGAAATTCACGAACCATCTGCAGGGTTTTTGCCAGGTTCTGCTTGGCGCCCAATGCACGGATGTTGGCCAGCTGGATCGCCGGGCCGTCGGCCATCGGATCGGTGAAGGGCATGCCCAGTTCGATCACATCGGCGCCTGCTGCCGGCAAGCCTTTGAGGATGGCCAGCGAGGTGTCGTAATCCGGGTCACCGGCGGTGACAAAGGTCACCAGCGCCGCGCGGTTTTGTTCCTTGAGAGCGGTAAAGCGCGTTTGCAGGCGGCTCATCAGTGTTGCTCCTGTTGAGACTGTTCCATGTGGTGCATCACGGTTTGCATGTCTTTGTCGCCGCGACCCGAAAGGTTGACCACCATCAGGTGATCGGCCGGCAGGGTCGGTGCGCGCTTGAACACTTCGGCCAGCGCGTGGGCGCTTTCCAGGGCCGGGATGATGCCTTCAAGGCGGCAGCATTTGTGGAAGGCATCCAGCGCCTCAGCGTCGGTCACCGAGGTGTACTGGACGCGACCGATATCGTGCAACCAGGCGTGTTCAGGGCCGATGCCCGGGTAGTCCAGGCCTGCGGAAATCGAATGGGCGTCGATGATCTGGCCATCGTCGTCCTGCAACAGGAAGGTACGGTTGCCGTGCAGCACGCCCGGCTCACCGCCATTGAGGCTGGCCGCGTGCTTGCCGGTTTCGATACCGTAGCCGGCGGCTTCTACGCCGATGATTTCAACGCCGGTGTCATCCAGGAACGGGTGGAACAGGCCCATGGCGTTGGAGCCACCGCCGATGCATGCCACCAGGCTGTCCGGCAGGCGGCCTTCCTGGGCTTGCATCTGGTCGCGGGTTTCCTTGCCGATCACGGCCTGGAAGTCGCGCACCATCGCCGGGTAAGGATGCGGGCCAGCCACGGTGCCGATCAGGTAAAAGGTGCTGTCAACGTTGGTCACCCAGTCACGCAAGGCTTCGTTCATTGCATCTTTGAGGGTGCCAGTGCCGGCCACCACCGGGATCACTTCGGCGCCCAGCAGCTTCATGCGGAACACGTTGGCCTGCTGGCGCTCGATGTCGGTGGTGCCCATGTAGATCACGCACTGCAGGCCAAAGCGCGCAGCCACGGTGGCAGTGGCCACGCCGTGCATGCCGGCGCCGGTCTCGGCGATGATGCGTTTTTTGCCCATGCGCCGTGCCAGCAGGATCTGGCCGATGCAGTTGTTGATCTTGTGGGCGCCGGTGTGGTTCAGCTCTTCGCGCTTGAGGTAGATCTTGGCGCCGCCACAGAACTCGGTCAGCCGCTCGGCGAAGTACAGCGGGCTTGGGCGGCCCACGTAGTCGCGTTGGAAGTAGGCCAGCTCCTTGATGAACTCAGGGTCTTTTTTCGCCAGCTCGTACTCGCGATCCAGGTCAAGGATCAGCGGCATCAGGGTTTCAGCCACATAACGGCCGCCAAATGAGCCAAACAGGCCATTGGCATCAGGGCCGGTACGCAAAGTGGATTGAGTCATGTGACGCTCCAGATAAAAAATGGCGAAGGTCTATGGGCCTGACTGTACCCGTGACAGCCCGGGATGAAAACCGATAAGATCGCCGTAACCTGTCAGGAAAACTCACAGATACCATGAGCCGCGATCTCCCCCCTCTTAATGCCCTGCGTGCCTTTGAAGCCACCGCCCGCCTGAGCAGCGTCAGCCAGGCGGCTGAGCAGCTACACGTCACCCACGGTGCCGTCAGTCGGCAATTGAAAGTGCTGGAAGAGCACCTGGGGGTGAGCCTGTTCGTCAAGGAAGGGCGCGGGCTAAAGCTGACCGAAGCCGGTATCCGCTTGCGGGATGCCAGTAGCGAAGCCTTTGAGCGCTTGAGAAATGTATGCGCTGAACTCACGCAAAGCCAGGTTGACGCTCCGTTCGTGCTCGGCTGTTCAGGCAGTTTGCTGGCACGCTGGTTTATTCCGCGCCTGGGCCGATTGAATGCCGATTTGCCTGACTTGCGCCTGCACCTGTCGGCCGGTGAAGGCGATCTGGACCCGCGTCGCCCCGGGCTGGATGCTTTGCTGGTGTTTGCCGAGCCACCCTGGCCAGCAGACATGCAGGTTTATGAGTTAGCCAGCGAGCGCATTGGCCCGGTGGTCAGCCCCCGTTATGCGCGGTACGAACAACTGCGCCATGCCCCGGCCAGCGCCTTGCTCGACGAACCGTTGCTGCACACCACTTCGCGGCCGCAGGCATGGCCGAGCTGGGCGCAAAAAAACGCAATTGAGACGAAGGATTTAAAATACGGGCAGGGGTTTGAGCACTTGTATTACTTGCTGGAAGCCGCCGTTGCGGGGCTGGGTGTAGCGATTGCTCCCGAGCCGCTGGTGGCCCAGGACCTGCAAGCAGGACGGCTGGCTGCGCCCTGGGGCTTCAATGAAACCCCGGGGCAACTGACGTTATGGTTGCCCAAGCGCGCCGCAGACGGACGCGCCAGGCAACTTGCGCAATGGCTCAAGGCAGAGCTTGCGCGCAGCGCAGATTAATTGCCGCGCTTGCACAACAGGAAGGCTGCCAGCAGACCCAGTGCGCCGATGGCAACGCCAGCGGTGGCATACGGATGCTCTTGGGCGTATTCACGGGTAGCGATCGCGGTTTCGCGGGTTTTGTCCTTCACTTCTTCCAGCGCATCGCTGAGCAGATGACGTGAATGCTTCAGCGCGTTCTCGGCGTTGTTCTTGAGGATGCCAAGGGTCTTTTTGGACTCGTCCGAAGCGTCGTGCTTGAGGCTTTCAAGAGACTTGAGCAGGCTCTCGATCTCTGCTTCCATGCTTTGCAATGAGGCTTTACGTAAAGAGTTGCTAGCCATTAGGGCTCTCCTGCATTGATGAGTGAGGTGCTTGTTAAGTCGGACTACAGGGGCGTGAGAAAGTGCAGTTAACCTGAACTTTTCCTTTTAGATTGCCTACAAAGTATTTAGCACATTCGCTGCTAGGCTTTGATTTACGACAAAGGAGAACGTTATGTCTGACCATCACACCTACAAGAAAGTCGAATTGGTAGGCTCGTCCCCGACCAGCATAGAAGACGCCATCGGTAATGCACTGGCCGAAGCCAACAAAAGCATCAAGCACCTTGAATGGTTCGAGGTGATCGACACCCGCGGCCATATCAAGGACGGCAAGGTGGCGCACTATCAGGTAACGCTCAAAATCGGCTTCAGGATTGCCAGCAGTTGATTTGAGGCAAGGTTTTGCCCCGTGGACTGGCCGTTTGCCATAAAGTCCGCTACACAGTCTGGGTGCAATGCGGCATGTTCGCATTGCACCCTTTTTGTTTTGACCGGGGAATGTGACCGATGAAAAAGCTTTTATTGGCTGTAGGTTTGCTGAGTCTGGCAGGAACGGCGTTCGCGGCGGGCAAGCCGTGCGAAGAACTGAAAAGCGAAATCGCGGCGAAGATTGAAGCTAACGGCGCCAGACATTATTCGCTGACGGTTGTGGAAAAAGGTGCTGCCGCTGACGGCAAGGTAGTGGGCTCTTGCGAAGCCGGCACCAAAGAAATTGTCTACAAGCGCGGGTAAGTCCAGCGCAGTAGTAGATCTTGTGGGAGCGGGCTTGCTCGCGATGCGCACGCTGCGGTGTTTCAGATCAATCGCGTCGATACCATCGCGAGCAAGCCCGCTCCCACACTTCCCTTTGTGTCAGGCCCCTTTCATCACCTGCGACAGCAATTCATACGAGTGAATGCGGTCTGCGTGTTCGTACAGATCACAGGTAAAAATCAACTCATCGGCCTGGGTCTGCTCGACCAGCACGTCCAGCTTGGCCTTGATCTTCTGCGGGCTGCCGACCATCGCCAGGCCCAGGAAACTCATCACCGCCTCTTTTTCGTGGGGCAGCCACAAACCGTCCATCGTCGCCACCGGCGCGCGCTGCACCAGACTCTGCCCGCGCATCAGCGCCAGGATTCGCTGGTACACCGAGGTGGCCAGGTACTCGGCCTGCTCGTCGGTATCAGCAGCCACCAGCGGCACGCCCAACATCACGTAGGGCTTGTCCAGCACGGCAGAAGGCTTGAAGTGGTTGCGATAAACGCGAATCGCTTCATGCATCAACCGTGGTGCGAAATGTGATGCAAAGGCGTAAGGCAAACCCAGTTCACCGGCCAATTGTGCGCTGAACAGACTGGAGCCCAGCAGCCAGACCGGCACATTGGTGCCAGTGCCCGGCATGGCGATGATCCGTTGGTCGGGAGTACGTGGGCCCAGATAGCGCATCAGCTCGGCCACATCCTGCGGGAAATCATCGGCACTGCCCGAACGCTCACGACGCAGGGCGCGGGCGGTCATCTGATCCGAGCCGGGCGCGCGGCCAAGGCCCAGGTCAATGCGTCCCGGGTACAGGCTTTCGAGGGTGCCGAACTGCTCGGCGATAACCAGCGGCGCATGGTTGGGCAGCATCACGCCGCCCGAGCCGACACGGATGGTTGACGTACCGCCGGCGAGATAACCGATCAACACCGAGGTCGCCGAACTGGCAATCCCATCCATGTTGTGGTGTTCCGCTACCCAGAAACGGTTGTAGCCGAATTTTTCCACATGCTGTGCCAGATCCAGCGAATTACGCAACGACTGGGCTGCACTGCCGTTTTCGCGGACAGGGACCAGGTCGAGGGTCGAGAATTTGATGTCAGACAGTCGTTTCATCAGCCGGCTACTCCAGGTGGGATGCAGGTCAGGGTGCTCGCATAACCTGCCAGTACTTACAGCAATATGGGCATATACCCGAGTTTCAATGGTCGACTGGGAATTGAGCTACTAAAAATGAAGATTGGTCCGACAGGGTGAACTTTGTGGGGCGAACTACCCTCACTAGTTCATTCAAGGCGTGAAACCTTCGCGCCGTTCTTCAGGAGGCACGCATGAGTATTAAAAAGAAAGCATCGGCTCATTGGGCAGGCGACCTTAAAACCGGCATTGGCTCCATCTCCACAGAAACCGGCGTGCTGCGCGAAGCGCCTTATGGCTTCAAGGCGAGGTTCGAAGGCGGTAAGGGCACCAACCCCGAAGAGCTGATCGGCGCAGCCCATGCAGGCTGTTTCTCGATGGCCTTGTCGATGATTCTCGGTGATGCCGGCCTCAAGGCCGACAGTATCGATACCACTGCTGAAGTAACCCTGGATCAAGTGGACGGCGGCTTTGCAATTACGGCCGTGCATCTGGTGCTCAAGGCCAAGGTGCCCGGCGCCACCCAGGCGCAATTCGACGAACTGACCACCAAAGCCAAAGAGGGCTGCCCGGTGTCCAAGGTACTGAACGCCAAAATCACCCTCGACGCGACGCTGGTGAGCTGACACCACCTGTGTGCCCCGCTAACCGCTAGCGGGGCACAATCGATACCCGGCTGCGACAGATCAGTCCTGCGCTGTGCGATATGTGATCGAATGGTCGTTACTCGCGTCAGATCATGACTTTGCGTTCTGCCTCAAGGGAGTCTCACCATGAAACGTTTTGCTCTAGCTGTAGTTTGCTGCGCCTTGGCCACCTCGGCTCTGGCGGCGCCCAAGCCGTGCGAAGAACTGAAAGCCGAAATCGAAGCCAAGATCCAGGCGAACAATGTGTCGTCCTACACCCTCGAAATCGTGAGCAATGAAGAAGTTCATGACGAGAACATGGTGGTTGGTTCGTGTGAAAGCGGCACCAAGAAAATCATCTACCAGAACAACGACCGTCAGCCTTCAAGGTAAGCAGTTGACCAGCCGCTCCTCGGCGACCACCTTGCCCGTTGCGTCGTACAGCCGGGCGTAGGCGTTGAAGCCCAGTGAGCGGGCCTGTAGCCGGTAACGCTGGCCGGGCTGGAAGTTGTCGTAATCGACGGTGACGTAACACAGGCGTTCCTGTGGATCACTGAACATACCCATGCCGCCGACAAACACCTCGAAATCGAAGCGCACCATCAACTCGTGGCTACCTGGCGTTACTTGAAAATAGCGGCCATCGGCCTGTCGCTTGTTATCCAGACGCTCGGCCATTACCAGCTTGCCGGTTTGGGTTTCAAGGTCGACCCAGGCCATTGTGGGATCAGCCGGGGGGATTGGCGTGCTGGTACAGGCGCTGAGCAGACAAGCAGCCAGCAACCACAAAAGCGTGCGCATGATGATGTCCAAAAAAAGTGTTACGCAAGCATAGCGTGCATTATGGTCACATCACTCGCCTACTGGATCGCTTTATGACCTCGCGTGTTCGCGGCTTGTTGGTCCTTGCCTTGCCGCTTCTGCTCAGCGGTTGCTCCAGTGCGGGCTACTACTCGCAATTGGCCACCGGCCAATGGAATTTATTGCAGGCCCGTGAACCCGTGAGCAAGGTGATTGTTGATCCCCGGCGCCCGACAGCGTTGCGTGAGCAATTGGCAAAAGCCCAGGCTGCGCGCTCCTTCGCCAGCGAGCATTTACACCTGCCGGACAACCAGAGCTATCGTCTGTATGCCGACCTGAAACGGCAGTATGTGGTGTGGAATGTCTTTGCCACCCCGGCGTACTCCCTCGACCCCGTCACCCATTGCTTTCCCATAGCCGGGTGCGTGGCCTACCGGGGTTATTACAGCCAGGGAGCGGCGCGAGGCGAGGCGGCCCTGCAACGCCAGCAGGGCATGGACGTGTTTGTCAGCGGCGTTGAAGCCTATTCCACCCTGGGATGGTTTGATGACCCGATCCTCAATGGCATGCTCAATTGGGGTGATGAGCGCTTGGCCACACTGATCTTTCACGAGCTGGCCCATCAGCAGTTTTATGTGAAGGACGACACTGAATTCAATGAGTCTTTTGCCAGTTTCGTGGAACAGGAAGGCACCCGCCAATGGCGCGTCGAACAAGGCTTGCCACCCTCCGACGGCAGCCATGTGCAGCAACGTGAACAATTTATCACCCTGGTGCTCGACACTCGCCAGCGCTTGAAGACCCTTTATGCACAGCCGTTGCCTGCAGCCGAAATGCAGCAGCGTAAAACCGCTGCATTCGAACGAATGCGCCGTGATTATCGTCAGTTACGGGATGAGCAATGGGCGGGAAATCCGCGCTATGACGCGTGGGTCAATGGCCCTCTCAATAACGCCAAATTGTTGCCCTTCGGTCTTTACGATCAATGGGTGCCTGCCTTCGCAGCCCTGTTCAAGCACGTGGGCGGCGACTGGCCGAGTTTTTATGCCGAAGTTGAACAGCTGGGTAAATTGCCCCCCGAACAGCGTAAGGCTGCCTTGTATAAATGGGCAGAACGCTGAGCTTTTTGAGGCTGCACTACATAGATAGCCCCCCTGAAATCCCTGTCTCAATAGGCTGAGAACCCACCGATACTCAGCCCGAAATGAAGCAGAACTTTCAAGGAATGCTGCCATGGAGCCAACCAACCCGCTGTTGAGCGCGACCCTTCTGCCCCTTTACAGCAAGGTACGTCTAGAACATCTCAAGCCGGCAATCGAACACATTGTTGCCGACAACCTGCAGTCAATCAGCCGAATCGTCAGTGCCCAGTCCCAACCCACATGGTCGGGTCTGGTGTTGCCGATGGAAGCCCTGACGGCGCGGCTGGATGAAGCCATTGCCGTCATCACGACACTGGGGCAGGTACCAAGAGAAGTGTCATGGGAAACAGACATCGGCCAATGCTTTCTGGCTGCCTACAATTACAAGGCGCAAGTCTTGCAAAATCGCGAGCTTTATCTGGCCTGCAAGGCTTTGGCAGAAAGCCCTGAAGCCATGCAATTTGATCGCTCGCAGCAGGCTCTATTGGGCAAGATACTGCGCGACTACCGGTTGGCTGGGAGTGAGCTGTCAGCCTCTGGCAGAGGCGAACTCATCGAGCTCAACCACGAGATATCCCGACAGGAATGGGTTTTTTACGAAAACGCACGACAATCCAGAAAATCCTGGAGCAAGCTGGTTACCGATGAGTCCTTGCTTGCGGGGCTTGCGAGTGAACTCAAGGGGCAGTTGGCAGACATTGCCACGGACGCCGACCTGCAAGGCTGGCTGATAACTCTTCAGGAGCGCGCTACCTACACCGCGATCATGCGCTCATGCGAAAACAGGGCGCTGCGCGAGGAGTTGTTCACGGCCTACAACACGCGGGCTTCCGAGCAGGGCCCCGCAGGCGGGCAATATGGCAATGGCCCGGTGCTCCATGATCTGCTCAGGCTGCGTCAGCAGAAGGCGCGCCTGCTGGGGTATGACAACCATGCCGAGCTGAGCCTGCAGGGCAAGACGGCAACCTCGGTTGATGAGGTGCTGAGTTTTCTGCGCACTCGAATTGAACGCAAGTCGGCATTTTTTTCAACTCAAACCGCAGAGCTGAATGCCCTGGCGTCGGCCATGCAATACGACGGACTCAAACCATGGGATCTGTTGTTTCTGGCGCAAAAACGCGCTCTGCAACTAAGCCCGCTGGCGGGCGATCAATTGAAATCATATTTTGCGTTCACACGTGTTTTTGAAGGCATCGTGTTACTCATCAAGCGCCTCTTCGCGGTCGATCTGGTCGAACAGGTATCGTTTGATACCTGGCACCCGGACGTTCGTTTGTTTGAGGTGGTCGAGTCAGGTGTTCGGGTGGGGCATCTTTATCTCGATCCTTACCTTCGTGAATCCAAGCCGAATATGTGCTGGATGCAGTCGGCACGTAACCGCAGAATCAATCAGCAAGGGGACCTGACCACCCCGGTGGCCATTCTCTATGGCAACTTCTCACCCGAATCCCCTGGCTCCCCATCACTGCTGACACCGCAGCAGTTAACGCTGCTTTTCCATGAGTTGGGTTGTTGCATGAAGCAACTGCTGACCCGCAGTCCCTACGGTGCATTTTCCCGCGTGGATGTACTGAATGCTGAGGCGTCCGGGTTTTCAGGCAAATGCGCTGAAAAGTGGTGCTGGTCACGGGACGGTCTGCGCTGGTTGGCCAGGCATGCCCAGCATGACAGTGAGCTGACCTATGAGCAGATAGACCAAGTACTTGAAGCGCGCAGTGCCGAGCGTTGGCTTGAAACGGCCCGCGAGCTTGGGCTTGCGCTGTTTGATTTTGAACTGCACCGCACCTGGGGCGATGGCCGCAGCGTGGAAGAGATCTGGCGCAGTGCACACAATGAACTCCAGCCGTTACCGTTGGCGCAGAACGACCGATCTGCCAACACTTTCGATGCGATCGTCTCGGGCCATGATGGCGCTTATTTCGTCAATGAATGGGCCGAAGCGATGGCTGAGCAGGTTTTTGCAAGGTTTGAACAGCAAGGTGTGTTTAACCCGCAAACGGGCTTGGCCTATCGCGAAGCCTTCCATGCACCGGGCATCGAACGCCCGCTGCATGAGTCTTTCGAGGTATTTATGGGCCAGCCGCCCGCGAGCGTGTAGGTATCTTCAGGACTTGAGCCAGTTCTTCACCACGCATGAAGCAAAAGGGCTGGTACTGCATGCGCCGCTGCTCAGGGCTGCGCGCAACTGTGGGATATCCGCCTTCATCATGTAGCTCTCGCCATCTTTGTGGTGCGAGTTTTCGCCAAAGCCGCCCTGGGTCATTTCTTTCAGGGCGTCTTCCTTGCTCCAGTCCTGCACGACCACGCGGTACATCGCCGCCATCAGCCCGGTACGGTCCGAACCGTGCTTGCAGTGCATCAATACAGGGCCCTGTGCTTGTGCCGTCTGGATGGCACGCAGCGCGGCCAGCACATCGGTGTCATCTACATGGTTGGTGCGATAAGGCAGTTGGACTTGAGCGACGCTTGGAGTCTTGAGCCAGGAACTGTCGGCATCAGGCAAGAAGTTGATGACGGTGCTTATCTGTAATTTTTCCAGCAGCGGCTGCGCGGCACTGTCAGGCAGTGCGCTGCGGTACAGGGTCGGGGACATTTGATAGAGGTTGTATTGCGTGGCAATGGGCTGTGCCCACTGTACAGGCCGGGCCTGGGCTGTTTCGTCGGCCAGGGCCTGAGGCACAGAAAACGCTGCCAGCAAGGTCAGGCACAGAGCAGGAAAAAACCGGGCTTTGGGCATATCAGTTCGACCATTAACAAAGAATTTGGAAGTTGAAACGCTAGATTGAGGGATGACTTATCAAAACTGTGTCAGGCATTTGTCAAAAAAGCGTGAGGGCGCAGCCAGTGATGGCCTGATGCTATTGGTGCGGCAAATTTACGCATGAAACGATTCATCTGGTCGCCTGGCCTGTTAGTATTTGTAACCAAACTTTGCCTGCGTTTTTTTTCTCAGGTCGATTTCGACCCGTATCGCTGCCAAAACGAAAAGCTGCCCATGAGCGGCTGTAATCCGTGAATGCCTGATGAGGTGCCCCGCATGTCTGAGCAAGACAACCCCCGGCGTGAGTTTTTGCGCAAAACCCTGACCCTGATTCCAGTGGTCACTGTTGCGAGCACGGGCCTGGGTGGTTCCGTTCTGATGGCTACGCCAGACGCTCAAGCCGCACCGGTCGCTGCGCCGCCCGTTGCCGCATCAGGCCCGGCCTATGAACCAACGTACTTCACGGCTGAAGAGTGGGCGTTCGTTAACGCCGCCGTCGCGCGTCTGATCCCGGCTGACGAGCAAGGCCCGGGTGCGCTCGAAGCTGGCGTTCCGGAATATATCGACCGTCAGATGAACACGCCTTACGCCAGCGGCGCGCTGTGGTTTATGCAGGGGCCGTTCAATGCCGACGCTGCGCCGGAAATGGGCTGGCAGAGCAAACTGGTGCCAAAACAGATCTATCGCCTGGGCATTGCTGCCACGGAGGAGCTCTGCAAAAAAGCCTATAACTCAACATTTGCTGGGCTAGACAGCGCTACCCGAGACGAAGTGCTCAAACAGCTGGAAGCCGGCACGCCTAAATTCGATAGCGTCCCGGCCAAGATGTTTTTCAGCTTTTTGCTGCAAAACACCAAGGAAGGCTTCTTTTGCGACCCTATTCACGGTGGCAACAAAGGCATGATCGGCTGGACCATGATCGGCTTCCCCGGCGCGCGCGCTGATTTCATGGACTGGGTAGAACGCAACGAGCAATACCCCTTCCCGGCAGTTTCCATTCGCGGCGAGAGGGCTTGAGCATGTCGACCGTTATGAAAAAAGTTGATGCAGTAATCGTTGGTTTCGGTTGGACCGGCGCGATCATGGCCAAAGAGCTGACCGAAGCCGGCCTGAATGTTGTGGCCCTGGAGCGCGGTCCGATGCAGGACACCTATCCAGACGGCAACTATCCACAGGTCATCGACGAACTTACCTACAGCGTGCGCAAAAAGCTGTTCCAGGACGTCTCCAAAGAAACCGTCACCATTCGCCATAGCGTCAATGACGTGGCCCTGCCCAACCGCCAGTTGGGCGCTTTCCTGCCGGGTAACGGTGTGGGCGGTGCAGGCTTGCACTGGTCGGGTGTGCACTTTCGGGTCGACCCGATCGAACTGCGCATGCGCAGCCATTACGAAGAGCGTTACGGCAAGAACTTTATCCCCAAGGACATGACCATCCAGGACTTCGGCGTCAGCTACGAAGAGCTGGAGCCGTTCTTCGACTATGCCGAAAAGGTTTTTGGTACGTCGGGTCAGGCCTGGACCGTCAATGGCCAACGGGTCGGTGAAGGCAAGGGCGGCAACCCTTATGCGCCGGACCGTTCGGACCACTTTCCGTTGGTGTCGCAGAAGAACACCTACTCCGCACAGCTGTTTCAGAAAGCGGCCAATGAGGTTGGCTACAAGCCTTATAACTTGCCGTCGGCAAACACCTCCGGGCCATACACCAACCCCTATGGCGCGCAGATGGGTCCGTGCAACTTCTGCGGTTTTTGCAGCGGTTATGTCTGCTACATGTATTCCAAGGCATCGCCCAACGTAAACATTCTTCCTGCCCTGAAGCCGTTGCCGAACTTCGAGCTGCGCCCGAATGCCCATGTGATCCGGGTCAACCTGGACAGCAGCAAAACCAAGGCTACCGGCGTGACCTATATCGATGCCCTGGGCCGAGAAATCGAGCAGCAGGCCGATCTGGTGATCCTGGGCGCGTTCCAGTTCCACAATGTGCGTCTGATGTTGTTGTCGGGCATTGGCAAGCCGTATGACCCGAAAACCGGCGAAGGTGTTGTCGGTAAAAACTTTGCTTACCAGAACATGGGCACCATCAAGGCCTACTTCGACAAAGACGTGCACACCAATAACTTTATCGGTGCAGGCGGCAATGGCGTGGCAATTGATGATTTCAACGCCGACAACTTCGACCACGGGCCGCACGGTTTTGTCGGCGGCTCGCCGATGTGGGTCAACCAGGCCGGTAGCCGGCCGATTGCAGGCACGTCCAACCCGCCGGGTACGCCGGCCTGGGGCAGCGCGTGGAAGCGTGCAACCGCCGATTACTACACTCACCAAGTGTCGATGGACGCCCACGGTGCGCATCAGTCCTACCGTGGCAACTACCTCGATCTGGACCCGGTGTATCGCGATGCCTACGGCCAGCCGTTGCTACGCATGACGTTCGACTGGCAAGAAAACGACATCAAGATGAACCGTTTCATGATGGAAAAAATGGGCAAGATCGCCGAAGCGATGAACCCCAAGGCCATTGCGCGTATCGGCAAACAAGTGGGTGACCACTTCAATACGTCGTCGTACCAGACCACCCACCTTAATGGTGGAGCGATCATGGGGACCAACCCGAAAACCAGTGCACTGAACCGTTACCTGCAAAGCTGGGACGTGCACAACGTGTTTGTGCCGGGTGCATCGGCTTTCCCACAAGGTTTGGGCTACAACCCTACGGGGCTGGTGGCTGCATTGACCTATTGGTCGGCGCGGGCAATCCGTGAGCAGTATCTGAAGAACCCCGGCCCACTGGTTCAGGCATAAGGAGCGATGACCATGAAAGCACTTGTTATCGCAACCCTGAGCCTGCTCGCCAGCTTTTCGGCGGTGGCCGCTGAAAGCGACCCGCAGGCGTTGATCAAACAAGGTGAATATCTCGCCCGTGCCGGTGACTGCGTGGCGTGCCATACGGCCAAGGGCGGCAAGCCGTTCGCCGGTGGCCTGGCGATGGAGACGCCGATCGGCACCATTTATTCGACTAACATCACGCCAGACAAAAACGGCATTGGCACTTACAGCTTTGAAGATTTCGACAAAGCCGTGCGTCACGGTGTTGCTCAGAACGGCAGCACCTTGTATCCGGCCATGCCGTATCCGTCCTATGCACGGGTCAACGAGGCCGATATGCGGGCGTTGTATGCCTACTTCATGAAGGGCGTTAAACCTGTCGAGCAAGCGAACCAGGAAGCCGATATCCCGTGGCCGTTGAGCATGCGCTGGCCGCTGGCGATCTGGCGCTGGCTGTTTGCCCCTGCGGTTGAAGATTTCAAGCCGCAAGCCGGGCAGGACGCGGTAGTCAGTCGTGGGGCGTATCTGGTGGAAGGCTTGGGCCACTGCGGTGCATGCCATACGCCACGGGCCCTGACCATGCAGGAAAAAGCCTTGAGTGCCAGTGATAGCCCGGCATTTCTGTCAGGCAGTGCCCCGCTGGAAGGCTGGATCGCGAAGAACCTGCGCGGTGATCACAAGGACGGTCTGGGCAGCTGGAGCGAAGACCAGCTGGTGCAGTTCCTCAAGACCGGTCGCAGTGATCGCAGTGCGGTATTTGGCGGCATGAGCGATGTGATCGTACACAGCATGCAGTACATGTCCGACGCTGATCTGACGGCCATTGCCCGTTACCTGAAGTCGTTGCCAGCGGTGAATCCGGCTGACAAACCGCATCAGTACAACCCGGCAGTGGCGGATGCCTTGTGGAACGGTGATGACAGCAAGCGTGGCGCTGCGGTGTACATCGACAACTGTGCGGCTTGCCATCGTACCGACGGTCACGGCTATACCCGTGTGTTCCCTGCCCTGGCGGGCAACCCGGTATTGCAGTCGGCCGACCCGACGTCGTTGATACATATCGTGCTTAAGGGAGGGACGTTGCCTGCAACGCATACAGCGCCATCGACGTTCACCATGCCCGCTTTCGACTGGCGTTTGTCGGATCAGGAAGTGGCCGATGTGGTCAATTTCATCCGCACCAGTTGGGGCAACCAGGCGGCTGAGGTGAAGGCCGGGGATGTGAAGGCGATTCGTTAACCCTGAGTATTCGGTGGGAGCGGGCTTGCTCGCGATGCAGACAACTCGGTATGCCTGACTTACCGAGTCGCTCCCATCGCGGGCAAGCCTGCTCCCACATTGGGTCTTCAGGGCTGTCTTGCAGACATCCCGAACCACTTCTGCGACAACGCCTCCAGCCTCCCGTCTGCCTTGATCCGCTGCAAGGCCTTGTCCAGGCTGGCCTGGAACGCCGGGTTGCCTTTCTGGAAGGGGATTACCAGGGCAACTTCCTCATCTGTGACCGGCGTTTTCTGCGCCACCGTGACCAATGGCCCACGTTCGACAAACCCATTGCCCTGAGCTACGCCTAAAGTCTGGCCTTGAAACATTGCAAGGCTGTTGAGTGAGCGCGGCTGCTCTTGCCGGGCAATCGTCTGCGCTGGCAGATGGCTGTAAGGTTCGCTGAAATCGAACCGATCCTGGAGTTCCTGGGTCAAAGCCACATGATTGATCGCGACATCGTATTTGCCGCTCTCAACCCCTGACAGCAAGTCAGCGTTATCGGTGACCAGAATGGAGGAATGTACTTCCAGTTCCTGAGCCAGCAACTCGGCCAGTTCAACGTCAAAGCCGGTCAGACGCCCGTCCTGCTTGAAGCTGAACGGTGCCATGTCGGCTTCCAGGGCTATGCGCAGTTCACCACGGTCATTGATGTCGTCGATCAGTTCGGCCTGAGCAAAAGGGCTCGCCAGTGGCAGTAAAAGCATCAGGCCCGGCAATAAACGCATGGTCACTCCTTTGGTTGGGATGCAAGCGAATCGCATTTAACGTTCGCTTTGCTTTATGTTGGTCACTTGCGGGGTTGGACAACGGTTTGGCTCTAAGTTGTCAGGCACCGAAGAATTTTGCAAAAAACCGGAGAAAAAAATGAAAGCTCTACTGTCTCGTGTTGCGCTGGCTTCTGTATTGATGGGCGCTTCGGTCATGGCCACAGCGGCTGGCCTGGAATCGGAGCCTGCACCAAAAGGCGCCAAAGTGTTTATCGTCGAACCTAAAGACGGTGCCACAGTTGATCAAACTTTCACCGTTAAATTCGGTATTGAAGGCATGCCTCTGGCGCCTATCACCGAGGCCACGCCGCATGCGGGCCATCACCACCTGCTGATCGATGTCGACCAGTTGCCGGCCGAGAACGCACCGATCCCGGCCGATGCCAACCATATCCATTTCGGCAAGGCCCAGACCGAAACCCAGGTCACCCTGCCACCTGGCAAGCACACCCTGCAACTGGTGCTGGGTAACCAGGTTCATGTGCCGTTCAAGCCAAGCATCGTGTCGGAAAAAATCACGGTTAATGTGAAATAAGCTTTTTCGACGCATAAAAAAGGGAGACCCGAGGGTCTCCCTTTTTAGTGAGAGGCGTTTAGAACAACACGCGGCAGCGAATAGTGCCGTTGATGGTCTGCAGCTTCTCTTGCGCCAGGTCCGAAGACTCGGCGTCGACGTCGATCACTACATAGCCAACTTTCTCGTTGGTTTGCAGGAATTGGCCGGAGATGTTGATCCCGTTTTCGGCGAAGATCTTGTTGATCTCGCTCATCACGCCCGGGATGTTCTGGTGGATGTGCAGCAGGCGGTGCTTGCCAGGGTGGGCCGGCAGGGCCACTTCCGGGAAGTTCACGGACGATACCGAGGTACCGTTGTCGCTGTACTTGACCAGTTTTTCTGCCACTTCCAGACCAATGTTGGCTTGCGCTTCAGCGGTAGAACCGCCGATGTGCGGGGTCAGGATCACGTTGTCCAGGCCACGCAGCGGGCTTTCGAACACGTCGTCGTTGGAGCGCGGCTCAACCGGGAACACGTCGATGGCGGCGCCGATCAGGTGCTTGTCCTTGATTGCGTCAGCCAGTTCGTCCAGCTCAACCACGGTGCCGCGAGCGGCGTTGATCAGAATGCCGCCCTTTTTAATGGCACGGATTTCTTTCTCGCCGATCATCCACTGGGTGGCTGCGGTTTCCGGTACGTGCAAGGTGACGATGTCGGACATGCCCAACAGTTCGTGCAGATTGCCGACCTGGGTGGCGTTGCCCAATGGCAGCTTGGTCACGGTGTCGTAGAAGAACACCTGCATGCCCAGACCTTCAGCCAGAACCGACAGCTGAGTACCGATCGAGCCGTAACCCACGATACCCAGCTTTTTGCCGCGGATTTCGAAGGAGTTGGCTGCGCTTTTGATCCAGCCGCCACGGTGGCAGGAAGCGTTTTTCTCAGGGATGCCACGCAACAACAGGATCGCTTCAGCCAGCACCAACTCGGCCACCGAACGGGTGTTGGAGTAAGGGGCGTTGAAAACAGCGATACCGCGTTCGCGAGCAGCGTTGAGGTCGACCTGGTTGGTGCCGATGCAGAAACAACCAACAGCGACCAGTTTCTTGGCGCAATCGAACACTTCTTCGGTCAGCTGGGTACGAGAACGGATGCCGATAAAGTGGGCATCAGCGATCTTTTCCTTCAGCTGGGCTTCAGGCAAGGAACTGGTGATGTACTCAATGCTGGTGTACCCGGCGGATTTGAGCACTTCAACAGCGGATTGGTGGACGCCTTCCAAAAGAAGGAACTTGATCTTGCTCTTATCGAGAGAAGTCTTGCTCATCTGCGTAAACCTGTGTCCCAGAGAAAAAATGGCAGGGAATGGACAGCGAGAGCTGACCTGGCCGGCGTGAAAACCGGCCCCGAGAATCGTCCTGTGGCTCGATTCTGCGAGGGGGTCGTATGCTAGCATAAGCGCCCCGCTAAACACCCATTCCTGCGACGTGAAGCGTTCTCAGGATGACCATGAATTGTTCGAGAGTTCTGTTGATGACCCATCCTGCCTTGATTGATGAGCTGAAGACCCTGGTAGAGCCTGGCAAGGTTTTGACCGACGCCGACTCCCTTAATGCTTACGGCAAGGACTGGACCAAGCATTTCGCTCCCGCCCCGTTGGCCATTGTGTTTCCGAAAACCACCGAGCAGGTGCAGGCCATCGTGCTGTGGGCCAACGCCCATGATGTGGCACTGGTACCGTCGGGTGGCCGTACCGGCCTGTCCGCTGCTGCCGTGGCCGCCAATGGCGAAGTAGTAGTGTCGTTCGACTACATGAATCAGGTGCTGGACATCAACCTGACCGACCGCACCGTGGTCTGCCAGCCTGGGGTGGTCACCGAGCATCTGCAGAACCTGGCCGAAGAAAACGGCCTGTACTACCCGGTGGACTTCGCTTCGGCTGGCTCCAGCCAGATTGGCGGCAATATCGGCACCAATGCCGGCGGCATCAAGGTGATTCGCTACGGCATGACCCGTAACTGGGTGGCCGGCATGAAAGTGGTCACCGGCAAGGGCGATGTGCTGGAGCTCAACAAGGACCTGATCAAGAACGCCACCGGCTATGACATGCGCCAGCTGTTTATCGGTGCCGAAGGCACCCTGGGCTTTGTGGTGGAAGCCACCATGCGCCTGGACCGTGCGCCGAAAAATCTGACGGCGATGGTGTTGGGCACGGCAGATTTCGATTCGATCATGCCGGTACTGCACGCCTTCCAGAACAAGCTCGATCTGACGGCTTTCGAGTTCTTCTCCGACAAGGCGCTGGCCAAGGTCATGGGTCGTGGCGACGTGCCTTCCCCGTTTGAAACCGACTGTCCGTTCTATGCGCTGCTGGAATTCGAGGCGACCACTGAAGAGGTTGCCAATGCGGCACTGGAAACCTTCGAGCACTGCATGGAAGAAGGCTGGGTACTTGATGGCGTGATGAGCCAGAGCGAAACCCAACTGCAGAACCTGTGGAAACTGCGCGAGTACATCTCGGAGACCATTTCCCACTGGACGCCATACAAAAACGACATTTCGGTCACCGTGTCGAAAGTCCCGGCCTTTTTGAAAGAAATTGACGCGATCGTCGGCGAACACTACCCGGATTTCGAAATTGTCTGGTTCGGCCACATTGGCGATGGCAACCTGCATCTAAACATCCTCAAGCCCGAAAACCTGAGCAAGGATGAGTTCTTCGCCAAGTGCGCGACGGTGAACAAGTGGGTGTTTGAAACCGTTGAGAAATACAACGGCTCGATCTCTGCCGAGCATGGCGTGGGCATGACCAAGCGTGACTACCTGACCTACAGCCGTTCGCCGGTTGAGATCGAGTACATGAAAGCGCTCAAGGCCGTGTTCGACCCTAAAGGCATCATGAACCCCGGCAAGATTTTTGCGGTTTAAAGTTAACGTTATTCAATAGCGGAGTCTGTCCATGAGCTATCAGCACCAGTATGTCGACGGTACCCGGATCCACTTTCCCATCGGTAAAGTGGTGTGCATCGGCCGCAACTATGCCGAGCACGCCAAAGAGCTGGACAACCCGATCCCGACCGAGCCCCTGCTCTTCATCAAACCGGGCAGTTGTGTCGTGCCACTGGAAGGCGGCTTTGCGATCCCCACCGAGCGCGGTTCGGTGCATTACGAAGCCGAAATTTCGGTACTGATCGGCAAGCCCCTGTCGAACAACCCGAGCGCCGAAGAAGTGCTGGATGCGATCTCCGGTTTTGCCCCTGGCCTGGACCTGACCCTGCGCGACAAACAGGCCGAGCTCAAAGGCAAAGGCCTGCCGTGGGAAATTGCCAAGTCGTTCGATGGCGCCTGTGTGCTGGCTCCTTTCGTACAGAGCAGCACTTTTGCTGACCTGGCCGATATCGGCATTCGTTTGACCATCAATGGCGAAGTGCGTCAGGACGGTAATAGCGCCCTGATGCTCAACCCGATCGTACCGATGATCCAGCACATGGCTGCGTGCTTCTCGCTACAAGCCGGTGATGTGATCATGACTGGCACACCGGTGGGCGTCGGCCCACTGAATGTGGGCGATGAGCTGGTGCTGGAGCTGACGGGCGTTAGCCGCTTCGAGAGCCGCGTTCGTTAGTCCGGGCCTGGCAATTGAAACAGCCTGTGGCAACGTCCACAGGCTTTGGCATTACACCGCCATCGGCGCGGTCATTGGTGCATGGTGCTGGTAGCCTTCGAGGCTGAAGTCGCCCGGCTCGATCATGCCCAACCACTCCGGCTGGTACACGCCGGTCTTGGCGAATTCCGGTACGCGGTCCGAGATTACCAGTTTGGGCATCGGGAACGGCTCGCGGGTGAGCTGCTCGTTAAGCATGTCCAGGTGGTTTTCGTACACGTGGGCATCGCCGATAAAGTAGGTGAACCAGCGTGGTGTATAGCCGGTCAGGCGGCCGATCAGGCTCAGCAGCGCAGCGCCTTCGGTCAGGTTGAACGGTGTCCCCAGGCCCAGGTCGTTGGAGCGGATGTAGAGGGTCAGGGAAATCTCCCTGGTCTCGACATTCGGGTGGAACTGGTACAGCAGGTGGCACGGTGGCAGGGCCATTTCGTCGAGCTGGGCGCAGTTCCAGCCGTGGAACAGGATACGGCGGCTGCCCGGGTCATTGATGATGGTGTCGACGCACTGGCGTACCTGGTCGATGGCCTTGTACAGCACCACATAGGCCTGGCCGTCTTCTTCGCCTTCGGCAATCTGGCGATAACCCTGGCTCAGGCACAACTCGATAGCGGCCACATTGCTGCGATCAACTTGCTTGTAGGCCGGCCATTTGCGCCATTGCACACCGTAGATCTCGCCAAGGTCGTCTTCGCCCTGACGGAACGGGTTGGCCAGCCACTGGGCGTTTTCGTTGGCGTTCTGGTCCCACACCTTGCAGCCCAATGCGCGGAAGTCTGCAGCGCTATTGACCGGGCGCAAGAAACCGCACATCTCGCCAATGGCCGATTTGAACGCCATGCGCCGGGTGGTGATGGCCGGGAAGCCTTCCTTGAGGTCATAGCGCAGCATGGCGCCGGGCAGACTGATGGTTTTTACGCCGGTACGGTTGGCTTGCAGGGTGCCGTTTTTAATGACGTTGGCAACGAGGTCGAGATATTGCTTCATGGTTTTCCTACCGTTTGAATGCGGGGCTCTATAAGCCCCGCCATTCGAATGTATTACGCAGCTTTTTGAGCCGCTGGATCGCGGTGGTAAGCCCACCAGATCAGGAACAGGCCGCCCGCGATCATCGGGATACAGAGAATTTGCCCCATCGTCACCCAGCCGAACGCGAGATAACCCAATTGGGCATCCGGCACACGGACGAATTCGACGATAAAGCGGAAGATGCCGTAGAACAGGGCGAACATCCCGGAAACCGCCATGGTTGGACGGGGTTTGCGCGAGTACAGCCAAAGAATCAGGAAGAGTGCCACACCTTCGAGGGCGAACTGGTAAAGCTGCGACGGATGACGCGCCAGTTGTTGTGGGTCGGTAGGGAAGATCATCGCCCACGGCACATCGCTGGCCTTGCCCCACAGTTCGGCGTTGATAAAGTTGCCGATGCGCCCTGCACCCAGGCCAATGGGCACTACAGGGGCGATAAAGTCCATGATCTGGAAGAATGACTTGCCGTTGCGCTTGCCAAAACCCCACACCGCCAGCATCACGCCGATCAGGCCGCCGTGGAACGCCATGCCGCCTTTCCACACTTCAAAAATCAGCAGCGGGTTGGCGATATAGGCGCTCAGGTCGTAAAACAGCACATAGCCCAGGCGCCCGCCGACAATCACGCCCATGGCCACCCAGAACACCAGGTCGGAGAGTTTCTCCTTGGTCCAGGTCGGGTCGAAGCGGTTGAGGCGGCGTGACAGGATCAGCCAGGCAGCGCCAATGCCGATCAGGTACATCAAGCCGTACCAATGGATTTTCAGCGGGCCGATGGCCAGTGCCACCGGATCAATCTGCGGGTAAGGCAGCATTGCGACTCCTTGTTAGATCAGGAAACTCAAGCCGACACAGAACAACAGTGCGGCAAACAGCCGTTTCAGCAGGCGTGGCGAGAGCTTGTGGGCCAGTCGCGCACCGAAACGGGCGAAAAACATGCTGGTCAGGGCGATCCCGAGCAGCGCGGGCAGGTAGACAAAACCGAGACTATGCGCGGGCAGGTCGGGGTTGTGCCAGCCAATGATCATGAAACTTGCTGCACCTGCCAGTGCAATCGGCAGCCCGCAGGCTGACGACGTGGCCACGGCCTGCTGCATCGGCACGCTACGCCAGCTCAGAAATGGCACGGTCAGCGAGCCGCCGCCGATGCCGAAAATCGCCGAAGCCCAGCCAATCACCGTACCGGCCAGGGTCAGCCCGACCTTGCCAGGTACCGTGCCAGTGGCCTTGGGTTGCAAGCCCAGGGCCATCTGAATGGCGATCACCACGGCGAACACACCGATGATTTTCTGCAAGTGGGGGCCGGCAATGGCTTCTGCGGTTAACGCACCGATGCCCGCACCGATCAGGATGCCCAGCGTCATCCAGAGCACCAGAGGCCAGCGCACGGCGCCTTTTCGATGGTGCTCGCGAATCGAGTTGATCGAGGTAAAAATGATCGTGGCCAGTGACGTGCCAACGGCCAGATGGGTCAGCACCTCGCTGTCAAAACCCTGCAAGGTGAAGCTGAACACCAGCACTGGCACGATGATCAACCCGCCGCCGACCCCGAACAGCCCGGCCAGCACCCCCGCAAAACCTCCCAGTACCAGATAGAGCAGAAATTCCATGACGCCCCCCCCCAAATTTGATCCGCATGGTAACGGAGCAAGGGCTTTGGCTCCACTGCGCTGCACGGTATGGCGCGAGCCGCCCGAGCAATCTATAAGTAGTGTGGTTAAAAAAACATTAAGGACTGCCCATGTGTCTGATTGTCTTCGCCTGGCGCCCCGGCCATGCACAGCCTTTGGTCGTTGCGGCCAACCGCGATGAATTCTATGCCCGCCCCGCCAAACCCCTGGCGCAGTGGGCCAATGCGCCACAGGTATATGCCGGGCGCGACCTTGAAGCGGGAGGAACCTGGCTGGGCATCGGCGCCGATGGACGCTTTGCGGCCCTGACCAATATCCGCGAACCGCACAAGCCGCCTTCACGGCGCTCACGGGGCGAGCTGGTGGCAGACTTTCTCACCGGCCACCAGTCAATTGCCGAGTATTTCACCCAGGTAGGCCGACGTTCTGTCGACTATGCCGGTTTTAATCTGCTGTTGGGCACCGCAGATCAGCTCTGGCATTTCAATTCCGGGGACCCGGCGTCGCAACCGCTGAGCGCGGGGATTTATGGTTTGTCCAACGGCGGGCTGGATACGCCGTGGCCCAAACTGCTCAAAGCCAAGGCCGCGCTGGCCGAGGTGCTGGACAACCCGCAGCCACAAGCGCTGCTGGCGTTGCTCAAGGACCCGCAGACGGCCCCGTTCAGCGAACTGCCGGACACCGGCGTAGGTCTGGCCACGGAGAGTCTGCTGTCGAGTGTGTTTATCACCAGCCCCAGCTATGGCACCCGTGCCAGTACCGCGCTTATTGTGAATGCAGACGGGTCAAGGGTGATGGTGGAACACAGCTTCGGGCCGCATGGGGGGCGGTTGGGAGAGGTAAGGCTGGCGGTGTGACGCTAGCCCTCACCCCAACCCTCTCCCTCCGGGAGAGGGTTGGGGTGAGGGCGCTTTTCAGTAAGGCTTGATCGCCGCCGGGTTCATCATGCGGGTCAGGCCCATGTTTTTCAGCGCCAGTTGAATGGTGCTGCGAATGACCTGCGGGTTGTCGATGGTCATCACTTCGGCCAGCAGTTCCTTGGCGCGACTCAGGCTGACCTGACGCAGCATCCATTTCACTTTCGGCAAGTTGGTGGCGTTCATCGACAGGCTGTCAAAGCCCATCGCCATCAACAAGATCGCCGCCGCCGGGTCACCGGCCATTTCTCCACAGATGCTCGCCGGCTTGCCTTCGGCATGGGCGTCACGCACCACCGACTGCAGGGCCTGCAGCACCGCCGGGTGCAGATAGTCGTACAAGTCCGCCACGCGTGGGTTGTTGCGGTCCACAGCGAGCAAATACTGGGTCAAATCGTTGGAACCCACCGACAGAAAGTCGACCTGACGGGCCAGCTCCTTGGTCTGATAAACCGCAGCCGGGATTTCGATCATCACCCCAATAGGCGGCATCGGCACGTCGGTGCCTTCGTCGCGCACTTCACCCCAGGCGCGGTGCAACAGGTGCAGGGCTTCTTCGAGTTCGTGGGTGCCCGAGATCATCGGCAGCAAGATACGCAGGTTGTTCAGGCCTTCACTGGCCTTGAGCATGGCCCGGGCCTGCACCAGAAAGATTTCAGGGTGGTCGAGGGTCACGCGAATCCCGCGCCAGCCCAGGAACGGGTTTTCTTCCTTGATCGGGAAGTAAGACAGTGACTTGTCGCCGCCGATGTCCAGGCTGCGCATGGTCACCGGTTGCGGATGGAAGGCAGATAATTGCTCGCGATAAATCGCCAGCTGCTCCTTTTCGCTGGGAAAGCGCTGGTTGATCATGAACGGCACTTCGGTGCGGTACAGACCTACGCCTTCAGCGCCACGCTGTTGTGCTCGCGCCACATCGGCCAGCAGGCCGGTATTGACCCACAGCGGCATGCGATGCCCGTCAGGGGTGATGCAGGGTAGCTCGCGCAGGGCATCAAGCCCCAGGGACAGCTGGCGCTCTTCCTCGACCACCTCGGCGTATTGCTTGCGCAGCACTTCGCTGGGGTTGGTATAGACCTCGCCGTGGTAGCCGTCGACGATCATCTGGATGCCGTCGACCCTGGAGTACGGCAGGTCGACCACGCCCATCGCCGTCGGGATACCCATGGCGCGGGCCAGGATGGCAACGTGGGAGTTGCCCGAACCCAGTACCGACACCAGGCCTGCCAGCTTGCCTTCGGGCACTTCTCCGAGCATGGTGGCCGTCAGCTCTTCGCTGACCAGAATGGTGTTGTCCGGGTAGACCATGGTTTGCTGGCGATCATGCTGCAAATAGGCCAGCAGACGACGGCCAAGGTCACGCACATCCGACGCCCGCTCACGCAGGTAGTCGTCGTCCATCAGTTCGAAACGGTTGACGTGATCGGTCACGACCTGGCGCAGCGCGCCCTGGGCCCATTGACCGGTCTTGATGACATTTTTGACTTCGCTGCCCAGCGACGCATCGTCGAGCATCATCAGGTACACGTCGAACAATGCCTGTTCTTCGGGGCGCAACTGGGTGGCGAGTTTCTTTGACACCGCGCGCATATCGTTGCGCACGCCTTCCAGGGCGGTCTTGAACAACGCAATTTCGGCGGGGATATCGGTGATGGTCTTGTCGGGCACCACATCCAGGTCCGCGGGTGGCAGCATCACCACGGCGGTACCCACGGCAGCGCCCGGCGAACCCGGTACGCCGACGAACTTGGCTTCCTGGATGCCCTTGCCCTGACGGCCCAGGCCACGAATCGAACCCGTGGCTTCGGCGTGGGCAATAACCCCGGCCAACTGGGCGCTCATGGTCACCAGGAAGGCTTCTTCACCTTCGTCGAACTGACGGCGCTCCTTTTGCTGAATGACCAGGACCCCGACCACGCGCCGGTGGTGGATGATCGGCGCACCCAGGAAGGAGGCATAGCGCTCCTCACCGGTTTCGGCAAAGTAGCGATAGCGCGGGTGATCGGCGGCGTTTTCGAGGTTCAGAGGCTCTTCACGGGTGCCCACAAGGCCGACAAGGCCTTCGTTGGGCGCCATGCTGACTTTGCCGATCGAGCGCTTGTTCAAGCCCTCGGTGGCCATCAGGACAAAGCGGTTGGTCTCTGGATCAAGCAAATAGACCGAGCAGACCTGGCTGCTCATGGCCTCTTTGACGCGCAACACAATAATCCCCAACGCCGCCTTGAGATCCTTGGCGGAGTTAACTTCCTGGACGATCTTGCGCAGCGTATTGAGCATGGCTCGGGGTCGAACTCCGTGTCAGGCGCGCGTTAAAAGGCGCGGGGCAAGCTCTTTGAGAGCGCGACGGTAGACCTCGCGCTTGAATGTCACCACCTGGCCCAACGGGTACCAATAACTGACCCAACGCCAGCCATCGAACTCCGGTTTACCGGTCAAATCCATCCGCACCCGTTGCTCGTTGGAGACCAGGCGCAGCAAAAACCACTTTTGCTTCTGGCCGATGCACAGCGGTTGGCTGTGGGTACGTACCAGGCGTTGCGGCAAACGATAACGCAACCAGCCTCGCGTGCAGGCGAGTATTTCTACATCTTCGCGTTCAAGGCCAACTTCTTCGTTCAGCTCACGGTACAAGGCGTCTTCCGGCGTTTCGTCAGGGTTGATGCCACCCTGTGGAAACTGCCAGGCGTCTTGATTGATACGGCGAGCCCAAAGTACCTGACCAGCGTCATTTGTCAGAATAATCCCGACATTAGGGCGGAAACCATCGGGGTCGATCACGGCAACAACCTCGCAAACGCATGTCGCCGCATTGTTCCACAAAGGTTGTGAAAGCAGCAACGCGCCTTCCTGCCTTATGTGCACTCTTGTTAAAAGACCGTATTCTTGTGGCCTTTTCTCAGGCAACTCAACGGGTAACCTCAATGCGTCTGGCTTTATTCGACTTGGACAACACCCTCCTGGGCGGTGACAGCGATCACGCCTGGGGCGATTACCTGTGCCGCCGGGGCATTCTCGACGGCGACGCCTACAAGGCGCGCAACGACGCGTTCTATCAGGACTACCTGGCCGGCAAGCTGGACAACGCCGCCTACCTTAATTTCAGCATGGAAATCTTTGGCCGCCATGACATGGCGCAACTGGATCAATGGCACCGCGAATTCATGCGCGACTGCATTGATGGCCTGATGCTGCCCAAGGCCCATGCCCTGCTGGCCAAACACCGTGAAGCCGGCGACACCCTGGTGATCATCACTGCCACCAACCGCGTGATCACGGCCCCCATTGCCGAAAAACTCGGCGTGGAACATTTGATTGCCACCGAATGCGAAATCATCGATGGCCGTTACACCGGTCGCAGCACAGACGTACCGTGCTTCCGTGAAGGCAAGGTGACACGCCTGAACCGCTGGATCGAAGAAAACGGCTACAGCCTGGAAGACAGCTACTTCTACAGCGACTCGATGAACGACTTGCCGCTGCTGGAGCAGGTTGATCATCCGGTGGCGGTAGACCCGGATCCGAACTTGCGGGCGGAGGCCATCAAGCGTGGCTGGGAAGTCATCTCGCTGCGCGACTGACACACAACCTGTGGGAGCGGGCTTGCTCGCGATAAGATCGCCGCGGTTTTTCTGCAAGACCGCAGTGATGCCATCGCGAGCAAGCCCGCTCCCACACAAGCACGTGTGCTTAAACCGGCTTGGCGCCCATCAATCCCGCGATGGCGATAAAGCAGACTGCACAAAAAATGGCCAGCACCAGGGTAAACCACGGGTATCTGGCCATTCGCCCCAAGCGCAGACGGTTAAGGCGCACCACCAGCCACAGCCAGCTCAGGCTGCCGAGCAGGTACAAACAACTGCCCGCCAGCAGCCATATCTGGCTCAACGGCCAACCGGCCAGATGCACCAGAAACCAGCCACTGACGGGCAACGCCAGCAGACACAGGCCCATCAGCGCCCAAACATAACTCCAGGGCCGCTGCACCACTCCGCCTGACAGGTTTTTATCCCCTGCCCGCCAGCGGCGAATTACCACAACCAGCAAGGCAATGGCGCTGACAAACAGCAGCAGTGTCGACACGCCATGCAGCAGTTTTAACGCTGTGAACGTTTCCATTTGATTAATCCCTTGAGCCGTTCAATCAGCGTAGCGCCTATCAGCCAAGAAACAGCTGGTAGGCAGGGTTATCGCTCTCATCCCAGTACGGGTAGCCGATTTCTTCCAGCGCCGCCGGCACCAGGTGGCGCTCGTCCGCCGGTACCTGCAGGCCGGCCATGACCCGGCCATCCGCCGCGCCGTGGTTGCGGTAATGGAACATCGAGATGTTCCAGCGCCCGCCCAGCTTGTTGAGGAAGTTGAACAGCGCCCCCGGCCGCTCCGGGAACTCGAAACGGAACAGCAGCTCATCGCTGACCTTCGCAGCATGGCCGCCAACCATATGACGGATATGCAACTTGGCCAGCTCGTTCTCGGTCAGGTCGACCACCGGGAAGCCCTGCTCAGTCAGACTGGCCAGCAGCGCGCTGCGGGGATCGTTCTCGGGGTGGGTCTGCACGCCAACGAAAATGTGCGCTTCGCTGCCAGTGTGGTAGCGGTAGTTGAACTCGGTGATCTGACGCTTGCCCACGGCCTGGCAGAACGCCTTGAAGCTACCCGGCACCTCAGGAATGGTCACCGCAATGATGGCTTCACGGCCTTCACCCAGCTCGGCCCGCTCGGCCACATGACGCAGTCGGTCAAAGTTGACGTTGGCACCGGAGTCGATTGCCACCAGGGTCTGGCCGCGCACGCCGCGCTGCTCGACGTACTTCTTGATTCCGGCCACGCCCAGCGCACCGGCAGGTTCGGTGATCGAGCGGGTATCGTCGAAGATATCCTTGATGGCTGCGCAGATCTCGTCAGTGCTGACGGTGATCACTTCATCCACATAGTCCTTGCAGATATCGAACGTGTGCTGGCCAATCTGCGCCACGGCCACGCCGTCGGCGAAAATCCCCACGGTTGGCAGCACCACGCGCTCACCCGCCGCCATCGCGGCTTGCAGGCAGTTGGAGTCATCGGGCTCGACACCAATGATCTTGATGTCCGGGCGCAGGTACTTCACATACGCCGCAATACCGGCAATCAGCCCGCCGCCGCCCACAGGTACGAAGATCGCATCCAGAGGCGCCGGGTGCTGGCGCAGAATTTCCATCGCCACGGTGCCCTGCCCGGCAATGGTGTGCGGGTCATCGTAGGGGTGAACGTAGACGTAGCCTTCTTTCTCGACCAGTTGCAGCGAGTAGGCCAGCGCCTCGGGGAACGTGTCGCCATGCAGCACCACAATGCCACCACGGGAGCGCACGCCTTCGACCTTGATCTCGGGGGTGGTCTTGGGCATCACGATGGTCGCTTTGACCCCCAGCACCTTGGCCGCCAGGGCCAGGCCCTGGGCGTGATTGCCCGCTGACGCCGTCACCACGCCGCACGCGCGCTCGGCGTCGGTCAGGTGCATCAGTTTGTTGTAAGCGCCACGAATCTTGAACGAGTACACCGGCTGCAAATCTTCGCGCTTGAGCAAAATCTGGTTGCCCAACCGCTGGGTAAGCTGGTTGGCAGCTTGCAGTGGGGTTTCTACGGCAACGTCATAAACGCGCGAGGTGAGGATCTTCTTAACGTACTGTTCGAGCATCGGAAAGCTTCACTGGGCGGGTTGGCAGGGACCAAGGAGTCTACCCCAGCGTTTGCGCAGGCGACCATACGAATCCAAAGGTTTTAAAGCCTTGGGTTATACTCAGCTCCTTTCTTTTCCCCCCTTCCCGCCCCGGAGCCCGCATGACCCAGGATCAACTCAAACAGGCCGTAGCCCAGGCTGCTGTCGACTTCATCCTTCCAAAACTGGATGACAAGAGCATCGTCGGGGTCGGTACCGGCTCCACTGCCAACTGCTTTATCGATGCCCTGGCCCAGCACAAGGGCGCATTCGACGGCGCGGTAGCGAGCTCCGAAGCCACCGCCGCGCGTCTCAAGGGCCACGGCATTCCGGTGTACGAACTGAACACGGTCAGTGATCTTGAGTTCTACGTTGATGGCGCCGATGAAAGTGACGAAAACCTCAACCTGATCAAGGGCGGTGGCGCAGCCCTGACCCGCGAAAAAATCGTCGCCGCCGTGGCCAAGACCTTTATCTGCATCGCCGATGCCAGCAAGCTGGTTCCGGTGCTGGGCGCGTTCCCGCTGCCAGTCGAAGTTATCCCGATGGCCCGCAGCCACGTGGCCCGCGAGCTGGTAAAACTGGGCGGCGATCCGGTGTACCGCGAAGGTGTGGTTACGGACAACGGCAATATCATCATTGACGTGTTCAACATGCAGATCACCAACCCGGTTGAGCTGGAGCGTCAGATCAACGCCATCGTCGGTGTTGTGACCAACGGTCTGTTCGCCGCCCGCCCGGCCGACCTGCTGTTACTGGGCACGCCTGAGGGCGTGAAAACCCTGAGCAAGTAACTGCGCCAGCAGGAAAATTTCAACTGTGGGAGCGAGTCTGCTCGCGAACGAACTTCGCGAGCAGGCTCGCTCCCACAAGAGAAAATGATCGGCCATTTCTCATCTACAAAGCCGGTTTCTTGAACACGTAAAACAGATTCGGCTCGCTCACCACATAGATAGTCCCTTCATCGTCCATCGCGACGCCTTCTGCCTGTGGTACTGAGCGGGTCAGACCGTGCTTGCCCTTCTTCAGCGACAGTGTGCTGATCGGTTGCCCGTCCAGACCCAGTTCAAGCAGCAATTTCGACTCATCTGACAGTGCCAGCAAATGCCCGGTGCGTTCGTCAAACTGCAAGCTCGACAAATCCCTTACAAACAACCGTGCATCCCGTCGCGGATTGCTCACAACATGGGTGGCATAAGGTTGCTGGGGGTTAGCTTGAGGGAAGCCGCGCACTTCATAAATCAGCATGGGGTCGCGCTCCTTGGCTACAAACAGGCGCTTGCCCACCGAGTCATAAGCCAAACCTTCAAAGCCCTTGTTGCCCGACTGATTGATCCCCAGCGTCAATTGCTCGGCATCCCGGGCATCCAGAACCCGGGTGTTGTCATCGACCTTGACCTTGATCAGGCGCTGTTGGCGTTCATCGGTAATGACGTAGGTATTCTCGCCAATAAATTCGACTGCCTCGGCATCGCCGAACCCGACCAGTGCAATGCGGCGCAAGACCCGGCCATCAAGGGACAGCTCGATCAGCTCGGCTTTCTTGTTGGTCACGGTAAACAGGCTCTTACGCAATGGATCGAAGGTCAGTGCCGAGACATCATCCTCAAGCCCTTCGATGACCTTGCCCTGCAGTACGGCGCGGTAGTCTCCCAGGTTGATTGCATCAGGATTGGCGGGGTGCCACATCTGGCTGATCTGGAACCAGGTCCGTTCAAACAGGCGAAAATGTTGCGCGGCAAAGCCGGCGGCCAGAAAGGCCACCAGCGTTATACAGAGAGTAAAAACGGTAGTGCGGTTGACACGGCGCATGGGTCGAACTCTAAACAGATCAGGCCAATGAAATACCACGGCTGTCTGAATTGAACCTTAAACCTCAACGGGCAACATGTCTTGCGCGGGCGCGGGATTTATTTGGCCACCTTCTCGAAGCGATAAAACAGGTTCGGTTCGCTCACCATATACAGCGTGCCGTGTTCATCAATCGCGACACCTTCGGCCCGGGGAATGGTGTTCTTCAGGCCATTGAAGCCTCCGAGCAAGGTGATGAAGCTGACCTGCTCACCCAGCTCATCGAGCTCCAGCAGCATGTGCGAATCGGCCGACAGAACGAGTGTATGGCCTGTACGCGGATCGATGCTCAGGGCCGACAGGTTGCGTAGATCCAGCTCATCGCTTGGCACTTTCTGCTTGCTGCCGGTTAGCACCTGGCTACCGTCGCTCTTCCATACAAACAACTGCGGCGGACGCTCTTCACCCAGCAGCAGTTGTTGGCGGCGAGGGTCCCAGGCAATGGCTTCGAAGGCCTTGTTCTGGTTTTTCGACGGCCCCAGGTCGTACTTGGGGAAGTCGGCAATATTCAGGGACTTGGTGTCCGCGTCGATGTTGATGATGCTCAGCATATGCTCACGCTCATCGACAATGGCCAGCAGGCCGTTCTCCATGACTGTCAGGCCCTCCGGGTTGCTCCAGCCCACCAGCGGGATTTTGCGCAGTACGTCGCCATCCAGAGTCAGTTCCACGAGAAAAGGGTTTTTACCCATCACCGAGAACAGTGTTTTGGTCAGCGGGTTATAGGCCAGGTCCGATGCCTCGTCCTTTTCCATTCCCGGCAACACCTTGGCATCAATCACCGCCCTGTAGTCAGGTAGCCATATGCTTTCGTTCTGCTCGGACGGGCTCTCAAACCGCTCCAGTACCCACAACGCACCGCGGTCATCCCAATGCATGATCCACGCGAGCCCGTAGACCAATACCCCCACCAGTAATACCCAGGAATACCAGCGCATGCTGAAACGTGAGGACCGGGGAACAGGCGGTATCAACTGTGGGTTTGTTGCCATTTGAGTGGGCTTCCGAAATGTTGGGCCAGATCTAAATATCACAAAGCGGGCTAACCAGCTGCCTCGTGCATGGCGATTATGCAGACGGAGTGTGAAATAAATGGCAAAAACGCAAAAAAATCATGCTGGCTGTGGTCCCGAGTGATTGGGCGCGTGCAAAGGCCTGGTGAGAGAGGACCATTAAACAGTCTGTAAACTTAGACTGATGACTCATCGCTCATCGCCAGAACTACTTGTCATGCAACTTTAAAGTACTCTTTCAGTAGGAACATTCTGAATAATTCAGGGACATTTATATTACTTCTGTTCGCCCTTGACACTCATACCCACAGACTCTTATCTAATAAAAATAATCGAGCCCAGCCACTTGTCAAAAAGCAAATATTTATCGCGTTAACCATGTGCGGCCAGTACTCGGTGCTGAAAGCGAGGGCCGGTCTGCGCAGACGTGTACCGTTCCCTTACATACTGGAAAGGAATCTTTAAATATGCCCTTTACCTCATGTTTCAACAAACTCCCTCCGCCCGTACTTTCAAACCCCGCAAGGCATACTGTGTGCGCGCGCGCGGCCGAGCACTTGCTTATTACAATAAACCCTTACAAGAACATGGAAGAAGGTGACCTTGTCGAGTTGTTCTGGGATGGTTGCTATGTCGCCTCGCGGCAGATTTTCAAAGCCGGTATTGGCCAGCCTGTCATGTTAAGAGTGCCAGAGAGTTTTATTCAAAATGGTACGGCGCGCCTTTACTACCGGGTGATGCATATCGGCAGCAGCCCGGTTCTTTCTGCGCAACTTAAAATATTGGTCAAACTTGACTGCCCTGGCGGCGAAGCCATTGGCGACGAAAACCAGGGCCTGGCCCCGCTTGTAATTCCGCAGCCCATCCAGCGCTACGGGGTTAACCCAAGCCAGATGAAACGCGGTGTTCCGGTGAGTATCGAACCCTATCGCAACATGGCCAACAATGACGCCATCACCCTGCTCTGGGGGGATGTGCGCCTGGATTTGCCCAAACTGCGCAAAGTGGATATCGACAAACCCGTCAGCGTGTTCGTGCCCCCCCACATCATCCAGGAGGCTGGCGAAGACGCCAAGCTGGAAGTCACCTACTGCGTGATCGACCGCGTGGGCAACAATTCGCGCTGGGCACCGGCGCGAGTGCTCAAGGTAGGTGCTCCCAAGCTCTATCTCAACCCTGCCCCGAGGGAGGTACTGCACGCCGCAGAGCCCCGTTCCAACTGGCGTAACCAGGAGCAGGGAGCCAGGGAATCGTCTATTCATATTCCTAAAAGTTAGTTCTTAAAATTTTTATACTCGATTAGGGTATATGAACCGGACCACCGGACTCTCAGCTTTTATCCGCGCCGCACGAGCGGCGCTCCCATGAAACGTGAGGTAGGTATGGTCCGTAACACAATCACCCTTGTGCATAACGCCAGGGCATTGAGTGCAGCCAAGGAGCGCAACTAATGTCCAGCTTGGCCAATGCACACCTGCAAAGCGACCAGGATGTCGCGCCTCTGTTGCTGGCAGCGCAGGTTCTGCGCACCGACAACGAAGCCCTTGAAGCCGCACACACACTGGCAGCCAGTGCACGCGAACACGCGGGCAAACGCGACCAGCAACGCAAGCTGCCGTGGTCGCTCATAGAAGCCTTCACCCGCAGCGGCCTGGGCAGTATTTCCATTGCCCGCGAATTTGGCGGCCCCCAGGTGTCATTTGTGACCCTGGCTGAAGTGTTCGCGATCATCTCGGCTGCCGATCCGGCGCTGGGGCAAATCCCGCAAAATCAGGTTGGCATTCTCAGCCTGATCGCTGCCACGGCCACCCAGGCGCAAAAAGAACAACTGTTCTCCAGCGTGCTGCAAGGCTGGCGCATCGGCAATGCGGGCCCGGAACGCGGCAGCAAAAACACCTTGGACATTAAGGCCCGGATCATCGCCGATGGCGACGACTTCGCCATTAACGGTCAGAAGTTTTACTCCACCGGCGCCCTGTTCGCCCACTGGATTGCGGTAAAAGCCGTCAACGATGAAGGCAGGCAGGTCATGGCCTTCGTTCGTCGCGGTACACCAGGCTTGCGCGTCGTGGATGACTGGTCCGGTTTTGGTCAGCGCACCACCGCCAGCGGCACCGTATTGCTTAACAACGTGCGGGTGGAAGCCGAACAGGTGGTCGACAGTTCGCGCCTCAACGATGCTCCGAACATTCAAGGCGCCGTGTCGCAATTGATCCAGGCCGCCATTGACCTGGGCATTGCCCGCGGTGCCATTGCCGACACCCTGAGTTTTGTCCGCGAGCGCTCACGCCCGTGGATCGACGCCAAGGTCGAACGCAACAGCGATGATCCTTATGTGATTGCCGATATCGGCAAACTGCACATTGAGCTGCACGCAGCCGAAGCCTTGTTGCGCAAAGCCGGACGCGTTCTGGACGAAGTCAGCGCGGCAGCGATCGACGCCCCTGGCGCTGCCCGCGCATCGATTGCGGTGGCCGAAGCCAAGGTGCTGAGCACCGAGCTGTCGCTGCTGGCCAGCGAAAAATTGTTCGAACTGGCCGGCAGCCGCGCCAGCCTTGCCGAGTTCAACCTCGACCGCCACTGGCGCAACGCCCGGGTGCACACCCTGCACGACCCGGTGCGCTGGAAATACCACGCCATCGGCGCGTATCGCCTCAACGGCACCCTGCCTGCCCGGCATTCCTGGATCTGACCCTGGAGACACCCATGTCACTGATATCCAAACAGGTCCCGGTTATCCACAGCGATGCCGAGGCCCTGAGCGTAGCCCGTGAACTGGCGGCGTTTTTCAAACGCGACAGTGCCCTGCGTGACCGCGAGCGGCGCTTGCCGTTTGATGAGCTTGAGCTGTTTTCCCATACCGGCCTGTGGGGCATCACCGTGCCCAAGGCCTACGGCGGCGCAGGCGTGTCCAGCGTCACCCTGGCGCAAGTGATCGCGCTGATCGCTGCGGCCGATGCCTCTCTGGGGCAAATCCCGCAAAACCACTTTTATGCACTCGAAGTTTTACGGGTCAATGGCACACACGAGCAAAAGCAGCGGCTCTATGCCGAAGTGCTGGCCGGAGAGCGCTTCGGCAATGCCCTGGCTGAAATCGGCACCAAGACTGCACACGATCGCACCACCCATCTGGCCCAGGCCGAACACGGCTACCGCATCACCGGGCGCAAGTTCTACGCCACTGGCGCACTGTATGCACAGCGGATACCTACCTCGGTTGTGGACGATAACGGCATCCAGCATCTTGCATTCGTGCGCCGCGACAGCGATGGCCTAAGCGTGATCGACGACTGGAGCGGTTTTGGCCAGCGTACTACGGGCAGCGGTTCGGTGGTTTTCGACAACGTACTGGTCGCAGCACAAGACGTGATCCCGTTTCAAAGCGCCTTCGAGCGTCCGACCCCGGTTGGTCCGCTGGCGCAGATCCTTCACGCGGCCATCGATACCGGTATCGCCCGCGCCGCCTTTGAAGACGCCCTGCATTTTGTGCGCAGCAAAACCCGGCCCTGGATTGATGCCACTACGGATATCGCCAGCGAAGACCCGCTGACCCTCAAAAGCTTCGGCCATTTGAGCGTACGTCTGCATGCCGCCGAAGCCCTGCTGGAACGTGCCGGAGCGTTTCTGGATATTGCTCAGAGCAACACCAGCGCCAGCACCGTCGCCGCAGCCTCGATTGCCATCGCAGAAGCCCGGGCCCTGAGTACAGAAATTTCCCTGGCCGCCGGCAGCACCCTGTTCGAGCTGGCGGGCAGCCAGGCCACGCTGGCCGAGCACGGCCTTGACCGTCACTGGCGCAACGCCCGCGTGCACACCCTGCATGACCCGGTGCGCTGGAAGTACCACGCGGTAGGCAATTACTACCTAAATGATGCCAACCCGCCATTGCGGGGGACCATCTGATGAGCAAAAAGAAGATTCTGATCAATGCCTTCAACATGAACTGCATTGGTCATATCAACCACGGTCTGTGGACTCATCCACGTGACAACTCGACCACCTTCAACACCCTTGAATACTGGACTGAGTTGGCGCAGCTGCTGGAGCGCGGGCTGTTTGACGGGCTGTTTATCGCCGATATCGTGGGCGTATATGACGTTTATCAACAATCGGTTGATATGCCGCTCAAAGAGGCGATCCAGCTGCCGGTCAATGATCCACTGCTGCTGGTTTCGGCGATGGCTGCCGTCACCAAGAACCTCGGCTTTGGCCTGACCGCCAACCTGACCTACGAAACGCCGTATTTATTCGCGCGTCGCATGTCGACCCTGGACCACCTGACCCGCGGTCGCGTTGGCTGGAATATTGTTACCGGCTACCTCGACAGTGCAGCCAAAGCCATGGGCCTGACCGAACAGGTCGAGCATGACCGGCGCTACGATCAGGCCGATGAGTACCTGCAAGTGCTCTACAAGCTATGGGAAGGCAGCTGGGAAAACGACGCCGTGCTCAATGACCCGGCCCGGCGCATCTATGCCCGGCCCGACAAGGTGCACAAGATCAAACACGAAGGTGAGTTCTATCAGGTGGAGGGTTATCACCTTTGCGCACCGTCGCCGCAACGCACCCCGGTGCTGTTTCAGGCGGGCAGCTCGGATCGCGGCCTGGTGTTTGCCGGTCGTCATGCCGAGTGCGTGTTTATCAGCGGACAGACCAAGGCAGCGACCAGAGCCCAGGTCGACAAGGTGCGCGCCAGCGCTGTGGCTGCGGGCCGCAACCCGGACGACATCAAGCTGTTTATGGGGATCAACGTGATCGTGGCGCCGACCGAGGCCCAGGCATTGGCCAAGCGTGACGAGTACCTGAGCTATGCCAGTGCCGAAGCCGGCGTGGCGCACTTTTCCAGCTCCACGGGTATCGACTTTGCCGATTACGAACTGGACGAGCCGATCCAGTACGTGAAGAGCAACGCGATCCAGTCCGCCACCAAAGTGCTGCAAAACAACGACTGGACCCGGCGCAAGCTGCTCGAACAGCACGCCCTGGGCGGGCGTTACATCACGCTGGTGGGTTCGCCTGCGCAAGTGGCCGACGAGCTGGAATCCTGGATTGCAGAAACCGGCCTGGACGGGTTCAACCTGACCCGCATCGTCACCCCTGAAAGCTACGTCGATTTTATCGACCTGGTGGTCCCCGAACTGCAGCGCCGGGGCTCTTATAAAACCGCTTATGACACTGGCAGCCTGCGTCAGAAGCTGTTTGTGGAAGGCGATGCGCACTTGCCGCAACGCCATACAGGTGCGGCTTACAGACACAACCCTTAACCCTTTTTGTTGTGGGAGCGAGCCTGCTCGCGAAGCTTGCAGGACTGCCAAACTTTCGCGAGCAGGCTCGCTCCCACAGGGTTCGAATTCCGACTCTTTGACTGGGCAATTATCATGAACAAAAAACACGCACTGGTTCTGGCCCTCGGGCTGTTTAGCGGTTTGCTCCACGCGGCCGACAAGCCGCTCAAGGTCGGTACCACCGCCGCGTTCGCCATTCCCCTGGAAACCGCAGTGGCCGAGGCCGACAAGCAAGGGCTCAAGGTCGAGCTGGTGGAGTTCACCGACTGGATCGCACCCAACGTCAGCCTGGCCAGCGGCGATATCGATGTGAATTACTTCCAGCACATCCCGTTCCTGGAAAACGCCAAGGCCGCCGCCGGGTTCGATTTGGCACCCTACGCCAAAGGCATCATCAACAACGTGGGCCTGTACTCGAAAAAATACAAAAGCCTCGACGCCCTGCCTGAAGGCGCAACTGTTGCCATTGCCAATGACCCGATCAATAGCGGGCGTGGCCTGCAACTGCTGGCCAAGGCCGGGCTGATTACACTCAAGCCGGGCGTTGGTTACAAGGCGACGGAAGAGGACATCATCGCCAACCCGAAAAAGATCAAGATCCTGCAGGTTGAGGCCGTGCAACTGGTACGCGCCTACGACGATGCCGACCTGGTGCAGGGTTATCCAGCCTACATTCGCCTGTCGAAAACCTTCGATGCCGAGTCGGCCTTGCTGTTCGACGGCATCGACCACCCTGAATATGTGATTCAGTTCGTGATCCAGCCCAAGAACAAAGACGACCCGCGTCTGGCCAAATTTATTGATATCTATCAGCACTCGCCAGTGGTCAAAGCTGCGCTGGATAAGACCTACGGCACTCTGTACCAGCCCGGCTGGGGAGGCTGACCATGAATGTGGCCATTGCTCGCGAGCGGCTCGATCAGCCGCAGCCCGGCGCCAACCACACCGAGCTGCACCCTGAGTTGAGCCACGCCCATGTGCGTTTTATCGGTATCGGCAAAACCTATGACGGCCGCCAGGGCCCTGTGGATGCCCTCACGGGTATTGATCTGGCAATCCAGCGCGGGGAGATCTTCGGCATCATCGGGCGCAGCGGTGCTGGCAAGTCGTCGTTGATTCGCACCATCAACCGCCTCGAACAGCCTACCCGCGGCCGCGTGCTGATCGATCAGGTCGATATCGCCAGCTTTGACGAAGACAAGCTGGTGGCGCTGCGGCGCAAGATCGGCATGATCTTCCAGCACTTCAACCTGATGTCGGCCAAAACCGTATGGCAGAACGTCGAGTTGCCACTCAAGGTGGCGGGCGTGCCCAAGCTGCAACGGGAGCAGAAGGTGCGTGAGCTGCTGGATCTGGTTGGCCTGCAAGGCAAGCACACGGCTTACCCGGCGCAACTGTCGGGCGGGCAAAAACAGCGTGTGGGCATTGCCCGTGCGCTGGTGCACGATCCGGCGATTTTGCTGTGCGATGAAGCCACCTCGGCCCTGGACCCCGAAACCACTCAGTCGATCCTCGGTCTGCTGCGCGAAATCAACCAGCGCCTGGGCCTGACCATCATCCTCATTACCCATGAAATGGCCGTGATTCGTGATATCTGTCACCGCGTAGTGGTACTGGAGCAAGGTCGCGTGGTCGAGCAAGGCCCTGTGTGGCAGGTCTTCGGCGATCCTCAGCATGACGTCAGCAAGACCCTGTTGGCGCCCTTGCAGGCGACCCTGCCTGAAGCGCTGCGTAACCGTATTTCGGCGCAGGCACAGTCCGCACAAGCCAGCGTGATCTTGCGCCTGCGTTTTACCGGCCGGCAGGCCCAAGAGCCTGACCTGGGCGCGCTGTTCAGCGCGCTGGGAGGGCAAGTGCGGCTGCTCCACGGCGGCGTCGAACACATCCAGGGGCATGCCCTGGGGCAACTGCTGCTCAGCGTAACCAGCACTTCGCTGGGCGCCGAAGAGCTGCGCAAACGGGCCGGGCAATGGGCACAACAGGTCGAGGTAGTGGGCTATGGGATTTGATCGTTTGTGGCAGGGGGTGATCGACACCTTCCTGATGGTCGGTGTGTCGTCGCTGATCGCGCTGGTTCTGGGCATACCGCTGGCGGTGATCCTGGTCACCAGTGGCAAAGGCGGGATTTATCAAGCCCCCACACTGAACAAGGCACTGGGTGCGTTCGTCAATCTGTTCCGTTCAATCCCGTTTCTGATTTTGATGGTGGCATTGATCCCGTTCACCCGCCTGATTGTGGGCACTACCTACGGCGTATGGGCGGCGGTCGTACCGCTGACCATCGCCGCCACACCGTTTTTTGCACGCATAGCTGAAGTCAGCCTGCGTGAGGTGGATCACGGTTTGATTGAAGCCGCCCAAGCCATGGGCTGTAAGCGCCATCACATTATCTGGCACGTACTGCTGCCCGAAGCCTTACCCGGCATCGTCGGCGGTTTTACCATCACCCTGGTGACGATGATCAATTCGTCGGCCATGGCCGGTGCGATTGGTGCTGGCGGGCTGGGTGACATCGCGTACCGCTATGGTTACCAGCGCTTCGACTCGCAGGTGATGCTGACCGTGATCGTATTGCTGGTGATTCTGGTGGCCGTGATTCAGCTGGGTGGTGACCGCCTGGCCCTGGCACTGAACAAACGCTGAGGTATAGTCGGCGGCCAGCCCTGCCGCCGACCGAGCCTGCGATGACCCTCGATGCAAAAACTCTCGAACAGATTGCCGCCACGACCCTGAGCCACTATCAACAGAGCGCCGAGGGCTTTCGTGAAGGCACCCGCGACCATGACGTGAGCCAGAACATCGACGCCCTTTTGCGTCATATTCAAGGTTCGGCGCCCTTCACTGTCCTGGATTTCGGCTGCGGACCGGGTCGCGACCTGCAGGCTTTCACCCGCCTCGGGCATGTGGCAATCGGGCTGGACGGCACCGAACGCTTCACCCAAATGGCCCGCGAAGACAGCGGCTGTGAAGTGTGGCACCAGGACTTCCTCAAGCTCGACTTGCCCGCTGAACACTTCGACGGCATCTTCGCCAATGCTTCGCTGTTCCATGTGCCGACCCAGGAACTGGGTCAGGTGCTGGGCAAGCTGCATGCAGCCCTGAAATCCGGCGGCGTACTGCTCAGTTCCAACCCGCGCGGCGACAACCGCGAAGGCTGGAACGGTGAGCGTTATGGGGCTTATCACGATCTGCAGAACTGGCGGGCGATGCTGACGGCTGCAGGGTTTGCCGAGCTGGAGCACTACTACCGCCCGGCGGGCTTGCCCCGTGACCAGCAACCGTGGCTGGTGAGTGTGTGGCGTAAAACCCTGTAAACCTGTGGGAGCGGGCTTGCTCGCGATGCAGGCAACACGGTTTACCTGCGTGGCCGCGGTGATGCCATCGCGAGCAAGCCCGCTCCCACAAGGTGGCCTGGGTTAGCCGAAGAACCAGTAGCACACCGCAATCGCCGCCACCACGCCGGCAAACTCGGCCAGCAGGGCGCAACCCACCGCATGCCGGGCACGCTGGATGCCCACGGCGCCGAAGTACACCGCCAGCACATAGAACGTGGTTTCCGTGCTGCCCTGCACCGTGGCCGCCACCAGCGCCGGGAAGCTGTCCACACCCTGGGTCTGCATGGTTTCGATCAGCAAGGCCCGCGCCGCACTGCCCGAAAAGGGTTTGACCATGGCCGTTGGCAGCGCATCGACAAAGCGCGTATCCCAACCCAGCCACTCAACCACATGGCGAATACCGTCCAGGCCAAAATCCAGTGCCCCGGAAGCACGCAGCACACCCACCGCACACAGCATCGCCACCAGATACGGCAACAGGTTTTTCGCGACGTCGAAGCCTTCCTTGGCCCCTTCCACAAACGCTTCGTAGACCTTGACCTTGCGCAGCGCCCCGATCACCAGAAACAGCATGATCAGGCCGAACAGCGTGAGGTTGCCCAGGATCGACGACAAGCTGGCCAGCGCCGTGGCTGACAGGGTCGCCAGCAATGCCATGAAACCGCCCAGGATCAGCGCGCCAGGCACCAGGTACGCCAGCACCACCGGGTCCCACAGACGCAGGCGCTGGACAATGGCCACCGACAGCAAGCCGACCAGGGTCGAGGCGCTGGTGGCCAGCAGGATCGGCAGGAATACCAGTGTCGGGTCCGGCGCCCCTTGCTGGGCACGGTACATGAAGATAGTGACCGGCAGCAGGGTCAGGGACGAGGCGTTGAGCACCAGAAACAGGATCTGTGCATTACTCGCACTGGTCGGGCTCGGGTTGAGCTCTTGCAGGGCACGCATGGCCTTGAGGCCGATGGGCGTGGCCGCGTTATCCAGCCCCAGGCCGTTGGCGGCGAAGTTCAGGGTGATAAAGCCCAGCGCCGGATGCCCAGGCGGGACTTCTGGCATCAGGCGCTTGAACAGAGGCCCCAGGGCCCTGCCCAGCCAATCGACGATGCCGGCTTTTTCGGCAATGCGCAGGAAGCCGAGCCATAACGTCAGCGTGCCGAAGAGCAAGATCATCACTTCGACGGACAACTTGGCCATGGCGAAGATGCTTTCCACGATCGCCGAGAAGATCCCCGCGTTGCCCCCCACCAGCCATTGGGCGAGCGCCGACACCGTAGCGACGACGAAAAAGCTGAGCCATAGGCCGTTGAGCATCAAGAAAACTCCTGGAAGATGATGCGAATGATAGCGGCCTACCCCCAGAAACAACAAACCCCGGCCAGGGCCGGGGTTTGTGGGAGTTGCGCTACCAGGCGAGGTTACTCACCTTTTGGCAGGGCTTCCTTGCTGCGCCAGTGCGGCAGCGAGTTCCAGTAGCGCTCGCCCTTGGCGTTGTCGTACATGCCTTCCCAACGGGAGATTACCAGTACCGCCAGGGCGTTACCGATCACGTTCAGGGCCGTACGGGCCATGTCCATCACACGGTCAACACCGGCGATAAAGGCCAGGCCTTCCAGCGGGATACCCACGCTGCCCAGGGTCGCCAGCAGTACCACGAAGGATACACCTGGTACACCGGCGATGCCTTTGGAGGTCACCATCAGGGTCAGTACCAGCAGCAGTTGCTGGCTGATCGACAAGTCGATGCCATACAGCTGGGCGATAAAGATTGCCGCGATGCTCTGGTACAGGGTCGAGCCGTCAAGGTTGAACGAGTAGCCGGTCGGTACCACAAAGCTGCAGATCGCTTTCGGGCAGCCGTAGGCTTCCATCTTCTCGATCACGCGTGGCAGCACGGTTTCGGAGCTGGCGGTGGAGTAAGCCAGAACCAGTTCATCCTTGAAGATACGGATCAGTTTGAACACCGAGAAGCCGAACAGCTTGGCAATCAGGCCCAGCACCGCAACGGCGAAGAACAGGATGGCGCCGTAAACCAGCAGCACCAGCTTGGCCAGAGGCACCAGCGAGGCGAAACCGAAGTTGGCGACGGTCACGGCGATCAGGGCAAACACACCGATTGGCGCGTAGTTCATGATCATGTGAGTGACTTTGAACATCGACTCGGACACGCCCTGGAAGGTTTTCACCAGCGGGTCGCGCAGTTCGGCGTTCAGGCTCGACAAACCGAGACCGAAGAGCACCGAGAAGAAGATGATCGGCAACATCTCACCGCGAGCCATGGCCGCGAAGATGTTCGATGGAATCAGGTTGAGGATGGTCTCGATAAACGCATGTTCATGCGTGACTTCAGCTGCCGTGGCTGCGTACTTGGAAATATCGACCGTGCCCAGGGTGCTCATGTCGATCCCGGCACCGGGTTGGAACACGTTGGCCAGCACCAGGCCGACCAGGATCGCGATGGTGGTGACCACCTCGAAGTAAATGATGGTTTTAAAACCGATACGACCGAGTTTCTTCGCATCTCCCACGCCTGCAATCCCGACAACCAGTGAAGAAATCACGATTGGGATTACGATCATCTTGATCAGACGGATAAAGATATCGCCGGCAGGTTGCAGAACGTTACTGATCCACCAGGCCTTTTCAGCACTGAAATGGTTAAGCAGCGCGCCGATTGCAATCCCGAGGACCAGACCAATCAGGATCTGCCAGGCGAGGCTAAGTTTTGCCTTCTTCATGTCATTACCCTTACTTCAAGTGGACTCGGGCAGAGGCTCTGAATAGAGCGCTTGAAAGCGCAAAAAGCAGAAACCGCCACCCCCGTAGAAGGTCGCCCAAACCGAGCCCGAAAGGCTCTTTGGCAGGCGAAAAAAGGCGCAACTATTCCCATGCATGAGGTGGCCGTCTAATGCCGTAAACGCCTACCCTATGCCGAATCGGCATGGGTTTTGTCCGACAAGACCTCAAATCGCCCCTCCTGAGAATCCACAGAATAGACGACATAAGTGCCGTAGACCGGCTGTTTCAAGGTCTTTTTGGCTAAGGAGGGGGTGGCATTAAGCCGCTTATATCCAAGAAATATCCGACAACACAAATCAGATATAAGTCCGGGCTATTTTTCTACAAGTCGATATACGGTCGACGTTTCGAAGTGCTGTTCAGGCCACATTTGTTTTCAAAAAAATGAACCCTGATAAGGCATTACAGCCGCCGAAAGATTTTCTCCGGGCACAAAAAAACCAAGGTAGAACCTTGGCTGCCTGCATCCATGTAACCGGTTTCATGCCCCTCGGCCGCCGCCCGTTACCAGGACAGCGACCGTAGCCTTAAAGGAGGGGGCGGTCATCTCTAGCCTCGACCGCGGCGACCAAAGATAAAGGACACCACAAACATCACCAGGAACACGACAAAGAGAATCTTGGCGATGCCGGTAGCGGTGCCCGCAATACCACCGAAGCCCAGGACAGCAGCGATGATGGCGATAATCAGGAAGGTAATGGCCCAACTCAACATGGTGATTCTCCTTATTACTGTGCGAAACAGGGTGATGAGGGTGTGTCTCGACGCCCGATCAGGGCCTCAAGGTTGTGAACACTTAAAACACCCAACGTTCAGGTGCTGGTTGCGAGCGGGCGATTTGGGTTTCGTCCGAGGCTGCGAGTTCGTAACGGCCAGTGGTATCAGACACTGGGCCAAATGCCTTGAAGTGCTGCTGGGGAGCGATGTAGTGCTGTGCAGCGGCAACCGGCTGCGGTGCTTGCTCCAACCGGCCCAACTGCTGACCACCGATCAGGGTCACCGACAACGCAAGGCTGGCGAACAGACCTTGTTGCAGATGCAATGACGAAACACGCAAGTTGGAGAATTCGTGAATATTCATGTTCAAACTCCTGCCACCCGGTGGTCAATGTGAGGTTGAGCCGCTCTGTGCGACGCTCTGTACAAGGGTAATTGCAGGGGCCGTGCCAGCTTTTGGCACAATAAAAAACCGTTATAAATCAATATGTTATCTATTTGTTCGGATGGATTTGACGCGCAACCTGCACGATGCCCGGCCTGCGGGTCGGGCGTTCTGCACGATCAGGGGATACCACACGTCGCGCAGCAGCTGACTCGCGGAGCGAGGCTGCGTGCGGCGGCACAGCCGTCGCAAATCAGACACCACGGTGTGCCAGTAAAATTCGGTTTTCAGGGTTTACGACGGCTGTGCCGTCGGACGCAGCCTTGCTCCGCGAGTCAGCTGCTGCGAGAGGGATTAATTTCGACCTGCGACTCAACGCAAAAAGCCGCAAAATCAGCCAGTTACCTTATGCAGGCCAGAGCCTTCGGTGCTAGCCTCGGAATCAATCAGAAAAATCATGCAACTTGCCCGATTATTCCGACACTAACCAAGACCACATATAAAGGAACGTAGGAAATGGATTCAGCCAAAGAGCAACAGGGCCGCATTCTGCTGGTCGACGATGAGTCCGCCATCCTGCGTACATTCCGCTATTGCCTCGAAGACGAGGGCTACACTGTCGCCACCGCCAACAGCGCAGCGCAGGCCGACGCACTGCTGCAACGACAGGTGTTCGATCTGTGTTTTCTCGATCTGCGCCTGGGCGAAGACAACGGTCTGGATGTGCTGGCTCAAATGCGTATCCAGGCGCCGTGGATGCGTGTTGTGATAGTCACTGCCCACTCGGCCGTCGATACAGCCGTTGATGCGATCCAGGCAGGTGCCGCCGATTATCTGGTCAAGCCGTGCAGCCCCGACCAGCTAAGGCTGGCCACGGCCAAGCAACTGGAAGTGCGCCAGTTGGCGGCCCGGCTTGAAGCCCTGGAGGGTGAAGTACGCAAGCCCAAAGAAGGCCTCGACTCCCATAGCCCGGCCATGATGGCGGTGCTCGAAACCGCCCGCCAGGTGGCCGGTACGGATGCCAATATTCTTATTCTGGGCGAGTCGGGTACCGGCAAGGGGGAACTGGCACGCGCAATCCACGGTTGGAGCAAACGGGCGAAAAAGTCCTGTGTCACGATCAATTGTCCGTCACTGACGGCCGAGCTGATGGAAAGCGAACTGTTTGGCCATACCCGTGGAGCCTTTACCGGTGCCAGCGAAAGCACCCTGGGCCGGGTGAATCAGGCCGATGGCGGTACCTTGTTCCTCGATGAAATCGGCGATTTCCCGCTGGCCCTACAGCCAAAACTGCTGCGCTTTATTCAGGACAAAGAATACGAGCGCGTCGGCGACCCCGTTACCCGCCGCGCCGATGTACGGATTCTGGCCGCCACCAACCTCCACCTTGAGGACATGGTGCGCGATGGCCGCTTCCGTGAAGACCTGCTCTACCGTCTCAACGTGATCACCCTGCATTTGCCGCCGCTGCGCGAGCGCAGTGAGGATATCCTGACCCTGGCCGACCGTTTCCTGGCCCGTTTCGTCAAGGAATATGCTCGCCCTGCCCGCGGCTTCAGTGAGGAAGCCCGCCGGGCCCTGGCCAATTACCGTTGGCCGGGCAATATCCGCGAGTTGCGCAATGTGGTTGAGCGCGCGAGTATTATTTGCCCGCAGGAAGTGGTTGAAGTCAGCCATCTGGGCATGGCCGAACAAACGGTACCCAACGCCCCGCGGATTGGTGCTGCTCTGAGCCTCGACCAACTGGAGAAAGCCCATATCGGCGCCGTCCTGGCCACCAGTGAAACCCTGGATCAGGCAGCAAAAACCCTGGGTATCGATGCCTCGACGCTGTACCGCAAACGTAAGCAGTACAACCTGTGAGCCCGCGATGAAACTTGCGATCAAGCTGCGCACCCGCCTGTTCCTGAGCATTTCCGCGTTAATCACGGTGGCGCTGCTTGGCCTGTTGCTTGGCGTCGTCAGCGTGATGCAAATGGCGAAAACCCAGGAAGCGCTGATTCGTAACAACTTCATTACCCTCGATCTGGGCCTCAAACTGCGTCAGTCGCTGGGCGATCAGTTGGTGATGATGCTGCATAACCAGCCAGATCCTGAAGCGCTGAAGTCATCAGCCCGGGAGTATTTGAAGCTGCTCGACGAGGGCATCGAGCATGAGCGTAAAAACAATCTGCATAGCGGTTTTGCCCAGGCCCGGGAGGATTACAGCAGTTTTTTGCTGGCCTTCAACAAGGCCAGCGACGCGCAACTGAACCTGAGCAATGACAAGGATCTGACCAGCCGCTTCAATCAACTGCGCAACGGTCTGATTACCGAACACCGTCGTGCGCTCGACACCATATATGCCGCCCAGGCCGCAGCCCGGGATCGCGCCTTGGTCGTCGCCGCCTTGCTCGGCCTGGTTGGCATTGCCGTGCTGATCATCGGCTTTATCACCGCCCACGGTATTGCCAGGCGTTTTGGTGCCCCGATCGAGGCACTGGCCAAGGCCGCGGATAACATTGGCAAAGGCAATTTCGAAGTGGTGTTGCCGCTCTCCTCGGCCACAGAGATGAACCTGCTGACGCGGCGCTTTGGGATTATGGCCGAGGCATTGCGCCAGCATCAGGCAACCAACATCGACGAGCTGCTGGCGGGCCAGCAGCGGCTGCAAGCGGTACTCGACAGTATCGATGACGGGTTGTTGATGATCGATCAGCAAGGTCGGCTGGAGCACTTGAACCCCGTCGCACAGCGCCAGCTGGGTTGGGATGAAGGGCGATTGGGGCAGTCGCTGGGTGAGGCCTTGCAACGTCCGGAACTCGACCAGCAACTGCAAACAGTACTGCGCGGAGGCAGTCTTGAGCGCTTGCCGGAAGACTTGAGCGTCGACATTGAAGGCGAAACCCGACTGCTGACCTACAGCTTGACCCCGGTGAGCCAGCCCAAGGGGCCTATCCTCGGCGCCGTCATGGTGCTGCACGACGTCACCGAGCAGCGTGCCTTTGAGCGGGTACGCAGCGAGTTCGTGTTGCGGGCCTCCCATGAGTTGCGCACCCCCGTCACCGGCATGCATATGGCGTTCGGGTTGTTTCTGGAGCGTTCACGCTTTGATCCCCAGTCACGGGAAACCGACCTGCTCAACACGGTCAACGAAGAAATGCAGCGCCTGATGCAGTTGATCAATGACCTGCTGAACTTCTCCCGCTATCAAAACGGCATGCAGAAGCTGACGCTGGCCCCTTGCAGTGTCGAACACATGCTCGAGGACGCCCGTGTCCGTTTCGCCGACCGTGCGCGGGTAAAAAATGTCGAGCTGCTGGTGCAGCTGCAACAACCGCTACCTGAGTTGCGGGCCGATCAGGCCCAGTTGGAGCGGGTGCTGGACAACCTGCTGGACAACGCCTTGCGCCACACCGCCAGTGGCGGGCAGATCTGCCTGCAGGCCAGGCGCCATGGGGAACGGGTGATTATCAGCATCGAAGACAATGGCGAAGGCATTGCCTATAGCCAACAAGGGCGGATTTTTGAGCCCTTTGTGCAAGTGGGGCGCAAAAAGGGTGGCGCCGGCCTTGGGCTGGCACTGTGCAAAGAGATTGTGCAACTGCATGGCGGGCGCATTGGGGTGTATTCGCGTCCAGGGCAAGGCACACAATTTTACATGGCCCTGCCATTGCTCTAGCTCATCAGTGCTTTTGCGTGTTCAGCACTTTCAAAATGGCCGCACTTTCAGCATCCGGAGTGCCATCGTATCGCGAAGGCCTGAAATGCATCTGGAAGGCGGCCAGAACGTGGCGAGTGGCGACATCCAGCTCTCCGGTTTGCGGGGTTTCGTAGCCCAGAAGCGCCAGTTGCTGCTGGAACCAGGTGATGCTTGGCAAGTTGCTGGCGTACAGTGCTTGCTCCCGGGCTACGGCCCGGGCGTTCGGCCAGATGCCAAAGCCTGCGTCGGCCAGGCGCTTCCAGGGAAACAGCGGGCCTGGATCCAGCTTGCGCAAGGGCGCGATATCGCTATGGCCAATAATGTTGCGCGGGTCGATCTGATAGCGGGTTGAAATATCTTTTAGCAGTGCGATAACCGACTGGACCTGACCCTCTGTATAGGGGTACCAGACTCGACCTTCGGGCGTATCGCGAAAACCCTTGTTGACGATTTCAATGCCGATGGAGCTGGAGTTCAGCCAGGTGCGGCCCTTCCATTGGCTTTCACCGGCGTGCCAGGCGCGCTGGTTTTCATCCACCAGTTTGTAAATGGTCGGCGGAGTATCCCCGACCAGGTAATGGCTGCTGACCGGGCCGCGGGTTAACAGCTCCAGGGAGCGCTCCAGCGAGGTTGAGGTGTAGTGAAGCACCACAAACTGCACGCGGCTGTCGTGGTTGACCGAAGGATGACTGGTGTCCATGCGCAGACCGTTGCTGCAACCGGCCAGCAGGGCAAGGGACAAGATCAGGGCGGAGAATTTCATGGGCGAGAACAACACGACTGAGCAATTAATAGGCAAGCATACCTTACCGCCCGTGTCGTGCAGCTGTACCGGATGAAGACAAGGGCTGCGACCTTGTAAACACCAACAGGGTCGCAGCCTTCGTAAGGTGATTTATTTGCCGCACACCAGGTAAAAACTCATCGATGAATCCCCGGATGGCCCGTTGGCACCCAGCATCAAGCCTATAACATTCACTTCGGATCGGGTCGGTTTGCTCGACAATTTGGCGATGCCATAAAGGGTATGTTCATAGCTTGAATTGTCGTAAGTCGATGCCACACAAAATTTTGGCTCCTTTTGAAAGGCATCGGGCATCAGATTAACTTTATAACTGGCTGCATAATCGGGTTGGCTGGAGTATTCAATACTTTCAATCCAGTGCGGCGATTGTGCGGCCAGTGTTCCATCCTTGTTAATGGAGGCCGAATAGATCGGGGTTTTAGTGGCTGCACTTACCGAAACAGAGCCCGTGATCAAAAAGAACACAGGTAACAAGTAAATCAATATTTTCATACACTACCTTTTACGGCCGTACACCGTACTGGCTTTATACCACCGGGCTAGAGCCTGCAGTGCCCGGCGGCATTGTCGATGGGGGTTTGATAAAGAGATGTCTACAGTGCCGTCGTTACTTGTCGGGTAACCAAACCGGTCTGTTATTTTATATAAGTCGCCCACTCACAACCCGTCAAGAAAGCCGCGAGGGAATCCGTTAATTAATTTTAAATACCGACAGGGACTACTTGCTGTCTAGAAAGTAACTACATAAAGCGACAAATAAATATCAAGTTTCAATAGTCGCTGCTTGAGGCTCCACGCAGTTACGTCCACGCCGTTTGGCCCGATACAGTGCTTCATCAGCCCGTTTAAGCACATGGTCACTGCGATCACCCGGCCTGAACGCGGATACACCGATAGACGTGGTGATGGTCACGGGTTCGCCCTTGAAGTGGAACGGACAGGCCTGGATTGCTGCCCGCAGCTTCTCGATCAGATGCAAACCTGCGCTCATCGGCGTATCGGGCATCAGTAGCACAAACTCTTCGCCACCAAAGCGGGCAATAAAGTCGATCGGCCGCAGATGCTTGCGCAACTGGGTGGCAATGATCTTGAGCACCTTGTCGCCCGCCAGGTGGCCGTAACCATCATTGATACGCTTGAAATGATCGAGGTCGAGCATGGCAATCAGTAGAGGATTACCGTTTTTTTGCCACTGATCGACTTCATATTGCAGGCGTTCGCCCCATGCCGCCCGGTTAGGCAGATCGGTCAGGGGGTCTATCAGTGCTTTTTGGCGCTGTTCTTCAAGATGCTCGCGATAGCCCTGGGCCTGCTGTTCCATGCTCGCGATACGCTCGGCCAGCCCCTGGAGGTGGGCCGAGACCTCCTGTTCACGGGCGATGCGCTGCTGCTGGTGCTGGTCCATCGTGCCCAGCAGCCCTTCGAGACGATTCTCCAGCAGGTGCTTGAGGCTGTTAAGGTCAACGGCGTCCTGCACGCTGTTTTGCAAACCGTCCACATGTTCGCGCAGCTGGCTGTGCAAGTCGTCGGCGGCGGATCGACCCTCGGCATGACCCTCGCTGGCCGCCTGGAGGTTGTTCTGAAATGACTCCAGGCGTTCATTGAGCTGTTTGAGGTAAGCTTCGAATTCATGCTGGCCGCTGTCAGTGATGGCCAGCATCAAAACCGCAAGATCGTCGAGGATCGGCAGTAATTCGTACCAGTTGAGCCCTTTTTCCAGACGCCGGCACATGGCCTCGGCCTGTGGCCTGTGGTGTTCAGGCAGCGACAGGCCGCTCAACAACCCGAGCAGTGTGGACTCAATGTGCTCGGCCACGCTGCTGTAGGTTGGCTCGGGGGCATCAGGCAGGGCATAGACAGCATCGACTTCGGCCAGCTCAGTCTGTTCGTCGAGCGGCGACTGCTCAACGAAATCCCTGGCTTGATCATTTTCGGCCTCAACCATCGCGACCACTGACTCAAGTGCACCGCTGGATGCATGCTCTTGAGCCTCTTGAGGTACCGAAGGGGACGGCTCGGCAAGCGCCTGGGCGTCATCGTCAGCCGTAGCAACGGGCGGCAAGGGCTGTTGTTCGGCTTCAACAATTACCGGTTCAGGCTGAGGCGTGGGTACTGCCGGCGGCTCGGCAACATGCGCTGGGACCACACTGTTCGGCGCAGCCGGTCGCGGCGCCTGAGTCTCAACCGGAATCGGAACCACAGTCGCTTCGCCAAGTGCCTTTTCAGCGTCTTGTGCACCAAATAATCGCTGTAACAAGCCCGGCTTGGGCGGCTGGGCGTCATTGAGTTGCGGCGCCAGTGCCTGCCCTTGCAAGTGACTCAGCTCATCAAGCAGCAGCGGTATTTCACGGGCGTGCGTCACCCGGTTTTCGAGCTGTTTGGCATAGGCCTTGAGCGGCTTGCTGACCTCACGGGGCAGTGGCAGGGCCTGCAGTTGGGTGACCAGCGTATTGAGCGCTGCGCTGACTTGCTCAACCCGGGTTTCACGCCGCTGTTCAGAATCGAGTACGGCTTTTTCAAGGCGCGGCAGCAAGGCGGCAAGGGCGGCGTCCATCTCATTGGTGCGCACCGCTTCGCGCATTTCTTTCATGCATTGGTCGACCGTGCGGTCCGTGCCCTCAGCGGCCAGGGTGCTACGCACCAGGCCACGGCGCAGCAAGTCGAGGCGGGCATTCCAGCGGCGCTCAAGCTTGTCTTGCAGCTCCACGCTTTTAAGGTATTTCTCTTTCCAGCGCGCGGCCTCGTCCCTCATGCCTTCGCCCCGTTGTCAGGCGGGCGCAGCGCGATCTGGGAGTCGACGCCGACAGAGCCTGGCAGACGGATATCGACGGCTACCGGCAGATGGTCCGAGATAGGCTGATCCAGTACCTGGACGCGCTCAAGGGTCAGGCTTGGGCTGAGCAAAATATGATCCAGGCAACGTTGCGGGCGCCAACTGGGGAAGGTGGCCTCCATTTGCGGCGCCAGCAGCCCGAGGTCCCGCAGTGGCGAGGTGTGCAGCAGGTCGTTGGCATGGGTGTTCATGTCGCCCATCAACACCTGGTGCTGATAGTCGCCAATCAACTCGCGAATATAGGCCAGCTGCCGGGTACGGGTTTTGGTTCCCAGCGCCAGGTGCATGACCACGACCACCAAAGCGTCGGGGCCTTCACCAAAGCGCACCAGAATCGCACCACGCCCCGCAGGGCCGGGCAAGGGATGATCTTCAATCGCGGCAGGGCGCAACCGGCTGAGCACACCATTACTGTGCTGGGCCAGACGCCCTAGATTGCGATTGAGTTGTTGATACCAGTAGGGAAATTCGCCCTGCTGGGCAAGATACTTGACCTGATTGATGTAGCCAGAACGATGGCTACCACCGTCGGCCTCTTGCAGGGCGACCAGGTCGAAGTCGCCGAGCAGGTCACCAATACGCTCCAGGTTACCGGCCCGCCCCTTATGGGGCAGCACATGCTGCCAACTGCGGGTCAGGTAATGCCGGTAACCCTGGGTGCTGTTACCCACCTGGATATTGAAACTGAGCAGTCGTAAACGTCGATCATCCGGCATCCCGCAGGACGCCAGATGATCTTCGTTGATCTGCGGCTCATGCAGACCAACACTTCGCTCGCCTTTCCAGCGGAGCATGGGCGAGGGCGCCGCTTAGTTTTTTGCGCCCGCTGCGCGCTCTTTGGCGATCAGCTGGTCAGCCACGCTCAAAGCGCCTTCAGGGCCACCGGCAGTGCCCAGGTCGAAGCGGTACTTGCCGTTGACGACCATGGTCGGTACGCCGGAGATTTGATAGGCCTGTGCCTTCTTCTTGGCGTCTTCAACTTTGCCTTTGACGGCGAACGAGTTGTAAGTGCTCAGGAACTTGTCTTTATCGATGCCTTCACCGGCCAGGAAATCAGCCATTTCTTCTGGGGTTGCCAGCTTCTTGCCGTCGTGGATGGCCTGGAACACGGCTTTGTGAACCTTGTTTTCAACGCCCATGGCTTCAAGGGTGATGAACAATTGGCCATGAACATTCCAGATCCCGCCAAACATGGCAGGGATACGCACGAAGCTCACGTCGGCGGGCAGTTTTTCTGCCCAGGGATTGATGGTTGGCTCGAATGCAAAGCAATGCGGGCAGCCATACCAGAACAGCTCGACCACTTCGATCTTGCCAGGCACGGCAACCGGAACGGCGCTGCTCAGCTCTACATATTGTTTGCCCGCTTCAAGCGGCTCGGCAGCTTGAGCGGTCATGCCAAACAGGCTGGCACTGACGAGAGCGGCGCTGAGAATCAGATTACGCATGCTTTACTCCTGGAGAGATAAGGTCATATCAACGTGACCTGTATTCAGACAGGTCCATGCTGGCTTGAGTTCGATAGTGTAACTGTAGACGCGATGCAAAAGGGCAGCCGAAGCTGCCCTTTGAGGTTCACATTCAAGGATTAAACGATCGTTAACGTGACCTCTGGTATCAAGACCTGGCCCCGCCGACCGTACAGACCTTAGTGCAGGCCTTGAATATAGCTGGCCAGCGCCTTGATGTCCTTGTTGCTCATTTTGGCCGCGATGCCGCGCATGATCATCGAGTCACCATCGTTGGTGCGGTCGCCTTCACGGAAGTCTGTCAGCTGTTTCTCGATATAGCTGGCGTGCTGGCCGCCCAGGTGCGGGAAGCCGGCAGCGGCAAGGCCCTGGCCGTCTGGCGAGTGGCAGCCGATGCACGCTGGCATGCCTTTCTCAAGGTTGCCACCACGGAACAGGGCCTCACCCTGGGCTACCAGGGCCGGGTCAGCAGCGCCAACCGAACCTTTCTGGCTTGAGTAGTAGGCAGCGATGTCGGCAAGGTCCTGATCGTTCAGGTTCGCCAGCAGGCCGGTCATTTCCAGCACCTGACGCTTGCCGTCCTTGATTTCATGCAACTGCTTGAGCAGGTAGCGATCACCTTGCCCGGCCAGCTTGGGGAAGTTTGGGGCCATGCTATTGCCGTCCGGACCGTGACAAGCGCCACATACAGCGGTTTTTGCCTGACCTGCAGCAGCATCACCTACCACAGCGGTGCTAGCAGCCTGGGCAATACCGCTGACGCCCAAGGTCAACAGCAGACTCACGAGTAATTTGTTCATCAGCTAATCCAACTACGGCTAAGGGTTAAAGAGTTATGGGCCGGGCTCACTCGCTTATCCACTGTAGGACAGTTCGGTAATCCTCGACACTGCAGTCCATGCACAAACCACGCGGCGGCATCGCCTTGAAACCCTGGGTCACATGTCGTACCAGCGCCTACATACCTTGCTCTTACCTTGGCCTATTAGCTGACCAGCATGGCAGACAATACAAACGCGGTTGTACACGGCTTCCGGATCCTGTGTAGCCTGAATGCTGTAACGTGGCATCAAGACACCGTCACCAGCAGTCATAAAACGACCTTTTCAGGGTTGGGAGCCTGCTGCGTTCTAATGCGCAACCTGGGTTTTTTGCTCCCGTGTTCTTCATCCTACGCTGGGACAAAGCGCACACAAAATCTGCGGCATTATATACTGGCGTCACTGAAACGGAAACGACACGCTCGCCGCGTCCATTCCTGACGCCGCTCACATCGGAAATCCCATGCAACTCAAGAACCCCATTCTCGGTCTGTGCCAACAGGCCACCTTCATGCTCAGCGCTGCCAAAGTCGATCAATGCCCCGATGACGAAGGCTACGAAGTCGCGTTTGCCGGGCGCTCCAACGCCGGCAAGTCCAGTGCACTCAACACTTTGACCCACGCCAGCCTGGCGCGCACGTCGAAAACTCCGGGCCGCACTCAGTTGCTGAACTTCTTCCAACTGGACGAAGAACGTCGCCTGGTCGACTTGCCAGGTTACGGTTATGCCAAGGTGCCGATCCCGCTGAAATTGCACTGGCAGCGCCACCTTGAAGCATATTTCGGCAGCCGTGAAAGCCTCAAGGGCGTGATCTTGATGATGGATATCCGTCATCCAATGACCGATTTCGACCTTTTGATGCTTGATTGGACCGTGTCCAGCGGCATGCCTATGCACATTTTGCTGACCAAAGCGGACAAACTGACGTACGGCGCTGCAAAAAATACGCTGCTTAAAATCCAGTCGGACATTCGCAAGCAATGGGGCGATGCCGTCACCATCCAGTTGTTCTCCACGCCAAAGCGCATGGGCCTGGAAGAGGCGTACACCGTGCTGGCACGCTGGATGGAATTGCCGAACAAAGGCGAAGAACTGGTTGAAGCCGACGAGTAACAAATCGCAGGCAAAAAAAACCCCGGACTTCGCATGGGGGGAAGGAGGTCCGGGGTTCAAGTACTGAACCGCTAGGGCGGGGTTCAGGTATCTGCCAACACTTAACACAACATTAGGAGCTTTGAAGGGCTTCACCACCCATTCAATAAATCTGAGTGGTGTTGGCAGATTTAGTTCCGGGAGCTTAAAAACTCTTTGGAATAAGCCCGGTCTCTGCAGCAGCAATAAATTTTTAGTGTGGGAGCGGGCTTGCTCGCGATGGCATCAACGCGGTCATTGCGACAGACCGCGTCGCCTGCATCGCGAGCAAGCCCGCTCCCACATTCCCTCATTAATGCGCTTCATCCCAGTTGTTGCCCACGCCTACTTCAACCACTAGCGGCACATCCAGCTTCGCCGCTTCGCTCATGTGTATCCGCACTTCATCACGCACCTGGTCCACCAGGTCTTCGCGCACTTCGAGCACCAGTTCATCGTGTACCTGCAGGATGACGCGGGCATCGAGGCCTGAGGCGCTGAGCCAGTTATCCACAGACACCATGGCTTTTTTGATGATATCGGCTGCCGTGCCCTGCATCGGTGCGTTGATTGCCGTGCGTTCGGCGCCTTTGCGCAGCGCCGGGTTTTTCGCGTTGATTTCCGGCAGGTACAAGCGACGACCGAAAATGGTCTCGACATAGCCTTGCTCGGCAGCCTGGGTGCGCGTGCGCTCCATGTAGTCCAGCACGCCCGGGTAACGTGCGAAATAACGGTCGATATAGGCTTGCGACTGTTTGCGGTCGACGCCGATCTGTTTGGCCAGGCCAAAGGCGCTCATGCCGTAGATCAGGCCGAAGTTGATGGCCTTGGCACTGCGGCGCTGGTCGGTGGTGACGTCCGCCAGATCAACCCCGAATACCTCGGCAGCGGTGGCGCTGTGCACGTCCAGGTTGTTGCGGAAGGCATGCAGCAAACCTTCGTCCTTGGCCAGGTGGGCCATGATCCGCAGCTCGATTTGCGAGTAGTCGGCCGCCAGCAGTTTGTAGCCTTTAGGGGCCACAAAGGCCTGACGGATCCGACGACCTTCGGCGGTACGGATCGGAATGTTCTGCAAGTTTGGATCACTTGAAGACAAACGACCGGTCGCCGTGACGGCCTGGTGGTAGGAGGTGTGGATACGGCCCGTACGCGGGTTGATCTGCTCAGGCAGGCGATCGGTGTAGGTGCTTTTCAGCTTGCTCATGGAGCGGTACTGCATCAGCACCTTGGGCAGCGGGAAGTCCTGCTCGGCCAGTTCCGCCAGCACGGCTTCGGCAGTCGAAGGCTGGCCTTTGGCCGTTTTGCTGATGATTGGCAGACCGAGTTTTTCATACAGGATCACACCCAGTTGCTTGGGTGAGCTCAGGTTGAACTCCTCACCGGCAATGGCAAAAGCCTCACGCTCCAGCGCAACCAGCTTGTCACCCAGCTCAACACTCTGGATACCCAGCAGGTTGGCATCCACCAGCGCGCCCTGGCGTTCAATACGCGCCAGTACCGGCACCAGCGGCATCTCGATGTCCGTCAATACGCTGTTGAGGCTAGGGATCGCTGCGAGTTTTTCGTGCAGTACATGGTGCAGGCGCAAGGTCACGTCGGCATCTTCGGCCGCATACGGGCCGGCCTGCTCCAGGGAAATCTGGTCGAAGGTCAGTTGCTTGACGCCCTTGCCGGCAATGTCCTGGAAGCTGGTGGTGGTGTGGCCCAGGTATTTGAGGGCCAGGCTGTCCATATCGTGGCGGCTGCCCGTGGAGTCGAGCACATAGGACTCAAGCATGGTGTCGAAGGCAACGCCCTGAACCATGATCCCGCAGGATTGATCGCCACCGATGGCGCAGTTGGCCAGAATATTCATGTCGTACTTGGCGTGTTGTCCGACCTTGGCTTTGCTCGGGTCTTCCAGCAGCGGCTTGAGGGCACGCAATACCGTGTCGCGATCCAGTTGCTCGGGTACGCCCATGTAGGAATGGGTCAATGGAATGTAAGCCGCTTCGCCAGGCTTGACCGCGAACGACAGGCCCACCAGCTGCGCTTGCTGCGCGTCCAGGCCGGTGGTTTCGGTATCAAAGGCAATCAATTTGGCGTCGTTGAGTTTTTTTAGCCATACATCAAAGCGAGCCTGATCGAGGATGGTCTCGTACTGTTGCTCCGCTTCGGCGGGCGCTTCAGGAGCCTCATGCACAATCACCTGCCCGGCACGCTTGGCCTCGCGCTCAACTTCGGCAATCCAGCTTTTGAACTCAAGTTCGGTGTACAGCTCAATCAACTTTTCGCAGTCAGGCGCCTTGAGGTGCAAGTCTTCCAGGCCGATATCCAGCGGCACATCGATCTTGATCGTCGCCAATTGATAGGACAAAAACGCCATTTCGCGATGTTCTTCGAGTTTGGCAGGCAAGTTTTTGGCGCCGCGAATGGGCAGGGTCGGCACGATATCGAGCTTTTCGTACAGATCGACCAAACCACCGCCTACACCCACCAGCAAGCCGGACGCTGTCTTGGGACCAATACCAGGTACGCCTGGAATGTTGTCAGACGAATCGCCCATCAGCGCGAGGTAGTCGATGATCTGCTCGGGCGATACGCCAAATTTCTCTTTAACGCCCTCAATGTCCATCACGCTGCCGGTCATGGTGTTAACCAGCGTGATGTGGCCATCAACCAGCTGGGCCATGTCCTTGTCACCGGTGGAGATGACCACTGGTCGGTCTGCCGCGGCGCTGCTGCGGGCCAGCGTGCCGATGACATCATCGGCCTCCACGCCTTCAACGCACAGCAAGGGGAAACCCAGCGCAATCACACTGGCGTGCAATGGCTCGATTTGCACCCGCATGTCATCGGGCATGCTCGGGCGGTTGGCCTTGTACTCGGCGTACATGTCATCGCGAAATGTCCCGCCCTTGGCATCGAAAACCACCGCGAACGGGCTGTCCGGATACTGCTTGCGCAGGCTTTTGAGCATGTTCAATACGCCCTTCACGGCGCCTGTCGGCAGCCCTTTGGACGTAGTCAGCGGCGGCAGCGCGTGGAAGGCGCGGTACAGATATGAAGAACCGTCCACCAGGACGAGGGGAGCTTGGCTCATGAGCAGGATCAACCTTTTCGGCGAGTCCGGCGCTAGAATGTCCGGACCAATGACGACAAAGGGACAAGGTTATCATGCGCACACTCAATCGCCTGTTGCTGACCGGTTTGTTTGCATTCACTCCGCTGGTAACCTTCGCAGCAGATGAAGCAGTCACCGCCGATCCAGATGTAACCATTCGCACGGAAGGCGATAAAACCATTCAGGAGTACCGTCAAAACGGTTTCCTGTACGCCATCAAGGTCACCCCAAAAGGGGGCAAACCGTACTTCCTGGTACGGGCTGATGGTACTGATGCCAATTACATCCGTTCCGACCAGCCGGATATGCTGATTCCTTCGTGGAAAATCTTCGAATGGAAGTAGCGTCTTAACTTTAATTGGCGCCGCCTTGCGCGGCGCCCGTACTGGCAATTTAAATCATGTCTGTATTCACCCCACTGACTCGCAGCGAGTTGGAAACCTTCCTTGCGCCTTATGAACTCGGCCGTTTGCTCGATTTCCAGGGGATTGCTGCGGGCAGCGAAAATACCAACTACTTCATCAGCCTGGAGCGCGGTGAATTTGTCCTGACCCTGGTTGAGCGTGGGCCGGTCAAAGAGATGCCGTTCTTTATCGAGCTGCTGGATGTGCTGCATGACGCCGACCTGCCGGTGCCATTCGCCTTGCGCACCGTTGACGGCCAGGCCCTGCGCGAACTCAAGGGCAAGCCGGCGCTGCTGCAGCCGCGCCTGGCGGGCAAGCATATTCGTGAGGCCAACGCCCAGCATTGCGCCCAGGTTGGGGAACTGCTCGGCCACTTGCATACCGCGACCCGCAACAACGTACTGGAACGCAAGACAGACCGCGGCCTGGACTGGATGCTGGCTGAAGGTCCTGCCTTGATGGCTGGTTTGTCGCCTGATTCAGCAGATTTGCTGCAAAAGGCGCTGCAGGAAATTACTGAGCGTAAGGCGCAGATTCTGGCACTGCCCCGGGCGAACCTGCATGGCGACCTGTTTCGTGATAACGCGATGTTTGAAGGCACTCATCTGACCGGGCTGATCGATTTTTACAACGCCTGCTCGGGCCCGATGCTGTACGACGTGGCCATTGCCCTGAATGACTGGTGTGCAGACGAAGACGGTCAGATCGATGCTCCCCGCGCCCGTGCGCTGCTGGGTGCCTATGCCGCCCTGCGTCCGTTCACTGCCGCCGAGGCCGAGTTGTGGCCGACCCTGTTGCGCGTTGCTTGCGTGCGGTTCTGGCTGTCGCGCCTGATCGCAGCCCAGACCTTTGCCGGTCAGGACGTGCTGATTCATGATCCGGGCGAGTTTGAAAAACGCCTGGCTTTGCGTCAGACGGTGACCGTACAGCTGCCGTTCGCGTTGTAACAAACACTGAAATCAATTGTGGGAGCGGGCTTGCTCGCGATTGTAGCGACGCGGTGTATCTGAACAACCGCGTCGATCCAATCGCGAGCAAGCCCGCTCCCACAGAGGTTCTGGCAAGCCGCAACTTTTGTGAATGTCACACAATCTGTGGGAGTCGGCTTACAAGCTTTCCAGACACCCCGCCAGGTCATTGCCGAGTTTTTCCAGCAACTGCTCATACCCCTGCGCCGTCGCCGGGGTGTAGCCACCCAGGGCATCCAGCTCCGCCAACTTGACCGGCAACCCGGCTGTCAGGGTGTCCGCCAGGCGCGGACGCAGCGGCGGATCGCTGAAGACACACGTCTTGCCCACTTCCTGCAAACGCTTGCGCATGGCGGCTACGTGCTGGGCGCCCGGCTGAACTTCCGAAGCCACACTGAAGGTGCCCGTGTGCTTGATGCCGTAAGCGCTTTCAAAATAATCGTAGCCTTCGTGGAAGACGAAGAACGGTTTGTCGGCAATCCCGGCCATACGCTGCTTGAGGCGCGCATCCAGCCCGTCCAGGCGTTCGTTGAAAGCCTTGAGGTTGCTCTGGTATTTACCGGCATTGGCAGGGTCTTTTTCACTCAGGTCCGCCGCCATTTTCGCGGCGATCACCCGCGCATTGTCCGGAGCCAGCCACAAGTGTGCATCCAGGGTACCGGGACGATGATCGTGATCATGTTCGGCGGCATCTTCTTCGTGCGAATGGCTATCTTCGGCGAAATGACGCAATTTCAAGCCCGGCAGGCTTTGTACCGTAACCGATGGCAGGGTGCGGCCCTTGATCACTCGTGGCAGAAACCCTTCCATGTCCGGACCGATCCAGTAGAGAAGGTCTGCTGACTGCACGCGCCGTACGTCGGATGGGCGCAGCGCATAGTTATGCGGTGAGGCATTGGGCGGTAAAAGCACCTCCGGATGCCCCACGCCGTCCTGCACGGCAGCGGCAATCAGTTGCAGGGGCTTGATGCTGGTCAGCACGTTGACTTCGGCCCGGGCCGGGCTGATCACAAGCAAACTGGCGCTTAGAGCAAGAAAAAGGGAAAAAAGACGGGGCACGATAAGCACTCATGATGGCTGAAACAGGTAACATAATAACGTCTCTCTCAATAATCGTCGCCGCCCATGCCTATAACACCGCTTGCCAGCCGTCCCCACGACCATTCTCATTGTGTCCATAGCGCCCTGACCGAGGCCGATGCCTTGTGTGCGCAAAAGGGCCTGCGCCTGACCGCCTTGCGTCGACGGGTGCTTGAGCTGGTGTGGCAAAGCCACAAGCCGCTGGGTGCCTACGACATTCTTGCAGTACTGAGCGAGCAGGATGGCCGTCGCGCTGCGCCGCCTACCGTTTATCGGGCTTTGGACTTCCTGCTCGACAATGGCCTGGTGCACCGCATTTCCTCACTCAACGCTTTTGTTGGCTGCAGCCACCCCGAGCACCCGCACCAGGGCCAGTTCCTGATTTGCCGCAACTGCCACGCCGCCATCGAGCTTGAGCAAAAGTCCATCAGCGACGCCATTATCAACAGCGCCCGGGATGTCGGCTTTACTGTCGAAGGCCAGACTGTCGAAGTGGTCGGTTTGTGTTCGGGTTGCCGGGAGGCCTGATGAGCGCTGCACTGATTCGCCTGCAACAGGTCACCGTGACCTATGCCGGGCAAAACGTACTCGACAATATCGAGCTGAGCGTTGAACCGGGCCAGATCGTGACCCTGATCGGCCCCAACGGCGCCGGCAAGACCACGCTGGTCAAAGCCGTGCTCGGCCTGCTCAAGCCCACCAGCGGCAGCGTATGGCGCAAGCCCAAGCTGCGCGTGGGCTATATGCCGCAAAAGCTTCACGTTGACCCGACACTGCCATTGTCCGTGTTGCGCTTTTTGCGCCTGGTGCCCGGTGTAGACCGTGCCCAGGCCCTTGAGGCGCTAAAGGAAGTCGGTGCTGAAAAGGTCATCGATAGCCCGGTGCAAAGCGTGTCCGGTGGTGAAATGCAGCGCGTGCTGCTGGCCCGCGCCCTGCTGCGCAAGCCCGAATTGCTGGTGCTCGACGAGCCGGTGCAAGGCGTGGACGTGGCCGGTCAATCGGAGCTGTATGCCCTCATCACCCGCCTGCGCGACCGCCACGGCTGCGGCGTGCTGATGGTCTCCCACGATTTGCATCTGGTGATGAGCACCACCGATCAGGTGGTATGCCTCAACCGCCACGTCTGTTGTTCGGGCCATCCCGAGCAGGTGAGTGGTGACCCGGCTTTCGTTGAGCTATTTGGCAAAAACGCACAAAGCCTGGCGATTTATCACCACCATCACGACCATGCTCATGACTTGCATGGCTCAGTGGTTAGCGAAAATAACCCGGCGGCATCCGCCCACGTTCATGGAGAAGGCTGCAAGCATGGCTGATTTTCTGCTTTACGCCCTGCTGGCAGGTCTGGCTTTGGCAATAGTTGCAGGCCCTTTGGGGTCATTCGTGGTGTGGCGGCGCATGGCCTACTTCGGCGACACGTTATCGCACGCAGCCCTGTTGGGCGTAGCCCTGGGGTTCCTGCTGGATATCAGCCCGACCATTGCCGTGACCGTGGGCTGCCTGTTGCTGGCGGTGCTGTTGGTCACGCTGCAGCAGCGACAGTCGCTGGCATCCGACACACTGCTCGGAATTCTCGCCCCCAGCACCTTGTCCCTCGGGCTGGTCGTACTAAGCTTCATGCATGAAGTGCGGATCGACCTGATGGCGTATTTGTTTGGTGACCTGCTGGCCATCAGCCCAACCGACCTGATGTGGATCCTGGGTGGCAGCGCGACGGTTCTGGCCTTGCTGGTTGCACTGTGGCGACCATTGCTGGCGATCACCGTGCATGAAGAGCTGGCCATGGTTGAAGGCCTGCCCGTGGCGGCGTTACGATTGGCCCTGATGCTGTTGATTGCGGTGGTGATTGCCGTGGCGATGAAAATCGTCGGCGTGTTGCTGATTACCTCCTTGCTGATTATTCCGGCGGCCGCGGCCCAGCGTCATGCTCGCTCGCCGGAGCAAATGGCACTGGGCGCCAGCGCACTGGGCATATTGGCCGTAGTGGGTGGCCTTGCGCTGTCATGGTTTAAGGACACGCCAGCAGGCCCGTCGATTGTGGTGTGTGCCGCAGCACTGTTTTTGTTGAGTTTTGTTCTACCCCGTCGAGGGGTGTAGACTTGCTTGTTTTTTGCGCACTTAGAGAGCCGCAGGAATGAAGCTGTTCAACTCCCGTTACTTGCTCCTGGCCGCATTTTCTCTGCTGCTGGGCGCCTGCCAAAGCACGCCGTCGGCCGACACTACTGCCGCCGCCGCACGCGCTACGGCCATCGCACAGCTGGAGCAAAACCTGGCCAGCAGTGAACTCGCGACCGCTGAAGACCAATTGAGCGCCTTGCAGACGCAAACCCCGGATGATCCGCAGTTGGTGCAGTACCAGCGCCAACTGGCCGAGGCCTACCTGCAACGCAGCCAGATCGTCCTGCAAAAGGGTGATGTCAACGCGGCAGCTACCGCCCTGAGCCGTGCCCGCGCCCTGATGCCCAAGGCCCCTGCACTGACCGGTGGGGTCAATAGCGCCATTGCCCAGGCCCGCAAGGCCGAGCTGGACAAGGCTGAAGCCGCCCTCAAGGCTGCCGAGGCCCGACCACCGGCCAAGGTGATCGACCCGGCGGCCGAAAGCACCACCGTTGCACTGAACATCAACGATATTGCCAAACTTCGCCATCAACTGGATTTGATCGCGCAAGATATCGTCAATTACCAGTGCGCCGTCAGCCTGCAGGTTCCGCGTACGGCGGATTATCCATGGCTGGCCACACTGATCAGCAAGCGGGTTAAAAAGATCGACCCCGGGTTTGACCTCAAGCTGAACCGTCAAGTCATTCGCCACGTACCCGCACAAATGGTGCTGATCCCCAGCAAACCGGAATAAAACATCCGGGCATGAAAAACCCGTAGCAGCCAAAGGCTGCTACGGGTTTTTTGTTTTCGGCTAGGCCGGTATTGCCTTGGCCCTGGCCTCCCGTGACCACACGCGGTGTTGCCCGATGGCTGCAAAAAAGGCTTTTAGATCCTGGGCATCCTTGATCGCCAGCAACCCTTCATCTGCCTGTAGGTGCAGCACGTCCAGCAGTTGTCTGGCATCACCCTGCAAGGCGATGGCCTTGAGGTGCTTGTACGCTTCCAGCAGGTAGTGCAAGGCCACTCCGTCGCCGCTCAGTGCCTTGATCGACGCCGCGCCACCCGGTACGTACACCGCGTCGAACGCCACCGAAGGCAAGCCTTCCATCGACGCATCCACAGCCAGCAATGTGCCGTCAGCGGTTTTCACCGGGGCTGACGTCGGCCCCAGCAATTTGGCGTGGGCACCCTCTGCTGCAAGCGCCTGTTTCAGCGCATCGATCGCTTTGCCATCCACCCCGTTGGCCGCCAGGATCGCCACTTTTCGGGTTTTGATATTCCCCGCCAGCAGATTGGCCTGGCTCAGGGCCGGCGACTGGGTAAAGCGAGTCTTGCGCTCAGCTACCGTACCGGCCTTGGGTGCGGGCAAGCCCAGATTTTCGGCGACGCGCCTGGCCAGGCCCAAATCAATATTGGCCAGAATCTCATTCACCTGCCGCGCACGGATAGACTCGCGCTCAACTTTACCCAGCTCAAAGCTGTAGGCAGCAATGATGTGCTCTTGCTCATGGTTGCTCATGCTGTTGAAGAACAGCCGCGCCTGGGAGAAATGGTCACCGAATGATTCGCTGCGCTGACGGATTTTGTTGGCGTCGATGCGTTCCGGGTAACTCTCAAAACCGCCGTCACTGGCCGCCGGTGGGGTTTCTTTTGGCCAGCCGCCATCGATCGAGTTGGGTTCGTAGGCTGCACGCCCCTTGTGGAGGGTGCTGCGGTGTTGGGCATCACGCTGGTTGTTGTGGAATGGCGCCACCGGACGGTTGATCGGGATCTCATGAAAATTCGGCCCGCCAAGGCGACTGATCTGCGTATCCGTATAGGAAAACAGGCGCCCTTGCAGCAACGGGTCATTGGAAAAGTCGATCCCTGGAACAATGTGGCCAGGGCAGAAGGCGACTTGTTCGGTTTCTGCGAAAAAATTGTCCGGGTTGCGGTTGAGGACCATTTTTCCCAATGGCGTAATCGGTATCAGTTCTTCCGGGATCAGCTTGGTCGGGTCAAGGATATCGAAATCAAACTTATGCTCATCTTCCTCCGGGATGATCTGGACACCGAACTCCCACTCCGGGTAATCGCCCGTCTCAATGGCGTCCCACAGGTCACGGCGATGGAAGTCCGTGTCTTTGCCTGCGAGCTTCTGCGCTTCGTCCCACACCAACGAGCAAGTGCCTACACTTGGGCGCCAGTGAAATTTGACGAAGTTAGACTGGCCTTGCGCGTTGATGAAACGAAAGGTGTGCACGCCAAAGCCCTGCATGCTTCTCAGGCTTTTCGGAATGGCCCGGTCGGACATGGCCCAAATGACCATGTGAGCGGATTCCGGAACCAGTGAGACAAAGTCCCAGAAGGTGTCATGGGCCGAGCCGCCAGTAGGGATTTCATTGTGTGGCTCAGGTTTTACAGCATGTACAAAGTCTGGAAACTTCACCGCATCCTGTATGAAAAATACCGGCATATTGTTCCCGACCAGATCGAAGTTACCTTCGTCGGTGAAAAACTTGACCGCGAAACCGCGAACATCACGCACCGTATCCCCGGAGCCCCGCGGGCCTTGCACGGTGGAGAAACGCACGAATACGGGGGTTTGCTTGCCGGGGTCCTGCAAGAATCCTGCTTTGGTCAGTGCGCTGTGGGACTTGTACGCCTGAAAATAGCCATGAGCACCAGTGCCTCGCGCATGCACGATGCGCTCGGGAATACGTTCATGGTCAAAATGCGTGATCTTCTCGCGCATGATGAAGTCTTCGAGCAGCGACGGCCCGCGCGAACCGGCCTTGAGGGTGTTCTGATTGTCAGCAATCTTCACCCCTTGGTTGGTTCGTAAGGCCTGATCGGTGGCGTCGTCGCGAAAGGTTTCAAGGCTTTCCAGTTTGACGTTGGTGTTACCACGATCCAGGGTGTCGGTGCCGGCCATCTGGCTCTTGTTGGAAGACGGTTTTTTGCTGCTCATCAGACTAAACTCCTTGTATGCGAAAGCCCTGTGATAAGGGCTTTGTAGACAAATACCGCCCAAGCGGATGCGAGTTGCCTAAGTACTGACGTCTGGCCGTTACCGTCGTTCCTTTTTTCTGACCTTTAGTCGTCTTATTGCCAAATCAAAGGTTTGTGCGCAAATAAATGCTAAGTGCATCTATACGGACAGGCTAAAATGCGCGCCCGGCTTACCGCTGAACTTCTATTTACGCGCCCACAAGGTTCGCTACGTGATTGAGTTTCATAACGTTCATAAAACTTACCGGGTTGCCGGTAAGGACATCCCCGCGCTGCACTCCACCACTTTGCGTGTTGAGAGCGGCCAGGTGTTCGGCCTGATAGGCCACTCCGGTGCGGGTAAAAGTACATTGCTGCGCCTGATCAACCGCCTCGAAACGCCGAGCGGCGGCAAAATCATCGTCGATAACGAAGACGTAACCGCGATGGACGCCAACGGCCTGCGCCGTTTCCGTCAGCAGGTCGGCATGATTTTCCAGCACTTCAACCTGCTGGCTTCCAAGACCGTGGCCGATAACGTCGCGATGCCTCTGACACTGGCCGGTGAATTGTCCCGCAGTGCCATTGATAAGCGCGTTGCAGAGTTGCTCGAGCGCGTGGGCCTGTCTGATCACGCCAAAAAATACCCGGCCCAACTTTCAGGCGGCCAAAAACAGCGTGTGGGCATTGCCCGTGCGCTGGCCACCAAGCCAAAAGTGTTGCTGTGCGACGAAGCCACCAGCGCCCTCGACCCGCAAACCACCGCCTCGGTGCTGCAATTGCTGGCCGAGATCAACCGTGAGCTGAAGTTGACCATCGTGCTGATCACCCACGAGATGGATGTTATCCGTCGCGTGTGTGACGAAGTGGCAGTGATGGACGCGGGGGTGATCGTTGAGCAAGGCCCGGTGGCCGATGTATTCCTGCACCCCAAGCACCCGACCACCAAGCGTTTTGTGCAGGAAGACGAGCAGATCGACGAGAGTGAGCAGCGCGACGATTTCGCTCATGTACCTGGTCGCATCGTACGCCTGACCTTCCAGGGCGAAGCTACCTACGCACCGCTGCTGGGCACCATCGCCCGCGAAACAGGTGTGGACTACAGCATCCTGGCCGGTCGTATTGACCGCATCAAAGACACCCCTTATGGGCAATTGACCCTCGCCATCACCGGTGGCGATATGAAAGCGGCGTTCGCCCGCTTCGTTGCCGCTGACGTTCATATGGAGGTGCTGCGCTAATGGACGCTTTCTTGAGTTTTTTCTCCAATATCGACTGGCTGGAAATCTGGCTGGCTACCGGCGACACCCTGATGATGCTCGGCGGTTCGCTGCTGTTTACCATCGTGTTGGGCCTGCCGCTGGGCGTGCTGCTGTTTTTGTGCAGCCCGCGCCAACTGTTTGAGCAAAAGGCCGTGTACGCCTTTCTTTCGCTGGCGGTGAACATTTTGCGGTCGCTGCCGTTCATCATCCTGCTGATTGTGATGATCCCCTTCACGGTACTGATTACCGGCACCTCGCTGGGCGTTGCCGGCGCCATCCCACCACTGGTGGTCGGCGCCACGCCGTTCTTCGCCCGTCTGGTGGAGACTGCCTTGCGTGAAGTGGACCGCGGCATCATCGAGGCGACCCAGGCCATGGGCGCCAGCACGCGGCAGATCATCACCAGCGCCCTGTTGCCTGAGGCGCGCCCTGGTATCTTTGCGGCGATCACCGTGACCGCCATTACCCTGGTGAGCTACACCGCGATGGCCGGTGTGGTGGGCGCAGGTGGTCTGGGCGATCTGGCGATCCGCTTCGGTTATCAGCGCTTCCAGACCGACGTGATGATCGTCACGGTGGTGCTGCTGCTGATTCTGGTGCAGATTCTGCAAACCGTTGGCGACAGGCTGGTGGTGCATTTTTCGCGCAAGTAAGTACGCCCCGGATTAATAAACGTAACCGCCAGCCTGTGGCTGGCAGATACCTGATTTCAGGTATTCCCAAGGAGTTGCTGCATGAAGAAGTTATTTGCTGCTGTGGCCGCTGTTGCGGCGTTCTCGGCCCACGCGGGCGATCTGTCGGTTGCGGCCACCCCAGTGCCTCACGCCGAAATCCTGGAGTTCGTGAAGCCTGCACTGGCCAAAGAGGGTGTAAACCTCAAGGTCAAGGTGTTCACCGACTACATCCAGCCAAACGTGCAGGTGGCCGAAAAGCGCCTGGACGCCAACTTCTTCCAGCACCAACCGTACCTGGATGAGTTCAACAAGGCCAAGGGCACCCACCTGATCAACGTTGCAGCCGTTCACCTGGAGCCGCTGGGCGCTTACTCGAGCAAGTACAAAAAGCTGGATGAAATCAAAGACGGTTCTACCGTGGTGATCCCGAATGACGCCACCAACGGCGGCCGTGCGCTGTTGTTGCTGGATAAGGCCGGGCTGATTACGCTCAAGGACAAGACCAACATCCTGTCGACCCCCAAAGACATTACCGCCAACCCCAAGAAGCTGAAGTTCCGCGAGTTGGAAGCAGCCACCATTCCACGGGTGCTGACCCAGGTTGATCTGGCGCTGATCAACACCAACTACGCGCTGGAAGCCAAGCTGAACCCGGAAACAGACGCACTGGTCATCGAAGGCAGCGACTCGCCTTACGTGAATATTCTGGTAGCTCGCCCGGATGACAAGGACTCGGCTGACATGCAAAAGCTGGTTGCAGCCCTGCACAGCCCGGAAGTGAAAGCGTTCATTCTTGAGAAGTACAAAGGCGCCATCGTTCCGGCGTTCTGACACCCACTGTCGGAGCAATCCCGCCCCTCTGTGGGAGCGGGCTTGCTCGCGATGGCATCATTGCGGTTTGTCTGAAAGACCGTGTCGCCTGCATCGCAGGCAAGCCAGCGCCCACCCAGTAACCTGCAGCCCCCCTCCTTACTTGCGTTCAACCAATCCCGGCAACTGGGCAATCATCTTCTGGTTGTTGAACGGTGCGCGGATAAACCCTCGCTGAGTGCCGTCCGGCCCGATCAGCGCAAGATTGCCACTGTGATCCACCGTGTAGTTCGCCTTGCTGGTATCGGCGGGAATAAACGGGATACTCACCGCGTTGGCGAGTGTCTGCAGCTCTTCAATGGAGCCCGGCGTCAGCCCCACAAACTGCGGGTCAAAGTAGCCCAGGTATTGCTTGAGCTGCTGCGGCGTGTCGCGATGGGGGTCAACGCTGACCAGCACGATCTGCAGCTTGTCCTGCACTTCTTCAGGCAGTTCACTTTTGATCTGGCGCAGCTGGGCGAGGGTTGTCGGGCAGATGTCCGGGCAGAAGGTGTAGCCAAAAAACAGCATGCTCCATTTGTCTTTCAGCGCGTTCATCACCACCGGCTGACCATCCTGGTTGGTCATCGTCACGTCCGGCAGTTGGCGGCTTTGCGGCAGCAAAATGATCCCGGCATCGATCAGCGACGTGTTATCGCCCTGGTTTTTACCCGACATCATTTTGTTAAACGTCAGGCCCATGACCAAGGCCACCAGCGCAACGAGAATAAAGACGGTCTTTTGAATTTTAGTCATAGGTTCAACATCAGATAGTGGTCGACAAGCAGCGCGATAAACAGCAGGAACAGGTAGTAGATAGAGTACTTGAACGTGTTGATCGCCGCGTGCGGCTGGGTGCCACGGTACAGCACCCACGCCCAATACAGAAAGCGTGCGCCCAACCCTAGCGCACAGCCCAGATAGAGCAAGCCGCTCATATGGATCACAAACGGCAGCAGACTCACTGCCAGCAGGGCACAGGTGTACAGCAGGATATGCACCTTGGTGTAGTGTTCGCCGTGAGTGACCGGCAGCATCGGGATATCGGCCTTGGCGTATTCTTCCTTGCGATGAATGGCCAGGGCCCAGAAATGCGGCGGGGTCCAGGCGAAGATGATCAACACCAGCAGCAACGGCTCGGCGGTGACCTGCCCGGTAACCGCCACCCAGCCCAGCAGCGGTGGGGCAGCCCCGGCGAGCCCCCCGATAACGATATTTTGCGGTGTGGCCCGTTTCAAAAAACCGGTGTAGATCACCGCATAGCCGAGCAACGACGCCAGCGTCAGCCAGGCTGTCAGCGGATTGGTAAACACCAGCAGCAATCCCATGCCCGCCAGCGCCAGCAACAGAGCGAAGGTCAGCGCAGCAACCGGCGACACTCGCCCCTGTGCCAACGGGCGCTTGTGGGTGCGGGCCATGACGGCGTCAATGCGCCGGTCCACTACATGATTGACCGCGGCCGCAGCACCGGCACACAGGCTGATGCCCAGATTGCCGAAGATCAGCACCGGCCAGGGCACGCCGGCGCGGGTCGCCAGGAACATGCCCACCAGCGACGTAATCAGCATCAAGACCAGCACCTTGGGCTTGGTCAGCTCCAGATAATCGCGCCACAACGCCCGCTGTGCCTGCTCGCCCATCAAGGTCGCCACGGTTGTTCTCCTTTGAGGCTGTAGGTCCAGCGGGAAAATCGTGGCGCCCGGGCCCGTACCAGCACTGCGCGTGCGTGGTAATTGACCAGCACCAGGGTCAGCAGCAAAGCCGCACCCCCGGCGTTGTGGGCCACCGCCACTGCCAGCGGCAAGCCAAACAGCACATTGCTCAGGCCCAGGCCGATCTGTGCCGCCAGCGCCACCAGCAGTAACCCCGCAAGACGGCTCATGCCGACCTTGCGCAATTGCCAGGCCAGACCCAGCAGCACGCCGGTCAGCAGCATGGCGCCCAAACGATGGGTGAGGTGAATCGCTGTACGGGCTTCGCTGTCCAGTTGCCCACCCAGATAGTTGGGGCCAATGTGCTGAGTCAGATGAAAACCATTGGCGAAATCGGCTTCAGGCCACCATTGGCCATGGCAGGTCGGCACATCAACACACGCCACGGCGGCATAGTTGGAGCTGACCCATCCCCCCAATGCGATCTGCAGGATTGCCAGCATCAGCCCGGCGCTGGCCCAACGTTGCAAACGCCGCGGTACCGCCAGCGCGGGCAATACGCCAGAGAGGCGCAACGTCAGCAAAAACAGCAAACTCAAGGTGGCAAAGCCGCCGAGCAGATGCCCGGTGACAACCTGCGGCCATAGTTTGAGCGTCACCGTCCACATGCCAAAGGCCGCCTGGGCGATCACCACTAGCAGAATAAACAGCGGCAGCTTGAGCGGCTGATCGGGCAAGTGTCGCTGCCGCCAGGCCCGGGCCGCCAGGAGTGCGATCAACAGGCCCAGGGTGCCCGCGAAGTAACGATGGGTCATCTCGCTCCACCCTTTATCGGCCTCCACCGGGGCATCGGGAAAATGCAGCTCGGCATGGGCCAGTTGCGCCTCGGTCTTGGGCACGCTGATAAAACCGTAGCAGCCCGGCCAGTCAGGGCAGCCCAGCCCTGCATGGGTCAGGCGGGTGTAGGCGCCGAGCAGCACCACCACCAGCGCCAGCAAGGTGGCAAGCAAGGCGAGACGAAATCCGGCTTTGGCCATGGCGTAGCCCTCTATCCGATATTGGACAGCTTCAGCAGCAGGCGCAGGTCGTTGAGCACGTCCTTGCCGATCACCCCGTAGGCGTAGCGCAGCACCAGATTGCCGTGGGGGTCGATGATCCACAGTTGCGCTGCACCGTTGCCCTCGGCACCCTGCGTATAAGTTGGCAGGTCCAGGGCGTAGCGCTGCAGTTGCGGGTATTCGAGTTGCAGCTTGGCCGCGTAGGCCGCATCTACGGGGTGTGCCGCTGCCAGTGCGTGGGTTGCGCGGGAGGCATCGCGACCCAGGCCGATCTGCAGCTGGCGGGCCAGGTACACCAGTTGCTGGCAATCCGTAGCGCAACCCTGAGGCGCGGTCACCAGCAGCTGCCAGCGTTGTTCATCGGCCGTCACCCCAAGGGCAGCGCGGCTTTGCCCGTTGCCGATTAGCTCGCCGTGGTAGCTGCGGCTTTCGGGCAGCCAGAATTTGAGTTGGTACATGCACGTGGCCAGCACCATGGGGCCGATAGTGAGCAGCAGGATAAGGATCAGTTGCAAGCGCCCGCGCCGTCGTGTGGTCGGGGGCAGGGTGCGTGTGCTTTCAGGCGGATTGATGGCCGTTCCCATGGCGTTTCTCCTGAGCAGTGTGCCAACCGAGATACAGATAAAGACCGAGTAACACCAGTGCCATAGCGAACCATTGCACGGCATAGGCGGTGTGTTTTTCCGGGCCCATGCCCGTGGAGATCAGTGGCCAGTCGGCCAGATACGCTGCGGGCCCGGGGGCGATACGCACCTCGTCGGCAAAGCCTTCACGGCCCAGTTCGGCCCACAGTTTGGCTGGCATCACAGCCGTCACCAGCCGTGGCCAGGGCGCGCCCAGCGGGTCGGGGTGCAGCTGGAAGGGCGCTCCCGGTGATTCGTAGACCCAGGCCTGAATATCCAGTATCTGCTCCGGGGTGCTGAACTCGGGTGGCTTAAGGCGGCTCGGCCATGGCAACCAGCCGCGATTAAGCCACAGCCACTGGCCGCTGGCCTGATCCTGAAAGGGCTGCAGCAACTCCACACCGACCTTGCCATCGCGCATACGGTTGTCCAGGAGCAGGCTGTGTTGACCGTCGAAATGGCCGCGCAACTGCACGCGGCGAAAGGCCGGATCATCGAAGGTGAGCAATTGCCCGACGGTCACCGGTGCAGCCACCTGACGCTCGGCGTAGTGGTTGAGCAACTCACGCTTTTGCTCGCCCCGGTCAAGCTGCCAGAAGCCCAGAAACACCAGCAGCGGCAGCACCGCCAACACCACCAGCGTGGGGGCAAAACCAGGGCGAAAGCGCGTCATAGCACGTAAACAAACAAGAACAGGCCGAGCCACACAACATCAACAAAATGCCAGTACCAGGTTGCGGCCTGGAATCCGAACTGGTGCTCGGCATTGAAGTGACCGCGCACAATACGGATCAGCATGATCAGCAAAATCAGCGCGCCGATGGTCACGTGGGCACCGTGAAAACCGGTGAGCATAAAGAAGGTCGCACCGTAGATGCCTGAGCCCAGAGTCAACCCCAGCTCTTTGTAGGCGTGGACATATTCCTCGGCCTGGAACCCCAGGAAGCCTGCACCCAGCAACACCGTCAGCCCCAGCCAGAACTTCAGCGCGCCGCGATGGCCCTTGTTCAGTGCATGGTGGGCAATGGTCAGGGTAACGCTGGAACTGACCAGCAATACGGTGTTGAGCAGCGGCAAGCCCCACGGGCTGATGGTCCCTTTGGGCGGCGGGTACAGGGCAGGGTCGGGGGTGTGCAGCAGTGGCCAGGTGAACTGAAAGTCGGGCCACAGCATATGTGCCACCGCCTTGCTGCCTTCGCCCCCCAGCCACGGGCCGGCAAAGTGGCGTACATAAAACAGCGCACCAAAAAAGGCGAGAAAGAACATCACCTCGGAAAAAATAAACCAGGTCATGCCCCAGCGAAAGGAGCGGTCGAGCTGCGAGCTGTAGAGCCCGGCGCGACTCTCTTTGATCACCGCGCCAAACCAGCCGAACATCATGTAGGCAACGATCAGACCGCCGACGAAAAAGATCAGCGGCCCGTGGGATTCAGGCCGCGCAGCCTTCAGATCGTTGAACCATGTCCCCAGTCCATACACCGTGACCAGCAAGCCAATGGTGGCAATGATCGGCCACTTGCTTTGCGCCGGGACGTAGTACTGATCGTGAGTTGCCATGGGGCGTTCTCCTTATCGGGAAGGCTGGTCAGCGGCCTTGCCGGCGATGGCGGCGACGGGCGGATGGCGAGCGGTGATATCGAACAGCGTGTAAGCCAGCGTCAGGTGTTTCACATCCTTGGGCATGGCCTGATCGACGATAAAGCGCATGGGCATTTCGATCCGCTCACCCGGTTGCAGCACCTGTTGGGTAAAGCAAAAGCACTCGGTCTTGTGGAAGTACCGGGCCGCTTCGGCGGGCGAAATGCTCGGCACTGCCTGCGCCGACATCGGTTGACCGGTAGGGTTGTAGGCAACAAAGACCATCTCGTTGACCGCGCCCGGATTGACCACCAGTTGATCGCCCTTGGGGTAGAACTCCCACACCATGTCGATGGCATTGGTAGACAGGAATTGCACCCGTACCTGACGGCTCGGGTCGACCACTTGCTCCCCTTCGTACTGCCCGGCGGTCTTGCCATTGATGCCGAAGGCCTTGCACATCACGTCGTAAATCGGCACCAGGGCAAAGCCAAAGGCAAACATCACCACCACCAGCAGCGACAGGCGCAGGACCAGGCGTTTGATGGGGGTTGAGTTGTTCACGCTTGATCTCCTTGGAGCAAAAGCCCCTCTCCCAAAGGGAGAGGGGACTTTGACCTTTCACTTGATTTCCGGCGGCGTGGTAAAGGTGTGGTACGGCGCGGGCGAAGGCACGCTCCATTCCAGACCTTCGGCGCCGTCCCACGGCTTGGCCGGTGCTGGCGGCCCACCGCGGATGCATTTGATGACAATAAACAGGAACAAAAACTGCGTCGCTCCAAACATGAACCCACCAATCGACGACACCATGTTGAAATCGGCAAATTGCAGGTTGTAGTCCGGAATCCGCCGCGGCATACCCGCCAGTCCGACAAAGTGCATCGGGAAGAACGTCAGGTTCATGCCCACAAAGGACAGCCAGAAGTGCAGCTTGCCCAGGGTTTCGTCGTACATGTGGCCGGTCCATTTCGGCAGCCAGTAGTAGGTCGAAGCGAAGATGCCAAAGATTGCCCCCGGCACCAGCACATAGTGGAAATGCGCCACCACAAAATAGGTGTCGTGGTACTGAAAGTCCGCCGGGGCAATGGCCAGCATCAACCCGGAAAACCCGCCGATGGTGAACAGAATCACAAAGGCCACGGCAAACAGCATCGGCGTTTCAAAGGTCAGTGAGCCTTGCCACATGGTGCTGGCCCAGTTGAACACCTTGACCCCGGTGGGCACCGCGATCAGCAGCGTGGCGTACATGAAGAACAGCTCGCCCACCAGCGGAATGCCCACCACAAACATATGGTGCGCCCATACGATAAACGACAGGAAGGCGATGCTGGCCGTGGCGTAGACCATCGAGGTGTAGCCAAACAGCGGCTTGCGCGAGAAGGTTGGAATGATCGCGCTGACGGCACCGAAGGCCGGCAGGATCATGATGTACACCTCGGGATGGCCGAAAAACCAGAACACATGCTGGAACAGCACAGGGTCACCGCCACCTGCGGCGCTGAAAAAGCTGGTGCCGAAGTGGATATCCATCAGCATCATCGTCACCACGCCCGCGAGCACCGGCATTACCGCAATCAGCAGAAAGGCGGTGATTAACCAGGTCCAGACAAACAGGGGCATTTTCATCAGGGTCATGCCGGGGGCGCGCAGGTTGAGGATGGTGGCGATCACGTTTATCGCGCCCATGATCGAGCTGATGCCCATCAAATGGATTGCAAAAATGAAAAAGGTCACGCTTTCGGGTGCGTAGGTCGTGGACAGCGGCGCGTAGAACGTCCAGCCGAAGTTGGGCCCACCCCCGGCGGTGAATAGCGTCGAAATCAGCAGTAAAAATGCGGCGGGCAACAGCCAGAAGCTGAAGTTGTTCATCCGTGGCAAGGCCATGTCCGGTGCGCCGATCATCAGCGGGATCATCCAGTTGGCCAGGCCGACAAACGCTGGCATCACTGCGCCGAAGACCATGATCAGACCGTGCATGGTGGTCATCTGGTTGAAAAAGGCCGGGGCCACGATCTGCAGGCCGGGCTGGAACAGCTCGGCGCGAATCACCATGGCAAACGAGCCGCCAAGCAGAAACATGCAGAAGCTGAACCACAGGTACAAGGTGCCGATGTCCTTGTGGTTGGTGGTCAGCACCCAGCGCATCAGGCCTTTGGCCGGGCCATGGGCCTGACCGTCTGCATGGCCGTGGTCATCGATAACAGCACTCATGTCCTGACTCCTGCAAACAGCTGGACCAAGAAGCCAGTGGCAGATTGCCCCCGACCGTTACGTGCACACATCCCCGGGCGGCTCATTTGCCTTGTTCCTGCTTGAGCGCCAGCACGTCTTTTGGTGTCACCATGTCGCCCTTGTTGTTGCCCCAGGCGTTGCGCTCGTAAGTCACCACCGCAGCGATGTCGACTTCCGACAGTTGCTTGCCGAAAGCGGCCATGGCGGTCCCCGGTTTGCCGAAGAACACGCGGTGCAGGTGGTCGGCGGCAGGGCCGGTGGCAACAGGTGAACCCTTGAGTGCCGGGAACATCGGCGGCAGGCCCTGGCCCTGAGCCTGGTGACAGGCCACGCAGGCGGTGTGATAGACCTTGTCGCCACGCGCCACCAACTCGTCGAGGGTCCACTCTTTACTGGTCAACTCCTTGAGTTGCGCGGCCTGGGCCTTGCGTTCGGTCAACCAGGCGTCGTAATCGGCCCTGGTTTTGACATCAACCACAATCGGCATAAAGCCGTGGTCCTTGCCACACAGTTCGGCGCACTGGCCGCGGTAAAGGCCAGGCTTCTCGACGCGGGTCCAGGCCTCGTTGATAAACCCCGGAATGGCGTCACGTTTGACTGCAAAGGCCGGCACCCACCAGGAATGGATGACATCGGCCGAGGTCACCAAAAACCGCACCTTGGCGCCTATGGGCAAAACCAGCGGTTCATCGACCTCGAGCAGGTAATGCTCGCCCTTGGGGGACTGGTTGTGGATCTGGTCGGCGGGGGTGGCCAGGTTGCTGAAAAACTCGACGTCCTGGCCCAGGTATTTGTAATGCCATTTCCACTGATAGCCAGTGACCTGGATATCCACATCCGATTCACTGCTGTCGTAGATATGGATCAGGGTGCGGGTCGCGGGTACAGCCATGGCGATCAGGATCACCAGGGGGATGACTGTCCACAGGATTTCGACTTTGGTGCTCTCATGAAACCTGGCCGGTTGCTGGCCGGTGGAGCGACGGTGAACGATCATCGACCAGAACATGGCCCCGAAGACGATGATGCCGATCACCACACAGATCCAGAAGATGGTCATGTGCAGGTCGAAGACCGCATGACTGACTTCGGTTGCACCTGGCGTCATATTCACGGTCCAGGCCGCTTGTGCCTGGCTGAACACTGACCACAACAGCAGGCCCATCCATAACTGTGGATGTCGCATCGCGGTGTTCCCCTTTATTTTTCTTGTTATTGCGCCGGTCTGCATCTGTACACGGGCAGCGCTACAAGGGGGCGGTGTTCCAACCAGCTGTTCCTTACCGCCGAGCCTCGTCTGCTCAAGCAGTCGGGCGTCATCGAATAACGGTTACAAAAACGAGTATAGACACAGGGCCCGGCCCCGCAATATGAGGGGCCAAAACAATGAAATAAGGGGCCATCGACAAATGGCACTCACTGCCCGGTCACAAAATGAATGACAATACTCCCCCTGAAAAACCCCTCTCCTTGACCTGAGAGGGCTACTTTTTTAAAAGTACCCCCCTGTCTAGCACCCCCCTGGAGTTCCCATGAACACCGCCGCCATCCGCGTGCAGATCTCGCGTGCCCAAGACCATGAGGCTGAAACGGGCCTGCTCGCCAAGCATCTGGCCGCTCAATTGCCACACCTTCACACCGCCATCCAATTGCCTGAAGTCGACCGTAATGTGGTGATGACGCGTTTCGTCAGCGCCTATATCGACCAGGTGCCCGACTTGCTCGATGCGGCCAATGAAGTCGCTCGCGAGGCCGGTATCGAGTCGCAGATCAAGCCGATCCTGAAAATCGCCGAGCAATTCTTTGCCCAGCCATTGCCGCTGCTCGTTGGCCACGAAGGGCTGGAGGGTTTGCTGGACGAAGCGTACCTGGCGCACCGCCTGGTCGAAGAGGTCAACGACCTCTATATCAAGCACTTCCAGCAGCCGTTGATTCCGCTGGACATGACCGTGGCCAACCTGATCGCCCACCAGTTGATTGGCGAAGACTTTGCCAACCAGCTGGATGCCGCCGTGCATCATGCGGTTGACCTGATGCTCAACGAAGAGAGCTTTGCCCTGGAGTCGGTCGAAGCCTATCGCGAGCGCCTGACCAGCCCTGAAACGGGCGCAGCCTGGAAGCGCTGGCCGTGCCTGTCCAAGCAATTGGGCGTTGGCCTGGCGTTGTAAGATTTTTGCAGGCTTTTTGTGGGAGCTGGCTTGCCTGCGATGCAGACGCTGCGGTTTAACTGACATACCGCGCTGATGCAATCGCGAGCAAGCCCGCTCCCACCGCTCATGCGCGTTTAAAACCGCGCTTTGGGCGTCGCGCTCGGGATCGGGCTGGTGCCGTCCAGTGGCAGGAATTCGCCCTTGTCGGCGTCGTAGGCCTTGATTGCGCTGGTTTCGATGTCGTAGACCCAGCCATGGATAAACAGATGCCCATTGGCCATACGCGACGCTACCGACGGGTGCGTGCGCAAGTGCTGCAGCTGGGCAATCACGTTTTCTTCGGTCAGCACGTGCATGCTTTCAGATTCATTGGCGCAGTTGCAGTTGTCCTGCACCATGGTCTTGGCCACTTCCACGTGGTGCAACCAGGCCTTTACCGTCGGCATTTTTTTCAAGCTGGCGGGGTTGAGCACGGCGCGCATCGCGCCACAATCGGAATGCCCGCAAATGATGATGTGCTGCACGCCCAGTGCCAGTACCGCGTACTCGATCGCCGTGGAAACACCACCGTTCATCTGACCGTAAGGCGGTACAACGTTGCCGACGTTACGGGTCACGAACAGATCGCCCGGTGCGCTCTGGGTGATCAGCTCCGGCACGATGCGCGAATCGGCGCAGGCAATAAACATCGCACGGGGGTTTTGCGCCGTGGCCAGCTTTTTGAAAAAGGCTTCTTGTTCAGGGAAGATTTCGTGATGAAAGTGCAAAAAACCATCAACGATATGGTGCAGTGCTGAATCGGCACTTTCAGCTGCGGCCGAGGGCTGCGATTTAGGCTTGTCAGTCATCGTTGTATCCCTGGGCAATGTGATGACGGATATTACCTGAACTCATTTCTGCGTCAAAACACCCAGTGCTTTGGCCGCTTCTTCGAGCTCCAGCTCACTGAATACCTGCACCCCTGCACGGGTCAGCAAGGCTGCAGTCACGCCCTGCCCCTCGACTTTGACACCCCTAAAGCTGCCGTCATAGGTCAGTCGATTGCCGCAGGACGGGCTGTTGGCCTTGAGAATGGCAATGCGGATGCCGTGGCGCTCAACCAGCGCCAGTGCCTGACGCGCGCCGGACACAAACGCCTCGGTTACGTCTTCGCCTTCAGTGGTAATGACTGCAGCCTTGCCCGCGAGCACCTCGACCCCTTGGCCGCCGGGGATCTCTGCTGCAGCGCGTGGCGTGGGCAAGCCGCCCGCCACTTCCGGGCACAAGGCAATCACCCGGCCTTCGGCCTGCCATTGCGCCAGTAGTGCATAGGGGCCGCTGGCGCCGCCGTCGTAGCGTACGCGATGCCCCAGCAGGCAGCGACTGACCAGTACTTTGGGGCTCATACAAACACCTCTGTGGCACGACGGCGAAACCAACCGGTCAACGACAGACGGTCACGGGTCGCAGGCATGACTTCATGGGGGATTTCGCCCGAGAGAAAGACCACCAGACACCCGCCGGTCGGCAACACGTCATAGTCGATATCGCCGTCCAGGTACATGCGCAAATGCCCACCATGCTCGGGCAGCCAGCCCTGGTTGAGATAGACCACGGCCGAAACCATGCGCCGGTCATCATCCCGAAAGCGGTCCAGATGCTTGAGGTAAAACGCACCGGGCGGGTAGAGCGCAAAGTGGCTTTCAAAGTCCTCCAGGCCCAAAAAAAGCCTGCGATTCATGGCGATTCGCAGGCTTTCCATTAACCCCAGGTAACTGTCGCAAGCCAGCGCCTCTCCCGGCTCCAGCCATTGGATATGGTCACCGCGTATTCCCTCGCGTACCTCCTGAGTCACACCGCGGCCGACCGCTGCCGGGGTCAGTTCGCCTTCAGCTGAACGTTTATGGCACTCAGCCGCCAGTTCGAGGGTCAGAGCCTCGGGCAGGAAAATATTTTGCTGTGACCATCCCTGCGTATACAGGTCGTCGACGATGCGTAGCAACAGCGGGTGATCAGAGGGTATTTGCATGGCGCGCATAGTATCGAGCCGCCTCAAAATCTGACAGCTCCGTCTGGCTGGCAATGTCGAAATAAATCACCTGCACGCTTTAATGCCCATATGAGCGAGACGAATTCTCGACAAGTCCTACGCCACACCCGGACAATAGCGCCCTGCAGACAGGAGCCCCTCATGCGCCGCTTGTTTTTACTGTTAATGATGTTTTGTACGTTACCCGCATGGGCAGACAACCTTGATGATCTGTTTACGGTCGCCGGCTGGCCGCAACAACGTGAGCACTTCAATGATGCGCTGGGCGCTGCTCAGGAGCGTTATCGCAACAATTTGCCGCCAGCGGTCTACCAGGCGTTGGTCAACAACAGTAGCCAGCGTTTTGCACCTGCGGCGATGGATAAGCGGGCCAAGGAACAGATGCGTAGCAACTTGCCTGATCCGAAGCCGGCGCTGGTATTTTTCCGCTCGCCATTGGGCGGCAAAATTGTCGCCGCCGAGCTGTTGGCCACGCGCCGCGATCAATTGGCCATGCATGCGCAGGGCCTGCCGCGCATGGACGCCGACGCTACCCGCCAGTTGCTGATCAATCATTTGTCTCGCGCACTGCCTGCCCGTGAAGCCGGGGCCGAAGTCAGCCTGGCGATTGCCGGTGTTGCCGCGGACAGCTTGAGTTCGATGATCCCGGGGCTACTGGGTGGCGGGCAAGCGCAGAGCATGTTGAACGGGCAGCGCCAGCGGTTGATGGATCAGATCGGCGGCGAGCTGGATAACACCTTGCTCTACGTGTATCGCGATCTGTCTGACCCGGAGCTGGAAGAGTTCGTTACCTTTGCGCAATCGCCTGAAGGCAAGACCTATTATCAAGCAGCCCTGGCAGCGGTTCGCGCCGGGCTGGCAGTGGGGCAAAGCACGGCCAACCTGAATCCATAGGACAGCGCCCTTCAGGGTCTCAGAAATACTTGTCCAGAAAAGCGAAATATCGCGCACGTATCTCGGGCGTTTCATTCGCCAGATGGTGCCGGGCTTCAGGCAACAGCAGTGTCTGCGGCTGATTGAACTTGGCCTTGAGCACCTCAAGGTTATGCTGCCAATCCACCGTTTTATCGTCCTGGCCCTGAATCACCAGCGGCTGCCGCGCACTCGGTGCCGCGCCTTCAATTCGCGGGATCCAGCGCGCCAGCGCACCCACCCAGGCTGTCGGCAAACGCACCGGTTGCAGAGGGTCGGCTTGCAGAAACGGCAAAAAAGCCGGGTCGTTGGAGTTTTCGCTAAAACGCCGGGCAATGCCTTTGACGAATGGGCGCAGCAGGTAATAGCTGAATTTTGACCAGCCCCAGTCCTTGGGTCGCACCAGGGGCGAAAGCAGTATCGCCTGGCCCTGTGCCGGGCTTTGCGCGCCGTAGTGCAACAGGTGATCGAGCACAATCGCGCCCCCCGTGCTTTGCCCGCACAGATGCCAGGGCTGCGGTAACTGCAATGATTGAGCCTCGATAAACAGGCCTTGCAGCACTGCCTGGTACTGCGCGAAATCGTCGATACTGGCCCGCTCGCCACTGGACAGCCCGTGCCCCGGCAGATCACAGGCGATCACCACAAATCCGTGGTTCAGCCCCCACTCGATCACATGCCGGTATAGCCCCATATGATCGTAAAACCCGTGAATCACAAACAAGGTCGCCACGGGTGACGAGGCTGGCCACCACACCTGACTGACGATCTCGTAACCCCCCGCAGTGAAGCGCCCCAACTGACGTTTGACTGGCGCCTGACGATGGGGAAAATCCAGACCGTAATAACGCTGATACGCCAGGGCTTCACTCGATAACGGCTGGCCCGCCGCCAGCGGCTGCAGGCTGGCGCGCAAGGAATCGGGAGAAAACAGGGCAGGCATAGAGGCTTCCAGACAGGGCGCAGGCGCGCAAAACAGGCTTTATAGACCTTCAATATTCATCTGTCAGGTCAAGCATGGCAAGCTACGCGGCCTTCAAGGAGCTTTCCAATGCCGGTGCCCCCGTTCAAAACCCTGTTGGCCTGCCTGCTGACGCTGATCTGCTCGGTGGGGTTGTGGACGGCCTACGACTGGTTCCAGGGCCGCTATATCCGTGCCTTCAGTGATCAGGCCGCTTTGTTCTCCGGGGATGTACTGAGCCTGCCCGCCGAACTGTCGGGTCCGGGTGCCATTCGCGTGTTGCACTTCTGGGACCCGGCGTGCCCCTGCAACGTCGGCAACCAGCAGCACCTTGGCGAGCTGCTGGCTCATTACGCGCCCCAAGGCGTCGAATTCTACTCACTGCAAAAGCCCGGCACTCACGGTCAATTACCCGCCACCCTGGGCGCGATCAAGGCGCTGGCCAGCCTGCCCGGCGCCGAGCATCTGAGTGCCAGCCCGGCCGTGGCCATCTGGGACCGCAGTGGCCAACTGGCCTACTTTGGCCCCTACAGCGAAGGGGCCACCTGCAACGCCAGCAACAGTTTCATAGAACCCATCCTGCAAGCCCTGAGCGAAGGTCGCCCGGTCAAGGCCACCCATACCATGGCGGTGGGCTGTTACTGCTCCTGGCAAGATAAAAGCGCCGCCCACTGATATCGCCCCGGCGCGTACGACCAGAACAAGGAGTTGCTTCATGAATCGCAGCCTGACCGTTATCGCCGTTGCCATTGTCGTCCTTGCAGGCGGCGGGGCCTGGTACGTGCAGAGCAAACTGCCCGTACGCCAGGGGCAAGTGGCGCTTGCAGCGTTGCAGGGGCCGGTCACGGTGCGTTATGACGAGCGCGGTGTGCCGCATATTCGTGCAGGCAACCAGGCGGATATGTACCGGGCCCTGGGCTACGTTCAGGCACAAGACCGGCTGTTTCAAATGGAGATCGTGCGCCGCCTCGCCCGGGGCGAACTGGCCGAGGTGCTGGGCCCCAAGCTGGTCGATACCGACAAGCTGTTTCGCAGCCTGCGCATCCGTGAGCGGGCTGCGAGTTACGTGACTGAGCTGGATCACCAGTCCCCGTCATTTCTGGCCTTGCAGGCGTACCTGGACGGGATCAATCAATACCAGGCCAACAACCCCAAACCCGTGGAGTTCGACCTGCTGGGCATCGCCCCCCGGCCCTTTACCGGCGAAGATACCATCAGTGTCGCCGGCTACATGGCTTACAGCTTTGCCGCCGGCTTTCGTACCGAACCGCTGCTGACCTATATACGTGACCAGCTGGGCAGCGATTACCTGAAAATCTTCGACCTCGACTGGCAGCCCCAGGGCGTATTGTCTCCTGCACTGGTGGCCAGCGACTGGGAAACCCTGGGGGCGCTGGCCCAACTGAGCGATCAGGCCCTGAGCCAGGCGGGCTTGCCGCAGTTTGAAGGCAGCAACGCCTGGGTGGTGTCAGGCAAACGCACACAAAGTGGCAAGCCACTGCTGGCGGGTGACCCGCATATCCGTTTTGCGGCACCGTCTGTGTGGTACGAAGCGCAGCTGTCGGCACCGGATTTCGACCTGTATGGCTACCATCAGGCGCTGGTGCCGTTCGCTTTTCTGGGCAACAACCCCGATTTTGGCTGGAGCCTGACCATGTTCCAGAACGACGATCTGGACCTGATCGCCGAGAAGACCAACCCCGATAACCCCAATCAGGTCTGGTATCACGGCCAATGGGTCGACATGACCCGCAGCGAACAGCAGATTGCCGTCAAGGGCGAGGCGCCGGTGACCCTTACTCTGCGCCAGTCGCCCCACGGGCCGATTATCAACGACGTGTTGGGCGCTACCGCGGGCAACACGCCGATTGCCATGTGGTGGGGCTTCCTGGAGAGCAAGAACCCGATCCTCGAAGGCTTCTACCAGCTCAACCGTGCTGACAGCCTGAGCAAGGCGCGTACGGCTGCGACCTATATTCAGGCGCCCGGTCTGAATCTGGTGTGGGCAAACGCCAAAGGTGATATCGGCTGGTGGGCAGCGGCGCAACTGCCCAAGCGCCCGGCCGGAGTCAATCCGGCGTTTATCCTCGACGGCGGCACAGCACAGGCCGACAAAGACGGTTTTTACCCGTTCAGCGCCAACCCCCAGGAAGAAAATCCGGCGCGGGGTTATATCGTGTCAGCCAACTTCCAGCCATTGTCGCCTGTCGGCATCGAGATCCCCGGTTATTACAACCTGGCTGATCGCGGCCAGCAGCTTGATCGTCAGCTCCGCGATGACAGCGTCAAGTGGAACCTGAAAAACAGCCAGGCTCTGCAGCTGGGTACCGCCACGGGCTACGGTGAACGTGTGCTCAAGCCTCTGTTGCCGGTGCTGCGCGAAGTGGTCACGGACCCGGGCGAACGCAAACTGGTGGAGCAACTGGCACAGTGGAAAGGCGATTACCCGTTGAATTCAACGGTCGCCACGGTGTTCAACCAGTTCCTGTACAGCCTCACAGAAGTCACCATGGGCGACAAATTGGGCGACAAATTTTTTGACGCCATGCTCACGACCCGTGTGATCGATGCGGCTTTGCCGCGCCTGGCGGCAAGCCCTGATTCACCGTGGTGGGATAACCGCAGCACAGCACACAAAGAGACTCGCGCCGATACGGTCAAGGTTGCCTGGCAGGCCAGCATTGCCCACCTGAAGAGCACCCTGGGTGATGACCCCGGGCAATGGCGCTGGGGCCGTGCCCACACCCTGACCCACGTTCATCCGCTGGGGCGGCAGAAGCCGTTGGACTGGCTGTTCAACGTCGGCCCCTTCGCTGCACCCGGTAGCCACGAAGTGCCCAACAACCTCAGCGCCAAACTCGGCAACGCCCCGTGGCCGGTGATCTACGGCCCGTCCACCCGGCGCCTGATCGACTTTGCCAACCCGTCTCACGGGCTGACCATCAACCCGGTGGGTCAAAGCGGCGTGCCGTTCGACAAACACTACCGCGACCAGGCCGAGTCCTACATTGAGGGCGATTACGACAAGCCGCATATGGAGGAAAACGAAATCCAGCTCAATACCCGCAGTACGTTGCGGTTGGTGCCTGAGCAGTGAATGGTGCAGGGCACTCAATCAGCGATAAAACTCAGCCCTTAGCAGCCTTTGCGTGAGCAGCAACTGCAAACTTTTACGCGAATCAACAATGATGTGCACGTAGACCGTCTGTGAGCGAATTTCGTAAATAATCCGGTTCATGCCACTGACCACTTGCCGAAAGTGATTCAGGCTCAGGGCCTGCAACTCATCGGGAATTGACCCGGAGTGAGGCAACGCTGCGAGCATGCGAATTGAGCTTTTCAAGTGCTCGTAAGTGACTTGCCAGGTACGGCAGAGAATTGCTTGATGATGTAGTGCCTGAGCGTTTTAAGGTCGGTTTGTGCAGATTGAAGCATTACCACCTTGAACGTCATTGCACATCTGCCTGTTCCAGCTCGGCAAATACATCTTCGATGTCACTGAACTGACCGTTATCTATCTCTCGATTGCCCAGTGCCAACAGCTTCAGCAAAGCCATGGTCTCGGCTTGCTCTTCGTAGCTTTTGACGTCCATGACGACCATCTTTGCCTCGCCATTTTGGGTAATAACTAAAGGCTGTCGATTTTCGGTGATGGATTTCACGATTTCGGCGGTATGGCTTTTCAGATAACTGATAGGTCGAACTTGGGATGAATATTTCATGGCGCCCCCCTTGGACGATGATAAGACCGATTTTAGTCTTAATTCAGAAGGGGGGCGGCGCCATTGCCGTGCCCCCTGCGCGGGAGCGGGCTTGCTCGCGATCGAATCGCCGCGGTCTGCAGCCCCACCACGTCGTTCGCATCGTGAGTAAGGGGACTCAGGCGTTCATGCCGTGCTGTTGGATCACCTCGAATACATCGTTGGTATCTTGCAGCAACAAGCGGGCAACAGGCAAAAATAGTCAGCAATTTATGCAGCGCAGACAGGCGCTCGGCCACACAGGCGTGCAAATCCGCCAACGGTGCATGGCTGTCGATAAATAACACAGGGGTTTGGGTGGTCAAGGTGTCGAGAGGGAGAAAACGTTGGATTTGAGTATTCATGAATGCAGCACCTATAGAGAATTAAAAGAGGTACTACTACCGGTCGCTGCGAAACGGTTTGGGTGGCAGTTGCACGCAGGTTCGCAGACCGAGCTATAGGTGCCCCGGCAGACCCGAAGGTCTCCCGCGTACAACCGCCATAAAACGAAATTTCAGATACTGAAAAGTACCTTCAACAGGCTCTTTGACGAATGACACCTATAGTGTATGGGCTGCGAAACCCTGCCACTGACAGTGGTCAGTGAGCGAAACAAACTATAAGTGTCGATTCAATTTGCGAGCAAACTCGCATTTGTAGGCATGGGATGCAATTCCTGTGGGTTTAGCCCAGCGCGTAATCCAGCACGATCCCCACAAAAATCGCCAACCCTGCCCAGTGGTTGTGCAGGAAGGCCTTGAAGCAGCGCTGCGGATCACGGTCGCGGGTGTACCAGAATTCCCACACAAAACAGCCCGCCGCCGCCAGCAGGCCAAGGTGGAACCAGCCGCCCAGCTCAAAGTGCGACCCTGCCAGCAGCAGGCAACCCAGGGCCAGACCCTGCAGGCTGAGGATGATCACGCGGTCGGCATCGCCAAACAGGATGGCGGTGGATTTAACCCCGATCTTGAGATCATCTTCGCGGTCGGTCATGGCGTAGTAGGTGTCGTAGGCCACTGTCCACAGCAGGTTGGCGATGTACAGCAGCCAGGCCGCAGCCGGCAGGCTGCCGGTCTCGGCCGTAAAGGCCATCGGTATGCCCCACGAGAACGCTGCGCCCAGCACCACTTGCGGGTAGTAGGTGTAGCGCTTCATGAACGGGTAAGTGGCCGCCAGTGCCAGCGCGCCAAATGAAAGCCAGATGGTCGGAGCATTGGTGCACAGCACCAGCAGGAAGCTGACCCCCATCAACAGCGCAAAGAACACCAGGGCTTCTTTGCTGCTGATTTTGCCACTGGCCATAGGCCGTTGTTCTGTTCGTTTGACATGACCATCCACCTTGCGGTCGGCAAAGTCGTTGATCACGCAGCCGGCAGCACGGGTCAACACCACGCCTAAGACAAAAATCAGCAGGTTACCCAGCGAGGGTACGCCTTTGGCGGCCACCCACAATGCCCACAAGGTCGGCCACAGCAGCAGGTAGATGCCGATGGGCTTGTCCATGCGGGTCAGCTGGATAAAGTCCCAGGCACGGGGGTTGAAACGGTTGAGTGATTTGAGCAGGCGCGTGTACATCAATTGTTCTCCGACCGGGCACCGAGGGCGGCCCACAGTTTGGGTAAAAACACTTCGGCCACCAGCACGCTCAGTTTGCCACGCACAAAGCGCGAGCGGCGTGCCCACAGGTGATCGACCTGATCAGCCTGCGGCAACCAGTTACGCGGGTAGTGGCACACCTGCAGGGCTCCGCGCTCAAAGGCCTGGTCGCTGAACAGCAACTCCCCCAGCGAGCGGTTGCCCAGTTCGTCCATGTTCAGGCCACCCTCTTGCAGTGAGCTTTTACCCGCGACACTGCGTGCAAACACCCAAGGCTCACCGTGCCCGCGCAAATACACTTCGCGCACCCAGCCCTGAACGCCTTCAGGCAGGTCCAGCGCAGCGCATTCATCCGGGCGCAGTACTTGCCAACCTTCATAAAGTGGAAGCACGCTGAAGGCATTATCTGAAATTGCAGTGAGACGCCGAGTCAGAGAGCCCTCGTCAAATAGCCAGTCCAGGGTCTGTGTGTCAGGCAGCGCAGGAAGTTGGCCTTGTTCAAGCCAGACAGGGGGGATAAGCGGAGAAGTTATGTGCGGCACGGTGGGTCATAATTGGCAGCCATTGAGGTCGGCGAGCTTATCACGCGGATCCTCGAATGAGCGTCCAAGGGACTTTTGCCCGTATTGGTGCTTGCATCTGCGGGTGGTCATCAGTACAAAACGCCCTGAATTTGACGAGTAACACGGCGCCTGTTGATAAGTCCGTGGCCTTGTCCAAGCCTGAACCTTTAGGAAATACCCAGATGAAGAAGTGGCAATGCATTGTATGTGGACTGATTTATAACGAAGCCGACGGCTGGCCGGATGATGGCATCGCCCCCGGTACCCTGTGGCAGGACGTACCTGAAGACTGGCTGTGCCCGGATTGTGGCGTCGGTAAAATGGATTTCGAGATGATTGAAATCAACTGATCAACCCTTTTAAAACCTGATTCAACTTCTGGAGATTGGCATGAACGCACCTGTCGTGATCGTTGGCACCGGGCTGGCCGGCTATAACCTGGCCCGTGAGTTTCGCAAGCTGGACAGCGAAACCCCGCTGCTGTTGATCACCTCCGATGACGGGCGCTCTTACTCCAAGCCAATGCTGTCTACCGGCTTTGGCAAAAACAAAGAGGCTGACGGCCTGAGCATGGCCACGCCCGAGGCGATGGCCGAGCAGCTCAAGGCCCAGGTGCGTATCCATACCCGCATCAGCGGTATCGACCCGGGCCACAAGCAATTGTGGATCGGTGAAGAGGCGGTGCCCTATCGTGACCTGGTGCTGGCCTGGGGTGCGCAAACGGTGCAGGTCCCGGTGGAGGGCGACGCTCAGGATGCGATCTTCCCGATCAATGACCTGGAAGACTACGCGCGTTTTCGCGCAGCTGCCGCAGGTAAACGCCGCGTCCTGATCCTGGGCGCCGGGCTGATCGGCTGCGAATTTGCCAACGATCTGATCGCAGGCGGTTATGAGGTCGATCTGGTCGCGCCCTGCGAGCAAGTGATGCCAACCCTTTTACACCCCGCTGCTGCAGCGGCAGTGCAGGCTGGCCTCGAAAGCCTGGGCGCACGCTTTCATCTGGGCCCGGTGTTGACCCGCCTGCAACGTACCGACAGCGGCCTCGAGGCGCATTTGTCGGATGGCAGTGTCGTTCCGTGCGATGTGGTGGTGTCCGCCATCGGTTTGCGCCCTCGCATTGATATGGCCGCCGCTGCGGGGATCAAGGTCAATCGCGGGGTTGAGGTGGATCGTCAGCTTAAAACCTCTCACTCCCATATCTACGCGCTGGGCGATTGTGCCGAGGTCGACGGCCTTAACCTGCTGTATGTGATGCCGTTGATGAGTTGCGCCCGGGCGCTGGCGCAAACCCTGGCAGGCAACCCGACCGCGGTCAGTTACGGAGCCATGCCCATTACGGTGAAAACCCCGGTTTGCCCGCTGGTGGTGTCACCTGTGCCGCGTGGCTACGAGGGTGTGTGGACCGTGGAAGGTCAGGGCGCCGATATCAAGGCGCTGTGCCGCGACGCAGACGGCAAGTTGCTCGGTTATGCGCTGACGGGTGAGGCTGTTCGAGAAAAACTCGCGCTAAACAAAGAGCTGCCTGCACTTTTGGCGTAAAAGCGGCTCATTCTGTCGCATATGCCATTGCCTTGACTCAACAAAGCCTGTGCAGAGGCTGGCGCCGACCTTGGTCGCGTGCCATTCTCACACGGGTCTGCCGCAGTTTAGAGCCTGCGGCGCCTTGGGCGCTGTTCCGTAGAGAGCAGCACGGACATAACAACAAAAAACCGTCAATGAGGCTTCATCATGCGTAAACCCGATCTCGCCGCAGCTATCGCTGAAAAGGCTGACCTAACCAAAGAACAAGCCAACCGCGTTCTCAATGCGGTGCTGGAAGAAATCACCCAGGCCCTGCATCGCAAGGACAGCGTTACGCTGGTCGGCTTTGGCACCTTTATCCAGCGCCACCGCGGTGCCCGTACGGGGCAAAACCCGCAAACCGGCCAGCCGGTCACCATCAAGGCCAGCAACACGGTGGCGTTCAAACCGGGCAAATTCCTCAAGGACAGCGTGAATCCTTAAGGCACGGGCTACATGAAGAATGGGCAAGCTGGCCTTGCCAGCGGCCCGTTCTTGAGAAAACACGGGCCGATTGTGCGGCCATAAGTGGCAAAACCTAGCCCATCTACGCCTAACTCTGCAGAAATATGGCGTTCTTCGCTCAAATCGTTACACTGCGCCGGCCATTTTTTATTTCCCCGAGGCCGCGTACATGAAATTTCGTTTTCTGCTCTGGATGCTGGGCTTTTTGATGGGCAAAGCCAGCCGCAACAATCCTGCTTTCCAGCAACAATTGGTGGACAAGGATCTGGTGTTCCAGCTGCAAACCCTCGACGGCAAGGTGGCCCGTCATTTCAAGGTCAAAGACCAGCGCATCACCAGCCACGGCGGCCTGTACCCCGAGCCGGCGTTTGCCATCGCCTTTAAAGATGCCGCCTACGGCTTCGCTACGCTGCAGGCGAAGAACAAGCAGCTGGCGTTCATGACAGGGATTCAGGACAAGTCGATTCAGATCAAGGGTAACCCGGCGCTGGTGATCTGGTTCCAGGGCCTGACCAAGTACCTCAAGCCGCGTAAAAAGGCCAAGGCTTAAGATCAAGAGCCCCTCACCCTAGCCCTCTCCCAGAGGGAGAGGGAACTGACCGCGCGCGATTTCAAGAACACCGACAATCAGCTCCCTCTCCCTCCGGGAGAGGGATGGGGCTTGTGCTTTTAGCTATTCAAGCCTGACCGAACTGCGCCGCCATCTCGCGCAGCAACACTTCAGCCTCCAATACTTTGCCCACCACCGCCTCAGCCTTTTCTCGTGGCACGCCAAGACGCTCGAACAACGCATCCGGCAACGGCGCACACGCACCGTGACCGACTCCGCGGCTGCGCAGCAAGCCCAGCGCCACACACACCAGGTTCGGATACTGCGCATCCACCCCCACATAAGCCGGGTCGTGTTGATAGCGTACGGCAATCGCCAGCTCATCCGGCATCCCCCAAAAGCGCATCAGCCAGGCGCCCATCTGTTCACGGCTGATACCCAACAGGTGCTGCTCGATCAGGCTGTGGCTGACATGGGGGTTTACCTCAAGATGCCGGCAGATCAGCGAAAAATGCGGCGGAAACACATGGGCCAGCAGCAGGTAACCAAAATTGTGCAGCAACCCGCCCAGATAAGTCATGCCGACTTCGGGGCGCTGCTCCCGGGGCATGGCCCGGGTCAGCCCTTCAATCACCGCCGCGGTGTAGATCGACTGCTGCCAGTAAGGAGTGCTCGATTGCGGATGGTCCTTGGGCAGGCTCAGGGTTTTGCCCAGCGACAGGCTGAGTGCCAGGTTGATCACCAGATCAACCCCCAGCACGCGCACAATGGCGTCTTCGACCGAGCGAATCTTGCTCTGCGAGGCGTAAAACGATGACGAGGCCCAGCTCATGACCTGCGCCGCCAGCGCCGGGTCAGTTTCCACCACGCTGGTGATTTCATCGATGGTTACGTCAGGGTCGGAGCGCAGCCGCATGATTCTGCGCACGCTCTCGGACAGCGGTGGCAGTTCGATGGTGGCCTCCAGCCGCTGCTGGATGCGCCGCGCCGTGAAGGCCTGCACTGCCCGGGTGATGGCCTCGCCATCGTCCCCGCCGAGATCAGGTGTGATGGCGCCCAAAGGCTCGCCAAAACGGCCGGCGCTGGCGTTTTTGAGCAGGGGTTTGAAGTCTTGCTGGGCAATCTCCAGCCACAGGCCCGGTTCACCCGTGCTGATTAGCAGCGAGGGTTGTTGCAGCAAGTGTTCTTCGTACAGGCAGGGCGAGTTGACCAGCGCCGGCAAGCCCGGCAGCTGGCTCAGGCCATGCTTGTCCAGCAAGACCTGCAGGCGCTCCGGCGCAACGGCGGTCATGCGCCGCCCGGTCAAGTCGGCCAGACGGTTCAGATCAAGTAAATGATTCTGGGTGAACAGCACCAGCAGGGGACCGATCGAATCGTCGAGCAGTACGGCGTGCACCTTGCGCGCAGGGTCGAGCCCCGGGTGATCCGGGACTTTGCGATAGGCAACAGCCAGGTCACCGAGCAAGCGCCCGATAACGGACGGCGTGCTCGCAGCAACAAGGGCACTGGCAACTTCAGTCATGGTCTGCATCCGTTCTGTACAACTTGATTTTGATTAGCTCTTGATCGGCCGCCGGGCCATTTACTGAATGGTCTTTTACACCTGACCATATTGCTGACCGTGGCGCAGCCAGCGATCAAGCAGGGGGCTGACATGGCTCGGCCAGCGTTCGATCAACGCCTGGGCGGCCTCGCGCACGGCGGGCAGCAGGTCGGCATCGCGCATCAGGTCGGCGACCTTGAATTGCAGAAGACCGGTCTGGCGAGTGCCGAGCATTTCGCCGGGGCCGCGCAGTTCGAGGTCTTTTTCGGCGATCACAAAGCCATCGTTGGTCTCGCGCATGATGCCCAGGCGCTGACGGCCGATTTGTGACAGCGGCGGGTGATACAGCAGCACGCAATGGCTGACGGCACTGCCCCGGCCCACGCGACCGCGCAACTGGTGCAGCTGGGACAGGCCGAGGCGCTCGGGGTTTTCAATGATCATCAAGCTTGAGTTGGGCACGTCGACGCCCACCTCAATCACCGTGGTGGCCACGAGCAATTGCAGCTCGCCAGCCTTGAAGCGCGCCATGACTTCGGCTTTTTCAGCGGGCTTCATTCGCCCGTGAATCAACCCGACGCGCAGCTCACCCAAGGCGCTGGAGAGGTCTTCAAAGGTGGTTTCGGCAGCCTGGCAGGTCATTTCTTCAGACTCTTCGATCAGGGTGCACACCCAATACGCCTGGCGCCCTTCAGCGCAGGCGGCGCGCACCCGCTCGATCACTTCGAGACGCCGCGTATCGACCACCAGCACCGTATTGACCGGAGTACGGCCCGGCGGCAGCTCGTCGAGGATCGAGGTGTCGAGGTCGGCATAGGCGCTCATGGCCAGGGTGCGCGGGATCGGCGTGGCAGTCATGATCAGCTGGTGCGGGCACATCACCCCGCCCACGCCCTTGTTGCGCAGGGCCAGACGTTGCTGCACGCCAAAGCGGTGCTGTTCGTCGATGATCACCAGCGCCAGGTTTTTGAACTGCACGTTGTCCTGGAACAGAGCATGGGTACCGACCACCATCGGTACGCCGCTGGCGATTTGCTCCAGCGCACTGACCCGGGCCTTGCCCTTGAGCTTGCCGGCCAGCCACGCCACTTCAAGGCCCAAAGGCTCGAGCCAGCGCTTGAAGTTGATGAAGTGCTGCTCGGCGAGGATTTCCGTGGGGGCCATCAGGGCAACCTGATAACCCGCCTCAAGTGCTTGTAACGCTGCCATCGCCGCAACCACGGTCTTGCCGGAGCCCACGTCGCCCTGAATCAGGCGCAACATGGGTTCGGGCTGACTGAGGTCGTAGGCAATCTCGTTGCCAACCCGGGTCTGCGCGCCCGTCGGCGGGAAACCCAGATTGGCGAGGAACTGCACTGGCAGTTTTTTCGCCTTGGGCAACGCCGGGGCTTGTTGTGAACGCAGGCTCTCGCGCAGTCGCTGTTGCGACAGCTGGTGAGTCAGCAGCTCCTCAAAGGCCAGGCGGTGCTGGGCCCAGTGATGGCCCAGGGCGAGTTCTTCAACATCAGCATTGGCAGGCGGCTGATGCAGATAGCGAATGGCTTCATCCAGCGGGGCCAGTTGATAGTCCTTGGCCAGCTCCGGCGGCAACCAGTCGGGCAGGCTGCGCGGGCCGAGCATGGCCAGGCTTTGCTGGCTGAGCTGACGCAGGCGCTGTTGGGTCAGGCCTTCGGTGGTGGGGTAGATGGGCGTCAGCGTGGTGTCGACAGGTGGCGGTTCGTCGCCGGTAATGGCGCGGTATTCGGGATGGTAGATCTCCAGCCCCGAAGCGCCGGGGCGGGCTTCGCCATAGCAGCGCACTTCGGTGCCACGTTTGAGGCTTTCCTTCTGCGCATTGCTGAAGTGGTAGAAGCGCAGACTCAGGCCGCCGGTGCCATCGTTGATGCGCACCAGCAAGCTGCGGCGCTTGCCCATGACCACGTCGGCGCCAATGACCCGGCCCTCGACAACGGCATCCTGACCGGGGCGCAAAGCGCCAATCGGGACAACGCGGGTGCGGTCCTGATAGCGCAACGGCAAATGGAACAGCACGTCCTGGACGTTTTCCAGTCCGACCTTGGCCAATTTTTCGGCCATGGCCTCACCGACGCCCTTGAGCGCGGTGACCGACACTTTCGACAACTCGGTCATTGCAGTGGCACTTAGGTCGCGGCAGGCGGCTTGGCCACCGAGCACAGGCGGATCGAGTCGGCGAGGATTTCAATCGCCTTTGGCCGCGGGAAGCTGGCGCGCCAGGCGATGGCAACGGTGCGGAACGGTACCGGCGGGGTCAGCGGACGCACAGCCAGGATGCCCGGGGCATAGTGATGACTGTCGACAGCCGACAACGGCAGGATCGAGATACCCAGGCCGGAAGCGACCATGTGGCGGATGGTTTCCAGCGAGCTGGATTCGACCGTGGTGTGCATGGCGCCATCATTGCCTTTGGCCACAGTCGGGCAGGCTTCCAGCACCTGATCGCGGAAGCAGTGACCTTCGCCCAGCAACAGCAGGCTCTTGTCGTTGAGCAGGCTGGCGTCGATGGTGTCTTTTTTGGTCCACGGGTGCTCGCTGGGCATGAGCACGTAAAACGGCTCGTCATACAGCGGCATGGTCAGCACGTCGGCTTCCTGGAACGGCAGGGCGATGATGATTGCATCCAGCTCGCCGTTGCGCAGTTTGTCGCGCAGCACATGGGTGAAGTTTTCTTCGATATACAACGGCATCTGCGGGGCAACCCGGTGCAGTTGCGGGATCAGATGCGGGAACAGATACGGACCCACGGTATAGATCGCGCCTACTTTAAGCGGAGCGGTCAGCTGGTTCTTGCCGGCCTGAGCCAGTTCGCGAATGCCCTGGGCCTGCTCCAGCACCTTTTGCGCCTGGGCCACGATGGCTTCGCCCACGGGGGTTACACGCACGGCACTTTTGCTGCGCTCGAAAATCAGCACACCGAGTTCGTCTTCCAGTTTTTTCACACCCACCGACAGGGTCGGCTGGCTGACATGGCAGCGCTCGGCGGCGTGGCCGAAGTGCTGCTCTTGGGCGAGGGTAACGATGTAGCGTAATTCTGTAAGCGTCATAGCGTGCGTCCCTGTGGTTGCGGGCCAAGCATAGCGGCTGCAATCGATAGACGCACGTTATCAGACATTACCCTCAGAGCTACAGTAGCCAATCAAGGTATGACTGGTTTTTTATCCAGACCGCAGATGCACAAAGGGCACCCTGAGGTGCCCTTTGTGGTGTTAGCGCCGACGTTTATCGATGGAATAAACGAAGGGTGCCACGATCTCGATGCTGCCATTGGTCAGCATTTCAGGCGGCGGCTTGGGCAAGGGTTGTGCCCGGCGAATCATTTCCAGGGTGGCCCGGTCCAGATCGGCGTTGCCAGAGCGCCCTACCAGTTCGTAGGACAGTACCTTGCCTTCGGCGTCTACCACGAAGCGCAGACGGTTCAAGCCTTCCTTGCCACGGGATTGCGCAGCAGGCGGGTACTTTTTGTACTTGCCCAGGTGACTGAGCAAAGTGCCTTCCCAACTGGCCTTGGCCGCCAGTTGTTGCGCCGACGGCCCCGGTGCCGGTGCAGCGGATTTCTCGCTGGTATTTTTGGTCGGCGTTGCGTCGCTCGGTTTCTCTTCTGAAGGTTTCTCTTTGACCGGGTCCGGTTTTTCCACAGGCTTGGGCGGTTGAGGCTTTTGCTTGGGCTTGACCGGTTTGGGTACAGAAATCTTCGGTTTGGGCGCTTCGGCCAGCTTGGGTATCGGCAACTCTTCCACCGGCGCCGGGGGTTGTGGCGGTGTCACCACTTTGGGCGGCGCAGGCGGCGGTGGTGCTGGCAACGGCGCCAGGTCAACCATCATCGCTTGCGGCGGAAGTTCGATAGCGCGCGGGTTGGACCATTGCAGGGCCAGAATCACGGCCACGGCATGGATGGCCAACACCGCGGCCAGGCTGATTGCGTAACGCGTCATCTTTTGGCGCGCTATGGTCATTTCTTGGCTGCCGTCTCAAGTCCGACCAGACCCACCTTCAAATAACCCGCTGCGCGCAAAGCATCCATCACGCTCATCAGGTCACCGTAGTCCACGCCCTTGTCGGCCTGGAAGAAGATCGTCGTGTCTTTGTTGTTGTGGGTCCTGGCATCCAGGGTCGGGCCCAGGGCTTCAACCGTGACCGGCTCTTCGCCCAGGTACAGGCGCTGATCAGCCTTGACGCTGAGGAACACCGGTTTCTCAGGGCGAGGCGCCGGTTTGGCGCTGGAAGCAGGCAAGTCAACCTTGATATCCACAGTGGCCAGCGGTGCTGCCACCATAAAGATGATCAGCAGTACCAGCATCACGTCAATAAAGGGGGTGACGTTGATTTCATGGTTTTCGGCGAGATCGTCATCGCCTTCTTTTAAATGCAGGCCCATGGCCGATTACCCCACTTTCACCATGTGCGGTTGCGAGCTGCGCTCGGGCGGCAGGTGATCGAGGTCACGGCTAACCAACAGCAACACTTCAGCAGACGCATCCGCCACCTGGGCCTTGTAGCCGGTGATGGAGCGGGCGAAGACGTTGTAAATCACTACCGCAGGGATCGCTGCGACCAGACCCAGTGCCGTGGCCAGCAGGGCTTCGGCAATACCCGGCGCAACAACTGCCAGGTTGGTGGTCTGGGTTTTGGCGATGCCGATAAAGCTGTTCATGATGCCCCATACGGTACCGAACAGACCGACGAACGGTGCTGTGGAACCGATGGTGGCGAGTACGCCAGTGCCGCTGCTCATGTTGCGACCGCACGCTGCAACCAGACGCTCAAGACGGAAGCTTACACGCTCCTTGATGCCTTCTTTTTCACGGCTGTTGGCCGACAGGCGCATTTCTTCAAGGGCGTCCTGCACCAGCAAGTGGGCCAGGGTGCCTTCTTTGCCAGCCGTCTCGCTGGCTTCTTTCAAGGTGCGAGCTTTTTTCAGTTGGGCAATTTCACTGCGCAGACGACGCTTGGCACCCAGGACTTCAAAGCCCTTGGCAATCCAGATCGTCCAGGTGATGATCGAAGCAATAGCCAGGCCGATCATTACGATTTTGACGATGAAGTCTGCGTTTTTGTACATGCCCCAAGGCGACAGGTCATGGGCCATGCCCAGGCTGTTGTCTTCTTCTGCGACTATTTGCGGCGCGTTATCGGCTGGCGCAGCAGCGCCTTCAACCAGTGTAGGATCAGTCGTACCCGGTGCAGCAACAGGTGCCGGGGCAGCTGCTTCAGTGGCCGCGTGCACGGCCGGGGCAGCAGGCTCGTCGGCAAATGCCGCAACAGGTGCCAACATCAAGCTGAACATCAGCGCCGCCACCCCACGCCAGACGCGTGCAGGGCTCGAAGGCTGGGTTGGCGAAGCGGTGGGATGATTGCGTGTCATGCTAGCCGGACCTGAGAAAAGTAATGAGGTAATGCCCTACAACGCGTTGTAAGACCAAGGGCAAAATGATGGGTTATTATTGCAAGTAATTCTTGTTAACAAAAGCAATAGCATCTGTTTTTTTCGGAAGTCACGACTTTGGTCGTGCCAAATTACGTCTTTTTGTAACTTTTCATTAGGATTTTTGCGATGCCCAAAGCCTCTGTATTGATCGTCGGATGCGGTGATGTCGGCAGCCGTCTGGCGACTCAACTGCTCGACCAGGATTGGCAGGTCTACGGCCTGCGCCGCTCCATTGACCGTTTACCCACGGGCGTTATCGGTGTGGAGGGCGATTTGTTCAGCGAGCAATGCCCGACGCAATGGCCAACCGGGCAAATTGACTACGTGGTGTACAGCGCGGCGGCGACCGAGCATGACGAAGCGGGCTATCAGGCGGCATATGTAGACGGCCTGAAAAACACCCTGAGTTGGCTGGAGCAGCATGGTCAGCGACCCAAGCGTCTGCTGTTTGTATCCAGCAGTGGCGTTTACGCCCAGAAAGACGGGGAGTGGATCGACGAAACATCGCCCGCCCTGAGCACCAACTACTCTGGCCGGATCATCCTGGATGCCGAGCGGGTGGCGCTGGAGAGTGGCATCGCTGCCAGCGCGGTACGCCTGACCGGGATCTACGGGCCGGGTCGTGAATGGCTGCTGGGGCAAGTGCGCAAAGGTTATCGCGTGGCGGTTGAGCCGCCGCTGTATGGCAACCGTATCCATGCCGATGATGCTGCGGGGCTGCTGGCCTTTCTGCTGGAGGCTGATCGTCAGGGCAAGGCGCTGGATGACTGCTATATAGGTGTGGATAACGCACCGGCGCCACTGGCAGAAGTGGTGGACTGGTTGCGCGAGCGGTTGGGCATTACCGAATGGGCCGCCGAAGCGAGCGTGCGCCGCGCAGGCAGCAAGCGCTGCAGCAATGCCCGCGCCAAGGCGCTTGGCTGGGAGCCGCGCTATTCGAATTATCGCGAGGGCTATGCTGCGATTTTGGGGGAGCAGGCCTGAGAGTTGTCTTGTAGGAGCGGGCGTTTGGTTGGCTTACAGCTTCTCCAGCGCCCACTCACGCTTGCCCGGGTAGAACTGGGGCATTTCGTCGGGCGCTGAGACGTCCACCGCCTCGAAGATTTCAAGTGTGCGGCCTTTGCGCACAAAAATATGCGCTGCGCCCATTTCCCCCTGCTGAAGCCAGAGGCTGTCCAAACCGCCGCTCATAGTGGCGCAGTCACCTCCCAGGCACAGCTCATAGCCATTGATGCCAGGCAATCCACTGACTTGCCCCTTGGGCGAGAATGTCACCCTGACCTGCACCACTCAGTACGCGCCATTCGCCCCCGAGATAGGCTGACTTTAGTGCCTGCTCAAAATGCACCGATTTGAACAAATCTGCATTTGTGCCCCGGGAAACTTCACCGACATCACTTTGAGCTGGACGTACGAACGCCTGCCGCGGAAAGAATTCAGTCGCTGCCTGTATTAATTCAGAGCCTTCGAGCTTCAGGTCAGTATTCTCACCGCCATAGAAATTGACCTTCCACGACGCGCTGCCATCAGGCACCAGCGTACCCTCGTCCCGCTCAAAGCTGCTTCGCCAGGTGGCCTTGGCGTTTTCGGCGTCGATGCTCCATTCCAGGGTTGGCCCTGACGACGACAAGGCGTCAAGCAGGCCGCCACCCTTGGCCGCTTCATCTATTGCTGCCTGATTTATCCAGATGCCACTGATATCACGGGGGGCGGGTTCGCTGGCACAACCACCCAAAACAATGGAGAGCAGTGACAACACTAGCGCTTTGCGCATGGTGGAATCCTTTTGAAGCCGGGAAGAGCGGGGGGTGGCGCAGCATGAAGACGCTGCGCCGAGGGCGTTACTCAATAACCAGAATAGCGTCCATTTCTACCTGCGAGCCCTTTGGCAGTGCAGCAACGCCAATTGCGGCGCGGGCCGGATAGGGTTGTTCGAAGTAGGTGCCCATGATCTCGTTGACCTTGGCGAAGTGGCTCAGGTCAGTCAGGAAGATGTTCAGCTTGACGATGTCCTTGAACGAACCGCCTGCGGCTTCAGCGACCGACTTCAGGTTTTCGAAAACCTGGATGGTCTGGGCTTCAAAGCCTTCAACCAGTTCCATGGTTTTTGGGTCCAGCGGGATTTGACCGGACATGTAGACAGTATTGCCAGCTTTGATCGCCTGAGAATAAGTACCGATTGCAGCAGGTGCCTTGTCGCTGGTGATAACAGTCTTGGACATGGGTGACTCCTTGTAATTAGATGGCTACGCACGCATGCGAGTGATGCGGATAACCCCGGTAAGGGCGCGCAGTTTTTTGATCACGCGGGCCAGGTGTACACGGTCGTGTACGCTGACCACCAGTTGGACCACGCTGATGCGACCATCGCGTTCGTCCATGCTGATCTTTTCGATATTGCCGTCGGCAGCGTTGACGCTGCTGGCCAACAGCGCAATCAGGCCGCGCTGGTGTTCCAGTTCGACGCGCAATTCAACGTTGAACTCGCCGGTAACGTCCTTGGCCCACGACAGCTGAATGCACTTTTCGGGGTTGTGGCGGATTTCACTGATATTGCGGCAGTTGTCCAGGTGCACGACCATGCCTTTGCCTGCGGACAAATGGCCAACGATCGGATCCCCCGGGATCGGCGTACAGCATTTGGCGTAGCTGAGCACCAGGCCTTCGGTGCCGCGAATCGCCAGCGGGCCTTCCGGGCTCGGCAATGCTTCGCCTTCGCCCAACAGGCGTCGGGCCACCACGTAGGCCATGCGATTGCCGAGGCCGATATCTTCGAGCAGGTCTTCGATCTGCTCCAGGCGGTACTCCTGGAGCATGGCCTGAACGCGTTCGGCCGGGATCTTGTCCAGCGCGCTGTTGAAGCCGTTAAGCACCTTGTTGAGCAGGCGTTCGCCCAGGTTGACCGACTCGGAACGGCGTTGCAGCTTGAGCGCATGGCGAATATGGGTACGCGCCTTGCCGGTGACCACAAAGTTAAGCCAGGCCGGGTTGGGGCGGGCACCGGGAGCGCTGACGATCTCGACCGTGGAGCCGCTTTGCAGCGGCTCGGACAGCGGTGCGAGACGCCGGTTGATGCGACAGGCGATGCAGCTGTTGCCCACGTCGGTGTGCACCGCGTAGGCAAAGTCGACGGCCGTGGAGCCTTTGGGCAGCTCCATGATCCGTCCTTTGGGCGTAAACACGTAGACCTCGTCCGGGAACAGGTCGATCTTCACGCTTTCGATAAATTCGAGGGAGTTGCCGGCGCGTTGCTGCATTTCCAGCACGCCCTTGACCCATTGCCGCGCCCGGGCGTGGGTGCCCGTGTGCTGCTCGTCGCCACTGGACTTGTAAAGCCAGTGGGCGGCGATGCCGTTGTTGGCCATTTCTTCCATTTCACGGGTACGGATCTGGATCTCGATCGGTACGCCATGCATGCCAAACAGCGTGGTATGCAACGACTGGTAGCCGTTGGCCTTGGGAATGGCGATGTAGTCCTTGAACCGGCCCGGCAGGGGCTTGTACAAATTATGTACAGCGCCCAGCACGCGGTAGCAGGTGTCGACCTTGTCGACGATGATCCGGAATGCGTAAACATCCATGATCTCGTTAAAGGCCCGGCGTTTGCCGCGCATCTTCTTGTAGATGCCGTAGATATGCTTTTGACGACCGCTGACTTCGCCCTGAATGCCATCGATGGCCAGGCAGTGGCTGAGCGATTCTTCAATTTTGTTGACGATTTCCTTGCGATTGCCCCGGGCGCGTTTGACCGCCTGATAAATGCGCGCGGAGCGCATCGGGTACATCGCCTTGAAACCGAGGTCTTCGAATTCGATACGAATGCTGTGCATGCCCAGCCGATTGGCGATGGGTGCGTAGATTTCCAGGGTTTCCTTGGCAATCCGTCGGCGTTTTTCGCCGGACAGCACTTCGAGGGTGCGCATGTTGTGCAGACGGTCAGCCAGCTTCACCAGGATCACGCGGATATCGCGTGCCATGGCCATGGCCATCTTCTGGAAGTTTTCAGCCTGGGCTTCGGCCTTGGTTTCGAAGTTCATCTGAGTCAGCTTGCTGACTCCATCGACCAGGTCGGCCACGGTTTCGCCGAACTGCGCTACCAGCGCTTCCTTGGCAATACCGGTGTCTTCAATCACGTCATGCAGCATGGCCGCCATCAGGCTCTGATGGTCCATATGCATGTCGGCAAGGATATTTGCCACTGCCAGCGGATGCGTGACATAAGGCTCGCCGCTGCGTCGGCGTTGGCCGTCGTGGGCTTGTTCTGCGTAGAAGTACGCCCGGCGGACCAGATTGACCTGGTCCGGGCCGAGGTACGCCGACAAGCGATCGGCGAGGGCGTCTATGCTCGGCATGAGGAAACCTCCTGCCAAAACTTTTTACCCTTCGCCGTGCTACGTCGACCGGGCATAGGCTTAGTTCGCCTCGTTGGACTCGTCCTCGAACGCTGCGAACAGCGGTTCGTCTTCGACGATTTCAGCGTTGGCGATAAACTCGTAGCTCATCAGGCCTTCTGCGATTTCGCGCAGGGCAACAACGGTAGGCTTGTCGTTTTCCCACTGCACCAGAGGCTCTTTACCGCCGGTGGCCAGTTGACGGGCACGCTTGGTAGAGAGCATGACCAGCTCAAAGCGGTTATCCACGTGTTCTAGACAGTCTTCAACGGTTACGCGGGCCATGGTCTTCCTCGTAGCAAATGCAATATGCGCGCTGCCCGGATGGGCGAGCGGACTGAACAGTTTAAAAAATCACCAGCCATTAGGGAAGCGCTGATTTTTCCGTCACTGCTCCTAAAACCTCTGTAAGCGCCAATGTAAAGCCCTTACAGGGGTTTTGGGAAGTGTTCATTAACCGAGCAGTTCGGCCAGTAATTTGCCAAAACGCTGTTGCTGGCGTTTTTGCTGAAGGCGATTGGCACGGAAAATGGCCTTCAAGTCTTCAAGTGCCAGGGCAAAATCGTCGTTGATGATCAGGTAGTCATAGTCCACATAGTGGCTCATTTCACTCACGGCTTCGCGCATGCGAGCGTCAATGATTTCGTCGCTGTCCTGGCCGCGGTTGTCCAGACGCTGACGCAAGGCTTCCTGGCTTGGCGGCAGGATAAAGATCGAGCGCGCCTGCGGCATCAGCTTGCGCACTTGCTCTGCACCTTGCCAGTCGATTTCCAGAATCAGGTCGTGGCCTTCATCCAGGGTCTGCTGCAGGTGGCTTTGCGAAGTGCCGTAAAGGTTGCCGAACACTTCGGCACGTTCCAGGAAGTCACCGTGCTCGATCATTTTCACGAACTCTTCGCGCTCGACAAAATGATAGTTCACGCCATTCACTTCACCTGGGCGCATGGCACGGGTGGTGTGCGAGACCGATACCCGGATCTGCGGCTCAACGTCGATCAATGCCTTGACCAGGCTGGTCTTGCCTGCGCCCGAAGGAGCAGAAACGATATAAAGGGTGCCAGTGCTGTGGGTCATGTCAGGGTGTGCCTTACTCAATATTCTGTACTTGTTCACGCATCTGCTCGATCAACACCTTGAGGTTGACCGCCGCTTGGGTGCTGCGTGGATCGAATGCCTTGGAGCCCAGGGTATTGGCCTCGCGATTCAGTTCTTGCATCAGGAAGTCCAGGCGTCGCCCGGCAGCACCCCCCGACTTGAGTACGCGGCGTACTTCAAGAATATGGGTGCTCAGGCGGTCCAGCTCTTCGGCCACGTCGCTTTTTTGCGCGAGCAGAACCATTTCCTGTTCAAGGCGCTGGGGGTCAAGCTCGGCCTTCATGTCGGCAAAGCGATCGAGGACCTTTTGACGCTGGGTGGCGAGCATTTGCGGTACCAGCTCGCGCAGCGTTTCGACATCGCTTTCGATGGCGGTCAAGCGATCGCTGATCAGTCGGGCCAGTTCCGCGCCTTCGCGCTCACGGCCGTTTTTCAGTTCTTGCAGGCCTTGCTTGAACAGCGCCAGGGCCTGGGTGTTCAAGGCTTGCGGGTCGCTGGCATCGGCTACCAGAACACCGGGCCAGGCCAGGACTTCCAGCGGGTTGAGCGCGGCAGGCTGCTTGATCAGGCTGGCGATGGTCTCGGCGGCGGCCACCAGCTGGGCGGCACGCTCGCGGTCAACCTGCAGCGGCTTGCCGGTGGTTTCTTCAGTGAAACGCAAAGTGCATTCCAGCTTGCCCCGGGAGATGCCCTGGCGCAGCGCTTCACGCACCGCGCCCTCGAGGTCACGGAAAGATTCAGGCAGACGCAGGTGCGGCTCCAGGTAGCGGCTGTTGACCGAACGCAGCTCCCAACTCAGGGTGCCCTGAGTGCCGGCGCTTTCGACGCGGGCAAAGGCGGTCATGCTGTGCACCATGGACGGTACCTCGCGATTGGATGAGTTAAGCCTGGCGGCAGGTTAGACGACAGATTGTAACGCAGTGCGGGCAACTGCCCCAAATGGCGTCGGTCGTAAATACATCCAATCTTCGTTCCCCGCCAGGGTTCACAGACGCGCCCTGCGCAGCCATGGCCTTTCCTTTATAATGCTCGGCAGTTTTCCGTCCCGTACAGGTATCCCACATGAAACGTCCAAGTGGTCGCGTTGCCGATCAGCTCCGCCCGATCCGCATCACCCGCAACTACACCAAACACGCAGAGGGTTCTGTACTGGTCGAGTTCGGTGACACCAAAGTCATCTGCACCGTCAGCGTCGAGAATGGCGTACCGCGGTTCCTCAAAGGCCAGGGCCAGGGCTGGCTGACTGCCGAATACGGCATGCTGCCACGCGCCACCGGCGACCGTAACCAGCGCGAAGCCAGCCGCGGCAAGCAAGGCGGGCGCACCCTGGAAATCCAGCGCCTGATCGGCCGCTCCCTGCGTGCTGCACTGGATATGTCCAAACTGGGCGATATCACTTTGTACGTAGACTGCGACGTAATCCAGGCTGACGGCGGCACCCGCACTGCCTCGATCACCGGCGCCATGGTTGCTCTGGTCGACGCCCTGAAGATCATCAAGAAGCGTGGCGGCCTCAAAGGCGGTGACCCGATCAAGCAGATGATCGCGGCGGTATCGGTGGGCATGTACCAGGGCGTACCGGTACTTGACCTGGATTATCCTGAAGATTCGGCAGCCGAAACCGACCTCAACGTGGTGATGACCAGTAGCGGCGGTTTCATCGAAGTTCAGGGCACCGCCGAAGGCGCACCGTTCCAGCCTGAAGAGCTGAACGCCATGCTGGCACTGGCACAAAAAGGCATGAACGAAATTTTTGCCCTGCAACAAGCGGCATTGGCCGACTAAATTGCCGGATTGACTGTCAAAGCCTTCAAACGACCAACCGGAGAACGTGATGAGTGAGCTGGATCTTTCAACACCCAAACCGGGCCGCGACGCCCGGAAATGGGCGATGTTCTGTCATTTTTCGGCGTTCCTCGGGATGTGGTTTCCGTTTGGCAGCCTGATCGGCCCGCTGATCCTGTGGCAGGTAAAGCGCGAGAGCGACCCGTTTATTGACGACCAGGGCAAGGAAGCACTGAACTTCCAGATCACCGTGGCGATTGCTTCGGCCATTTGCTATGTGCTGATGTTCGTGCTGATCGGCTTTGCGCTGCTGGGCCTGGTACTGATTGGCGCGGTAGTGCTGGTGGTGATTGCAGGGGTCAAGGCCAATGACGGGGTGGTGTACCGTTATCCCTTCACCTGGCGGCCGATCAAGTAACGTTTCAGTCAGCAACTCAGGCGCCTTGTTGAAAAGCCCACCTCGGTGGGCTTTTCTACGCTTGCTGGTTGCGGGAGCCAAATCAACAGGTGAGTGGACGTCAGTACGATGCTTTGTTTATCCAGGCATTCGTTTAACGACAACTACTTACTTATGCGCGCTAAATAAACCATGCCTTTAAGAGAGCCTCATTTTAAAGCGCACCGTTATTTATCGCGCCATGTTAGTGCAATGGCCATCTGTGAATACCGAATTTAAAAAAAAGACCAAGTGGCACTTGAAAATATTCTATTGACTATTTGTTTTTGCTCGTCTAGTTTTTATGTCGACTGCTTGATCAGTCTTCGCCACTATCTTTAAGGATAAAGATATTATGAAAACTGCCGTGATGAACTCTCAAAAAGGTGCTGCACCCCATTGCTCTGCCGGCAGTGGACACCGATAGAAGCAGAGATAGCGATCCAGTATTATAAAAACTTTTGTTTCTCAATAAAAATACCAAGCAATGTATCCCGTCCTGCCACCCGCGCTGGAAGTGGATGAAATCTGGCATCATCTTATCTTGGATATGCGAACTTATAGGGATGCCTGTTAGCCTATATTTGGGCATTACATGATAACCCTATGGAAACGTCGAACGTGAAGTTGACCTATGAGCAAAATCTAAAGGAAAACTTATGGAATTTTATTGTCAGTCGACTCTTTCCATTTTTTGGCATTTCCATCGCTGCGGCGCTGCTCGCGCACAAGAATATTGCCGATCTTCCTGTGTTCGCCTATGTCCTGGCGATCTTTTCAGTTATATCTACCCTTTTCTACATGCCGCTGGCGGCCATTGGCAATATCGTTCATCATCAAAAAAATGCGCTCACTCCCCAGGCAATCTTTGAGAGCGGACTGTCGATAGCGGTTTTATTCGCTGCCATTGCGTTTGCCGCAGCCCTTGCCGTATTCGCTTACCTCCCCTCCATCCGTTTTCTGGACAGCCTTGACAGGGATAAACTTTTTTACCTGTCTCTTATTTATATTCCGGCCATCCCTTTGCTGGTAATCAATACCTTCACCCATCTTTTCCACGAAGCCTCTGGACACTCCTTGCCGTGTGCAACCGTAAAGAAGTGGTGCACGTGTGCAGGCTGCGCATTCCTGATGTTTTGTTTTGTTTTTTGCAGCAAGCACGACTTTGTTTTCTTGGCTGTTGGCTACTTCTTGATTGTCGAAACAGCCCTCTTCATCTCCCTGGCCTGCCTCTCTATGCGGCTCGGATACCGGCACATCCTCGTCAAGCCAAAAATACTGGCAGACGTCGTTTCAATGGGCTTTCCTATTGCCGCCGGGGTAGCGGGGCAAAAATTGTACTTTTACCTGCTTAACGGCAAACTGCTGTCGCTGAATGAAAGCCTGGTTGCCGATCTTTCGATCTGTATGTCTATTATCGGATTTCTCAGCATTCCGGTCATAGCGTTCGCTCAGCTTCATAGCGTCTATACCAGCCAGCATATCGTGGATGCGGACAAGATCTACCCGCGCGGACAACTAGCCGCCGCCGTGCTCATGGCCGTGATTGCAGGGGGTTTTTATGCGCTGGGAAGCGGTTTGTTTTTTATCTTTGGCGACCGCTCGCTGACGTTTACCAGTGAAGGATTTGTGGCGATATGCATGTCGGTATTGAGCTCGCTTTACTTCTCGCTCACGGCAAGCCACTTGCGGGCAATGCGAGACACCCTGATCCCTCAAGTACTGATCAATACCTTTATGCTTGCAGGGTTTATCCCGGTCATTTACCTGTATGACTTTAATAGCCCTTCAATCTATCTATTCATCGTACTGCAGGCTGTTGTCACTTTTATTGCCGCTGTGCTTTTGCAGTACCGGATACGCACCTTGCATAAACGAACGCCCAGTTTCGCCTGAAAGTGCCTCGGATACAAAAAAGGCCCCCGCCCTTGATAACAGAGCGGGAGCCTTTTTCTGGATCTGCGATCAACACTTAGATAGTCAGTGTCCAGTCGTAGTCCACGATCAATGGCGCGTGCTGCGAGAAGCGTGGCTGACGCGGCATGCGAGCGCTTCGTACAAAGCGGCGCAAGCCCGGTGTCAGCAGCTGGTAGTCAAAACGCCAGCCCAGATTCAGCATCTCGGCCTGTTCGTTATCCGGCCACCAGCTGTACTGGTCACCTTCCCGACTGACTTCACGCAGGGCATCGACATATCCCATGTTGCCGACAATCTCATCCATCCAGGCCCGTTCAGGCGCCAGGAAGCCGGGCGATTGCTGGCTGTCGCGCCAGTTTTTAATGTCGAGTTTCTGCTGCGCCACATACAGCGAGCCGCAGTAGATGTACTCACGACGCTTGCGACGCTGCTTATCCAGGTAGCGGGCAAAGTCGTCCATTAGCTTGAATTTTTGATTCAAGTCTTCATCGCCGTTCTGCCCCGAAGGGAGCAGCAAGGTCGCGATGCTGACCTTATCGAAATCGGCTTGCAGGTAGCGCCCGTAGCGATCGGCCGTCTCGAAGCCAAGCCCGGTGATGACTGCTTTCGGCTGTAACCGCGAGTACAAAGCCACGCCACCTTGGGCGGGGACTTCGGCGTCACAGGCATAAAGAAAGTAGCCATCGAGCTGGTAGGCTGGATCGTCCAGTTCAAAGGCGGAGGCACGGGTGTCCTGCAGGCAGATAACGTCGGCATTCTGAGCTTGCAGCCAACTGAGCAAACCGCGCTCGACTGCCGTCTGAATACCATTGACGTTCACACTGATGATCCGCATAAATGGCCCCAAAAATCACGTGCGTGTATGATACACGCCGTCTTACTAATTAGCTAAATCCGTGGTATCTGGGGACTTTTTTCATGCAAGCGTATCAGCGCGATTTCATCCGCTTTGCCATCGATCGTGGCGTTTTGCGCTTCGGTGAGTTCACCCTGAAGTCGGGCCGTACCAGCCCTTACTTCTTCAATGCCGGGCTGTTCAACACCGGCTCTGCACTGGCCCAGCTGGGGCGCTTCTATGCTGCCGCCATCGTTGACAGCGGTATTTCCTTCGACGTGCTGTTTGGTCCGGCCTATAAGGGCATCCCCCTGGCGGCGACCACTGCCGTAGCGCTTGCCGAGCACCACGACCGTGATCTGCCGTGGTGCTTCAACCGCAAGGAAGCCAAGGCTCATGGCGAAGGCGGTAGCCTGGTTGGCTCGCCGCTTGAAGGCGATATCCTGATCATCGACGACGTGATCACGGCCGGTACCGCTATCCGTGAAGTGATGCAAATCATCCAGGCCCAGGGCGCCAAGGCGGCCGGCGTGATGATTGCTCTCAACCGTCAGGAGCGCGGCAATGGCGAGCTGTCGGCGATCCAGGAAGTCGAGCGCGACTTCGGTATTCCGGTGATCAGCATCGTTTCGTTGAACCAGGTTTTGCAGTTCCTGGCCGAAGACGAAACCCTCAAGCAATACCTGCCAGCCGTTGAAGCGTACCGGGCGCAGTACGGGATTTAATCCCCTCGCCCATCAAAAAGCCCCGCCCGGATCACTCCGGGCGGGGCTTTTTTTGGTTCTGCTTAAGCCGGTTTGCTGTTGGTAATCAGCGTACCCACACCGGTATCGGTGAAGATTTCCAGCAGTACGGCATTCGGCACGCGACCGTCGACGATATGCGCCGTGGTCACGCCACCTTGCACGGCTTCCAGCGCGCAGCGGATTTTTGGCAGCATGCCACCATAAATGGTGCCGTCGGCGATCAGGTCATCCACCTGAGCGGTAGTCAGGCCGGTCAGCACCTTGCCTTCCTTGTCCATCAAGCCGGCGATGTTGGTCAGCAGCATCAGTTTCTCGGCCTTGAGGGCTTCGGCAACCTTGCCCGCCACCAGGTCGGCGTTGATGTTGTAGGACTCGCCATTGGCGCCCACACCGATTGGCGCGATAACCGGGATGAAGTCACCCTTGGTCAGCATGTGCAGCAGGTCGGTATTGATGTCGATGACCTCGCCCACATGACCGAAGTCGATGATTTCCGGCTTGGTCATTTCCGGCGTCTGACGGGTCACGACCATCTTTTTGGCGCGAATCAGCGTCGCGTCCTTACCGGTCAGGCCGATGGCACTGCCGCCGTGGCGGTTGATCAGGTTGACGATTTCCTTGTTCACATGGCCGCCCAGCACCATTTCCACCACATCCATGGTTTGCGAGTCGGTCACGCGCATGCCGTCGATAAAATGGCTCTCGATGGATAAACGCTTGAGCAGATCACCGATTTGCGGGCCGCCACCGTGGACTACGACCGGGTTGATACCCACGGCCTTCATCAGCACGATGTCACGGGCAAAGCCGGTTTTCAGGTCATCGTTCTCCATAGCGTTGCCGCCGTACTTGATCACCAGCGTCTTGCCGACGTAACGGCGAATGTAGGGCAGCGCTTCGGACAAAACCTTGGCGACGTTGGAGGCGGCATCACGTTCGAGGGTCATTCAGGGCTCCGGTAGAACAAGTCGATCAAAACGGTAGTTGGAGATCAGGTGCCACACGCTTCAATTGAGCGTGAAAGACATCCTTGATGCGTTGCAGTTCGGCCTCTGTTTCGGCCTCGAATCGCAGCACCAGCACCGGCGTGGTGTTGGAGGCGCGAACCAGGCCCCAGCCATGAGGGTAGTCAACCCGCACACCATCAATGGACGTCAACTCGGCGGCCTCGCCCCATTGAGCATCGTGCAGAGCCTCAATGATGCTGAATTTGCTCTCGTCCGTCACATCGATATTGATTTCAGGCGTAGAAATATCGTTCGGGAAGGTCTCAAACAGCTCTTCAGCGGTTGCCTGACGCTTGCTGAGGATCTCCAGCAGGCGCGCAGCGCTGTAGATACCGTCGTCAAAACCGAACCAGCGCTCTTTGAAAAAGATATGCCCGCTCATTTCACCAGCCAGCAGGGCGCCGGTTTCTTTCATTTTCTTTTTGATCAGGGAGTGACCGGTTTTCCACATCAGCGGGCGGCCGCCACAGGCTTCAATCCAGGGTGCCAGTCGACGTGTGCACTTCACGTCGAAAATGACCTCGGCTGCCGGGTTAAGCTCCAGGACATCCTGGGCAAACAACATCAGCAAACGGTCCGGGAACACCATGGTGCCGGTGTTGGTCACCACGCCCACGCGATCGCCATCACCATCGAAGGCCAGGCCTACATCGGCATTGCTTTCCTTGACCTTGGCAATCAGGTCCACGAGGTTTTCCGGCTTGCCCGGGTCAGGGTGATGGTTGGGGAAGTTGCCATCCACCTCACAGAACAACGGGATCACTTCACAACCCAACGCTTCAATCAGTTGCGGTGCAATCACGCCAGCAGCGCCGTTGCCGCAATCGACCACTACCTTCAAGGGCTTGGCCAACTTGATGTCACGGGTAATCACTTCGGCGTAGCGCGACAAGATGTCAACGCGTTCAATGCTGCCTTCGCCCCAGGTCAAATCGTTGGTTTTCAGGCGTGTATGCAATGCCTGAATTTGTTCGTTGGCCAGCGTATCGCCCGCGATCACGATTTTAAAACCGTTGTAGTTCGACGGGTTGTGGCTGCCTGTGAGCATGACCCCCGACTTGCCTGCCAATACGTTAGCCGCGTAATACAGGGCGGGTGTCGGCACCAGCCCCACATCACTGACCTGGCAGCCACTGTCCGCCACACCCTGGATCAGGCGTTCGACCAGCTCAGGGCCAGACAAGCGCCCATCCCGACCTACCGACACATGGGGCTCACCCTTGGCCAGGCTCTCGGCGCCAATGGCGCGGCCTATCCAGTACGCGGTTTCAGCCGTCAAGGTTTCCGGCACCACGCCACGAATATCGTAGGCGCGAAAAATGCTGTCAGGGAATTTCGGTGCGACCGAAGCTGAGCTACTCATTGTAGGGGGAGACTCCATGTTCAGAGGGGTTCGGGGATGCGTGAAAGGCCAGGCAGGACGCCTGGCCTTGAAATACAAATCAGAGCTTGCCGGAGTGGCCAAAACCGCCAGCGCCACGCTGGCTTTCGTCGAACTCTTCGACCAGCTCAAAGTGCGCCTGCACTACCGGCACCAGCACCAGTTGAGCGATACGCTCGCCGATGGTGATGTTGAAGGCGGTCTGGCCACGGTTCCAGCACGACACCATCAGTTCGCCTTGATAGTCAGAGTCGATAAGGCCGACCAGGTTCCCCAGTACGATACCGTGCTTATGGCCCAGGCCCGAGCGCGGCAGGATCAGGGCGGCAAGGCCCGGGTCGCCGATGTACACCGACAGGCCGGTGGGGATCAGCAGGGTCTGGCCCGGCTCCAGAACGGTGTCTTCTTTAAGCATGGCGCGCAGGTCCAGGCCGGCAGAGCCAGGAGTGGCGTACTGCGGCAGCGGGAATTCGTTACCAATGCGAGGGTCGAGGATTTTGGCTTGCAAAGCGTGCATACGAGTTAAACCTGGTTCAGACGTTCGGCGATAAAAGTGACCAGCTGGCGGGCAATCTTGCCCTTGCTGGTCTGGGCAAATACGGTGGCGTGCAGTTCGCGATCGATCACGCTGCAGGCGTTCTCTTCGCTGTTGAAACCGATGCTGGGGTTGGCCACATCATTGGCGACAATCAGGTCGAGGTTTTTGTCTTTGAGCTTGCGCGCAGCGTAATCGAGCAAGTTCTCGGTTTCTGCGGCAAAGCCGACACTGAAAGGGCGATCAGGGCGTGAAGCGATAGTGGCCAGAATGTCTGGATTGCGCACCATTTGCAGCAACAGGCCGTCACCCTTGGTAGGGTCTTTCTTTAGTTTTTGCGGGGCAATGACTTCTGGGCGGTAGTCTGCAACAGCAGCAGACGCTATAAACACGTCACAGGGGATCGCCGCCTCACAGGCTGCGAGCATGTCACGGGCACTGACCACGTCGATACGGGTCACGCGATCCGGGGTCGGCAGGTGTACCGGGCCGGTAATCAGGGTCACACGGGCGCCGGCTTCCACTGCTGCTTCAGCCAGGGCGAAGCCCATTTTTCCGGAGCTGTGGTTGGTGATGTAGCGCACCGGGTCGATGTTTTCCTGGGTAGGGCCTGCGGTGATCAGCACGTGCTTGCCGGTTAGCACCTGACGCTGAAAACACTCGGCGGCGCAGCTCACCAGATCATCCGCTTCGAGCATGCGGCCAAAGCCCACGTCGCCACAGGCCTGGCTTCCGGAGGCCGGGCCAAACACGCGCAGGCCGCGGCTTTCGAGCAACCGGGTATTGGCCTGGGTGGCCGGGTCGCGCCACATGGCCTGGTTCATCGCCGGAGCGATGGCAACCGTGGCATCCGTGGCGAGCACCAGGGTGGTCAGCAGGTCATTGGCCAGGCCTTGGGCAAGGCGGGCAATCAGGTCAGCGGTTGCAGGTGCAATCAGTACCAGGTCGGCCCACTTGGCCAGCTCGATATGCCCCATGGCCGCTTCAGCCGCAGGGTCGAGCAAATCCAGATGAACGGGGTGCCCGGACAACGCCTGCATGGTCAGAGGCGTGATGAATTCGCTGCCGCCACGGGTCATGACAACCCTTACTTCCGCGCCTTGGTCCAGTAGACGGCGAACCAGCTCTGCACTCTTGTAAGCCGCGATGCCGCCGCCGACGCCCAAAACAATGCGTTTTCGATACAGCCGCTGCATAGGCCTGCCTTTTAGTTCGATGATGACTGCGCAGAAAATGGCCAAATGCCGCGCAAAAATGATGGGCTAAGATAACACAGCGCCTGCCAGGGAACAGCGGCGCCCATTTACAAGGAGGTGTTATGAGCATTCGAGATTGGCCTGCGGCGGAGCGCCCGCGGGAGAAGCTTTTGCAACACGGATCAGGCAGTCTTTCAGACGCCGAACTGCTGGCAATCTTCTTGCGCACCGGGGTTTCGGGCAAAAGTGCAGTCGATCTGGCGCGCCATCTGCTCAGCGAGTTTGGCAGCCTGCGGGCCTTGCTCGAAGCCGATCTGCGCGCATTCTGTCTCCCGCTCGGGCTGGGCCCGGCCAAGTTCAGCCAGTTGCAGGCCGTACTCGAAATGAGCCGCCGCCACCTGGCCGAACGCTTGCGCCGCGACAGCGCGCTGGAGAGCCCGCAAGTCGTTCGGGATTATCTCAAGTCATTGCTGCGCCATGAGCCGCACGAAGCCTTCGGCTGCCTGTTTCTGGACTCCAGGCACCGCATGCTGGCCTTCGAGGTGCTGTTCAGGGGCTCGATAGACAGCGCCAGTGTCTACCCGCGCCAGGTGGTCAAGCGTGCCCTGGCGCACAATGCGGCAGCGGTGATTTTCTGCCACAACCATCCCTCGGGCATCAGCGACCCCAGCCAGGCTGACCGCACGTTGACCAAGCGCCTGATCCAGGCGCTGGATCTGATCGAAGTGCGGGTGCTGGATCATTTTATAGTCGGTGACGGCCAGCCGCTTTCAATGGTCGAGCGCGGCTGGATGTAAGGCTCAGGGCTTAACGCTGACTGTTGAAAAGTCTTGGCGCCCAAACGGACTCACCTGATATCCCTGTACGTCTTTACGGGTCAGTGCGTAGGCCGTTGGATGGGCCAGCGGTAGCCACAGCGCCTGTTGCTGGATCTGCGCTTGCGCCTTTTGATACAAAGCACTGCGTTTGTCCTGATCGGTCAGGGTCTTGCCCTGGCTGATCAAACCGTCCAGCGCCTTGTCGCAATAACGCACAAAGTTGGTTCCGGATTTCACTGCCGCACAGGAAAACTGCGGCGTGAGGAAGTTGTCCGGGTCACCGTTATCGCCTGCCCAGCCCATAAACAGCAGGTCATGCTCGCCAGCCTTGGCGCGACGGATCAGCTCGCCCCATTCGATCACGCGGATATCGGCCTGGACACCCACCTTGGCCAGGTCGGCTTGCAGCAACTGCGCGCCAAGGCTCGGGTTGGGATTGAGCACGCTGCCTGTCGGGCGCGTCCAGATCGTGGTTTTGAAGCCGTCTTTCAGACCCGCCCTGGCCAGTAATTCACGGGCTTTTTGCGGATTGTGGGCATAGCCCGGCAAGTCTTTGGCATAACTCCAGGTGGTCGCCGGGTAAATACCGTTGGCCGCTTGGGCGCTGTTTTCAAACACGGCCTTGAGATAAGTGTCCTTGTCGAAAGCCAGATTGATGGCCTGACGTACCTCGGGTTTATCCAGCGGTGGATGCTGGCTATTGATGGCCACAAACGCGGTCATGAAGGCCGGGGTCTGCGCTACAGCCAGCGCTGGATCCTTGGCGGCAGCTGCGACGTCCAGCGGCTTGGGCGAGAGAGCAATCTGGCATTCATTGCGACGCAATTTTTGCAGCCGCACGTTGGCGTCCGGGGTGATGGCAAAAATCAGCCCGTCAACGGCTGGCTTGCCGGCAAAGTAGTCCGGGTTGGCCTTGTAGCGCACCACCGCGTCTTTCTGGAAACGGTTGAATACAAAAGGCCCGGTACCTATCGGCTGGCTGTTCATCAGCTCCGGTGTGCCTGCTTTCATCAGCTTGTCGGCATATTCAGCCGAGTAGATCGAGGCAAAGCCCATGCTCAGCGCTGGCAAGAAGGTCGAATCAGGGCGACTCAGGGTGAAGCGCACGGTCAGCGGATCCGGAGTTTCAATTTTTTTGATCAGCTCAGGCAACTGCAAGGATTGCGCGTGGGGAAAACCGCTTTGCGCCACCTTGTGCCATGGGTTGGCAGGGTCAAGCATGCGTTCGAAGCTGAAACGCACGTCATCGGCATTCAACTCACGGCTGGGGGAAAAATAAGGCGTGCTGTGGAACTTGATCCCGGGACGCAGCTTGAAATCGTACACAAGACCATCAGGGGACACTGACCAGCTTTGCGCCAGCGAAGGCACCAGCTTCGCGGCTTTAGCGTCAAAGTCCAGCAGGCGGTTCATCAGCACGTCTGCCGAGGCATTGGTGGTACTGAGCGAGTTGTACTGCACAACGTCGAACCCTTCAGGGCTGGCCTCGGTGCAAACGCTCAAGGTGGCCGCGTGTACGAGCGGGCTCAGGCAAAAGGTGAGCAAAAAGGGGACGGCAGCGAGGCGCATGATCTGTTTCCTGTACAAGTCGATAAGGCCCATCTGCAAGTGCAGTCTGGAAAAGTCTTACCCTAGTGTTCTGGTACTCAAATGACCACTTTTTAATGGCATTCGACATCCTGTAGTCGCTGTCGCAGGCCGGGAAAGGGCTTCCAGGGCCTTGAGCAAGCATGAAAAGGCGACCCCTACGTGCTCGATCGCAGCCTTCGGCAGCGGCTACGAGCGGGCACCAGCCCCCGAAACCTTTCACCCAGCGACGAGCGGTAAAACGCCACAAGGCATAGACGCCGCGCGGATTGGCGTTAAAATGGCGGCTTCATTAATTACACCAAATCACACTGCTTGTTGTTGCTCTTTAGTCTTTCTGGTATAAAGCAGCGCTCTTTTCTAGGGGCCCGGTTCCTGCGTTTGTAGGTGTAGCCGGTAAGACCCTTAAAGAAACGCGGCGCCTGGCGCCATGACTGAGAGATTAAGCGGCCAACCCATGCCGGGTTGGGCATGTGGTTTTAGAGGGCTGAGGCATGTCGAGAGTCTGTCAAGTTACCGGTAAGGGTCCGGTGACTGGGAATAACATTTCCCACGCAAATAACAAAACCCGTCGTCGTTTCCTGCCGAACCTGCAGCATCACCGCTTCTGGGTTGAAGAAGAGAAACGTTTCGTACGTCTGCGCGTATCTGCTAAAGGCATGCGTATCATCGACAAGCGTGGCATCACTGTCGTGCTGGCCGAAATCCGCCGTGCTGGCAAGATCTAAGGGAGCTAATCATGCGTGAATTGATCCGTTTGGTGTCGAGCGCTGGTACAGGCCATTTCTACACCACTGATAAGAACAAGCGCACCACTCCGGACAAAATCGAAATCAAAAAATTCGATCCGCGGGTTCGCAAGCACGTGATCTACAAAGAAGCCAAAATCAAGTAATTGGTTTTTCTTCTTACGAAAAAGGCCCATATCTCACGATACGGGCCTTTTTTGTGCGCGTTTGTCAGCCTTAGCCGCACATATAGCTCTGCATAAGGTTGTTTTCGTCGACGACCACGCGAAGGCGGTCTGCGTTGTGCTCTCGGGTGTAGCCTATGCCCGGCCTCTCGACACGCAACTCGGTTGCCCCGGACTCCCGGCGCAGCATCTCCAGCAAAGCAGGCGTCGCCTCAGGCGCAACCAGAAAATTGATCGCAACCGTTTTGCACTTGCCGTCCTCCTCAGCCATCGCGGGCATGGAGCAAAACCCCAGCAGGACGCTGGTGGTCAACAACAGGCGTTTCAAAGTATTCAGACTGGACATGGGTCTTCCCTGTTTTCAGATAAATGAAATAACGCTGCGGGCCTGCTCATTCCTTAAGTGCCCGGCGTTCTCTCAAGACTGGCTCACATTGACGCGAAGGGCGCTGGCGACGTATTTCTGAATTTGTAGCCTGTAGCCCTGGAGGGCAGGCATAAAAAAGCCCCGCCATCAAAGCGTGGCAGGGCTTGTTGAAGGCTCTGGATCAGCTGTCTCAGGCCTTGCTCTCAAAGACTACGTAAATTTTCCGACAGGGCTCCAGCACTTCCCATGTCCCTTTGAATCCCGCGGGGATGACAAAGCGATCGCCGGCGCGCAGGGTCTTGGCGTTACCTTCATGGTCACGCAAAACGGAAACGCCCTGCACGATCTCGCAGTATTCGTGCTCGGTGTAATTGACGGTCCACTGGCCCACAGCTCCTTCCCACACCCCGGCGTTCATTTGCCCACAGGGGCTGTCGTAGTGGTTGTGGATAACTTGCTCAGGGTTGCCTTTAAGTACCTTTTCCGGGGCCGGGCTAAAACGTTCAGCCTGGGTATTGGCAGTGCTGAAGTCGACTACGCTTGCGATGCTCATCTTTGTTATCCCCCCGAAATTGCGGCATGTGTGGTCAGCAAAATTAAAGTCTATGTTTATTAAAACGAACAAGCCATGGTGTTTACGCCACCTGTGTCAAATATATTGAAAGTTCCAGGGCCACTGGTTTAGGGTGGCGCTTCCATTTCAACAAGAGGAGGACACTCGAATGACCACCCTGACGCGTGCTGACTGGGAACAACGGGCCCAACAGCTGAAAATCGAAGGTCGCGCCTTCATCAACGGTGAATACACCGATGCGGTCTCCAATGAAACGTTCGAGTGTCTGAGCCCGGTCGATGGCCGTTTGCTGGGTAAGGTTGCCAGCTGCGACAGCGCTGACGCCCAGCGCGCCGTGGAAGTGGCCCGCAAGACGTTCGAGTCCGGCGTCTGGTCCCGCCTGGCTCCGGCCAAGCGCAAAGCCGCAATGATCCGCTTTGCCGGCCTGCTCAAGCAAAACGCTGAAGAACTGGCCCTGCTTGAAACCCTGGACATGGGCAAGCCGATCAGTGACTCCCTGCACATCGATGTGCCCGGTGCTGCCGGCGCGCTGAGCTGGAGCGGCGAGGCCATCGACAAGATCTACGACGAAGTCGCCGCCACCCCGCACGACCAACTGGGCTTGGTAACCCGCGAGCCGGTGGGCGTTGTCGCTGCCATTGTGCCGTGGAACTTCCCGCTGATGATGGCCTGCTGGAAACTGGGCCCGGCCCTGTCGACCGGTAACTCGGTCATCCTCAAGCCGTCCGAAAAGTCCCCTCTGACGGCTATCCGTATCGCTGCGCTGGCCGTTGAAGCCGGCATTCCAGCGGGCGTCTTCAACGTGCTGCCAGGCTACGGCCACACGGTCGGCAAGGCGCTGGCCCTGCATATGGACGTCGATACGCTGGTGTTTACCGGTTCGACCAAAATCGCCAAGCAGCTGATGATCTACGCTGGCGAGTCCAACATGAAGCGCATCTGGCTTGAGGCCGGTGGCAAGAGCCCGAACATCGTTTTCGCTGATGCGCCGGATCTGCAAGCGGCTGCCGAAGCCGCTGCCAGCGCCATTGCCTTTAACCAGGGTGAAGTTTGCACTGCGGGTTCGCGCCTGCTGGTGGAGCGCTCGATCAAGGACAAGTTCCTGCCGCTGGTGATCGACGCCCTCAAGGGCTGGAAGCCCGGCAACCCGCTGGACCCGGAAACCACCGTGGGCGCGCTGGTGGATACCCAGCAAATGAACACCGTGCTGTCGTACATCAAGTCCGGCCATAGCGAAGGCGCAAAACTGGTAGCAGGCGGTAATCAAATTCTGCAAGAAACCGGCGGCACCTACGTTGAACCGACCATTTTCGACGGCGTCAGCAATGCGATGAAAATCGCCCAGGAAGAAATCTTCGGCCCGGTATTGTCGGTTATCACCTTCGACAGTGCCGAAGAGGCCATCAAGATTGCCAACGACACGCCATACGGCCTGGCGGCAGCCGTCTGGACGGCCGATATCTCCAAGGCTCACCTGACCGCCAAGGCCCTGCGCGCCGGTAGCGTATGGGTCAACCAATACGATGGCGGCGACATGACCGCGCCGTTTGGTGGCTTCAAACAGTCGGGCAACGGCCGTGACAAGTCTCTGCACGCGTTTGATAAATACACCGAGCTGAAGTCCACCTGGATCAAGCTGTAATCCTCTAAACGCAACACCCTGTGGGAGCGGGCTTGCCCGCGATGACAGCACCGGGTCTGATTGACAGACCGCGGTGCCTTCATCGCGAGCAAGCCCGCTCCCACAATGGTTTTTACACCACATAATTGGAGCACAGACATGCGTTGGGCGACTTGTTTCGCCGTGCTGGTCGCATACGTCTATAGAATCGCCGTCGATCAGATCCCTCTCCCTCCGGGAGAGGGTTGGGGAGAGGGCAGCCGCCAATCAGAGCATTTTTTCCAGCCCCACACTTTTGCTGAACCAGGCATTGAGCCGCCGCCACCAGTTGCCCGGTTCATGATGCAAAGTGTGCAACTGGCCATTGTCTTCGGTCACCCAGACCATCTTGCCCTGCTCCAGTTTCGGCTCATAGCTCAAGGCCGGGGCCATGCCCTGCAACGCCAGTTTGCGGACCTCGGCGGCCAGCTCGGGGCTGTCCACCAGCACGCCGACTTCGGTGTTCCACAAGCCTGAACGCGGATCGAAATTGAATGAACCGATAAAGGATTTTTGCCGATCAAAGATCATCGCCTTGCTGTGCAGGCTCGAATCCGAACTCATCCCGGGCTTGAACCAGTGCGGGCCACTGCCACCGCTGCTGCCCGGCTGGCGGCGCAATTCGAAGAGTTTGACCCCATGCTCCAGCAGCGCCTTGCGATAGGGTGCATAACCGCCATGCACCACGGGCACGTCAGTAGCCTCCAGGGAGTTGGTCAATAAACGTACATCGACCCCGGCATCGGCGCGGCCCGTGAGGTACACCAGCCCGGTTTCACCCGGCACAAAGTAGGCTGAAACCAGAATCAGCTCCTGATTAACGCCTACCAGCTCCGGCGCCAGTTGTGTGGTCAGCAGTAGATGCGGGTCAGGCTCATCCCGGGCCAGCACCTTGCTCGGAGCATCCCACAGCGCCTGATTCCAGGCCCAGATCAGCTCCTTGCGCCACACGTCGAGCTGCGGGCGGGTTTCGTATGAGGCCAGCTCCTGATAGAGCGCCGGGTTGCGTTGCTGCGCACGCTTGAGCGAGGTCTCCAGTTGTTTGCGCGCCTTGCCCAGCTCCTGCTCAGAGAGTTGCGAGGAGACAAAATCACCAATCGGCTGGCTCAGGGCACTGTTCCAGTACTGATCGAAGCTGTGCCCCAACTGCTCGGCCACCGGGCCGACGCCAAGCAGGTCGATATCGGTAAAATTCAGCTCCGGCTTGGCATCGAAGTACTCATCGCCCAGATTGCGCCCGCCCACGATCGCCGCACTGTTATCGGCCAGCCAGAGTTTGTTGTGCATGCGCCGGTGCTGGCGCGAGAGGTTGAACAGCCTTCCCATCGCCCGGGTTACACCCGTTCCACGGCCCAGTTGCAGGGGGTTGAACAGGCGAATCTGGATATTGGGATGAGCGGCGAGGGTGGCCAGGATATCGTCCAGGCCATCACTGGCGGTGTCATCGAGCAGGATGCGCACACGCACGCCGCGATCTGCGGCCTTGAGCAATTCGTCAATCAGCATGCGCGTACTCAAGCCGTCGTGGACGATGTAGTACTGCAGGTCGAGGCTGGTTTGCGCGTTGCGAATCAACTCGGCCCGGGCCCTGAAGGCTTCGCCGCTGTTGGGCAGCAGCCTGAACCCCGAGCGACCTTGATACGGCGCGGCCTGGGCCTGGATCGAGCGGCCAAAGGCCGAGTCTGCGGCGGGTAACGCCTGGGTGGGTTCACGGGGTACGTCCAACGTGGCACAGCCTCCCAGCAAGACGACTAAAAACAATGCGCAAAGTGATTTCAACGGGTAAAGCCTCGGGCCAGACGTCACTGGAGTTAAACGGTATCTGCCAGCAGTTTACTGGCTGCCATACCCACTTTGCGCACCGCTTCTTCGATCTGCGGCGTAGGCTTTGCAGCGTAGTTCATGCGCAAGCAATTACGGTACTTGCCCGAAGCCGAAAAAATACTGCCCACCGCGATCTGCACGCCCTGGTCCAGCAACATGCGGTTGAGGCGCAGGCTGTCGAAGCCGTCAGGCAGCTCAAGCCACAGCATAAAGCTGCCCTGGGGCCTGCTGGCACGGGTGCCGGGCGGAAAGTAGCGGCTGATCCAGCCCAGCATCAGGTCGCGATTGCGCTGGTATTGGCTGCGCATTTTGCGCAGGTGCGGCTCGAAATGACCGTTTTTCAGGAAGTCGGCAACCGCCAATTGCGGCTGCGGTGCGCAAGAGCCGGTGCTGATGTATTTCATGTGCAGCACCCGCTCCAGATAACGCCCCGGCGCCACCCAGCCAACGCGCAAGCCGGGTGCCAGGGTTTTGGAGAATGAACTGCACAGCAGGACACGACCGTCATCGTCGAAGGACTTGATGGTTCGCGGGCGAGGGTAGGTGTAGGCCAGTTCGCCGTACACATCGTCTTCAATGATCGCCACATCAAAACGTTGGGCCAGGGTCACCAGCGCCCGCTTGCGGGCTTCGGGCATGATGTAGCCCAGTGGGTTGTTGCAACTGGGGGTGAGCTGGATAGCCTTGATCGGCCACTGTTCCAGGGCCAGTTCCAGGGCTTCGAGGCTGATGCCGGTCAGCGGATCGGTAGGGATCTCCAGGGCCTTCATCCCCAGGCCCTTGAGGGTTTGCATGGCGCCATGAAAGCTTGGCGAGTCGACCGCGACGATATCACCCGGTTCGCACACGGCTCGAATACTGCACGACAAGGCCTCATGGCAGCCCGTGGTGATTACCAGATCTTCTGCGCCCAACTGGCAGCCCGAATCGAGCAACAACCGCGCCACCTGCTCGCGCAGGCCGAGTACCCCGTAGACGTTGTCGTAATACAGACCGGGCAAGTCCAGACGCCGGCTGATTTGCGCCAGGCTGCGCAACAGCGGCTTGATGGTTGGCGTGGTGACGTCCGGCATGCCGCGCCCCAACTGGATCACGTCCTTTTGCGGCACTGAGCGAACCAGTTCCAGCACTTGCTCCCACTGTGAAATTTCCACGGGTCGCTGGGCAGGTTTACCCATGCCCGGCAGGGCGGGCAGCTCACGCTCCATCGGCACGAAGTACCCGGACTTGGGCCGCGGCGACGCCAGGCCATTGTCCTCCAGCAAGCGATACGCCTGCTGCACCGTACTCAGGCTCACACCATGCTCGGCGCTTAGCGCCCGCACCGACGGCAAACGGTCGCCAGGGCGATAAAAGCCCTGCTCGATGCGCGTACCGAGCAGGTCGGCGAGGTTGACATAAAGGGTCATGGCAGAACTCCCGAAGGGTGGACCAGTACAGATGGGGCGTAAACCAAGGATTCAGCGCCTGAAATGGCAGATCTGTATGTATTTAAAAAGACTTTGCTGAATCTGTCATGGTTTCCAGCGCACGGCCATCATGCTGACTCATGGCAATCGAGTCAAAAGGAGCTGTCTGATGAATGGTTTGAGCGATGTGCGCCTGACGCTGCACAGCCAACAATTACTGGCTGAGCATGAAGCCCGTCAAGTCACCAGCACCCCGGCCGGTCTTGGGGTGTGGGGGCTGTTCTGCCACCGTGCTCGCAGCCGCCGGATGCTGCTGAACCTGGACGAACAGCAGCTGCGCGATGTGGGGTTGACCCGCGAAATGGCCCGGCAGGAAGGCTGCAAGCCATTTTGGCGTTCGTAACCAAACCTGCGGCAGCGGCTACAGGTTTGAATCAGCGCAGCTCTTTTAACCGGTGCCATAGCATCCCCAGCGCCAGCAATGGCGAACGCAGGTATTTGCCACCCGGGAAGGTGATATGCGGGACCTTGGCAAACAGATCAAAACCGTCACTGTGCTGGCCACTGATAGCTTCGGCCAGCAACTTGCCCGCCAGGTGGGTTGCGTTAACCCCGTGCCCTGAATACGCCTGGGCGTAATACACATTGGGATGCTCTTGCAGGCGGCCGATCTGCGGCAGGCGGTTGGCACCAATGCCGATCATGCCGCCCCACTGGTAGTCGATTTTCACGTCTTTAAGATGCGGGAACACCTCGAGCATTTTAGGACGCATGTACGCGGCAATATCCTGCGGATCCCGCCCGGAATAATGACAGGCCCCACCGAATAACAGACGCCGATCTGCCGAAAGACGGTAGTAGTCCAGCGCCACGCGCTGGTCGCACACGGCCATGTTCTGTGGCAGCAAGGCGTGAGCCCGGGCTTCGCTCAACGGCTCGGTGGCAATGATGTAGCTGCCCGCAGGCAGCACTTTGCCGCTTAGTTGCGGGTTGAGGTCCTTGAGATAGGCGTTGCAGCCCAGTACCAGACTTTTGGCCCGCACTGAGCCCTGGGCCGTGTGCACCCGTACCTCAGGGCCATAATCGATGCGGGTTACTGCGGAGTTTTCAAACAGCTTTACACCCAGTTGCGCAGCGGCCGCCGCTTCGCCCAGCGCCAGATTCAGCGGGTGCAAATGGCCCGAGCCCATATCGACAAAGCCGCCGACATACCGGTCCGAACCCACCACGCTGTGCACTTCGTTGGCCTGCAACAGACGGGTTTCATGGCGATAACCCAGATCGCGCAGCTCCTGGGCCTCTTCAGCAAAACCTTCAAGGTCACGGGGTTTGTTGGCCAGGTCGCAATAGCCCCAGGTCAGGTCACAGGCAATATTGAAACGCTCGACGCGCTGGCGCACGATTTCCACCGCCTCCAGCCCCATCAGCTTCATTTGCCGCACACCGTCCTTGCCGATGATGCCTTCAAACTGCTCAACACCATGGCCGACCCCGCGAATCAGTTGCCCGCCATTGCGCCCGCTGGCGCCCCAACCGATCTTGTGCGCTTCCAGCAAGACCACGCTCATGCCGCGCTCGGCCAGCTCCAGCGCCGTATTCAGGCCGGAAAAGCCACCGCCCACCACACACACATCCGCTACCAGCTCGCCCTGCAACACCGGATGATCGGGTTGTGGCAGGCTGCTGGCGGCGTAATAAGAAGCGGTGTGCTGGCTGCGCTGAACAGGGGCGTTCATGTGCGTAATCCTGATTGTTGATGTTTGGAAAATTTGACGGAGCATAAGCCGTGCCATTCCCGTGGGGCAAGAACAGCCGAATGGCCCTGTCTAGGGCAGGGGTTTTCAGGCAGACTCTGCGGCCTTTTCTCAATCGGTACGTTCTGGATGAGCTGTAACAGTCACAAGATCCGCTTTCTCAGGCAGCAAATCCCCTCGTTCGAATGCGTGCCGGGTTGCCATGACTGCTGCGGGCCTGTGACCACTTCATCCGAAGAAATGGCCCGCTTGCCGCGCAAGACGGCTGCCGAACAAGAAGCAGCAATGGATGAGCTGAACTGTGTGCATCTGGGGCCCAATGGCTGCACGGTGTATGAAGAGCGGCCATTGATCTGTCGGTTGTTTGGCACTACCCCCACCTTGCCGTGCCCCAACGGCCGACGCCCGGTAGAGATGATTCACCCCAGCGCAGAGAAGCTGGTGCATGAATACATCGCCAGTACGCGGCAGGTGCTGGTCTAGATCAAGAGCCCCCTCACCCTGACCCTCTCCCGGAGGGAGAGGGGACTGACTTGCGCTGTTTTTGAAATCGCGTGCGGTCGGCTCCCTCTCCCTCGGGAGAGGGCTGGGGTGAGGGGACGCCGTCAATCTGCAATCGGCAGATTCAGGCTCTCTTTGACTTCTTCCATCACGATATAGCTTTTGGACTCACGCACGTGGGGCAGCTTGAGCAAGATGTCACCCAGCAGCTTGCGGTAAGAAGCCATCTCGCTGATCCGCGCCTTCACCAGATAGTCGAAGTCCCCCGACACCAGATGACACTCCAGCACATGGGGCAACTTCAACACGGCGCGTCGGAATTCATCAAAGGTATCGCCTGATTTGTAGTCCAAGCTGATTTCCACAAATACCAGCAGGCTGCCCTGTAAATGTTGCGGGTTGAGCCGGGCGTTGTAGCCCATGATGATCCCTTCACGTTCCAGCCTGCGCACTCGTTCGGTACATGGAGTGGTCGACAACCCAACCTTCTCTCCCAGCTCGGTAAACGAGATGCGGCCATCGACCTGGAGGATGCGCAAAATGTTGCGATCTATCTTGTCCAATTCACGCTTTGTTTGATGATTTGTACGCATAGGAGATTCTCCTCCGTGAAAAGGGTTATGCCCGAGAATTGTCGCCAAATATAGCTTCTTATACAGTGAATACCACTGCTCAATGCTTCATATACTGCGCTCATCTTTGCATCGAACAATAAACGTCTGCGGCTGGCCGCGATGAGGGAATGAATATGCGAGTTATGGTATTGGGTGGCGGCGTTATTGGTACTGCCAGCGCCTATTATCTGGCCCGAGCCGGTTTTGATGTGGTTGTCGTGGACCGTCAGCCAGCCGTTGCAATGGAAACCAGCTTTGCCAACGCGGGCCAGGTGTCCCCGGGCTACGCTTCGCCGTGGGCCGCACCGGGCGTGCCGCTCAAGGCGATCAAGTGGTTGCTCGAACGCCACGCACCTCTGGCCATCAAGGCCACGACCAGCGTTGATCAGTACCTGTGGATGGCACAGATGCTGCGCAACTGCACCGCCAGCCGCTATGCCGTGAACAAGGAGCGCATGGTTCGCCTGTCCGAGTACAGCCGTGACTGCCTCGACGAACTGCGTGCCGAAACGGGTATTGCCTACGAAGCCCGTAACCTCGGCACCACACAACTGTTCCGCACTCAGGCCCAGCTCGATGGCGCCGCCAAGGACATCGCGGTCCTGAAAGAATCCGGTGTACCGTTCGAACTGCTCGACCGTGCCGGTATTGCCCGGGTTGAGCCCGCACTGGCCAGCGTGACCGACATTTTGGCCGGCGCCCTGCGCCTGCCCAATGACCAGACTGGCGACTGTCAGATGTTTACCACCCGCCTGGCTGAAATGGCCAAAAACCTGGGTGTTGAGTTCCGCTTCGGCCAGGATATCCAGCGTCTGGACTACGCAGGTGATCGCATCAATGGCGTGATGATCGACGGCAAACTCGAAACCGCCGACCGTTACGTACTGGCACTGGGCAGCTACTCGCCGCAAATGCTCAAGCCACTGGGCATCAAGGCGCCGGTTTACCCGCTCAAGGGCTACTCGCTGACCATTCCGATTACCAATTCGGACATGGCACCGACCTCGACCATTCTCGATGAGACCTACAAGGTCGCGATCACCCGTTTCGACAACCGCATTCGCGTTGGCGGCATGGCTGAAATCGCCGGTTTTGACCTGTCGCTGAACCCGCGCCGACGCGAAACCCTGGAGATGATCGTCAACGACCTTTATCCTCAGGGCGGTGATCTGAGCCAGGCCAGTTTCTGGACCGGCCTGCGCCCGACCACCCCGGACGGCACGCCGATTGTGGGCGCAACCCCGTTCAAAAACCTGTTCCTGAACACCGGGCATGGCACACTGGGTTGGACCATGGCCTGCGGTTCCGGTCGTTTCCTCGCGGACGTAATGGCCAAAAAGACCCCGCAAATCAGCGCCGAAGGCCTTGATATTTCCCGCTACGGCAACCACCAGGAGACTGCAAAACATGGCAATCCAGCGCCAGCTCACCAATGAACGCATGAGCCAGATCGTTACCCATAACGGCACTGTCTACCTGTCCGGGCAAGTCGGCGACGACATGAACGCCGGGGTCGAGCAACAGACCCGTGAAACACTGGCCAATATCGAGCATTTGCTGGACCTGGCGGGCTCCGATAAAAGCCGTATCCTGTCGGTCACTATCTACCTCAAAGACATCGATGCCGACTTTACCGGCATGAACAGCGTCTGGGACCAATGGCTGCCCAAGGGTGTAGCGCCGGCCCGCGCAACTGTCGAGGCCAAGCTGTGCGAGCCCGAAATCCTGGTTGAACTGTCTGTTGTGGCAGCATTGCCGTAAGTTTTTTGATCACGTAACAGTCCCTCTTGCGGTGCAGCACGCAGTTCACGCTGCGGGTGTGCACCGTTTTTTATTCTTTTGCCGTTAGAAGCCCGCCGCCATGCGCCCAGCCCGTGCCCTGATCGACCTCCAAGCCCTGCGTCACAATTACCAACTGGCCCGTGAAGTCACGGGGGCCAAGGCCCTTGCTGTGATCAAGGCCGATGCCTACGGCCACGGTGCCGTGCGCTGCGCCCAGGCTCTTGAGGCCGAGGCTGACGGTTTTGCCGTGGCCTGTATTGAAGAAGCACTGGAACTGCGCGCTGCCGGTATTCGCGCGCCAATCCTGCTGCTGGAAGGTTTTTTTGAAGCGGATGAACTGCCACTGATCGTCGAACATGACTTTTGGTGTGTGGTGCATTCGCTGTGGCAGCTTGATGCCATCGAGCAGGCCCGACTCGCCAAACCCATCCATGTGTGGCTGAAACTGGACAGTGGCATGCACCGCGTTGGCTTGCACCCCAACGATTACAAGGCCGCCTACCAGCGTCTGCAGGCCAGTGCCAATGTGGCGAAAATCGTGCTGATGAGCCATTTTGCCCGCGCCGATGAGCTCGATTGCACTCGAAGCGTAGAGCAGGTTGCTGTGTTCCTCGGCGCTCGCGCCGATTTGACGGCAGAAATCAGCTTGCGCAACTCGCCGGCCGTACTCGGCTGGCCACGCGTGCCAAGTGACTGGGTACGCCCGGGCTTGATGTTGTATGGCAGCTCGCCATTTGACGAGCCACAGGCCACTGCCTCTCGCTTGCAACCGGTGATGACCCTGGAGTCCAAAGTGATCTGCGTACGCGAACTGCCCGCCGGTGAGCCAGTGGGCTACGGTGCCAGGTTCATCACCCCAAAACCCATGCGAATCGGCGTGGTGGCCATGGGTTATGCCGACGGCTACCCGCGCCAGGCACCCACCGGTACCCCCGTATTTGTGGACGGTGTGCGCAGCCAGTTGCTGGGTCGTGTGTCGATGGACATGCTGTGCATCGACCTCACCGATGTGCCGCAAGCGGGCCTGGGTTCGACGGTCGAGTTGTGGGGTAAAAACATTCTCGCCAGCGAAGTGGCCACTGCAGCAGATACCATTCCTTACCAGATTTTCTGCAACCTCAAACGCGTTCCACGGCTCTATTCCGGTAACTGATGGGTTGTATCCAATATGCAGGGGCGAATGGGCGTCCGGGTTTGAAGTCGAAGTGTTGTAAATACTGAACGCTATCGCCATGATGGCGGCTTCTCGACCCGAATCTGACCCCCAGGAGGCTCCCGCATTGGACGTCGGTGAACGACTGCAATCCATCCGCAAACTCAAAGGCCTGTCGCAGCGTGAACTCGCCAAGCGCGCGGGCGTCACCAACAGCACCATTTCGATGATCGAAAAGAACAGCGTGAGCCCGTCCATAAGCTCCCTGCGAAAAGTGCTGAGTGGCATCCCCATGTCCATGGTCGAGTTTTTTTCCGAAGAAATACTTCAAGAAAACCCAACTCAAATTGTCTACAAAGCCAATGAGCTGATCGACATTTCCGACGGTGCGGTGACCATGAAACTGGTGGGCAAGGCACATCCGAGCCGGGCCATTGCCTTTCTCAACGAGATTTATCCACCGGGTGCCGATACCGGGGACGAAATGCTGACTCATGAAGGCGAAGAAACCGGGATTTTGGTGGAAGGTCGCCTAGAGTTAACCGTGGGTCTTGAGACCTTCGTGCTGGAAGCCGGTGACAGCTATTATTTCGAAAGCTCCAAACCACACCGCTTTCGTAATCCGTTCGACGTCGCGGCGCGACTAATCAGCGCAGCCACCCCGGCGAATTTCTAAGAACAGAGGCGCCCTGTCTACTTGCAGAGGCACCCGTAGATGCATTTCGCCAGCTCTATTCCCCCTTTGTCTTTAGGGTTGTTTCAGAGAGGCGGGCTAACCGTTATACTTTCGCCGCCCGCGAAACCGTGGTTGTGGGCGTGAATAGCCACCATTGAGGGTGAACGCGTGAACCTAATTATGAAAATGCTGGCCGTACCAGCAGCAGTAGTGGCCCTATGGGCAGTCAACGCTCAGGCAGCAACGAACGATGACATCGCAAAACGTCTTGAGCCAGTGGGTAAGGTCTGTGTTCAAGGGCAAGAATGCAAAGGGATGGACGTAGCAGCCTCGGTGGGCGGCGGCGGTGGCATGACCCCCGACGACATTATTGCCAAGCACTGCAGTGCTTGCCACGGCACCGGCTTGTTGGGCGCACCGAAAATCGGTGACACCGCGGCCTGGAAAGAGCGCGCCGATCATCAGGGCGGCCTTGATGGCATCCTGGCCAAAGCCATCACCGGTATCAACGCCATGCCGCCAAAAGGCACTTGCATGACCTGTACCGATGAAGAGCTAAAAGGCGCCATCGAGAAAATGTCCGGTTTGAAATAACCCGACCTTCTCTGAAAAAGCCGCTGATGGGCGGCTTTTTTGTGCCCGAAATTTGAGCTCGTCCGCGTCCTCTGCGCTATCACGTCTATATTCAAGACTGGATAAGGAGGATCAGATGGTGCAGTCCTGTTCGATCGAGCGCGCAGTCGATGATGTGCTGGCGCGGCTACCGATGCATATTCACCTTGGCCTGCCGCTGGGCCTGGGCAAGGCCAACCGCTTCGTCAATGCGCTGTATCAGCGGATCAGGCAGCTGCCCGAACGCCAACTGACGATCTATACCGCTTTGAGTCTGGGCCGCCCCCCACTTGGGGACGGACTGCAACGGTTGTTTCTGGAACCTTTTGTCGAGCGGGTATTTGGCGATTACATTGAGCTGGATTACCTGGCCGACCTGCTTCACAACAGCATGCCCACCAACATCCACGTCGAGCAGTTCTTTTTGCAGCCGGGCAGTTTGCTCAACAGCCCGCCTGCCCAGCAGGATTACGTCAGCAGCAATTACAGTCACGCGGCCCGCGACATCAATGCCAGCGGCCTGAACCTGGTGGCCCAACTGGTTGCTCGACACCCCGAGGATGCCGCGCGTCTGAGCTTGAGCTGCAACCCGGATATTACCCTCGATTTGTTGCCCATGATTGCCAAACGGCGAGCGGCGGGCGAGACCATTCTGATGCTGGGCCAGGTACATGACGACCTGCCTTATATGCCCGGCGACTCGGAATTGAGTATCGACGATTTTGACCTGCTGATCGACGAAGATGAGCACACTACGTTGTTTTCAACGCCCAGCATGCCGGTCAATCTGCAAGACCATATGATCGGCCTGCATGCCAGCACCCTGATACGCGACGGCGGCACCCTGCAGATCGGCATTGGCTCGATGGGTGATGCCCTGAGTGCAGCCCTGCTCGCACGCCAGGGTGACAACGAGGGCTACCGCGACCTGCTCGACGCTATCGATATCACCCCGTGGCGCACGCTGATCGAGCAACAAGGTGGCGTCGAGCCATTTGCCCGGGGCCTGTATGGTTGCAGCGAGATGTTTGTCCACGGCCTGATGGTGCTGGCCGATGCCGGGATTGTGCGACGCAAGGTCTACCCCGATGCCGACAGGCAAGCCCAGGCCAATGCGGGCACCCTGGATGAAAGCTTGCAGGGTGACGGGGTCAGCATCCACGGCGGTTTTATCCTCGGCCCCCGCGATTTTTACCAGCGGCTAAGGGAGTTGCCCCACAGCAAGCGCCTTGAATTCAATATGACCGCCATCAGCTATATCAACGAACTATACGGCCAGGAAGAGTTGAAACGCCTGCAACGGCGTGATGCGCGCTTCGTCAACAGCGCATTCACCGTGACCTTGCTCGGTGCCGCCGTGGCTGATCAGCTCGAAGACGGCCGGGTGCTGAGCGGGGTCGGCGGACAATACAACTTTGTTGCCCAGGGCCATGCCCTGCATGACGCGCGCTCGGTGATCATGTTGCGCAGCTGGCGAGAGTCGGGCGGTGATGTAAGTTCCAATATTGTCTGGGAATACGGTCACTGCACCATCCCGCGGCATTTGCGCGACATTGTGGTCACCGAATACGGGATTGCTGATTTGCGCGGCAAAACCGACAGCAAAGTCATCGAGGCGCTGCTCAACATCACCGACTCGCGCTTCCAGACCGAACTGACCACCCAGGCACAACTGATGGGCAAGCTGCCCAAGGACTTTCGCCTTGATCCACGTTTTGCCGACAACAGCCCGCAGCGTTTGCAGGAGATCGCCGATCGGCACCCGCATTTGTTCCCGGAATACCCGCTGGGCAGTGATTTCAGCGCGCAGGAGCAAGACCTGCTGCGAGCGTTGAACTGGCTTAAAAGCAAATTCAAGCTCACGCAGATGTACCAACTGGGCAAGGCTACGCTGGACGCGCCTTCGCCCCAGGCATTCCCCGAACACCTGGAGCGCATGCAGCTCGCACAACCCGACGGGTTGCGCGATGAGCTGTACCAGCGTTTGCTGCTGGCAGGGCTGCAGGCAACCGCGAAAAGCAATTGACGCGCCTTTCGTAGCAGCTGCCGCCAGGCTGCGTTCGGCGGCGCAGCCTTCGTGCCTCGGCAGCTGCTACGGACTGAAAGGGTTACTCGATAAAGGTCACTTTACCGCCCGCCAGGGATTTGACTCGGGCCAGGGATTCAACGCGGTAGCCCTGTGCATCCAGCTCGGCACGGCCGCCCTGGAACGACTTCTCGATCACGATGCCCAGACCGGCCACGGTGGCGCCAGCTTGCTTGATGATCGAAATCAGCGCTTGCGAGGCCTTGCCATTGGCCAGGAAGTCGTCGATCACCAGCACGCGGTCGCTGCTTTGCAGGTGGCGCGGGGAAATCGCAACGGTGCTTTCAGTCTGCTTGGTGAACGAATACACCGTGGCCGACAGCAGGTTTTCAGTCAGGGTCAGGGACTGGTGCTTACGCGCAAAAATCACAGGTACACCCAAGTTCAAGCCAGTCATCACAGCAGGGGCGATACCCGATGCTTCGATAGTGACGATCTTGGTGATGCCCGAATCCTTGAACAAACGCGCGAACTCGTCGCCGATTTCCTTCATCAGCTGAGGATCGATCTGATGGTTCAAAAAGGCGTCGACTTTCAAAACCTGATCGGAAAGCACGATGCCTTCTTCGCGAATTTTCTTGTGCAGTGCTTCCAACGTAACGTCCTCAAATAGCGCTTTTGCGCTGAAGGTAGAGTAAAAAATAGTCGATTTTAGCGTTTTAGCATCGCGCGTATATCAGCCAGTGCTGTATTGCCGCGAACCGCTTTAACTTCGGTGGGGGTGTCATCGTTGCCTTCCCAGGCCAGATCGTCCGGGGGTAACTCATCGAGGAAACGGCTCGGCGCACAGTCAATGATCTCGCCGTACTGTTTACGCTTGGCGGCAAAGGTGAATGCCAGCGTCTCACGGGCACGGGTAATGCCCACATAGGCCAGGCGCCGTTCTTCTTCAATGGTGTCTGCTTCAATGCTGGAGCGGTGCGGGAGGATTTCTTCTTCCATGCCCATGATGAACACGTAGGGAAATTCCAGACCCTTGGAGGCGTGCAAGGTCATCATCTGCACGCCTTCGGCACCGTCTTCCTCTTCCTGCTGGCGCTCGAGCATGTCGCGCAGCACCAGTTTGCCGATGGCTTCCTCGATGGTCATGGCGCCGTCTTCGTCTTTTTCGAGGGTGTTTTTCAACGCCTCGACCAAAAACCAGACATTGGACATGCGGTAGTCCGCCGCCTTGTCGCTGGAGCTGTTGGTGCGCAGCCAGTTTTCGTAGTCGATGTCCATGATCATGCTGCGCAGCGCTGCAATCGGGTCTTCGCCCGAGCAATGCTCACGTACACGGTCCATAAAGCGCTTGAAACGTACCAGGCGGTCAGTGAAGCGTGCGTCCAGATGTTCGCCGAGGCCGATTTCATCGGTGGCGGCATACATCGAGATTTTTCGCTCGGTCGCGTAGTTACCCAGCTTTTCCAGGGTAGTCGAACCGATCTCGCGACGCGGGACGTTGATTACGCGCAGGAAGGCGTTATCGTCATCCGGGTTTACGATCAGGCGGAAGTAAGCCATCAGGTCTTTAACTTCCTGACGTCCGAAGAAGCTGTTGCCGCCCGACAAACGGTACGGGATCTGATGGTGCTGCAGCTTCAATTCGATGAGTTTGGCTTGATAGTTCCCGCGGTACAGGATCGCGAAGTCGCTGTACGGTCGATCGGTGCGCAGGTGCAGGGTGAGGATTTCGACGGCCACTCGCTCGGCTTCGGCGTCTTCGTTGCGGCAGCGGATCACCCGCACTTCGTCGCCGTGGCCCATCTCGCTCCACAACTGCTTTTCAAACTCGTGCGGGTTGTTGGCAATCAGGATATTGGCGCAGCGCAGAATACGGCTGGTGGAGCGGTAGTTTTGCTCCAGCATCACCACTTTCAAGGACGGGTAATCATCCTTGAGCAGCATCAGGTTTTCCGGGCGAGCGCCGCGCCAGGCGTAGATCGACTGGTCGTCGTCACCTACCACGGTGAACTGGTTGCGCTTGCCGATCAGGTATTTAACCAGCAGATACTGACTGGCGTTGGTGTCCTGATATTCGTCCACCAGCAGGTAACGCACCTTGTTCTGCCACTTTTCCAGAATGTCGGCATGTTCTTCGAACAGCTTGACCGGCAGCAGGATCAGGTCGTCAAAGTCCACCGCGTTGTAGGCCTTGAGCGTGCGCTGGTAGTGGGTGTAGACGATGGCTGCCGTCTGCTCCTTGGGGTTGCGCGCGTTTTCCAGAGCCTGGGGCGGCAGGATCAGGTCGTTTTTCCACGAGCCGATCATGTTCTTGATTTCGTCGACCCCGTCGTCGCCCGAATATTCCTTTTGCATGATGTCGGCCATCAGCGCCTTGACGTCAGCCTCGTCAAAGATCGAGAAGCCGGGCTTATAGCCCAGCCGCGCGTGCTCCTTGCGGATGATGTTGAGGCCCAGGTTGTGGAACGTGCACACCGTCAAGCCGCGGCCTTCACCCTTTTTAAGCAGGGTGCCGACACGCTCTTTCATCTCGCGGGCGGCTTTGTTGGTAAAGGTCATGGCGACGATGTATTGGGCACGGATGCCACAGTTCTGGATCAGGTGCGCGATTTTGCGGGTAATCACGCTGGTTTTGCCGGAGCCTGCGCCGGCGAGCACCAATAGAGGGCCGCCGACGTAGCTCACGGCTTCTTGCTGCCGGGGATTGAGTCGGGACATGACGAGATCAGGGGTCGTTTGTAAAAAGGGCGGGCATTTTAACAGGCTGAGCAAATATTGCTGCCTCTGTGCGACGGTGTGACATGCCACATCCTTTAAATTTACTGCTTTTGTTACTTTCGCACAGGATGTAAAGAGTATTTCCAGCTACCGTAGGGTTAATGCAGCAAATAAGTATTTGATAACCAGTGTCATTGCCATTGGTTGCCGGCACGTCATAATGCCCACTGCCCGAATTTTTGCAGAGTCTAGGGAGCTAGCTTGTCTACGCCTGTCGAACCCTTGCGTTTGCTGCTATTGGCCGAAGAGCCATCTTGGGCAGCGTTGTTGCGCGAGTGTCTGGCGCCAATGGGAAGTGCGGCCGTCCTGATATGCGCGCCGAGCTGGGAGTCTGTCAGCCATCTGTTCGAAAACGATCGCAATGCGCTGCTCCTGACGACCCCGGCCCTGCAGCCCCCAGCGGGCCGCTGCCGCCTGCCCACGGTTTTGCTGCTCGACAGCGAGCCTGATAGCGCTCCAGCGGGCGTCAGCGACTGGCTGGTCGGCGCCAGCCTGACGGGCGATGTACTGCGCCGCTGTCTGCGCCATGTGCGTGAACGCGGCCTGCTGGAACACACCTTGCAGCGCCTCGCCGAAGAGGATCCACTGACCGGCATTGCCAACAGGCAAGGCTTCCAGACCCTGCTGGCCGTGCGTCTGGCCGAAAGTGACGGCCGTGGCATTGCCCTGGGCCATCTGGACCTGGACAACTTTCGTCACGCCAACGATGCATTGGGCCATCAGGCTGGCGACCGCCTGATCCTGCAAGTAGTGGCGCGCCTCAAAAGCCAGCTTGAAGCGGGTGACCAACTGGCCCGTCTTGGCAGTGATGAATTCGCCCTGTTGATCAATACCCATCGCGCGCCCGAGCGTGCCGAATGGATGGCCGAGCGCATTACCGAGGTGATGGCCGAGCCCTACTGGGTCGACGGCGAAAGCCTGTTGATCGGCTGCAGCCTGGGTATTGCCCATGCCCGCGCCAACGCCGGGGCCGACCCGTTGATGTGGCACGCGCACATTGCCATGCAACAGGCCAAAAGCACCCAGGGCTGTACCTTCCACGTATTCAACGAGCGTATCAATCGCAATGCCCGCAGCCTGGCCGACCTCGAAAGCGAGTTGCGCCGGGCGTTGCGCCGTGACGAACTGGAACTGCATTACCAGCCGCGCCTGGATCTTGGCACGGGGCAGATCGTCGGGCTGGAAGCGCTGGTGCGCTGGCGCCATGCCGAGCGTGGCCTGTTGGCTCCGAGTGAGTTCGTGCCTTTGGCCGAGCAAAGCGGGCTGATTGTACCGCTGGGGTACTGGGTTATCTCCCGTGCCCTGCGGGATATGCAGGCGTTGCGCGAACGCGGGCTTGAGCCGCTGCACATGGCGGTCAACCTGTCGTTTCGCCAGTTTCAGGACAGCCAGTTGCTTTCGACCCTCAGCCGCCTGATCAGCGAACGCGGCGTAGAAGCACAGTGGCTGGAGTTCGAGCTGACCGAAACGGCCGTGATGCGGCGCAGTGATCTGGTCAAACAGACCATGGATGCCCTGGGCCGACTGGGTGTGCGTTTTTCGCTGGATGATTTCGGTACGGGTTTTTCATCGTTTGTGCACCTCAATAGCCTGCCGATTACGCTGCTCAAGATCGACAAAAGCTTTGTGGGCGGCATGGAAAGCCGCGAAGAGAACCGCAAACTGGTCCACGCCATGATCAACCTGGCCCACAACCTGAAACTGGAAGTGGTTGCCGAAGGCGTCGAAACTCCCGAACAGCTTGCTCTTTTGCGTGATTTTGGCTGCGATCAGGTGCAGGGCTACTTCATCAGCAAGCCGCTGCCGCTGGCCGAACTGGTGGAGTATTTGACGTTTGGGGCCGGGCAGCAGGTGCCAATTGCGCTCTAGGGCTTAAGAAAAACTTCCGTAGCAGCCTCGTTCCTTCGGCAGCTGCTACACAGCTACGCCCGCCACTTTGGCCGCCTTGCGCTCCAGCTTGATCATGCGCCGTACCTTCCACTCGAACGCCAGGGTCAAGCTGATCGCTGCACAAGCCAGGCCCGTCGCCAGCCCCCACCAGACACCTGCCGGGCCCCAACCGAAGGTAAAGGCCAGCATCCAGGCCATTGGCGCGCCAATCACCCAATAGCAGAACAGCCCCACCAGAAAGGTGGTCTTGGCATCCTTGAGCCCGCGAATCGCGCCCATGGCGATGGTTTGTGCGCCATCAAACAGCTCAAACCATGCCGCTACCGCCAGCAGGCTGACGGCCAGCTCAAATACCGGACGGAATGCAGGGTCGTTGTAATCGAGGAACAACCCCACCAGATCCCTTGGCCAAAACCAGAACACCACGGAAAACCCGAGCATCACACATGCACCAAAACCGATACCGACCCGTCCTGCCAGCCGCGCCCGCTGTAAGTCACCACCACCATAGTGCTGGCCAATACGCATGGTGATCGCATACGACATGCCTGCAGGTACCATAAATGCCACCGATACGATTTGCAGTGCGATCTGGTGCGCTGCCAGCTGTGTGCTGCCCATGGTGCCCATGCACAGTGCTGCGAAGGCAAACAAACCGACTTCCACGGCATAGGTCCCGCCAATCGGCAGGCCGAGCCGCCACAGTTCCCGCAGATAAGTCAGATTGATCCGCGACAGGCCCTTGCTGATCGGGTACGCGTTGTAGGCCGGATGCCGATGGATATGCCAGGCCAACCCCAGCGCCATGCAGGTCGCCACAATCGCCGTGACCAGGCCGATACCCATCAAGCCCAGTTTTGGCAGGCCGAACATGCCGGTAATCAGCGCGTAATTGAGCACAAAGTTGGCCACGGTACCGATCAGGCTGATCACCATCACCGGCGTGGCCCGGCCCATTGCACTGGTAAAGCCGCGCAGGGCCATAAAAGTCATATAGCCGGGCAGGGCAAACGGTAGCAGCAGCAGAAACTGGCCAGCCGCTTCAACGTTGGTGGGCGTTTGGCCAAACAGCAACAATAGCGGTTTGATATTCCACAGCATTACCGCGCCGCCCAGCGCCAGTGCCCAGGCGAGCCACAACCCGGCCTGGGTTAGACGGGTCGCCCCTTCGATATCCCCTGCGCCCTGGCGAATCGACACCAGCGTGCCCACGGCAGCGATGACGCCAATGCAGAAAATCGACACGAACGAGTAGCTGGCCGCTCCCAGGCTCCCGCCAGCCAGAGCCTCCGGGCTCAAGCGCGCCATCATCAGGGTATCGGTGAGTACCATCAGCATGTGAGCCAGCTGCGAAGCGATCAGCGGCCCGGCCAACCTCATAATGGCCGAGAGTTCGATACGTGCAGGATGCTGTTTGGTCATTGTAGAAATTTCTATAGGTGCGTTGAAAGGCTTGATTCTCGGCGCGTTGAGTGTTTTAAGCAAAGGGATAAAAACGATCATTGGCATGATTTAAACTCATGGTTGATCTTGCCTTCTGTGCCATCACCTTTTGAGCTATAGGAATATGAGTAATGGCTCGTAGCCTTCCTCCGCTTTACGCCTTGCGCGCCTTTGAGGCTGCAGCTCGCCATAGTTCATTCACCCGGGCGGGCGAAGAGTTGTCCATTACCCAGAGCGCTGTCAGTCGCCATATCAAAACCCTGGAAGCGCATTTTGCCTGCCGGTTATTTCAGCGCAGCGGGCGCAGCCTGCAACTCACCGAAGCCGCGCGCTTGCTGCTGCCGGGAGTGCGCGAAGGCTTTGCCGCCCTGGAACGCGCCTGTACTACCTTGCGCGCCGAAGATGACATCTTGCGCATGAAAGCCCCCTCGACCCTGACCATGCGCTGGTTATTGGCCCGCCTGAGCCGCTTTCGCCACTTGCAGAGCGGCAATGAGGTGCAACTGACCAGTGCCTGGATGGACATTGACCATGTGGATTTCAATCACGAGCCATTCGACTGTGCAGTGCTGTTGAGCAACGGCCACTTTCCGCCTGACTGGGAGGCCACGCTGCTGTTCCCGGAGATGCTGATCCCGGTCGGTGCGCCCGCCATTCAGGGCGACGCGCCATGGGACGTCACACGCCTGGCGAGCACTGAGCTGCTGCACCCTACGCCTGACCGCCGCGACTGGCGGCGTTGGCTCGACTGCATGGGCCTGGGCGGGCAAGTGTCACTCAAGGGCGGGCAAGTTTTCGACACCCTGGAGCTGGGCATGATTGCCGCCGCCCGGGGCTACGGCATTTCCATGGGGGATTTGTTGATGGTGGCCGAAGACGTTGCCCAGGGGCGCCTGAGCCTGCCGTTCCCTGCTGCCGTGGCCAGCGGCGATAATTACTATCTGGTTTGGCCCAAGACCCGTCCCGGGGGCGAGCGTTTGCGTCGGCTCAGCGACTTTTTGCAGCAGGAAGTCGCCGCCATGGTGTTGCCAACCGTTGAGCAGTTGCACTGACCGCCATAATCAGCCACTGAATGGCCGATATTGCAACGCCTCTGCGAGATGCTTGCGCTCTATATTGTGTGCCTGCTCCAGGTCCGCCAGGGTCCTTGCCACTTTCAGCAGTCGGTGTGCCGCTCGCAGTGACAAGGTCATGCGCTCGCAAGCCGCCTCCAGCCAGCTGTTATCCATATCGCTCAAGCGGCATTGGGTTCGCACGCCCGGCAGATCGAGAAAGGCATTGGCGCAGCCCTGACGTTGCAGTTGGCGCTCACGCGCCGCAGCCACAAGCCCGGCGGCGTTGGCCGTGGTCTCACCTGAGGCAAGCGGCGGGTTGAGAGAGGTGGTCTCGCGGGCTACGGTCAGGTGCAGGTCGATGCGATCGAGCAACGGGCCGGAAAGTTTGTTGCGATAGCGCTGGATTTGCTCCGGTGTACAGCGGCAGCGGCCAGTGGGTTCGCCAAGATATCCACAGGGGCAGGGATTCATCGCCGCAACCAGTTGGAAGCGCGCCGGAAAACGCATGCGATCTTTCGCCCGTGCAATCACGATAAAGCCGCTTTCCATGGGCTCTCGCAAGACTTCCAGAACCTTGCGATCAAACTCGGGAAGCTCATCCAGAAACAATACGCCGTGATGGGCCAGGGTTATTTCCCCGGGCCGCGGTTTGGAGCCGCCGCCCACCAGCGCCGGCCCCGAGGCCGAATGATGAGGTTGGCGAAACGGTCGCTGTGGCCAGCAGTTCAATGGCACCTGGCTGGCCACTGACTGAATGGCGGCCACTTCCAGCGCCTCTTGCTCATTGAGCGGTGGCAACAAGCCGGGCAGGCGGCTGGCCAGCAAGGTTTTACCCGTGCCCGGCGGCCCGGTAAACAGCAGGTTGTGACTGCCAGCAGCAGCGACCAGCAATGCCCGTTTGGCCGAAAGCTGCCCTTGGACATCGCTCAGGTCGGGATAGGGTTTGCTGATATGCAGCAAGCCGCTGGGGATATAGGGCTCTATCACCTCCCGACCTGCGAAATGGGCCACCAACTGCAACAAGTGCTCGGCCGCAATTACTGTCAGCCCGCAGGCCAGGCAGGCTTCTTCGGCATTGGCCTGCGGTACCACCAGCGCCCGGCCTGCGGCCCTTGCTGCCAGGGCGGCAGGCAATATGCCCTGCACTGGCCTGATTGCGCCCGATAGCGCCAGTTCGCCCAAACACTCCACCTGCTCCAGCGCCACAGCCGGCAGTTGCCCGCTGGCCGCCAAAATGCCCAGGGCAATGGCCACATCAAAACGCCCGCCGTCCTTGGGCAGGTCGGCGGGCGCGAGGTTGAGGGTGATACGCCGGGCCGGGAAATCCAGGGTGGAGTTGATGATTGCGCTGCGTACCCGGTCTTTACTTTCCTTGACCGCTGTTTCGGGCAAACCGACCAGCGTCAACGCTGGCAACCCATTGGCCAGATGCGCCTCGACCGTAACGGCAGGCGCCTCGACGCCCACCTGGGCGCGGCTGTAAACAATCGCCAGAGCCATGACTCTTTCCTTGAGTTCGCAAAAAAACCATGGTGCGCGAATCTTAAGCCAGGGGCAGGCATGGAATGGATACGGGATGTTAACGGGTATGGGAGCACGGCCAATGAACTGCCAAAGTGCGGTGGCGAAAAAATTATAAGACCCGACTATTAATCAATAACGTTATTCATTAATCATGATTGTAAGTTTTAAATGCAACAGAACTGAAAGTCTGTATCGAAATGGCAAGACGCGCTTATGGTCAGACATTCTCAATGTCATTGAATGAAAATTAACCATGCTGGACGCTGCAAGCGTGCTGACAGATCTAGCGTCACCACCTGGCAACCGGCTCGAGGCTCTCAGCGGTACACGCAAGGGCCAGCACAGCATCCGCATCAACGCACAATGGCGGATCTGCTTCGTCTGGGGCGCCAATGGCCCTGAAGCAGTAGAAATAGTTGATTACCACTGAGGTCATCATGATCAAAAATGGCATGCGCCCGGTTCACCCGGGTGAAGTTCTCAAGGAAGAATACCTTGAGCCCCTGAGCCTCTCGTCTGCTGCTTTGGCCAGGGCGCTGGGGGTGTCCGCGCCGACGGTCAACGATATCGTGCTGCAGCGCCGTGGCGTCAGTGCCGATATGGCACTGCGCCTGTCAATTTGCCTGGCAACCACCCCGGAGTTCTGGCTTAACCTGCAAACCACTTACGACCTGCGCACGGCAGAAATCGACCGCGGTGCAGCGATTCGCGAACAGGTGCAACCCATTCACCACTGCGCCTGACTCACTGCTCCAGTGCTCGGGTCCCCAGATCCTCGGCAAAGCGCAACAAATAGCCATCGGGGTCGAGCACCAAAAAGTTGCACTCACCAAACAGCACTTCATTGCTGCGGTACCAGCGTTCTTCCAGGGGTTTGCGCAGGGTATGGCCAGCGGCTTGCAGGCGCTCGATCAGGCAATCGGCATCCGGGCATTTGATCGACAGGTTCATGCCCCGGCCGAACGGCTGCTCCAGCGGGCCGACCCGCCAGGAAGACTCTTCGAGGTCGTCCTGTTCCAGCATCAACTGGCTGCCATGGAATGACAGAAACGCAAAAAGATGCTCGGGCCGTTGGTACTCGATCTTGAAACCGAGCACTTCACAGTAAAAATGCAGACTGCGCGAAAGGTTCGAGACGATCATCTCGGGCACTAGCGGGTTCATCACCAGCATATAAAAACATCCTTGTTAATACAGGCGAATGCACCGCCTTTGAGCGTTATTCGCTCGGCGGCAACAGCCTTGCTTCCATTTCGGCCACTTTGGCCTCCAGGCTTTCGAGGCGAGCACGGGTGCGCGCCAAAACCACCATCTGGCTGTCGAACTCTTCGCGGCTCACCAGATCAAGCTTGCTGAAACCGCTTTGCAGCAAGGCTTTGAACTGGCTTTCGATTTCATTGCGCGGCAGCGCGGTTTCGCCACTGAACAAGCGGGAGGCATGGCCGCCAAGGGCGTCGAGAAAATCTTTGGGCGCGAGCATGGATAAGGTCCTTAAAACTGATGGTGACGAGTGTATCACGGGGTGTAGGCCCCCATTGGCGGGGGCTTTCTGCACATTTTTCGCGCACCACCCCCGCAAGCTGCGCACCATCATCGAGCACAAATACCCCGAGAAATCAGGCCAAAAGCCATCAACTTCCTCTAAATCGCTGTAATTATTGATTTTTCCAGACATGGCAAGGTTTCTGCTAAGACCAACATGACTCATGCACTGATGCAGTAGCTGTGACGAAGGCAGTGCGGCAGGTGGTTCAAGGAGTGTTTTCGTCACCAGCGATTTACACACGTTGTACAGCCTGAAGAAGGCTGACGATGCGTTACAAAGCCAGACACTGCGCTTAGACTTGAGCCGGGTTTGTTTTCCTGGGGCAAGTCCACCAATTCGGGAGAAGTTTCATGAAGCTAGTCACCGCCATTATCAAGCCGTTCAAGTTGGATGACGTGCGCGAGTCGCTGTCTGAGATCGGCGTACAAGGCATTACCGTTACTGAGGTCAAAGGCTTCGGCCGTCAGAAGGGCCATACCGAGCTGTATCGCGGTGCGGAATATGTGGTCGATTTTCTGCCAAAGGTGAAGATTGATGTCGCCATTGACGACAAGGATCTTGATCGGGTTATCGAGGCGATCACCAAGGCTGCCAACACCGGCAAGATTGGTGACGGCAAGATTTTCGTAGTCAATCTGGAACAGGCTATTCGCATCCGTACCGGCGAAACCGATACCGACGCAATCTAAGCCGCCAAACCCAACGCCCCAGGAGAAAACACTATGACTCTGCGTAAAATCGCAGGGCTCGGAGCCCTGTTGTCCGTCGTAATGCCTGGCCTGGCCATGGCGGCAGACGGAGTGGCTGCTCCAGTCCTCAACTCCGGCGACACCGCCTGGATGCTGACTGCTACAGCCTTGGTGCTGTTTATGACCATTCCCGGCCTGGCGCTGTTCTACGGCGGCATGGTGCGCTCCAAAAACATTCTTTCCGTGATGATGCAGTGCTTCGCCATTACCGGTCTGATCAGCATTCTGTGGGTCATTTACGGCTACAGCATCACGTTCGACACCACGGGCATGGAGCAGGGCGTCACCAACTTCAATTCCTTTATCGGCGGGTTTGGCAAAGCATTCCTGGCGGGTGTAACGCCTGAAAGCCTGACCTCATCCACCGCGCTGTTCCCGGAAGCCGTGTTCATCACCTTCCAGATGACCTTCGCCATCATCACCCCGGCGCTGATCGTCGGTGCCTTTGCAGAGCGCATGAAATTCTCCGCCATGCTGATCTTCATGGGCGTGTGGTTCACCCTGGTGTACGCACCGATTGCGCACATGGTGTGGAGCGGCAACGGCGGCCTGCTGTGGGACTGGGGCGTACTCGACTTTGCGGGCGGCACGGTGGTGCATATCAACGCCGGTATCGCCGGCCTGGTAGCGTGCATCGTGCTCGGCAAGCGCAAAGGCTACCCAAGCACCCCGATGGCGCCACACAACCTGGGTTACACCCTGGTGGGCGCTGCCATGCTGTGGATCGGCTGGTTCGGCTTCAACGCAGGCTCTGCAGCGGCCGCCAACGGTACTGCCGGCATGGCCATGCTGGTGACCCAGATCGCCACCGCAGCCGCAGCCCTGGGCTGGATGTTTGCCGAGTGGATTACCCATGGCAAACCTAGCGCACTGGGCATCGCCTCGGGCGTGGTAGCAGGCCTGGTGGCAATCACCCCGGCTGCCGGCACCGTAGGCCCGATGGGCTCGGTGGTGATCGGCTTGTCGGCTGGCGTGATCTGCTTCTTCTGCGCCACCAGCCTCAAGCGCAAGCTGGGCTACGATGACTCGCTGGATGCGTTCGGTGTGCACGGTATCGGCGGTATCGTCGGTGCAATCCTCACCGGCGTGTTTGCAGCCCCGGCACTGGGCGGCTTCGGCACCGTGACCGACATCGCAGCGCAAGTCTGGATCCAGTTCAAGGGCGTAGCCTTCACTGTGGTCTACACCGCGATCGTCACCTTCATCATCCTCAAGGTACTGGATGCCGTGATGGGGCTGCGCGTGACAGAAGAGGAAGAGGCTGTGGGCCTCGACCTGGCTCAGCACAACGAGCGTGGTTACAACCTGTAAGGTTCCCTCTATAAAAAAACCCGGCGTGCCGGGTTTTTTTTTGCCGGTAATAAGGCGATATTCGGTGCTATGAAATGATTTCCCCTACAGGTTATTGGGGTTGCGAAGTTCTACGCTTGTTTATGCGACCCGTGCTTGCGACACAACTCGACTATTAGCCGCTTTGCTTTTTTCTTCAGCACGCTAGAATGCGCGCCGAGGGCAGAAAACAATGCTCGAGTACGACGAAGGCGAGGATGATCTCCCGACGCTTTCAAGGCCCGTGATCCGTGTGCTGGAGCATTCGGCACAGGGCGCCTGGCGAGGTGTTAATTCAGGCGGATGCCGTAATGATGGTGGTATTCGCCAAACCCTCTTCACCTTACAACGATGAAGAGGCGTAAGCCGCGGTTTGCCCAAGGCTACTTTTTCACCAGCGGTGGTCGACAGTCGCCACAGCTGGTCTATAACTAATCTGCTATACGTATGTCATGGGGTAGAACATGAGCGACGACGATCTGGAAAACGATGACCTCGAAGTAGGCGAAGACGACGATACCGAAGAGGGCCTGGAAACGGCCGCCGAGGATGTTGCTGACGACGATGGTGGCGATGATGCGCCGGCCCCTGCGGCCAAAGGCAAGTCAAAGGCCGCTGTGTCGGTTGATGACCTGCCGAGCGTAGAAGCCAAAAACAAGGAGCGTGATGCTCTGGCCCGCGCCATGGAAGAGTTTTTGTCCAAGGGCGGCAAGGTGCAGGAAGTTGAGGCCAATGTGGTGGCTGACCCGCCCAAAAAGCCTGACAACAAGTACGGCAGCCGTCCTATCTAAGGATAAGGACCGCTTGCATGCTTGAAGAAAAAACCCGCCGTCGCTGCGGGTTTTTTTGTGGGCGTTGGAAAACTTCACATCCCTGTGGCGCGGGCTTATCGTGATTGCAACATTCCGGTTTGTCTGGCGACCGCGGTGCCTGCATCGCGAGCAAGCCCGCTCCCACAGTTACAAGTGCTTCAACACCAGCGGCAACTCGCTCAAACAGCCAATTTCCGCATCGGGAGCCTTGTCCCCGTCCCAGTGCTTGCCGCCGGGGTTGAACCACACTGCACGCAGGCCTGCCAATTGCGCTCCGGCAATATCGTCACCGGGGTGATCGCCCACATGCACCGCCGCCCCTGCTGCCACGCCACCGCGCGCCAGCGCTTCGTGAAACAGGCGCGCGTCCGGTTTGGCAATGCCAATGTCTTCAGCACACAACACAAACTTGAAGTGATGGCCCAAACCTATTCTTCGCACATCGGCGTTACCGTTGGTCACCACACCCAGGGCGTAATCCCGCGCCAGCACCATCAGGGTCGGCTCGGCCTGGGGGAACACGTCCAGGGCGTGACGCGCCTCAATAAACACCTCAAAGGCGTCATCGGCCAAAGACGCAGCGTTGGCGTAACCCGCACCGTGCAGCGCATGAAACAGAATGCGCCGACGCAGGGCACTGATCCGGTGCTTGAGCTGCGGCTCCTCACTCAATACCCGCTCGCGAATCGCCTGGAAATGCCCGGCCTCAACAGCGCCCAATTTTGGTGCGTTATCCGTCAGCCAGTTACGCAACACGGCTTCAGCGCTGACGATCACCGGGGCGGTGTCCCACAGAGTGTCGTCGAGGTCGAAGGTAATCAGCTCAATCGTCATTCACTGTCCTTACTGCGTTTGGCCCTTGGATGGGCGCTGTCGTAGACCGATGCCAGATGCTGGAAATCCAGATGAGTATAAATTTGCGTGGTTTTGATGTCCGCATGCCCGAGCAACTCTTGCACGGCACGCAAGTCCTGGGAGGACTCCAGCAGATGGCTGGCAAATGAATGGCGCAGCATGTGCGGGTGCAGATTCTGTCCCAGCTCACGCTCACCGGCTGCCTTGACCCGCATTTGAATTGCCCTTGGCCCAAGGCGCGTACCACGCTGGCTGACGAATACGGCGTCGTCCTTGGGGTTGGTCAGCAACCGCACTGCCAGCCAGGCCTGAAGCGCCTCCCGGGCCTTCTTGCCGACGGGCAGCACGCGGGTCTTGCTGCCTTTGCCGAGCACTTCGACCAGCCCGTCCGCCAGATCCAGCTGTTCCAGATTTAGCCCGGTCAGCTCCGACAAGCGCAGGCCCGACGAGTAAAACAGCTCCAGAATGGCCTGATCGCGTTGGGCCAGAAAATCGTCCTCGACACCACCCTCCAGCAATTGCAGGGCGCGATCGGTATCCAGGGTCTTGGGCAGGCGACGTTCGCCTTTTGGCGGGGCCAGGCCGTTTGCCGGATCGTGGTCGCACAGGCCTTCTCGATTGAGGTAGTGATAAAGCCCGCGTACCGCCGACAGCAGACGGGCAATACTGCGCGAGGACTGCCCTTGCTGATGCAGACGCGACACCAGTTGGCGCATGCGCTGGATATCCAGTGCCGCCCAGCTGGGGATTGATTCCTTGGCGCAAAACGCCAGCACCTTGTTCAGGTCGCGGCGGTAGGCCTCAAGCGTATGGGGGGACACCTGGCGCTCACTGCGCAGGTGAATGCAGTAAGCGTCCAGTTGCCGTTCCATCTAGCGCACCGAGCGCAGCGCGTTGGTAAAGCGCGGCAGCACCCGGCCCAGCACTTCGGCGATATAGCCGAGGAACAGCGTGCCCACCGAGCTTTTGTAGTGCTGCGGATCGCGACTGGCAATCGCCAGTACACCGTGCAACCCCAGATGATTAAGGGCTACCACGGCCGTGGAACCGATTTGCTTGCGCTGCTCTTCGCCAAACAGGAAGTCCAGCTCGTGCTCGCGCAAGCTGCCGCTGACGGTCTTGCCTTCAGTCAACAAGCCACCCAGCGCCCGTTGCGCATCGGCGCTGCTGACCCAACGGCCGACCGGCATCGGGTTGTCACCAAACAGCACCAGGCTGACAAAGGGCACCTGGAAGTCCTGGCGCAGGCTGTCTTCGACGGCAATCACCAGCTCTTCGAGGCTGGTGGCGTCCATCAGGGCCAGGTTCAGGCGACGGGTTTTTTCGAACAGACGGTCGTTGTCACGGGCCACGTCCATCAGTTGCGACAAGCGATGACGCATCTCGATATTGCGACTGCGCAGCAGCTCCAGTTGACGTTCCACCAGCGAAATGGTGTCGCCACGCTGATGCGGAATGCGCAGCGACAGCAACAGCTCTTCGCGCTGGCTGAAGAAATCCGGATGCTCCTGCAGATACGCTGCAACCGTTGCGGCTTGCGAGTTATCCACAGGTACGTCGAGTGCTGCTGGCTGCGTCTTGTCGGTCATCGGTTGCGCTCGCTCATAAACGGACTTGTCCTTCGTAAACACGCATGGCCGGGCCGGTCATGATCACAGAGTGGCCAGGGCCTGCCCATTCGATGGACAACCGGCCGCCAGGCAGATCGAGGATCAGCGGTGAGTCCATCCAGCCCTGGCTGATGGCTGCCACGGCCGCTGCACAGGCACCGGTGCCGCAGGCCTGGGTTTCCCCGGCGCCGCGTTCCCAGACCCGCAGTTGCCCGCGCTGACGATCTATCACGTGCAGAAAACCGACATTGACCCGTGCGGGAAAGCGCGGATGGTGTTCAATTTTGGGGCCCAGTTCATGCACCGGTGCAGCGTTGATATCGTCTACGCGCAGCACCGCATGGGGGTTGCCCATCGAAACGGCAGCCAACTCGACGGTCTGGCCATCGACATCCAGCTCATAGCTCAACGCCTGGGCGTCGGCCACAAACGGGATATCTGCCGGAACCAGGCGCGGCGGCCCCATGTCGACGCTGATTTGCCCATCGCTGCGCACGTTCAGTTCGATAATGCCGCTCTTGGTTTCGACCTTGATCTGGCGCTTGGTGGTCAGGCGCTTGTCGAGCACGAAGCGCGCAAAGCAGCGCGCCCCGTTGCCGCATTGCTCCACTTCGGAACCGTCGGAGTTGAAGATCCGGTAACGGAAGTCCACCTCCGGGTTACTCGGTGCTTCAACGATCAATAGCTGATCAAAGCCGACACCCGTGTGCCTGTCACCCCATTGCTTGGCATGCTTGGGCAGGATGTGCGCGTGCTGGCTGACCAGGTCGAGAACCATGAAATCATTGCCCAGGCCGTGCATTTTGGTAAAACGCAGCAACATGGGTTTACTCCGGCAGCAGGCTTTCGCCAGCAAACAACTCGGCAACAGTCTCGCGACGACGCACTTCAAACGCCTGATCGCCATCCACCAGTACTTCGGCGGCGCGGCCACGGGTGTTGTAGTTCGAGCTCATGACAAAACCATAGGCACCGGCCGAATGCACGGCCAGCAAATCACCTTCGGCCAGCGCCAGCTGGCGGTCCTTGGCCAGGAAGTCACCGGTTTCGCAGATCGGGCCGACGATGTCGTAGGCGCGGGCTTCGCTGTCACGCGGGCGAACGGCAGTCACGTCCATCCAGGCCTGGTACAGGGCCGGGCGGATCAGATCGTTCATCGCCGCATCGACGATGGCGAAATCCTTGTGCTCGGTGTGCTTGAGGTACTCGACCTGAGTCAGCAGCACGCCAGCATTGGCCACGATGTAACGACCCGGCTCGAACACCAGCGCCAGGTCACGCCCGTCGAGGCGCTCACGCACGGCCTTGATGTAATCACCGGCCAGTGGCGGCTCTTCATCGCGGTAACGCACGCCCAGGCCGCCACCGAGGTCGATATGGCGCAGGTAGATGCCGCAATCGCCCAGTCGGTCGATCAGTGCCAGCAGGCGGTCGAGAGCGTCGATGAACGGTTCGAGGGTGGTCAGTTGGGAGCCGATATGGCAATCGACACCGACCACTTCCAGGTTCGGCAATTGAGCGGCACGGATGTAGACATCTTCGGCGTCAGCGATGGCGATGCCGAACTTGTTTTCTTTCAGACCGGTGGAGATGTACGGGTGGGTTCCCGCATCGACGTCCGGGTTGACCCGCAGCGAAATCGGGGCGCGAACGCCCATTTCGGCGGCCACCACCTGCAAGCGCTCAAGCTCTTCGGTGGACTCGACGTTGAAGCAGTGCACGCCCACTTCCAGAGCGCGACGCATGTCATCGCGGGTTTTGCCGACACCGGAAAACACGATCTTGTCAGCCGTGCCGCCAGCGGCCAGAACACGCTCCAGCTCGCCACGGGACACGATGTCAAAACCGGCGCCCAGACGCGCCAGGACATTGAGCACGCCCAAGTTGGAGTTGGCCTTGACCGCGAAGCACACCAGGTGCGGCATGCCGTTCAGGGCATCGGCGAAAGCGTTGTACTGCGCCTCGATGTGTGCCCGGGAATAAACATACGTCGGCGTGCCAAAACGCTCGGCAATGGCCGTCAGCGCAACACCTTCGGCGAACAGCTCGCCGTCCCGGTAATTAAAAGCGTCCATGGTGTTCCCTTATTGGTGCTTGTGCGATTGCGATTGCGACGACTTCGCTTGGTCTTCAGGGGATTTGCTGTCATCGGGAAGATACAGCGGTCCTTTTTGACCACAGGCAGAAACAAGGCAGGCGACCGCGACGAGCGCAGCAATAGAAGAGATCAGGCGCTTCATGGCGAAATCCTTTGAAAAGCATTAATTGCGCCCGAGTATACCGAGCACCCACCAGCTTGCCTATGCAGCAGAGCGGCCGAGCGTTACGTCCTGTGTGGATGATCAGTGGTCGCGGGCAGATGGCTGTTATGGGGTTTGCAATCGGCCTGGAGCGCCCGTATCTTGCGAGCTCCGAGCATGACTAGATATTACGAGGTTCCACCATGAGTTTGACTGAAGCCCGTTTTCACGATCTGGTCGATGCCACCCAGGAAAATCTGGAAGACATCTTTGATGACTCTGATCTGGATGTAGATGTAGAGAATTCCGCCGGCATCCTGACTATCAAGTTCGAGAATGGCAAAGCCCTGATCTTCAGCCGTCAGGCGCCGCTGCTGCAGCTCTGGCTGGCGGCACCCAGCGGCGGTTTTCACTTCGACTACGATGAAAAACGCAGTTCGTGGAAGTGCGATAAAAGCGACGAGCTGCTCAGCGAAATGGTTCAGCGCCTGACACTGGAACACGCAGGCGCCGAGCTGGAATTTGAAGAGATCTGACAGTGACCGCTTCTGCTAAACCTGCAAAACCGCTCTACAGTAACGTCAGTCCGGCAGTGCCGTCCCCCTGCATCAGCACCTGCCGGCTGGATGAGCACAAAGTCTGCCTGGGCTGTTTTCGCCACGTTGAAGATATTCGCGAGTGGCGCTCGGCAGACGACCAGCGGCGCCGGGTGATTTGTGAACAGGCCCAATTGCGGCAGCGGCTCCCGTAGCAGCTGCCGCAGGCTGCGTTCGATTGCGTAGCAATCGCAAAACCTGAGCCCTTTGTTCAACTGACACACCGCAGAGCCTGACTTTACGACGACTGCGTCGCCGAACGCAGCCTGCGGCAGCTGCTACGGATAATCGTCGTACGCAATCAGGGGGCAGTGTCCCCCCTGCTTGTGTATTTATTTTGCTGTGGTAGTGTCCGGGTTCGCCTCGCACTAACGAGGTTCGTCAAAACCCCGCCATATTCCGGCGGGGTTTTGCTTTTTCGTGCAGAAAAAAGGAGTCTGCCAGGTCATGAGCACACCAACCCCACTCATCCTCACCCGCCTGGACGTACAGCGTCTGGAGCAATTGATCGACAGCTTGCCAGAAACGACTCCTGGCATTGAGGCACTGCAAGCCGAGCTCGATCGCGCCGAAACCATCGTTGGCCACGAAGAAGTGCCTGCCGGCGTCGTGACCATGAATTCCCGTGTGCATTGTCGCGAAGAAAGCAGTGGCAAGGACTACCGCCTGACGCTGGTATACCCAAAAGACGCCAACGCCGACGAAGGCAAGATTTCGATTCTGGCCCCTGTGGGCAGCGCGTTGCTGGGGCTGCAAGTTGGCCAGCACATCAACTGGCCTGCTCCGGGTGGCAAGACCCTCAAGCTGGAACTGCTTGAAGTGGAATACCAGCCAAAAGCAGCAAGCGATTTCAGCGCTTAAGACCTTCCGGATCAGTCATGTCACAGCGCAGGCGTCTGCTCGTCACGGGCAAACTGACGCAAAGACCGGTAGCTGACGCTCAGCTCCCGGGCCAGGGCCCGACGCTCATGACTGACCTGCTGCGCCTGCCATTGCGAGCGATTGTCGAGCATTGCCAGGTGCTGCTCATCCCAGCCCCATTCGCGGGTCAGGCGCTTGAGTAACCGCCGCTGCCACAACATGCCTGCCTCGCCATTGCTCAACTCGTGGCCGACCTTCAGGTAGAGGCTGCGGCGAACCAGTTCCAGTCGCTGCAACTCGCCCCGGCCCTCGAGGTAACGCTCAATACGTCGGTAGACCACCACGTAGGGGTCCATCTCATCCAGGTCCAGTTGATTGGCGTACACCCTCTGTTTGAACCCCAGGCTCAGGCAGCTCACCTGCGGGTGCTCGCTGGCGTACACCTCAATCAGCAGCAGCTTGAGCAGCGACTTGTAGGGCGCCTCAATGCCCTTGAGCAATTGCCACAGCCCGGCGCCCAGAAACTCGCCGGGGGCAATATGGGCCAGGTGGCCAAGATCAATGGTTTCGTCACGGTCGATTACCCCTGTTTCCAGTAGCCCACAGGCGAATTCAGCGTACCGCGCTTCCTCATGCACCGGCACCCACCACCACATCGGTGTGCGCCCGGCGAGCCAGATGGCGGTGCGATAAAACTCATCGAGCAGCAACCTCTGTCGTGGCTCGTCGCCCTCGTCGTTGCGCAATTGTGCATCGATCAAATAAAAGTGTGCTTCACAGCCCTGGCTCGTCGCCCAGGCTTCCAGGCGTCGGCATTTTTTGCGCAAGGCCGACACGGCGGCATCATTCAAGTCCGGAGCGAGGCAAACCCACACGTCCATATCGCTTTGCGCGGTCTGGGCCAATGTGCCGAGGCTGCCCATCAAAAAAAGCCCATGGATCGGTTGTGACTGGCAAGCGCTGCCCATGCTGCAAGAAAAGTCGTGAACCAGATGTCGGGCAGAGGCGAGGGCGAGTGCGTCAGGTTTATAACCCGACACCCCGGCGGGAGTGCAGTCAGACACATAACCGGGCAAGAGCGGGTGATTGATATGAAAGAGCAGCGCCAACAGGTTCAGTAGCGCTTGTTGGCGAGGGGCCAGCCCCTCTACCGCTCGGGCCAGGCGACCCTGATTGACGCGCAAAAAGCGCCCACGCAACTGCTGGAGAACCTGTCGCTCAGTTCTCTGGTTCAGTGCGGGCGGAGATAAGTGTGCCCGCGGAATCATTAATCGTTCAGATCCCGAGGGCGGGGCGTGGCGTCAGGCAACTTCTTTGGATTCAACAAGAATCGACAGCAGTACTTGGACACTTTCGGCAGCATCACGTCCCAGGCTTGTCAGATAGCCACCATCGGGTTGATCGATCAGTTTTTTCTCGAACAGGCGCTGCGCCGCGGCGACTTTTTCTGGCGCGGCATGTTGATGAATCTTCAGGCCCTCAAGGGTACTTTCCAAGTCAAACAGTGCAAGGACTTCCAGTTCGGCAACCAACTCAGGGGTAAACGACATAAAGACTCCAGACTATGCAGGAAAAGACGACAGCCGCTCTAAGGTGATCCCACTTGTGCTGACTGTCCAGCAACAGTTCCCACCTTTGCAAAACATCCTGTCGTTATAAGGCAGTTGGAGTGTAGTCGCGTCCCACTTTGCCGCTGGGAAATTCGTAGCAGCTGCCGAAGGAACGAGGCTGCGTCCGGCCGCGCCGCGGTCGTAAAACCGAACCCTGGGCTGTGTCAGAAAAACATCGCGCGCAGTATTTACGGTCGCTTAGCAACCGTACGCAGCCTTCGGCAGCTGCTACACATGGTGCTCAAGCGCCTGTTTTGAGCTTTCAGTTATATAAACATTCTTAAATAGTATTTTTAAGAATATCTACACCTCACTACTATTGCCCCTACGCCAGCAACCCTGTCGGCACCCCATTTTCAGGAGCAGCACCATGAGCGCATCTCTGCGTAGCGTTGACGGCCAGGACGAAGCAACCATCCTGCGGGAAATCCAGAGCGCGCTGCGAGACCTGCGCTTTGGTGCTGTGGAAATCACTGTGCATAACGCGCAAGTGGTGCAGATCGAACGCAAAGAGAAATTCCGCCTGCAAAACCCGAGTCAGAAAAACGCCTGAATCGTTCAAGCGCATTCACCTGAGTGCGCTCAATAAAAATTAAAAAATGCTTTGGAGCCTCACCTATGTCCCTACGCCGTTACGCTTTGGCCGCGCTGGCCAGTGCCATTTTTGCTGGCTCCGCTGTAGCCAAAGATTACGAGTTGTTGAACGTTTCCTACGATCCAACCCGCGAGCTGTACCAGGATTACAACACTGAGTTCACCCAGTTCTGGAAAGCCAGCCACCCGGGTGACAACGTCAAAATCCAGCAATCCCACGGCGGCTCGGGCAAACAGGCCCGCGGCGTGGTCGACGGCCTGCGCGCTGACGTGGTAACCCTGGCCCTGGCCGGTGACATCGACGAAATCGCCAGGCTGAACAAGGGCTCGCTGCCGGAAAACTGGCAAACCCGCCTGCCGGACGCCAGCACCCCGTACACCTCGACCATCGTGTTCCTGGTGCGCAAGGGCAACCCTAAAGGCATCAAGGACTGGGGCGACCTGACCAAGGACGGCGTATCGGTCATTACCCCGAACCCTAAAACCAGCGGCGGCGCGCGCTGGAACTTCCTTGCAGCCTACGCTTACGGCCTGAAAGCCAACGGCGGCAACGAAGAAAAAGCCAAAGAATATGTAAAGACTCTGTTCAAGCATGTGCCCGTACTGGACACCGGCGCCCGGGGTTCGACTATCACCTTCGTCAACAACGGTCAGGGTGATGTGTTGCTGGCCTGGGAAAACGAAGCATTCCTGGCACTCAAGGAGGATGGCGGTACCGATAAATTCGACATCGTCGTACCTTCCCTGTCGATCCTGGCTGAGCCGCCAGTGGCTGTAGTCGACAAAAACGCCGATAAAAAGGGCAATGCCGAAATCGCCAAAGCCTACCTCGAACACCTGTACAGCCCGGCCGGCCAGGAAATTGCTGCAAAAAATTTCTACCGCCCGCGTGACGCAGCAATCGCTGCCAAGTACGCACAGCAGTTTCCGAAACTGGAGCTTGTGACTATCGACAAAGACTTCGGTGGCTGGAAAACTGCGCAGCCGAAATTTTTCAATGACGGTGGTGTGTTCGACCAGATCTACCAGGCGCAGTAACCTGTGGGGTGGGGCCTTTGGCCTCGCTGAAAGCTAGAACATAGAGCCCGCGACCGAGTTGCGGGCTTCGTGCGTTAACCAAGGACTCTTATGTCTCGTCGTATCTCCCCCGTCATACCCGGCTTCGGGCTGACACTGGGCTACACCTTGGTGTACCTCAGTCTGATTGTACTGATCCCGCTGGCTGCGATGTTCGTGCATGCCGCCCAACTGACCTGGGACCAGTTCTGGGCCATTATCACTGCCCCCCGGGTGCTGGCCGCCCTGCAACTGAGCTTTGGCACCGCCTTTGTCGCCGCCATTATCAACGGCGTGATCGGCACCGTGCTGGCCTGGGTGCTGGTGCGCTATACCTTCCCCGGACGCAAGGTCATCGATGCCATGATCGACCTGCCGTTTGCCCTGCCGACTGCCGTGGCCGGTATCGCCCTGACAGCCCTGTACGCCCCCAACGGCTGGATCGGCCAGTTCGCCAACGACCTGGGTTTCAAGATTGCCTACACCCCGATGGGCATCACCCTGGCACTGACGTTCGTCACGCTGCCGTTTGTGGTGCGTACCGTGCAGCCAGTGCTGGCCGATATCCCCCGTGAAATCGAAGAAGCCGCTGCCTGCCTGGGCGCCAAGCCCCTGCAAGTGTTCCGCTACATCCTGGTGCCAGCCTTGCTGCCCGCCTGGTTGACCGGTTTTGCCCTGGCCTTTGCCCGCGGTGTGGGCGAGTACGGCTCGGTGATTTTTATCGCGGGTAACATGCCGTTCAAAACCGAAATCCTGCCGCTGCTGATCATGGTCAAGCTGGACCAGTACGACTACACCGGCGCCACGGCCATTGGCGTGATGATGCTGGTGGTTTCCTTCATTTTGCTGCTGATCATCAATTTGATTCAGCGTCGCATCGAAAAACCGTGAAGGAGGCCTGACCATGTCCAGCTCAACACAGAGCGCTTCATCCGTGGCCAATGCCGCCCGCCGTGGCAGCCCGCTGTCGCGGCGCCTGCTGATCGGCTTCGGCTGGTTGTTTTTCACCCTGTTCCTGCTGCTGCCGCTGCTGATCGTGGTGTCCCAGGGTTTGAAAATGGGGGTAGGTACTTTTTTCGACGCCATCCTCGAACCCGACGCCCTGTCGGCCCTCAAGCTGACCATTATCGCCGTGGTGATTTCGGTGCCACTGAACGTGGTCTTCGGCGTCAGCGCGGCCTGGTGCGTGAGCAAGTACAGCTTTCGCGGCAAGAGCATCCTGGTCACCCTGATCGACCTGCCGTTTTCGGTCTCACCGGTGATCGCCGGTCTGGTCTACGTGCTGATGTTTGGCGCGCAGGGCTTTCTCGGTCCGTGGTTGCAGGACCACGACATCCAGATCGTATTCGCCTTGCCGGGTATCGTGCTGGCCACCATCTTCGTGACCGTGCCCTTTGTGGCCCGGGAACTGATCCCGCTGATGCAGGAGCAGGGCACTCAGGAAGAGGAGGCCGCACGCCTGCTGGGCGCCAACGGCTGGCAAATGTTCTGGCACGTGACCGTACCCAACATCAAATGGGGCCTGATCTACGGCGTGGTGCTGTGTACTGCGCGGGCGATGGGTGAGTTCGGTGCGGTGTCGGTGGTTTCCGGGCACATTCGCGGGGTGACCAACACCCTGCCGCTGCACGTCGAGATTCTCTACAACGAATACAACCACGTTGCCGCCTTCGCCGTGGCCACCCTGTTGCTGATCCTGGCGCTCTTCATCCTGCTGCTCAAGCAGTGGAGCGAATCCCGTATTAACCGCCTGCGCGCCAGCGCCGCGGAGGAATAAACCATGTCGATCGAAGTCCGTAACGTCAGCAAGAACTTCAATGCCTTCAAGGCCCTGAACAGCATCAATCTGGACATTCATAGCGGTGAGCTGGTGGCCCTGCTCGGCCCGTCGGGCTGCGGCAAGACCACTTTGCTGCGCATTATCGCCGGCCTCGAAACCCCGGACGAAGGCAACATCGTGTTCCACGGTGAAGACGTCTCTGGGCACGATGTGCGTGATCGCAACGTCGGTTTTGTGTTCCAGCATTACGCCTTGTTCCGCCATATGACGGTGTTCGATAACGTGGCTTTCGGCCTGCGCATGAAGCCGAAAAAGGAACGCCCGAGCGAAACCCGCATCGCTGAAAAAGTCCACGAGTTGCTGAACATGGTGCAGCTGGACTGGTTGTCGGATCGCTACCCTGAGCAGCTGTCAGGCGGTCAGCGTCAGCGTATCGCCCTGGCCCGAGCATTGGCCGTCGAACCCAAGGTACTGCTGCTGGACGAGCCGTTTGGTGCGTTGGACGCCAAGGTGCGTAAAGAACTGCGCCGCTGGCTGGCGCGCCTGCACGAAGATATCAACCTGACCTCCGTGTTCGTGACCCATGACCAGGAAGAAGCGATGGAAGTCGCCGACCGTATCGTGGTGATGAACAAGGGTGTAATCGAGCAGATCGGCTCACCGGGCGAAGTTTATGAAAACCCGGCCAGCGACTTTGTGTATCACTTCCTGGGTGACTCCAACCGCCTGCATATCGGTGAGGACCAGCATGTGCTGTTCCGTCCGCATGAAGTGTCACTGTCGCGTCACGAGATCGAAGACCATCATGCTGCAGAGGTGCGTGACATTCGCCCATTGGGTGCAACCACACGGGTGACATTGAAGGTTGAAGGGCAGAGCGAATTGATCGAAGTGGAAGTGGTCAAGGACCATGACAGCCTGACCGATCTGGCGCGCGGCGAGACGTTGTTCTTCAAGCCCAAGGTGTGGCAGAAGGCTTAAAAGCACGAGCGCCCTCACCCCAACCCTCTCCCGGAGGGAGAGGGGGCTTGATCTATGGCGTTGCGTGAATCTGCTTTTGACTTCAGTCCCCTCTCCCTCCGGGAGAGGGTGAGGGGCTGTTGATCTTCAGGGCTTTTTCAGTTTCGGATTAGGAAAAAACTGCACCGCCTGCACCTTGGGATCCGGTGCTTTTTTCAGCGCTGACGTATTGACCCGCGTACCCAACTCCTTGGGCACCGACAAACCCTGTTCATTCAACGTATCCGAATAACCGCAGGCCACGCATTCGCGGTGCGGCACTTCGTCTTCGTTCCACATCATCAACTTGTCAGGTTCGCTGCACGCCGGGCAGACAGCCCCGGCGATAAAGCGTTTTTTGCTCACGTTCACCGGTGCATCACTCATGCTGCCGAGTCCTCGGTCAGGCCGCTGTGACGCAACAGGGCGTCAATCGACGGCTCACGGCCACGGAAGTCCTTGAACAGCTCCATCGGGGCCTTCGAGCCGCCGCGGGCCAGGATCGCCTGGCGGAACGCTTTGCCGGTGTGCGGGTTGAACACGCCTTCTTCTTCAAAACGCGAGAACGCATCGGCCGACAGCACTTCTGCCCACTTGTAGCTGTAGTAACCCGCGGCGTAACCGCCGGCGAAAATATGCGCAAAGCTGTTCGGGAAGCGATTGTAGGCAGGCGGACGCATCACCGAGACTTCGTCGCGGATGCCGTCAAGCACCTGCGCAACGCTGCGACCGTCACCGTGGGTGGCGTGCAGTTCGAAGTCAAACAACGAGAACTCCAGCTGACGAATCATCATCAGCCCGGACTGGAAGTTCTTGGCTGCGAGCATTTTATCCAGCAGGTCTTTTGGCAGTGCTTCGCCGGTTTCGTAGTGGCTGGAAATCAGCGCCAGGCCTTCAGGTTCCCAGCACCAGTTCTCCATGAACTGGCTCGGCAGTTCGACCGCATCCCAGGCTACGCCGTTGATGCCCGACACACCCGCGTGTTCGATCTCGGTCAGCATATGGTGCAAGCCGTGGCCGAATTCGTGGAACAGGGTGGTCACTTCGTCGTGGGTCAGCAGTGCAGGCTTGCCCGCAACGGCTGGAGTGAAGTTGCACACCAGGTTGGCCACCGGGCTTTGCAGCTTGCCGGCTGCGGTGCGGCGACGGTCGCGAGCACCGTCCATCCAGGCACCGCCACGCTTGTTGGCGCGGGCATAGAGGTCGAAGAAGAAGCGCCCGACGTGCTGGCCGTTTTCCTTGATTTCGAACAGGCGAACATCCGGGTGCCAGGTATTGAAACCTTTGATTTCGGCAATTTCGATGCCGTACAGGCGCTGGACAATGGCGAACAGCCCGCCCAGTACCTTGTCGATCGGGAAGTAGGCGCGCAGGGCTTCTTGCGACACGCTGTAGCGCTGCTCACGCAGCTTTTCGCCAAAGAAGCCGGTGTCCCAGCTTTTCAGCTCAGGGGTACCTTGCTCGCTGGCGTAGGCTTGCAGTTGCTCAAGGTCGCGGGCAGCGAACGGCTTGCTGCGCTTGGCCAGGTCACGCAGGAAGGTCAGCACCTGATCCGGTGTCTCGGCCATTTTGGTGGCCAGGCTCAGCTCGGCGAAGCTGGCAAAACCCAGCAGCTTGGCCAGCTCCTGACGCAGGTCGAGAATTTCTTCCATTACCGGGCCGTTGTCGAACTTGCCGGCATTCGGGCCCTGGTCCGAGGCGCGGGTGCAGTAAGCCGCGTAGACTTCTTCGCGCAGGGCGCGGTCTTCGGCGTAGGTCATCACCGGGAAGTAGCTGGGGAACTCGAGGCTGATCAGCCAGCCGTCCAAGCCCTTGGCCTGTGCGGCAGCCGCCATTTGCGCCTTGGCCGAGTCGGTCAGGCCCGCCAGTGCTGTTTCGTCGGTGATGTGCTTGGTCCAGGCCTGGGTGGCGTCCAGCAACTGGTTGGAGAACTTGCTGCCCAACTCGGAAAGCTTGCTTTGTACCTCGGCGTAACGCTTTTGCTCGGCCTCCGGCAGGTCGATACCCGACAGGCGGAAGTCGCGCAGCGAATGCTCAAGAATGGTTTTCTGGGCCTGGTCGAAGTCGCCGACTTGCGGGCTGTGGGCCAGGGCTTCAAAGGCCTGGAACAGTTCACGGTTCTGGCCCATCTCGGTGGAGTAAGCGCTCAATGCCGGCAGGCAGGCCTCATAGGCTTCACGCAGCTCTGCGCTGTTGCACACCGCGTTAAGGTGGCTGACCGGGCTCCAGGCCGCGCCCAGCCGGTCGTTCAACTCATCCATCGCCAATACCAGGCCTGCCCATGTCGGGTTCTGGCCCTGATCCTTGAGGATGGCTTGAATGCCGGCACGGTTGTCGGCGAGGATCTGCTCGATGGCCGGCTGTACGTGCTCAGGACGGATCGCCGAGAACGGCGGCAGGTCATAGGGCTGCAATAGAGGGTTGTTCTCGCTCACGTTTGGCACCTTGGCTGGAAGAAACATTGGCTCATCTTAATTACAATCGACGCTGACCGCAGCATTGCAACGCCCTATTACGGCTAAAGAAGGAAGCTATTTGTGTCCATTCGTCCATTCCAGCAGCACACACCGACCTTGGGCGAGCGTGCCTTTGTCGATCGCTCGGCGGTGGTGATCGGTGACGTCGAAATCGGCGCCGACAGTTCCATCTGGCCACTGACCGTGATTCGCGGCGATATGCACCGCATCCGCATCGGTGCGCGCACCAGCGTGCAGGACGGTTGCGTACTCCACATCACCCACGCCGGGCCCTTCAACCCTGAAGGCTTCCCGCTGCTGATCGGTGATGACGTGACCATCGCCCACAAAGTCATGTTGCACGGCTGTAACGTGGGCAGCCGCATCCTGATCGGCATGGGTAGCATCGTGATGGACGGCGCCGTGATTGAAGACGACGTGATCGTCGGTGCGGGCAGTCTGGTGCCACCGGGCAAACGCCTGGCCAGCGGCTTTCTGTATGTGGGCAGCCCGGTGAAGCAAGTGCGCGAATTGACCGAAAAAGAAAAGGCCTTCTTTACCTACAGTGCCGGCAATTACGTCAAGCTCAAGGACCAGCACTTGGCCGAAGGCTACGCCCAGCCCGTTTAAGCCCCCCTTTTTGGAGCCCTGCATGCATTACCAGAACGTATTGTTCGACCTCGATGGCACCCTGACCGACCCACGGGAAGGGATCACCCGCTCGATCCAGTTCGGTTTGAGCAAACTGGGCATTGATGAGCCAGACCTGAGCAAACTCGAGCACTTCATAGGCCCGCCGCTGCTGCAACAGTTCATGGCCAGTTATGGCTTCAACGAGGCGAAGGCGTGGGAAGCGATGGGCTTTTACCGCGAGCGTTTTGCCGTGACCGGGCTGTACGAAAATGAAGTGTTCGAGGGTGTCACTCCCTTGCTGGAAGAGCTGGTTGCACAGGGCCGCCAACTGTTTATCGCTACCTCAAAGCCGCATATCTATGCCCGCGAAATTGCCCGCCACTTTGATTTCGCCAGGCACTTCAAGGTGATCTACGGTAGCGAACTGGACGGTACCCGCACCAACAAGGTTGAGCTGATTGCCCATCTGGTCAACGAACAAGGACTGGACCCGGCGCAAACCCTGATGATCGGTGATCGCAAGCACGACCTGATCGGTGCCCGCGACAACGGCATGGACGCAGCGGCGGTGGGCTATGGCTTTGGCAGCTTTGAAGAGCTGAACTCGTTTGCACCCAAGTACCACTTCGAAACCCTGGCGCAGTTGCATCAGGCGTTCAAGCGCTGACCTGCCCTTGTGGGAGCGGGCTTGCCCGCGATGGCCACGACGCGGTGACTCTTTCACCCTGCGGTGGCCCAATCGCGAGCAAGCCCGCTCCCACAATGCGCTAACCGGCGCGCAGCGCCATCTCTCGACGCAAATCCTCGCGCCAGCCCAGCAAAAACCCCAGTTCCACCACCACAAACAGCGGTCCCACGATCAGCCCGGTGACGTCATCGATAAACGCCGGCTTGCGCCCCTCGTAATAGTGCCCGACAAACTGGAACACCCAGCCCACCACAAACAGTCCAATTCCCCAGCCCAGCCAGGCAGCGGTGCCCAACCCCGCCAGCGCGTGCCCCAGCCACACCGTCAAAGCCAGCAGCAGCGTCATCAACAACCCCAGGCGCAACTCAAGGCGCAGGTAAAACACGGCACTGGCCAGCATCACCAGCACTGCCGGTGAAATACCCATCCATTGCGGGCGCGACAGCAGCGTTGCAACGGCAATCACGATCAGCGGGATGCCCACGAAATGCGTGGCGATATTGTGCGGGTCGCGGTGATAGGCAGCATATTGGCTCAAATGGTCGACCAGGCTTTTCATGGTGCACAACCCTCAAGTTTTTATTTTTAGTTATAAACAAATAGCTTCTTATTCCTTAGCGAATCTAAAAACCGTCCCTATACTGACTCGGTAACACACATACCGCTGGAGGCGCACACCCATGGGCAACGATTCGATTCGCTATTTGATAGTGCCGGGCTGGCAAGGTTCGTCCGACGATCATTGGCAAACCCACTGGCAAAACAACTTGCCGAACAGTGCTCGGGTGGAGCAGGCCGACTGGCTGACGCCCCGCCGCGAAGACTGGATCGCCGCCCTGGCCGAAGCCATTGCTGCCGACAGCACCCCCGTGATCCTGATCGCCCACAGCCTGGGTTGCATTACCGTAGCCCATTGGGCCGAGCGTGCGCCAGAAAGCCTGTTAAACCAAGTGCGCGGCGCGTTGCTGGTGGCCCCGGCAGACGTCGAGCGCCCGGCCTGTGCGCCGGCCTTGCGCAACTTTGCCCCGATCCCGACCCGGTCGTTGCCTTTTCCAAGCCACATCGTCAGCTCGGATAACGATGGTGCTGTCAGCGCGCCACGGGCTATGGAATTTGCCCGTCAATGGGGCGCCGAGATCGGCATCATCAGCGGCGCCGGGCATATCAACGTTAAATCCGGACACCAGCGCTGGGAGCAAGGCTTCGCCTTTTTATACCGCCTGCAAACCCGTATCGAGCACGGCGCCCTGCGTCGCGCGTGAATTCCTGTAACGCCCGCGCCCACCCTCCGGCGGCGGGCGGGAGCCTGCCATGAGCCTGCATGAAACCTTCGGTCAGCCGCTGCTGACCTTTCCTGACGCGGAAAAAAGCCCGCTGAGCATTCGCGCCAAAGCGCTGGTGTTTGTCGACCCCCGCTCGCGCCAATTACGCAACGATCTGGAGCTGCTCGCGCCGCGCGCCTTGCCCGTGCTGATTCGTGGTGAAACCGGCAGCGGCAAAGAGCTGCTGGCTCGACATATCCACCGCGCCAGTGACCGCACCGGCCTGTTTGTGTCAGTCAATTGCGGTGCCATCAGCCCCACTTACGCTGACGCCGAGCTGTTTGGCTATGCCGCCGGAACACACAGCAGTTCGGCCAGCAGCCGCGCCGGGTGGTTTGGTTCGGCCAATGGCGGGACTCTTTATCTGGACGAAATCGGCGACTTGCCATGGGCAATCCAGACCAAGCTGCTGGCTGCCCTGGAAACCCACGAAGTCACCCGTGTGGGCGCCCATCAACCGAGCCCGGTGGACGTGCGCCTGGTGGCGGCCACCAGTATCGATCTGGCGCAGGCGGTGGCTGCCGGAAAATTCCACGAGCGGCTGTATCACTACCTCAGCGAAGGGCGGCTGGACTTGCCCGCGTTGCGCGAGCGGCCGGGGGACATCCTTTCGCTGGCCGAATATTTCCTGGGTATTTACAGCCAGCGCCTGAACCTGCCCGTGCCGTTTATCAGCGACAGAGCCCAGCGGGTACTTGAGCGCCACAGCTGGCCGGGCAATACCCGTGAGCTGGAAAACGTGATTCATTTTGCCTTGCTGGTGAGCACCGGCGAGGAGATCCAGCCCGAGCACTTGAACCTGCCTGACGCCCTGAGCCAGATCGAGCTGTTTGTAAAAGGCGCCACGGCACAGGAGTTGGCGGCGATCAGGCAGTTGTTGCCTTGACCCTGTGGGAGCGGGCTTGCCCGCGATGGCAGCGACGCGGTGTATCTGTCACACCACGGCGTTCCTGTCGCGGGCAAGCCCGCTCCCCAAAAAAAACTCAAGTGAACAAAATGGCATAAGAAGCTGAATAAATATTATTGTTCTGGAATAAAGAAACTCGGTATTGTCCGCTTCGTCTTCCAGGAAAACCGTCATACGAACGGTCACACACATAAGGGTATCGCATGAAAAAGGTTCTGTTGTTTACCGCATTGGCGGCTGCTTTGACTGCAGGCCTGGCACAGGCTGGCGAAAAACTGGTGGTTGCCGCAACGCCGGTGCCTCACGCCGAAATCCTTGAGCTGATCAAACCAACCCTCGCCAAAGAAGGCGTGGATCTGGAAATCAAAGTGTTCACCGACTACGTGCAACCTAACGTGCAAGTGGCCGAAAAACACCTGGACGCCAACTACTTCCAGACCCTTCCATACCTGGAAAGCTTCAATAAAGGCAAAGGCACCAACCTGACCACCGTGATCGGTGTTCACGTTGAACCCTTCGGTGGCTACTCGAAGAAGGTCAAAAACCTGTCCGAGCTTAAAGACGGCGCAACCATCGCTATCCCTAACGAAGGCAGTAACAGCGGCCGTGCCCTGATCCTGCTGCAAAAGGCCGGTCTGATCGAACTCAAAGACCCGACCAACGCTGTGTCGACCCCGAAGGACATCGCCAAGAACCCGCACAACTTCAAGTTCAAAGAGCTTGAGTCCGCACTGCTGCCACGGGTGCTGGACCAGGTTGACCTGGACATGATCAACACCAACTACGCGCTGGAAGCAGGCCTGAACCCGGCCACTGACGCGCTGATCATCGAAGGTGCTGATTCGCCATACGTGAACTTCCTGGTTGCCCGCCCTGACAACAAGGACAGCGTCGCAATCCAGAAGCTGGCCAAGGCCCTGACCAGCCCTGAAGTAAAAGCCTTTATTGCTGAAAAATACAAAGGTGCGGTACTGCCAGCGTTCTGATTACACGCCAGGCTACTGAAAACGCCGACGGCTTTTATAGCGTCGGCGTTTTTATTTGTCGGGCCAATACCAGGCGGGCTGGTCCAGCATGCGTTGGCCGACCACTTCTGTCTGGCCAAGGTTTTTTTCCAGCACGATGCAGTTGCACTCAGGGTCTTGTTGCAGGGCGGCGATCAGACGCCGGGCATGGGATACCACCCACACCTGCGAGTGCTGCGAAGCACTGATGATCAGCCGCGCCAGCGCGGGCAACAAGTCGGGGTGCAGGCTGGTTTCCGGTTCGTTGAGCACCATCATGCTCGGCGGACGCGGGGTCAGCAAAGCCGCAACCAGCAGCAGATAGCGCAAGGTACCGTCCGAGAGCTCGGCGGCAGACAACGGGCGCAACAGCCCCTCTTGATAAAACTCGATATAAAAATGCCCGCCGGGCACACATTCGATTTCCAGCCGTGCGCCAGGGAATGCATCGCTGATCGCGGCATGCAAGGCTTCAGGGTTGCCGACCTCAAGGATTGTTTGCAACGCAGCGGCCAGATCACGGCCATCATGATGCAGCACCGGCGTGCGCGTGCCCAGTTGTGGTTGGCGCACAGGCGCGTCGGGGTCAGTGCGAAAGTGATCGTAGAAACGCCAGCCGCGGATGGACTCGCGCAACTGCAACACTTCGGGCGAGGCCTGCAAGCTGCCGACCTGATCGAACAGGCTGTCGAAAAGCGGCGTGTGCTGTGCCAACACCTGCCAGTTGCGGCCGTCACGGGCGCGGATCATGGGGCCTTTACGTTCAACCAGCTCGCTGGCCGGGCGGTAAAAAGGCCCTGCCCATAGGCTCTCATGCTTGATCTGCGGGTCGAGGTTGAACTGCGTGCGTCCGGGTATCGGCAAGCCCAGGGCGATGGCGTAGCTGAAGTCTTCTCCGGCAAAACCAAGGCGCAGGCGCTTGGCTTCCTGGCGCACGCTGGCGTTGACATCAACCTCGCCCAGCTTCATGCGGCGGGAGATCACCTCAGGCCCGGCCCAGAACGTCGAGCTCAGGCCGCCTTCACGGGCCAGGGCATTGACCACACCCCCCTGGGCGGTTTCGGCCAACAAGCGCAGGGCGCGATAAAGGTTGGATTTGCCACTGCCATTGGGGCCGGTGATCAGATTCAGCCGGGCCAGGGGCACCACCAACTGATTGATGGAACGGTAGTTGGCCACGGCCAGGGTGGTGAGCATGGGGTGACCTCATTTCGTGAAACTGATAGGCGGTAATAGAGTCCCACAGACGCTGAACACTGTTCTACGCTATCAACCGTATCCGCATGTTAAACGGCATCACGCAAAGGAGCTTGCATGGCTGGTCCACTGAACACGGGCATTTTGGGCTTGAGCCTGTTGGCGCTTCTCACCGCGTGCGGCAAGGAGGGCCCCAAAGAGCCTCTGTCCCCCCGGGTGTATGTGCAACAGGTGAGTACCCGTGAGTTCGCCCCACCGATCCAGCTCAGCGGTGATATTCAGGCCCGGGTCGAAACCCAGCTGTCATTCCGGGTGGGTGGCAAGATTATCGAGCGCAAGGTGGATGTAGGTGACCATATCCAGGCCCATCAGGTGCTGGCCCGTCTCGACCCCAAAGACCTGAAGATCCAGGTCGAGACCGCCCAGGCCAGCGTTAACGCGCAACAGGCGCAAGTGGTGCAAACCCGCGCGGCGTTTGTGCGTCAGCAAAAGCTGCTGCCAAAGGGCTACACCAGCCAAAGCGAATACGATGCTGCCAATACCGCCCAACTGAGCGCCAAAAGTGCCCTCGCAGCGGCCCAGGCGCAATTGGCCAACGCCCGCGAACAACTGAGTTACAGCAACCTGGAGGCCGAGGCACCGGGCATCATCACCGCGCGCCAGGCCGAAGTCGGGCAGGTGGTACAGGCCACCATGCCGATTTTTACCCTGGCCCGCGATGGCGCACGGGATGCCGTATTCAACGTGTATGAATCGCTGTTTATCGAACCGCCCAAAGACCCCACGGTACAGGTCACGCTGCTGAGCGATCCGACAATCAAGGTCAACGGCCAGATCCGTGAAATCACTCCCACGGTTGCGGCACAAAGCGGTACGTTGCAGATCAAGGTGCAGCTCGACGCCTTGCCCAAGGGCATGGACCTGGGCTCGATTGTCAGCGTCAACCTGACCCCGCCGCCCAGCGCCAGCATTGAACTGCCATGGTCGGCCCTGACCAAGGACATCAGCGAGCCCGCCGTATGGATCGCCGACGAGCAAAGCAATGTACGCCTGCAACGGGTCAAGGTCGGGCGCTACCTGACCGGCAGCGTGATTGTCAGCGAAGGCCTCAAGGATGGAGAAAAAGTCGTGGTTGCAGGGGGGCAGTTGTTACACCCGGGCATGAAAGTTGAAATCGTTCCCGCACCGGCCGAAGGGGTGCAGTTATGAGGCGTTTATGGATGATGCCGCTGGCTGCTGCGATGCTGATGGGCTGCTCGGAGAAACAGCCGCCGGAACCCGTTCGCCCGGCGCTGTATGTGATTGCCCGGCCCGAGCTGGTCCAGGATCTGGGCCGCTTTGCTGGGAGTATCGAAGCTCGTTATGAAAGCACCCTGGGCTTTCGTGTTCCGGGGCGCATCGTGCGCCGTTATTACGATGTGGGTGCGGTGGTGAAACAGGGTGACATTCTGGCCAACCTCGACCCCACCGATCAGCAAAACCAGCTGCGTGCGGCCCAGGGTGATCTGGCCAAGGTACAGGCACAATTGATCAACGCCAGGGCCAATGCCCGTCGTCAGCAAGAGCTGTTCGACCGTGGTGTGGGCGCCCAGGCCCAACTGGACACCGCGCAAGCCGACCTCAAGACCACACAGGCTTCGATGCAGCAGGCGCAGGCTGCGGTCAATCAGGCTCAGGACCAGCTCAGCTACTGCAACCTGCGCGCCGACCATGATGCCGTGATTACCCAATGGCATGCCGAGGCCGGGCAAGTGGTGAGCATTGGCCAGGAAGTGGTCACACTGGCCCGCCCTGAAATCAAGGAGGCGGTCATCGACCTCCCGGGTCCGTTGGCCGAAGCACTGCCCAAAGGTATCGAATTCCTCGTCGCCGGCCAGCTCGACCCGACTATCAACACCCGCGCCCATGTCCGCGAAATCGCCCCGCAAGCCGACAGCGCCACCCGCACCCGCCGCACCCGCCTGACACTGGACCAGACGCCGGCGGCATTCCGTCTTGGCAGCTCGGTGAGCGTGACCGTCAGCAGCCCGACAGCCGAGCACTTCCAGCTGCCGCTCACTGCCCTGCAGGAAGTCGACGGCCACAGCCGCGTATGGATCATTGACAGCGCCACCCAAACCGTCAGCCCGCGTGACGTCAGCGTACTGCGCCGCGACGCCCGCAACGTGCTGTTGTCGGGTGGCATCAAAACCGGCGACAGGGTGGTCAGTGCAGGTGTGTACAGCCTCACCCCCGGGCAGAAAGTCAGACTCGATAAGGAAAGCTCGCAATGAATGGGAAGTTCAACCTGTCCGAGTGGGCTCTGAAGCATCAGTCATTTGTCTGGTATTTGATGTTTGTCGCGGTGGTCGCCGGGATTTTTTCGTACATCAATCTCGGACGCGCTGAAGACCCGTCCTTCGCCATCAAAACCATGGTCATCCAGTCCAAATGGCCCGGTGCTACGGTCGACGAAACCCGCCTGCAAATCACCGACCGCATCGAGAAAAAGCTTGAGGAGCTGGATTCTCTCGACTACGTGCAAAGTTACACCCGGCCCGGTGAGTCGACGGTGTTTGTGTTCCTCAAGGACACCACCAAAGCCGATGCCATCCCGCATATCTGGTATGAGGTGCGCAAAAAGATCGGCGACATTCGCGGCGACTTTCCCCAGGGCATTCAAGGCCCGGGGTTCGACGATGAGTTCGGTGATGTCTATGGCACCATTTTCGCCTTCACCGGCGACGGCTTCACCATGCGTCAGCTGCGCGACTATGTAGAGCAAGTGCGCACCGGCATTCGCGATGTACCCAATCGCGGCAAGGTGATGACCATCGGTGAACAGGACGAAACCTTCTATCTGGATTTCTCGACCCGCAAACTGGCAGCTTTGGGCCTCGACCAACAGCACATTCTGGAAAGCCTGCAAGAGCAGAACGCCGTCACTCCCGCCGGGGTAATCGAGGCCGGGCCGGAGCGCATGTCGGTACGCACCTCTGGGCAGTTCCACAGCGTTGAGGATCTGGCCGCCGTGAATCTGCGGGTCAACGACCGTTTTTACCGCCTGGCCGACATTGCCGAAATCACCCGTGGCTACGTCGACCCCGCGGCCCCCATGTTCCATTACAACGGCAAGCCGGCCATTGGTCTGGCAATCGCCATGATTGATGGTGGCAACATTCAGGAGTTCGGCAAGCAACTACAGCAGCGCATCGACGACCTGACCGCGCAGTTACCGGTGGGTGTGGGCGTGCATATGGTGTCCGATCAGGCGCAAGTGGTCGAGGAAGCTGTCAGCGGCTTCACCAGCGCCCTGTTTGAGGCGGTGGTGATTGTACTGGCGGTGAGTTTTATCAGCCTGGGCCTGCGCGCCGGTCTGGTGGTGGCGATCTCGATCCCGTTGGTGCTGGCGCTGGTGTTCGTGTTTATGGAATTTACCGGCATCGCCATGCAGCGCGTGTCGCTGGGTGCGCTGATCATCGCCCTGGGCCTGCTGGTGGACGATGCGATGATCACGGTGGAGATGATGATCACCCGGCTGGAACTTGGGGAAACCAAGGAGCAGGCGGCGACCTTTGCCTATCATTCCACGGCGTTCCCGATGCTCACCGGGACACTGGTGACCGTGGCAGGCTTTGTGCCCATCGGCCTTAACAACAGCTCGGCGGGGGAGTACACCTTCACCCTGTTCGCGGTGATTGCCGTGGCAATGCTGGTGTCGTGGGTGGTGGCCGTGCTGTTCGCGCCGGTGCTGGGCGTGCATATCCTCAGCGCCAAGGTCAAACCCAAGCCCGAGAAACCCGGGCGCCTGGCCCAGGCCTTCGACACCGCGCTGCTGTGGTGCATGCGTTATCGCTGGACGACCATTGGTGCGACAGTGCTGATGTTTGTACTGGCGGTGTTCGGCATGGGCCTGGTGCAGAACCAGTTTTTCCCGGCCTCTGACCGCCCCGAGATTCTGGTGGACCTGAACCTGCCGCAAAACGCCTCGATCCAGGAGACGCTCAAGGTCACCCAGCGTTTTGAAGAGTCGCTCAAGGGCGATGACGATATCGTGCGCTGGAGCTCGTACATCGGTGAAGGCGCGATCCGTTTCTACCTGCCGCTCGATCAGCAACTGCAAAACCCTTTCTATGCCCAGTTGGTGATTGTCAGCAAAGGCCTGGAAAGCCGTGATGCCCTGATCGAACGGCTCAACAAACGCTTGCGCGAGGACTTTGTGGGGGTGGGCAGCTTCGTGCACACCCTGGAACTGGGGCCGCCGGTGGGCCAGCCGCTGCAATATCGGGTCAGCGGGCCGAATATCGACCTGGTGCGCAAGTACTCGATCGACCTGGCCTCGGTGCTCGACGCCAACCCCAATGTCGGTGAAACCATCTTCAACTGGAACGAGCCCGGCAAGGTGCTGCGTATCGACATTGCCCAGGACAAGGCCCGCCAGTTCGGGCTGTCATCCGAAGACGTGGCCCATGTGATGAACAGCATCGTCAGCGGTGCCGCCGTCAGCCAGGTCAAGGACAACATTTACCTGATCAATATCGTCGGTCGGGCCAACAGCAACGAGCGCGGTACCCCGGAAACCCTGCTCAACCTGCAGATCACCACCCCCAGCGGCACCTCGATCCCGCTATTGGCCTTTGCCACGGTGCGCTACGAGCTTGAGCAGCCGCTGATCTGGAGCCGTGACCGGATCCCCACCCTGACCCTCAAGGCCTCGGTGCGCGGCTCGATGCAGCCGACCGATCTGGTCAAGGTGCTCAAGCCCGAGGTCGACAAGTTCGCCACCAACCTGCCAGAAGGCTACAACGTGCAAACCGGCGGTACGGTAGAGCAGAGCGCCAAGGCCCAGGGCCCGATCGCCAAAGTCGTGCCGTTGATGCTGTTCTTGATGGCAACCTTCCTGATGATCCAGCTGCAAAGCGTGCACAAGATGTTCTTGGTGGTCAGTGTCGCGCCGCTGGGGCTGATCGGTGTGGTGCTGGCGCTGGTGCCCACCGGCACGCCGATGGGCTTTGTGGCGATCTTGGGGATTCTGGCGCTGGTGGGCATCATCGTGCGTAACTCGGTGATCCTGGTGACCCAGATCGACCAGTACGAACGCGACGGCTTCGATCCGTGGCACGCGGTGATGCAAGCCACCCAGCATCGTCGTCGGCCAATTCTGCTGACCGCGGCAGCGGCCAGCCTGGGCATGATTCCGATTGCCCGGGACGTGTTCTGGGGGCCGATGGCCTACGCCATGATCGGCGGCATTCTATCGGCCACCTTGCTCACGCTGTTGTTTTTGCCAGCGCTGTATGTGGCTTCGTACAAGATCAAGGAGAACAAGAACCCGCCGCCAGAACATGCGTAACCCAGTGGGAGCGGGCTTGCTCGTGATTCGGATGACGTGGTCTGACAGACACACCGCGTCGATCCCATCGCGAGCAAGCCCGCTCCTACAGCAGGGTGATTAGTGTGAATTTACGAATGCCGGTATCAAGACAGCGGTCTTTAATTGAAGGGAGGTGTGAACCTGGTTTCAACCCTCTCCGCAGGGAGAGGGTTGGGGGGAGGGGCTTTGGGCTCTTGCTTCGGGCGTTTTTAACGCTGCGCCTGCCCCTGCTGCATCACCCACTGCACCACTTGTGGCATCAGCACATCACTGGCCTGGCCAAAACCTGCGACCACGCCTGGTACCATCGGGTTGCTCAGCGGCTGGCGCGTCTCAAAGCGTTTGGAAGCAATCACCCGCTGATCGCTGCTGCGTACCAGGCGGGCGTTGTACTGGATCAGCACTTCCGGGCTTTTGCCGTTGTAGTGGGTCTGAAACGCCAACAATTCGCCCCCCAGTTCGTAATCGGACTGCAAGTTGCTGTCATCGGTGCTCAAGCCCTGGATCCTGCCATCCTGCAAGAAGGCCTCAAGCAGACGGTTGCGCAACAGCACCGGGGCCGTATCGCTCCAGCGGGCACCTTTGTAGTTACTGATCAGGTTGCCCTCAGGCACCACCACGATGTTCTGGCTGTTCAACGCGCCAGTGGTCATCGGCTTTTCCAGACGCAATGACCACTTCACTGGCGTACTCTGGCTGACGGCCATGGGTGCTTGCGCCGCCGGCAGCCGATACACGTCGACTATCTCGGGTTTGGGCAAAATCGAGCAGGCGCTGAGCAGGCTCAGGCCAGTAGCAAGGGCGATGGAACCTGCCAGGCGATAGGTGCGCTTCATGGGGTGAATTCCTTGTTCTGCTCGCGGCCCAGCAAGTAACCGCTTGGATTGGATTCCAGGCGCCGTGAGATCGAGCGCAATGTGCCAAGGGTTTCGCGCAGTTCATTGACTGCAGGGCCGAGCTGATTCAGCCCCTGCAGGCCGCTGTTGAGCGAGTCCTCATTGTTGTTGATCAGTTTGTTGATCGTCGCCGTGCTCTGCTGCAGCGAGTTCATGGCCTGCTCGGCGCTGTTGAACATCTGTTTGCCTTCGGTGCTCAACAGGCCGTTGGCGTTGCGCATCAGCACGTTGGTTTGCTCAAGCGTGACGCTGGCCTGTTTACCGACCTGGGCCAGCTGTTTCAATGTTTGGCTGATATCGCCGCGCTGACCGGCAATGGCCGTAGTGGTTTGCTCAAGGTTGTCCAGGGTCTTGCTGACACGGTTGACGTTGTCTTCGGAGAACAACGCATTGGCGTTATGCAGCAGCATATTGACGTTGGCCATCACGTCAGAGCCGTCGGTGAGCAGGCGGGCAATGGGCGAGGGCGAAGCCACGATTTCCGGCAGCTTGCCGTCCTTGCCCTTGAGGGGCGGGCTGTTGGGGTCACCGCCACTGAGCTGGATGATCGAAGTCCCGGTCACGCCGGTCAGTGCCAGCTTGGCCTTGGTGTCGACCTTGACCGGGGTGTTGGCCGCCAGACGAATGCGCGCCAGTACCCGGCGCGGGTCCTTGTCGTCCAGGCGCAGTTCGATCACGTCGCCGACCTTGATGCCGTTGTATTGCACCGAGCTGCCTTTGGACAGGCCGCTGACGGCTTCGTTGAACACCACTTCGTAATCCTTGAACGTGCTGTCCATGCTCGCCTTGGCCAGCCACAGGCCAAACAGCATGGCCCCGACGACAATCAGGACGCTGAACAGGCCGATCAATACATGATGGGCACGGGTTTCCATGTCATTGCTCCTTGAGGTGGGTTGCCGCTTCGTACGCGGCGCGGCCACGGGGGCCATGGAAATAGTCATGAATCCACGGGTCGTCGTAGTCTTCGACCTCAGTGATGGGTGCCGCCACCAGCACCCGTTTTTGCGACAGCACCGCCACCCGGTCAGTGATGGTGTACAGCGTGTCGAGATCGTGGGTGACCAGGAACACGCTTAACCCCAGCGCATCGCGCAGTGTCAGGATAAGTTGGTCAAAGGCCGCCGCGCCGATCGGATCCAGCCCAGCGGTGGGTTCGTCCAGAAACAGGATGTCCGGGTCCAGCGCCAGCGCCCGGGCCAGCGCTGCGCGCTTGACCATGCCACCGGACAGTGAAGACGGGTACTTGTCTGCTGCCGACAGGGGCAATCCCGACAGCGCCAGCTTGACGCACGCCAGGTGCTCGGCATCAGGCCGGCTCAGGCCGGCGTGCTCGATCAGGGGCAGGGCAATGTTCTCTTTTACCGTCAGCGAAGAAAACAGCGCGCCCATCTGAAACAGCACACCAAAGCGCCGTTCGATCATCGAGCGCGCCTGTTCATCAAGGCTCATCAAGTCCTGGCCAAACACCCGGACCTGCCCTTCAGTGGGCCGACGCAAACCGACAATACTGCGCAGCAGCACGGATTTGCCGGTGCCGGAGCCGCCGACCACGCCGAGAATCTCACCTTTGTACACATCAAGGTCGAGGTGTTCATGCACGGTCTGGCTACCAAAGCGGTTGCACAGGTCACGCACCTCGATCACGGTCTCGCCGGGTTTGCGCAGGGACGTACTCACCAGCCCATCTCCATAAAGAACAACGCGGCCACGGCGTCGAGGACGATCACGATAAAGATCGACTGGACCACGCTGGACGTGGTGTGGGCGCCCACCGACTCGGCGCTGCCGCTGACTTTAAAGCCTTCAAGGCAGCCCACCGCGGCAATCAGGAAGGCAAAGAACGGCGCTTTGACCATGCCCACCAAAAAGTGCTGCACGCCGATATCCGAGTGCAGCAGCGAAATAAACATGTCCGGCGAGATACCCAGGGACACCACGCAGACCACGGCACCGCCGAGGATGCCCGCCATCATGGCCATGAATGTCAGCAGCGGCAGGGAAATCAACAGCGCCAGCACCCGTGGCAACACCAGCAAGTCCATCGGATCGAGGCCCAGGGTGCGGATCGCGTCAATTTCTTCGTTGGCTTTCATCGAGCCGATTTGTGCGGTAAAGGCACTGGCCGTGCGCCCGGCGAGCAGGATGGCGGTGAGCAACACGCCGAATTCACGCAGGAAGGAAAACGCCACCAGGTCAACGGTAAAAATCCCCGCACCAAAGTTGGCCAGTACCGTGGCCCCGAGAAACGCCACTACGGCGCCCACCATAAAGGTCAGCAACACCACGATCGGCGCGGCGTTAAGACCGATCTGCTCGATATGCGCCACCACCGGGGTAATGCGCCATTGTTTGGGTCGAAACAGGTTGCGCGCCAGGGTCTGCAGGATCAGGCCGATAAACCCCAGCAGTTGCAGGGAGTCTTGCCACAGCTTGTAGACCGCGCTGCCGATGCGGCTGAGCAAGAGGATGCCGACGTTCTGTTCCTGGGCTGCGACCGGCACGCAAAAATCGCGCATCGAGGAATAGACCGTTTGCAGCAAGGCGCGGTCGGCGGCGGGGAGTTTTTGGGCGGTGTCGGTCAACTGGCTGACGCGCTCTGCCCCCAGCAGCTCCACCAGCAGCGAAGCCCCGGCCGTATCGATGCTGGACACGTCGTCCAGGTTGATGGCGGTCTGTGCATCGTACTTGCCGACCAGCTGTTCGGTCTGCTGCTTGAGGCGTGTGTAATGGGCAAGCGTCCAGTCGCCGCTGATCAGCAGTCGCGCCGGATTACCGGAAGTGTCTAGTTGGGCATTGCCCGCCATGGCCGTAATAGTCTTAAGCTCCCAGCTCGGTACGTTTGAACGCAGACCTTATGTAATAGCACAATCCGGCAAAAGTGCTTCAGTTTGCCTTAACAACCGCAGGCGCAGATTGATCCAGGTTAACCCTGAAGCGCAAAACGCCGATCAGTTGCCCATCCTCGGTCAACACCCGGACTTGCCAGCGACCCACCGGGTCCGGCGGGAAATTCTGCTTGTGGGTCCAGGCGCGATAACCCTCTTTGCGCCCGCCATGAATATCCAGGGCGATGCGGTCGACCTCCTGGCCGTTGAGTTGCCACACATGGTAAATCCGCTCATTCAAACCCCGGGGCGCATTGATCGAGGTATAGGCGTACAGGCCACGACTGCGCAGCTCGCTGACGCTGATGTGCTTGATGCTCTCGCCCGGCGTGCGGTCCTGCAACTGGGTGGTGACGGCCACTTCGGTCATCCACAGCGTAGCTGGTGGCACCCAGGATCGCAGCAGCCAGCCGGTGCCGCCCAGGGCCAGCACTATCAAGGGCAATACCAGCCAGCCACGCCAGGTTTTCAGCGGCAGGCTCACGGCCAGGCTGGGAATGGACAGTAGCACGGCGGTGCCCAGCGCCAGCTTGTAGCTCTCGGAGGTGGTGAGGTTGAGGATGATCGGCAACGCCGTCAGCATGGCCGCGAACAGGGCCAGGGTGTGCAGGGCCAGAAACAGCCAGCGCCGGGGGGCCAGCCATTTGTAATACAGCGGGTCAGTGATGGCGATCAGTGCGCACACGCCCAGAAGTCCGGTAAAGACCAGTTGGCCACTGTTCCAGGTGGTGGTGATAAAGAAAAATGGCAGGACGAAAAAAAAACTTTCCTGGTGGATCATCTGGGTTGCATAGCGCAGCAGCGGTTCAGGTATTTCGCGCTTGAACACCCGGTTGAACAGCCGGGTGAAGGTGTTTTCCAGCATCAACCAGACCCAGCTCACCAGCAGGATCACCGCAATCCAGCGGGCCATGCCTTGCTGGCGGTCCACCAGAATGAAACTGCCCACCCCCGAGCAAAAGCCAAACGCCGCGATCAGCCCTGGATAGCGCTTCATCAACTCAAGGATGCGCTGTAGGTAGTGGTTCCAGTCTGGCATTTGGCAGTTCACATTCTGTAAGGGGAAAACCTGGACAGAATAGCGTTTTAGGCGCTCCGCGTCCGGCACGATTGAAGGGCCAAGGCCTGCATCGGCGCCCTGCAATCAATGCCCGTGGCTTCTGCCCACATGGCTGGGCTCGCCTTCCGGCGGGCTGACCGAGCCGCTGACTTCCAGCTGCTGCAAAATCCCGCAATGCTCCCCGTCAGGCCCCTCGCCACACTTTTGCCGCAGGTCGAGCAATTGCGCCTGCAGGGCCAGCAAACTGTCGACCCGCGCCTTGACGTGATGAATATGTTCGTCGATCAGCGCATTCACGCTTTCGCACTGGTCCTGGGGGCTGTCACGCAGGTTGAGCAGGCTGCGGATTTCTTCCAGGGTCATGTCCAGGCTGCGGCAATTGCGGATAAACGTCAGCCGCTCAACATGGGCCTGGGTGTACAAACGGTAGTTGCCTTCACTGCGCGCAGGCTCTGGCAGCAGCCCTTCGCGTTCGTAATAACGGATGGTTTCGACCTGACAGTCGGTCAATTTCGCCAGTTCGCCAATTTTCATCAAGCAGATCTCCAAAAGGATGCTTGACCCTATAGTGGCTACAGGGTCTTTACTTGGCAACAGGCACCTTTCCCGGACGCAATCTGATGAGCGATTCCATTCACGCACCGAACAAGCACGATCACGATCACGATCACGATCACGATCACGAACATGGGCATGGCGACACGCACGCTCACGCCCATAGCTGCTGCCCTGGCGCAGCGGGACCGAGCGTCGTCAAGCTGGCCGCCGCGGCCACTGCGGGCGCGCGCCTGAGCAGCTTTCGCATTGAAGCGATGGACTGCCCCACCGAGCAGACCCTGATCCAGAACAAGCTGGGCAAGCTGGCGGGTGTGCAGCAACTGGAATTCAACCTCATCAACCGGGTATTGGGCGTGACCCACGACCTGCCGTCCGTCGGGCCGATTGTCGACGCAATCAAATCCCTCGGCATGCACGCCGAGCCCATCGATTCCGGTGCGGATGCGGCCCCGCCTGCACTGCCAGCGAAAAAACACTGGTGGCCTCTGGCCGTGGCCGGTGTGGGCGCGTTGGCGGCTGAAGTGCTGCACTTTACCGATGCTGCACCCACCTGGGTGATTGCGCTGGTGGCGCTGGTGTCGATCCTCAGCGGCGGCCTGACCACCTATAAAAAGGGCTGGATCGCCCTGAAAAACCTCAACCTGAACATCAATGCACTGATGAGCATCGCCGTGACGGGGGCCGTGTTGATCGGCCAATGGCCGGAAGCGGCGATGGTGATGTTCCTGTTTACCGTGGCCGAACTGATCGAAGCCAAATCCCTCGATCGTGCGCGCAATGCCATCAGTGGTCTGATGCAAATGGCGCCGGACAAGGCCACCGTGCAGCAGGCGGATGGCAGCTGGATTGAGCTAGAGGTCAAAGACATTGCCCTGGGCAGCCTGGTCAGGGTACGGCCGGGCGAGCGTATCGGCCTGGACGGTGAAGTGGTAGCGGGCAACTCCACAGTCGATCAGGCGCCGATCACCGGTGAAAGCCTGCCTGTCGAAAAAACCGTGGGAGACAAGGTGTTCGCGGGCACCATCAACCAGTCCGGCGCCCTGGAATACCGGGTGACGGCCGAGGCCAGCCACTCCACGCTGGCGCGCATCATCCACGCCGTGGAGCAGGCCCAGGGCGCCCGGGCACCGACCCAGCGTTTCGTCGACAGCTTCGCGAAAATCTATACCCCGCTGGTGTTTGCCTTTGCCCTGGCAGTGGCGGTGATCCCTCCGTTGTTTATGGGCGGCGTATGGTTTGACTGGATCTACCGTGCGCTGGTGTTACTGGTGGTGGCGTGCCCTTGTGCGCTGGTGATTTCGACGCCGGTAACCATCGTCAGCGGCCTGGCGGCTGCGGCCCGCAAGGGGATTTTGGTCAAGGGCGGGGTGTACCTGGAAGGCGGCCACAAGCTCGACTTCCTGGCCCTGGACAAGACCGGCACCATCACCCACGGCAAACCGGTGCAAACCGATTACCTGCCCCTTGATCCGCTGGTCACTGACAGCGCGGTGCTGTTGGCCGCCAGCCTTGCAAGCCGTTCCGATCATCCGGTGTCGCTGGCTGTGGCTAATGCTGCTGTGGATAAGAATCTGCCTTTGAGTGCTGTGGATAACTTCACCGCGCTGGCGGGGCGCGGAGTGCGTGGCGAAATCGACGGTAAGCTCTACCACCTGGGCAATCACCGCCTGGTTGAAGAATTGGGCCTGTGCTCTCCTGAACTCGAGACCGAGCTGTTTGCGCTGGAAGAACAGGGCAAAACCGTGATCTTGCTGTGCGACAGCGCAGGCCCGCTGGCGCTGTTCGCCGTGGCAGACACGGTCAAGCAAACCAGCCGTGAAGCGATCCGCGAGTTGCATGAGTTGGGCATCAAGACCCTGATGCTGACCGGCGATAATCCTCACACGGCCAACGCCATTGCCGCCCAGGTCGGTATCGACGAAGCCCAGGGCAACCTGCTCCCGGAAGACAAGCTCAAGGCGATCGAAGCGCTGTATGCCAAGGGCCATCATGTAGGCATGGTGGGCGACGGCATTAATGACGCTCCGGCCCTGGCCCGTGCCGAGATCGGTTTTGCCATGGCCGCGGCAGGTACGGATACCGCGATCGAGACCGCCGATGTTGCCCTGATGGACGACGATCTGCGCAAGATCCCGGCTTTTATTCGCCTGTCACGGCAGACCTCCAGCATCCTGAAACAGAACATTGCCTTGGCATTGGTCATCAAGGCGATCTTTCTTGCGGTAACCTTCCTCGGTTTGGCCACCATGTGGATGGCCGTGTTTGCCGACATGGGCGTCAGCCTGTTGGTGGTGTTCAACGGTTTGCGCCTGTTGCGCAAATAGATCAAGAGGGGCTGTTGTGCTGAGTGCCGAGCTGAAAGCGTTTTACCGGGTGGCCCAACTGGGCAGCATTACTCAGGCCGCCAAAAAGCTCGGGCTGAGCCAGCCGACTGTGACCACGCAAATCCGCAACCTCGAAAGCCAGTACGGTGTAGAGCTGTTTTACCGTGGCGGCCGGCGCCTGACCCTCAGCGATGACGGCGTACGCCTGCTGCCGATGGTCAAGGCGTTGCTGCAGCAAGAAGCCGATATCGAATTCTTTTTGCGCAACAGCGGCCAGGGCACCGGCATGCTGCGTATTGCCGCAACCGCGCCGTATTACATCCTGGATCTGGTCAAAGCCTTTCGCGAACGCTTGCCGCAGATCGAGGTGGCGGTGGATATCGGCAACTCCCAGCAGGTGCTGGAGGCACTGGACGAATACCGGGTCGATATCGCGGCTTCCTCACAACTGGTGGAAGACCCGCGCCTGATCCGCCGCGTCCTGGGTGCCGATCCGCTGGTGTTGGCGGTGCATCGCAATCACCCGCTGGCCAAGCTTGAGCATGTGCCGTTGAGTGCGCTTGCCGGGCATTGCCTGTTGATGCGCGAACAAGGCTCGACCACGCGCCAGTTGACGGAAGGACTGCTTGAAAGCGCCGGTGTCAGCTTTGGCCCGCTGCTGGAAATCGGTAGCCGGGAATCAATCCGCGAGGCCGTGCTGCGCAACATCGGCATCAGCATCATTGCCCGGCAAGAAGTACCCCACGACCCGCAGCTTCGGGTGCTGACCCTGGAAAATGCGCCGGTCATCCACGAATACCTGTACTGCCTCAAAGAGCGAAAAGCCGCGCGTTTGCCGGCGGCGTTTCTGGGGCTGGCGCAGGAAATGGCCCCGGCCTGACCACAACCACTGTGGGAGCGGGCTTGCTCGCGATGCAGACGATGCGGTGTGTCAGGCAAAACGCGGTAAGGCCATCGCGAGCAAGCCCGCTCCCACAATGACCCTGCACCCATACCCAAATCCACCAATACCACTATCGGCTGCTTTGGCCTTGCTGCCACATCTTGTACGCATTGCATCTCTAGGATGGCCCTTATCTGCTTGATGAGGTGCATCCATGAACAGCTCGAACACAACCGCTTTTACCCAGCCCGGCGTGCCGATGAAGGTGCGCAATGTGAGCAAGCGCTTTGGCGCCTTTACCGCGCTGGATAACGTCTCGCTGGAGGTGGCTGCAGGCGAGCTGGTGTGTCTGCTCGGCCCGTCCGGTTGCGGCAAGACCACGCTGTTGCGTTGTATCGCAGGCCTGGAGCATCAGGACAAGGGCGCACTGTACCTGGGTGATCGCGATGTCTCCGAGCTGGCGCCGCAGGCCCGTGATTACGGGATTCTGTTTCAGTCCTATGCTTTGTTCCCAAATCTGACTGTTGAGGCCAACATTGCCTACGGCCTGGCTGGCAGCAATCGTGAGGTGGTGCGCAAGCGCGTCGGCGACATGCTGGAGTTGGTGGGCCTGACCGGCAGCGAAAAGAAATTCCCGGGTCAGCTTTCCGGTGGCCAGCAGCAGCGGGTCGCCCTGGCCCGTGCCCTGGCGCCATCGCCGTCTCTGCTATTGCTCGACGAGCCAATGTCGGCCCTGGATGCCCGCGTCCGTGAGCATTTATGTACCGAACTGCGCCAATTGCAGCGCAGCCTGGGCATCACCACGCTGATGGTCACCCACAATCAGGACGAAGCCATGCTGATGGCCGACCGTATTGCTGTGATGAACAACGGCAAGGTCGAGCAGTACGCCACCCCGCAAGAAATCTACGACAAGCCGGCCACGCCGTTTGTCGCCGAATTTGTGGGGCAGGGCAACTGGCTACCGTTTTTGCGCAACAGTGCCACCCACGCTCAGGTCGGCGGCATGAACATGCGCCTGGCAGATGACGCTGGCCGCGCCGCCTCGGGGCGTTTGTTCTGCCGTCCCGAAGCCATCAGCGTCAATCCGGTACTGCATCAGGAAAACCTGTTCCCGGCCCGGGTTAGGGAAATTACCTTTCTTGGCAATCGCTGCCGCATGAGCTTCGAACTCAACCACCTGCCGGGTCATGCCCTGACGGCCGAAGTCGGCAGTCAGGACCTGCCGCGCCTCGGCACACCGGATATTTTTGTCGCCCTGCCACCCGGCAGCCTGCAGGTGTTTGCCTGACATGGCCGCTGAAATGGCCCTGCCATTGCCCGGCAAAATGTCCCGCCAAGCCAGCAGAGCGGAACTAGGTGACCGTATCTTCGTGGTCGGCGGCAAGCTGCTGTTACTGCTGTTGTTGAGCGTGGCGGTGCTGATGCCGTTGCTGGCAATCTTCTGGCGCGGCTTCAGTGCCGAAGACGGCCAGGGCGGCGGCTGGGTCGCGGCGCGAGAACTGGTCACCAGCGCCAACTTTCACTGGCTACTGGGTAATAGCCTTAAGGTTTCCCTCAGCGTGGCGGCCATCGTCGTACCGCTGGCGTATCTGTTTGCCTACGCCCTGCAAAGGACAATGATCCCCGGCAAACGCATCTGGCGCGGGTTGTCGTTGCTGCCACTGATGGCACCTTCAATGCTGCCGGGCATCGCGCTGGTGTATCTGTTTGGTAACCAGGGCATGTTACGTGGGCTGGTTAGCGACAATATCTACGGCTTCTGGGGCATCGTTCTCGGTGAGGCCATCTACACCTTCCCGCACGCCTTGATGATTTTGCTGTCGGCTTTGTCTCTGGCCGATGCACGTTTGTTTGACGCTGCATCGAGCATGGGGGCCGGGCCTTTCAAGGCCTTTCGCAGCATTACCTGGCCGGGCACCAAACAGGCCGTGTTTGCCGCGTTCTGCCTGGTCTTCACCCTGACCATCACCGACTTCGGTGTGCCCGTGGTGGTGGGTGGCGACTATCAGGTGCTGGCGCTTGAAGCCTACAAGGCCGTGGTCGGCCAGCAGCAATTCGGTCGCGGCGCCTTGATCGGCATGGTCCTGCTGTTGCCTGCACTGTTCAGTTTCGGCGTTGATGCCTGGCTGCGCCGCCAGCATGGCGATTCGATGAGTGGCCGCGCCCAGGTGTTCAAACCCGTGCCGTCGAAGGGCCGTGACCGCTGTTATCTGGCCATTGTGCTGCTGATTTGCGCCACCCTGTTGCTGGTCTTCGGGATGGCGGTGTACTCGTCGCTGGTCAAGTTCTGGCCATATAACCTGTCGCTATCGCTCAACCACTACCAGTTCAACGACACCGCAGGCGGCGGCTGGCTGGCCTATCGCAACAGTGTAACGATGGCGCTGTGTACGGCGGTGATTGGCAGTCTGGTGATCTTCACCGGCGCCTATCTGATGGAGAAAACCAGAAGCCAGAAAGGCCTCAACCTGGCCCTGCGCATGCTCAGCTTTGTGCCGATGGCCGTGCCGGGGCTGGTGCTGGGACTGGGCTACGTGTTCTTTTTCAACCTGCCGGGCAACCCGCTGCATGTGCTCTACGGCACCATGACCCTGCTGGTGGCCTGCACCATTGCGCATTATTTGACCACTGCACAAATGACTGCGACCACGGCCCTGCGCCAGCTCGACGGCGAATTCGAAGCCGCCGCACTGTCGCTCAAGGCGCCGCTCTATCGCCATTACTGGCGCGTCACAGTGCCGATCTGTCTACCCGCACTGCTGGACATCATGCGCTACCTGTTTGTCTCGGCGATGACCACCGTGTCGGCGGCGATCTTCCTTTACAGCCCCGACACCATCCTCGCGGCGGTGGCGGTGCTGAACATGGACGACGCCGGCAACGTTGGCGGCGCGGCGGCGATGTCGACCCTGATCCTGTTCACTTCGGCGGGTATGTCCTTGCTGCTGGCATGGGCTTCGCGCGGTTTGCTGCGCCGCTCCCAGGCCTGGCGCCAGGGTGCGCCCGCGCAATAACAACAACCCTGCCCCTACACCCCAAAAGGAACCGCACCATGTTCAAGCCTCTTGCTCTTGCCGCTGCTGTCCTCACTGCTTTTAGCTTCAATGCGTTCGCTGCCAAAACTGAACTGACCGTGTACACGGCCCTGGAAGCCGAACAGCTCAAGACCTACAAGCAGGCCTTTGAAAAGGCCAACCCGGACATCGAGATCAAGTGGGTGCGCGATTCCACGGGCATCATCACCGCCAAGCTGCTGGCGGAAAAAGCCCGTCCTCAAGCAGATGCGGTGTGGGGCCTGGCGGCATCCAGCCTGGCGATCCTCGACCAGCAGGGCATGCTGCAAAGCTACGCCCCCAGGGACCTGGCCAAGATCGGCGGCAACTACCGCGATGCAGCCAACCCGCCGGCCTGGGTGGGCATGGACGTGTGGGCCGCGACCATTTGCTTCAACACCATCGAGGCGGAAAAACAGGGCCTGAGCAAGCCGGTGAGCTGGCAGGACCTGACCAAGCCTGAATACAAGGGCAAAATCGTGATGCCCAACCCGGCCTCGTCCGGCACCGGCTTTCTGGATGTGAGCGCCTGGCTGCAGACCTTCGGCGAGAAACAGGGCTGGCAATTTATGGACGACCTGCACCAGAACATCGGCCAGTACGTTCATTCAGGTTCCAAGCCTTGCAAGCTGGCAGCTGCGGGGGAATTCCCGATCGGTATCTCCTTTGAATACCCGGCCGTACAGCTCAAGCGTCAGGGGGCACCGCTGGATATCGTGTTGCCTAAAGAAGGCCTGGGTTGGGAAATCGAAGCGACGGCTGTAATCAAGGGGACGCCGCACGAAGAGGCAGCAAAAAAGCTGGCTGACTTCTCCGCAAGCCCCGCGGCGATGGAGCTTTATAAAGAGAACTTCGCGGTACTCGCCCAGCCCGGCATCGCCAAGCCACAGACCGAGCTGCCAGCCGATTACGAGCAGCGCCTGATCAAGAACGACTTCGCCTGGGCCTCGCAGAACCGCGACAGCATCCTGGCCGAATGGCGCAAGCGCTATGACGGCAAGTCCGAGAAAGCGGCGCAGTAGTTTTGTAGCCACAAAAGACCTGTGGGAGCGGGCTTGCCCGCGATTGGATCGCTGCGGTTGGACAGCCGCACCGCGGCGCTTGTATCGCGAGCAAGCCCGCTCCCACAAGGGAAGTGAAGTTGCCCTTCAGGACATCGTGATGACTCAACCAATCCTTATCGTCGGCGCCGGCATTCTGGGCTTGTCCCACGCCTACGCCGCTGCAAGACGCGGTCTCAAGGTACGCGTCTTCGAACGCACCGCCACGCCACTGGGCGCCTCGGTGCGCAATTTCGGCCAGGCGCTGGTCACCGGCCAACCACCGGGCGTGATGCTCGATCTGGCCCGTGCCAGCCGCGACATTTGGGCAGTCTGGGCGCAGCGCGCAGGCTTTGATCTCAAGCGCAACGGCTCGTACCTGTTCGCCCGCACCGAAGCCGAAGAGCACTTGCTTGAGGCGTTCTGCCAAGGTCGTGCTCGCGAGTTCGGCTACCGCGCCGAATTATTGCGCGGTGCAGAAATGGATGCGCTGTACGGTGGCCAGTTCAGCCATCATCGCGCCGCTTTGCATGGCCTTGACGACCAGCAGGTGTATTCACGCGAAGCCATTCCGGCCCTTATCAACTATTTGCAGTGTGAGCTGGGCGTCGAATTTCATTTTTCGACCCTGGTGCGCGAGGTCGAACCCGGTCAGGTCCATACCACGGCGGGGAGTTTCAAGGGTTCGCAGGTGATTGTGTGCTCGGGGCACGATTACCTGACCCTGCTGGCCGAGCCACTGGCCCGGCTCAACCCGAGGATCTGTCGCCTGCAAATGCTGCGCGTGCGGCCCAAGGTCAACTTGAGGCTGCAACACGCCCTGCTGACCGGCCTGAGCTGTGTGCATTACGGCGCTTTTGCCGACTTGCCCGAAGCGGCGCCAGTGCAGGCCGAAATCCAGCGTGACAGCCCGCATCTGGAGCAGCACGGCATTCACCTGCTGATCAGCCCGACGCCTTATGGTGATTTGATCGTCGGCGATTCTCATGATTACAGTGAGGATCCCTCACCCTTCAACGGCGAACAGGTGGATAACTGGATGCTGCAACTGTGCGAAGACACACTGGGCTGTGAAGTGCAGGTGGTCGAGCGCTGGCAGGGCGTCTATGGTGCCAAAGGGGCCAGGCCTTTTACCTGGCTGCAGGTGGCGCCCGGTCTGAATGCGGCGCTGATGCACACGGGCGTGGGCATGAGCGTGGGCCCGGCAATGGCCGAGGGCAATATCGCCCGGATGCTGGAGGAGATGTGATGACACACGCACAGCAAGTGGTTGAAGAGGTATTTGGCTTGTACCGGCAATTCGGTACCGATGATTACATCGGCGAGCCGGTGTCACAGATCGAGCATATGTCCCAGGCCGCGCAGCTTGCGCTGGATGAAGGTTATGACGATGAAGTGGTGTTGGCCGCGTTCTTTCACGATATCGGGCACTTTTGCGTCAATGATGCGAAGAACATGGATGGATACGGTGTAGTCAGCCATGAGCGGGTGGGCGCCGATTATCTGCGCCGTGCCGGGTTTAGCGAGCGGCTGGCCAAACTGGTGGAATACCATGTACAGGCCAAGCGTTACCTGACCTTGCGTCAGCCGGGGTATTTCGATTTGTTGAGTGAGGCGAGCATTCGCACCCTGGGTTATCAGGGCGGGGTGATGAGCGAGGCCGAGGCGGATGCCTTCGAGCAGGACCCGTTGTGCGGGTTGAGCCTGCGCATGCGGGTATGGGATGAACAGGCCAAGCAGATGCATGTGCCAGTTATCGACCTGCAAATCCTCAAGGCCAAAGCCGTCCGCCTGTTAGAGGGTTAAGTACCCATTCTTGTGGGAGCGAGCCTGCTCGCGAAACAAACGACGCGGTGTATCAGTGATGATCCAATCGCGAGCAGGCTCGCTCCCACGGGGGGTAAGCCGGTACTTAGATCTGCCCGGCCAACAACTCAATCTGCTCCTGACGCTCAGCCTGGCTCAACTTCGGATGCGGGTTGAGCGACGACCATTGCGGGTGCGCCCGCGCCTTGTTCAGGGCTTCGGGCAGTTTGCCTTCGCGCCAGGTCTTGTCCTGCGGGGTGGCGACCTTGATGCTGTCCACCGCCGCATGCCCGCGAGCATTGAGAGCGTGCAGCAATTGCCGTTGGCGCAACGCCAGCAGGCGTAACACGCTGTCGTCCACGGTCAACTCGCGCTGGCCCTTGAACTTGCCCAGCAAGCGGCTGCCGTAGCTGCGCGCGGTTTGCAGCGCACCGCCGGCAATGGCCCCGGCCAGCGCCGCCGCGCCCAGCGTCAGGCCGCCCACCATCAAGTCCACGCCTGCCCCGGCCGCAGCCCCTGCGGCAATCCCGCTACCGACCCGCACGCCCAGATGCTTGAGCGTCTCGGGGTTGAACAAGTCATCGCCCCAGCGCCCGTCGAGCAGCGGCAAGTCGCTGGCCGCCGCATCGCTGGTGCGAAAACCGTACAGCTTGAGCATGGCTTCTACGCAGCGTTGCTCGCGTTGGCGAATCGTTTCGCGCAACTGCTGGGTAGCTTGTTGTTCGGCGGTTTTTTCGCTGGCCACGCTGCGTCGGCAAGCGGCGCAGTCGATCAGCAGTTCGGCAATCAGGCGCAGGGCGCTGTGCTTGCGGGCTTCACGCTGGGCCTCCTGGTCGGTAATCAGTCGTTGCAGCGCGCCCCGCGAATGCTCCAGCAGCAGCGCCAGGCTTTCATATAAACGGCGTTCGCCATCTTCGGGCGGGGCCACGCTGTCGAAGCGTACCAGTGCATGCAGGCCCAGACGGGCCAGGGCTTCGCGCCACTCGGGTTCGCGGTGCTGCGGGCTGCTGACAAAGTTGAGCACCGGCAGCAGCGGTTTGCCACAACTGGCCAGTACGCTGAGTTCGTCGCGGTACTTGGCCAGCACCGGCTCGCGGGCGTCGATCACATACAGCCCGGCGTCCGAGGCCAGCAGTTGGCGCAACACCTTGGCTTCCTGCTCAAAGCGCTGGCGCGCCTCGCTGCCTTCGAGAAAGCGCGCCACCCGCGCCGGCCCATCCAGGCGTTCGCCGGGGTGGTCGAGGCGCTCAAGGTAGTCGAGCAGGGCGATGGCATCTTCCAGCCCCGGCGTGTCGTACAGCTCCAGCAACGGCTCGCCGTCGATCGACAGCCGTGCGCCTTCGACATGGCGCGTGGTGCTGGGACGATGGGACACTTCACCAAAACCGACATCTCGGGTCAGGGTCCGCAGCAACGAGGTTTTGCCGACATTGGTATGGCCCACCACGGCCAGCGTCAGTGGCTTAGTCATGGCCTGTCTCCAGCCAGTTCAGGGGGGCGCTGGCGGCGAACGGTAAACCCAGTTTCTCCAGCGCCGTGTGCCAGTCGCCCAGGCGATCAGCGTCCAGTGCCTGGCCGGGGGGGGCTTGCAGTAGCCATATGCGGGTTTCGCGGGCACTGCGGGCCAGTTCGCCGATCAGCGCCAGGCTGCCACGGTCCGGCGAGCGTCGCGGGTCGCAGGCAATGGCCAGGCGCGCCGGGGGGAAACGGGTCATTTGTTCGAGCAGTTTTTGCCTGGATTCGCGGCTGTCGAGAATGCCCGCATCCTTGACCGTAGCCGGCAACGTGGGTGGCCAAGGGTGTTGATCGTCCAGCTCGATGGCCACGATCAAGGCGCCATCGGTGTGCAGGTCGCTGTGCCCGGCCTGCACGTTATGCAACTGCTCGGGGGCTATGTCATTTACGCCCAGGCGCTCGCTGCTGGGCATCAGACGCTCGCGCAGCTGGCTGTAACCGGGCAGATTAAGGTCAAGTTGCAGTGCGTTGCGCCCGGCATTCCAGCGCCACAGGCAGAATGCCGCCAGTAGCAGACGCGGAATCACCCCGTAAATAAGGACCACGCCCACCAGCCAGACTGCCCATGCCTGACGCACCAGTTCATTGTCATAGAGGTTGGTGTCGTTGCTGATGCGGATCATCTCCACGGTGGGTACGCTCATGCCCAGCCAGTTGGGCAGGGCGCCAAGGGCGCGGGTGGCGGCGACAAACACATCGGCACCAAGAATCGTGGTTTCCCAGATAAACCCGTAACGGCGGGTGGCCATTAGCAGCAGCATCATCACCAACGCGCTGAGCATCGCCAGCAACCACAGGCCGTTGACCAGCGTGCCGAGTGCCCAGCGATTGAGCTTGCGCCGTTGCAGCAACAGCACCAGGGCGGGGGCCAGTTGTGCGGCCTTGGCGTCGCGGGCGAGTTTTTCGCTGAGCCACAGCCACAGGCGGCCGAGGCTGGCGCCGTGTTCACCGGCAAACAGCAGGCCCAGCGCCCAGCTCAACAGCAGGATCAGATTGAGGCCAAGCAGGCTGCCCAGCGCCCAGAACACATTGACCGGGGTTTGCCCGTTGCCCAGGGCGGCAAAGGCCAGCCCGGCGCCGCTGAGTACCGTCAGTACGGCCAATACCAGCAGCGCCAGCCGCGCACCTTGCAGCCAGTGCTGCATGGCGGCGAGCAAGCCATCCCGTTCCGCCAGCCACAGGGCACGGTTTTGCAGGCGTGTGGGCAGGTCGCCGGCGCTGGTGCGGGCGCGCCGATTGGCTTCAAGATCGTCCAGCGGGCCGGCGTGTTCTTCGCGCAGGCGCACGGTCTCGGTCAGCCAGAGGCGTTGTAATGGGGAAAGTTGATTCACAGGCCAGTCCATTCAAGTGAGCCATGAGCATAACCGCTGTTAGTCAGGCAGGGTACTGTCGGCGCGGGTGGCTCTGGTATCCTCGGCGCCATGAAAAAAACACTCCCCCTTAGCCTGATCGCGGCACTCGCTGAAAACCGCGTGATTGGCGTCGACAACAGCATGCCGTGGCATTTGCCAGCGGATTTCAAATATTTCAAGGCCACCACCCTGGGCAAGCCGATCATCATGGGTCGCAAGACCTGGGATTCGCTCGGTCGCCCGTTGCCGGGCCGGCTTAATCTGGTGGTCAGTCGTCAGACCGGCTTGCAGCTTGAAGGTGCCGAGGTATTTGCATCCCTTGAGGCGGCCGTGGAGCGTGCCGAGGCGTGGGCAATCGAGCAAGGCGTCAGTGAAGTGATGCTGATTGGCGGCGCGCAGTTGTACACCCAGGGATTGGTGGATGCCGACCGGTTGTACCTGACGCGAGTGGGCCTGAGCCCGGAAGGCGATGCGTGGTTCCCTGAGTTTGATCAGGCGCAGTGGAAACGGGTATCAGAGGAATTGCACGAGGCTGCAGAGGGCAAGCCGGCGTTCAGTTTTGAGGTGTGGGAAAGGGCTTAGTTACAAAAAGCCCCTCACCCCAACCCTCTCCCGGAGGGAGAGGGGGCTGATCTGTGGTGTTACGCAAATCTGCTTTTGCCTTTAATCCCCTCTCCCTCCGGGAGAGGGTTAGGGCAAGCTTTTAGGCGTGCGCCAGATCACCATGATCGTCTTCAGCCAGGATGGCCTTGTCGGTCTGGTGCAGGATCTGGCTGGTCACGGTACCGGCCACCATCGAACCGCTGACGTTCAGTGCCGTACGGCCCATGTCGATCAACGGCTCGACCGAAATCAGCAATGCCACCAGCGACACCGGCAAGCCCATGGCCGGCAACACGATCAGTGCAGCGAAGGTTGCACCACCGCCCACACCGGCCACGCCTACCGAACTCAAGGTCACGATGGCCACCAGCGATGCGATCCACACAGGGTCCAGCGGGTTGATGCCCACGGTCGGGGCAACCATCACCGCCAGCATGGCCGGGTACAGACCGGCACAGCCGTTCTGGCCAATGGTCGCGCCAAACGAAGCGGCAAAGCTGGCGATCGAAGACGGAATGCCCAGGCGTCGGGTTTGCGCTTCGATGCTCAACGGGATGCTGGCCGCGCTCGAACGGCTGGTGAAAGCAAAGGTCAGAACCGGCCATACCTTGCGGAAGAAGCGCAGCGGGTTAACCCCGGAAAACGACACGATCACGCCGTGAATCACAAACATCAGCGCCAGGGCGATGTAGGACACCACCACAAAGCTGCCGAGTTTGATGATGTCCTGCACGTTGGACATGGCGACCACTTTGGTCATCAAGGCCAGTACGCCGTAGGGGGTCAGTTTCATCACCAGGCGCACCAGGCGCATCACCCAGGCTTGCAGGGTATCGATGGCGCTGAGGATCTTGCCGCCTTTTTCCGGCTCGTCCTTGAACAGCTGCAACGCGGCGATGCCCAGGAATGCCGCGAAAATCACCACGCTGATGATCGAGGTCGGCTTGGCTCGCGCCAGGTCGGCAAACGGGTTTTGTGGGATAAACGACAGCAGCAGTTGCGGCACGTTCAGGTCCGACACCTTGCCCGCGTAGTCGCTCTGGATCACTTGCAGGCGGCTCATTTCTGCAGCACCGGCCACCAGGCCATCGGCGGTGAGGCCGAACAGGTTGGTCAGGCCGATACCGATCAGTGCCGCGATCATGGTGGTAAACAGCAATGTGCCAATGGTCAGGAAGCTGATCTTGCCGAGGGACGAAGCGTTATGCAGACGGGCTACGGCGCTGAGGATCGAGGCGAATACCAGCGGTATCACGATCATTTGCAGCAATTGTACGTAGCCACTGCCGACCAGGTCGAACCAGCCAATGGAGGCTTTCAGTGTCGGGCTGTCTGTACCGTAGGTCAGGTGCAGGCACAGGCCGAAGACCACGCCTATAACCAGTGCCAGCAAGACTTTTTTCGCCAGGCTCCACGCAGTGTGGCGGGTCAGCGACAAGCCGAACAGCAACGCGAGGAACACCAGCAGATTGAGGATCAGCGGGAAATTCATGAAAGCTCCGAGGGGACGACTTGTACCAGTCTTGGATGTAACTATTGCGAACCGGAAATCGTAACAGGTTGATATATCTACAAATATACCGATGTGGAATGACAACCAAGGTTTTTGGAATAAGCAGGTGACGCAGACAGGACGATGACAGTCGTGCCCAAGCCAAAAACTGTCATACAGGTTTGTTAGCGTCTGTGCTTTTGACTAGGAGCATAGCTGATGAACCTGACCGCCAAGCTGACAGCGTTAACTCTGTGTATGGGGCTTGCGGGCCAGGTGTTGGCCACAGAACTCAAACACTGGCCCGCCGATCAGGCCAGGCAACTGGACGCCATGATTGCTGCCAACGCGAACAAGGGTAATTTCGCGGTCTTTGACATGGATAACACCAGCTACCGCAACGATCTGGAAGAAGCGCTGCTGCCGTTTATGGAAAACAAGGGCCTGATCACCCGTGACAGTCTCGACCCGTCGCTCAAACTGATCCCGTTCAAAGACACTGCCGAACATAAAGAAAGCCTGTTCAGTTACTACTATCGCTTGTGCGAAGTGGACGACATGGTGTGTTACCCGTGGGTGGCCCAGGTGTTTTCCGGCTTTACCCTGCAACAGCTCAAGGGTTACGTGGATGAGCTGATGGCCTCGGGCAAACCGGTGCCAGTGACTTACTTCGAGGGGGATGTGGTCAAGACCTCCGAGGTTCAGCCGCCCAAGGTGTTTACCGGACAGGTCGAACTGTTCAACAAACTGATGGAAAACGGCATTGAGGTCTATGTCATGACCGCGGCTTCGGAAGAGCTGGTGCGCATGGTCGCGGCCGATCCCAAGTACGGTTACAACGTCAAACCGCAAAACGTGATTGGCGTAAGTACGCTGCTCAAGGACCGCAAAACTGGTGAGCTGACCACTGCCCGCAAACAGATCAGCGCCGGTACATACAACGAGAAAGCCAACCTGGGGCTGGAGTTGACCCCTTATCTGTGGACTCCGGCGACATGGATGGCGGGCAAGCAGGCGGCGATCCTGACCTATATCGACCAGTGGAAAAAGCCGGTGCTGGTGGGCGGCGACACGCCGTCCAGTGATGGCTATATGCTGTTTCACGGCGTGGACGTGGCCAAGGGCGGGGTGCACTTGTGGATCAACCGCAAAGACAAATACATGGCGCAACTGGAAGGCATGATGGCCAAGAATGCGGCGGCGCAAGCCAAAGAGGGGTTGCCGGTAACGGCGGATAAAAACTGGGTAATCGTCAAGCCGGATCAGATCCAGTAGTGACGTAGCAGCTGCCGAGGGACGAAGGCTGCGTTCGGCGACGTAGTCGTCGTAAACCTGAGTCTTCAATATTTCTAATGTTCCGAAGTGTCTGATTTCACGACGGCTTTGCCGCCGAACGCAGCCTCGTTCCTACGGCAGCTGCTACAGAGTTGGTGTATGAACCAAAAATCCCGGCACATGGCCGGGATTTTTGTTCAACGTATTGGCTTATGGCACCAATTTGTCCAACAGCGCTTTATCACGCACCGCGCCCTTGTCGGCGCTGGTGGCCAGCAACGCGTAGGCCTTGAGGGCCGTGGTGACTTTGCGCGGACGCACTTCCACCGGCTTCCAGCCTTTCTTGTCTTGCTCGGCACGACGGGCTGCCATCTCTTCGTCGCTGATCAACAGGTTGATCGAACGATTCGGGATGTCGATCAGCACTTTGTCGCCGTCCTGCACCAGGCCAATCGCGCCACCAGCGGCTGCTTCCGGTGAAGCATGACCGATGGACAGGCCCGAAGTACCGCCCGAGAAACGACCGTCGGTGAGCAGCGCACAGGCTTTGCCCAGGCCTTTGGATTTCAGGTACGACGTCGGGTAGAGCATCTCTTGCATGCCCGGGCCGCCTTTAGGGCCTTCGTAACGGATGATCACGATGTCGCCGGCCTGTACTTCGTCCGCCAGAATGCCGCGCACGGCGCTGTCCTGGCTTTCAAAGATCTTGGCGTTGCCTTCGAACACGTGGATCGACTCGTCGACGCCCGCGGTTTTAACCACGCAACCATCCAGAGCGATGTTGCCGTACAGCACGGCCAGGCCGCCTTCTTGCGAGTAGGCATGCTCGACACTGCGGATGCAGCCGTTTTCACGATCGTCGTCGAGGGTGTCCCAGCGGGTAGACTGGCTGAATGCAGTCTGCGTCGGAATACCGGCCGGGCCTGCACGGAAGAACGTGTGCACGGCTTCGTCGTCAGTCTGGGTGATGTCCCATTTGGCGATGCCTTCGGCCATGGTCTTGCTGTGTACGGTCGGCAAATCGGTGTGCAGCAGGCCGCCGCGGGCCAACGAGCCAAGGATGGAAAAAATACCACCGGCGCGGTGCACGTCTTCCATATGGTACTTCTGAATGTTCGGCGCCACTTTGCACAGCTGCGGCACATGACGTGAAAGGCGGTCGATGTCTTTAAGGTCGAAGTCGATTTCGGCTTCTTGGGCCGCAGCCAGCAAGTGCAGGATGGTGTTGGTCGAACCGCCCATGGCGATGTCCAGCGTCATGGCGTTTTCGAACGCCTTGAAGTTGGCGATATTGCGCGGCAACACCGACTCGTCGTTCTCGACGTAGTACTGGCGGCACAGATCAACGATGGTGCGTCCGGCTTGCAGGAACAATTGTTCGCGGTCGCTGTGGGTAGCCAGTGCCGAGCCGTTGCCCGGCAAGGCCAGACCCAGGGCTTCGGTCAGGCAGTTCATCGAGTTGGCAGTGAACATGCCGGAGCACGAACCGCACGTCGGGCAAGCGCTGCGCTCGTACTCGGCAACTTTCTCGTCAGAAGCGCTGGAGTCGGCGGCGATCACCATGGCGTCTACCAGATCCAGACCGTGGCTGGCGAGCTTGGTCTTGCCTGCTTCCATCGGCCCGCCGGAAACGAAAATCACCGGGATGTTGAGGCGCAAGGAGGCCATCAGCATGCCAGGGGTGATCTTGTCGCAGTTGGAAATGCACACAATGGCGTCGGCGCAGTGGGCGTTGACCATGTACTCCACGGAGTCGGCGATGATCTCGCGGCTAGGCAGCGAGTACAGCATGCCGTCATGGCCCATGGCGATGCCGTCGTCGACGGCAATGGTGTTGAATTCTTTGGCAACGCCGCCTGCGCGCTCGATCTCGCGGGCTACCAGCTGGCCCATGTCCTTGAGGTGGACGTGGCCGGGTACGAACTGGGTGAAGGAGTTGGCAATGGCGATGATCGGCTTTTTAAAGTCGGCATCTTTCATCCCCGTGGCGCGCCACAAAGCGCGGGCACCGGCCATGTTGCGGCCATGGGTGGAGGTTTTCGAACGATAGTCAGGCATGGAGCAACTCCGGGCGGCTAATCAGGTAACAAACAGGGAAGTGAGCTTCTAATGACAGGCGGATCACACAGAAAATGACCACGTATCCGCGAGTTGCCGTAAACGCTGCGGGATCGCCGCGCGTCTGGGCTTGAGCTCATAAACCCGCCGGGGATGATTGGCGATGAATGCGTCGATTCTACACGGCTGGCGGCGGGAGGGAATGGGCCCGAGGGTTGCGCCAGGGTACAAATGAGCGACTTGGGATACTGCATGAGGCAATCAGCTCTAGTAAGGCCTGGCCTGCTTTTGTGTGGGAAAGAACTATTTTTAATAAGTGGCACGACCATTTAACGGCAATCAAGTAATAGTGTGCGATTGGTTTTGTAGTGAGGGTTCCAAATGCTGACGCTTGAGCGATCTGTCAAAACGTATCTGGTCATCGGCCTGGTGCAAGGGCTGTTGCTGTGGCTGAGCACCGCCATAGGCGAGCCGGGAGTCCGTTATGGCCTGATGACGGCAGTGCTGGTGGGTGGCATCAACCTGTTGCTGCTGGATGAGAATATCCGCCAGCGTGGCACGGTATGGCGGGTGCTCGGACTCACGGCAGTCATGACGTCAATCAGTGCCTGGGTATTTTGGGACGGCGATGAGTATTGGCGCTCAGGCAGCTGGCTGGTGGGCAGCTGGACCTTCTTTGCCGTAGTCGTTACCTATGTGTGTACGGTTTTTATTCTGAGCTGGCCGACCCGTGAAGGGCGCTACCCACGCTACCAGGACCTGTTTCGCCATGCTTGGGACACGGTGTTTATCGTGCTTCTGGGGTTGCTGTTGAATGGCGTGTTCTGGGCATTGCTGCTGTTGTGGGGCGGGCTGTTCAAGATGCTCGGCATCGTGGCGCTCAACAAGCTGTTCTCAACTGACGGGTTTATGTATGTCAGTTCGGCGATGGTGTTTGCCCTGGGCGTTCATATGGGGCGTGAAAAGGACCGGGTGATCGGGCTGCTGCGCGGGATTCTGCTGGCGCTATGCCGCTTTTTGCTGCCGTTGAGTGCGTTGATTGTCATTGTGTTCACCTTCGCTTTGCCCTTTACCGGGCTGGAGCCGATCTGGGATACCGGTTATTCGACGCCGATCATGCTGTGGCTGGTGGCGGTCAGTTTGTTTTTGCTCAATGGCGTGTTTCAGGATGGCACCCAGGGCAGCGGGTACCCGGTCTGGCTGGTGCGGGTGATCGACCTGTGCCTGCTGTGTTTACCGGTGCTGGTGGTGTTGGCAGGGTATTCGACCTGGCTGCGTATCGAGCAGTACGGCCTGACCCCGTCACGGATCCTCGCCATGGTGCTGGTGCTGGTTATTTTTGTTCACAGCCTGGCGGCGGTTTGGGCCGTGTTTGCTTCAAGGGCCGTCTGGCTGGGCAGCTTGCGCGCCAGCAATCCGCTGATTGCGCTGCTGTGCGTGGTGCTGCTGCTGGGGTTGCATACGCCGTGGTTCAGCCCGCTCAAGTTGAGTGCGAACAATCAGGTGCAGCGCTTGCTCAGCGGCAAGACTGCGGTGGATACCTTTGATGCAGATACCTTGCGCAATCGTCTGGGGCCTCAGGGCAAGCAGGCGTATGACGCGTTGTTGGTGCAAGTCGAGCAAGGGCTGGTACTGACCGGGCCGCAGCGGCAAGTCTTGCTGAAACGCCTCAAGGAAGCAGGTTCGGGTAATGGCCCCAGAGGGTCGGAGCGGTTGCTGGAATGGATCGGGCCCAAGGTCGAGGGCAGTGAGCAGTTTGAGGACAAGGGGTTTGACGGGCAGTTGTGCCTGGCGCCAGGTTGCGCCCTGTGGGCCGTTGATCTGGATCAGGATGGGCAGCCGGAGGTCCTGCAATTACCCAAGAACAAGTGGTCCGAACCGTTGCACTTCTTCAAGCGTGATGCTCAGGGCAAATGGCGGCGAGCCGGCACTTACCTGGGGGATGAGAGTGCGCTGGAGCTGATCGAGAAGATCCGCCAGGGCAATGTGAAGGTGGTGAAGCCGACTTATCAATCGTTGCAGATTGGCGAGGTTGAGCTGACGCCGAAGCTGGAGAAGCCTCGCAAGCCTTGAGCCCCCCGTAGCAGCTGCCGAGGAACGAAGGCTGCGTTCGGCGGCGCAGCCGTCGTAAAACCTGAGCCCGCGGTTTAACTAACAGACCGGGAGTTCAGGTTTTACGATTGCTTCGCAATCGAACGCAGCCTCGTTCCTTCGGCAGCTGCTACGAGGTGATGTGCGTCTTAGCTGTTAGGCAGCAAACGGCAGGTGATGCTCTTGATGTAGCGTGTTTCCGGGATGGCCGGGTGCACCGGGTGGTCCGGGCCCTGGCCGCCGCGCTCCAGCAGCTGCATGTTGCGGTCCAGATGGCGGGCGCTGGTCAGCAGGATGTTTTGCAGGTCGTCTTCGGGCAGGTGCATCGAGCACGATGCGCTGACCAGAATGCCGTCCTTGTTGAGCAGGCGCATGGCTTGCTCGTTCAGGCGGCGGTAAGCGCCTTCGCCATTTTTCAGGTCTTTTTTGCGTTTGATGAACGCCGGTGGGTCGGCCACGATCACGTCGAAACGCTCTTCGTTGGCTTTAAGCTCCTTGAGAGCTTCAAACACGTCGCCTTCCATGCAGGTGACTTTCTCGGCAAAGCCGTTCAGCGCAGCGTTGCGCTCAACGCCGTCAAGGGCGAAGGACGAGGCGTCAACGCAGAACACTTCGCTGGCGCCAAACGCACCGGCTTGAATACCCCAGCCGCCGATGTAGCTGTACAGATCCAGTACGCGTTTACCTTTGACGTACGGGGCCAGACGCGCACGGTTCATGCGGTGGTCATAGAACCAGCCGGTTTTTTGCCCGGCGATCACCGGTGCTTCGAACTTCACGCCGTTTTCTTCCAGGGCAACCCACTCCGGTACCAGGCCGAAGACGGTTTCAACGTAGCGTTCAAGGCCTTCGGCATCACGGGCAGCCGAGTCGTTCTTGAACAGGATGCCGCTTGGCTTGATGACTTGCACCAGGGCTGCGATCACGTCTTCTTTGTGGTGTTCCATTGTGGCCGAGGCCAGTTGAACCACCAGAATGTCGCCGAAACGGTCAACCACCAGGCCCGGCAGCAAATCGGAGTCGCCGTAGACCAGGCGGTAGTAAGGCTTGTCGAACAGGCGCTCACGCAGGGACAGGGCCACGTTCAGGCGGTGTACCAGCAGCGACTTGTCCAGTGGCAGCTTGATGTCACGCGACAGCAGGCGTGCACAGATCAGGTTGTTGGGGCTCATGGCAACGATGCCCAGCGGCTTGCCGCCGGCGGTTTCGAGTACCGCTTGGTCGCCGGCCTTAAAACCGTTCAGTGGTGTGGCAGCTACATCGATTTCGTTGCTGTAGACCCACAGGTGGCCGGCGCGCAGGCGTCGATCGGCATTGGCTTTAAGGCGCAGGCTTGGCAGGGACATGACGTCGCTCCGGGTATTGAAAAGGGCGCGATTATAGCCTTAGACGCAACCCTGAGGCTTGGCTGATTCACCGCATTGCGTCGGATCACGGGGTCAGTGGCGCTGAAATTTCCGCTAGAATCGCCAGCTATTCCAGAGTGCGGAGCCCCCATGCCTGAATTACCTGAAGTCGAAACCACCCGCCGCGGCATCGCCCCGCACCTTGAAGGGCAGCGGGTCAGTCGGGTGATTGTGCGCGAGCGTCGTTTGCGCTGGCCGATCCCTGAGGATCTCGATGTGCGGTTGTCGGGGCAGCGTATTGTGCTGGTCGAGCGCCGGGCCAAGTATTTGCTGATCAATGCCGAGGTTGGGACATTGATCAGCCACTTGGGCATGTCGGGCAACCTGCGGCTGGTGGAGGCCGGGTTACCTGCGGCCAGGCATGAGCATGTGGATATCGAGCTGGAGTCCGGGCTGGCCCTGCGTTATACCGACCCGCGCCGGTTCGGGGCGATGCTCTGGAGCCTTGACCCGCTGAACCATGAGCTGCTGGTGCGCCTGGGTCCGGAGCCGCTGACCGACCTGTTTGATGGTGAGCGGCTGTTTCAGCTGTCGCGCAAGCGTTCGATGGCGGTCAAACCCTTCATCATGGACAACGCGGTGGTGGTGGGGGTCGGCAATATTTATGCGACCGAAGCGCTGTTTGCCGCAGGTATTGACCCGCGTCGCGCTGCCGGGAGTATTTCCCGGGCACGCTATTTGAAGCTGGCGATTGAGATCAAGCGGATTCTGGCGGCCGCTATCGAGCGGGGCGGCACCACATTGCGCGACTTTATTGGTGGCGATGGCCAGCCCGGTTATTTTCAGCAGGAGCTGTTTGTATACGGGCGTGGTTATGAACCGTGCAAGATTTGCGGCACGGAACTGCGTGACGTCAAACTGGGCCAGCGTGCGAGCGTGTTTTGCCCGCGTTGCCAGACGTAGCCACCAGTCCTGCGCTGAACTCTTGTGGGAGCGGGCTTGCTCGCGATGCAACCACCTCGGTCGAACGGGTCGATCGCAGTGAATCTATCGCGAGCAGCCCGCTCCCACACACATCGCATAGACGATGAATCAGGCCTTCCCGGTAATTGCCCGGTACTTTTCCATCAGCTGTTCTTCGGTTTCCGGGTGGGCTTCATCCAGCGGGATGCAGTCAACCGGGCACACCTGCTGGCATTGCGGCTCATCGTAATGGCCAACGCACTGGGTGCACAGGTTGGGGTCGATCACGTAGATCTCTTCACCCTGGGAAATGGCAGCGTTCGGACACTCGGGTTCGCAGACGTCGCAGTTAATGCAATCGTCGGTGATGATCAGGGACATGGGTACTCCGGCCGGGGCGCTCGGCCCGGGCAACTGAAATCGAATGCGGCAATTGTGCCGCATTGGCGCCCGCAGTGCACGCGGACGCCGCTTCAGTGGTTATTTCTTGCGAAAACGCTCGGTCAGGGCATCAGCCACGGCCGGGTGTACGAATTTGTTGATATCACCGCCTAATGCTGCGATTTCGCGCACCAACGTCGAGGATATAAACGAATAACGTTCTGACGGCGTGAGGAACAGGCTCTCGACATCGGGGGCCAGTTGGCGATTCATGTTCGCCAGCTGGAACTCGTATTCGAAGTCCGACACGGCACGCAGGCCACGCAGGAACACATTGGCATTCTGTTCTTTGGCAAAGTGCGCGAGCAGCGTCGAGAAACCGACCACCTCAACATTGGGCAGGTGTTTGGTGACTTCACGAGCCAGCTCCACCCGCTGTTCCAGAGGGAATAGCGGGTTTTTCTTGGTGCTGGCAGCGACAGCAATGATCACGTGGTCAAACAGGCGCGAAGCGCGTTCGACCAGATCGCCATGGCCCTTGGTAATAGGGTCGAATGTACCTGGGTACAACACTCGGTTCATCGCGTCGTCCTGGCGGGAATCCGTTGGGGAGTCGGATGGTATCGCAGCATTCCCGGTCGGCCAAGTCGCCATTCGCAGAAGAAAGCACTATAGACGCGACGAATTTACTGCTTTTTCATGATTTTTTCAGGCGTTGGCCCAGTAGGCTCGCCAGTTTTTCGATAAAGCCCGTTAGCGGATAAACAGCTTCTGGATCATGCGTACCAGTTGCCGGTCATAAGGCGGATAGATCATCGGCGAGCTGTTCAGGCGCTGTTTGCACAGCACGCCCTTGGCTTTGCTGAAGGTCAGGAAACCTTCGTGGCCGTGGTAATGCCCCATGCCTGAATGCCCGACGCCGCCAAAAGGCAGGTCGTCGATAGCCACATGCAACAACGTTTCGTTGATGCTGACCCCGCCCGAGTGAGTGGTGTGGATAACCCTCTGTTGCTCGGCTTTGTTGTAGCCGAAGTAATACAGTGCCAGAGGGCGGGGTCTACGGTTGATGTAGGCCATTGCCTGATCCAGATTGGAGTAGGGCACAACGGGTAGTAGAGGGCCGAAGATTTCGTCCTGCATGACGTGCATCTCGTCGTTTACATCCAGCACCAGCGTATGGGGCATGCGCCGCCCCTGGCCCTGTTCATACAGCGGGATCAACCGTGCGCCCTTGAGGGCGGCGTCGGTTTGCAGCCGTTCAAGGCGCGCCAGCTGCCGGTCATTGATAATTGCGGTGTAGTCCGGGTTGTCGATGAGGGTCGGATAAAAGCTGTGAACGGCCTGGCGGTAGGCATCGACGAAGCCGTCTACCCGATCCTGGGGTACCAGCACATAATCCGGAGCGATACAGGTTTGCCCGGCGTTGAGTGTTTTGCCCCAGGCGATGCGCTGGGCAGCGTCTTTGAGCGGTACATCGGCCGACACGATAGCGGGAGATTTACCACCCAGCTCCAGTGTTACGGGCGTCAGGTTTTCAGAAGCTGCACGCATCACCCGTTTGCCCACATGGGTGGAACCGGTGAACAGCAAGTGATCGAACGCCAGCCCGGAGAACGCCACCGCCACATCTGCCTCGCCCAGTACCACCGCAACCATGTCTTCGGGGAAGATCCGCCCCAGCAAATCCTTGAGCCAGTGCCCGGTGACCGGGGTGAACTCGCTGAGCTTGAGCATGACCCGGTTGCCGGCAGCCAATGCGCCAACCAACGGGCCGATGGCCAGATACAGCGGGTAGTTCCACGGCACAATAACTCCCACAACCCCCAGCGGCTGATACATCACTTTGGCACTGGCGGGCGCGAACATCATGCCTACGCTGCGTGAGGAAGGTTTCATCCAGCGCTTAAGGTGTTTGAGGGCATAATCAATGCTGTGCAAGCACGGCATCAATTCGGCAAACAGGGTCTCGTCCGGGCTGCGATGGCTGAAATCCTGGCTGATGGCATCGATCAGCACCTCGCGCTCGCGGCTCAACAGCTGGCGCAGGCTTTTGAGCCATTGCTGGCGCTGCGCAAGTGGCGGGAATGGATGAGCGGCATAGGCCTGGCGCTGCTTGTCGAGCAGGGACTGGAGAGCGTCCGGTTGAACCGGGGCGTCGTGAGTGTGAGTGCTGTCGACAGGCATGATGGCTCCAGGCAGTTTTTATCGGTATTTATCGTAGAAGAGCACTATGTTTTTAGAGCTTGTGCTCTAACCTGTCAATTGAAGGCCTGCCCCGTGTTGTTTATCGATTCAAGGTTAGGCCGTAAGATGCCTTTCGTTTTTAATTTAAGCGCAAGCCCATGGCCATACGACTAAAAACCAGTCAGCGCATCGCCAACAGCAGCCTGGAGCTTTTCAACCAGTTGGGCGAACGCAGTGTGAGCACTAATCACATTGCGGCCCATATGGAAATTTCGCCCGGTAATCTGTACTACCACTTCCCCAACAAACAGGCGATTATCGCGGTCTTGTTCAGCGAGTACGAAACGCTGGTATTGAGCTTTTTGCACCCTCCCCAAGGGCGTTTGCCAACCGTTGCCGACAAGCACCACTACCTGCAGCAACTGCTGGATGCCATGTGGCGCTACCGTTTTTTGTATCGAGATATCGAGCATTTATTGCACAGCGACACGGAACTGGCCATCCGCTATCGACGTTTTTCCCAGCACTGCCTCACACAGGCCCAGGCCATATACGCTGGCTTTGTCGAGGCCGAAATCTTGTGCATGAGCCCCCGGCAAATTGAATCCCTGAGCCTGAATGCATGGATTATTCTCACCTCCTGGGTAGGTTTTTTATGCGCCACCCGTGAAAACAGTGACCAGCTCAGCGAGCAGGCCATCAAGCGCGGTGTGTACCAACTGCTGGTGCTGGAATCAGGTTTTGTTACCGACCAGGCACGTGAAGCCATCGATGAGTTGATCAAGGAATACTACGTCCCTCTGGAACACGCGTTGTACGTTCAATAACTGCATTTCACCCCCTCACAGGAGTTCACTATGCCCGTTGCGCAACTGATCAGCCCTCATGCCCTGAATGAACGTCAGGCGCAGCCCGGCCTGGTTATCCTGGATTGCCGCTTTGCCCTCGAAGACCCGGACTACGGCCGTTGCAGTTATGCCGAGGGGCATATTGCCGGCGCGCAATTTGCCGATCTCGAACGAGACTTGAGCGGGCCTGTAATCAAAGGTGTGACCGGTCGTCATCCATTGCCCGATCCACGTACTCTGGTTGAGCGTCTGCAGGCCTGGGGCATCAATGCCGACAGCGATGTGGTGTTGTATGACGACGGCCCGGGTGCTTTTGCGGCCCGGGCATGGTGGTTGCTGACCTGGTTGGGCAAGCGCGAGGGTGTATTTATCCTTGATGGTGGTCTCAAGGCCTGGCATGCCGCGGGCTTCCCGCTGAGCCTGGATGCGTCACCGACCTTGCGTGGCACTTTCGAAGGCAAACCCGACAGCCATATGCTGCTGAGCGCAGAACAATTGCAAAAGCGTCTGGCCAAGCCGGGGCTGACCCTGATCGATGCCCGTGCCCAGCCGCGCTTTCGAGGTGAGGTCGAGCCGATTGACCCGATCGCCGGGCATATTCCGGGCGCGCAATGTGCCGCCTTCAGCGAAAACCTGGATCCTACGGGGCGCTTTTTGCCTGCGGCGCAGCTCAAGCAGCGCTTTGCCGAAAAACTTGCCGGCCGCTCTCCCGAGGAGCTGGTTGCCTATTGCGGCTCCGGGGTGACGGCGTGTCACAACCTTTTTGCATTGGGCTTGGCGGGTTATCCGCTAGGCAAGCTTTATGCGGGTTCGTGGAGCGAGTGGATCAATGATCCTGCGCGGGGCATTGCTACTGGCGATTGAGCCAGTTGGCTTAAGGGGTGCCGACACTGGCCAACCGGTATGCACCGGGGCCAACACCATAGACTTTCTTGAATTGCCGGTTCAGGTGGCTCTGGTCGGCAAAGCCCAGTTGCGTCGCCACCTGGAGTGGCAAACAGCCTTGTTGCAGCAAGGCTCTGGCATGGGCGATACGCTGTTGCATCAACCAGGTGTGCGGTGGCATGCCGGTGGCGCGCTGAAATACGCGGGCAAAGTGGAATGGCGACAGATTGACTGCGGCGGCGAGTTCTTCCAGTGATGGTGGCTCTGCCAGCCGGGCTTGCAGTACTTCCTTGGCACGGCTTACAGCGCGGTGTTCGACCCCGGGCTTGGCTGGTAGTGGCAGGCGGGCATGGCGGTTGAGCAGGGCAAGCATCATCTGGCGCCATGCGGTTTGCTGTTGCAGCGCAGTCTCTGGCCCTTCGAGCAATTGATGTAGCTGGAACAACCCGCGAAACAGGTCGCAGTCGTACAGCAATGTGTCATTGAAGGTCGGCAAGTGGGTGGCGGGCAGTTCCAGTTCTTCCAGCAACTGCTGAATTTGCACGTTGTCCGGGTAAAAAGCCCGGTAACGCCAGCCCGCATCATGACCTTTGTGACCGTTATGGACTTCGTCCGGGTTGATCAGCACCAGCGTACCGGTGGCAGCCAGATGCTCGGCGCCGCGATAGCGATAGCGCTGGGCGCCTTCGAGGATCATGCCGATCACAAAACCATCATGCACATGGGGCACAAAGCGATGTTCGATATAACGTGCCGTCAGCAGTTCGACACCCGTCAGGGGGGGTGTTTGCCAGAAACGGATCGACTCACCCTGTTCTACGTCCATTACGCAGATTCAAGCCGCAGTGCGGCCAGCCATTGCGGAATTCTTCGTTCAAGGTAATAGCCCGGTTTTCTTGGGGAGCCCTCCAGAAATCCGACATGCCCGCCCCTGGTGTGCAACTCCAGTTGCGTGCAGGCTGACAGCTCGCTGGTGTCGGGGATGCTGTGCTTGAACACGAACGGATCGTCCATGGCCTGGATAATCAGCGTCGGTGTGTGGATGGCGCCGAGGAAGTAGCGGCTGGAGGCGCGACGGTAGTAGTCATCGACATTCAGATAGCCGTTAAGAGGTGCCGTTACGCGGTCATCGAACTCCCAGAAGGTGCGCATTTTGCTCAGGGCTTCGACCGAGCCAAGCCTGGTCAGGCTGGCCAGACCTTCGTGTTGGGCATCGAGCTGGAATCGATGTTTTTTGTCTTTGACGTAAGCCAGCATCTCGCGCATGAAGTGAGCTTGATAGACCCTGGAAAATCCCATACCGATCCGGTCGGCACACTGGTCAAGCCGGAACGGCACCGATACCGCGACAGCGCCTTGCAACCCGCTGTCGCTGCCGCTTTCGCCCAGATACTTGAGCAGCACATTGCCCCCCAGCGAATAGCCTACGGCATACAAGGGGGTCAGCGGATGTGCGGCACGTAAATGGGCCACTGCCTCGGCCAGGTCTTCGCTGGCCCCTGAGTGATAACTGCGGGCCAGTAAATTGGGTTCGCCGGAGCACCCTCGCCAGTTCAGTGCGGCGCTGGTCCAGCCGCGTGCGGCGAGGGCGGTTTGCAGGCCCAGCACATAGTGAGAGCCCGACGAGCCGGTCAGGCCGTGCAGCACCAGTACCACCGGCGCATGGTCTGAGGGTGTGCCGTGCCAGTCCAGATCGAGAAAATCGCCATCCTTTAGCCAGATACGTTCACGTCGATGTTCAATGGCAGGCTTGGTACGCCACAACGGCCCCCATAGCGTCTGGACATGGGGGTTGCCCAGACCCGTAGCCGGAGTAAAAGGCTTGAGGGGTGAAGCATGACTGGCTGGAAAAGGCACGGAGGTTCTCATCGAGTAACAGGTACGGCGGATGTCTAAATTGCCACATCAGGGCCCGACACCCAAGTGTTGCGTGCGGGTGCCGGGGTTATCTGATGGCAGGCATACAACTTTGTGCCATCGTCGTTTCTGGCACCATCACCTTGGGCAGGGGCAGTTGAGCAACACTGGGGCCGACGGTTACGCCGACCCAGCCGTCAGCCGTGAAGTGACGGTTCATCGCCGCTTTGATTTGCTCTCTGGTCAAGGCTTGAATCTGTTGGATCTTGTAGTTGAAGGCCAGGGGCTGGTTAAAGCGGTTGATGATGGACAGTTCGTTGCGCATATCCAGGTTGCTGGCCGTGAGCTGTGGCAGCGCCCGCAGCAGGAACTGCTTGATGTCGTCCAGTTCGGTTTCGCTGGGTCCGTCCTGCAGGTACTGGGCAAACAGGGCTTTGATATGAACCAGGGCGCTTTGGCTGTAGCGCGAGGGGGTATTGAGGCTGATGATCCAGGGGGTTGGTCCCTGCGCATGGGGAATTTGCGATAGCACGCCATAGGTGATGCTGCGCTCCTCCCTTAACTGCCTGTTGAGGATATGGCTGAAAATAATATGCCCGGCCCGGATCGCTACCCCGTCAGGGTGCTGATTGGGCAAGGCATTCTGTGCCAGCATCAGTACGGTATGGGTTGCTTCATCTTCGATATGCAGTGTTTTGCCATGGGGCAGCGGGGCAGGCACCGAGTGTTTTTCAGCGAGTGCTGGTCCGGCGGGCAAGGCATTGGCCAGTGAGCGGCTGAGGCTCTGCGCCTGTTGCAGGGTCAGGTCGCCGACGATCACGATCTGTGCGTTGGCAGCAGTGTAGGCGCGACGGTAAAAGGCCCTTAGCTGTGATTCATCTATGCGCTCCAGGCTCTCGACCGAGCCGTAGTCGGAGCGGGTGTAAGGTTGCCCCGGATAGAGTTCGTTGTAGATCTGCATCCGTGCAAGAGCGTGTGGGTCTTCGTGGTTTATTTTGAGTTTGGTGAACAGTTCGTTTTTGACCCGTCGCTGGCCTTCGACGGTAAAGCCCGGTTGGGCGAGCATCTCGGTGAACAACTGCATGGCGGGTTCGCGGATGTGCGGGGCGCTCAAGCTGCGCAGGGTGAAGAAACTCCGCTCTTTATCGATACCGTTACCCAGATCCACGCCCAGGCTATCAAACCCCTTGGCCAGTGCGTTGGCGTCCTTGAGCGTCGAGCCTTCGTTAAACAGGCTCAGTACAGTCGCTGCCAGGCCGGGTGTATCGCCATCCTGATTGCTGCCCGCGGCAAAGGTGATTTGCACATCGATCATGGGCAAGGTGTGGCTTTCGACAAACAGGACTTTGGTGTTTTGGCTCAGTTTCCAGGCCTTGATTGTCGGCAGGCGGGTGGCAGGCACGGCAGAGCTCAACTCAAGCAGCGATTGCAGTCGTGCTTGTGGTTCTTGTGCTCGGGCTTGCACGCAGACACAGGCAAGGGTGAACAGCAGCGTAGCGACGCGCAAGGCGCGGCTGGCTGCGATTGCGTGAGGCTTATTCATGGCGCGCCTCCTTGGGCAGTACATAGCTGAGGGTCAAGCGGTCGTGGGTCAGGAACGTTTGAGCGGCGAGCTGGATATCTTCAGGGGTGATTTTCGCCAATATCTGCATGCGCTTTTCGTCGTCCTCTGGCGACAAGCCCGCAATGTCCAGTTCACCGAGATACAGAGCCAGGCTTTGCAGGTCATCACGGCTGAAAACATGCCGTGCAATGATCCGCGTACGGGCGCGTTCAAGGTCACTGCCGGAGGGGGGTGTTTTTTTCACTGAGTCGATCACGGCCCAAATCCGTTCTTGAACCTCGCTCAGCGGTTTCATCTTTTTAAGGTTGAGGGTGGCGTCGATGCTGAACAGCTCATCACCGCGGCTGATGCTGCTGTAATGTGAGCCGACGCTGATCAGCAATTCCTCGCCGCGCCACAATCTGCTTTTGAGTTCTGAACTGTCGCCGCCACCGAGCAACTCGCTGAGCAGCTCCAGTGCTGGAGCTGAACGCGGGTCGGTCTGGGTGTGCAGGCTTGGCACGTTGAACGTCATGCTCAGGTTCGGGATTTGATGATCGATGTACTGAGTCATGGTGCGCTCACCGGGAGCTGCCAGTTCGAGCGGGGCCTTGATCACAGGTAGCTTGCGTGAGGCAATCGGGCCGAAGTAGCGTGTGGCCAGGGCCTTGACCTGCTCGGTGTCGATATCGCCGACGATGATCAGGGTGGCGTTATTGGGCGCATACCAGCTTCTATACCAGTGCTTGAGTTCATCGATGTGCATGCGTTCGAGGTCGTGCATCCAGCCGATGACCGGGCTGCCGGAAGCGCTGGTCAGGAATGCCAGGCGGCGTGGCAGTTCAAGTGCGCGCTGATGGGGGTCGTTGTCGACGCTTTCGCTGCGTTCGCTTTTGATGACTTCGCGCTCACCGGCCCAATGAGCAGCGGACAGGTGTGCAGTGCTCATCTGGTCTGCCATCACTTCAAGTGCGACTGCCAGGGCATGGGGGGGCAGGGTTTGAAAGAAAATGGTGGCGTCATTTTGCGTCGCCGCATTGTCCGTTGCGCCCAGGCTTTGAAAGATGTGGTCTGACTCGGCCGGACATAGTTTGCTGCTGCCTTTGAAAATCATGTGTTCAAGGGCGTGGGACAACCCGGATTGGCCTGGGGGCTCATAGCTTGAGCCGACCCTATACCAGAGCTGTGAGTGAACCACGGCTGCACGGTGGTCTTCGTGAACGATAACCTTGAGGCCGTTATCCAGGGTGAAATGTTGAGTGGAGGGTTGGCTGCTGGCCAGGGCCATCAGCGGTTGCAACATAAAGCCGAGAGCCAGCCCGGCAAGGGGGTGTTTCATGGTGGGTGTCCTGACTGTTTATCGTCAGAACAGATTGGGCTTGAGAGGGGAGAGGCGGGCGGTACATAGATACCTTGTACCGCAAAAATCTGTAGCCGCTGGCGCAGGCTGCGATAAGGACCGAAGGGCCTTCGCTTTTGAAAAAGCGACCCCTCCGGGCTTGATCGCAGCCTGCGGCAGCGACTACAGGTTCATCAGGCTTGAGTGGCTTCGCGTTGCCACAGGGCGTAGTTCACGCCGCCGGCTTTTTGCTCGCGGTGCAGGCGCCAGTTGGCAGGCAAGCCCAGCTCTGACGGGCGCAACTCGCTTTCGGTGTAAACCCAGGCGTCTTCAGCCAGCCAGCCGCGTTGCTCGAGCAGATCACAAGCAGGTTTGAGCAGGTCCTTGTTGAACGGCGGGTCGAGGAATACCACGTCAAAGGTTGTGCTTGGCGTGGTGTCCAGATAACGCAGGGCGTCAGTCTGCTGAACTTCGCCGACAGTGCAGCGCAGAATGCCCATGTTCTCGCGGATGTTGGAGATCGCATCGCGGTTGCTGTCCAGTGCCACGCCCTTGGCTGCGCCGCGGGACATGGCTTCAAGGAACAGTGCGCCGCTGCCGGCGAAAACGTCCAGTACCCTGGCGCCGCCGATATAGGGGGCCAACCAGTTGAACAGGGTTTCACGCACGCGATCTGGCGTCGGGCGCAGGCCCTCTACATGGGGGAAGTCCAGCTTGCGGCTGCGCCATTCCCCGCCAATGATGCGTAACTGACCAGCACCTGAGTGCGATGTGTTTTTTGGCTTTGCCATTAATGCTCCGGAACCCCAAGAGGTTGCTCTGAAGGTTTGTCGGTAGGAGGTGGCAGTGGTTTTTGCGGCACGGTCGGGCCGGCGGTCACTACGACCATTTTGTCGGCGCTCAGGTGCTTGTTCATGGCGTCCTTGACCTGTTCGGTGGTCAGGTCCTGGGACTTCTGCATGAAGGTTTCCAGGTAATCCAGGGGCAAATCATAAAAGCCCATTGCGCCAAGTTGGCCGACGATGGCGGCGTTGCTGGCCGTGGACAGCGGGAAGCTGCCAGCCAGTTCACGCTTGGCATCGTCGAGTTCTTTTTGCGTCGGACCATTTTTCAGGTAGTCGGCCAAAATGTCTTGCACCAGTTTGAGCGTACCTTCGCTCAGTTCGGCGCGGGTTTGCAGGTTGATCATGAACGGGCCGCGAGCCTGCATCGGGCTGAAGCCGGAGTACACGCCGTAGGTCAGGCCGCGCTTTTCACGCACTTCGGTCATCAGGCGCGTACCGAAACCGCCACCGCCCAGAATGCTGTTGCCCAATGCCAGTGCGGCATAGTCGGGATCGTCACGGTCAATGCCCAGCTGCGACAGCAGCAGGTGGGTTTGTTTGGACGGGAACTCGATATGGGTTTGGCCAGCCTTGGGCTCGCTTGGTTGCACGGTCTTGGCCACTGCAGGGCCTTTGGGCAGTGCGGCAGATACCTGGGCTGCAATGGCTTCGGCTTCGGCACGCGACAGGTCGCCAACAATCGCAATCACGGCGTTGCCTGCGGTGTAGGCCTTGTTGTGAAAGGCCTTGAGCTGGTCAATGGTGATCGCGGCGATGCTTTGGGCATTGCCATCACTGGCGTGGGCATACGGGTGGTTACCGTACAGGCGCTTGAACAGTTCGTCGCTGGCCAGTTTGCCGGGGTTTTGTTTCTGAAACTCGAAGCTGGCGAGCAACTGGTTCTTGATCCGCGCCAGGGAGTCGGCCGGGAAGGTGGGTTTGCCCACCACCTCGGCGAACAGGTTGAGCGCAGGTGTGCGTTTATCTACATCGCTCAGGCTGCGCAGCGAGGCCACGGCCATGTCGCGATATGCGCCATTGCCGAAGTCCGCGCCCAGGCCTTCAAAGCCCTGGGCGATGGCGCCCACATCTTTACCCGCTACACCTTCGTTGAGCATGGCGTTGGTCAGCAGGGCCAGGCCCGGGGTGTTTTCGTCCTGGCTGCTGCCAGCGGCGAAGGTCAGGCGCAGGTCGAACATCGGCAACTGCCGGGCTTCGACGAACAGCACCTTGGAGCCTTCGGCGGTTTTCCAGGTTTGCACGTTCAGCGCACGGTGGCTGGGCGCCTTGCCGTCCAGCTCGGCCAGGGATTCGAGCTTGTGCTCGCTCTTGGCCTGGTCCAGTGCCTGGCTGGCGACCGATTGCTGCGGGTTGGTAAAAAAGTAGCCGAGTGCACCCACCAGTATGGCGGCGCTCAGACCAAGCAGGGCGTAGCGGGGGCCTTTACGCTCACTCATGGGTTTTCTCCTCGGGCAGTACATGGGCAACGCTGAGACGGTCGCGAGTGAAATAGGTGCGGGCAGCCTGCTGGATATCGGCCGGGGTGACCTTTTGCAGGTCGGCCAGTTCGGAGTCCATCAGCTTCCACGACAGGCCGACGGTTTCCAGCTGGCCGATCGAAGTGGCCTGGCTGGTGATCGAGTCGCGCTCGTAGACCAGTCCGGCAATTACCTGGGCACGCACACGTTCAAGCTCTTCAGTGGTCGGCGGGGTCTTTTTCAGGTCATCGAGCAAGCGCCACAAGCCTGCCTCGGCCTGGGCCATGGTGACTTTCTTCTGGCTGTTGGGCATCGCCGAAAGCATGAACAGGCTGTCACCACGGGTGAAGGCGTTGTAGCTGGACGATGCACCGGAGACCAGTTCTTCGCCCCGCTCCAGCTGCGTCGGCATGCGTGCGCTGTAGCCGCCGTCCAGCAGCGCGGAAATCAGGCGCAGGGCATTGGCGGTGATCGGGTCCTTGGCCGTGGCAACGCTGGGCACGTTAAAGCCCAGCATCAAGCTTGGCAGTTGGGTCTGGACGTGGATCTTGAGCAGGCGTTCGCCAGGGGTCGGCAGTTCCAGCGGGATTTTGGCGACAGGTATCTCGCGTTTTTGCACCTTGCCAAAGTAACGCTGGGCCAGGGCTTTGACTTCATCCGGGGTGACGTCACCGACCACCACCAAAGTGGCGTTGTTGGGGGCATACCACTCTTCATACCATGCGCGCAGTTCGCCAACGCTCATGCGCTCCAGGTCGACCATCCAGCCGATGGTCGGGGTGTGGTAGCCGCTGGAAGGGAAGGCCATGGCGCTGAACAGCTCGTAGGCTTTGCTCATGGGCTGGTCGTCGGTGCGCAGGCGGCGCTCTTCCTTGATGACTTCGATCTCGCGCTTGAATTCTTCGGGCGGCAAGCGAAGGCTGGCCATGCGGTCGGCCTCAAGCTCAAAGGCCACGCCCAGGCGGTCACGGGCCAGTACCTGGTAGTAGGCGGTGTAGTCGTCGCTGGTGAAGGCGTTTTCCTGGGCGCCAAGGTCGCGCAGGATCAACGAGGCTTCGCCGGGACCGACCTTGTTGCTGCCCTTGAACATCATGTGCTCAAGCGCGTGGGACAGGCCGGTCTTGCCAGGGGTTTCGTAGCTGGAACCCACTTTGTACCAGACCTGGGAGACCACCACCGGGGCGCGATGGTCTTCGCGCACGATGACCTTGAGGCCGTTGTCCAGGCGGAACTCGTGGGTGGGCTGCGGTTCGGCCGCCAGGGCCGAAAGCGGTAATAAAACTGTGCTGAGCAACAGGCCAGCAGCGCGGCGGGCTAGATTCATTCGTTTTTTAACCTGTTGGGCTACCCGCTCGGCCTTAGCGTCTGCGGGTGAGGAGGTGCTAGGATACTGATCCGTTTTACTGGCGGCCACGCCTATCAGGCCTTTGACGATCAGACGACGTTTGATCGGGCAGTATAGGAGCCCGCTTGGAAGTGTGGATGTATACCGGTAAATTTCGCATTTTTGCCGACTTTCCCGTGACAGACCCGAGTTAAGACGAAGTTTACGAGGTGTGTTTTACCCTCTGAATACAGTTGCGTGCGAACAAGCTGACAAAATTACAGTCTGTTTCACACCGAATATTATTTGCCGGGGCGCCACAGTGGCGCGTCGCTACGATGAGATAGCCGTCCTCCATGTTTGGTTCCAACGACGACAAGAAGACCCCAGCTGCGGCTGGCGAGAAAAAAGGCCTGTTCGGATGGCTGCGCAGAAAGCCGCAGGAAACCGTCGTGGAACAACCCGCGCCTGCGCCCGAAATCATCCCTGAGACGCTGGTTGAGGCCACTCCGGTGGAGGTCGAGGCCGCGCCCGAAGTGGTCGTGGTTGCCGCCGAGCCTGCGGTTGAATTGGCCCCCGAGCCGGCACCGTGGCCGCACTTGCCTGTCGCCGAAGAACCGGTGGCGCTTGTCGAGGATGTGCAGGCACCGCATATCGTGCCGCCGATCCCCGAGCCCGAGCCTGTTGTTGAAGCGCTTGCGGTGGTCGAGACTGTTGTTGAGCCAGAGCCAGAGCCAGAGCCAGAGCCAGAGCCAGAGCCAGTTGCCGTCGTCGCGCCTGTAGTTGCTCCTGCACCTGCACCTGTGGTGGCTGCCCCAGCCCCGTTGGTCGAGGCCCCGGCCCCCGCGCCAGTTGCGCCCCCCGAGCAAAAAACAGGCTTTTTCGCTCGTCTCAAGCAAGGCTTGTCCAAGACCAGCGCCAGCATTGGCGAAGGCATGGCCAGTCTGTTTCTGGGCAAAAAAGCCATTGATGACGATCTGCTCGAAGAGATCGAAACCCGGCTGTTGACCGCCGACGTGGGTGTTGAAGCAACCTCGGTGATCATCAAGAACCTGACGCAGAAGGTCGCGCGCAAGCAACTGACCGATGCCGATGCACTCTACAAGTCGCTGCAGGACGAGCTGGCGGCCATGCTCAAGCCGGTGGAGCAACCGCTTAAAATCGAATCGCAAAACAAGCCATTCGTGATTCTGGTGGTAGGCGTCAACGGCGCGGGTAAAACCACCACCATCGGCAAACTGGCGAAAAAACTGCAGCTTGAAGGCAAGAAAGTCATGCTGGCTGCCGGTGATACCTTCCGTGCGGCCGCCGTCGAGCAGCTGCAGGTGTGGGGCGAGCGCAACCATATCCCGGTCATTGCCCAGCACACTGGCGCGGATTCGGCGTCGGTGATTTTTGACGCTGTGCAAGCTGCCAAGGCCCGTGGCATCGACGTATTGATCGCCGATACCGCTGGTCGCCTGCATACCAAAGACAACCTGATGGAAGAACTCAAGAAAGTTCGCCGGGTCATGGGCAAGCTTGACGAAGACGCTCCCCACGAAGTGCTGTTGGTGCTCGATGCCGGTACCGGGCAGAACGCTATCAACCAGACCAAGCAGTTTGATCAGACCGTTGCCCTCACGGGTCTGGCACTGACCAAGCTCGATGGCACGGCCAAAGGCGGGGTGATTTTCGCCCTGGCCAAGCAATTCAATATTCCTATCCGCTTTATCGGTGTGGGTGAAGGCATCGATGATTTGCGTGATTTTGAGTCCGAACCCTTTGTCCAGGCTCTGTTTGCGGAGCGGGAGCGTCCATGATTCGTTTCGAGCAGGTCGGTAAGCGCTATCCAAATGGACACGTGGGCCTGCACGAGCTGAGCTTTCGGGTCCGTCGAGGCGAATTCCTTTTTGTGACCGGCCACTCCGGCGCAGGTAAAAGCACGCTGTTGCGCCTGTTGCTGGCGATGGAACGCCCGACCAGCGGCAAATTGCTACTGGCGGGGCAGGACTTGGGGCAAATCAGCAACGCGCAGATCCCTTTTTTACGTCGCCAGATCGGTGTGGTTTTCCAGAACCACCAGTTGCTGTTTGACCGCACAGTGTTCAACAACGTCGCCCTGCCGCTGCAAATTCTCGGCCTGTCCAAGGCTGAAGTCGCCAAGCGTGTCGACTCGGCGCTGGAGCGCGTAGCGCTGTCGGACAAGACCGACCTGTACCCGGGTGACTTATCCACGGGTCAGCAACAGCGTGTAGGCATTGCCCGCGCCATCGTGCATCGCCCGGCCTTGCTGCTGGCCGATGAACCCACCGGTAACCTCGACCCGCGTCTGGCGGCGGAAATCATGGGCGTATTTGAAGACATCAACCGCTTGGGCACCAGCGTACTGATTGCCAGTCATGACCTGGCGCTGATCGCACGCATGCGCCATCGCATGCTGACCTTGCAGCGCGGACGTCTGATCGGTGACGGGGAGGCCGCGCAATGAGTGCCACCCGCAGTTCCAAAGTATCCGAGCGCGTAGCTCCAAAGGCTGCCGACCCGCAGCCGCCGAAGAAAAAACACGATGATGACGATGGCCCGACCTTCGCCATGTTGTTTCACGCCTGGGTTGAGGCTCACCGGGCCAGTCTGCTCGACAGCCTGAAGCGCCTTGGCAAGCAGCCGATTGGCAGCTTTTTTACCTGCCTGGTGATGGCGGTTGCCTTGAGTCTGCCGATGGGCCTGTCGTTGTTGCTTAACAACGTCGAGCGCCTGGGTGGTTCCTGGCAGCGTGCAGCACAGATTTCGCTGTATCTGCAGATGGATGCCAGCAGCCAGCAGGGTGAAAATCTCAGCGATCAGATAAAAGGTATGGCAGGTGTGGCTGACGCGGAATTTATCAGCCGCGAAAAGGCACTCGAAGAGTTCCAGCAGCAGTCAGGGCTGGGCGAAGCGCTTAAAGAGTTGCCCGATAACCCGTTGCCCGGTGTGGTCCTGGTAACCCCGGCAGAAGTCGATAAAGCGACGCTTGAAGCCCTTCGCGAACGCCTTGCGCAGTTGCCGAAGGTGCAACAGGCGCAACTTGATCTAGTCTGGGTCGAACGTCTGGCGGCAATCCTGAAATTGGGTGACCGTTTTGTGTTTGGCTTGACGGTGTTGCTGGTTTCAGCTTTGCTGCTGGTTATCGGTAATACGATTCGTTTGCATATCGAGAATCGTCGCATCGAAATCGAAGTCATCAAGCTGGTCGGCGGTACTGACAGCTATGTGCGCAGGCCCTTTCTTTATATGGGTGCGCTCTATGGCTTTGGTGCGGGAGTTTTATCCTGGGGCGTTTTGGCATTCGGCCTGAACTGGCTTAACGACGCGGTGGTGGGGCTGGCTGGCTTGTACGGCAGCAATTTTGCCTTGGCGGGTGTGCCGGTAGCCGATGGTCTGTCTCTCTTGCTTGGCGCGGTGCTGTTAGGGTATATCGGTGCATGGATTGCAGTTGCGCGTCACTTACGTGAGCTTTCGCCTAAATAGTTTTCTTTTTGCCTGTTGACCTTTTCAGCTTTTTTTGGGAACTTTTTTCCAGGTTTCCGGTCAACTTTCGCAGTGCTGAACTGCACGAGTTATGTGAGACGGAGGTTTTTTCGTATGACCACTTCTTTGCAACCTGCGTATGCGTTGGTCCCTGGTGCGAACCTCGAGGCCTATGTCAATACGGTGAACAGCATTCCATTGCTGACACCGGAGCAGGAGCGTGAACTGGCCGAGAGTCTCTATTATGAGCAGGATTTGGGGGCGGCTCGGCAGATGGTGCTCGCCCACCTGCGTTTTGTTGTACACATTGCCCGTAGTTATTCGGGCTATGGCCTGGCTCAGGCTGACCTGATCCAGGAAGGCAACGTCGGCCTGATGAAGGCGGTCAAACGCTTCAACCCTGAAATGGGTGTGCGTCTGGTATCTTTTGCGGTGCACTGGATCAAGGCAGAGATCCACGAATTTATCCTGCGCAACTGGCGGATCGTGAAAGTTGCGACCACCAAGGCTCAGCGCAAATTGTTCTTCAACCTGCGCAGCCAGAAAAAACGTCTGGCCTGGTTGAACAACGATGAAGTGCATCGTGTGGCTGAAAGCCTCGGCGTAGAGCCTCGCGAAGTGCGCGAGATGGAAAGCCGCCTGACCGGTCATGATATGGCGTTCGACCCGGCAGCCGAAGCTGACGACGACAGTGCGTTCCAGTCGCCAGCCAACTACCTGGAAGACCACCGGTATGACCCGGCGCGCCAACTGGAAGATGCTGACTGGACCGACAACTCCACCAGCAACCTTCACGAAGCGCTGGAAGTGCTGGACGACCGCAGCCGTGACATTCTGTATCAGCGCTGGCTGGCTGAAGAAAAAGCCACGCTGCACGACCTGGCGCAGAAGTACAACGTGTCAGCCGAGCGGATTCGTCAGCTGGAAAAAAGCGCGATGAACAAGCTCAAACTGTCGATTGCCGCCTGACCGGCCCGACCAAAAAACGCCTCGATCTGATCGGGGCGTTTTTTTTTGGAGGAATTAAAGCCCCCCCTTGCCAGCCTGCTTCGCGCAGGGCCAGTTTGACGGTTGTGCCTTTAGCAACTCTGGATCAACACCATTGGCCCTGAGCAGTGAGTCCACCAGTGATCGGGACATCTCCACCGAATGCACCAGCGACCACACCAGCCCACGCTCTATGCCGCTGGCGTATGCGGTGATTTCATCCGAGACCTCTTCTGCGCTTTTGAGCATCAGCGACACATGGGACAGCGCTTCGATTGCACGGATATCAGGCAGCACGGCAAAGGGTGATTGCTTGCCTGCCCTTAGTGCACGGGTGGGTTTGAGGTTTTCCAGGCAAACGGGCGGGGCCTGAAGCAGGGCGTCGAGAATAAGCCGGGTGGTTTCATCGTGCTGATGATCATCCCGGGGAGTGTGAATGGCTTTGGGATCGTCGGGCGTCGGCTTTTTCATGTTTCTTCCACGGGGGAGCATCGGCGACTGGTGAAGATAGCCCTGTGAGTTTGCGGGTCGCAAGCAGCGCTTGTGTGCATCGTGTTTTCTCGGAAGCGTCTGCCTTTTGGCAGCGTAAAAGTCTGACGTGGGCGCCCGGGGATCGAATTCGCTACACTGGCGCACTTTTACGCTGTGCGTTGGCGCCCCATGACTGTGCTCAAATACCTCCAGGCTTACCCCCAGACCTTGCAAGAGCAGGTGCGCCAATTGATCGAGCGCAACCAGCTGGGCATTTACCTGAGCGAGCGTTATCCACAGCGTCATGCCGTGCAAAGCGACAAGGCCCTGTATGCCTACGCTCAGGAGCTCAAACAGGAATACCTGCGCAATGCGCCATCCTTTGACAAGGTGCTGTTTGATAACCGGCTCGACCTGACCCACCGTGCGCTGGGTTTGCATACTGCTATTTCACGGGTTCAGGGCGGCAAGCTCAAGGCTAAAAAGGAACTGCGCGTGGCCTCGCTGTTCAAGGAAGCGGCGCCCGAGTTTTTGAAGATGATCGTGGTCCACGAGCTGGCCCACTTGAAAGAGTCAGACCACAACAAGGCGTTCTACAAGCTGTGTGAGCACATGTTGCCGGGTTATCACCAGCTGGAGTTCGACCTGCGGGTGTACCTCACGTGGCGGGATATGCAGGGCAAAACCTGACACTTACTTTATGTGTGGGAGCGGACCCGTATAGACGGGCAGGAGTTCTGAATGGAAGTCAGCAAAACCAAAAGCAGCTTTTACCGGCGCTTGTATGTGGCCTGGTTGATCGATAGCCAGATCGCCAGCAGCGTGCCTGCCTTGACCGAAGTCACCGGCATGCCGCGTCGTACCGCCCAGGACACCATTGCTGCCCTGGCCGATCTGGACATCATCTGCGAATTTGAACAGCAGGATGGCGCCCGCAACCATGCCGGACGCTACCTGATCCGCAACTGGGGGCCGGTGGACAAAAACTGGGTCGCTGGGCATCTGGTGCAGATCAAGCAGGTGCTGGGTTACCCCTGAGATGTCAGGCGCATGCCGATGTGCGGGATGTTGTCTTCTAGGTAGATCTCGCCCTGGGTGTTGAACCCGTGTTGCTCGTAAAAGGGTTGCAGGTGCGCTTGGGCGGACAGGAATACGGGCTGCCCCGCCCAGTACTCTTCGATATTTTTCAGGGCCTGTTCAAGCAGGGTATGCCCAAGCTTTTGCCCGCGGCCTTCGACGGCAACGATTACGCGGCCGATCACTACGTCACCGCCCTGGGACTCGGGGTCGAGGATGCGGGCGTAGGCCACCAGCTGGTCGTCTTGCCAGCCCATCACATGCAGCGTATCGCCCGTCAGGTCTTGCCCGTCGACGTCCTGATAGGCGCATTTCTGCTCGGCGACAAATACTTTTGAGCGCAATTCGAGGATTGCGTAGAGCTGTTCCTTGCCCAGGTCGTTGTGGTGTTTGCAGAGCCAGTCGGTGGTCACGATCTTGTCCTTGTTGGCGAGTTCATGTCTCGATAGTAGGCGCGATGCCGACTGGCGCCAAGGCCTAAGGTGCCTTGACCAAATGCGCGGCCAGGGTGCGCAGTGGCCCGAGCTGGCGGCAAATCAGCGCCAGTTGGGTTTGTACCAGCCTCTGGTTTTCATCTATTTCATCGGGCATTTGTTCAAGTTCGCCGGCCAGGGCCTCTTCCTCATCACTTTGCACTGCAACCGCCTGTTTGGTGGCCAGGCCCTGGGCAATCTGGTCGATGCTGTCGGCAATCTTGCCCCCGGCCCCTTCAATCAACTGCTCGCGCACTTCGGCAGGCAATTGGGTGTCGCGGTGGGCGCCCAGGCCAGAGAGGTAACTGAGCAAAGTATGGGACAGCACCAAAAAGCGGAAGCCCATGTCTGCATCCTTACGGAAATGCCCGGGTTCCATCAGCATATTGGCCAGGGTGGTCGACAGCGCCGCATCGGCGTTATGTGCGTTACGCCGTGCCAACCGATAGGCCAGGCTGTCGCTTTTACCCTGGGCATATTGCTGCATGATCTGGCGCAGGTACTGGCTGTTGCAGCTCAGGGTATTGGCCAGCACCTGGTTCAGGCGACGACCCTGCCAGTCAGGCAAGAACAGGAACACCGCCGCTGCCGCGATCACGCTACCCACCAGGGTGTCGAACAGGCGCGGCAGGAACAGTCCGTAACCATCGCCCACCTGATTGAAGCAAAACAGAATCATCAGGGTGATGGCCGCCGTGCTCAGGGTGTAGCGCGTGGTGCGGTTGATAAAGAACACCACCCCGGCCACGACGGCAAACATCGACTGCACCAGCGGGTTGGGGAACAGATCGAACAACGCCCAGCCCACGGCCAGGCCGATGGCCGTGCCGATAATCCGCTGGCTGAACTTGCGCCGCGTGGCGCCGTAGCTTGGCTGGCACACGAACAGCGTGGTGAGGATGATCCAGTAGCCCTGGCTTGGGTGAATCCAGTGCACCATCGCAAAACCGATACTCAGCGCCAGGGGCAGGCGCAAGGCGTGGCGGAAGATCAGCGAGGTGGGTGTCAGATGCTGGCGCAGGCGTGACCAGACATCCTTGAGGTTGCGTGGCGAACGGTCGAGCAGGCTGCTATCGGTGGCATCGGCCAGGGTGTCGGGGTTGCTTGCATCGCTCAGCAGGCGGTCGAGGGTGCCGAGGTTGGCGGCCAGTGCCCGCAATGAACGCAACAGTCCGCGCCAGGCCGGGTTGCTCTGGATGCGCAAGTGTTCGAGGGAGGCGTGCAGGTCTCCCAGAGCCTCGGCAAAGCTGTCGTCATAGACGAATGGCTGGCGCAGCTTGATCGACTCCGACAGGCGCTGGCAGGCCACGCCTTGCTGGCGTAGCAGACGTTGGCAGCGGAACATCACATCACTGTGGAAGAAGGCGTCGGCCAGGGCGTTGTACGGGTAGTGCGAAGAGCTGGCACGTTCGTGGATGTCTTGGGCGAGGAAATACAGCTTGAGGTAGCGGCTGAGTTTGGAGCCTGGCCGAGTATTGCCGACCCGGTGCAGGATGATTTCCTTGGCGGTGTTCAGCGCCGCCACCACCCTGCCGTTTTGCCGGGCCAGTTCCAGCCGGCCCGCTTCCACGTCCAGTTTGCGGATCGGCTCGAACAGCGCCGACTTGATTTTCAGGTACAGGCCAAGTTCCCAGAACAACCGGGCCAGGCTCTGTTGCACCGGCTGATTGGAAAACAGCGCCTGCCACAGCACCGACAGTATCCCGTACCAGGCGGCACCGGCCACCAGCAGCAAGGGTTCATGCCAGAAGTTGGTGACTTCGCCGCCGCGCTGATCCACGCCGATCATGGTGTACACGGCCAGAATCAGTGTGGCTGAAGCAATCGCCCCGTAGCGCTCGCCCAGCGCGCCGAGCATGGTCAGGCCGAAACTGGCCAGGGCCAGCGCGCAGACCATCAGCCAGGGGTAGGGGAAAAGCAGCTCGACACTCAGGGCTGAGGCGGTGAAACACACCAGCGTCACCAGCAAGGCGTTGAGACGGCCTTGCCAGCTGTCATCGGTTTCAGACAGCGCACTGGCGATAACCCCCAGAAACAACGGGATCAGCAGTGACATCTCATCCTGATACCAGCAAAAAGCCATGCTGCCGGTCAGGGCGACAAATACCCGCACGCTGTAACTGAACTTGTCCAGTGCCCACAGGCGGCGCAGGGAATGCTGAAAGCTTTTCGATGACATGAAGTGGCGGTGCCTGGCTCGTGATTCGCTAACTTGAGCCAGATAAGACGACAGTGCAATGGGGCTGTCACATCGAACCAAAAATATTTTTCATGCGCCCCTGCAGTCGCTGCTGCAGGTTGCAGCAGCGACTGCAGGGGGGGCAGGTCAGACGTACTGCGCCGCTGCATACCCCGAAGCCCACGCCCACTGGAAGTTGAAGCCGCCAAGATGGCCGCTTACATCCAGCACTTCGCCGACAAAATACAGGCCGGGGCTTTTCAGCGATTCCATGGTCTTGGACGACACTTCGCGGGTATCGACCCCACCCAGGGTCACTTCAGCGGTGCGATAACCTTCGGTGCCCGCGGGGACCACCTTCCAGCACGCCAGTTTGTCCGCCACCTGCGCCAGCTCCGCCGGGGTGTACTGCTTCATTGGCTTGGACTCGAACCAGTGCTCGGCCAGCAGATTGGCCATCTTCTTGGTGAAGATTTCACCCAGCAGGGTTTTCAACTCGCTGTTGGGGCGTTCAGCCTGCTGTGTTTGCAGCCAGCTCAGGGCGTCGAGGTCGGGCAGCAGATTGATCTCAACCGTATCGCCGGGGTTCCAGAACGAGGAAATCTGCAAGATCGCCGGCCCGCTCAAACCACGGTGGGTGAACAGGATATTTTCGCGAAAGCTCTGGTCGTTGCAGCTCACCAGGCAATCCACCGACGTGCCCGACAGCTCGGCGCAGATCTCTTTGAGCTGATCGGTGATGGTGAACGGCACCAGGCCTGCGCGGGTTGGCAGCAAGGTGTGGCCGAACTGTTTGGCGATTTGATAGCCGAAGCCTGTGGCGCCCAGGGTCGGGATCGACAGCCCGCCGGTGGCGACCACCAGAGACTGGCAGTCAACCGGCCCCAGCGTTGTATTGAGGCTGTAGCCGTTGTCGGTTTTTTCGATCTGTTCGACTGAAGTGTCCAGGTGCAGGCTGACGCCGGCCTGTTTGCACTCGTCGAGGAGCATTTCGAGGATGTCGCTGGATTTGTTGTCGCAAAACAGCTGGCCGAGTTTTTTCTCGTGGTAGGGCACGCCGTGTTTGGCGACCATCTCGATAAAGTCCCACTGGGTGTAGCGGGCCAGGGCCGACTTGCAAAAGTGCGGGTTCTGCGACAGGAAATTGTTGGGCTCGGTGTACATGTTGGTGAAGTTGCAGCGGCCACCGCCCGACATCAGGATCTTTTTGCCTGCCTTGTTGGCGTGGTCGATCAGCATCACCTTGCGCCCACGGTTGGCGGCGGTCAGTGTGCACATCAGGCCTGCGGCGCCAGCGCCAATAATCACAACGTCGGTAGAGCGCAAAGCGGTGTCCTCGGTAAAAGCAGCCCTCACCCCAGCCCTCTCCCTGAGGGAGAGGGAGCTTGACCAGGGTGATTTCGAATTCTATGCAAATCTGCCCCCTCTCCCTCCGGGAGAGGGTTGGGGTGAGGGGGCTCTTGAAGCGTCTTACAAAACCCGCACGCGCAATACGCGGCCTTTGATTTTGCCTTCGCTCAGGCGCTGTGCAGCCTGCTTGGCAATGGTGCGGTCAACCGCCACATAGGCCTGGAAGTCAAAGATGGCGATCTTGCCAACCTGGGCACCCGGGATGCCTGCGTCGCCGGTCAGTGCGCCAAGGATATCGCCTGGGCGAACCTTGTCTTTACGACCTGCGCCGATCACCAGTGTGCTCATGGCCGGCAGCAACGGTGCGCCGCCCTGAGAGGTGAGGGTGTCCAGGGTTTCCCAGTTCAGCGGAGCTTTCTGCAACTGCTCGATGGCCTGGGCGCGGTGCGCTTCGGACGGTGCAACCAGGCTGATGGCCACGCCTTTTTCGCCCGCACGGCCGGTACGGCCAACACGGTGAATATGGATTTCCGAATCGCGGGCCAGCTCAACGTTGAGCACCATGTCCAGCGCGTCGATGTCCAGACCACGGGCGGCTACGTCGGTGGCAACCAGTACCGAAGTCGAACGGTTGGCAAACATGGCCAGTACCTGGTCACGGTCGCGCTGCTCCAGGTCGCCGTGCAGGCCGACGGCCGAAATGCCCTTGGAGGTCAGGTGATCAACGGTTTCCTGCACCTGCTGCTTGGTGAAGCAGAACGCCACGCAAGACTGCGGGCGGAAGTGGCCCAGTACCTTGGTCACGGCGCTCATGCGCTCTTCAGGCGAGATTTCGTAGAAACGCTGCTCGATTTGGCTGTCAGTGTGCAGCGCCTCTGCTTTTACCTGCTGAGGGTTGCGCATGAACTTGGACGACAGCTGCTTGATACCGGCCGGGTAAGTGGCCGAGAACAGCAAGGTCTGGCGACGCTCCGGGGTTTTGACAATGATGTCTTCGATGGCGTCATAGAAGCCCATGTCCAGCATGCGGTCAGCTTCGTCCAGTACCAGGGTGTTCAGACCGTCCAGTACCAGCGAGCCTTTGCGCAAGTGTTGCTGGATACGCCCCGGAGTGCCGACAATGATGTGCGCGCCGTGCTCCAGCGAACCGATCTGCGGGCCGAACGACACGCCGCCACACAGGGTCAGCACCTTGATGTTGTCTTCGGCGCGGGCCAGGCGGCGGATTTCCTTGGCGACCTGGTCAGCCAGTTCGCGGGTCGGGCAGATCACAAGGGCCTGGCAGCCGAAGAAGCGCGGGTTGATCGGGTTCAGCAGGCCGATGCCGAAGGCGGCAGTTTTGCCACTACCGGTCTTGGCCTGGGCGATCAGGTCCATGCCTTTGAGGATCACCGGCAAGCTCTGCGCCTGAATCGGCGTCATCTGGGCATAACCGAGGGAGTCGAGGTTAGCCAGCATGGCGGCGGACAGAGGCAGAGTGTTAAAAGCGGTGGCAATGGTGGTCACGGGACTGGCCTGCAAAACAAAATGTCGCGCAGTGTACCAGTCCCATGCCCTTTGCCTGAACATTCTGGACGAGATGTCATCCAGTTCTTGGCGAAAAGTAGCTTAATGTTCCAGCTCATGTTCCGAGTTGGCCTTGGGTTTGCGGCCATCCTGGGGTGACAGTTGCAGGAAAATCGCCGCTGCCAGCATCGCCATGATCCCTACTGTGAGGAAGGTCAGCTGGAACGCGCCCAGCACCGTGTCCACCCCATCGTTGCCGCCATCCCCGGTAAAGCCGCCAAGCAATGCCCCGGCGCAAGCCACGCCCAGGCTCAGGGACAGCTGCGCCACCACTGACAGCAAACTGTTGCCGCTGCTGGCACTGGCGTCGTCGAGATCGATCAGGGTGACGGTGTTCATGGCGGTGAACTGCAATGAGTTGATCGCTCCCAAAACGGCGAGCATTGACAGCAACAACGGGTATGGCGTGTGTTCGGTAACCAGCCCCATGCTGGCCAGCATCAGGCCCAGGGCGAAGGTGTTGGCCGTCAGCACGGTGCGATAGCCCACGCGCTCGATCAACGGCCTGGCCACCCATTTGGCCAGCATGGCGGCCGCGGCCAGTGGCAGCATGCTCATCCCGGCCTGTGACGGGGAATAGCCCAGCGCGACCTGCAACAGCAAGGGCACCAGAAACGGCAGGGCGCCGCTGCCCAAGCGGGCGAACAGGTTACCGAGGATGCCCACTGCGAAGGTCTTGGTTTTAAACAGCACCGGGGAGAACAGCGGGTTGCTGATATTGCCCGCGCGTAACCAGTACGCTGCCAGACAGGCCATGCCCGCAAACAGCAGCAACATCACCCGCAGGTGCGGCATATGCAGCTCGCCCAGGCCTTCCATGGCGATGGTGATAAACACCATCGCCGCGCCAAACAGCACAAAACCCAACCCGTCAAAACGGGTGCGCTCGCTGCCGCGCAAATCCGGAATGAAGTGCCAGACGGCCCAGCAACCGAGAACGCCCACGGGCAGGTTGATCAGGAAAATCCAGTGCCAGCTCAGATACTGCACCATCCAGCCGCCCATCGTGGGGCCGATCAGCGGGCCGAGCAGGCCGGGAATGGTGATAAAACCCATGATCCGCACCAGCTCCGAGCGCGGATAGGCCTTGAGCACCACCAGCCGGCCGATGGGCAGCATCAGGGCACCACCCAGGCCCTGGACGATCCGTGCGCCGATCAGCTCGTTGAGAGTGCCGGACAGGGCGCAGACCAACGAGCCGAAACTGAACAGCAGGATGGCGCTGAAAAAGATTTTTTTGGTGCCGAAGCGGTCGGCGATCCACCCCGAGGCCGGGATCAGCAAGGCGACGGTGAGCATGTAGGCAACGATCACACCCTGCATGCGCAGCGGGTTTTCGTCGAGGTCGCGAGCCATGTCGGGCAGGGCTGTGTTGAGGATGGTGCCGTCGAGTGACTGCATGAAAAACGCGATGGCCACCACCCACGGCAACCAGCGCAGGGTTTCAGGGCTTAGAACCGGGCGTACGGGCATAGGACCTCTTTTTATGGACTGTCGATAATCCTCTGTGGGAGCGGGCTTGCTCGCGATGCAGAGGCCCGGGTTTTTTCAGGTAAACCGCAGCGACGCAATCGCGAGCAAGCCCGCTCCCACAGGTGTTACAGCGTCAGCGTGAGCTTTTTGACCAATGCCCCCGGCAGCAGATTTGACGCCGTCTGGCGCTGGTCGTAGGTGCTGGCCGACAGCAACAACTCACGCTCGGCTGTCAGCGCTTCCAGTTGTGAACCCAGCAGACTATAGACGCTGTCATCAAAGCGCATGGTGTTGACCGGGGCCTTTATCTCGCCGTTTTCCACCCAGAAAGTGGCAAAGCGGGTCATGCCGGTCAGGCGGGCGGCCGGTTGGTCCGAGTAGTTCAGGTACCACAGGTTGCTGATATACAACCCGGTGCCCAACTGCTTGAGGATGTCGGCCTGCACCAGGCTCCCTGCCGCCATCGCCAGTGCGCTCGGGGCTTCGCCCTCCGGTGCGCCGTTGACCTCAAGGCCATACTCGGCGGCACTGCGAGAACTCACCAGTTGCTGCTCGGCCTTGCCGTGTTTGACCAACGACAAGTCCTGACGCGGATACCCCTCGCCGGAAAACGCCGGGCTCAGGGACTGGCTGACCTGCTCGTCAAACGACACCAGCGGGCTCAGTTGCGCATCGCCCGCGTAGAGCTTTTGCAGCGGGCTGGATTTGCTGGCCAGTGCTTGGGCCGAAAAACCGCCCCAGCACAGCATGCTCATCACTTCTTCCAGCGCCGCCGGCGCCAGGTAGGCTCGGTACTCACCGGGCGCCAGGGCATGCAGCGGGCGATCGAGGAAACTCAGTTGCTCGCGGGCCAGTTGCATGCGCCGGGCGAAACGTTCGCTGTCCCAGTCGGCGCCGGCGTAGCTGGCCTTGACCGCCTGACCGTTGCTGTGGAACAAACTCCAGTCGAAATTGAAGCTATTGGCCTGATGCCAGCCAAACGCGCCCTCGGAGCTGGCATAGCCGTAGCTGATCGGGCCGCTGGCATAAAATCCGACCAGATCTACGCCTTTGGATGCACTGCGGATTTCTTCCAGAACACGGGCCGTGTCCGGCAGGGGCTGGTTCTGCACGTTATGGCTGTTCCACGGCTGCGGGTTGAGCAGTAAATACGGATCGGCGGGCAACAATGGCAAGGTGTCGCGCAGTTGCCGAAGGGCATCGGCCAGGCGCTGTTTGTCGACATTAGGCTCGCCAGCCAGGGTGAGGTTCACATCGGCGTGGCGGCCGTCGTGGATCAGCTTCAGGCTCAGGCTGGCCTGTTGCACCTGCCCGGCCTGACGCACCTTGCCCTTGTTGAAACGGATAAATTCCGATGCTTCGCCGTTATAGCCCAGGGTGAACTGCTCAGGCGCAAGGATCGCTTTGCCCAACCACTCGACCAACCCCTTGAACTGCTCGGCCTGACTCAATGGGGTACTCATCAGGCATCACCTCCAAACACATCGATTTGACTGAACACGCAGGCGGGGGACGCATGGCCCACGCGGATCACCTGGTTGGGTTCGCCCTTGCCGCAGTTCGGGGTGCCCAGCACCTTGAAGGTGCTGGCGTCGCCCACGGCGCTGAGGTTGCGCCAGAACTGATCGGAAATGCCCCGGTAGTTGGGGTTCTTGACCACGCCCTTGAGTTCACCGTCCTCGATCAACTGGCCCCACTCGCAACCGAACTGGAACTTGTTGCGCGCGTCGTCGATCGACCAGGACCGGTTGGTGGCCATCAGAATGCCGCTTTCGATACCGCCGATCATTTGCTCAAGCGACTGATCGCCTGGCTCGATATTGAGGTTGGCCATACGGTCAATCGGTGGCCGGTTCCAGCCGCAGGCGCGGCTGTTGGCCACGCCTTCGAGGCCCGAGCGGAACTGTGACAGTGCGCCACCCAGCGGGCGTAGCAGCAAGCCTTCGCGGATCAGGAACTCCTTGTAGGCCGGGGTGCCGTCGTCGTCGAAGCGGTAGCTGGCGAGCTCCTCGGGGATGGTTGGGTCGAAGGTCACGTTCAGCAGCTTTGAGCCATATTGCAGGCTGCCGAAGTCGCTGGTCTTGACGAAGCTGGTACCGGCGTAATTGCGCTCGTCACCGAGAATGCGATCCAGTTCCAGCGGGTGTCCGATGGACTCATGGATTTGCAGGATCATCTGGTCGGGCATCAGCAGCAGATCGCGTTTGCCGACCGGAGCATTGGGTGCCAGCAGCAATTGCAGGGCCTGATCGGCGACCTGGGGTGCGGCACCGATCAGCCCGCAGCGGCTGATCACATCGGCGCCACCTTGCTGGCCGAAGTTTTCGCGGCCCAGGCTACGGCTTTGACTGTCGTTGCCGTCATAGGCAGTGACACTCATGCCCGGGTAAACAAAGCGCTGCGCCCGGCGCAGCTCGGCGCCGGCGCTGTTCAGGTAAATTTGCTCGACGTGATTGAGGCCCAGCGAAACCACCCAGCTCACCAGCCGCTCGTCTTTGGGTACGGCGGCTGATTCGGCGCTCAGCAGGGCAAAGCACTCGCTGAGTGAGGGGAAAGCCTGGTCAAGATCGGGTGAGAAAAAGTCGGCGCGCTCATGGCACACCGGTTCCTGGCTCAGGTTGAGCAGCGCATGCCCGGCGATCAGCTGGGCCTGGGCTTCGGCGCGGTCGAGGGCCGCCTGCAGGCCGGCCTGGGACAGGTCGTTGGTGGCGGCGTAGGCTTCGATACCGCGCAACCGCACGGTGAGCATGGCGCCCTGGTCGTGACTGAATGAGGGAGGCTCTGCGACGTTCTTGCGTACCGACAGGTATTGCCCGGACTCGCGTACATAACGTAACGAAAAGAACTCGGCCCGGGTGCGCAGCGCGGCAAAGCGCTGCTTGAGCTGAGGGTAGAAATCGAACATGCACAGACCTCCTTGGACTTGGTGGGTCTGTGGGAGCGGGCTTGTTCACGATGCAGGCAGTGCGGTTAACCCGCTGGACCGCGGTGATGCCATCGCGAGCAAGCCCGCTCCCACAGGGGCGCGCGTAGCGTGTTAAACCGGGCAACCCTTGGCGCGCAGGATGGCGTCAAAACGGTCCGGGTCCAGGGTGCCTTCTTTGATTGCCTTGAGCGTTGCCTGTTCACGGGCCAGCAGATCGTGGCAACGCTTGAGCAATTCCGGCAGTTCACTGCGCGAAGCCGCAACCACGCCGTCACCGTCGCCGATCATCAGATCGCCTGGCATTACCAGCATACCGGCACACGAGATGGGGACGTTGATTTCGCCGCCGCCGTCAGTGCTCGGACCGCGATGTACGCCGCCGATGGCATAGGCGGGCAGTTCACCGGTCTGCCACTCGTCGAGGTCGCGCAGGGCGCCGTTGATCACCACGCCGACAATCCCGGCCTTGAGGGCCATGGCACGCATGATGCCGCCGAACACGGCACGGGTCAGGTCGGCACTGCCGTCGATCACCAGTACATCGCCGGGGCGGGCCATTTGCATGGCTTTGAGGATCATCAGGTTGTCGCCCGGGCGTACACGGACGGTCAGCGCGCTGCCCAGCATCGGGCGGGTACCGTGGAACGGCTTGAGGCCCAGACCACCCACGTTGCGGCCCAGACAGTCACTGACTGCGGCTGCGGGGATCTTGCTGAATTCGGTGAGCCATTTTGGATCGAGAGGTTCTGCGTTTGGATTAATCAGGAAGCCGGTCGGCCATTTGCTCGAAGAGACAACATCAAACATAGAAAACCTCTTGGCCAGGCAAGGCTGGCATGTCGGGTGGGGCGGGGGGGTGTGGCGCGAAGCGAGGCACTAGATTAGGCCTGCGCTGAAGCGGGGGCAAGCGGGGCAAGATGAAACTCAAGAGTTACACAAAATTCGTAGCAGCTGCCGACGGAACGAGGCTGCGTCCGGTTGCGAAGCGACCGTGAAACCAGATGACGCGATTCATCAGAAGAACCGCGTAGCCTGAATTTACGACGGCTGTGCCGCCGGACGTAGCCTCGCTCCGCTCGTCAACTGCTACGGATAGTGCTTACTGCGCGGTACGGCTCACTTCACGCAGCGGCTTGCCGCGTACCGGCGCGTCGCCTGCGACGTAGTAGTCGGCAGTGCTGCGCGGCTCCGGCTGGCGGCCACGGATCTTGTCGGCAATTTTCTCGGCGATCATGATCGTCGGTGCGTTGAGGTTGCCGGTGGTGATCAGCGGCATGATCGAGGCATCGACCACACGCAGGCCCTGCATGCCATGCACACGGCCTTCGCCGTCGACTACAGCCATTTCGTCGGTGCCCATTTTGCACGAGCAAGACGGGTGGAACGCGGTCTCGGCGTGTTCGCGGATAAAGGTATCCAGCTCTTCGTCGGTCTGCTTGTCGATGCCCGGGCTGATTTCACGGCCACGGAATGCATCCAGTGCTGGCTGCTGCATGATTTCACGGGTCAGGCGGATGCCGTCGCGGAATTCCTGCCAGTCCTGCTCGCTGGCCATGTAGTTGAACAGGATGCTCGGATACTCGCGCGGGTCCTTGGACTTCACATTGATCCGGCCACGGCTCGGCGAACGCATGGAGCCCATGTGCGCCTGGAAACCGTGTTCTTTCACCCCGTTGCTGCCGTTGTAGTTAATCGCTACCGGCAGGAAGTGGTACTGGATGTTCGGCCATTCGAATTCTTCGCGGGTGCGGATAAAACCACCGGCTTCAAACTGGTTGCTGGCACCGATGCCTTTGCCCAGGAACAGCCACTCGGCACCAATGGCCGGCTGGTTGTACCAAAGCAGCGACGGGTACAGCGACACCGGCTGGGTGCAGGCGTATTGCAGGTACAACTCAAGGTGATCCTGCAGGTTCTGGCCAACGCCCGGGAGGTCGTGCACCACCGGGATATCGAGGCTGTTGAGCAATTCGGCCGGGCCGACGCCGGAACGTTGCAGCACGGTTGGCGAGCCGATTGCGCCGCTGCACAGCAGTACTTCCTTGCGGGCCTTGGCCTGGATGCGGGTGTCGCTGTCGCCGACCATATAGGAAACGCCAACGGCGCGTTTACCTTCAAACAGGATCTTGTCGGTCAGGGCGTGGGTGACGATTTTCAGGGTCGAACGCTGCTTGGCCGTGTCCAGGTAGCCGCGGGCGGTACTGGCGCGACGGCCGTTCGGCGTCACGGTACGGTCCATCGGGCCGAAACCTTCCTGCTGATAGCCGTTCAGGTCTTCGGTGCGCGGGTAACCGGCCTGTACACCGGCTTCAACCATGGCGTGGAACAACACGTTGTTCCCGGCTTTGGGCGTGGTCACGCTGACCGGACCATCGCCACCGTGGTAGTCGTTGGGGCCGATATCGCGGGTTTCGGCTTTGCGGAAGTACGGCAGGCAGTCCAGGTACGACCAGTCTTCGAGGCCCGGGTATTTCGCCCAGCCGTCGTAGTCCATCGCGTTACCGCGGATGTAGCACATGCCGTTGATCAGGGACGAACCGCCCAGGCCCTTGCCGCGGCCACATTCCATGCGACGGTTATCCATGTGTGGCTCTGGATCGGTCTCGAAGGCCCAGTTGTAGCGACGCCCTTGCAGCGGGAATGCCAGCGCCGCAGGCATCTGCGTGCGGAAGTCGAAACGGTAGTCCGGGCCGCCTGCTTCAAGCAGCAGCACGGTGACGCCTTGGTCTTCAGTCAGACGGGTCGCCAGGGTGTTACCGGCAGAGCCGGCACCAATGATGATGTAATCGAATTCTTGGGACATAAATGCACCCTCTTTGAAGTTGTGGCAGAGCTTGTGGGAGCGAGCCTGCTCGCGATTGCATCAGCGCGGTGCAACTGATGCACCGCGTCGCCTGTATCGCGAGCAAGCCCGCTCCCACAGGGTTTATGCGGGCCTGTCGGTTTAGAACACCGAAACGTAGTCGCCCAGCTCTACCTGTACCGATTTGATCTGGGTGTACTGAGCCAGCGAGCTGATACCGTTTTCACGGCCAATGCCCGATTGCTTGTAGCCGCCCACCGGCATTTTTGCGTCGGACTCACCCCAGGCGTTGATCCAGCAAATGCCCGCTTCCAGCTGATGAATCACGCGGTGAGCGCGGTTCAGGTCCTTGGTCACGACGCCGGCAGCCAGGCCGAACTCGGTGTCGTTGGCGCGGCGGATCACTTCTTCTTCGCTGTCGTAGGTGAGGATGCTCAAGACCGGGCCGAAGATTTCTTCTTTGACGATGGTCATGTCATCGGTGCAGTCGGTGAACACGGTCGGTGCCACGAATGCGCCTTTGGCCAGATCACCTTCGGTCAGGCGTTCACCGCCGCACAGCAGGCGGGCGCCTTCTTCTTTGCCCTTGGCAATGTAGCCCAGCACGCTTTCCATGTGAGCAAAGCTGACCAGCGGGCCGAAGTTGGTGTTTTCGTCTTGCGGGTTGCCGATACGGATGCGCGCTACGCGCTCCAGAATCTTGGCTTCAAACGCCGCTTTCATGGCCGTCGGGATAAATACGCGGGTGCCGTTGGTGCACACCTGGCCCGAGCTGTAGAAGTTGGCCATCATCGCGGTATCCGCGGCGCGATCCAGGTCGGCGTCGTCGAAAATGATCAGCGGTGATTTGCCGCCCAGTTCCATGGTCACGTCTTTGAGCGACGACTGGGTAGCACTGGCGGTGACTTTCTTGCCGGTATCGGTGCCGCCGGTGAACGAGATTTTCGCGATGCGCGGGTGCTCGGTCAGCCAGGTGCCCACTTCACGGCCGCTGCCAGTCAGAACGTTGAACACGCCGTCCGGCAGGCCCGCTGCGGTGAAGACTTCGGCGAGCTTCAGGGTAGTCAGGGAAGTGACTTCACTTGGCTTGAAGATCATCGCGTTGCCGGCAGCCAGGGCCGGTGCGGATTTCCACAGGGCGATCTGGATCGGGTAGTTCCACGCGCCGATACCGGCCACAACGCCCAACGGCTCGCGACGGGTGTACACGAACGAAGTGTCGCGCAGCGGGATTTGCTCGCCTTCGATGGCGGGCGCCAGGCCAGCGTAGTACTCCAGTACGTCGGCGCCGGTGACGATGTCGACATAACGGGTTTCGGAGTACGACTTGCCGGTGTCCAGGGTTTCCAGGGCGGCCAGTTCATCGTTGCGCTCGCGCAGGATTTCCACGGCGCGACGCAGGATGCGCGAACGCTCCATGGACGTCATGGCGGCCCAGATTTTCTGGCCTTTTTCGGCGCTGACTACAGCGCGCTCGACGTCTTCTTTGGTAGCGCGTTGCACTTGCGCGAGGACTTCGCCGTTAGCCGGGTTGATGGCATCGAAAGTAGCGTCGCTACCGGCGTCGGTGTAGCCGCCGTCGATGTAGAGTTTTTGCAGTTCGAAACGGGCCATAAAATCCTCGCAAGTGCAGACAAGTGGTGGGCGTTAATCGTGAGTCGGGTGCCCTCTAGCTGTGGCACCGCAGATTCACGACAGTTCAGGGGTTAAGCGTTAATTGGGCCTAACTCACCTGTTTCGCCAGTTGTAGATCCATATATTCGTAGCAGATGCGTTGTGCCTGGTCGGTGTCGAAGCCGTCACCGGAAAGGGCACCCCGCAACCATAGACCATCGATGAGCGCTGCCAGGCCTCGTGCTGCATTGCGGGCCTGGGCCTGGGGCAACACCCGGCGGAACTGGCAGCACAGATTGGAGTACAAGCGGTGGTCGTTGATCCGCTGCAATCTGTGCAACGACGGTTGGTGCATGCTGGCCGCCCAAAAGGCCAGCCAGGTTTTCATTGCCGGGCCATTGACCTGGCTGGCGTCGAAGTTGCCCTCGACGATGACCTGTAAATGAGCCCGCGGGCTGTCGTCGCCCAACGCCTGGCGGCGCTCGGTGACGTTGTCGATCAAGACGTTCATCAAGTACCGCATGGTGGCGGCAATCAGACCGTTCTTGTCTTTGAAGTAGTGACTGATGATGCCGTTGGACACACCGGCCAGACGGGCAATCAGCGCAATGCTGGCATCTGCCATCCCGACCTGATCGACAGCCGTCAATGTGGCTTCGATCAACTGCTGGCGGCGTATGGGTTGCATACCGACCTTGGGCATTTCGCAAATCTCCTTGGGCCGGCGGTCAGTGCAAAAACATCACTGAACGGCAGCCAGTCTATTTTGTTTTGATTGAACGTTCAATCAACAAAGAATAAGCTCTGCGACAAATCGTCGCGATTTATGTCGTTTTCCTACGCATGAATGGCGCAAATCGACACGGTAAATTCCCATGGAACCCAAGCAGAAGCAGGCTTTCGCAGGCGCTGACGGGAGATCCAAACAGGCACAACGCATCAGACCACGCGGGGCAGCCCTTGATTTCAAGGGGACGCACACAGGTTTTGAACGCGGTCTGGGCGGGTCCGGTTTTTTAGCGGTGTCTTTATATCACTCGACCGTTGGTCGCTATCTAGGCGAATGGTCGTGTGGTGCGTTGCCTTAAGTCCTTGTCTCGCACTCCCTGGAGCATCCGTGCAATGAGTTCTGCCTCTCTTATAAAGACCCCACCGCAAAAGGTGACGGTCAACGGTTGGGTGTTTTACACCTCCACTGCCTTGATACTTTTGCTGACTGCCATCCTGATCATTGCCCCCGAAGAAGCGGGCCGTATCCTGGGTGTGGCCCAGGAATGGCTGTCGCGCAGCTTCGGCTGGTACTACATGGTAGTCATCGCTGCTTATCTGATCTTTGTGGTCGGGTTGGCGTTTTCGTCCTACGGAAAATTGAAACTGGGAACGAAACAGGACACCCCGGATTTCAGCTATGGCGCCTGGGCCGGGATGCTGTTCTCGTCCGGTATCGGTATTTCGCTGCTGTACTTCGGCGCATCCGAGCCGCTGGATCACTACTTCAACCCGCCTGAAGGCGTGTCGGGCAGCCATGAAGCAGCGCGCCAGGCGTTGCAACTGACTTTCCTGCACTGGGGCCTGCATGGCTGGGCGATTTACGCACTGGTCGGTCTGGCCGTGGCCTATTTTGCCTACCGTCACAACCAGCCGCTGGCGTTGCGTTCGGCGCTGTATCCGTTGATGGGCGAGCGCTGGGTCAAAGGTGCTGCGGGCCATGCGGTGGACGGCTTCGGTATGTTCGTGACGCTGCTGGGCCTGGTGACCAACCTGGGCATTGGTTCGATGCAGGTGTCGTCGGGGCTTGAGAACCTGTTCGGCATGGAACACAGCAACACCAACCTGTTGATCGTGATCATCGTGATGAGCACCGTGGCGACCATTGCTGCAGTCTCGGGCGTTGAGAACGGCATCCGCCGACTGTCCAACCTGAACATTATCCTGTTCAGTGGCCTGCTGATTTTCGTGCTGCTGTTCGGTCCGACCCTGCATCTGCTCAACGGTTTTGTGCAAAACACCGGCGACTACCTCAACGGTATCGTGATGAAAACCTTCGACCTGTACGTGTACGAAGGCGACAGCAGGAAAACCGAAGGCTGGCTGGGCCTGTGGACTCTGTTCTACTGGGCCTGGTGGATTTCCTGGGCCCCATTTGTCGGGATGTTTATCGCGCGTATTTCCCGTGGTCGCACGGTGCGTGAACTGGTGGCGGGCGTGCTGTTGATTCCGTTGGGCTTCACTTTGGCCTGGTTGTCGATCTTCGGTAACTCGGCGCTGGACCTGGTGGTTAACCACGGTGCCGTGGAGCTGGGTAAAACGGCGCTTGAGCAGCCGTCGATGGCGATTTATCAACTGCTTGAGCATTACCCTGCGTCGAAAGTTGTTATCGGTGTCTCGATCTTTGTCGGCTTTGTGCTGTTCCTGACCCCGGCCGACTCCGGCGCGGTGATGATGGCCAACCTGTCGTGCAAAGGCGGTGATGTGGACGAAGATGCGCCGCACTGGCTGCGGATCTTCTGGTCGGCGGTAATCACGCTGGTGACTATCGGCCTGCTGTTTGCCGGTAACTTTGCGGCGATGCAAACCATGGTGGTACTGGCCGGTTTGCCGTTTTCGGTGGTATTGATCCTGTTTATGTTTGGCCTGCACAAGGCGATGCGCCAGGATACTCTGGTTGAACAGGAACAAGCCGAGCTGGCTGCCCGTGGCCGTCGTGGTTTCAGCGAGCGGCTGACTGCACAGGACCTGCAGCCGACTCAAGCCGTGGTGCAGCGTTTTATGGACAAACACGTGACCCCGGCACTGGAAGATGCGGCGGTACAATTGCGTAGTCAGGGGCTTGATGTGCAGACCCTGCTGGGCAGCGCCAAGCGTTGCATGGGCGTGCGGGTTGAAATGGAAGAAGGTAACCCGTTTGTCTACGAAGTCAGCCTGGATGGCTACCTGGCCGCACCGAGCGAGTCGGGTGAAGACGAAGTGCGCAGCCGTTATTACCGCGCTGAGGTGTACTTGCACAACGGTAACCAGGAGTACGACTTGATGGGCTTCACCCAGGAGCAGATCAGCCGTGACGTGCTCGATCAGTTTGAAAGCCATCGCCAACTCCTTGGCCGCGTATATAGCTAAGAACTGCAAAAGCCCCTCACCCTAACCCTCTCCCGGAGGGAGAGGGGACTGACTGCATGCTGACTCACTATCTCCACAAGTCAGCTCCCTCTCCCTCCGGGAGAGGGTTGGGGTGAGGGTAATGCCTACCCCAGATTCTTGCCCAGCAGCGCGTGATACAGCTCTGTATCCCCCAGTATCCCTACCACTTTGTGATCGTCGTGCAGCACCAGTTTGTTGCCGGTCTGGTAACGGATCTGTAGTGCATCGCGCATGCCGATGCCACTGTCCACCAGGGTTGGCCCACGCCCCAGGCCTTCTACTGCCTGACCGCTTTTCCAGTGTTGCAGGTCCACCACAGCAGCACCCTGGCGCACGCCTTTTATGGTGTTGCCCTCCGCCAGATCAATCCACGAGTCATCCCCCGGGTCGATGCACACCGAGCCATTGATGCGTTTGCAGTTGTCCAGTGTGCGCATCAGGCTGCGTCCGCACAGCACGTTGAGCGGGTTGGTATGGGCAACAAAGGTGCGTACATAGTCATCGGCGGGGTTGAGCACGATTTCTTCAGGCTTGCTGTACTGCACGATCTTGCCGTCTTTCATGATCGCAATGCGGCTGCCCAGCTTGAGAGCTTCGTCCAGGTCATGGCTGACAAACACAATGGTCTTGTTCAGCTTGTGTTGCAGTTCCAGCAGCTCATCCTGCAAGCCCTGGCGGATCAACGGGTCAAGTGCCGAAAAGGGTTCGTCCATCAGCAGGATATCGGCGTCCATCGCCAGTGCCCGCGCCAGGCCAACCCGCTGCTGCATGCCGCCGCTCAACTCATCGGGCTTTTTATTGCGCCATTGGGTCAGACCCACCAGCTCAAGTTTTTCATCCACCAGGGTGCGGCGTTCCTTTTCGGGACGGCCCTGCATCTCCAGCCCGAAGCTGATGTTTTCGCGCACCGTCAGCCAGGGCATCAGGGCGAATTTCTGAAACACCATGGCGATGCGCTTGGTGCGCATCATCTTCAGTTCGGCAGGGGTGCACGAGGCAATGTCTATCTGCTTGCCTTCGTGCTCTACATACAACTGGCCGCGACTGACCGTATTGAGCCCGTTGATGCAGCGCAGCAAGCTGGATTTTCCCGAGCCTGACAAACCCATCAGTACGCAGATTTCACCTTTTTCGATGTCCAGGCTGGCCTTTTCGACGCCAACAATCTGCCCGGTTTTTTTCAGGATCTGATCCCGCGACAAGCCCTGGTCCAGAAGGCCGAGTGCTGCGCGGGGGTCTTTGGCGAAGATCACGTCAACATTATCGAAACGGATAATACTCATGCGTCGGCTCCTGCTTTGGCGTCCGGCTGCTTGCAGATACGGTCGAGCATGATGGCCAGCAGCACGATCGCCAGCCCGGCTTCAAAGCCCAAGGCGATATCGGCAGTGTTGAGGGCATTGACCACCGGTTTGCCCAGACCATCGGCACCCACCAGGGCGGCGATCACCACCATCGACAATGACAGCATGATGCATTGGGTAATCCCGGCGGCGATGCTCGGCATGGCGTGGGGAAGCTCGATACGGGTGAGCAACTGGCGACGGGAGCAGCCAAAGGCCTTGCCCGCATCAAGCAACTCATGGGGGACATCGCGGATGCCCAGGTAAGTCAGGCGGATCGGCGCGGCAATGGCAAATACCACTGTGGAAATCAGCCCCGGCACCACGCCCAGCCCGAATAGGGTCAGGGTCGGGATCAGGTAAACGAAGGTAGGAACGGTCTGCATCAGGTCGAGAACAGGACGCATAAAGGTGTAGAACATGGGTTTGTGCGCCGCGAGAATTCCTAGCGGCACGCCGATGATCACGCATACAAATGTAGCGAACAGCACCTGGGCCAGGGTTTCCATGGTTTCTTGCCAATACCCCAGGTTAAGGATCAGCAGAAACGACAGCGCCACAAAAACCGTGAGCCCCCACTTGCGCTGGATAAAGTGGGCAAACAGTGCAATCAGCCCGATAAACACAAAGGGATTGAACCAGGTCAGGGCAAAGGTCACAGCGTGGATCATGGCTTCCAGCGTGCTGGCGATGGCATCGAAGGTGCTGGCGCCGTGCTGGGTCAGCCAGTCGACGAAGTTTGCAATGTAATCGCCCAGAGGGATTTTTTGATCAATCAGCATGGTAGTGAACGTCCGCATGCAGGGGAATTGAAACGGAGCCGGGCGCAGTTGCCGCCCGACGCCCGCGATTACTTCGCAAGGCTGGCTTTAACGGCCTCAAGCCCGGGTTTGCCATCCACCGTGGTAACACCCGCGAGCCAGCTTTCAAGCACTTGCGGGTTTTGTTTGAGCCAGGCTTTGGCGGCCGCGTCGGGTTTGATCTTGTCGTCCAGCACCTTGCCCATCAGGGTGCTTTCCATGTCCAGGGTAAACACCAGATTCTTCAGTAACTGACCCACGTTGCTGCATTCTTCGGTGTAGCCCTTGCGGGTGTTGGTGTAGATGGTCGCCTGACCATAGTTGGGGCCGAAGAACTCATCGCCACCGGTGAGGTATTTCATTTTGAAGCGAGTGTTCATCGGGTGGGGTTCCCAGCCCAGGAACACCACCTCGGTGCCACGACGCTGGGCGCGGTCAACCTGCGACAGCATGCCCGCTTCGCTGGATTCCACCACCTTGAAGCCGGCGTCCTTCAGGCCGAAGGCGTTTTTGTCGATCATGGTCTGGATCATGCGGTTGCCGTCGTTGCCCGGCTCGATGCCGTAGATCTTGCCGTCCAGTTCCTTGCTGAATTTGGGCAGGTCGGAGAAGTCCTTGAGGCCCTTCTCATAGAGGGCTTCGGGAACGGCGAGGGTGTATTTGGCGTTCTCCAGGTTGGCGCGCACTGTCTCGACGGTGCCCGCGTCGCGGTAGGCCTTGATGTCGTTTTCCATGGTCGGCATCCAGTTGCCGAGAAACACGTCCATGTTCTTGCCATCGGCCAGCGACTTGTAGGTAACCGGCACGGAAATCATGGTGGTTTTGGTTTTGTAGCCCAGGCCCTTGAGCACTTCGCTGGTAACGGCGGTGGTGACGGTGATGTCGGTCCAGCCGACATCCGAAAAATTGACGGTACTGCATTGCGCCGGTTCTGCTGCCTGGGCGATGACGGGCAGACTCAGCAATGCAGCCAGCAACAACGATGAGGAATGTGTCATGGAGCGACTCCTGTGTGTCCGGGTTGCGGTTTTCGATCGAAAAGCCGCACATATCAGTTGCGGTCGGGCGATGCCCGGCAGGCGTGTTGCCAGCGCATCTTGCAATCGAGTCAGAACCGATCATGTAACAGCGAAAATCAAACGCCTACAGGGGGCGTCGCATCCAGTACAGGCAGGGTCGTATCTAGTACCTGCGAGGTCGTATCTGGACGAATGAGGCTTGAAAACTGTCTTTTTCATACCTCTGCGCCCTATAAAACGTCGGGGGCGCTGGCAGGCAAAGGCGGGTCGTAGCTGGACGTTTTTGCCGACTGCAAACACCCCATGATGCAAGGCATTCACCCCCGAGGTTCGTGCTCATGGCTATCAGCGTGTTTGACCTGTTCAAGATCGGTATCGGCCCTTCCAGTTCCCACACCGTGGGACCGATGCGGGCGGCGGCGCTGTTTGTGCAGGGCTTGCGTGAACGCGATCAACTGCAACAGGTAAGCCGTATCGAAGTGCAGCTCTATGGCTCGCTGTCGGCCACCGGTATCGGTCATGGCAGTGACAACGCGGTCATCATGGGTTTGATGGGGGAATGGCCGGATGCGATTGATCCGTCCTGCATTGGTTCGCGTATCGCGCAGCTGCGCGAAAGCCGCACCCTGTTACTCGACGGCCATGTACCGATTCCGTTCGACTGGGCGCAGGATATGCGCCTGATAGACGAGAACCTGGCATTTCATCCCAATGCCATGACCCTGATAGCGCACAGCGGGCACGGCATATTGCATGGCGATACTTATTACTCGGTTGGCGGTGGCTTTGTAGTGGATGCGGCGCAAGCGGCCAGTGGCGTATTGGACATGGATCGCACCGAGCTGCCTTACGATTTTAATAGTGCCGTCGAACTGCTGGACCTGTGCCGCACACATCACCTGAGCGTGGCGGCATTGATGATGGCCAACGAACGCATCTGGCGCAGCGAAGATGAAATCCGCTGCGGTCTGATCAAACTTTGGCGCGCCATGCAGGACTGCGTGGAGCAAGGCCTGAAACATGAAGGCATCCTGCCCGGCGGCCTCAATGTACGTCGGCGTGCTGCGCGCCTGCACCGCAGCCTGCTGGAACTGGGCAAGCCCAATGTGATCGGCTCGACCCTGAGCGCGATGGAATGGGTCAACCTGTTCGCCCTGGCGGTCAACGAAGAAAACGCAGCCGGCGGGCGCATGGTCACGGCGCCCACCAATGGTGCGGCAGGGATCATCCCGGCAGTGTTGCACTACTTTATGAAATTCAGCGATGAAGTCAGCGAAGCGCATGTGGTCGACTACCTGCTGAGCGCCGCGGCGATCGGCATTTTGTGCAAAAAGAATGCGTCGATTTCCGGGGCTGAAGTGGGCTGCCAGGGCGAAGTCGGCTCGGCCTGCGCGATGGCGGCTGCCGGGCTGGCGCAAATCCTCGGCGCCACCCCGGAGCAACTGTGCAACGCCGCTGAAATTGGTCTGGAGCATAACCTGGGCCTGACCTGTGACCCGGTGGGCGGGTTGGTTCAAGTACCCTGCATCGAGCGCAATGCCATTGCCGCAGTCAAGGCGATCAATGCGGCGCAGATGGCCTTGCGCGGTGACGGCCAGCACTTTATTTCCCTGGACCGGGTGATCCGCACCATGCGCGACACCGGTGCCGACATGCACGACAAATACAAGGAAACCTCGCGCGGCGGCCTGGCGGTCAGTGCGGTGGAATGTTGAGCCCCCAAACACCTCTGGGAGCGGGCTTGCTCCTACAGCCTCGGCGCTTTTTCAGCGCACACCGACCCGTTTTGGCGCACTCGTACTTTCGGTGACATTCTGTAACCGAGCAGCTCCTACACCCTTCCCACAAGTGCTACCGATGTGCTCAACAGCCTCGGTCAGCACCTGTGTATCCGTGTTTAACCGTCATTTCCCATCACCCTGCCAGACACATTGCGACGTCGTTTTCAGGCTTTGTTGAATAGCCATTCAAGTTTAGGCATGGCATTTGCGTTGTCATTTCAAAGCCCCGTGAAACGAGGGTAATAACAAGAGCCTGTGCCTGAGGCCATCACCCGCTTTGTGTGAGGAGATACCGCGATGACGTCGTTCAACTCCGGGGTCCAACCCCAGAACCGTACGCCTCAATCCATCGGCTTTCTGCTGCTGGACAATTTCACGCTCATTTCCCTGGCTTCCGCGATAGAACCTTTGCGCATGGCCAACCAGTTGTCGGGCCGTGAGTTGTATCGCTGGAGCACCCTCAGCGCCGATGGCAGTCAGGTCTGGGCCAGTGACGGTCTGCAGGTGACCCCCGACGCCAGCATGCACAAGGCTCCGGCGCTGGACATGGTCATCGTGTGTGGTGGTATCGGCATTCAGCGCACCGTGACCCGTGAGCATGTGTCCTGGTTGCAGAGTCAGGCGCGCCAGTCCCGTCGCCTGGGTGCCGTGTGCACCGGCAGCTGGGCCCTGGCCTATGCCGGCTTGCTCGACGGTTTTGATTGCAGTGTGCACTGGGAATGCCTGGCCTCGATGCAGGAAGCCTTCCCGCGCGTGGCCATGAGCACGCGGCTGTTTACCCTCGACCGCAGCCGTTTTACCAGCTCGGGCGGCACGGCACCGCTGGACATGATGCTGCACCTGATCAGCCGCGATCATGGCCGTGAACTGTCGGCGGCGATTTCGGAAATGTTTGTGTATGAACGTATCCGCAACGAGCAGGACCACCAGCGCGTGCCGCTCAAGCACATGCTCGGCACCAACCAGCCCAAGCTGCAGGAAATCGTCGCGTTGATGGAAGCCAACCTCGAAGAGCCCATCGACCTTGATGAGCTGGCGGTGTATGTGACTGTGTCGCGGCGCCAGCTCGAGCGCTTGTTCCAGAAGTACCTGCATTGTTCGCCGTCGCGCTATTACCTGAAGTTGCGGCTGGTGCGGGCGCGGCAGTTGCTCAAGCAAACACCGATGTCGATTATTGAAGTGGCGGCGGTGTGCGGCTTTGTGTCCACGCCGCATTTTTCCAAGTGCTACCGCGAATACTTCGGCATTCCGCCACGGGATGAGCGGGTGGGTTCCAACACTGCGCAGCAGACCACCCTGGTGCAGATCCCGCAGTCCCTGTTGCTGGCGCCGCTGGCCGGGCCGATGTCGGCGTTGAATCAGGCGCGCAATGAGTCGACGTTTGCCAGTGTGAGGATTTAACAATCAAAAGCGCCCTCACCCGGGGTGGGGAGGGCGCTTGATCTGTATCGAGGCGCAAAACTGCTTTTGCTTTTAGTCCCCCTCCCTTCGGGAGAGGGCTAGGGTGAGGACGCTTTTGCCTTACCCGACCTTGCTCTGCTTGAACTGCGCCAAGCCCGGCAGCAACTGCCGGTCAATGGCCTCGCGCACTGCAGGCAAAATGGTTGCGCTGCCGGTGTAGAGCTTTTCGACCAACCCCTTGAGGGCGCGGGCATTGGTCTCGTTCAGCCCACAGACTGCCGTTGTGCAGGCCTGCTCCGCCGTACCTGACACTTCAAAGCCCAGCGAGCGCAGTTGGCCAACCAGATCCTGCTCATCAATCAAATCCGCGTGCATCATGACTTTTTATCCTTCTACAAAGCGCGATCGAAGTCTGATTCTGGTAGGGCTTTAGCCAGTGGGCAAGGGCGGTTTGATGATATGTCTGATATGCCTAAGAACAGGTCGTTTTAAGGCACAGGCAAGGCAATCACCCGACTCACATACTCGGGTCTCGGCAGATCACGCTGTTGCTCCCCGATGGCCTGCAATACGGCCAGCGTGTGCTCGCCAAAGGGTGCGGAACGCGGGCCTGCCAAGTCCACGTGCAGCAGCATTTGCTCATTGCCCGCGAGGGCTCGCCCATCACCTGTCAGGTGCAGGCTGTGATAGACATGCAGGCGTTTTTTGTCGTGGCCGATGAGCTGGGTACGCACTCCAACGTGGGCGCCGAGCTTCACCTCGTGCAGGTAATTAAGATGCACCTCCAGGGTGAACAGTGAATGACCGCTGGCTTCGCGGCCCTGGCTGTCCAGCCCCAGGCGGTCCATCAGGGCATCCGTGGCGTAGCTGAAAATCAGCAGATAAAAGGCGTCGCGCAAGTGGCCGTTGTAATCGACCCATTCTTCAAGAATGGGCGTGGTGTAGGTGGTGAGGGTGGGCATGCTGTACCTCGCGGTTCGATCAGTCGTTGATGGTCATGCCATGTTTGAGTCTGGTTGCGTTCACCGCTTCCATCACCGCCAGCAGGCAGTCATCCCGATAGCTTTCCAGCGCGGCAATGCTGTGCTGGCCGAGTTGTTCAGTGGTGCCTTCCACCACATCGTCGATCAGTTTTTCGCTCAGTTCCGGGGCGGGCAAATACGTCCACGGCAGTTGCAGCGCCGGGCCGAACTGGTTCATGAAATGTCGCATTCCGGCATCGCCACCGGCCAGGGTGTAGGTCAAAAAGGTACCCATGAACGACCAGCGCAACCCTGCGCCAAAGCGAATGGCGTCGTCAATTTCACCGGTGCTGGCCACCCCGTCATTGACCAGGTGCAGCGCCTCGCGCCACAAGGCTTCGAGCAGACGGTCGGCAATAAACCCGGGCACTTCCTTACGCACATGTAGAGGGCGCATGCCCAGGGATTGATAAACCTTGATTGCCGCCTGAATGGCCTCGGGAGCGGTTTTTTGCCCGCCCACCACCTCGACTAATGGCAACAGGTAAACCGGGTTGAACGGGTGCCCGACAATGCAGCGCTCGGGGTGTGTGGAGGTTTCATAAAATTCGCTGGGCAGCAGGCCCGAGGTGCTGGAGCCGATCAATGCATCGGGTTTGGCGGCGGCGCTGATTTTGCTGTGCAGTTCAAGCTTCAGGTCGAGCCGCTCCGGGGCGCTTTCCTGAATAAAATCGGCATCGCGCACGCATTCATCAATGGTGCTGACAAACCGCAACCGGTGTTGGGATGCGCCTTCAGCAAGGCCGCTTTTTTCCAGTGCGGGCCAGGCTTTGGCGACGCGTTTGCGCAGGGCCGCTTCGGCACCGGGGGCCGGATCCCAGGCCACCACGTCCAGGCCGTGGGCGAGGGCGCGAGCAACCCAGCCGCTGCCAATGACACCGCTGCCCAGGGCGGCGAAGGTTTTAATCTCGGTGATAAAGGTCATGGCGTGCTCCTGGATAAAAATAATGAGAGTGCGTGGGAGCGAGCCTGCTCGCGAAGGCCCCAAGGGCACCGCGATAACTCAATCAACAGGCGTTATCGTTGACGACCTTCGCGAGCAGGCTCGCTCCCACAGGCAATGCTGCTGCGTAGTTGCTTAGCGGCGTTCTTTAAGGCCCATCTTCACCCGGCCTTCTGCCGGGCTCAGCACCCGTGCACCCAGGCGGCTGAGGATCTCTGTGGCACGCTCCACCAGTTGCCCGTTGGTGGCCAGCACTCCTCGGTCCAGCCATAAATTGTCCTCAAGCCCGACCCGCACGTTGCCGCCCAGCAGCACCGCCTGCGCGGCCATCGGCATTTGCATGCGACCAATGCCGAAACCGGCCCACACCGCATCAGGCGGCAAATTGTCGACCATGGCTTTCATGCTGGTGGTGTCTGCCGGAGCGCCCCACGGGATACCCAGGCATAGTTGAAACAGCGGGTCATCCAGCAGGCCTTCCTTGATCATCTGTTTGGCGAACCACAAATGGCCGGTGTCGAAAATTTCCAGTTCGGCTTTAACGCCAAGTTCCTGGATGCGCTTGGCGCCCGCTCGCAGCTGTGCCGGGGTGGACACGTAAATCGTGTCGCCGTCGCCAAAGTTCAGGGTGCCGCAGTCCAGGGTGCAAATTTCCGGCAACAGCTCCTCGACGTGAGCCAGACGGGTCAGCGGGCCGACCAGGTCGGTGTTGGGACCAAACTCCATCGGGTTCTCACCCGGGCCGATATGCAAGTCCCCCCCCATCCCGGCCGTGAGGTTGACGATGATGTCGATGTCCGCCTCGCGGATGCGCTCCATCAGTTCGCGGTACAGCGCTACATCGCGGCTGAACTGCCCGGTTTTCGGGTCGCGTACATGGCAATGCACCACTGTGGCTCCGGCCTTGGCCGCTTCCACGGCAGCTTCGGCAATTTGCTTGGGGGTGACCGGTACCAAAGGGCTGCGGCCGCTGGTGTCGCCGGCACCGGTGAGTGCGCAGGTGATGATGACGTCGTGGTTCATGGGGCATTTCCTCGGGGCGTAGAGCGCCACACCGCAGCCATTGCAGGCTGCGCAGGGCGGGCTCGGTGTTGAATTATTTAGCGCTGAGTTTCAGGTTCCCGGCAGCGGGTTTGCCGTCTACCGTGGTCACCCCTTCAAGCCAGCGCTGCTGGTCTTGCGGGTGGTCCTTGAGCCACTGCCGGGCGGAGGCTTGAGCATCCTTGTGATCAAGCAGCGGCTGCATCATGCGGCTCTCGTCTTCGGCGCTGAAGGTCAGGTTGCTGAGCAAACGGCTGACGTTCGGGCAGCGGCTGGCGTAGTCCGGGGCAGTGACCGTCCACACCGTGGCCCGGCCTTCATCGGGGCCAAGGGCATCTTCACTGCCCGTCAGGTAGGTCATGTCCTGATTAATATTCATCGGGTGTGGGGTCCAGCCGAAGAACACAATCGGCTCATTGCGTTTTACTGCGCGGGTCACCGCCGAGAGCATGCCGGCTTCACTGGACTCCACCAACTGGAACTTGCCCAGGCCAAACTGGTTTTTCTCGATCATGGCCTTGATCTGGGTATTGGCGCCGGAGCCCGGTTCGATCCCGTAAATCCTGCCGCCCAGTTCTTTCTCGAATGTGGCAATGTCAGCAAAGCTTTTGAGCCCCTTGTCAGCCATATAGGTTGGAACGGCAAGCATGGCCTTGGCGTCTTTAAGGCTCGGTTCGGCCAGTACCGTGACCTGTTTGGCGTCCACAAACGGGGTAATGCTCTGGTTCATGATCGGGTTCCAGTAACCCAGAAACATGTCCAGCCGCTTGTCACGCAAGCCGGCGAAAATAATTTGCTGTGAGGCACTGGTCTGTTTGGTTTTATAGCCCAGACCGTCGAGCAGGGTTTGCGCCATGGCGCTGGTGGCGATTACATCGGTCCAATTGACCACGCCCATGCGTACGTTCTTGCACGAAGCATCTTCAGCCGCCAACGCGTAGGGGCTCAGTACCAGCAGGCAACAGCTGATCAGTCGTTTCATGGGGAGGGCCTCGGCAGGTTGTTATTGGGGGATCGGCGTCTTTGTGCACCGTGATGCCAAGGTACGCAGGCGGCGTGCTGCGCAACCGCACTGGGGCGACGTGGATTTGCACTGCAGCGACCTGACTGTGGTTCAATCCGCTGAACCGACGTGAGAGCGCCCCCTATGGCCCAGGATTTCTACTTCCTTCTGCTGCCCGGCTTTTCCTCAATGGGCTTTATTTCGGCCATCGAGCCGCTGCGGGTGGCCAACCGTTTTCGCGGTGAGCTGTACCGCTGGCATGTGCTCAGTTGCGGGGGTGGCGCCGTGTTGGCGAGCAACGGTATGTCGGTCAATGCCGAAGGCGGGTTTGAGGCACTTGAAGCCGGGGCGACGTTGTTGGTGGTGGCCGGCTTTGATCCGCTGACCCACGTGACCCCGGCGCTGATTCAGTGGCTGCGTCGCCTGGACAACGACGGCGTCACTTTGGGTGGCATCGACACGGGTAGCGTGGTACTGGCGCAGGCAGGTTTGCTCGACGGCTATCGCCTGACCTTGCATTGGGAGGCGCTGGAAGCGTTCAAGGAGTCATACCCCAGGCTGCATGTGACTCAAGAGCTGTTTGAGATTGACCGCCAGCGCATCACCTGTGCGGGCGGTACAGCCTCCATCGACCTGATGCTCGACCTGATAGCCCAGGCTTATGGGCCTGAGTTGGCGATTCAGGTGTCCGAGCAATTCGTGCTTGGCCGTATCCGTCAGCGCAAAGACCACCAGCGCATGCAGGTCGCCAGCCGTTATGGCATTCATAACAAGAAATTGGTGCAGGTGATTGGCGAGATGGAACAGCACAGCGAGCCGCCACTGAGCACTGCGCAACTGGCGCTTGGCATCAACGTTACGCGGCGCCAGCTGGAGCGTCTGTTCCGTTTGCACCTGAACGACACCCCGCGCAACTTCTATCTGGGCCTGCGCCTGGAAAAGGCCCGGCAACTGCTGCGTCAGACCGACATGAGCGTGCTGGACATCAGCATTGCCTGCGGCTTTGAGTCACCGTCGTATTTCACCCGCAGCTACCGGGCGCGGTTTACCTGTGCGCCGAGGCAGGATCGGGTTGCCGCTACTAACCCTTGAGCAACGCCGCACACGCCGCCTTGTAGGCCTCATGCTGATACTTGTTCAGCGAGGCGGGCAAGTCGAAGGCGTGTTTCTTGTATTGCGCATTGAGGGTCTGTGGCGACAGCAACTGCACCTCGCAATCGTCCAGCAACTGGATGATGCCCTCGATCTTGAAGGTAGTCGGGCCACCGGCAAATTCACCCTTTTTGCTGCGCTTCTTGATTGCAATGCGGGTGATGCCGTTGGCTTTCACAAAGGCCGCTATTTGCATGGCGAAGGCTTTGACGTTGACGCTCTCGTCATCGTCGTCCAGGGCGATTTTCTTGGTGGCATTGGCCCTGTGTTCAAGGCCATTGGCGCCTTGGGCTGCCATTGCAAAAATGGCTTCGCTGCCTTTGATCTCGATACCGCAAATAGTCATAAAAACCCTGGTTTATTCAATATGAAGATCAGTCCTGCCCGATCGATTCCAGAAACTCTGAACGGTCATCGCTGATACGCGCCATGCAATCGTTCTGGGCGATGTTGAACGCTTCGGTGCCGGCGGTGGCGGGGAACACGGCAATTGCGCAATCGGCGTCGCGCTGGTGCAACCACAGGGCCTGGGCGGTCTTTATCTTGCTCAGGATGTTATTGAGTTGCGTCGCGTTACTGCCGTACAGCGAAGTCATGCGTTCCTGCAGGGCTTCGTAGTTTTCGCTCAGCAATTGTTCGGCAGCATTCTTGCTGAACACCGAGCACGCCAGGGTTTGGCGGTCGTTTTCTACCGCGTCGCACGGGTTGTAGTCGGCATTTTCAGCTGCATGAGCGCCGCCGGTGAACAATGCCAAGGCCAGGAGAATCGATTTCATTGCCGCTTCCTAATCCATAGTTGGGGCCGATTCTGGCTTATGCGTGAGCCAAAGAACAGATAGCTCATGACATTGCTGTCGGCGGCTTTGTCGCGTGTTGACGCTTTCGGCAATTGCGCTGTCGCTTTTGCACCCGGCTGGTTTTGACCCCGGGCCTATGCTGGCCCCAATAGCGCCGGCAGACGATTCGGCGCAGCAAACGCCAATAAGGGGACGCCTGATGAGCCCAACCGAGTTGCACGCAGACAGTATCGTTATCGACGGGCTGATCATTGCCAAATGGAACCGCGAACTGTTTGAAGACATGCGCAAGGGCGGCCTCACCGCTGCCAACTGCACTGTGTCGGTATGGGAGGGCTTCCAGGCCACGATCAACAACATCGTCGCCAGCCAGACCCTGATCCGCGACAACAGCGACCTGGTGCTTGCGGTCAAGACCACTGCCGATATCCGTCGCGCCAAGGAACAGGGCAAGACCGGGATCATCTTCGGCTTCCAGAATGCCCATGCCTTTGAAGACCAGTTGGGCTATATCGAGATCTTCAAGCAGCTCGGCGTTGGCGTGGTGCAGATGTGCTACAACACCCAGAACCTGGTGGGCACCGGCTGCTATGAACGCGATGGCGGGCTCTCGGGGTTTGGCCGTGAAGTAGTGGCTGAAATGAACCGTGTCGGGATCATGTGCGACCTGTCCCACGTGGGTTCGAAAACCTCGGAAGAGGTGATTCTGGAATCGAAAAAACCGGTCTGCTATTCCCACTGCCTGCCTTCCGGCCTCAAGGAACATCCACGCAACAAATCCGACGCCGAGCTCAAGTTCATTGCCGACCATGGCGGTTTTGTCGGGGTGACCATGTTCGCGCCGTTTCTGGCCAAGGGTATTGATTCGACCATCGACGACTACGCCGAAGCGATCGAATACACCATGAATATTGTCGGCGAAGATTCGATCGGTATCGGCACTGACTTTACCCAGGGCCACGGTCAGGACTTTTTCGAAATGCTGACCCACGACAAGGGCTACGCCCGCCGCCTGACCAGCTTCGGCAAGATCATCAACCCGCTGGGCATCCGCACCGTGGGCGAGTTCCCCAACCTGACCGAAACCCTGCTCAAGCGCGGCCACAACGAGCGCGTGGTGCGCAAGATCATGGGCGAGAACTGGGTCAACGTGCTCAAGGATGTCTGGGGCGAGTAACCGCACCGTATTTGTTGCGTAGCAGCTGCCGAAGGCTGCGTCCGGCTGCGAAGCAGTCGTAAACCCATATTGCACATTTTTCCTGTCAGGGCGCAGTGAGCGGTTTTGCGACCGCTTCGCGCTCGAACGCAGCCTTCGACAGCTGCACGGGACTTCATCATCTTTTGGAGCGCTACCCATGGCCAAAATCGCCCCGCAATTACCCATCGAAGTCGACAGCGAAACCGGCGTCTGGACTTCCGACGCCTTGCCGATGCTCTATGTGCCGCGCCACTTTTTCGTCAACAACCACATGGGCATTGAAGAAGTCCTTGGCGCTGATACCTACGCCGACATTCTTTACAAGGCCGGCTACAAATCCGCCTGGCACTGGTGCGAAAAAGAAGCCGAATGCCACGGCATCGAAGGCGTCGCGGTGTTCGAACACTACATGAAACGCCTGTCCCAGCGCGGCTGGGGCCTGTTCAAGATTCAGGACATCGATCTCGACAAAGGCACTGCCACCATCAAGCTGGAACACTCCTGCTTTGTGTACGTGTACGGCAAGGTCGGGCGCAAGGTCGACTACATGTTCACCGGCTGGTTTGCCGGCGCCATGGACCAGATTCTGCACGCCCGTGGCAGCAATATCCGCACCGTGGCAGAACAGGTTTATAGCGGATCGGAAGAAGGCCACGACCACGGCCTGTTTATCGTCAAGCCGTTGTAAGTCGAGGATCGGGATATGGCGTTCGAAGCAATGTTTGAGCCGATTCAAATCGGCAAGCTGACCATCCGCAACCGTGTGCTGAGCACCGCCCATGCCGAGGTGTATGCCACCGATGGCGGCATGACCACCGAGCGTTATGTGCAGTACTACGAAGAAAAGGCCAAGGGCGGTATCGGCCTGGCGATTTGCGGCGGCTCTTCGGTGGTGGCCATCGACAGTCCGCAAGAGTGGTGGAGTTCGGTCAACCTGAGCACCGACCGCATTATCCCGCACTTCCAGAACCTGGCCGATGCCATGCACAAGCATGGCGCCAAGATCATGATCCAGATTACCCACATGGGCCGCCGCTCGCGCTGGGACGGCTTCAACTGGCCGACCCTGATGTCACCTTCCGGTGTACGTGAGCCGGTGCACCGTGCCACATGCAAAACCATCGAGCCTGAAGAAATCTGGCGGATCATCGGTAACTACGCCAGTGCCGCAGGCCGGGCCAAAGCCGGTGGACTGGACGGGGTTGAGCTGTCGGCGGTGCACCAGCACATGATCGACCAGTTCTGGAGCCCGCGTGTCAACAAACGCACCGATGAATGGGGCGGCAGTTTTGAAAATCGCATGCGTTTCGGCCTCGAAGTGCTCAAGGCCGTGCGCGCTGAAGTCGGCCCGGATTTCTGCGTGGGCATCCGCCTGTGCGGGGATGAGTTTCACCCTGATGGCCTGAGCCATGAGGACATGAAACAAATCGCCAAGTACTACGACGACACCGGCATGCTCGACTTTATCGGCGTGGTCGGCTCGGGCTGTGACACCCACAACACCCTGGCCAACGTAATCCCCAACATGAGCTTTCCGCCGGAGCCGTTTTTGCACCTGGCCGCCGGGATCAAGGAAGTGGTCAAGGCCCCGGTGCTGCATGCGCAGAACATCAAGGACCCGAACCAGGCCACGCGGATTCTGGAGGGGGGTTATGTCGACATGGTGGGCATGACCCGTGCCCATATCGCCGATCCGCACCTGATCGCCAAGATCAAGATGGGCCAGGTCGACCAGATTAAACAATGCGTGGGTGCCAACTACTGCATTGACCGTCAGTACCAGGGGCTGGACGTGCTGTGCATCCAGAACGCGGCCACCTCCCGGGAATATATGGGCGTGCCGCATATCATCGAAAAATCCACCGGGGCCAAACGCAAGGTGGTGATTGTCGGCGCCGGGCCAGCAGGGATGGAGGCGGCACGTGTAGCTGCCGAGCGCGGTCATGACGTGACCCTGTTCGAGAAAAAGGACGCCATCGGCGGGCAGATCACCACCGCCTCCAAAGCGCCCCAGCGTGACCAGATGGCAGGCATCACCCGCTGGTTTCAACTGGAACTGGCGCGCCTGAAAGTTGACCTGCGCCTGGGCACCGCAGCGGATGCGGCGACGATCATGGACTTGCGGCCGGACATTGTGGTGCTGGCGGTGGGCGGGCACCCGTTTGTGGAGCAGAACGAACACTGGGGCGCGGCCGAAGGGCTGGTGGTCAGCAGCTGGGATGTACTCGACGGCAAAGTGGCGCCCGGTAAAAACGTGCTGGTGTACGACACCATTTGCGAATTTACCGGTATGTCGGTGGCCGATTTTGCGGCGGACAAGGGAGCGCAGGTCGAGATCGTGACCGACGACATCAAGCCCGGTGTGGCCATTGGCGGCACGTCATTCCCCACGTATTACCGCAGCCTGTATCCCAAGGAAGTGGTCATGACCGGCGACATGATGCTGGAGAAGGTCTACCGCGAGGGTGACAAGGTGATTGCTGTGCTGGAGAACGAATACACCGGTGTCAAAGAGGAGCGGGTGGTCGATCAGGTAATCATCGAAAACGGTGTGCGACCGGATGAAGAGCTGTATTACGGGCTCAAGCCGGATTCGCGCAACAAGGGCCAGATCGACGTCGAAGCGCTGTTCGCGATCAAGCCGCAACCGTGCTTGAGCGAGGCGGGGGACGGCTACCTGCTGTTTCGTATCGGTGACTGTGTGGCCCAGCGCAACGTGCATGCAGCGATCTATGACGCGCTGCGGTTGTGCAAGGATTTTTGACCCGACACCGAACCAATGTGGGAGCGGGCTTGCTCGCGATAAACGATCACGCGGTGTTGCTGATGCACCGCGTCGCCTGAATCGCGAGCAAGCCCGCTCTCACATCAGACCTGCGTGGTCTTTGGGAGCTTCACCATGCTCAATATCGTTCTCCCCATCCTGCTGTTCGCCGCCCTCGTCCTGGCGATTGCGGGCGCCATTCGGCGCATGAACATGTGGCGCCGTGGTCGCCCGGCCAAGGTCGATCTGCTTGGCGGGCTGCTGGCCATGCCCCGGCGCTACATGGTCGACCTGCACCACGTGGTCGCCCGCGACAAATACATGGCCAACACCCACGTCGCCACTGCTGGCGGCTTTGTGCTGGCGGCCGTGCTGGCGATCCTGGTGCATGGCCTGGGCCTGCATAACCGCATCCTCGGCTATGCCTTGCTGTTGGCCACGGCGCTGATGTTTGTGGGCGCGCTGTTCGTGTTCAAGCGTCGCCTGAACCCACCCTCGCGCCTGTCCAAAGGCCCGTGGATGCGCCTGCCGAAAAGCTTGCTGGTGTTTTCCGCCAGTTTTTTCATCCTCACCTTGCCGGTTGCAGGGCTGTTGCCCGAAGGCTTCGGCGGTTGGGTGCTGGCGGCGGTTTTAAGCGTGGGCGTGGCGTGGGGTGTGTCGGAATTATTTTTCGGCATGACCTGGGGCGGGCCGATGAAGCACGCCTTCGCGGGCGCATTGCATCTGGCCTGGCACCGCCGCGCCGAGCGCTTTGGCGGCGGCCGTTCAACAGGGCTAAAACCGCTGGATTTAAACGATCGCAGTGCGCCCCTGGGCGTGGAAAAACCCAAGGATTTCACCTGGAACCAATTGCTGGGGTTTGACGCCTGCGTGCAATGCGGCAAATGCGAAGCCGCCTGCCCGGCTTTCGCCGCCGGCCAGCCGCTCAATCCAAAGAAACTGATTCAGGACATGGTGGTCGGCCTCGCGGGCGGCACCGATGCTCACTTTGCTGGCAGTCCCTATCCCGGTAAACCTATTGGTGAGCATGGCGGCAACCCGCATCAGCCGATCGTCAACGGGCTGGTCGATGCCGACACGCTGTGGTCCTGCACCACTTGCCGCGCCTGCGTTGAAGAGTGCCCGATGATGATCGAGCATGTGGACGCCATCGTCGATATGCGCCGTTTCCTGACCCTGGAAAAAGGTGCGACACCGAACAATGGCGCGCAGGTGCTGGACAACCTGATCGCCACCGATAACCCCGGCGGTTTTGCCCCCGGCGGGCGGATGAACTGGGCAGCGGACCTGAACCTCGACCTGATGCGCGACAAGCCCGCCGTGGACGTGTTGTTCTGGGTCGGTGACGGGGCTTTCGACATGCGTAACCAGCGCACCTTGCGTGCCTTTGTCAAAGTGCTCAAGGCCGCCCGGGTCAACTTTGCCGTGCTGGGCCTGGAAGAGCGCGACAGTGGCGACGTGGCCCGGCGTCTGGGGGATGAAGCGACCTTTCAGGCGCTGGCTAAGCGCAATATCCAGACTCTGGCGCAGTACAGCTTCCAGCGCATCGTCACCTGCGATCCGCACAGTTTTCATGTGCTGAAAAACGAATACGGCGCCTTTGGCGGCGACTACCTTGTGCAACATCACAGCACTTATATGGCCGAGTTGATCGATGCCGGCCTGCTCAATCTTGCCGCGGATGCGGGCGGTAGCGTGACCTATCACGACCCCTGCTACCTGGGCCGCTATAACGGCGAATACGAGGCGCCGCGTGCGGTACTGCGCGCCTTGGGTATCGAGGTCAAGGAGATGCAGCGTTCGGGCTTTCGTTCCCGTTGCTGTGGTGGCGGTGGCGGCGCGCCGATTACCGACATCCCCGGCAAGCAGAGGATCCCCGACATGCGCATGGACGATATCCGTGAGACGGGCGCCGAGCGTGTGGCGGTGGGTTGCCCGCAATGCACGGCGATGCTCGAAGGGGTGGTCGAACCCCGTCCGCAAATCAAGGACATTGCCGAACTGGTGGCCGATGCGCTGATTGAAGACGTCGCGGCCAAACCTGTCCGACGGCCAGAATCGGAGGTGATCGCATGAGTGACATTATCCGCCGTGACCCACGGGCCGAGTGGATCGCCCGTAACCGTCTGCATCCGTTGCACGCGGCCATGCAACCCGTGCAGCAGAGCTGGATGGGGCCCAATGGCGTAGTGCGCAAAAATGTCCATGGTGCGGGTTTCATCGGCCCCAACGGCATCAAGCGCATAGACCGCAGCGGCGTGCAGCAGGGCGGGACCAGCAGGCGCGCGGCCAGCGTTGAGGTGCAATTACCGCTGCATCAGGTCGCGGCCCCGGCGTTTTATATCGCCGTGGTGCCGGATATGGTCGGGGGCCGCCTGAGCAGCCACGACCGCGATCTGCTGGGGCTGGCCCATCAATTGGCGGGCAGCGATGGAGCGGTGCTGGCGGTGGTATTCGGCGAGTCCAGGGAGACCGCCTTTGCCACGGCCGGGGTTGATCGGCTGTTGATGCTCGACAGTGAAGGTTATGCACCGGAGCACCAGGTGCTGGGTTTACGGGCTGTGGATAACCAGTTCACGCCACGCCACTGGCTATTGCCTGACAGCCGCAGTGGTGGCGGTGAATTGGGCCGGCGCTTTGCCGCCAGCCTGGGAGAGCGCCCGGCCACGCGGGTGTGGCAACTCAAGGATGGCGTTTGCATCGGCCGTGCCGGGGCAGGTCAGCAAGATGTCGTCCAGCCGTTGCGGCGGTTGATTCTGGCAGCGGCCGAGTGTGCCGAGCCTGTCAGTGAAACCCGGCATGAAGCGCTGGAGGTGCAGTTATCCACAGCAGCTGCCAGCTGTTTGCCGCGTATTGAGGATCTGGGCGCGGTTGAAGTTGACCCTGCTGCGATTCCCATGGTTGAAGCCGAATTTATCCTCAGCGGTGGTAACGGGATCAAGGACTGGGGACTTTTCCACAGGGCTGCCACTGCCCTTGGCGCCACCGAAGGTGCATCACGGGTGGCGGTGGACGATGGCTTTATGGGTCGCGAGCGTCAGGTGGGGGCCAGCGGGGTATGGGTCACGGCGCGGGTGTATGTGGCGGTCGGGATCAGCGGGGCGATCCAGCATCTGCAAGGGATTGGTGCCTGTGACAAGGTGGTGGCGATCAACCATGACCCTGGCTGCGATATGGTCAAACGCGCGGATGTGTCGGTGATTGGTGACGGTACGGCGGTGCTTGAGGCACTGATCGAGGCTGTGGATAACTGGCGCAACGCAACCTCTGTGGGAGCGGGCTTGCCCGCAATTCGGGCGACCCGGTCAGCCTGATACACCACAGTGATTCCATCGCGAGCAAGCCCGCTCCCACAGGATTGAGTTCAGTCTGGAGATTTGCAAATGACCATCGCCACCGTTGCACTGGTTTCAATCGGCGCCCATCCTGCTTCAGGCCGCGCCCGTCGCGCCGAACAGGACGCCCGTGCTGTCGAACTGGGCCTGCAACTGGCCGGAGACAGCCTGCACGTGCTGCACGCGGGTAACCCCCGGGAGCCGGCCTTGCGCGCCTATCTGGGCATGGGGCTGGAGGAGTTGCATGTGCTGGAGCAACCCGACGGCGCCGATGCCGTGCCAGCGTTGCGCGATTACATCCGTGAAGCGGGCGTGCAACTGGTGCTCACCGGCAGCCAGGCCGAAACCGGTGAGGGCTCGGGCATGCTGCCGTACCTGTTGGCCGAAGAGCTGGGCTGGCCACTGCTGGTAGGCGTGGCGCAGATCGAATCTATCCACAATGGCGTGGCCCAGGTGCTGCAAGCCTTGCCCCGGGGGCAGCGGCGCAGGCTGCAAGTGCGACTGCCATTTATGGTTACTGTGGATAACGCTGCTCCCAAGGCGCGCCAAAGCGCCTACGGCCCCGCCACGCGGGGTGTGGTTAACGCCGAAGTAGTTGAAATCGTTGCCGATGAGTTATCCACAACCGGCGTATTGCAACCTGCCCGACCACGGCCCAAGCGCTTGAAGGTGATAAGGGCCAAAAGTGGTGCAGATCGCATGAAAGCAGCTACCGCCAAGGCGGCTGGGGGTTCCGGGCAAGTTCACAAAGGGCTCAGTGCTCAAGCGGGAGCCGAGGTGATTCTCAAGCTCCTGATCGAAGAAGGCGTTGTGCGCTAGCGTTTGCGGCCGGAACCTGAGTCAGCGACATCATTTGAATTTGCGCTCGCCGCCAGATGCAAATATGGCCTGAGATTTACGGGCGGCAGCCTGGAGTCTTTGCTCGCGCTGGCTGACTAACTGCCCGTAGTACCCCTTGACGCGAAGGGCGTAACGATTGCGCAGATGTTCACGATTAGGCTTTGTTCCGGCGTTATAGGCGCCCACGGCGTCCCAGCTGTAACCCAGTTGTTTGACAAATTTGGCGAGGATCCAGGCACCGGCCATGACACTGGTGCAGGGTTGAGTCTGTAGTTGATATTCACTAATGCCAAAAGTGGCAAGGTGTTTCAAATGGCGACTGTTGACTTGCATCAAGCCTATATCGTAAGTCCCGTCTTTATTGACGTTGCGTGCGGCCGGATTCATTTTCGATTCAACTTGGGCAATGGCATGTAACAGCAACGGATCAATGTCATAGCGGTTGCCTGCATCCTGCCAGCAATTAGCATGTGCGAAGGTCGGTGTTAGTCCCGCACATATGACAAGTATAATCAAAAATGAATGTTTCATATCAAGACCTCGCCGTTTCAGATAACGGATAAAGCAGGGGTGCCAATCTAATCGATAGATTGTTTTATCCTGTTGAATCTGCACGGTTTTATTGATAATTAATAAGGAATCCGCAGTGTTAAGTGTGGCGCGCAAGATCACAAAGTTTTCACGTTTAAACTATAAGTATTGGCGGGTTTTAGGGTCGTGTTACCTGCAGTTTTTGTAGGTGGTTGAGTGCCTGTATAAACAGGGTAGCGAACAGGCTGCATAAAAATAAATATAGGACTTATTCGATTGATGGCAATTATCCTGCAATCAAAATTGGATCCATTGAAATGAACCAGCTAATAGTGAGTTGGTTATCTTTTTGTTGGATTGTTCATTTTGTGAGTGTTTAGAGTTGTTTAATAAGGGGGAGGGGCCTTGCAGGCTGAAATTGATATAATGTTTGGCGTGATGCCAAATCTCTAAAAAGTCTAAGAAACGTGGCAGATGATGGTGATCGATCCATTGTTTTTAACGTCTGATATCACTGCCTTCGCGAGCGAGTTTGCGGACAGCATTTTAGTAGGCAAGGTACTGCCAGCATCTGCGCAAAGTTACCCCGGGTTTCTGTGTGCCTGCCTGTGGGTAACCTGTCTGTATTTGCTTGCAGGGCCCGGCTGACGTGGCTCCTGCAGGTTTGTACAAAAAATGATCGCTGCCAGGAAATCACACTTGCAGAGCGCTTGCTCTGTTTACCCACAAACTCTGTTGGTGAAGGTGTGGATAAGTTGTTCGCTCTATCCTGCAGGCCTTTATATTAAAGGGCTCCAAGGTGCTGATCAAAAAATGTTCAATCCACGTTGGCATCGTCTTTTGATGGGATAAAACCAGCCAATACAAGGGCTAAGGGAGTTTTCAACAGGGTGGATAAAGTTGCGCACATATTCAGTTGGTCAAACTGTGGATAAGGTGGGTGTGGTTATCTGCAGGCCTTTAAAACCGTGGCTTGTGCAGGTTTGCACAAAAAATGTACAGATGTCTGCCCCGGTAGTGATCCATGACTTCCCCACAGTTGCTGTGGGTGTGCCTGTGGACAAGATGTTGGTGAAGGGCTGCGGGCCTTTGAATACGGGGGGTGTGGCGCGCTGATCAAAAACTGATCAAGAGTGTTCCAGGTCCTCACCCCCAACCCTCTCCCTAAGGGAGAGGCTTAGTGAGGTGCTTTTATTGCGCCACTACCCCTTTAAGATACGCCGCAGGCGCCGCCCCCAGGTTGTTCAGCAGCCGCTCGCTGTACCAGTCGACAAAGTTGACCACGCCAAACTCGTAGGTTTGCGAGTACGGCCCTGGCTGGTAGGCGACCGAGTTGATGCCGCGCTGGTTTTCTTCAGCCAGCCGGCGATCCTGGTCGTTGGTGGCGTCCCAGACCTTGCGCATGCGCTCCACGTCGTAGTCCACGCCTTCTACCGCATCCTTGTGCACCAGCCATTTGGTGCTGACCACGGTTTCCTGCGCGCTGATCGGACATAAGGTAAATACGATGATATGGTCGCCCATGCAGTGGTTCCACGAATGCGGCAAGTGCAGGATGCGCATTGAGCCCAGGTCCGGGTTTTTGATGCGCCCCATCAGTTTTGCACAGCCTTGCTTGCCGTCCAGGGTCATCGAGACCGTGCCCTTGAGCAGTGGCATGCGCACGATGCGGTTACGCAGGCCGAAGCTGGCGTGGGCATAAGGAATTTTCTCGGCGTCCCAGGCGGCTGCTGAGGCGGCGACGTGATCCTTGAATGCTTGGTCGGCGCGCGGGTCGGTGACGTCGTCCCATTCGAGCAGGGTCTTGAGCAACTCGGGGTGCGACGCGTTGCAGTGGTAGCACTCGCGGTTGTTTTCCAGCACCAGTTTCCAGTTGGCCTTTTCCACCAGGGTGGTTTGAATCGCCACCTTGGTGTTTTCCATGTCGTAAGGTTCCATATAGTGGTTCAGTGTGGCGAGGAACTCATCGATGGCGGGAGGGTTCTCGGCCAGGCTGATAAAGATATAGCCGCCCGCGGTTTTGACGTTCACCGGCTTGAGGCCGTATTGCTTCATGTCGAAGTCCGCACCCATCTCGGTGCCGGCAAACAGCAGGCGCCCGTCCAGCTCATAGGTCCATTGGTGGTAATGACACACCAGTTTGGCGACCTTGCCTTTTTCGCTGGTGCACAGTCGCGAACCACGATGGCGGCACACATTATGAAAGGCATGCACCTGACCTTCTGCGCCGCGAATCACGATAATCGGGTTCTTGCCCACCTGCAGGGTCAGGAAGTTGCCCTTGGCCGGTATCTCGCAAGTCATGCCTGCAATCAGCCACTCCTTCTGGAAGATCTCCTGCATATCGATTTCGAACAGGCGCTCGTCGTTATAAAACGGCTGTGGCAGCGAAAATGTCCGCTCGCGGTTCTGCAGCATCTCGGCGGTGGCCTTGCGTGCGGGTTCCAGTGGATCGCCCAGGCTCAAGTTTGCGGTGACGTCCATCGTTGTAGTCCTCATGGCCATCGGATGTGGCCTAAAAATGGCTGATCAGGGGTTCGACGCAAGGCAAAGCAATACAAGTGGTAGTGGCGCTGAGTGTGCGTTCGAAGTGCGCCGCAGCCATATCTACGGGCGACATGGCCCAATCTGTTCCCGACGCTGAAGGTGCTGTTTTCAGGGGCTGGTCGCGATAAGTATGTGGATGTCGCGAATGGGTAAATGGCCGCTTCGGGGCATGCGCAGAATCGCCAGCAAGAGGCCGGCTGTCGGCCGTGGAGAAGCGCATGTCCAATAGCTTTCTGAACCCGGTAACCACCCAGACCTGGGCCAATGGCCGACACATCGTGCGATGCGTCAAAGTGATTCAGGAAACCTGGGATGTGCGCACCTTCTGTTTTATGGCCGACCAGCCGATCCTGTTCTTTTTCAAACCGGGGCAATTCGTGACCCTGGAGCTGGAAATCGACGGTGACCCGGTGATGCGCTCGTACACTATTTCCAGCTCACCCTCGGTGCCGTACAGCTTTTCGGTGACCATCAAGCGGGTGCCCGGTGGCCGCGTCTCCAACTGGCTGCACGACACCTTGAGCGAAGGCCAGGAGCTGGCCGTGCACGGGCCGGTGGGACTGTTTAACGCCATCGACGCGCCGAGCCCCAAAGTGCTCTATCTGAGCGGTGGTGTAGGTATAACCCCGGTAATGTCGATGGCACGCTGGTTTTACGACACCAACGCCAATGTCGACATGGTGTTTATCCACAGCGCCCGCTCGCCCAAGGACATCATTTATCACCGCGAGCTGGAGCATATGGCCTCGCGTATCGACAACTTCAGCCTGCACCTGATCTGCGAGAAGCACGGGCTGGGTGAGCCCTGGGCCGGGTATCGCGGTTACCTGAACCATAAGATGCTCGACCTGATGGCCCCCGACTTCATGGAGCGCGAGGTGTTTTGCTGCGGGCCGACGCCTTACATGAACGCGGTCAAGCGCCTGCTGGAAAGCAACGGTTTTGACATGAGCCGTTACCACGAAGAATCCTTTGGGGCGACGCCGCCTGAAGTGCGGGCTGAAGCGGTAGAACAGGCCGAGCAGGCGGCAGATGCACCGGAGCCGGACCTGGCGGATTTGAACCAGGTGGAATTCACCGCGTCCGGCAAGAGCATTCGTGTGGGACCAGCCGAGACCGTGCATGCGGCAGCGGCCAAACTCGGACTGATGATCCCCAAGGCTTGCGGCATGGGCATTTGCGGGACATGCAAGGTGTTGAAACTGGGGGGGGAGGTGGACATGGAGCACAACGGCGGCATTACCGACGAAGATGTGGCCGAGGGTTATATCCTGTCGTGCTGCAGCGTACCGAAAGGGGATGTGCGGATTGAGTTTTGACGGGCTTTCGTGGCTCCAGAACCCTGGCAGGGAACAAAGGTTGCAAACCACAGTCTTTAGGGGTCTGAAAGCAAGGTTGCCGCTAGCTTAGCCGCTGACTTTTCTTTATCGTACGCGCCCTTCGAAACTGCTTGAGAACATCATCATGATTGAGTCATCCCTTAGCAAACTGGAACAACTGGTCAGCGACCTGGTACAGCAAAAACAAGAACTGCTGGATGCCAACGAGCAACTGAACACCGAACTGGCCCAGGCCCGTGACGAGAACGAAAGCCTGCAACTGACCCTGATGGAACAGGAAGAAAAGCAAGGCGCGACCGCAGCCCGCATCCAGGCACTGGTTGAGCGCGCGAGCCCTGTCAGCGCATGAGCCTTGACAGAGACGGAGTAAATGTCGTCTCGATTTTGGGTAACGACTACACGATCAAGGCGCCGGAGGGGGAGCAGAAAACCCTGATGGCGGCCACGGTCATGTTGAAAGCCGCCCTGGCCGAAACGAAAAGAAAGTACCCGAGCCTGATCGGGGACAAGCTGCTGGTGCTGGCAGCACTGAATCTGTGTTCAAAACAGATTGAGTTGCAACTGAGCCACAAACAGGAACTCGACCGTTATCAAGAGCAAGTCAGCGCCACGGTCGATGTGATTGAGCGAACCCTGGGGCAATCCTGAGTATTCGTAAATCAGTCACCCTCTGTAGGAGCGGGCTTGCCCGCGATGGCATCAGCGCAGTCGTTCAGACTAACCGCGTTGCCTGAATCGCGAGCAAGCCCGCTCCCACAGTGTTATTGATGTTACGTGCGCTTTAAGCGGACATCACTTCGCGAATATCCGCCGCAAGTTCCCGCACCCGTGCTTCCTCGGTATCCCACGAGCACATGAAGCGTGCCCCGCCCTTGCCGATAAAGGTATAGAAGCGCCAGCCCCTGGCGGTCAGTGCCGCTAGGGCCGGTTCCGACAGTTGCAGGAATACGCCATTGGCTTCCACCGGAAACATCAGCTCGACCCCCGGAATGTCACTCACCAGTTGGCTCAGCAACTGCGCGCAGTGGTTGGCGTGGCGCGAGTGTTTGAGCCAGGCGTCGTTTTCCAGCAGGCCCACCCAGGGCGCAGACAGAAAGCGCATCTTCGAAGCCAGTTGCCCGGCCTGTTTGCAGCGGTAGTCAAAATCCACTGACAAGGCATGGTCGAAAAACAGAATCGCCTCGCCCACCGCCATACCGTTCTTGGTGCCGCCAAAGCACAGCACATCCACCCCGGCTTTCCAGCTCAGTTCGGCGGGCGTGCAGCCCAGAAAAGCGCAGGCATTGGAGAACCGCGCGCCGTCCATGTGCAACAACAGGCCCAACTCCTTGCAGGTGTCGCTGATCGCGCGGATTTCTTCAGGGCGGTACACGCTGCCGACTTCAGTGGCCTGGGTGATGGTGACCACCCGCGGTTTTGGATAGTGGATATCTTTGCGCTTGAGGGCGATCTCGCGGATTGACTCGGGGGTGATCTTGCCGTTTTCAGTGCGGGCGATCAGCAGCTTGGAGCCGTTGGAAAAAAATTCCGGAGCGCCACATTCGTCCGTCTCGACGTGGGCGGTCTCGGAGCAGATCACGCTGTGAAAGCTCTGGCACAGGGACGACAGCGCCAGGGAGTTGGCCGCCGTGCCGTTAAAGGCGAAATACACTTCGCAGTCGGTTTCGAACAGTTTGCGAAAATCGTTCGAGGCGCGCAGCGTCCATTCGTCGTCGCCGTAAGAGCGCTGGTGGCCGTGGTTGGCTTTTTCCATGGCGGACCAGACTTCAGGGCAGATACCGGAGTAGTTGTCGCTGGCGAATTGTTGGCTCTTGTCAGTCATTTCCCGGTTCCATGGTCGAATAGTGTTGTGCACTTTATCCAAGAATCTGGCAGGTGCACAGGCGCGACTTAAAGTGCGGAAATGCCCTACAAAAGAATAACCCAAAGGCCTGTAACAAAATGTGGGAGCGGGCTTGCCCGCGATGGCATCTCCCGGTTTCGCCAGACAAACCTCGCAGCCAGTATCGCGAGCAAGCCCGCTCCCACAGGGTTATGGGAAACCATGTCGTAAACGCACCATTGCGTGGCGTCCATGGGCATTTGGTCTGCCTGCGCCAGCTCTACCATCTGGCTCAAAGGGCATTAGCCCCACCGAGACCAAAAGGCGCGCTGGCGCTGGGAGAACGCGATGTTCAGCAAGCAGGATCAGATCCAGGGTTACGATGACGCCTTGTTGGCGGCCATGAATGCTGAAGATCAGCGCCAGGAAGATCACATCGAACTGATCGCCTCCGAAAACTACACCAGCCAGCGGGTGATGGAAGCCCAGGGCAGCGGTCTGACCAACAAGTACGCCGAAGGCTACCCAGGCAAACGCTATTACGGCGGCTGCGAACATGTGGATAAAGTTGAGCAGTTGGCCATCGACCGCGCCAAACAGTTGTTCGGCGCCGATTACGCCAACGTGCAGCCGCATTCCGGCAGCCAGGCCAACGCAGCCGTCTACCTGGCATTGCTCAACGCCGGTGACACCGTGCTGGGCATGAGTCTGGCCCATGGCGGTCACTTGACCCATGGGGCCAGCGTCAGTTTTTCGGGCAAGCTGTACAACGCCGTGCAGTACGGCATCGACACCAGCACCGGCTTGATCGACTACGACGAAGTTGAGCGTCTGGCTGTTGAACATCAACCCAAAATGATCATTGCCGGGTTCTCGGCCTACTCAAAATTCCTCGACTTCCCACGCTTTCGTCAGATTGCAGACAAGGTGGGAGCCTACCTGTTTGTCGACATGGCCCACGTTGCCGGTCTGGTCGCTGCCGGGTTGTACCCCAACCCGCTGCCGTATGCCGATGTGGTGACCACCACCACCCACAAAACCCTGCGCGGCCCCCGTGGCGGCCTGATTCTGGCCAAGGCCAACGAAGCCCTGGAAAAGAAACTCAATTCGGCGGTGTTCCCCGGCGGTCAGGGCGGGCCCTTGATGCACGTGATCGCGGCCAAGGCAGTGTGCTTCAAGGAAGCGCTGGAACCGGGTTTCAAAACCTATCAAAAGCAGGTCATCGACAACGCCCAGGCCATGGCCGAGGTGTTTATCAAGCGTGGCTATGACGTGGTCTCGGGTGGTACCGACAATCATCTGTTCCTGCTCAGCCTGATCCGCCAGGGATTGACCGGCAAGGACGCCGACGCCGCCCTGGGCCGCGCCCATATCACGGTCAACAAGAATGCCGTGCCTAACGACCCGCAATCACCCTTTGTGACCTCGGGCCTGCGTATCGGCACCCCGGCGGTGACCAGCCGTGGTTTCAAAGTGGCGCAATGCACGGAGCTGGCAGGCTGGATCTGCGACGTTCTCGATCACCTCGGCGATGCCGATATCGAGGCCGATGTGGCCCGCCAGGTGACTTCGCTGTGCCAAGACTTCCCGGTTTATCGCTGAGCGCGTTTTTGGAGTAGATCCTATGCAACGGTATTCAGGCTTCGGCCTCTTCAAGCACTCCCTCAGCCACCACGAAAACTGGCAGAAGATGTGGCGCACGCCGACCCCGAAAAAGGTCTATGACGTGGTCATCGTCGGCGGCGGCGGCCATGGTCTGGCAACTGCTTACTATCTGGCCAAGGAACACGGCATCACCAACGTGGCCGTGGTTGAAAAAGGCTGGTTGGGTGGCGGCAACACGGCACGCAACACCACCATCGTGCGCTCCAACTATTTGTGGGACGAGTCGGCGCACCTGTACGAACACGCGATGAAGCTATGGGAAGGTTTGTCCCAGGACTTGAACTACAACGTGATGTTCTCCCAGCGCGGCGTCTATAACCTATGCCACACCCTGCAGGACATGCGTGACTCCGAGCGTCGGGTCAGCGCCAACCGCCTCAATGGTGTGGACGGTGAACTGCTCAACGGCAAACAAGTAGCGGACGAGATTCCCTACCTCGATTGCTCGAAGAACACCCGCTACCCGATCATCGGCGCCACCGTACAACGGCGTGGCGGCGTGGCCCGCCATGATGCCGTGGCCTGGGGCTTTGCCCGTGCCGCCGATGCTCTGGGCGTAGACCTGATCCAGCAAACCGAAGTGCTCGGCTTTCGCAAGGAAAACGGCGTGTGCATCGGCGTCGAAACCAGCAAGGGCTTTATCGGCGCCAAGCGCGTTGGTGTGGTCACGGCTGGCAACTCGGGGCATATGGCGCGTCAGGCCGGCTTTCGCCTGCCGATCGAATCCCACCCGCTGCAAGCGCTGGTGTCGGAGCCGATCAAGCCGATTATCGACAGCGTGATCATGTCCAACGCCGTACACGGCTATATCAGCCAGTCCGACAAGGGCGACCTGGTGATCGGCGCGGGTATCGACGGTTGGGTCGGCTACGGCCAGCGCGGTTCGTACCCGGTGATCGAGCACACGATCCAGGCGATTGTGGAAATGTTCCCTGTGTTGTCCCGCGTGCGCATGAACCGTCAGTGGGGCGGCATCGTCGACACCACACCCGACGCCTGCCCGATCATCTCGAAAACCCCGGTGCCCAATCTGTTCTTTAACTGCGGCTGGGGCACGGGTGGATTCAAGGCCACGCCGGGTTCGGGCAACGTGTTCGCTGCCAGCCTGGCCAAGGGCGAGATGCACCCGCTGGCCGCGCCGTTTTCCATTGACCGGTTCCACACCGGTGCCCTGATCGACGAACACGGCGCTGCCGCTGTCGCCCACTAACAGGAGAAATACCCATGTTGCATATCTTCTGTCCCCATTGCGGCGAGCTTCGCTCCGAAGAGGAATTCCACGCCAGCGGCCAGGCGCATATCCCGCGCCCGCTCGACCCTGGCAGTTGCACCGACGCAGAATGGGGCGACTACCTGTTCTTTCGCGACAACCCCCGTGGCCTGCACCACGAACTGTGGAACCACGTCGCCGGTTGCCGGCAGTTTTTCAATGCCACGCGCAATACCGTGACCTACGAAATTCTTGAAACCTACCTGATCGGCAGCAAGCCGCAGTTCACTGAGCAGGCAGCACCTGCGGCCACCACGGCCACCCGCGAGCTGGGAGAAAAAGTATGAGCCAGACCCATCGCTTGCCCAATGGCGGCCGCGTTGACCGCACCAAGGTGCTGAGCTTCACATTCAACGGTCAACAATACAAAGGCTACGAGGGCGACAGCCTGGCGGCCGCTTTGCTGGCCAACGGCGTTGACGTGATTGGCCGCAGTTTCAAATATTCCCGGCCCCGAGGCATTTACGCCGCCGGTGCTGAAGAGCCCAACGCGGTGTTGCAGATCGGTGCCACCGAGGCCACGCAAATCCCCAACGTGCGCGCCACGCAGCAGGCTTTGTACCAGGGCCTGGTGGCCACCAGCACCAACGGCTGGCCCAACGTCAACAATGATGTGATGGGCATCCTCGGCAAGGTCGGCGGCAAGCTGATGCCGCCGGGCTTTTACTACAAAACTTTTATGTACCCGCAGTCGTTCTGGATGACTTACGAGAAGTACATCCGCAAAGCCGCAGGCCTGGGTCGCTCGCCGACCCAGAACGATCCCGACACCTACGACTATATGAACCACCACTGCGACGTGCTGATTGTCGGCGCAGGCCCTGCAGGTCTGGCCGCAGCACTGGCAGCAGCGCGCAGCGGTGCGCGGGTGATCATCGCCGATGAACAGGAAGAATTCGGCGGCAGCCTGCTCGACAGCCGCGAAAGCCTGGACGGCAAACCGGCCATGGAGTGGGTGGCCAAGGTGATCGCCGAACTCAAGACGCTACCCGACGTGATCCTGTTGCCCCGCGCGACGGTGAACGGCTATCACGACCACAACTTCCTGACTATTCACGAACGTATCACCGACCACCTCGGCGATCGCGCCCCTATCGGTCAGGTACGCCAGCGTATCCACCGGGTCCGGGCCAAGCGCGTGGTATTGGCCACCGGTGCCTGCGAGCGGCCGTTGGTGTACGGCAACAACGACGTACCGGGCAATATGCTCGCCGGAGCCGTGTCCACCTATGTGCGCCGCTATGGTGTGGCACCGGGCAAAAAACTGGTGCTCAGTACCAACAACGATCATGCCTACCGCGTAGCCCTGGACTGGCTCGACGCCGGCCAGCAAGTGGTTGCTGTTGCCGATGCACGCAGCAACCCCCGTGGTGCGCTGGTCGAAGAAGCTCGGGCCAAAGGCATTCGCATCCTCACCGGGAGTGCGGTGATCGAAGCCCGTGGCAGCAAGCATGTAACGGGTGCACGAGTGGCGGCGATCGACGTCAAGGCTCTCAGCGTTGCCAGCCCCGGCGAGTGGCTGGAGTGCGATTTGCTGGCCACTTCGGGCGGCTACAGCCCGGTAGTTCACTTGGCCTCGCACCTGGGCGGCAAGCCGACCTGGCGTGAAGATATTCTCGGTTTCGTCCCCGGCGAAGCACCGCAAAAGCGCGTATGTGTGGGCGGTATCAATGGTGTCTACCCGCTGGGCGACAGCCTGGCCGATGGTTTTGAGGGCGGCGCACGTGCGGCCAGCGAAGCCGGTTTCAAGGCCGTGGAAGGGGTGTTGCCCAAAGCCCTGAATCAGCTGCAGGAACCGACCCTGGCGCTGTTCCATGTGCCCCACGAAAAAGGTACGGCGCGGGCACCGAAGCAATTTGTCGACCTGCAAAACGACGTCACTGCTGCGGCCATCGAATTGGCGACCCGTGAAGGGTTCGAGTCGGTTGAGCACGTTAAACGCTATACCGCGCTGGGCTTCGGCACGGATCAAGGCAAGCTGGGCAACGTCAACGGCCTGGCCATTGCCGCCCGCTCGCTGAACGTGACCATCCCGCAGATGGGCACCACCATGTTCCGCCCCAACTACACGCCGGTGACCTTCGGCGCGGTGGCGGGGCGCCATTGCGGGCATATTTTCGAGCCGGTGCGCTACACCGCGCTGCAAGCCTGGCACGTCAAGCAAGGCGCTGAATTTGAAGACGTCGGCCAGTGGAAACGGCCGTGGTACTTCCCGCGTAACGGCGAAGACATGCATGCGGCGGTCAAGCGCGAATGCAAAGCGGTGCGTGACAGCGTCGGCATTCTCGATGCCTCTACCCTGGGCAAGATCGACATCCAGGGCCCGGATGCCCGCGAGTTTCTCAACCGTATCTACACCAATGCCTGGACCAAACTTGATGTGGGCAAGGCCCGCTACGGGCTGATGTGCAAGGAAGACGGCATGGTCTTCGACGACGGCGTGACGGCCTGCCTGGCCGACAATCATTTCGTCATGACCACCACTACCGGCGGCGCGGCCCGTGTGTTGCAGTGGCTGGAAATTTACCAGCAGACCGAATGGCCCGAGCTGAAGGTCTACTTCACCTCGGTCACCGACCACTACGCGACCCTGACCTTGTCCGGCCCCAATAGCCGCAAGTTGCTGAGCGAAGTGACCGACATTGATCTGGATCGCGAGGCGTTCCCGTTCATGACCTGGAAAGAAGGCCTGGTGGGCGGTGTACCGGCGCGGGTGTTCCGTATCTCGTTTACCGGCGAGCTGTCCTATGAGGTCAATATCCAGGCTGACTACGCCATGGGCGTGCTGGAAAAAATCGTTGAGGCGGGCAAGCAGTACAACCTCACCCCTTATGGCACCGAGACCATGCACGTGTTGCGGGCCGAGAAGGGCTTCATCATCGTTGGTCAGGACACTGACGGTTCCATGACCCCCGACGACCTGAACATGGGCTGGTGCGTGGGCCGCACCAAACCGTTCTCGTGGATCGGCTGGCGCGGCATGAACCGTGAAGACTGCGTACGTGACCAGCGCAAGCAGTTGGTGGGGCTCAAGCCCATCAACCCGACCCAATGGCTGCCCGAAGGCGCGCAACTGGTGTTCGATGCCAAGCAGTCGATCCCGATGACCATGGTCGGCCACGTGACGTCGAGTTATGCCCACAACTCACTGGGTTATTCATTTGCCATGGGTGTGGTCAAGGGCGGCTTGAAGCGTATCGGCGAACGGGTGTTCTCGCCCCAGGTCGACGGCAGCGTGATCGAGGCTGAAATTGTGTCTTCGGTGTTCTTCGACCCGAAAGGCGACCGGCAGAATATTTGAATGGGTGATCTCATGACCACAGCCAACGTATACCAACAGCGCCCGGAGTCGGGCGCCAAAGCCGAATCCTCGCTGCACCATGCCAGCCTGGCCGGCCTGATCGGCAAGGGCCGGAAAAACCCTGGCGTGACCGTACGCGAGAAAAAACTGCTGGGCCACCTGACCCTGCGCGGTGACGCCAAAGACCCGGCCTTTGCCGAAGGCGTGCACAAGGCCCTGGGCCTGGAACTGCCCGTGGCCCTGAGCCTGGTGGCCAACGCTGATACCTCGCTGCAATGGATGGGGCCGGATGAGTGGCTGCTGATCGTCCCCGGTGGCCAGGAGTTCGCCGTGGAGCAAGCTCTGCGGGCGGCGCTGGCTGGGCTGCATATTTCGGTGGTCAACGTCAGTGGCGGGCAACAGCTGCTGGAACTGAGCGGGCCGAAGGTGCGCGAGGTGCTGATGAAGTCCACCAGTTATGACGTACACCCCGACAATTTCCCGGTGGGCAAGGCGGTGGGCACGGTCTTCGCCAAGTCGCAGCTGGTGATTCGTCATACCGGCGAAGACACCTGGGAACTGCTGATCCGCCGCAGTTTTTCGGATTACTGGTGGTTATGGTTGCAGGATGCGGCGGCTGAATACGGGTTGAGCGTGGAGGCGTAAACCCGCCTGCTGTCCCCTGTGGGAGCGGGCTTGCTCGCGATGGCAGCCCCTCGGTCAACCGGATGCACCGAGTTGTTTGCATCGCGGGCAAGCCCGCTCCCACACCTGTAAGTGCGCATTCCAACAACAACCAAGGACTCCCGCCATGAGCCGCGCCCCCGACACCTGGATCCTCACCGCCGACTGCCCGAGCCTGCTGGGTACCGTCGACGCGGTGACGCGTTATCTGTTTGAGCACCGCTGCTACGTCACCGAGCACCATTCCTTCGACGATCAGCGTTCGGCGCGTTTTTTTATCCGCGTTGAGTTCCGCCAGCCCGACGGCTTCGATGAACACGAATTTCGCGCCGGCCTGGCCGAGCGCGGCCAGGCCTTTGGCATGACGTTCGAACTGACACCGCCACACCATCGGCCCAAAGTGCTGATTATGGTGTCCAAGGCTGACCACTGCCTCAACGACCTGCTCTATCGCCAGCGCATTGGCCAGTTGTCGATGGACGTGGTGGCCGTGGTCTCCAATCACCCCGATCTGGAGCCTCTGGCGCAGTGGCACGGCATCCCCTACCACCACTTCGCCCTCGACCCGGCCAACAAGCCTGCGCAGGAGGCCAAGGTTTGGCAGGTGATCGAAGACACCGGCGCCGAGCTGGTGATCCTCGCCCGCTATATGCAAGTGCTGTCCCCCGAGCTGTGTCGCAAGCTCGACGGCAAGGCGATCAACATTCACCACTCCCTGCTGCCCGGCTTCAAGGGCGCCAAGCCCTATCATCAGGCCTACGAGAAGGGCGTCAAACTGGTCGGTGCTACCGCCCATTACATCAACAACGACCTCGACGAAGGCCCGATCATTGCCCAGGGCGTCGAGGTGGTAGACCACAGCCACTACCCCGAAGACCTGATCGCCAAGGGCCGTGACATCGAAGCGCAAACCCTGGCTCGAGGCGTGGGCTATCACATTGAGCGGCGCGTTTTCCTAAATGGAGGTCGTACCGTGGTGCTGTGAGCCCGCGCCACCTTCTAAGCTGCAAGCAGCAAGTTAATCCCGCCAATAACAACTAAGGGTGAATACGATGGCTGACAATCGCGGTGTGGTGTACCTGGGCAACGGCCAGGTTGAAGTGCAAAGCATTCCTTTCCCCAAGATGCAGAACCCTCAGGGCAAGCCCATCCACCACGGCGTAATCCTGCGGGTAGTGTCGACCAATATCTGCGGCTCCGACCAGCATATGGTGCGTGGCCGCACCACGGCGCAAACCGGGCTGGTGCTGGGTCATGAGATCACCGGCGAGGTGATCGAGGCCGGGCGTGATGTGGAACACCTGAAAGTCGGCGACCTGGTTTCGGTGCCGTTCAACGTGGCGTGCGGCCGCTGCCGCAGCTGCAAGGAACAGAACACCGGCGTGTGCCTGACCGTCAACCCGGCCCGTCCCGGCGGCGCATATGGTTACGTGGACATGGGCGACTGGGTTGGCGGTCAGGCTGAATATGTATTGGTGCCTTACGCCGATTTCAACCTGCTCAAGCTGCCGAATCGCGATGCGGCGATGGAAAAAATCCGCGACCTGACCTGCCTCTCCGACATCCTGCCCACCGGCTATCACGGCGCCGTCACTGCTGGCGTTGGCCCTGGCAGCACGGTGTATATCGCCGGTGCTGGCCCGGTGGGGCTGGCGGCTGCGGCTTCGGCGCGCTTGCTGGGTGCGGCGGTGGTGATTGTCGGTGACGTTAATCCGATTCGTCTGGCCCACGCCAAGGCGCAGGGTTTTGAAATTGCCGACCTGTCCAAAGATACGCCCCTGCACGAACAGATCGCCGAACTGCTGGGCGAGCCGGAAGTGGATTGTGCGGTGGATGCAGTGGGTTTTGAAGCTCGCGGGCACGGCCATGACGGGGTCAAGCATGAAGCACCGGCCACGGTGCTCAACTCGCTGATGGGCGTGGTGCGGGTGGCGGGCAAGATCGGCATTCCGGGCCTGTATGTGACCGAAGACCCGGGTGCGGTAGACGCGGCGGCGAAGAAGGGCAGCCTGAGCATCCGCTTCGGGTTGGGCTGGGCCAAGTCCCACAGCTTTCACACCGGGCAGACGCCAGTGATGAAATACAACCGCCAGCTGATGCAGGCGATCATGTGGGACCGGATCAAGATCGCTGACATCGTAGGTGTTGAAGTGATCAGCCTGGACGACGCGCCGCGGGGCTATGGCGAGTTCGATGCCGGTGTGCCGAAGAAGTTCGTGATCGACCCGCACCGGATGTTCAGCAAGGCATAAACACCAGCGCCAACCCTGTGGGAGCGGGCTTGCCCGCGATTGCAGCACCTCGGTTATTGAGATGTACCGAGTTGTCTGCATCGCGAGCAAGCCCGCTGCCACAAGTGCGTGGATTGTTTTTACAGGCTGGCCAGCGGCCCCTGATACAGCACGGGGCCCGTCGGCTGACCGGTTGGCGAGCCGCCTTGCGGTTCCAGGCTCACGGCGAGCACCACCGGCACCCTGATGAGTTGCTGCTGACTTTGGCTAAGGGTTATGCGGCCATCGCCATCGCGGGGGATCAGTCCAAGGGACACCGGTTTGCCTTCAACCGGTATCGCCCACAGTTCCAGGCTGCTGCCCCCATCCACCGCCGACAGCTCCAGCGGTTTTACTTTCAGATAATCGCTGTGGGCCTCGATGCTCAGGCCGGGCTGCGCAGTGCCGCTGAGCAGGGTGGCTTTGTACTGCACGCTGTCGCGATTGTAGAGCAGGCCGGCAGTCACGACGATCAGCAATGAGCAGGCAAGTGCACTCAAACGCAGCCAGTTCCAGAACGGACGCTTTGCCGGCACATGCAGGGTTTGCGGCTCGATACGGGCCACGATGGCCCGCCACACGCGATCCGGTACGGGTTGCTCGATCAGTGGCTCGGTCAGCAGGTTGAGGTGTTCCAGCCAGCGGGCCAGTTCGGCGCGCAGGAGCGCGTCGCCCTGCAGCAGGTGCTCAAAACGCCTGCGGGCCGTGGGCGGCATCAGCCCGATGGCGTAATCGGCGGTCAGCGCACGGCGTAACTCGGGTGTTTGATAGTTCATGATTCGAGGCACCTGCGCAGTCGCTGCATACCCCGGCGAATCCAGGATTTGACCGAACCGAGGGGTGCCGCCAGTTGCTGTGCCAGCTCGCTGGCGCTCAGCCCATGGAAGTAGGCGCTGGTGATGCTCTGGAGTTGCATGCCTTCGAGTTGTTCCAGGCACTGGTTGAGGGCGCAGGCTTCACGGGCGCTGCCCAGTTGGTCGAGGGCGCTGGGACTGTCATCGGCCACGTTGTCTTGCTGCTGGTCACTCAAGGGCAATTCACGGTGTTTGCGCAACTGGTCGATGGCCTGGTTGCGGGTGATGGTGATCATCCAGGTCAGCGGTGCCGACAAATGGGCTTCGTAACGTGAGGCGCTGTGCCAGATACGCACAAAACTTTCCTGCACCACATCCTCTGCCAGGTCGCGTCGGCCCATGCAGCGCAAGGCCACGCTGTACAAGCGCGGGGCCACGCTGCGGTAGAGGGTTTCAAAGGCGCGTCGATTACCCAATGAACATTGGGCCAACAGCTTTTCAAGGTAATCGGTATTGGCGGTTAAAATAGCTGTTCTCCCCTCAAAAAAAGCCAGGACTTCAGACCAGTTGTCGGTTGAGGGTAGTTCAGGGTATAGGGTTGTTCCAATCATGTGAGTTACCTCGCTGCTCTGTATACGCAGGCAAGGGCTCAGCGGATGCACACGTTTTCAATTAAGATTACAGACCGTTTGACCTGATAGTGGCACTTGGGAACATCTGCCCGGTTTTTGGGTCTTACCCATAGTTTTACCGCTCCCTGGCGGGCGGCTTTTTGGTTCTAGAGGTTGAAGCGATGAAAAAGTTGAGCGGCGTGGCACTGGCAACATTGATGACCGTGGCAGCGAGCCCGGTGTTCGCAGGTTTCAGCCTGAGCGACGTAGCCAACGTGGCCGCGCAGGTTCAGGGTGGCAACGGTAATGGCGCCACCACGGACAAATCGGCCCAGGCCGTGCAGATGCTGACCAAGGTCAACGAGCTGGGCGTCAAGCCTGAGCAGGCAGCGGGCGGTATTGGCGCGATGTTGAGCCTGGCGAAAAACCAGCTGACCTCCAGCGACTACTCCGAACTGACTCAGCAAGTGCCGGGCGTGAACAAGCTGGCTGGCGCCGGTGCCCTGGGTCAGTTGAGCCAGTTGGGCGGCCTGCTGGGCAAATCCAGCGGTGTTTCCGAGACCGCGACCAGCGCTGTCAGCAACGTGGCCAACACTGACCAGCTGAACGCCGCATTCACGGCGCTGGGCATGCAGGACGGTATGGTTGCCAAGTTTGCTCCGGTACTGCTGGACTACTTCAAGGGCCAGAACGTCAGCACTTCGCTGCTGAGCAAGCTGGGCAGCGCCTGGGGCGTTTAAAGGCTAGCCGCGCTCGGCACGCAAGGTGCTGATACGCTGGTCTTTCAGGGTCCAGAGCTGGTTGACCCAGCTCTGGACCTGCTCACGAAACACCGGGTCGTTTTCGTAATCCCCCTGCCACAATGCCGGATCCAGTTCGCGGGTCTGTATATCGACAATCACCTTGGGCACCTGCCCGCTGATCAACTGCCAAAAGCCCGGAATCTTTGCCTGTGGATACACCACAGTCACGTCGAGCACGGCATCCAGCTGTTCGCCCATCGCCGCCAGCACAAACGCCACCCCGCCTGCCTTGGGCTTGAGCAGCCAGGTATAGGGTGAATGTTGTTGCGCGTGTTTGGCCGGGGTAAAGCGCGTGCCCTCGAGGTAATTGACGATCGTCACCGGCTGGCGCTTGAACAGTTCGCAGGCAGCCCGGGTGATCTTCAGGTCTTCGCCTTTGAGCTGCGGATGTTTGGCCAGAAAGGCCTTGGAATAGCGCTTCATGAACGGGTAGTCGAGCGCCCACCATGCCAGGCCCAGAAAGGGGACCCAGATCAGTTCTTTTTTCAGGAAGAATTTGAAGAACGGCGTGCGCCGGTTCAGGCCCTGCATTAACGCGGGGATATCGACCCACGACTGGTGGTTGCTGATCACCAGATACGAGGTATCGCGGCTCAGACCTTCGGCGCCGCGAATATCCCATTGGGTGGGCAGGCACAGGGCAAAAATGCGTTTGTCGATTTCGGACCAGGTTTCGGCAATCCACATCACCGCCCGCGAATTGTAATCGCGCAGGCGCCCCGATGATGCCAGTTTGAGCAGGGCAAACAGCATCAACGGCCCGAACAGGATCAGGGTGTTGCACAGCAACAGCAGGGTAACCAGACAGCCGGTGAGCAGGCGGCGCATAAGCAACTCTTGAACGTTTAAGGACTGGCCATGATAAGCAGACTGGTGCTGAACGCCAAATCCATGGACCTTGTGGGAGCGAGCCTGCTCGCGATAGCCTCAACGCGGTGAAGCAGACTCACCAGGTCGCCAGTATCGCGAGCAGGCTCGCTCCCACACACACAGTGTGAACCTACTGTGGATAAGTGGTCTAACTCTTACTTTTTCAAAGGAAATGCCTGCATGAAGTCTGTTCTTGCGTTGCTGTCTGTATTGGCGCTGCCGGTGATGGCCGCCGAGCCGACCCTTTACGGGCGTTACGAGTACATCAAATTGCCGGAAATCGGCGAGACCCTTAAAGCCAAGATGGACACGGGTGCCTTGACCGCGTCGCTGTCGGCCAAAAATATCCAGACCTTTACCCGTGACGGTGAAGAGTGGGTGCGCTTCCAGCTGGCCACCGAAGGTGCCAGCAGCAAAGTGTATGAACATAAGGTGGCGCGCATCAGCAAGATCAAAAGCCGCGCCGATGAAGATGAAGACCGGGAAACCCCCGAAAGCGCCAAGCGCCCGGTGGTCGATCTGGAAATGTGCCTGGGTGATGTCAAACGCACGGTGGAGGTCAACCTCACCGACCGGAGCAGCTTCAACTACCCGCTGTTGATTGGCGCCAAGGCACTGCGTGAGTTTGGTGCGGCGGTAAACCCGGCGCGGCGCTATACAGCGGACAAACCGGATTGCTGAGTGAGTGCTTGGCCCTCACCCCAGCCGCTTGATCGGGGTTGACGCGGATTTTGAATTCGCTGGAGATCGGCCCCCTCGCCCTTTGGGAGAGGGCTGGGGTGAGGGGCTTGCAGATTTTCAGGTTAGCCCGCCCAAGGCGCCTTGCGTGAGTTGTTCAGTGTGGTGAGATAGCTGTCGCCCCCCAACTGGCTCATCTGCTGACGAATCCACCCGGCGCGGCGGCTGACATAGGTGCTGGGGTGGCTTGCACTCCAGTTCAGCGGGCTGGGCAGCACGGCCGCCAGATAACTGGCCTGCTGGCGCGTAAGGTTTTTGGCACTCACGCCAAAGTGATGCTGCGCTGCAGCCTCGGCGCCGAACACGCCTTCATCCCACTCCGCACTATTGAGGTACACCTCAAGAATCCGCTGCTTGGGCCACAACACCTCGATCAACGCGGTAAACCAGGCTTCCAGGCCTTTGCGCAGCCAGCTGCGACCGGACCACAAAAACAGGTTCTTCGACACTTGCTGGCTCAGCGTACTGGCACCGCGCAGCGTTCCGCCTTGTTCGTTGTGGATCAGCGCAGCCCTGATCGCCCCGAAGTCAAAACCCCAGTGCTCGGGGAATTTCTGATCCTCACCTGCCATGACCGCAACTTTCAGTTCGTCGGATATTTCATCCCACGGCCGCCAACTGCGCTGCAGGTCAATCGGCTGGCCGTCAAGCCATGACTCGACCTTGCGTTCGACCATCAGCGCCGTGCCGGGAAGCGGTACCCAGCGAAAAACCAGCACCAGCAATGCGCTGCCCACTGCGAACCAGAGCAGGACCTTGAGAAAGCGATGAACAAGAAAACGCAGCATGGATGACTTGGCCGAACCCGTTGAGCGGGCCATTATACAGACCCTGCGCCATTCCATGATCCTGACTGGAGTAACCCCATGCTGCGCGTTTTTTTGATGCTGGCCGCATTCTTCGGCTTTACCGGTGTTGCTTTGGGTGCTTTCGCGGCCCATGGCCTTAAAGGCCGCCTGACTGAACAGTATCTGGCTATTTTTCATACAGGCGTGACCTACCAGTTGGTCCACACCCTGGCCCTGTTTGGCGTGGCCTTGCTGGCCACTCATCTGCCCGGGCGCCTGGTGACCTGGGCAGGTGTCTGTTTTGCTGTCGGCATTGTGCTGTTTTCCGGCAGCCTGTATGTGCTGACCATGACCGGCATCAGCAAGCTGGGGATCATCACGCCCTTCGGCGGCCTGGCATTTCTGGCCGGCTGGCTGTGTTTGGGGCTGGCCGCCTGGCGCCTGAGCTGAGCCTGCAAGATGAATGGCTTGGGTCGGCCTGACTGATCGGGCTAGAATGCTGGCCCCTTAAAATGAAGGCAGCGTCGCGCATGCTCATTCAGTTGAACGGTGAATCCTTTGAACTACCCGACGGCGAGACCGTCGCCGACTTGCTGGCCCGTCAGGAACTGACCGGCCGCAGGGTTGCGGTCGAGCTGAACCTGGACATTGTCCCGCGCAGCCAGCATGCCGAGACGGTACTCAAAGCCGGTGACCAGGTCGAAGTGGTGCATGCCATCGGTGGCGGCTAGGTTTTTGCCCTGCCCATCATGCTCGACCCGCAAGTGCACATAATTAAAGAGGATTCCCGATGAGCAACGTTCGCAGCGACAAGCCTTTTACCCTGGCCGGCCGTACTTACCAGTCGCGCCTGCTGGTGGGCACCGGCAAGTACCGTGACCTTGAAGAAACCCGCCTGGCCATTGAAGCCTCGGGTGCCGAGATCGTCACCGTCGCCGTACGCCGCACCAACATCGGTCAGAACCCGGGCGAGCCGAACCTGCTCGATGTGTTGCCGCCGGATCGCTACACCATCCTGCCCAACACTGCAGGCTGCTATGACGCGGTTGAAGCCGTACGTACCTGCCGCCTGGCCCGTGAACTGCTCGATGGCCACAAGCTGGTCAAGCTTGAAGTGCTGGCCGACCAGAAAACCCTGTTCCCCAACGTGATCGAAACCCTCAAGGCCGCCGAGATTCTGGTCAAGGACGGTTTCGACGTAATGGTGTACACCAGCGATGATCCGATCATTGCCCGCGAGCTGGAAGCCATGGGCTGCATTGCCGTGATGCCGCTGGCTGGCCTGATTGGCACCGGTCTGGGGATCTGCAATCCCTACAACCTGCGCATCATCCTTGAAGAAGCAAAAATTCCGGTACTGGTCGATGCGGGTGTGGGCACTGCCTCCGACGCGACCATCGCCATGGAAATGGGCTGCGAAGCGGTGCTGATGAACTCGGCCATCGCCAATGCCCAGCATCCGATCATCATGGCCGAAGCCATGAAACACGCCATTGTGGCGGGCCGCCTGGCGTACCTGGCCGGGCGCATGCCGAAAAAACTCTATGCCAGCGCCTCTTCGCCGCTGGATGGTCTGATCAAGTAAGAGCCACTGATGACTGAATCACTAGACACCCCAATCCCGGAAGAAGGCGACGATCGCCAACACCGTCGCATCAAGAGTTTTGTGATGCGCGCCGGGCGCATGACCGAAGGCCAGCAACGCGGCCTCGATCAAGGCACGCCGCTGTATGTACTGCCACTGGCTGACGCGCCGGTCGATTTCGACCAGGTGTTTGGTCGCTCTGCGCCGCGCACCCTGGAAATCGGTTTTGGCATGGGCCATTCCCTGCTGGAAATGGCAGCGGCTTCGCCTGAACAGGACTTTATCGGCGTAGAGGTTCACCGTCCGGGTGTGGGCGCGCTGCTTAACGGCGTGTTGACCCAGGGCCTGACCAACTTGCGGGTATACGATTGCGATGCAATCGAAGTCCTGACCCGTTGCGTGGCAGACAACAGCCTTGATCGCCTGCTGCTGTTCTTCCCGGACCCTTGGCACAAGAGCCGTCACCACAAGCGCCGGATCGTGCAAGCGTCCTTCGCCGAACTGGTGCGCTCCAAGCTCAAGGTTGGCGGCGTGTTGCACATGGCTACCGACTGGGAACCGTATGCTGAATACATGCTGGAAGTGATGAACGTCGCGCCGGGTTACCGCAATCTGGCTGAAGACGGCAAGTGCGTGCCACGTCCGCCTGAGCGCCCGGTGACCAAGTTCGAACGCCGCGGCGAACGTCTTGGGCACGGTGTGTGGGATTTGAAGTTCGAAAAACTGGCTTAAGCGGTTTTTCAATCACCGGCCCCACCCTGCTTTGGGGTCGGTGAAGTTCGTACGAAATCTGTGGGAGCGGGCTTGCTCGCGATGGCATCACAGCGGTGAATCAGATGCACCGCGTAGCCTGTATCGCGAGCAAGCCCGCTCCCACACGATATCCTGGGTGTTCTTCAGCGCCGATCCGCCACCACCCCGATCAATACCAGCACCACCAACAGCACCGGTGCCAGGCTGTAGTTGTTGAACTGGCTCAACCCGCGTTCGACCCAGGGCGTGGCGTAGATCAGGGCCGCACCGCTGCCGATCAGGCAAAGCAGGGCCATCAGCGGCACGCGCAGGGCGCCCGCAATGCTGCCCAGACGTTGTTCGACCCAGCCCTTGAAGTCGGCACCGAACAGCACCAGTACACAGCCAATCAAGGCCAGAGCGATCTCCGAGAGGTGACTGCGGCTCCAGCGCGATACGTTGGCAAGCAGGTCGAGTACCAAGTCCATTCGATTTCCTTAGGTCAAAAAGTGCTGCAACAGGTCATTGAGAAACAGCTGGCCCCGGGCAGTTGCCGCCAGGCGTGACGGTTCGACCTGCAATAAGCCACTTTGTTCGGCTGCTTTGCGTCCAGTGCTCAAGCTGTCCAGTGGTAACCCCGTGCGCTGAGGGTAGAGCGCCGAGTCAACGCCGTCGGTCAGGCGCAAGGCGTTCATTAGAAACTCAAATGGCAGCTCTTCTGCTGTAAGAGCTTTCTCTCCTGCTTGAAAGGATTTCGCTGGATTCAGGTAGTCCTTTGGCAGACGAGTTTTCCAGGTGCGCACGATACGGCCATCAGGATGGCTCAGTTTGCCGTGGGCGCCAGCGCCGATGCCGATAAAGTCGCCGAAACTCCAGTAATTGAGATTGTGCCGCGCCGGCCGGCCGGGCTGGGCGTAGGCCGACACTTCGTACTGGGTGTAGCCGTGCTCGGCGAGCAGCGCTTGACCGGCTTCCTGAATGTCCCACAGGGTGTCGTCTTCCGGCAGCACGGGGGGCTGGTTCCAGAACACCGTGTTGGGCTCCAGGGTCAGCTGATACCACGACAGATGCGTCGGCTTGAGTGCAATAGCCTGGCGCAGGTCGCTCAGGGCGTCCTCCAGGGACTGATCGGGCAAGCCGTGCATCAGGTCCAGGTTGAAGTTGTCAAAGCCCGCCAGTCGCGCCATTGAGGCTGCACGCACAGCTTCATCGCCGTTGTGGATGCGACCCAGGGCCTGCAGCTTCTCTTGCTGGAAGCTCTGGATACCGATCGACAGGCGATTGATGCCCAGCTTGCGGTAAGCCACGAACTTTTCCTGCTCGAATGTGCCCGGGTTGGCTTCTAGGGTGATTTCGATATCACTGGCAAACGGGATGCGCGCTTCAACGCCTTTTAGCAGGCGCCCCAGAGCGTGTGCGCTGAACAGGCTCGGTGTGCCGCCGCCGAAGAAGATCGAGCTGAGCTCGCGACCATAAACAGCGTGCAGGTCCTGATCGAGGTCGGCCAGCAGCGCGTCGACGTATTCGTCTTCGGGCAGCACCGGGCTGGCGGTGTGGGAGTTGAAGTCGCAATACGGGCATTTGCGCACGCACCACGGAATATGGATATACAGCGACAGAGGGGGCAATTGGCTCAGCGGCGCGCGCGGCGCCTGCTGGGTAAAGCCAGCCGCGCCCAGATAGAGCGGCTGTGGAGGTGTGTCGTGGGTCATTTCAGGCCCAAACGCTGACGCAGCAAAACCATGGCGCGCGCACGGTGGCTCAGCTGGTTTTTCTCCGTGGGGCTGAGTTCGGCGCTGGAGCAGTTGCGCTCCGGTACCCAGAACAGCGGGTCATAGCCGAAACCGTGTTCGCCGCTGGCTGCAGGCAGGATGCGCCCGTGCCACAGGCCTTCACAGATGATCGGCAGCGGGTCGTCGGCGTGGCGTACCAGTGCCAGCACGCAGACAAACTGTGCACCGCGCTCTGCCTCGGGCACGTCTTTGAGGGCGTCGAGCAGCTTGGCGTTGTTGGCCGCGTCGCCTTTGCCGTCTGCATAACGTGCCGAATAAATGCCCGGCGCGCCGCCGAGAAAGTCCACGGCCAGCCCCGAGTCGTCGGCCAGTGCCGGCAAGCCCGAGAGGCGTGCGGCATTGCGGGCTTTAAGAATTGCGTTCTCAACAAACGACAAGCCGGTTTCTTCCGGCTCAACGCTGCTGAATTCTCCAATCGAGCGCAACTGCACCGACTCGCCGAGCATGGCCTGAAGTTCTTTGAGTTTGCCGGCGTTGTGGCTAGCCAGTACCAGTTGCGTGAGGTTCATCATTCGATTGGAGCGACCATTTGAGAAAATTGGATGGTTTCAGAGGTAGCGCCGCCTGCCTTCACATCCACTTTGAAGGTGAAGGTCTGCGGCCCGGCCACCGGGAACTGGGCCAGATAATTGATTTCGCCGTTCTTGCCCACCTGACGGAAGGTCAAGGGTATCGGCTTGGCATCGCCCGTCCGGACCGTGCCTTGAACGTTGGCGGCAATGTTCTTGCCGCCCTTGTTCAGGGTGATGTTGAGCACCGCATTGGTTTTGCTGCGGGTGACTTCAAATTCGTTGGCGATTTCCGGCGTCAGGAAAGTCGACGGGAACGCGTTGTAATACACCGTTGTGTCGCCAAACGTCTGTTGACGCTGGGCAGATGTGCCGTCACCGGCAAAAGCCTGCATGCCAAAACACATCGAAAGCAGTAGTAATCCAATACGACCCATTGTCACTCTCCTTAGAACTTGCTGGTTTAGACCGCGACCTGATGATCCTGAAGGCCGGGACTGCTGACACGATAAATGCCAATCTCGCCCAACAGGTTAGGCCATATCTTGCTCGCCCACCCGTGTCGGTGTTGTTGATCTACGGCAAGGCGGTTGATCACTTGTGCTTCGCGCTCGCGGCACAGCGCCTCGAAGTCTTCGAAAGTACAGAAGTGAATGTTCGGCGTGTTGTACCAGGTGTAAGGCAGGAATTCGGAGACCGGCATCCGCCCCTTGCTGGCCAGGTACCAGCGGCAACGCCAGTGGCCGAAGTTCGGAAAGGTGATGATGCACTGGCGACCGACGCGCAGCATTTCATCGAGGATCCGGTCGGGGTAGTGCACGGCTTGCAGCGCCTGGGTCATGACCACGATATCAAAGCTGTTGCTGGCGAAGTTGCCCAGGCCCTTGTCGAGGTCCTGCTCGATGACGTTGATGCCCTTGGCCACACATTCGGCAATGTTGTCCGGGTCGTTTTCCAGGCCGTAACCGGTGACTTGCTTGTTGTCGCGCAGCCAGCTCAGCAGTTCGCCATCACCACAACCAAGGTCGAGCACGCGGCTGCCGGCGGGGATCCAGTCTTGGATGATTTCCAGGTCGGCTCTCATGGCGTTCTCACAGTTCTATGCGGTTCATGTAATTGCTGAAGGCTTGCAGGTAGCGCGGAATCGGGATCAGAAAGGCGTCATGGCCTTGCGGAGCGTCGATTTCCAGGTAGCAGACGTCTTTTTTCGCGGCCATCAATGCATCCACCAGCTCCCGCGAGCGGGCCGGCGAGAAGCGCCAGTCGGTGGTGAACGACATCACGCAGAAGCGTGCCTTGGCCCCGGCAAAGGTTTTGGCCAGGTCGTCGTCAAAGTTGGCCGCCGGGTCGAAGTAGTCCAGCGCCTTGGTCATCAACAGGTAAGTGTTGGCGTCGAAACGCCCGGAGAACTCTTCGCCCTGATAACGCAGGTAGCTCTCGACCTGGAACTCGACGCTGTGGAAGTCGTAGTTGAGGTTTTCGTTCTTCAGGCCACGGCCGAATTTTTCGCCCATCGAGTCATCGGACAGGTAGGTGATATGCCCGACCATGCGTGCCAGCATCAGGCCGCGCTTGGGAATCACGCCTTTTTCCTGGAACGAACCGCCGTGGAACTCGGGGTCGGTAAGGATGGCCTGACGAGCGACTTCGTTGAACGCGATATTTTGCGCGGACAATTTGGGCGCCGAGGCAATCGCCAGGCAATGGCGCAGGCGATCAGGGTAACTGATGCTCCACTGCAGCGCCTGCATGCCACCCAGGCTGCCGCCGATCACGGCGGCCCATTGGCTGATGCCCAGCCGGTCCGCCAGGCGAGCCTGACTGTGGACCCAATCTTCAACGGTCAACACCGGGAACTCGGCGCCAAACGGCCGGCCGGTTTCAGGGTTCATGCTGCTTGGGCCGGTAGAACCGTTGCAGCCGCCCAGGTTGTTGAGGCTGACGACGAAGAACTTGTTGGTGTCGATTGGCTTGCCGGGACCGATGCAACTGTCCCACCAGCCGGGCTTGCGATCATCGGCGCTGTGGTAGCCCGCCGCGTGATGGTGCCCTGACAGTGCGTGACAGATGAGTACGGCGTTGCTGGCCGAGGCATTGAGCTGGCCGTAGGTTTCGTAGATCAGATCATAGGCAGGCAGTGAGCGACCGCAGGCTAGCGCCAGGGGCTCGTTGAAGTGCGCTGTTTGCGGCACGACCAGACCAACGGAATCGGGGGGAAAGGCAGCTGGCATCGACCCTGCTCTCATTTAAATGAGGCGTAAGTCTAATGAGCGGGGGGCGTAGCAGCAAGCAATGGTCTGGGCTGATTTTATGACCTGTAGCCAAACTCTGTGGGAGCGGGCTTGCTCGCGATTGCATCACCGCAGTTTGTCGACCGAGCGCGGTGCCAGTATCGCGAGCAAGCCCGCTCCCACAGGTTCAGGGCCTGGCCAGCCCCGGCAAGTCCGGCAGTTTTTTGGGTGCATGCAAGCGCACGCGTTTCTGCCGGTTAAGCTCGCCGCTCACCAGGCTGACCTGACTTTTGGCTATGCCGAACGCCTTGGCCAGAAAGGCCATCAGGTGGGCGTTGGCCTTGCCCTCTACCGGTGGGGCGGTGAGACGGATTTTCAGGCGGTCACCGTGCAGGCCGGCGAACTCGTCGCTGCTGGCCTTGGGTTGCAGGTGACAGTCGAGAATCAGGTCCTCGCCGTCCCAACGGTAGTAGCTCATCAGATCAGGCCGAACAAGATGACCGGCATGCCGACGTACATGGCCAATGGCGGGATCACGAAGCTCTGGATCAGCTGGATCACCATAAACGCCAGGATGGGCGAGATATCCAGGCCGCCCATGCTTGGCAGGAAGCGGCGGAACGGGGCCAGGGCAGGTTCGGTGATCTGGTTGACCAGTTCAGCACCAGGGCTGGTGCTGCCGGGTGCCACCCACGACAGGATCACGCTGATGATCATGGCGAAGAAGAACACTTTCAAAAACAGCGCAGTCACGCCAATGATCGCCCAGAGCAGCAGGCCAAAGACGTTGAACGACATGTAGCTGAGCGTCAGGACCACGGCGAAGATCACCATCTGCACGATGATCGCCAGTACCAGCGATGACATGTCCAGGCCGAACAGGCTCGGGATCACCCGGCGCAGCGGCTTGAGCAGCGGCTGGGTGGCCTTGACGATGAACTGGCACAGCGGGTTGTAGAAGTTCGCCCGCACCAGTTGCAGGATAAACCGCAGCAGTACGATCAGCAGGTAGAGGCTACCCAGGGTTTGAATCACGAAAATGGCAGCGCCATTAAGTCCGGACATCATGTGCTCCTTTATTGACCTAGTTGTTCGGCCATTTCGGCCGAGCGGTGCGCGGCGGCACTCAATGCTTTTTCGACCGTGGCGGCAAAGCCGTCGGCCTGGAATGACTTGATCGCTGCTTCAGTAGTACCGGCAGGCGAGGTCACGCGGCGGCGCAGCTCGGCAGCATCGACATCGCTGGCCACGGCCATGTGCGCGGCACCCAGTGCAGTCTGCTCGGCAAGCTGCTTGGCCACGTCACGGGGCAGGCCGAGCTTGACGCCGGCATCGGTCATGGCTTCGATCAACAGGAAGAAGTACGCCGGGCCGCTGCCGGACACGGCAGTCACGGCATCGATCTGCGCTTCGCTGTCCACCCACACCACAATGCCCACGGCGCTTAGCAGTTGTTCAGCCTGCTGGCGTTGCTCGGCGGTAACATCGGCGGTGGCAAACAGGCCACTTACGCCCTTGCCCAGCAGGGCCGGGGTGTTGGGCATGCAGCGTACCAGCGGCTGGTTGCCCAGCCATTCAAGCAGGCTGGCGCAGGTAATGCCGGCGGCAATGGATACCAGCAGTTGATGGGGCTTGAGGTGCGGGCGCAGGTCCTGGCACACGGCTTTCATGGCCTGTGGCTTGACCGCGATCACGATCACATCGGCGTCCTGAATGGCTTGCGCGTTATCGGCAAACAGTTCGATGCCATGCTCGGCGGCCACTTTGGCCCGCGTCTCGGCACCCGGATCGCTGGCGCGGATCTGTGCTGCATCCAGGCCTTTGGCCAACAGGCCGCCGATCAAGCTGGAAGCCATGTTGCCGGCGCCGATAAAGGCAATACGCATTTTGCTCATAACCGATCCTTATAAAAAATGAGACAGGCCGTTTCAGGCCTGGCCGTAGTCGCGGGCGCCAAATAATGCAGTGCCGATGCGTACCCAGGTGGCGCCTTGGGCAATCGCAGACTCCAGGTCATGGCTCATGCCCATTGAAAGCGTATCAAGGCCCATGTTCAGGCTTTCTTGCAATGTGCGTACTGTCGCAAAGGCTGCGTCCTGCTCGGCGCGGTCCTCCGTGGGCTCGGGTATCGCCATCAGGCCGCGCAGTTTCAAGCGTGGCAGGGCGCTGATGGCGGCCGCCAGCGCAGGAAGGTCTGCCGGGGTACAGCCCGACTTGCTGGCCTCACCGCTGACATTGACCTGAATGCAGATATTGAGCGGCGGCAGGTTTGCCGGGCGCTGTTCAGACAGGCGCTGGGCAATTTTGAGCCGGTCAACGGAATGCACCCACGCAAAATGCTCGGCGATGTCGCGCGTCTTGTTCGATTGAATGGGGCCGATGAAGTGCCAACACAAGGGCAGGTCGGCTAATTCGAGCTGTTTGGCGCGGGCTTCCTGCAGGTAGTTTTCGCCAAAGTCGCGAATGCCCGCGGCATGGGCTTCACGCAGCGCGCCAGCAGGTTTGGTCTTGCTGACAGCGAGTAGATGAATGCTCGTTACATCACGTTGCACAGCCAGTGCGGCTGCACGGATGCGCGCCTCAACCCGGGCAATGTTGCCTGCTATCGTGGACATTCGTGTAAGCCCGCTGTTGTGAAAGTCAGCGGCATTCTACTGGAATTGGGAGGGGGGATGGATATCGCTGACCTGGTTGGCATGCAGCCGCTGGAAGCGGCTGCATGATTTGCCTGCGCTTAGCGTTGCACAACCTGCAGCGCGCCTTTCTCTTTAGGCAGCACACGCTTGGCAACCACATAGTGGTTCTGCCAGTAAGGCTTTTGCAGCGTGTCGATAGTCACCGACTTGCCGCGACGCGGAGCGTGGATAAAGCGGTCGTTGCCCAGGTAGATGGCAACGTGGTTGACCTTGCGGCTCTTGATGTTGAAAAACAGCAAGTCGCCAGGCTTCAAGTCCTTGCGCTCGACCTTTTGGCCATGGCCGCTGGCCATTTCGCTGGAGGTGCGTGGCAAATCAACGGCGGCCACGTCATTAAAGGCGTATTTGACCAGCCCGCTGCAGTCGAACCCTTTACTTGGGCTGCTGCCGCCCCAACGATAAGGGGTGCCCAGCACGTTGACGGCGCGGCTCAGCACCGTGCTGCTCTGCTTGTTGGCGGCGGCCAGGGAAGCGGCCGCAATTTTGCCCGGGGCCTTGCGGTGGGCTTTACTGGAGGCAGGACGTGCTACGGTCTTGCTGGTAGAGGCAACATAAGGCGCACTCGCAGATGACTTTGCGGTGTAGCCGGTGAAGCCCGAAGGAAGGTGTTGCTCACGATTGGTGGCGTGGGCGGCCAGTGGCAATAATAGGCAAATGGTTAGCCATGTCTTGAATATAGGACGCATTCGGCAGGGCTCAATGGTTATAAACGCGAAACTTTATAACAGCTTTTTTGTCCTTTCTCAGGCCATTTGTCAGGTGGACTGTAGGGTCAATTTCCGTAACGATGATGGCAAATTGTCGCATGGCGAGGGTGCAGGTCAGGTAACACAAGGCTTTGCGCCAATTTCTGTAAGACACTTTTACCTTTTGCACGACAGTAAAAAAGTCACAAAAAACTTCACAATATTTTTCTATCAGCAGCAAAGAGGGCATTTATGAGCGGCTATCGAGACGATGTTCAGCGCGATACTCACAGCAAAGTGCTGGGCTATTTGCTGTGGATTTTTGGTTTCCTGGGCGCGCACCGCTTTTATTACGGCAAGCCGGTAACCGGGACGATCTGGTTTTTCACCCTGGGCTTGTTGGGTATTGGCTGGTTGATCGACTTGTTCCTGATCCCGAGCATGGACCGTGAAGCCGACTTGCGGTTTACCGCAGGTAATACTGACTACAGCGTGGCCTGGATTCTGCTGACGTTTCTGGGCGTCTTGGGCGTACATCGGATGTACATGGGCAAATGGATCACAGGGATCATTTACCTGTTCACCGGCGGTTTTTTCCTGATCGGCGTCCTGTATGACTTCTGGACTCTGAACGATCAGATTTCGATCAAGAACGCAGAGCGTCGTTAAGACACAAATCCTGCCTATGTGGGAGCGAGCCTGCTCGCGAATGATCTTCGCGAGCAGGCTCGCTCCCACGACTACAGGTTATTGGTAGCGCGTTAGCCTTCGTAACTGATCCGCCCATCCACCAGCGTGTAACGCACGGCACTCGGCAGGCAATGGCCGAGGAACGGGCAGTTGTCGCCTTTGGAGTGCCATTGTTCACCGACCAGGGTCGAGGCCGCCGGGTCAAACAGCACCAGGTCTGCCGCCGAACCCACTGCCAGTTTGCCGGCTGGCAGGCGCAAGGCGTCAGCCGGGCCAGCGCTCAGGCGGTTGAGCAGCGTCGGCAGGTCGAGCAAACCGTCTTCTACCAGTGTCATCGCCAGCGGCAGAAGCACTTCAACGCTGCTCATGCCCGGTTCGGTCGCGCCGAACGGTGCCAGTTTGGCATCGCGTTCGTGGGGCTGGTGATGGCTGGAGATGGCTTGCACCACGCCCGACTTCACAGCTTCGCGCAGGCCGTCACGGTCGGCGCGGGTGCGCAGTGGCGGTTGCACATGGTAAACGCTGGAAAAATCTACTAGTGCTTCGTCAGTCAGAATCAGCTGATACAACGCCACATCCGCAGTGACTTTCAGGCCACGAGCCTGGGCCTGAGCGATCAGGGCCACGCCACGGGCGCTGGTCAGCTGGCTGAAGTGTGCGCGCACGCCACTTTGTTCAACCAGCAGCAGGTCGCGGGCCAGGGCTACGGTTTCGGCGGTTTCCGGAATGCCCGGTAAACCGCGGAACGCAGCCATTGCACCGTCGTGGGCAATCCCGCCTTCGGCCAGATCACGGTCCTGGGAGTGGAAGATCACCGTCAGGTCGAACGTGGCGGCGTACTCCAGTGCCCGGCACAGGGTGCGGGTGTTGCTGAAGCTGTTGAGACCGTTGCCAAATGCCACGCAGCCCGCGTCGCGCAGGGCGATCAGTTCGGCCAGTTGCTCGCCGTCCAGGCCTTTGCTCAATGCACCGATCGGGAACACCTTGCAGTTACCGGCTTCGCGGGCGCGGTCAAGGATCAGCTCGGCAACGGCCGAGGTGTCCAGCACCGGCTTGGTGTGCGGTGGGCAGCACAGGCTGGTGACGCCACCGGCCGCAGCCGCGCGGGTCTCGCTGGCGATGGTGCCTTTGCGGCTGTAGCCCGGTTCACGCAGGGCAACGTTGAGGTCAACCAGCCCGGGGGCGGCCACCAGGCCTTTGGCTTCGATGGTTTGCGTCGGGGTGAAACCGGCTGGCGCTGCGCCAATGGCAACGATCTTGCCGGCCTCCAGGTGCAGGTCAGTCACTTGATCCAGCTGGCTGGTCGGATCAATTACACGGGCGCCGAGAATGCTGAGCTTCACTGGGCGTTCTCCTGTTCGAATTGGCGCTGGGCGGTTTGCCCGCTCATGGTCATGGACAACACCGCCATGCGCACGGCAATGCCGTAGGTCACCTGGTTGAGGATCACCGAGTGCGGGCCATCGGCCACCGCGGATTCAATCTCGACCCCCCGGTTGATCGGCCCCGGGTGCATCACGATGCAATCAGGCTTGGCCCCGGCCAGGCGGGCGGTGGTCAGGCCGAACAGGCGGTAGAACTCGCCTTCGCTCGGCAGCAGGCCACCGGACATGCGCTCGCGCTGCAGGCGCAGCATGATCACCACATCCACGTCTTTCAGGCCTTCGTTCATGTCGGTGTAGACCTTCACGCCATACTGCTCGATGCCGATCGGCAACAGGGTCTTCGGCGCGATAACGCGAATGTCCTTACAACCCAGGGTCTTGAGGGCGATCATGTTCGAACGTGCCACCCGCGAGTGCAGGATGTCACCGACGATGGCCACCGACAGGTTTTCGAAGCCGCCCTTGTGCCGACGGATGGTCAGCATGTCGAGCATGCCCTGGGTCGGGTGGGCATGGCGGCCGTCGCCGCCGTTGATGATTGCCACCTGCGGGCACACGTGCTCGGCAATGAAGTGCGCGGCGCCGGAGTCACCGTGGCGCACCACAAACATGTCGGCGGCCATGGCTTCTAGGTTGCGCAGGGTGTCGAGCAGGGTTTCGCCCTTGCTCGCCGACGAGGTCGACACGTTCAGCGTGATCACGTCGGCCGACAGGCGCTGGGCGGCCATTTCAAAGGTGGTGCGGGTGCGGGTGGAGTTTTCGAAGAACACGTTGCACACGGTCTTGCCGCGCAACAACGGGACTTTTTTCACGGCTCGGGCGCCGACTTCAAGGAACGAGTCGGCGGTGTCGAGGATTTCTGTCAGCAGTTCACGGGGCAAACCGTCGAGCGACAGAAAGTGGCGCAGCTGGCCCTGATCATTGAGCTGCAGCGGGCGCTTGGCGTCTGTAGGCGTCATCGCAATGGTCTCTTAGAGGGCTAGGTCTTGAAGTTCGAGTGTCAGTGGCGCGGGGCCGGACAATTTTACCCGCTCGCTCGGCTTGAGCGACAAGGTCGCGCCCACCACATCCGGACGGATCGGCAGCTCGGCGGCGTCCAGGTCCAGCAGGCTGACCAGGGTCACGCTGGCCGGACGACCATAGTCGAACAGCTCGTTCAGCGCTGCGCGAATGGTCCGACCGCTCATCAGCACATCGTCGATCAGCACCAGGTGCTGGCCTTCAATTTCGAATGGCAATTCGGAAGGCCGCACTTGTGGGTGCAGGCCGTTCTGGCTGAAATCATCGCGGTAGAACGACACGTCCAGCGTGCCCAGCGGGGCGTCGCTGTTCAGCGCCTTGAGCAGCGCCTGGGCAACCCAGATGCCGCCGGTGCGGATACCGATGTAACGTGGTTCGGTGATACCGCGACGGGCCAGGTGGGCCTTGAGATCAAGGGCCATCTGGGAGATCAGTTCAGCGGGAACAGGCAGGATCATGGTGGCTCCTTAAAAGGCCCGCGCAGCAGAACGTGCGGCGGCGGGCGCAAACAATGAGGCGGGTCAATTGTACAAGCGCCGGGTCAGTCTTGAGAGTGCGCCGGGTTTTCGTCGAGCCAGCCTTGCAGCACCAGTTTGGCGGCGATGGCATCAACGGGGTTGTCGCGGTAGCTGCCGCGCTGGCCGCCCTGGGCCCGGCGCTCGCCCTTGGCCTCGAAGGTGGTCAGGCGTTCATCATGGGTAAAAACCGGCAAATTGAAGCGGCCATTCAGACGATTGGCAAATTTCTGCGCCCGGGCGCAGAAGTCGCTCGGGGTGCCGTCCATGTTCAGGGGCATGCCGACCACCATTGCGTCGGGCTGCCACTCCTTGATCAGCTTTTCGATTTCTTCCCACTTGGGGATGCCATTCTCGGCTTTCAGGTTGCACAGTTCGCGTGCCTGGCCAGTAATCATCTGGCCCACAGCCACGCCGATGGAGCGGGTGCCGTAGTCGAAGCCCAGCAGTAAACGAAGGCTGGCCATCAGCAATGGCCTGCTTGGGTGCTTAACAAATTGAGGTTCACTCCGAGGTGTTTGGCGGCTGCGTCGAGGCGCAGCTCGCTTGGGGTATCAAACAGGATATGAGCAGAATAGGGGCAGGTCAGCCAGGCGTTGTCGGCCAATTCGGCCTCCAGCTGGCCAGCATCCCAGCCGGCATAGCCCAGGCAGATCAGGCTGCGGTTCGGGCCGCGGCCGTCGGCAATGCTGAACAACACATCGGCAGAGGTACTCAGGGCCAGCCCGTCGTCGAGTTCGACTGTAGCGTCAAAGTTCATGCTGGCCGGATGCAGGACAAAGCCACGGTCGATCATGACAGGCCCGCCACCGAAGACCGGCACGTGCTGGCACAGGGGTGAAGAAAGTTTTTCCGGGCGCAACTGCTCAAGAACATCCGCCAGGTTCAGTTCCAGCGGACGGTTGATCATCAACCCCATTGCACCATTGGCCGTGTGCTCGACGATGTAGGTCAAGGAGTGGGCAAAGTTCGGGTCGGCCATATGGGGCATGGCGATCAGGAATTGATGCTTGAGGTAAGTCGGCGCGTGTTTTTTCATGAGTCTTAGTGTGGCGCTGGCAGCGTGAACTGACAAGTTTGCAGCTCAAGATTCCTGGGTCTTTGTGGGAGCGGGCTTGCTCGCGATACAGGCGGCGCGGTTTAACGTTAAAACGCAGCGATCCAATCGCGAGCAAGCCCGCTCCCACAGTGCTTCAGTTGCTGGACAGGCGGTCGCCTTCGGCGAATTTCCAGGTGCGGATGATCTCCAGCCGGTCGATGTCCGCCAGATCACCGGTAAAGGGGGCAAAAGGTGCCGCCAGGCGCACGATGCGTTGTGCCGCCTGGTCCAGCAGCGGCTGGCCCGACGATTCAAGCACCAGCACTTCATGCAGCGAACCGTCGCGGTTGATCGACACCAGCAGGCGCAGTTTGCCGTAGATCTTTTCCCGGCGTGCCTGCTCGGGGTAGTTGAGGTTGCCGATGCGTTCAATCTTCTTGCGCCAGTCTTCTTTATACCAGGCGCCCTTGTCGCGCATGGTCGAAGCCGCGCTCATGCGGTAGATCTTCGGGCGCTTGGCGTACAGCTGCTGCTCGTTGGCCAGTTCGGCTTCGAGGCTGGAAATCTCGCTGGACAGCTGGGAACTGTCGAACGTTGGAATGCTGGCCTTGGGTGCCGCTTCGGTCTTGACCTTCTGCGGCTGGCTCGGGGCTTTTTTTGCCGTGGGCGCCACGGTAGTCACGGCGGCCTTGGGTGCGGCCTGGGTCTGTTCGGGTTTGGCGGCAGGCGGCGGGGTGACCTTCTTGACGCTGTTGTCCTGGAAAGGGGCGATTTCCGTCGTCTTGGGCACGGCTTTCTTGTCCAGCGTGCCGCTGCCCTGCTGGTTGTCCTGGGCTAAAAAGTCGGCTTTTTCCGGCGCTTTTTCGCTTTTGAACGTGGACAGGGTGATTTCCAGGGTTTTGCTGATCTGTTTGGGCGCTTCCATGTTGAACCCCACGCCGACGATCACTGCAATATGCAGCAGTGCCGCGACAAACAGGGTAAATCCGAGGCGATCGGCCGCACGCACGCCTTTATGGCCGAGTTCGGGGGGCAGGTCGTTGGGAGGTGTCATGGCAAAAAGACCAACATCGCGGGTTTCACGGGGTGCCCATGATAGCGCAATGTTGGTCTTTTATAGGGCTTGCAGATCAGCGTGCAGCGAGCTTGCGCTCTATCGCATCCATCAACAGGGCGCCGATATTGGTGCCGAACGCATTATCGATCTCGCGGATGCAGGTCGGGCTGGTAACGTTGATTTCAGTCAGGTGCTCACCGATTACGTCCAGACCTACAAATAGCAGACCCTTTTCACGCAGCGTCGGGCCGACCTGAGCTGCAATCCAGCGGTCCTTTTCGCTCAACGGGCGGGCTTCGCCACGACCGCCTGCGGCGAGGTTGCCGCGGGTCTCACCTTGCGCCGGAATACGCGCCAGGCAGTAATCTACCGGCTCGCCGTCAATCATCAGGATGCGTTTGTCGCCATCCTTGATCGCCGGCAAATAGCCCTGTGCCATGATCTGCTGAGTGCCGTTGTTGGTCAGAGTTTCGAGAATCACCGACAGGTTCGGGTCGCCCACTCGGTGGCGGAAAATCGAGGTGCCGCCCATGCCGTCCAGCGGTTTGAGGATCACGTCACCGTGCAAGGCAGCAAATTCACGCAGCACGTCGGCGCGGCGGCTGACCACGGTTGGCGGCGTGCATTGGGTGAACTGGGTGGCGAACAGTTTTTCGTTACAGTCGCGCAGGCTCTGCGGTTTGTTGACGATCAGTACGCCATCGCGCTCGGCCTGTTCCAGCAGGTAGGTGGAGTACACAAACTCCATGTCGAAGGGCGGGTCCTTGCGCATCAGGATCACGTCCAGATCGCTCAGGGCCGTGTCGGTCTCGGCGTCCAGCTCAAACCACTTTTGCGGGTTGGCGAACACCTTCAGCGGCTTCATGCGGGCCCGGGCCTTGCCTTCATTCAGGTAAAGGTCTTGCTGCTCCATGTAGAACAGGGTCCAGCCACGGTCCTGGGCTGCCAGCAACATGGCCAGCGAGCTGTCCTTTTTATAGGAGATGCCCGCAATGGGGTCCATGACAATCCCGACTCGAACGCTCATGGCAAATTCCTCAAATAAATAGTGGGCGCAAAGGCTTTGAAAAGTGGCGCCAGAGTGGCGCTGAGTGTGGCCCCGGTCAAGGAAAAACCGCCTGCTCCAGTCAGCCCGCAGCCCTTCGATAGATTGAAGGTCGTGACTGTGCTAAAAAGGCTCGCACAGTGCTTGCAGCCCTTGTCCATCAAGGAGTTGGGGTTTCAGGCCGTACAGTTGTAACAAAACGGGTCGCCTTGGCGATGGTAGAGCAGATATGGAAAAGCATTCCAGCGCCTTGAAGGTGATGGTGATCGACGATTCGAAAACCATTCGCCGCACCGCCGAAACACTGTTGAAAAACGTGGGCTGCGAGGTGATTACCGCCATCGATGGCTTTGATGCGCTGGCCAAGATTGTCGACCACCACCCGCACATTATCTTTGTCGACATCATGATGCCGCGCCTGGATGGCTATCAGACCTGCGCCCTGATCAAGAGCAACCGGGCTTTCAAGTCGATCCCGGTGATCATGTTGTCGTCCAAGGACGGTCTGTTCGACAAGGCCAAGGGGCGGATTGTTGGCTCTGATCAATTTTTGACCAAGCCCTTCAGTCGCGACGAACTGCTGAGCGCAATCAAGGCACATGTGCCAGCCTTCACTATCACCCAAAGTGCCCAATAACACCGGCCAGCCGGCCAACCACCTGATAAATGGGGAACACCATGGCTCGCATTCTGATCGTCGATGATTCGCCGACTGAAATGTACAAATTGACCGGCATGCTCGAAAAGCACGGCCATGTAGTGCTCAAGGCCGAAAACGGCGCAGACGGTGTTGCCCTGGCGCGTCAGGAAAAGCCCGATGTGGTCTTGATGGACATTGTGATGCCGGGCCTCAACGGCTTTCAGGCGACGCGTCAGCTCACAAAAGATCCGGAAACCGGCAACATCCCGGTGATCGTCGTGACGACCAAGGATCAGGAAACCGACATGGTCTGGGCCCAGCGCCAGGGTGCCAAGGGCTACCTGACCAAACCGGTGGATGAAGAGCAACTGATCCTCAAGGTGAAACAAATCCTGGAAGAAAACCCTCCTAAATGACGGTCATCCTATGCCCGGCGCACTGACAGCCTTCGAACTGCTGCTTGAGATCGACCAGCGTTGTCGCTCGCTGGCGGCGGGTCTGGCGCCTGCACAGGCGCAGCTCGACACCTGGAGCGGTATTGGTTTTCGCATCGGCGAGCATTGTTTTGTGGCGCCGATGGGCGAAATTGCCGAGATCCTGCATGAACCACGGTTCACCCTGCTGCCCGGGGTAAAACCCTGGGTCAAGGGCGTGGCCAATTTGCGTGGGCAACTGCTGCCGATCATGGATCTGTGCGGTTTTTTCGGGGTCGAGCTGTCACCCTTGCGTAAACAGCGCCGTGTATTGGTGCTGGAATACAAAGACGTGTTTGTCGGCTTGCAGGTCGATGAAGTGCAGGGCATGCAGCACTTCGCCCATGCCGACCTCAATACGGATACGCAAACCTTGCCCCACCCGGTATTTGCACCTTATGTGCAAGGGCACTTTGCCGCTGAGCACCTGTGGTGGGTGTTCAGCCCGTTTGCCCTGGCCCGGGCGCCACAGTTCTGGGCGGTGGCCGTATGAGCAGGCTTTCAGCTTTAAAACGGGATTTCGGGACCTGATCGATGACCACAGCCAATACCGCTAAACCACTGGAAGGGTCGCGCAGTCGTTCGCAGATCATCGTGCTTTTTATCGCCCTGATCGTGTTCATCATGCTGTTATTCGCCAACTTTGCTTACCTCAATACCCAGTCCAACTACGACAAGCAGTACATCAGCCACGCAGGTGAGTTGCGGGTGCTGTCCCAGCGTATCGCCAAAAACGCCACCGAGGCCGCTGCCGGCAAAGCCGCCGCATTCAAGTTGCTGATTGATGCGCGCAATGATTTCAGCCAGCGCTGGGGTTATCTGAGAAAAGGCGACCCGGCCACCGGCCTGCCTCCTGCTCCTGCAGCCGTACATAAAGAAATGCAGGCGGTGCAACGTGACTGGGAGCTGCTGCTCAACAACGTCAACGCCATTCTGGCCAGCGAACAAACCGTGCTGTCGCTGCATCAGGTGGCTGCAACCCTGGCCGAGACCGTGCCGCAGTTGCAGGTCGAATACGAAAAAGTCGTCGAAATCCTTTTGCAGCGAGGCGCCCCTGCCAGCCAGGTAGCCCTGGCCCAGCGCCAGTCCTTGTTGGCCGAGCGTATTCTGGGTGCGGTCAATACCGTGCTGGCCGGTGACGAAAACGCTGCCCAGGCCGCCGGTGCCTTTGGCCGTGATGCCAACCGCTTCGGGCTGGTGCTCAACGGCATGCTCGAAGGCAATGAAGGGATGAGAATTACCCAGGTTGAAGACAAGGATGCCCGCGCCCGCTTGCAGGAGATTTCCGAGCTGTTCCAGTTTGTGTCCGGTACGGTGGATGAAATCCTTGAAACCTCGCCGCAACTGTTCCATGTGCGCGAAGCGGCAAACAACATTTTCAGCCTGTCGCAAACCCTCCTCGATGAAGCCTCGACCCTGGCCAATGGTTTTGAAAACCTCGCCAGCGGGCGCTCGCTGGATATCATCGGCGGTTATGTTCTGGGCTTGCTGGCTCTGGCATCGATTATCTTGATCGGCCTGGTGATGGTGCGCGAAACCAATCGCCAATTGCGCGAGACGGCGGAAAAGAACGAGCGAAACCAGAACGCGATCATGCGCTTGCTTGACGAGATTGCCGATCTGGCGGACGGCGACCTGACGGTGACCGCCTCGGTGACCGAAGATTTCACCGGTGCCATCGCCGACTCGATCAATTACTCCATCGACCAGCTGCGTGAACTGGTGGCCACCATCAACCTCACCGCAGGCCAGGTCGCGGCAGCGGTACAGGAAACCCAGGCCACCGCCATGCAGTTGGCCGAAGCTTCCGAGCATCAGGCCCAGCAGATTGCCGAGGCCTCCGGGGCGATCCAGGAAATGGCCCATTCGATCGACGAGGTATCGGCCAACGCTTCCGAATCTTCGGCGGTTGCCGAGCGTTCCGTAGCGATTGCCAACAAGGGCAATGAAGTGGTTCATAACACCATCCGCGGCATGGACAATATTCGCGATCAGATCCAGGACACCGCCAAGCGAATCAAGCGTCTGGGCGAGTCTTCACAGGAAATCGGCGATATTGTCAGCCTGATTGATGATATTGCCGATCAGACCAATATTTTGGCGCTCAACGCCGCCATTCAGGCCTCGATGGCCGGTGATGCCGGGCGCGGCTTTGCCGTGGTGGCCGACGAAGTGCAGCGCCTGGCCGAGCGCTCATCGGCGGCGACGCGGCAAATCGAAACCCTGGTGCGGGCCATTCAGGCCGATACCAACGAGGCCGTGATTTCGATGGAGCAAACCACTACCGAAGTGGTGCGCGGTGCCCGTCTGGCCCATGACGCTGGCGTGGCGCTGGAAGAGATCGAAGGGGTGTCGCAAAACCTGGCAGACCTGATTCAAAGTATCTCCAACGCCGCACAAAAGCAGACCACTTCGGCGGCGCAGATTTCCCTGACCATGAGTGTCATTCAGCAAATCACCAATCAGACCTCGTCCGGCTCCACAGCGACCGCCGAAAGCATCGGCAATCTGGCCAAAATGGCCAGCCAGCTGCGGCGCTCAGTGTCCGGTTTTACGTTGCCAGCTCCGTCCAAAGACCATGAGCCACAGTAATGCGCTGCAATTCTGACTGGAGTCGTTATGGTTGACCGGCACGACTATGTGGCCCTTGAATGGGTCAAAGGCGAAATTGCCCATACCCTGAAACAGGCCCGAGTGGCGCTGGACGCCTATGCCCAGCGGCCAGCCGCCGACGTGCTGGAACAGTGCCTGGATTGCATTCATCAGGTGCATGGCAGTTTGCTGATGGTTGAATTCTATGGCGCGGCTTTGCTGGCCGAAGAGATGGAGCAACTGGTGATTGCCCTGCAGGAGGGCCGCGTCAGCCAGCTCGACGAAGCCCTGCGCCTGCTGCAGCAAGCGTTCAGCCAATTGCCGTTGTATCTGGACCGCGTCCACAGTGCCCGGCGCGACTGGCCCCTGGTGGTGTTGCCGTTGCTCAACGATTTGCGCAGCGCCCGTGGCCAGGCCCTGCTCTCGGAAACCAGCCTGTTCAGCCCGCCCTTGCAGGTGTTGCCCGCCCTGGATGAGGCCGCCCTGGCCCGGCTGGCACCTGCTGACTTGCCGAGCCAGCTGCGCGTGATGCGCCACACCCTGCAGGCCGCGTTCCTGGCTTTGCGCCGCGGTGAAGCGGTGCAGGCCAACCTGGAAAAAATGGCCGCGGTGTTCGCGCAACTGCAAGGCATTTGCCAGGGAGCACCGCTCAACGCCTTGTGGAAAATTGCCGCTGCACTGGTCGACGGCATGCTTAAAGGTCGGGTGCCCAACAGCCCGGCCCTGCGCAGCCTGCTGAAAAAATCCGACAAGGAACTCAAGCGCCTGCTGGCACAGGGCATCGAGGCCATCAACCATCCTGCCCCCGAAGACCTGCTGACCAGCCTGCTGTTTTATATTGCCAAGGCCGAGCATCCGACCACGAAAATGCTCGCGCTGAAAAACCACTACGAACTGGATCAGGCCATGCCCGATGCGGCGATGGTCGACGAGGAGCGGGCGCGGTTGGCCGGCCCTGACCGGGATGCCATGCGCTCGGTGGTGGCGGCGTTGTGCGAAGAACTGGTGCGGGTCAAGGAACGCCTCGACCTGTTTGTGCGCAGTGATCGCCTGCATGTCTCGGAACTGAGCAGCCTGATGGCGCCACTGCGTCAGATCGCTGACACCCTGGCCGTACTGGGGTTCGGGCAACCGCGTAAAGTCATCATTGATCAACTGGCGGTGTTGCAAAGCCTGGCCCAGGGCCAGCGCGAACCCACCGATGCGGTGTTGATGGATGTGGCCTCGGCCCTGCTTTATGTCGAGGCCACCCTGGCCGGTATGGTCGGCAGCGTCGAGCCCTCGCTGCGTGAAGAAAGCCGGTTGCCCACCACTGACCTGATGCAGATTCACCAGTTGGTAATCAAGGAAGCCCGCATCGGCCTTGAAGAAGTCAAAGACCTGATCGGCGATTATCTGGCGGCCGAGTACGACCGCCAGCACTTGCAGTCCGTGCCTGCGCTGTTGACGCAAATCCGCGGGGCGCTGGCGATGATTCCCCTGAATCGCGCGGCCAGTTTGCTGCAAGCCTGCAATGAATATTTGCGTGAGCGCGTGCTGCAAGGGTCTGATCACCCCGCGCACGAGCAACTTGATCACTTGGCCGATGCGTTGATCAGCATTGAGTATTACCTGGAACGCCTGGCCCAGGACCCTGGTGCTTCGAGCGAGCAGGTGCTGGATCGGGCCGAAAACAGCCTGGCTGCACTGGGTTACGCGCCGGCGACGCACCCCGTGCCGTTGTCCGATGATAGGCCTGGCGGCCAAGAGCAATCGCTGATGCCGGACCTGCAGGCGCCTGGCCTGGCCGATGTACTGGCCAGCCCGCTGTCGGCGCTCAATCCTCCGGCGCAACACATGCCTGCCAGTTTGCTACCGCCACCCGTGGATGAAGCGCCGCTGGACGAAGAACTGCTGGAAGTCTTTCTCGAAGAAACGGACGAAGTCCTGATCAGCCTGCACGACAGCCTGCCGCAATGGGTCGCCAACCCGGCAGACAGTGTTGCGCTGGCCGAGTTGCGGCGCGGCTTCCATACCCTCAAGGGCAGCGGGCGCATGGTGCGTGCGCTGGTGCTGGCAGAGCTGGCGTGGGCGGTCGAAAACCTGCTCAACCGGGTGATTGAGCGCAGCGTGGCGCCGTCTGCGCAGATCTTCCAACTGCTTGAAGACGTTATGGCCATGCTGCCCGAACTGATTCAGGCCTTTGCCGAACAAAGCCAGCGTCAACGCGAAGACGTCGACCAACTGGCCGCACGCGCGCAGCACCTGGCCCAAGGCGAGCCGCAACCACTGTTGATTGCCCAGGACGCCGGCAGTTTCGATCCACAGTTGCTGGATATCTTCCGTCAGGAAGCACAAGCCCACCTTGAGCGCCTTGACCGTTTTCTGGACCAGGCCCGTGCACACATGCCGCTGCAGGCCAGTGACGATTTGCAACTGGCCGTGCACACCCTCAAAGGCAGCGCACATATGGCAGGCGTGATGCCCATGGCTGAACTGGCCGCGCCGTTGGACCATCTGGTGCGTGAATACAAGGCGCACACGCTTGCCCTGGGGGAGGATGAAATCGACCTGCTGCTGGAAGCTGACACCCTGCTGCATGCGGGGCTCAAGCAACTGGATAGCGACCCGCTGGCCGAGATCCAGGGTGCGCGCTCACTGATCGAGCGCACCGAGCAACTGATCGCCAGCCGCCTGGATACCCTGCTCAATAGCCCTGCAAGCAGTTGGGTGGCCAGGCGTGACCCGCAGCGCATTGCCGAGTTTCTGGCCGAGAGCATGGATATTCTGTTCGATGCCCAGGAGCTGCTTAAAACCTGGCACCAGAACCCCCATGAACGCGATGGCCTGGACAGCCTGCTGGATCAGCTGACCACCCTGGGTGAGTCTGCCCACCTGCTGGACTTGCAGCCCATGGATGCGCTGTGCGAAGCCCTGCTTGACCTCTATGGCGCGGTCGAAGAAAGCAGCCTGGCACCCAGCGAGCGTTTTTTCGAAGCGGCCGATGATGCCCAGGAAGCCCTGATCAACATGCTCGACCAGTTGGCGGCAGGGCAGGAAATCACCCCGCAGCCGCAGTTGGTCCAGACCCTGCACGCGCTGCTGCACGAGGGGCTCGCGCCTGACGCCACAGGGCTGATTCGCGGTGATGGCGGGCGGGTTACCGAGCTGGGGGCCGCCACCAGGCAATTGGGTGGAGGCCAGGACGAGGACATCGATGATGAAATCGTCGAGATTTTTCTCGAAGAGGCGGTGGATATCCTCGAGAGTGCCGCGCAGGCCTTGCAGCGCTGGCTCAGTGCACCCGACAGCCTGGCGTCGCTGTCGTCCTTGCAGCGCGATTTGCACACCCTCAAGGGTGGGGCGCGCATGGCCGGTATTGAACCGATCGCTGAACTGGCCCATGAGCTTGAACACTTGTATGAAGGCTTGCTGGACCGGCGCCTGAGTGACAGTCCGGCACTGGCTCGCCTGCTGGAGCGCAGCCACGAGCAACTGGCGCTGATGCTTGAAAAATTGCTGCACAAGCAAACGTTGAGCGAGCCTTATGAACTGATCGAGGCGATTCGCGGCTTTCGTCTTTACAGTGCAGCCCTGCCTGATGCTGGCAGCGTTGCCCCGCAAGCGCCACCGAGCAATGAAGATCCGCAGTTACAGGAAATCTTCCTCGAAGAAGCCTTCGATATTCTCGAAAGCTCGGGTGCGGCCCTGGCGCGTTGGCAAGCCGAGCCGCAAAGCCACCTTGAAGTGGAAAACCTGCTGCGCGACCTGCATACCCTCAAGGGCGGGGCGCGGATGGTGGAGGTCGCCGCGATTGGCGATTTTTCCCATGAGCTTGAAACCCTTTTCGAGGATATTTCGGTAGGTGCCATCACGCCCAGTGATGGGCTCTTTGTGTTGCTGCAGCGTTGCCACGACCAGCTTGCGCAAATGCTTGACGCGCTGCGCAGTGGTCAGGCGCTGCCTTCGCCCCAGGTGCTGATCGAGAAAATCCGCCAGATTGAGCGTAACGCCCGGCCGACACCTGCCACCCCGGTCAAGCCCGAGCCTGCGCCTGCACCGGTGCCCGAAGGTGAGCGCACCGGGCTGGACACCCTCAAGGTTCCGGCCGAGCTGCTCGAAGACCTGGTCAACCTGGCGGGTGAAGCCTCGATCATTCGAGGGCGTGTGGAACAGCAGGTCAACGACGGTCAGGTCGCCCTCAACGAGATGCAGACCACCCTTGAGCGGATGCAGGATCAACTGCGGCGCCTCGACATCGAAACCCAGGGTCGCCTGCACAACCGCGCGCACACCGAAGCCGATGGCGTGGCCTACGACGAATTCGACCCGCTGGAAATGGACCGCCATTCCCTGCTGCAGCAGCTGTCCCGAGCCCTGTTCGAATCAGCTTCCGATCTGCTCGACCTCAAGGCGACCCTGACGGCCCGCTACCAGGACGCCCACGGGCTGCTGCAAAAACAGGCGCGGGTGAACACGCAATTGCAAGAAGGCCTGATGGGCACGCGCATGGTGCCGTTCGAGCGCGTATTGCCGCGCCTCAAGCGGGTGGTGCGCCAGGTTGCCAGCGAGCTGGGCAAGCAGGTTGAATTCAGCGTGATCAATGCCGAAGCCGAGATCGATCGCAACGTTCTGGAACGCATGGTTGCGCCCCTGGAGCATATGCTGCGCAATGCCGTCGACCATGGCCTGGAACCGGCCGACGTGCGCCATGCCAGCGGCAAGCCGGAGCAGGGGCTGATCAGCCTGGAACTGTCCTATGAAGGCGGCGACGTAGTATTCGACATGCACGACGATGGCGCGGGAGTGCCGCTGGAAGCCGTGCGCCGCAAAGCCATCCTGCGTGGCTTGCTGAACCCTGAAGCAAGCATCAGCGACCGTGAGGTGCTGCAGTTCATCCTGCAGCCCGGGTTTTCCACGGCCGAAAAAATCACCCAGATTTCCGGGCGTGGCGTCGGCATGGACGTGGTACATGAAGAGGTGCGCCAGTTGGGCGGCAGCATGACCATCGATTCGGTGGCGGGCCAGGGCGTGCATTTTCAGATTCGCCTGCCCTTCAGCGTGTCGCTCAACCGGGCCCTGATGGTGCAGTGCGCAGACGAACAATACGCCATTGCCCTCGACACCGTTGAAGGTGTGGTGCGCGTCATGCCCAACGAGCTGGAAGGCTATTACCAGCTCAACCCGCCGCTTTATCACTACGGTGGGCAAACCTACGAGCTGCGTTACCTGGGCGAGTTGCTGCAAACCGTGGGCAAACCCAAGCTGGTGGGCGAAAGCCATTCGCTGCCGGTGCTGCTGGTGCATTGCCAGGACCAGCGCGTGGCGTTGCAGGTGGATGCGCTGTTGGGTTCGCGGGAGATTGTGGTCAAGAGCCTCGGCCCGCAATTTACCGGGGTACAGGGCCTGTCGGGCGCGACCATTCTGGGGGACGGGCGGGTGGTGCTGATCCTAGACCTACCGGCCTATATCCGTGCCCATCAGGCGCGTCAGCCGTTGCAGCGGGCGCAGCACGAGGCGGTGGGCGCCCTGGAATTCACCCCGGCCGTGCGCCCGCCGCTGGTACTGGTGGTGGACGACTCGGTCACCGTGCGCAAAGTCACCAGCCGCCTGCTGGAGCGCAACGGCATGAACGTCATCACGGCCAAGGACGGGGTCGACGCCATGAGCGTACTGGAAGAGCACACCCCTGACCTGATGCTGCTGGACATTGAAATGCCGCGCATGGACGGCTTCGAAGTGGCTACCCGCGTGCGTAACGACCCGCGCCTCAAGGACCTGCCGATCATCATGATCACCTCGCGCACCGGGCAAAAACACCAGAACCGGGCGATGGCCATTGGCGTCAACGACTACCTGGGCAAACCTTATCAAGAGTCCGTGCTGCTGGAGCGCATTGCCTACTGGAGCAACTTCCATGCTTGACCATCGCGTGGGCAGCCTGACCGGCTTGCTGCTGCCGCTAGCCGATCGCTATCTGTTGCTGCCCAATGTGGCCATTGCCGAGCTTATCGGCTGGCAGCGCGGCGAGCCCAGCAGCGACTCCCCGCCCTGGCACCTGCGCCAGATTACCTGGCGCGACCACCAACTGCCGTTGATCAGCTTTGAAGCGGCATGCGGCGGGCCACTGGTGATCGGAGAGCGGGCGCGGATCGTCATCCTCAACACGCTGGGTGGTGACCCGGATTTCAAATTCATGGCCATGGTGATTCAGGGCATCCCGCGCTCCTACAAGGTCGACAGCCAGTTGAGCTTTGTCGACGTGCCGCTGTGCCCGCTGGAGCGCGCGGCGGTACAGGTGGGCGATCATGTGGCGAAAATCCCGGACTTGCTGGCGCTGGAACGGTTGGTGCGGGGCAGCGCGGATTAAGCAGCACTTGTGGGAGCTGGCTTGCTCGCGAGCAGGCGATGCGCTCAGTCAGATAAACCGCGGTGCTGCTATCGCGAGCAAGCCCGCTCCCACAGAGTTTCGTGGCAGGCCCCGAATTCGGTGAACACTGCAAAACCTGTGGGAGCTGGCTTGCCTGCGATGCAGGCGATGCGGTCAGTCAGTTAAACCGCGGTGCTGCTATCGCGAGCAAGCCCGCTCCCAAAGAGCTCAGCGGCAGGCCCCGAATTCGGTGAACACTGCAAAACCTGTGGGAGCTGGCTTGCCTGCGATGCAGGCGATGCGCTCAGTCAGTTAAACCGCGGTGCTGCTATCGCGAGCAAGCCCGCTCCCACAGAGCTCAGTGGCAGGCCCCGAATTCTGGGAACACTGCAAAACCTGTGGGAGCTGGCTTGCCTGCGATGCAGGCGATGCGGTCAGTCAGATAAACCGCGGTGCTGCTATCGCGAGCAAGCCCGCTCCCACAGAGTTCAGTGGCAGGCCCCGAATTCGGTGAACACTGCAAAACCCGGGGGTGCAGGTTGCCCTGCTCGACGAACGCCGCATTGCCCTTTAACCTCGCAACCTTGACCCTTATCTCATAACCAGGTGACACAGTCGCACTATCGGCTCTTGAGGATCTTGCACATGTATCACGGGGAAAAACTCAACGCCTGGACCCATCTGGTGGGTGCCGTGGCGGCAGCAATAGGCAGTATCTGGTTGTTGGTAATGGCCTGCCTGGACGGTAGCCCGCAGAAGATTGTCAGTGTGGCCATTTATGGTGTCACGCTGGTGCTGTTGTACAGCGTATCCACCGTGTACCACAGCGTGCGCGGGCGCTCCAAGGTGATCATGCAGAAGTTCGATCATCTCTCCATTTACCTGCTGATCGCCGGCAGTTACACGCCGTTTTGCCTGGTCACGCTGCACGGCCCCTGGGGCTGGTCGTTGTTTGGCATCGTGTGGGGAATGGCGGTGATCGGCATGCTGCAAGAGATCAAACCGCGCTCCGAAGCCCGCATCCTGTCCATCGTTATCTACGCGGTCATGGGCTGGATTGTACTGGTGGCCGTCAAGCCCTTGCTGGCAGCGCTGGGTACCGCAGGCTTTGTATGGCTGGCCACCGGCGGGGTGATGTACACCGTGGGGATCATCTTTTTTGCCCTCGACCACCGTCTGCGCCATGCCCACGGCATCTGGCACCTGTTTGTGATCGCCGGCAGCCTGCTGCACTTTGTGGCCATCGCCCATTATGTGATCTGACTCGGGGCTACTGAACCTCCTGCTTGGGCTTCTGGGTGTCGCTGCGGATCTGCGCGTGGCTGATCAGGGCGAAGATAAAACTGCCACCAATGATATTGCCGGCCAGGGTGGGGCCGGCAAAGATCAGCCAGAAGTCCTTCCAGGGCAACTCGCCAGCAAACACCAGATACGACACCTCGGCCGTACCGACCACGATATGGGTGAAGTCACCCAGGGCCATCAGGTAGGTGATGAGGATGATGATCCACATCTTGGCGCTTTCCATGGACGGGATCATCCACACCATGGTGGCAATCATCCAGCCCGAGATAATGCCTTTGGCGAACATCTGGCTGGCGTCGTTTTCCATGACCTTGCGGCCGATTTCCAGAAAGGCCTTGTCGGTCTGCGTGTCGAAAATCGGCAAATGCAGCATCACATAGGCCACCAGCAGGGTGCCCATCAGGTTGCCCACCAGCACCACCGCCCACAGCCGCAGCAGCCGCCCGAAATTGTTGAGTGTGGGTTTGCTCATGATCGGCAGAACGGCAGTCAGGGTGTTTTCGGTGAACAGTTGCTGGCGAGAGAGAATGACCGCCAGAAAGCCTGCGCAATAACCGAAGCTGGCGATGACCTTGAACCCGTCGCCGTCGGGCAGGCGTGAGTTGAGCAGGCCCATGGCCATAAGGGACAGGCCCATGGTCAGCCCGGCGGCCAGTGCCGACCAGAACAGGGCGGCGATGCTGCGCTCCAGTTCCAGATCGCCCTGCTGGCGGATGATTTCGTGCAGCACCGCGGCGCGCGGTGGCTGGTTTTTGCTGACCTCGTGCTTTTCTTCAGCCGTCAGGTTGGGGGTTTTGCCTGAATTTTGAGTGTCCATAAGGCTCCAGAACCGTGGGCGTGTGAAGGTACGACACGCATGGACTGTAGCTGTTCACTCTTGACCTGTAGATACTCTGTTGCCGGTCAACCCTCCCTGTGGGAGCGAGCCTGCTCGCGAAAGTCGTTCGCGAGCAGGCTCGCTCCCACAGTTAAAATTCCCTTCAGACCTTCGGCAGCTGCTACGGGAGCCAGGCATCAAGCCTGGCTGTCATCCTGGAACTGGTCCTTGACGTATTTGATCTCGGTACGCCCGTGCGGCGCCGGCAGGCCGTCTTCACCCAGGTTGACGAAAACCATCTTGTCCACAGTCAGGATGCTTTTGCGGGTGATCTTGTTGCGCACTTCGCAGGTCAGGGTGATCGAGGTGCGGCCGAACTCGGTGGCGGTGATGCCCAGTTCGATGATGTCGCCCTGGCGCGAGGCACTGACGAAGTTGATTTCGGAGATGTACTTGGTCACCACACGCTGGTTGCCCAGCTGGACGATGGCGTAAATCGCGGCTTCTTCGTCGATCCAGCGCAGCAGGCTGCCACCGAACAGGGTGCCGTTGGGGTTGAGGTCTTCGGGTTTAACCCATTTGCGGGTGTGAAAATTCATATTCGCTCCTGACCGTCTTGCCTTAGATGCCGACCATGATGTCAGACCACGGCACTCAGCTCTATTAAGCTTCGACTATGGTCTCGATTAGGCAAATCAAAATGCCGTGGATAAATCCTTGGGAACATCGGCGCGGATGGCTATAATGCCCCTCGCTTCAAAACGGTCATTTTTACCCGGTACCGTTCCCGCCACCTGTCCGAGGGGCGCTGCAGCAGGTTCAACCTGTCAGGCTCGGATGGGGCGTTGTTTGTTCAGGGCTCCCTGGGCAGGCACTAAACGCACAACGGCGCCCATTCGCGATTAAACGAATGGAGGCTCTTGATGAGCGCTGTAAACACGCCTGCAGGTTTTAACGACTTTAAAGTCGCCGATATGTCCCTAGCCCAATGGGGCCGCCGCGAAACCTTTATCGCCGAGTCCGAAATGCCTGCCCTGATGGGCCTGCGTCGCCGTTATGCAGCAGAACAACCGCTCAAGGGCGCGAAGATTCTGGGTTGCATCCACATGACTATCCAGACTGCCGTACTGATCGAAACCCTGGTTGCCCTGGGTGCCGAAGTGCGTTGGTCGTCGTGCAACATCTTCTCGACTCAGGATCAGGCTGCTGCCGCTATCGCAGCTGCAGGTATCCCGGTTTTCGCCTGGAAAGGCGAAACCGAAGAAGAGTACGAGTGGTGCCTGGAGCAAACCATCCTTAAAGATGGCGAGCCATGGGATGCCAACATGATCCTCGACGACGGCGGCGACCTGACCGAGCTGCTGCACAAGAAATACCCGGCCATGCTGAAAAAGATCCACGGCGTGACTGAAGAAACCACCACCGGTGTTCATCGTCTGCTGGACATGCTGGCCAAAGGCGAGCTGATGATCCCTGCGATCAACGTGAACGACTCGGTCACCAAAAGCAAAAACGACAACAAGTACGGCTGCCGTCACAGCCTGAACGATGCCATCAAGCGTGGTACTGACCACCTGCTGTCCGGCAAGCAGGCACTGGTTATCGGCTACGGTGACGTGGGCAAGGGTTCGTCCCAGTCCCTGCGTCAGGAAGGCATGATCGTTAAAGTGTCCGAAGTTGACCCGATCTGCGCCATGCAAGCCTGCATGGACGGTTTTGAAGTGGTTTCGCCGTTCATCAACGGCCAGAACGATGGCACCGCTGCCAGCATCGACGCTGCGCTGCTGGGCAAGATCGACCTGATCGTGACCACCACCGGTAACGTCAACGTGTGCGACAAGAACATGCTGGCCGCGCTGAAAAAACGCGCTGTGGTGTGCAACATCGGTCACTTCGACAACGAAATCGACACCGCTTTCATGCGCAAAAACTGGGCATGGGAAGAAGTGAAGCCACAGGTTCACAAGGTTCACCGTACTGGCCTGGGCGAATTCGACCCACAGAACGATGACTACCTGATCCTGCTGGCTGAAGGCCGTCTGGTTAACCTGGGCAACGCCACAGGTCACCCAAGCCGCATCATGGACGGTTCGTTCGCCAACCAGGTGCTGGCGCAGATCTTCCTGTTCGCCCAGAAGTACGCTGACCTGCCAGCCGAGCTTCAAGCCGAGCGTCTGACCGTAGAAGTGCTGCCGAAGAAGCTGGACGAAGAAGTGGCCCTGGAAATGGTTCGTGGTTTCGGTGGCGTTGTAACGCAACTGACCAAGCAACAGGCTGACTACATCGGCGTCACCGTCGAAGGCCCGTTCAAGCCAGAAACCTACCGTTACTGATTAAAGAAAGGCGGTCAGGCTTGCACTGACCGCCTTTTTTTTGTGTGAAAGTTCAGCGTCAGGGGTTGTCCATGCCCCCCTCGCGCACGCCAGGGTATTCCCATGTCTCAAGACCGTCGTTACAGCTTCGAGTTCTTCCCGACCAAGACCGATGCTGGACATGAAAAACTGATGAACACGGCTCGCCAGCTGGCGACCTACAACCCGGATTTCTTCTCCTGCACCTACGGTGCCGGTGGCTCGACCCGTGACCGCACGATCAATACCGTGCTGCAACTGGAGAGCGAAGTAAAAGTACCTGCTGCTCCGCACCTGTCCTGCGTGGGTGACAGCAAGGCCGATTTGCGCGGCCTGCTGGCCCAGTACAAGGCCGCGGGCATCAAGCGCATCGTTGCGCTGCGTGGCGACCTGCCTTCGGGCATGGGCATGGCCAGCGGCGAACTGCGCTATGCCAATGACCTGGTGAGCTTCATTCGTGAAGAAACCGGTGACCACTTCCATATCGAAGTGGCGGCTTACCCGGAAATGCACCCGCAAGCGCGCAACTTCGAAGACGATATCAACAACTTCGTGCGCAAGGCCCATGCTGGCGCTGACAGTGCCATCACCCAGTACTTCTTCAACGCCGACAGTTACTTCCGTTTTGTCGAGCGCGTACAAGCAGCGGGAGTGATGATTCCTGTGGTGCCGGGCATCATGCCGATCACCAATTACAGCAAGCTGGCGCGGTTCTCTGACGCCTGTGGCGCTGAAATCCCGCGCTGGATCCGCAAGCAACTTGAAGCCTACGGCGACGACACGCAGAGCATCCAGGCATTTGGTGAGCAGGTCATCAGCGAAATGTGCGAACGCCTGCTCGACGGCGGCGCCCCGGGGTTGCACTTCTACACCCTGAACCAGGCTGATCCGAGCCTGGCGATCTGGAACAACCTCAAGCTGCCGCGCTGATCTGCCTTTGTGGGAGCGGGCTTGCCCGCGATGGCATCGCTGCGGTCCGTCAAGGGATGCGCGTCGTATGCATCGCGAGCAAGCCCGCTCCCACATGGGTTTAAAGCCGTTGGGCAGCATGAAATCGGCGCGTCGTGATTGCTCTGTTATACTCCGGTTTTTCCGCCAGGCTTACGCCCGGCCGCTCGTCCTTGTACAAGGCATTCAACCTCCCGTTACGGCGCAGCTCTCAGCCAGCGCGAGCGGCATGAATGGGCCTTCAGGACTGGAGCAGGACCGGACGGGATTGCGTCATCTTAAACGCCATTCACGCCAGGCAAGACTATCCCTTTGGGCCAAGCCCTAACTAGAACAGGATTTCTCATGTCCTTTGCTTCCCTCGGTCTCTCCGAGGCTTTAGTCCGCGCCATTGAAGCTGCGGGCTATACCGAGCCTACTCCGGTGCAACAGCGGGCCATTCCCGCCGTGTTGCAAGGTCGCGACCTGATGGTTGCGGCACAGACAGGTACTGGTAAAACCGGTGGCTTCGCTCTTCCGATTCTGGAAAAGCTGTTTCCCAATGGCCACCCGGACAAATCCCAGCGCCACGGCCCACGCCAACCACGCGTGCTGGTCCTGACGCCTACCCGCGAACTCGCCGCCCAGGTACATGAGAGCTTCAAGCTCTATGCCCGCGACCTGAAGTTCGTGAGCGCCTGTGTTTTTGGCGGTGTGGGCACCAACCCGCAGGTTCAGGCCCTGGCCCGTGGTGTTGACGTACTGGTTGCCTGCCCCGGTCGTTTGCTCGACCTGGCCGGTCAAGGCAGTGTTGACCTGTCCCACGTTGAAATCCTGGTACTCGACGAAGCCGACCGTATGCTCGACATGGGCTTTGTCCATGACGTGAAAAAAGTCCTCGCTCGTCTGCCGGCCAAGCGTCAAAACCTGCTGTTTTCGGCGACGTTCTCCAAGGACATCACCGATCTGGCTGGCAAGCTGCTGCGCAACCCGGAACGCATCGAAGTAACGCCACCGAACACCACGGTCGAGCGTATCGAGCAACGCGTGTTCCGTCTGCCTGCCACGCACAAGCGTGCCTTGCTGGCGCACCTGATCACCGCTGGCGCCTGGGAACAGGTTCTGGTCTTCACTCGTACCAAGCACGGTGCAAACCGCCTGGCCGAGTACCTGGACAAGCACGGCCTCAGCGCTGTGGCCATCCACGGTAACAAGAGCCAGAACGCGCGCACCAAAGCCCTGGCCGACTTCAAGGCCGGTACCGTACGCATTCTGGTAGCGACCGACATTGCCGCTCGTGGCCTGGACATCGACCAGCTGCCGCATGTGGTCAACTTCGAGCTGCCAAACGTCGACGAAGATTACGTTCACCGTATCGGCCGTACTGGCCGTGCCGGTCGTTCGGGCGAGGCGATCTCGCTGGTAGCGCCGGACGAAGAAAAACTGCTGAAAAGCATCGAGCGCATGACCAAACAGAAAATCGCCGATGGCGACCTGATGGGTTTTGACTCGAGCACGGTTGAAGCTGAAAAGCCTGAAGTACGCGAGCGTCCGGATGTGCGTAACCCGCGCAACCCGCCGCGCGGCCCGCGTGGCGACGGTCCGGGTAACCCGGGCGGTGGCGGCGGTCGTAAAGACAAGGGCAAGGAAAAGAGCAAAGAAAAGCCGGCAGCTGCTCGCAGCGAGCGTCCAGCTCGTGAGCAAAAGCCGCGCGAAGCTCAGCCTGCCCGTGAACAGCGTCAGCCTGCTCCGCGTGCCGACGCCAATCGTGCGCCGGACGAGTTCCGTGATGACGATGTGGATAACTTTGGTAACCGCGCTGATTACGTCAGCCCGTACCAGAACAAGAACAACCAGAGCCGTGGCCGTCGTCCGGGGGCTCCGGCCCAGGGCGCAGGCACTGGCGCTGCGCCAGCGGGTCGTACCGGTGGCCGTCAGAACGGTCCGCGTACCGGTAGCGGTGCCAGCACTGGCACTCCGCCTGCCAAGCGCAGCGGTCCACGCAGTGGCGCTCCGCGTGACGGCCAGGCCCGTCGCGAAAACCGCCCGGCCCGTGACGATGCCCGTCAAGAGCCAGCGGTTAAAGGCCCACGCGAGAACCAGCCGAAGATCATGCACAAAGAGTCGAAAAGCGATCGCTTCCCGACGCCTGAGCAGCTCGATCAATTGCCGAACCGCCCGCGTGGCGAGAAGCCAGCGCTGCTGACGCGTAACCGCTAAAAATTGTGGGAGCGGGCTTGCTCGCGATTCAGGTACTTCGGGTTAACGGCTGCACCGAGGCAATCCAATCGCGAGCAAGCCCGCTCCTACGACAGCACACAAAAAAACGCCCCGGCTCTCACAAGCCGGGGCGTTTTTTTTAGCCGTTTAAAAGCGCTATTACTTGGCCTTTACGCCTTCCAGCGAGATATCCAGGCTCAGGGTCTGGTCCTTGCTTGGGGACTTGATGCCGAAATCCTGCAGGTTGATGGTGGTGGTCGCGTTGAAGCCAGCACGTTCGCCGCCCCACGGATCCTTGCCTTCGCCGTTGAACGTTGCCTTGAAGGTTACAGGCTTGGTCACACCGTGCAGGGTCAGGTCACCTGTTACGTCAGCTGTGTTGTCGCCAGTCGGCACAACCTTGGTCGACTTGAAGGTCGCTTCCGGGTACTTGCTCACGTCCAGGAAATCTTTGCTGGCGATATGCTTGTCACGTTCGGCGTGGTTGGAAAACAGGCTGGCGGTTTTCAGGGTCACGTCAATCTTGCTGTCGGCAGGTTTGGCTGCGTCCCACGAGAACGTACCGCTCCAGTCCTTGAAAGTACCGTGAATGAAGCTGAAGCCCAGGTGGCTGACTTTCCAGTCGATAAAGGCGTGCTGGCCTTCTTTGTCGATGGTGTAGTCAGCCGCCATGGCCTGACCTGCGGTCAGCATTGCGGTTCCGAGAGCCAGCGCAGCGAGGGTCTTTTTCAACATGCGTTCTATTCCTTTTGAGTTGAGGTTGAGCATCAGGCTTTGCGCCCCAGCATACGGTTCAGGGTCGCATCACGATCGATAAAGTGGTGTTTCAAAGCAACCAGACCATGAAGCCCTGCAAAAATGACCACGGCCCATGCCAGGTAAAGATGCACGACACCCGCTACATCAGCCTGGTCAGGCAGGTTGGAAATCAGTGCAGGGACTTCAAACAGGCCGAAAACCGGAATGCCCACGCCTTCAGAGGTGGAAATCAGGTAGCCGGCGATCATCACGGCAAACAAACCCAGATACAAAAAACCATGCCCGAGTTTGGCACCGATTCGTGTTGCACGGCTGTAACTGGCCAGTGCCGGTGGTGCCGGGCTGAACCAGATCCATACAACGCGTAGCAGCATTACAGCGAATAGCGTCAGACCAATGCTTTTATGCAGGTCAGGCGCCTCTTTGCGCCAAGGGCTGTAATAGTCCAGACCGACCATCCACAACCCCAGTGCGAACAACCCGAACACCGCCAACGCAACAGACCAGTGCATGAAGATGCTGACGGCACCATAGCGAGAAGAAGAGTTACGTAGCTGCATGACCAACATCCTGTAGGAACTTGGGTCTAAGACTAATGGTTTACCTATCGATTGAAAGCGCATTTTATTGCTGCAAGCTATCGATAAATACGATCTGAAGCCTGAGAGTCAAACGTTAAGCAAACGTTAACAATATTTGTGTTGCCTGTGGGTGTCCAAGGCCGTCTTTGAATACGGAGTAAACGTAATAGGTTGTTACACGCCTGCGCATTGCATAGGCTTGCACTCTTGTTTGCCCGCACACGCCGGGAGCCAGCGCCAGGAGAGTGAAAATGGGCCTGAATAACCAGTGGATGCAACGCGACCTTGCCGTGTTGTGGCATCCCTGCACCCAAATGAAAGACCATGAACAACTGCCCTTGATCCCTATCAAGCGCGGCGAAGGCGTGTGGCTGGAAGACTTTGAAGGCAAGCGCTACCTCGATGCCGTGAGTTCCTGGTGGGTCAATGTGTTTGGCCACTGCAACCCGCGAATCAACCAGCGCATCAAGGATCAGGTCGATCAGTTGGAGCACGTGATCCTTGCAGGCTTCAGCCATCAGCCGGTGATCGAACTGTCCGAGCGGCTGGTCAAGATGACACCTGAAGGCCTGACCCGTTGCTTCTATGCCGATAACGGCTCGTCGTGCATCGAAGTTGCGCTGAAGATGAGCTTTCACTACTGGCTCAACCGTGAACAGCCAGACAAAAAACGCTTCGTTACCCTGACCAACAGCTATCACGGTGAAACCATGGCCGCGATGGCCGTGGGCGATGTGCCGTTGTTCACTGAAACCTACAAGGCGTTGCTGCTCGACACCATCAAGGTGCCGAGCCCCGACTGCTACCTGCGCCCTGAAGGCGTGAGCTGGGAAGCGCATTCGCGCACGATGTTTTTGGCGATGGAGCAGACTCTCGCCGAAAATCATCAAACCGTGGCTGCGGTTATCGTTGAGCCGCTGATTCAGGGCGCGGGTGGCATGCGCATGTACCACCCGGTGTACCTCACACTGCTGCGCGAGGCCTGTGACCGTTACGGCGTGCACTTGATCCTTGATGAAATTGCCGTGGGCTTTGGCCGCACCGGTACCATGTTCGCCTGCGAACAGGCGGGTATCACGCCGGACTTCCTGTGTCTGTCCAAAGCGTTGACCGGTGGCTATTTGCCGTTGGCGGCCTGCATGACCACGGATGAGGTGTACAGCGCGTTCTACGACGATTACCCGACCCTGCGCGCCTTCCTGCATTCCCACAGCTATACGGGTAATCCGCTGGCCTGTGCCGCAGCGTTGGCGACGCTGGATATCTTCGAAGAAGATAACGTCATCGAGAATAACAAGGCCCTGGCTCAACGTATGGCCCTGGCGACTGCCCATCTGGTTGATCACCCTCATGTCTCGGAAGTGCGTCAGACCGGTATGGTGCTGGCCATTGAAATGGTTCAGGACAAGGCCAGCAAAACCGCTTACCCGTGGCAGGAGCGTCGGGGGCTTAAAGTCTTCCAGCACGCCCTGGAGCGGGGTGCGTTGTTGCGCCCACTGGGTAGCGTGGTGTATTTCTTGCCGCCTTACGTGATCACCCCCGAGCAGATCGACTTTTTGGCTGAAGTGGCCAGTGAAGGGATCGATATCGCGACCCGCAGCGACATCAGCGTGGCCGTGCCATCGAATTTTCACCCGGACTTCCGTGACCCGGGTTAAACCGGGCCGTACTGTATCTCCTGTGGGAGCGGGCCTGCTCCCACATTAGCACCCGAATTTTCAGAGAATTTAAATGAGATTGTCCCGCTTTTTTATCGACGCTCCTTTGAGCCTTGGTGAGCATGAATTGCCTGAGGCTCAGGCGCATTACATTGGCCGCGTGCTGCGTATGGCCGAGGGCGATGCCTTGCAAGTGTTCGACGGCTCGGGCCAGGAGTTTCTGGGACGCTTGCTGGAAGTCGGCAAAAAGCGCGTACGCGTGCTGCTGGACGAAACCTTCGCAGGGCAAGTTGAATCGCCATTGGCCATTCACCTCGGTCAGGGCCTGTCCCGTGGCGAGCGTATGGACTGGGCTATTCAAAAGGCCACCGAGCTGGGCGTGACTGAAATCACCCCGATCATGAGCGAGCGCTGCGAAGTGCGGCTCAAGGACGAACGCGCCGACAAACGTCTGGCCCACTGGCGGCAGGTGGCGATCAGCGCCTGTGAGCAATGCGGCCGTTCGCGGGTGCCCGTTATCCATCCGCCGGTGTTGCTCAGCGACTGGATCAAAACCACTGAAGCCGACCTCAAGCTGGTGCTGCACCCGGTGTCAGAACCCTTGGCCAGCCACGCGAAACCTTCGCGCCTGGCGTTTTTGATCGGCCCCGAAGGCGGCCTGACCGATAACGAAATCGACCTGGCCCAGGCCGCCGGCTACCAGCCTGCACGCCTTGGCCCACGGGTGCTGCGTACCGAAACTGCGCCGGTTGTAGCCCTGGCCGTGGCGCAGCAGTTGTGGGGTGATTTCTAAGTCAGGTCCTGCTTTTTTGCTTTTGTGAGAGCGGGCTTGCTCGCGATGGGGTCGACGCGATTATCTAGACCTACCGCGGCGCCTGCATCGCGAGCAAGCCCGCTCCCACAAAGGTGTGGCCTTCAATTTCAGTCGTTTCGTACGACGTTTCGCTTTCATTCTCGTGAATCATCCGAGAAGATTCCGCTCGCTTGCGCCTGTTCAAATCGGGGAATAGTCTCGGCCCATCGCTGCAAATCAGCGGTCGGGTTTAGTAGCCTGGTAGATGAGCAAGGCGCAAGGCGCCACCTTAGTGAGGCGCTTTTTTTCGGCCCCGCTTTATGGTGGCCGTGCGCAGGGCGCCCTCGGGCGCGCCGGTTTCCGAGCTCACCGGTCTACTAACCTGCGTACGGCTGCCACCCGTTTGTTTTGGTGTTGTCGATCATGCACTTGGTGGAGCTGGCCAAGGGTTATGTCGACAAGTCGCTGGATACGCTGGCAACGCACTGAAGCAGCACGCGCCTGAGTGCAGCAGGCGCGTCTTGGGGCAGCTGGCGTGAAGGTGAGGGTGTAACGGAAGACTTTTTTTGACGCCCTTACTCCACCGGATCACTCACCGGCTTGGCGATGATCTGTTTTAGCTCGGCGGTCATCGGGAACTCCAGGTTCAGGCCGTTGGGCGGGATTGGTTGTTCGAACCAGCGCTGGTAAATGCTGGTGATTTCCCCGGACTGATACAGGTCGGCCAGGGTCTTGTTCACCACCGCCAGGAACTGCGGGTCGTCCTTGCGCACCATGCAGCTGTAGATTTCACGGGATTGCTCATCCCCTACAACCACCCATTTGTGCGGATCACGAGCTTTGGCACGTTCGCCGTAGAGCAGCGCATCGTCCATATAAAACGCAACGGCGCGGCCGGTTTCGAGCATCTTGAAGGCTTCACCATGATCTTTGGCACTGATCACGTTCATGCCCATTTTGTGGTCGGCGCTGTAGCTTTTGATAAAGCGTTCGTTGGTGGTGCCTGCCGTTGTCACCACGTTTTTGTCGCGCAAATCATCAAAGCCCTTGATGCCGCTGTCCTTGGCGGTCAGCAGTTGGCCTTTGACGTAAATAAACCCATAGGAAAATGCCACCTGTTTTTGCCGTTCGGCGGTCACGCCGGTTGAGCCGCATTCCAGGTCTACGGTGCCGTTCTGCACCAGCGGGATGCGGGTTTGCGAGGTCACCAGGTTGTATTTGACCTTCAGCGGTTTGCTGCCCACTTGCTGCTGGATGCGCTCGACGATTTTATTGGCCAGCTCCACCGAATAGCCCATGGGCTTGCCGCTGTTATCGCCGACATAGGAGAACGGCACCGATGCATCGCGATAACCCAGGGTAATACTTCCCGAGTCGGCGATTTTTTTCAGTGTGCCCTGCAACGGGGCTTCGTTGGCTTGTACGGCATGGCTGATTAACAGGCCCAGCGTGCAACTGATCAAGGCAAATTTGTTCATTGTTGTTTTCCCCTCACACAGATTAATGACGAACTGCAATCACGCTGATTTCCACCAATACCTCAGGCCGTGCCAGCTCCGCCTGCAGGGTGGTGCGGGTGGGCGCCTTGCCTGCCGACAGCCAGGCTGACCACACGGCATTCATGGCCGCAAAGTCGCGCTGGATGTTTTGCAGGTAAAGGGTGGCGTTAACGATGTGGTCTTTATCGCTGCCAGCTTCGGCCAACAGGGCGTCGATCTTGCTCAACACTTCTTGCGTTTGCGCCGTAATGTCCTCGCTTTGCGTAGGCACCTGTCCCGACAGAAACACCAGGGCTTCAAACGTCGCGGCGGCGCTCAAGCGGTCATTGCTGTTGATGCGTTGAATGGTCATAGGGCTTTCCTTGTGGACGGGATGGCGCACTCAGGCGGCCAGACCTTGCATGTCAATGGAGGTTTTGCGTTGTGCAATCAGCTCGCTGAGCAAGCGCCCGCTGCCGCAGGCCAGGGTGAAGCCCAGGGCGCCGTGGCCCAGGTTGAGCCACAGGTTGCGATAACCGCTGGCACCCAGGATGGGTACGCCGCTGGGGGTTGCAGGGCGCATGCCAGCCCATTCGATGGCGGTTTGATAGTTGCCTGCATCCGGGAAAGTGCTGCTGGCCAGTTGACGCATTTGCGCCAGGCGCTTGGGGTCCGGGGCAGGGTCGAAGCCGACGATATCGACCATCGCGGCGATGCGCAGTTGCTCGCCGATACGCGCGTAAACAATTTTGCGGTCGTAGTCGGTAATGCTCACTTGTGGTGCCTTTTGCGGGTCGGTCAGGGCCAGCGTAAGGCTGTAACCCTTGAGCGGGTACAACGGCAGGTGCAGCCCCGGCAGGCGCAGGGCCGGGCTGTTGTGCCCGGCGGCGAGCACCAGTTGGTCCACGGCCAGAACCTCCTCGCCCATTTCCACCGCCTGTACCGCCCCGTTGGCGTGGCGAAGCCGGGTGACGGTCTTGCCCAGCATAAAGGTGCAACGGCCACTGGCCTGCAAGCGGGCGGCCAGTTGCTGACAGAACCCGTGGCAATCCCCGACCTCTTCGCTGGGTGTATAGATACCGCCGATAAACGACGAGCCTTGCAGCCCGGGTTCCAGGCTGGCGCACTCGCCGGCAGTCAGTGCTTGTTGAAATGAGCTGTGGATAACTTTTTTCCGGGCCTTTTCAAAGTTGCCGCGTTCACGGAACGCCACCAGCTTGCCGTTGCGCTGCCAGGCGAAGCCGTCGAGCTGATCTTCTTCGCGCCACTGCTGCAGCGTGGCCTGGCTGAGCAATGCCAGGCGCAGCAAATGCGCGCCATTGCGCTGGTTCACCGAGCCACGGCAGGCAGCCACAAACGAGGCCAGCCAGCGCCATTGGGCCGGGTCCATGCGCGGGCGCAGCTTGAGGGGCGAGTCGCCGCGCAACATCCAGCCCATCGCTTGCCACGGCACGCCGGCATCGGCCAGCGGTGCTACATAGCGGTAGGAGAGCTGGCCACCATTGGCAAAGCTGGTCTGGCTGCCCAAGGTCGGGCGGGCCTCGATCACCGTCACTTCAAAGCCGTCGCGCACCAGGGCATACGCTGTAGCCAGCCCAATTACGCCCCCGCCGATGATGCAAACTCGCTGTGCCATGTCAGTCCTCACCCTTGTTGTTCGGGCTTCAGATTAGGGGCAGGTGACAGGCGGCGAACAATGAATAAAGATGGTCATCCCATAAACAAAGGTTATGGACTACTGCCATGCGCTTGCGTCATATCGAAGTGTTTCAGGCGATTCGCCAAACCGGTTCTGTCAGTGCGGCGGCGCAGTTGCTGCATGTGTCGCAGCCTGCGGTGAGCAAGGTGCTGCAACACGCTGAGCAGCGGCTGGGGTTCCCGTTGTTTCTGCGGGTACGCGGCAAATTGCAGCCCACCCCGGAAGCGCTATTGCTGGAGCGCGAAGTCGACAAGGTGACCGAGAGCCTGCAAGGGGTGCAGCGTCTGGCGCAAAGCCTGCGGCGTACGCCGGGGCATCGTTTGCGCATTGGCAGTACGCCAGCCTTGGCATTGGCGCTACTGCCGCCCGTGATCAGCGAATGGAAGCACCGATATCCGGACATCAACTGTGAGCTGGTCAGTGCTCATACACGTGAATTGATCCAGAACCTGTTGATGCGCGAACTGGACGTAGCCCTGACCTTCAAACTGCCCGATCACCCGGGCCTCAAGGCCCAGGCGTTGGCCCACGGCGTATTGGTGGCACTGGCTCCGCGGGGGTTCTGGCCTGATGCAAGTGAAGGTGTGCCACTGGCGCTGGATGATCTGGCGGATGCGCCTTTGATCGGCCTGAGCAGTGCCGATCCGTTGTTTGCACGGCTGGACAGCTACCTGCAATCGGTTGAGCCGCCGCCACGTATCAGCATTGCGGTACAAACCTATTCACTGGCGCGGGCGATGGTGGAGGCGGGGGCCGGGTTGGCGGTGATCGATCCGTTTACGGCGCTGGGAGCGTCGCGGGCGAGTACCGTGATCCGGCCTCTGAGCCCCGCACTACCGATTACGCTGTATGCGCTGACCCGGGCCGATGAGGCCCCGGTACATACGCTGGAAGGGTTGCTGCAACTGTTCGCAGAGCGTGCCAGCGAACAGTTGCAGCGGTTGGCGGGTTGATAACGCGATTTAACAGTGTGGGAACGGGCTTGCTCGCGATAATGGCCGCGCGATTTGTCTGAGTGACCACGGCGCTACCATCGCGAGCAAGCCCGCTCCCACAGGGTGGGGGGTTACTTCGGCAAGGCGTACACCACCACCTGATCACCTACCTGATCTTTCAAGATCGAGTTGCCCCCCGCTACAAACGCCACATACTGACGGCCCTTGTATTCATAGATCGCGGGGTTGGCCACGGCAGGGGCCATAACGATGTCCGACCACAATTCCTTGCCGTCATCCAGGGAGTAGGCGCGCACCTTGGCATCCATCGAGGCACCGATAAACACCACGCCACCGGCCGTTACTGCCGGGCCGCCAATGGTCGGTGAGCCCATGCTTTCAGGCATGTACCAGCCCCACTGCTGCACGGCACCCATCGGCCGACGCCATTTCACGTCACCGGTGTTCATGTTGATTGCCACGATTTCACCGAAAGGCGGTGCCCAGCACGGCATGCCTGCCCAGTTTTGCGCGTTCAGCAAACTCATGCCGTAAGGCGCGCCGATCTGTGGGTAGAAGCCGTTTTCGTTGCCGGAGTCTTTAGGCTGCTTGTCGTAGGAAGCGCGATCCCACAGCTTGATCATCTGCACGATGTGCGAGGTGTTCACAATGGCCACCTGGCTCACCGGGTCAAACGCGACACCGCCCCATTGCACCCCACCGGCACTGTCCGGGTAAGCCAGGACGCCGTTGCCTTTGGTCGAAGGCGGTGAGTACATGCCGTTGTATTCCAGGCCGTCCCACATTTTGCTGCACTGGCCGAAACCGACGATATCGGCGATTTTCCAGATGGCTGGTTTTTTCGACTGATCCAGCAGCGGCGCAGGTTTGGTCGGGAACGGCTGGGTCGGTGAGTAGACTTCGCCGTCGGCGTCGCCTTTGGGCACCGGGCGCTCTTCGATCGGCCACACGTCTTCACCGGTACGGCGGTCAACAGTGAACAGGAAACCCATCTTGGTCGCTTGCACCAGCGCGGCGACAGGCTTGCCGTCGACGGTGATATCCATCAGCGTTGGCGCCGAGTTGATGTCGTAGTCCCACAAGTCATGGTGAACCCACTGACGAGACCAGACGACCTTGCCGGTATTGATATCCAGCGCAGTGGTGGAGGTTCCCAGAGGAATCGGTTTGGTCCGGTTGCCGCCCCAGTAGTTGGGTGACGGTGAGGACACGGGGATGTACAGCAAGCCCAGAGCCGGGTCATAAGACATCGCGGTCCAGATGTTGGCGGTACCGGTTTTGCCAGCTTCTTCATCCGGGATCGGCTTGAATTCCCATTCCAGCTCACCGGTGCGAGCATTGAGGGCAAACAGCGAGCCCGGTGATTCAACTTCGTATTCCCAGTCTTTGCCGGCCCAGCCCACGATCAGCTTGTCGCCAATAACGGTGGGGGGTTGCAGCTGGGAAAGTGGCCACTTGGCGTTGACCTTGTTCCACTGGTTGACGTCCACCACGCCATTTTTACCGAAGCCTTCGCAGGGTTTGCCGGTATCGGCATCCACCGCGTACAGCTGTGCGGTCATATTGCCCAGGTACACGACCTTCTGGCAGGCCACGCCCGCTTGCGGGTTTTTTTCCTGCCAGTAGGCCACGCCGCGTGATTTAAGCGCGGGCTGGGTTTCGGCCACCAGGGGCGATTTGGTGTCGTAGGTCCACTTCTCTTTGCCGGTCTCGGGCTCAAGGGCGATGATCCGGTAGAACGGCGTGCCGACGTAGAGTGTGTCATTGGCGAAAATGGGCGTGGCGGACCACACCGACGGCGGAATTTTGCCGGTGCCGGTGGACATGTCGCCGGTGAAGTACTGCCAGACTTTGGTCAGTTTACCGACGTTGTCCTTGTTGATCTGGGTGAGGGGCGAGTACTTCTGCGAGCTGAGCTGGCCGTGGAAGCTGTCCCATTCCTTGCCGCTGGGGATCGGGATTCTGGCGTCTTCGGCAGAGACGCTCGACGGTGCCAGCAACGGTGGCGGTACGGTGTAGGTGTCCTGGGCGTAAGCGTTGGATACCCCGGCGAGCAGGCACAGCGCCGGTGCTGTCAAAATGTGCTTCTTGATCCCGTTCATATCGCGCTCCTTGCTGGCTTGGGGCCAAAGGTTTCAATGACAACACCCACGGCGTAGACCAGCAGGGCAATCACTGTCCACCAACCATGCAGCAGGCTGGCGGCAAAAATGGTGCCTATCGCACCGGCCCAGCCCAGAAACAGGACGAAGTTGCGCAAGCCTCCTGCCCCGGTCTTGAGCAGCAGTACGCCCAGGACAAACAGCACCAGTTCGGCAAACATAGTGGTCATTGCCCCGCCGGAACCCGTCACACCGGACAATGGCATAAAGAACCGCCCTGCCGTAATGGCCAGGGCAGCCAGAGCCGCGATGATCATGATATGGGCACCCAGTTGGCGCCTGGGCGGTGCGTAGGCTGCAGAAGTACTCATCCCTTTCTCCTTAGCGATTCATGCCCGAGGGCATCACGGAAAGTGAGTGTAGCCAAGGCGGAGGAAATCGCCGGGAGGATGCAAGCGGCAGCAATCTTTGTGGGAGCGGGCTTGCTCGCTATACAGGCGGCTCGGTCTCTTTGACAGACCGAGTAGATGCCATCGCGGGCAAGCCCGCTCCCACAGGAAATGTGAGTGTCAGTGCGCCTGCTCAGCCTCTACCGGCGCATCCTTGGTCACATGCTTGACCAGTTTGCCGATAGTCAGGCCCTGGAACAGGATCGAGGACAGCACTACGATATAAGTGATACTCAGGATCAGGTCGCGCTCCGGGCCCAGCGGCAAGGCCAGGGCCAGCGCCACCGAAACACCACCGCGCAAGCCGCCCCAGGTGAGGATGCGGATAGTGCCGCGCGGCACGGTGCGCCAGCGGCGCAGCAAGACAATGGCCGGGGCCACAGTCAGCAGGCGCGACAGCAAAATGGCCACGGCCAAACCACTGGCAGCCAGCAAATGCAGCCACGAGAACGGCAGCAGCAACAGTTCCATGCCGATCAGCGCAAACAGCAGCGCATTGAGCATGTCATCCAGCAGCTCCCAAAAACCGTCCATGTAGCGACGGGTCATCTCGTTCATGGCCTTGTTGCGGCCCAGGTTGCCGATGATCAAACCGGCGACCACCATCGCAATCGGCGCCGATACATGCAGCTCACTGGCCATGGCCGAGCCGCCAATCACCAGGGCCAGGGTCAGCATCACTTCGATCTGGTATTGCTCGATGCTCTTGATCATGCGGTACACCAGGTAACCGATCAGGCCGCCGAACACCACGCCGCCAATAGCTTCGTGGGCGAACAGCATGGCCGTGGCGCTCAGGCTAGGTGTTTCGCCCAGTTGCACGATGCCCAACAGCACGGTGAACACCACAACGGCGGTGCCGTCATTGAACAGCGACTCACCGACGATGGTGGTTTTCAGTGGCTTGGAGGCATTGGCCGTACGCAGCACGCCGAGCACGGCAATCGGATCGGTGGGGGAGATCAGTGCACCGAACAGCAGGCAGTACAGGAAGCTGATATGCCAGCCGAAGAGGCCGAAAATCCAGTACGCCAGGCTGCCGATCACCGTAGTGGCGATCAATACGCCGACCGTGGCCAGCAAACCAATGGGCCAGCGATAGCTGCGCACGTCGTTGAAATTCACATGCAGGGCGCCGGCGAACAGCAGGAACGACAGCATCCAGTTCATCAGCAGGTCGCCGAAGTCGATCTGGCCGATCAGCTCTTGCACGCGCTCTTCCAGCCCGGGGTAACCGAGAAAGCTCAAGCCTTGCAACAGCAGGGAAAACATCAGGGCGGTGACCATCACGCCAATCGTCGGCGGCAGGCCGATAAAGCGGAAGTTCACATAAGTCAGTAGTGAGGTCAGGCAGATAAACGCAGCAACAAGCTCAAGCATCCGGGATCCTGTGGTGGCGAGAGTGAATGGAAATCCGATGGGTTCGGGTCATGTTTGGATGCAAAAACGGGCGTCAGGGGCACATCCCGGGGGTGTGGCAAACGGACGCGAAGTGCGAGGTCATTGACCACAATGCTGCACTGAGGTTGCATGGTGGCGCTTGCGGCAGTCGCAGGTTGATAACAATAAGGAGTCTGCGGTGCTGGCAACGGTGTTGGTGTTGGTCGCGGCGGTATTGCACGCGATCTGGAACACCCTGATCAAGTTCAGCGGTGAGCGTTTGCTGGTGATCGCCTGCATGGACACGGTGGCGCTGGTGGTGGTGGCGGCGCTGGTGGGGTTTGCACAATGGCCACCGGCGGATATCTGGCCGTGGATCCTGGCGTCGGTATTTTTCGAACTGGTGTATCGGGTGCTGCTGATCCGCGCCTATCGGGTGGGGGATCTGGGTCTGGTGTACCCGCTGATGCGCGGGCTTTCGCCGCTGGTGGTGCTGGCGCTGACCCTGACCTTTGCCGGAGAAGTGCTGACCGGGCAGCAGATTATCGGTATTTTGCTGATCCCGTGCGGCATGGCCTGCCTGTTGTGGCAGGGCGGTGGCGGTGATCGTCTGCCCTGGTCGATGCTGCCGGTCGTGGCGCTGATCGGCCTGTGCATTGGTTGCTATACCTTCCTGGATGGCCAGGCTATCCGCCGCTGGTCGCACCCGCTGGATTACCTGGTGTGGGTCACGCTGCTCAGCGCCTGGCCGTTTCCGTTGCTGGCGGTTACCCGCAAGCGTGCCGCGTTTGCGCTGTTCTGGCGTACACAATGGCGATTGGGCGTGGCGGTGGGGGTTTGCGTGCTGGCCAGCTATGCGCTGGTGCTGTGGGCCATGCAACTGGGCTCGATTGCCGAGGCGGCGGCGCTGCGTGAAGTCAGTGTGATTCTGGTGGTGCTGTTCGGTATGCGTTACCTCAAAGAACCTTTCGGCGGACCGAGGCTCTTAGCCTGTGGGCTGGTGCTGATCGGCATGCTCGTGATGAAACTCTAAAAAGGAAATTCCAATGACGGTTGCTTTCTGGTGTGTGCTGATTGCCTTCTGTTTGACCTATGTGTGTACCGCCTTTGCCAAGTTCAGTGACGGCAAGTTCGGGCCCAGGCAAAACCATGATCCGCGTACGTTTCTTGACGGCCTGCAAGGGTTTGCCAAGCGTGCCCACAGTGCCCAGCTCAACAGCTTTGAAGTGACCCCGGCTTTTGCCGCGGCGGTGATCATTGCCGATATCGTCGGCAACGCCCAGCCGGTGACCATTGACGTGCTGGCGGTGCTGTTTATTACCAGTCGCATGCTCTACATCATCTGCTACCTGGCTGACTGGGCGATGCTGCGTTCCATCGTGTGGTTTATCGGCATGGGGCTGGTGGTCAGCTTCTTTTTTGTGTCGATGTAACGCAATCACCACACTGTCTGTGGGAGCGGGCTTGCTCGCGATGGCATCAGCGCGGTGCATCAGGCAAACCGCATCGTCTGCATCGCGGGCAAGCCCGCTCCCACAAAAGTCTGTTTCTATTGTTTGCAGGTGCTATTACAACGGCAACGCCGCCCCTTTAGGCCACAGCAGCCAGATATTGCCCTTCTGTTTCATGTCACCTGCAATTTGCCCTGCCTCGGGGCCCGTACCGACAAAGAAGTCGGCCCGCACTTCGCCGGCAATGGCGCCGCCGGTGTCCTGGGCGGCAACCGGGCGCACGATGGGCTGGCCGTCGGCCTGGGTGGTCGATAACCACAACAGGCTGCCCAGCGGGATTACCTTGCGGTCCACGGCCACGCTGTAACCGGCCGTCAGCGGCACGTTCAGCGAGCCGCGCGGGCCTTCGTTGCTGTCGGCGTTCTGGGTGAAAAATACATAGCTCGGGTTGCTGGCAAGCATCTCGTGGACACGCTGCGGGTTGGCCATGGCCCAGGCGTGAATGGTGCCCATGGTCACGTCTTCTTTCTTCAATTCGCCTTGCTCGACCAGCCAGCGGCCAATCGGTTTGTACGGGTGGCCGTTCTGGTCGGCATAGCCAATGCGCAGTTGACGGCCATTGTCCAGCTGGACCCGGCCAGAGCCCTGGATCTGCAGGAATTGCAGATCCATCGGATCGGTCAGCCACGCCAGTACCGGAGCATTCAGGCCGTTGCTGTTGATGGTTTCGGCTGTGTCATAAGGCTTGAGTACACGGCCTTCGAGGCGACCGCGCAGACGTTTGCCTTTGAGCTCGGGGTAAATGCTGTCCAGATTGACCACGATCAGATCAGACGGTACGCCGTAGATCGGCACATTGGCCGCCTGGGTGGGCTTGAGGCTGCCCGGGTAAACGGGTTCGTAGTAACCGGTGATCAGGCCGTCGCTGCTGCCTTCGGCCGAACGCAAGCTGTAGACGTCGAGGTGGGTTTGCAGGAAATTGCTGATTTCAGCCACGCTGGGGCTGGCAGGCAGGGCCGCAGCGTCGCTGCATACCGGACCCCAGTTGGCGTCGGCCTTGAGACGGGTGCAGGCGCTGCGCCATGAAGCGAAGCCGCTTTGCAGGTCATTGCCTGTCACTTCCGGCAGCGCACTCCAGTCGGCTTTGCTGTAGGTCGTGTGAGGTTCAGGTTTTGCGGCATTTTTGTCCGCATCCTTGTCGGTGCCGTTGCACCCGGCCAGGAGCATGACAACGGGCAGCGCCCAGGCCAGTGGTTTGAAAAATATGTTCATTGACGCTGTTCCTTAACGGCTGCCGAGGTCTGATGGCCTTCAAGGCAACCCGTATATTTAATAAGGGTATTGGTCTTTACGGGTGACACGAGGATACTGGCGGCCGATTTCCGTGACCTGAAGCCACCATGATTCTTAAACGATTGACTGTTGTAGTGCTGGCCTGCCTGACGCTGACGGCGTGTGGCGGGGTTGATCCCGATTCGCCGCTAGGCCAGCGTAAAGCGATTTTCAAGCAAATGCTAAAGACCAGTGAAGATCTGGGCGGCATGTTGCGGGGTCGAATTCCGTTCGATGGTCCGCGCTTTACCGCAGGCGCTATCAAGTTGGATGCGTTGGCTTACGAGCCGTGGAAGCATTTCCCTCAAGTAAAGGAGAGCGATCAAACCAGCGCTACTGATGACGTCTGGCAAAAGCAGGCACGTTTTCAGGAGTTGGCGCGGCAGTTGGAGGCTGCTACGGGTGAGCTGGTTATCGCCAGCCAGGTGCAACCCTACAAGGCCAGTAACCTGATGCCTGCGGTGCAGAAGGTCGAAGACACCTGCAGTGCGTGCCACAAGGCATTCAGGAATCACTGAGTAAAGTTGAGCCGGTACCCACCTGCTGTGGGAGCGGGCTTGCTCGCGATGCAGGCGACGCGATCTGTCAGGCAGACCGCAGCGATCCCATCGCGAGCAAGCCCGCTCCCACAGGGCGAATTACTTGTCCAGCTGATCCAGCGCTTCCTGCAGTTCCTTGCGCGATTCGGCCAGCTTGTTTTTGCGCTTGTCGATTTTTTCCGGATCGCCTTTCTTCATGGCCTTGTCCAGATCTGCCTGGCGCTTGCTGACTTCGTGCTTGGCTTCCAGCACCTTGTTTTCGCGTTCCTTGCGCAGGCCCGCGTCGGTGCAATGGGCTTCAACTTCGCTCAGGGCTTTTTCCAGGCCTGCTACCTGGTTGCTGTTGCCGTGGGCACGCGCTTGCTCAAGTTGCAGGGTGATGGCCTGCTTCTTGGCAGCACAGCCGGTCAGTTCAGGCGCTGTGTCGGCGGCCATCAGCGGGGCAGCCAACAGGCCGCAGACAGTAAACAGGGCGAGCGGTGAAAGTAATTTCATAAATAGCTCCATGACCAAAGATGACAATTAAATAAGGTCGAAAGAACGCTGCACAAGCGTCGTTCGGCGGTTCGAAACCGTGGATGTTAGCAGCATCCGTACGCAAGCAATCCGTTGCGCGATGCCCGCCAGCAGCAAAAAGCCCCGAACAGTCGCCTGTCCGGGGCTTTTGGTGCAGCAGGCTTACTTACAAACCAGCGGCAGTACGCAGTTCTTCAGCGCGGTCGGTACGCTCCCACGTGAACGTGGTGAAGGTATCGTCGCCAACCGTTTTGGTCTGCGGGATACGGCCGAAGTGACCGTATGCTGCAGTTTCCTGGTACATCGGGTGCAGCAGATCAAGCATCTTGGTGATGGCGTATGGACGCAAGTCGAACACCTCACGCACCAGCTTGATGATCTTGTCGTCGGAAATTTTGCCAGTGCCGAAAGTATTCAACGAAATCGAAGTCGGTTGAGCGACGCCGATTGCGTAGGAAACCTGGATCTCGCAACGCTCAGCCAGGCCGGCAGCCACGATGTTCTTGGCCACGTAACGACCGGCGTAGGCCGCCGAACGGTCAACCTTGGATGGATCTTTACCCGAGAACGCGCCGCCGCCGTGACGGGCCATGCCGCCGTAGGTGTCAACGATGATCTTGCGACCGGTCAGGCCGCAGTCGCCAACCGGGCCACCGATGATGAACTGGCCAGTAGGGTTGATGTGGAACTGGGTGTCTTTGTGCAACAGATCAGCAGGCAGCACGTGCTTGACGATCAGCTCCATCACGCCTTCGCGCAGGTCTTTGTTCGACACTTCCGGGTTGTGCTGGGTCGACAGCACGATGGCGTCGATGGCCACAACCTTGCCGCCTTCGTAACGGCAAGTGACCTGGGACTTGGCGTCCGGGCGCAGCCACGGCAGCAGGCCGGATTTGCGGGCTTCTGCCTGGCGCTGTACCAACTGGTGAGAGAAGGTGATCGGTGCAGGCATCAGCACGTCGGTTTCGTTGCTGGCGTAGCCGAACATCAGGCCCTGGTCGCCGGCGCCCTGATCTTCAGGCTTGGCGCGGTCTACACCCTGGTTGATGTCAGGAGACTGCTTGCCGATGATGTTCATCACGCCGCAGGTAGCACCGTCGAAGCCGACGTCGGAGCTGGTGTAACCGATGTCGGTGATCACGTCACGAACGATCTGCTCCAGGTCAACCCAGGCCGAAGTGGTGACTTCGCCGGCGATGATTGCTACGCCGGTTTTCACCAGAGTCTCGCACGCCACACGGGCGAACTTGTCTTCAGCAATGATGGCGTCCAGCACCGCGTCAGAAATCTGGTCGGCGATTTTGTCCGGATGCCCTTCAGACACGGACTCGGAGGTGAAAAGGGAGTATTCGCTCATCTCGACGGTTTCCTAATATTTACCGATGGTGAGTGTCGCCAGCTGGCCGCTGAAAGTGGCGGACCTGAAGCTGGAAACCATTACGTAAGCCTACATAGAGGCTTTCCCCGGGAACGAGTCCCGCAGCGGTGGCCCAACGGGCCAGATCATCTTGTTCAAAACCCAGCCATAAATCACCGCAGGCCTCGCGGGCCCACGCCTGATTATGGCTGCACAACTCTGTTACCAGCAGGCTACCGCCCGGTTGCAGCAAGGTCGCCAGTTGCCTGAGTGCTTCGGCCGGTGCAGCGAAATGGTGCAAGACCATGTTCACGACCACGCAATCGACCTGGATCGGTGCTTCATGCAGCGCGTCGGCCAGGATCAGGCTGACGTTGTTCAGTGACTCGCGTTCACACAACTGGCGGGCCAGCTCCAGCATCACCGGGCTGTTGTCCAGCGCCGTGACCTGATGGAAACGACGGGCCAGGTCGGGCAAGAAGCTGCCATCGCCGGGGCCGACTTCCAGGGCTGTGGCCCCCGGGCCGAAGCTCAGTTTGTCGAGCAGGGTTAAAACACTGTCACGGTATTGCGGCAAGCCGGCGATCAAATCCTGTTGAGCGCGAAATTTCTCGGCTATGCGTGAGAAAAAGTCCTGACTGGCGGCTGCACGTTGGCCGTGTACGGCGCTGATGCGCGCCTGTACATCGGCGGGCAAGGCCAGGTTATCGACCTCTTCCAGCAGTGCTGCATGCAATTTGCCGCCCAGTTGTTCGGTATGGGGCAGGGCGCGGCGATAAAAAATCGCGTTGCCTTCGCGCCGGGTTGCAACCAGCCGTGCCTGGGACAGCACCTTGAGGTGGTGGCTCATGCCGGACTGCCCGGTGGCGAAAATCTGTGTCAGTTCCAGCACACCAAACGAATCATTGGCCAACGCGCGCAGCACATTGAGTCGCAGCGGGTCGCCTCCAGCCTTGCACAGGGCGGAGAGCTCGTCGCAATCGTCATGGCGGATTGAAGGCACGCGTAAGTTCATGGGGCCGCAGTCTAGTTACCCGCTCAAGCCCCCGCAAGTTCAATATCAAAACTTTTTGATATTGGTCGATAAATGGCACGTTTGTCGGGTGGAATGTGCTTATTAACGAAATGAAATGTCCGATCCTTAACAGATTGCCTGCCTGAACAAAGGAAAAACGTTTCAGCTGACTATCTGTCATTGCCCCGAGGGGGTGGGTGAGGGAAAATGCTCGCCTTTTTTCCGTTTCGATTTAACTTCCAATACCCAGGAGAACAGCGATGCCCAGCCGTCGTGAGCGTGCCAACGCCATTCGTGCACTCAGCATGGATGCCGTGCAAAAAGCCAACAGCGGTCATCCAGGTGCCCCTATGGGTATGGCGGATATCGCCGAAGTACTGTGGCGCGATTATCTGAAGCACAACCCGAGCAATCCTTCGTTCGCTGACCGTGACCGCTTCGTGCTGTCCAACGGCCACGGTTCGATGCTGATCTACTCGTTGTTGCACCTGACCGGCTATGACCTGTCGATCGACGACCTGAAAAACTTCCGCCAGCTGCACAGCCGCACCCCGGGCCACCCGGAGCTGGGCTACACGCCGGGCGTTGAAACCACCACTGGCCCGTTGGGTCAGGGCCTGGCCAACGCTGTGGGCTTTGCCCTGGCCGAAAAAGTCATGGGCGCGCAGTTCAACCGTCCTGGCCATAACGTTGTCGATCACCACACCTACGTGTTCCTGGGTGATGGCTGCATGATGGAAGGCATTTCCCACGAAGTGGGCTCGCTGGCCGGCACCCTGGGCCTGAGCAAACTGATCGCTTTCTACGATGACAACGGCATCTCCATCGATGGCGAAGTTGAAGGCTGGTTTACCGACGACACGCCAAAGCGTTTCGAAGCCTACAACTGGCAAGTGATCCGTAACGTTGACGGTCACGACCCGGAAGAAATCAAGACCGCGATCGAAACCGCACGCAAAAGCGACCAGCCAACGCTGATCTGCTGCAAGACCACCATCGGTTTCGGTTCGCCGAACAAGCAGGGCAAGGAAGACTGCCACGGTGCTCCACTGGGCAACGATGAAATCGCCCTGACCCGCAAGGCCCTGAACTGGAACCACGGTCCATTTGAAATCCCGGCTGATATCTACGCCGAATGGGATGCCAAGGAAGTCGGTGCTGCGGTTGAGTCCGAGTGGGACAAGCGCTTCGCTGCCTACGCTGCCGAGTTCCCTGAGCTGGCCGCCGAGCTGTCCCGTCGCCTGAGCGGCAAGCTGCCAGCTGACTTCGATGCCAAGGCCAACGCCTACATCGCTGAAGTCGCGGCCAAAGGCGAAACCATCGCCAGCCGTAAAGCCAGCCAGAACGCGCTGAATGCCTTCGGCCCGTTGCTGCCTGAATTGCTGGGCGGCTCCGCTGACCTGGCCGGCTCCAACCTGACCCTGTGGAAAGGTTGCAAAGGTGTTTCGGCTGAAGACGCCAGCGGCAACTACGTGTACTACGGTGTACGTGAGTTCGGCATGAGCGCCATCATGAACGGCGTTGCCCTGCACGGCGGCCTGGTGCCTTACGGTGCAACCTTCCTGATGTTCATGGAATACGCCCGCAACGCCATCCGCATGTCGGCCCTGATGAAACAGCGCGTGATCTATGTGTTCACCCACGACTCCATCGGTCTGGGCGAAGACGGCCCGACTCACCAGCCGATCGAACAGCTGACCAGCCTGCGTACCACGCCGAACCTGGACACCTGGCGCCCGGCCGATGCGGTGGAATCCGCAGCTGCCTGGAAATACGCCCTGGAGCGCAACGACGGCCCGTCCGCGTTGATCTTCTCGCGTCAGAACCTCAACCACCAGACCCGTGATGCCGGCCAGATTGCCGATATCAACCGTGGTGGCTACGTGCTCAAGGACTGCGCAGGCGAGCCTGAGCTGATCCTGATCTCGGCCGGTTCCGAAGTGGGCCTGGCTGTTCAGGCCTGGGAAAAACTGACCGAACAGGGCCGCAAGGTTCGTGTGGTGTCGATGCCATGCACCAGCGTGTACGAAGCTCAAGATGCGGGCTACAAGCAGTCGGTTCTGCCGCTGCAGGTGAGCGCCCGTATCGCCATTGAAGCCTCCCACGCTGACTACTGGTACAAGTACGTGGGCCTGGAAGGCCGCGTGATCGGCATGACCACCTACGGCGAGTCGGCGCCTGCGCCTGCCTTGTTCGAGGAGTTCGGCTTCACCCTGGAAAACATCCTGGGTCAGGCTGACGAGCTGCTGGAAGACTAAGTAACAAAGTGGCTGCCTTATTCGCGAGCAGGCTCGCTCCCACATGGGCTATGTAGATCCCTGTGGGAGCGAGCCTGCTCGCGAAATAGTAGTGGTGAAGGATTCACCTTGGTAATCGAGAACCCCATGCCTCAACCGCGTCCCTACAAAGTTGCACTCAACGGCTACGGCCGGATTGGTCGTTGTGTCTTGCGTGCGTTGTTCGAGCGAGGGGCTTCTGCCGGGTTTGAAATTGTTGCACTCAATGATTTGGCCGATATGGCCAGTCTCGAATATTTGACGCGCTTCGACTCCACCCATGGCCGGTTTCCCGGCGAGATACGGATCGAAGGCGACTGCCTGCATATCAATGGCGACTGCGTGAAAGTGTTCCGCAGTGCTACCCCCGAAGGGATCGACTGGGCCGCGCTGGGCATTGACCTGGTGCTGGAATGCTCCGGTGTCTACAACACCCGTGCCGACGGCCAGCGCTTTCTGGATGCCGGGGCTCCCGGCGTACTTTTTTCGCAACCGATGGCCAGCGACGCCGATGTCGACGCCACCATTGTCTACGGCGTCAACCAGCACAGCCTGACGGGCGAAGAGCGCCTGGTGTCCAACGCTTCCTGCACCACCAATTGCGGCGTACCGCTGTTGCGTCTGCTGGATCAGGCGCTGGGCCTGGAGTACGTGTCGATCACCACGATTCACTCGGCGATGAACGATCAGCCGGTCATCGATGCCTACCATCATGAAGACCTGCGACGTACTCGCTCGGCCTTTCAGTCGGTGATTCCGGTATCGACCGGCCTGGCCAAAGGCATTGAGCGCCTGTTGCCGGAACTTGCCGGCCGAATTCAGGCCAAAGCAGTACGGGTGCCGACCTTGAACGTGTCGTGCCTGGACATCACCCTGACCACGGCCCGGGATACCGATGCCGCAGAAGTGAACCGCCTGCTGCGCGAGGCTGCCACCAGCGGCCCGCTCAAAGGCTTGCTGGCCTACACCGAGCTGCCGCACGCCAGCTGTGATTTCAATCATGACCCTCATTCGGCCATTGTCGATGCCAGCCAAACCCGCGTTTCCGGCCCCCGGCTGGTGAACCTGCTGGCCTGGTTCGACAACGAATGGGGTTTTGCCAATCGAATGATCGATGTGGCAGAGCACTACTTGCACGTTACCCACCCAAAATCCGTTCTCTAACATTAGAAACTCAGGAATTGCGACCCATGACCGTGTTGAAGATGACCGACCTCGATCTGCAAGGTAAACGCGTACTGATCCGCGAAGACCTCAACGTCCCAGTCAAGGACGGTGTAGTCACCAGCGATGCGCGTATCCTCGCTTCGCTGCCGACCATCAAGCTGGCGTTGGAAAAAGGCGCGGCGGTTATGGTCTGCTCGCACCTGGGACGTCCGACTGAAGGCGAGTTCTCGGCTGAAAACAGCCTCAAGCCTGTAGCCGAGTACCTGAGCAAGGCCCTGGGCCGTGAAGTGCCGCTGGTCAGCGATTACCTCAATGGTGTCGACGTCAAAGCCGGCGACATCGTGCTGTTCGAGAACGTGCGCTTCAACAAGGGCGAAAAGAAAAACGCCGACGAACTGGCCAAGCAATACGCAGCACTGTGCGACGTGTTTGTGATGGACGCTTTCGGCACCGCTCACCGCGCCGAAGGTTCGACCCACGGCGTGGCCAAGTTTGCCAAGGTTGCTGCGGCAGGCCCTCTGCTGGCTGCTGAACTGGAAGCACTGGGCAAGGCCCTGGGCGCCCCGGCCAAGCCAATGGCGGCCATTGTTGCCGGCTCCAAGGTGTCGACCAAGCTTGAAGTGCTCAACAGCCTGAGCCAGATCTGCGATCTGCTGATCGTGGGTGGCGGTATCGCCAACACTTTCCTGGCCGCTGCCGGTCACCCGGTGGGCAAGTCGCTGTACGAGCCCGACCTGCTGGAAACTGCCCGCGCCATCGCTGCCAAGGTCAACGTGCCCCTGCCTACCGACGTAGTCGTGGCCAAGGAGTTCGCTGAAAGTGCCGCTGCCACCGTCAAGCTGATTGCCGACGTGGCTGCTGACGACATGATTCTGGATATCGGCCCGCAAACTGCTGCGCATTTCGCCGAGCTGCTCAAGTCTTCGAAGACTATCCTGTGGAACGGTCCGGTTGGCGTGTTCGAGTTCGACCAGTTCGGCAACGGCACCAAGGTTCTGGCCCGGGCCATTGCCGACAGCGCAGCGTTCTCGATTGCGGGTGGCGGCGACACTCTGGCGGCGATCGACAAATACGGCATTGCTGATCAAATCTCCTACATCTCCACCGGCGGTGGTGCATTCCTGGAGTTCGTCGAAGGCAAGGTACTGCCTGCCGTTGAAATCCTGGAAAGCCGCGCCAAAGCCTGAAGGTGTTTCAGGCCCTGAAAGGAAGCATGGACATGGTCAAGTTGTTACCGCTGTTGATGATCGCGGGCTTTTTGGCCGGTTGCGCCGGCTCGAGCGAGTCGGTGCCCGAGGCTGCAACCCCTGAAGAGAGTGGTTGTTACCAGGCTGACTGGCAGGCGCAAAGCGTGCCGCTGGTCAATAAACGCTCAGGGCCCGAGGCGCTGGAAAAATACGAGTCGCCCAAGCCTTCACAAGAGCGCGGGTGCCCATGATTTGAAATGCGGCCCACCCAATGGGCTGCAAAGCTATAGCTGAGGCTGTAACGTTTCAGCTAAATCGCATTGGCCATATCGGGGCAAACCCCCGATCTGCAATAACTTGAATAGCAGCCGCCGCTACGGCAGGCTTGCACGATTAACGACCCTTGTCCGGGAGAGACACACACAATGGCACTTATCAGCATGCGCCAGATGTTGGACCACGCCGCCGAATTCGGCTACGGCGTTCCAGCCTTCAACGTAAACAACCTTGAGCAGATGCGCGCCATTATGGAAGCCGCTGACAAGACCGACTCCCCGGTGATCGTTCAGGCCTCGGCCGGTGCGCGCAAGTACGCGGGTGCTCCTTTCCTGCGTCACCTGATCCTGGCTGCAATCGAAGAATTCCCGCATATCCCGGTGTGCATGCACCAGGACCACGGCACCAGCCCTGACGTATGCCAGCGCTCGATCCAGCTGGGCTTCAGCTCGGTGATGATGGACGGCTCGCTGGGTGAAGACGGCAAGACCCCGACCGACTACGACTACAACGTTCGCGTGACTCAACAAACCGTTGCCCTGGCGCACGCTTGTGGTGTTTCGGTTGAAGGCGAGCTGGGTTGCCTGGGTTCGCTGGAAACCGGTATGGCTGGCGAAGAAGACGGCATCGGTGCAGAAGGCGTTCTGGATCACAGCCAGATGCTGACCGACCCGGAAGAAGCGGCTGACTTCGTCAAGCGCACCCAGGTAGATGCCCTGGCAATTGCCATCGGTACTTCCCACGGCGCTTACAAGTTCACCAAGCCACCGACTGGCGACGTACTGGCAATCGACCGTATCAAAGAGATCCACAAGCGCATTCCGAACACTCACCTGGTGATGCACGGTTCGTCCTCTGTTCCACAAGAGTGGCTGGCGATCATCAACGAGTTCGGCGGCGACATCAAAGAAACCTACGGTGTGCCGGTAGAAGAAATCGTTGAAGGCATCAAGCACGGCGTGCGCAAGGTCAACATCGACACCGACCTGCGTCTGGCATCGACTGGCGCGATGCGTCGCCTGATGGCAACCAACCCGAGCGAGTTTGACCCGCGCAAGTTCTTCGGTGCCACTGTAACGGCCATGCGTGACGTGTGTATTGCCCGTTACGAAGCCTTCGGTACTGCCGGTAATGCTTCGAAGATCAAGCCGATCTCCCTCGAAGCCATGTACCAGCGTTACCTCAAAGGTGAGCTGAACGCCAAGGTCAACTAAGACCGGCGCGTACAAAAAAGCCCGCAGCGATGCGGGCTTTTTTGTGGCTGTCAGTTGAAGCCCTCTCCCTGAGGGAGAGGGTGAGGGCAGCGGTCTGGCTCAGTGTTTGAGCAACCCGCGCACACTGATCCACACAGGAATACCCAAGCAAATCCAGCTCAACACATCCCACGCCTCGTCACCCAATAGCGCACTGAACAAGCCCATCACGCTGACCAGGCCAATCGCCAGCGGGATGGAAAACACTTTCCAGAAGTTCGACTGACGGGGCCTCATCGTGCGCTCTCCCTGGCCGCTCGGCGGCGCACCCACCACAGGTAGAGTCCGCTGCCGAGCACCACAATGGTCAGCACGTCGAGAGCCGCCCAGAGAATTTTCATTGGCATGCCGCCGTAATCGCCGAAGTGTAGCGGTTGCGACATGCCCATAGCGTCCATGTACCACGGGCGCCCGGCCACTGCGGTGACCTCCAGGGTACTGGCATCGATCAATACCGGGGTCAGCAGGTGAGAAGTCAGGTGCGTGCTGCCTTTCATAAAGACCGCGTAATGGTGCTCGCTGGAGAACCGTGTACCGGGGAAGGCGATAAAGTCCGGGCGCATGCCGGGCGCGGCTTTGGCTGCGATCTCCAGCAACTGGCTGGCCGGGGCAAGACGGGTCAGTGGCGGAGCATCGCGGTAGGGTTCGATCATGGCGCTGAGGCTGTCATTGCGCCATGCGGCAATGATCAGGTCAGCACAGGCACTGATAACGCCGGTCACCCCTACCACCAGGGCCCAAGTCAGGGTCACGGCGCCAATCAGGTTGTGCAGGTCGAGCCAGCGCAGGCGTTTGGATTTGTCGGTGCGCACGGTAGCGAATTCATGGCGGCGCATAAAAGGCAGGTACAGCACTGTGCCGGAGATGATGGCCAATACAAACAGCAGGCCCATAAACGCGAGTAGCAGCTTGCCGGGCAGCCCGGCGAACATGTCCACATGCAGGCGCAGCATGACCATCATGAGTCCGCCATTGGCTGACGGCACCTCTATGGCTTCGCCGGTGCGCGCATCGAGCATAAAGGTGTGGGACGAATTGGGTTCGGTGCCGGCGGTGGGCGCCATGATGCTCAGGACTGCATTGGGTTCGTCCTCTTCCCAGCCAAAATACTGCATGACCTCGCCCGGGCGATGAGCTTCGGCGGCGCGCACCAGTTGTTGCAGGTCAAGGGTCGGGGTGTCGGCGGGCAGGGTTTTGACCTGCGGAGCATCGCCTAGCAGATGGTCGATTTCATGATGAAAAATCAACGGCAGGCCGGTCAGTGCCAGCATCAGCAAGAACGCAGTGCAAATCAGGCTGGTCCAGGTGTGGATAAAGGACCAGCGGCGGATGGTTTTGCTTTTCATGAAAATCCTGAATGCGTAAACCCTCTGTGGGAGCGGGCTTGCTCGCGATGGCATCAACTCGTTTTTTCAGTTGCACCGAGTTGTCTGCATCGCGGGCAAGCCCGCTCCCACAGGGGGAAGGTGGTGCAGCCCTTAGCGGGTTACCACTTGTAGTTGACGCTGGCCATGACGTTACGCCGGTCGCCGTAGTAGCAATAGAAACCGTCGCAGGTCGACAGGTATTCCTTGTCGAATACGTTGTTGGCGTTCACAGAAACCGTGGCGCCCTTGAGCGTTTTGCTGACCTTGCCCAAGTCGTAATGCACCGCGGCGTCGTAGACGGTATAAGCGTCGGTGTGGCCATAAGAAGCGTCGGGCACATAAGCCATGCTGCCGATTGCGATGTTGTCGGTCTCACCAATGTAGCGGGCACCAAAGCCGACGCCGAAGCCATCCAGAACGCCTTTCTGCCAGGTGTAGTCAGCCCAGATCGAGGCTTGATGTTCAGGCGTCAGGGGCAGTGGACGGTTCTTGTCCAGCGGGTCGGAGACCTTGGTCATCTTGGTGTTGGCATAGGTGTAGGCAGCGGTCAGTTTAAGGTTCTCGTTGACGTTACCCACGGCCTCCAGCTCCACGCCGCGCACGTTGGCTTCACCCAGTGGCCGGCTTACACCCAGGGTGTCGCTGAGCACGATGTTTTTACGGGTCAGGTCATACACGGCAGCGGTGAACAGCATCTCGGTGCCGGGTGGCTGGTACTTGAGGCCCACTTCGTATTGCTTGCCAGTACCGGGCTTGAACGCCTTGCCGCCAAAACCACCCGGCTCGGCCTGGAACGATTCGGCATAGGACACATAAGGCGTGAAGCCGGAATCGAACACATAGCTCAGCGCGGCATTGCCGGTGAAGGCGCTGTCGTCACGTTTGTCGCGCGCATTGTTCTCGTTGTAGAACGTGGTGTCGGTGTGCAGCCAATCCTGGCGTCCGCCCAAGGTCAAACGCCAGTTATCCAGCGCCATCTGGTCTTGCAGGTAGAGGCCGGTGTCACGGGTTTTCTGGTTGTAGTCGTTGTAAGCGGTGTATTTGACGTTGCTGAAATCCTGCCCGTAGATCGGGTTGATGATGTTGCTGGCCGGGGCCGCGCCGTATTGCCACTTGTAGTTGGTATTGACGCGTTGGTGATCGAGGCCGATCAGTACAGTGTGCTTGAGGGCGCCCGTATTGAAGTCTGCCTGGAAGTTGTTATCCACGGCGAACTGGCTGATGTCTTCGTTCACGATATTGGCGCCGCGCTGCACGGTACCGTCGTCGGCAACGGAGCCGTAGTAACCGCCTGCAGTGATGCCCTGAAATGACAGGTCGCTTTTGGTGTAGCGCAAGTTCTGACGGAACTGCCACACATCGTCAAAGCGGTGTTCGAAGGCGTAGCCGAGTGCGTAGTAGGTCTTGTCGTAGAACTCCCACTTCGGATCACCCAGGTTCTCGTGATACTTCACACTGCCCGCCGGTGAGTCAACCTTAGTGCCCTGGATCGGCAAGAACTGACTTGTGATACCGGTGTCGTCACGATTGAACTGGCTGAGGAACGTCAGTTTGGTGTCCGGGTCGATGTTCCAGGTCAGACTGGGCGCGAGGTTATAGCGCTTGTCTTCGTTGTGATCGATGGCGGTGTTGCTGTCGCGTACCAGGCCGCTGATACGGTACAAAAAGCGGCCTTCATCATCGATCGGGCCAGTGCTGTCGAAGCTGATCTGCTTGCGCTGGTAGCTGCCGACCTGGACCTGCACTTCATGGCTGGGGGTGTCCTGCGGGCGACGGCTGACCATGTCCAGCAAACCCCCGGCAGGTGTCTGGCCGTAGACCGATGACGCTGGGCCACGCAGCAGGGCTACGCGCTCCAGGTCCCAGGTTTCCAGCTTGGGCATGGTGTAGGAGCCCTTGGGCAGCGGTAGGCCGTCGAGAAACTGGGTGGGTTCGAAGCCGCGTACCTTCAGCCACTCCGAGCGGCTGTCGCTGCCATAGCTGCTGGCCGTAACGCCGGGCATGTAACGTACTGCATCATCCAGGTTCTGCACCGCCCGGTCCTGCATTTGGCTACGGGTGGCCACGGAGATGGAGCGCGGGGCTTCAGCCAAAGAGGTATCGGTTTTGGTACCCGACGCCGTGCGCTGGGCGAGGTAGCCGTCCACCGGACCCCAGGCGCTTTCGTAGCTGCCCTGGGCGGAGATGGTCGTTGCTCCTAGAGCCAATGCGCCCTGGGGAATCTCGATCAGAGTAAAGCTGCCAGCCGAGCCGGGCACCAGCTGCAAGCCGCTCCCCTGCAACGCCTCACGCAACGCAGTCGTGGCTTCAAATGTGCCGTTGACCGGTGCCGAGGTTTTGCCTGCCAGCAAGGACGAGTCGATGGCCAGGGTGATGCCAGCCTGGCTGGCGATCTGGTTCAGGGTGGCCGCCAATGGGCCGGCGGGCAGGTTGTAGCTGCGCGCAGAGGATGCCTGTTCGGCGGCAATCAGCGTGGTGCTGGCCAGCGGAGCGCCAAGGGCAATGGCAACAGCCAACAGGCTGGGGCGCAAAAACGTGTCGAGGGTGCGGGACATTCGGCGGGTTCCTGAATGGAAATGTTTCTCAATGCCTATCTGCCGCACGAGATTTGAAAAGTGATAGGGCTTATTGAAAATAATTTAGATTCAGTTCGCCGCAGGCCTGGCGCTGACAGTGACCCACCACGGGGTGCGCTGTTCGATTTGCACCGGCAAGGTCGGCAACAGGGCGTTGAGCGCCAGTTCGACGTTGTTCAGCGGGAAGCTGCCAGTGATGCGCAGGTCGGCCACTTCGGGGGCTACACCCAGGTGGCCACGGTGATAGCGGTTGAGTTCGCCAACCATGTCGCCCAGGCGCACGTTGTCCAGTACCAGCATGCCCCGTGTCCAGGCGTCGGCCCCGGGGCTCACTGCATACATCTGGCCCAGACGGTCGCGGTGCATCAGCACTTGCTGCCCTTCGCTGTAGATGGTCTGTTCGACGCTATCTTCTGGATGGGCCTGGACACGCGATTGCAGCACGCTCAGGCGCGTGCCGTCGGCTTCGCGTTTGACCATGAACCGGGTGCCAAGGGCCAGCAAGCTGCCATCGCGGGTTTGTACGATAAACGGGCGAGGGTCGCCGTGGCCGGTTTCGACCATGATCTCGCCTTCTTGCAGGATGATGCGCCGGGTGCTGTTGTCAAAACGTACATCAACTGCACTGTGGGTATTGAGGTTGAGCAACGTGCCGTCGGCCAGGCGCATCTGGCGCTGTTCACCGGTGGCAGTGCGCTGGTCGGCCATCCAGTAATCGATGGGCAAGTAGTTCTTGCCGGCAAACAGGGCCAGCCCGCACACCAGGGCGATACTCGCCAGGCCGCTGCCGATCTTGCGCGCCTGCTGCTGCACGCCATTGCGCGCATTGAGCAGGGCGTTGCGTGCCGGGATGCCGGTATTGCTGAAGCGCTGGTCGAGCATGCCCAGTTGTAACCAGGCCCGGGCGTGTTCTTCGCTGGCGCTGTACCACTTGGCGAACTCGGCCTGTTCCACGGCGCTGCCGTTGCCGCAATCCAGGCACAGTTGCCAGGCGATGGCGGCGTCCAGCACCTGGGCCGAGACCGGTTTGCCGTTGGCCTGGCTCATGTCGGCTCACCATACAGGGCGATGTAGCACTGGCGGATGCCCTGGGCCAGGTATTGACGTACACGGGGCACCGACACGCCCAGGCGTTCGGCGATTTCGGCATGGGTCATGCCGTCGAGCCGACTGTGCAGGAAGGCCGCACGCGACTTGCTCGACAGTTTGGCCAATATGCGGTCGATGGCTCGCAGGTCTTCGAGGATCAACTGCTGGGCCTCGGGCGAGGGGTGCTCGGCTTCGGGGATCAGCATCAACTCGTTGAGCCAGGCCTGCTCCAGGGCGGCGCGGCGAAAATAGTCGAACAGCAGGCCTTTGGCGATGGCCGCCAGAAAGGCCCGGGGTTCGCGCGGGGCTTGCAGTTCGGTACGGCCAAGCAGGCGTACAAAAGTGTCCTGGCTGAGGTCCTCTGCCCGCTGCGGGCAGGCCACGTTGCGCCGTAACCACGCCAGCAGCCAGCCGCGATGGTCGCGATAAAGCGCTCCAACCAGCTCACTGTGGGGGGTTTGGACTGACGACAAGAGCATCACCGACTGCAAGTTTTAACTAACGATAATTATTCGCGATTGTGGCAGAGGGAGTGATCCTACGCAATTGACGCTCATCGGATGACATATAAGCGGGGGAGGGTCGTTATTGTGGGAGCGGGCTTGCACGCGATGGGATCGCCGCGTTTCGCCTGATGAGCCGCGTCGCATGAATCGCGAGCAAGACCCCTCCCACAGATTAAAAGCCGTGAATCTGCTTGCGTCGCTGCCACTGGTTAAGCCGCTGTTGCAAGGCCAGGGGGCTGTCGATGCCCTGGACGCTGGCACGGCTGAACAGGATCAGTGCCAGCTCGGCCGTGGCCAGCGCGTCTGCACTGGCGTTGTGACGGTCTTCAACCTGCAGGTTGAAGTGGTTGATCCAGTGATCCAGCCCTGCCTGGCGCGGGTTGAACTGCGGGCAGAGCATCGGTGCCAGTGCGGCCACATCCATAAACGGATGCTGCAACCGATAGCCCAGGCTGTCCTTGAGGGCTCGGGTGAGCATGTGCTGGTCAAATGGTGCATGGAAGGCCAGTACCGGGCTATCGCCGACAAAGTCCATGAAATCCAGCAGCGCATCCACCGGGTCGCTGCCGGCGGCAATGGCGGCAGGTCCCAGTTCATGCAGCAGCATGCTGGGGCTCAGGGGGTGGTCGGGGCGCAGCAGGGTGCGCTCAAAGGCCTGGCTCAAGTCAATGGCGCCGTCTTCAATCACTACTGCGCCAATCGACAACACTTGATCGCGGTTGAGATTAAGACCGCTGGTTTCCAGGTCTACCACCACCCAACGCTGACTGCGCAATGGCACATTGCTCAAGGCGGTGGCGGACGGCAATTGCAGCAGGCGTTGCTGTTGCTCAAGGCTTAGCAGCGGTTTTTTGCGGGGTAACAGCCAGGACAACAGGCTCATAGCTGATACCGCAGGGCCAGGCTGCTTTGCAGGCGCTGGGCCTGGCGCAGGGCTTCACGCAGGATACGGCGATCCAGCTGGTTGAGGTTGTCCGGGTCGACGCGATTGGAGTACGGGCGATTTTCCCGGGTTTGCAACTGGTGCTGCTGCATGCGGGTTTGCTGGATAAAGTGGTAAGCCTCTTCGTAGGCACCGCCGTCCAGCGGTTCGATCACGTCGAGAGCAACCAGTTGGCGCAAGCGCTCAAGGGTATTGTTGGCTTCTACACCGTTGGCCAGTGCCAGCAAGCGAGCCCCGTCGACAAAGGGCGTAAGGCCCTGCACCTTGAGGTCGAGGGTGGCCTTGTCACTGCCTTTGCGCTCCAGCACAAACTCGCGAAAGCGCCCCACCGGCGGCCGGTGACGCAGGGCGTTGTCGGCCATCATGCGCTGGAACAGGCGGTTGTCGGCCACTTGCTCAAGGATGCCGCGACGTAGTTGCGCGCAGCCCTGTTCATCGCCCCAGACCACGCGCAGGTCGAAGTAGATGGTGGAGGCCAGCAGGTTTTCCGGGGTGGCTTCACGAATAAACGCCGCAAAGCGCCGCGCCCATTCGGTACGGGACAAGCACAGGTCGGGGTTGCCGGCCATGATATTGCCCTTGCACAGGGTAAAGCCGCAGGCCGCCAGGTGCTGGTTGATCTGCTGGGCGATGGGCAGCAGGCGCTGGCGAATGTCGGCGGCCTCGGCAGCGTCCCTGGCCTCGAACAGGATGCCGTTGTCCTGGTCGGTGTGCAGGGTTTGTTCGCTCCGTCCTTCGCTGCCAAAACACAGCCAGGTAAACGGCACGCCGGGGTCACCCTTGTCGGCCAGCACCAGTTCAATCACCCGGCAGACGGTGTGATCGTTCAGTTGGGTGATGATATGGGTGATTTGCGTGGAAGATGCGCCGTGGGCCAGCATGCGCTCAACCAGCTGGCCGATTTCGCCGCGCAGGCTGATCAGGGTTTCCAGCCGTGGAGCATGGCGGATGGTACGTGCCAGATGCACCAGGTCGACCCGTTGCAGCGAAAACAGGTCACGCTCGGAAACAACCCCACACAGGCGTTGATCTTTAACCAGGCACACGTGGGCAATATGCCGCTGGGTCATGGCGATTGCAGCGTCGAAAGCGCTGTGATCGGGGCTCAGGTAGAACGGCCCGGGGGTCATGTGCAGGTCGATGGCCTGGTCGAAATCCTCAATGCCATTGGCAACGACCTGACGCAGGTCGCGCAGGGTGAAAATCCCCAGCGGGGCCTTGAACTCGTCGACCACCACAATGCTGCCCACCTGCTGTTCGTGCATCAGACGCACGGCTTCACGCAGTGCAACCTGAGGCGCGCAGGTCACGGGATGACGCATGGCCAGTTCACCCAGGCGGGTGTTGAGCGAGTACTGGGTGCCGAGGGTTTCAGCGGCTTTTTGCTGCACCTGCTGATTGACCTTGTCCAGCAGGCTGCTGACGCCGCGCAAGGCAAAGTCGCGAAATTCGTCGGACAGGCCAAACAGTTTGATAAACGCGGTTTTGTTCAGTTGCAGGCAGAACGTATCTTCGGCGGCCCGGTGTTCGGTGCGGGTGGCGCGCTCGCCCAGCAGCGCGGCCAGGGGGAAGCATTCGCCGGCGGTGATCTCGAAGGTGGTCTGGGCTTCTTCGCGACCGGCGTGGGTGCGCTCGCCCACCACTCGGCCCTGCTTGACGATATAGAAGTGCTCCACCGGCCCGTCGGTGGGTCGGATGATGCTTTCGCCCGGGGCATAGAAGCGCAGTTGGCACTGCTCGACCAGGTACGCCAGGTGAGTGTTTTCCATTTGGTTGAAGGGCGGGAATCGCTGCAAGAATTGCATGGTGCCGTGAATGTTCTGCAACACCGCGGTTTTCCCTGCCTGGAGAAACGCATCCGATTTACTCATTACTGATACCGCGTCGTTGGTTGTGAGCCGTTGTTGTTATGACCGGACAGGGCATCGCCCCAAGGTGTATTTCTATCCCTCATGCTCGGTGGTCTGCGCGCGGGTGCCCATTGGACGTAAGTCTATGGGGCAGCGTTGTGCTGCTGTTTTAAAAACATCGCACATTGGTTTCAGATATTTCTTGTGCTGGCAGGCTTGGAAATACCGGAATGTGAGCGCACATTTACACCAAGTAATGGATAACCGACTACGCTATTAGGATATTTCGCCTGCAAGTCAGCTTCCGAGAAGCCTATGACCGAACACGACATTTTGACTGACGCCGAAAGAGAGGCCTTACAAGAGGTCATGCAGACACCTGCTTCGGTCTCGTCATGTGTGTTGATTGTCGAAGATGATGTTTTGGCTCGGGAGTTGTTGGCGGAGTTTCTTGAACTCAATGCCATTGAGTGCCTCCAGGCCAGCAATGAAGAAGAAGCGCTGGCGCTATTGGCATCGGGCCAGCCGATCAACCTGATGCTCACCGATTTGCGCATGCTGCCCCACGATGGCTTGCATCTGATCCGCAAAGTGCGTGAATCCGAGCGGGCGGCCTTGCCGGTTATCATCATGTCGGGGGATGCGAATGTACGGGATGCCATCGATGCCATGCATTTGAGCGTGGTGGACTTTTTGCTCAAGCCGATTGATACCGACAGGTTGCTCAAGCTGATCCGTGAGGAGTTGGGGATGTAAGGTTGGTCTCCCACCGTGTCAAAAAAAAGCCCCGAATGATCGGGGCTTTTTTTATTGCTGCGGGTTACAGGCCGTTTCTGGCCTTGAACTCGCGCCGACGACGGTGCAGTACCGGCTCGGTGTAGCCGTTAGGCTGTTTGGTGCCTTCGATGACCAGTTCGACCGCCGCCTGGAAGGCGATATTGCTGTCGAAGTCCGGCGCCAGCGGACGGTACAGCGCGTCGTTGGCGTTCTGGCGGTCAACCACCGGTGCCATGCGCTTGAGGCTTGCCATGACCTGCTCTTCGTTGACGATGCCGTGACGCAGCCAGTTGGCGATGTGCTGGCTGGAGATACGCAGCGTGGCACGGTCTTCCATCAGGCCGATGTCGTTGATGTCCGGCACCTTGGAGCACCCCACGCCCTGGTCGATCCAGCGCACAACGTAGCCCAGGATGCCCTGGGAGTTGTTGTCCAGTTCGTTCTGGATCTGTTCCGGGGTCCACTGCGGGTTCACCGCCAGCGGGATGGTCAGGATGTCGTCCACCGAAGCCGGAGCGCGCTTGGCCAGTTCGGCCTGACGGGCGAACACGTCAACCTTGTGGTAATGCAGCGCGTGCAGGGCGGCGGCGGTCGGTGACGGCACCCAGGCAGTGTTGGCACCGGCCAGCGGGTGAGCGATTTTCTGCTCCAGCATGGCGGCCATCAGATCGGGCATGGCCCACATGCCTTTACCGATTTGTGCACGACCTTGCAGGCCAGTGCTCAAGCCGACATCGACGTTGTTGTTTTCGTAGGCCGAAATCCACTTCTGGGCTTTCATGTCGGCCTTGCGTACGACCGGGCCGGCTTCCATCGAGGTGTGAATCTCGTCGCCGGTACGGTCCAGGAAGCCGGTGTTGATAAACACCACTCGCTCGCTGGCGGCCTTGATGCAGGCCTTGAGGTTGATCGTGGTACGGCGCTCTTCGTCCATGATTCCGACCTTGAGCGTGTTGCGTGGCAGCTTGAGCACGTCTTCGATGCGGCCGAACAGCTCGTTGGTGAACGCGGCTTCTTCAGCCCCGTGCATCTTCGGCTTGACGATATACACCGAGCCGGTGCGGCTGTTGCTGCGCGTGGTCTGGCCATTGAGGCTGTGGATAGCCGCAAGGCTGGTGAGCAGGCCGTCGAGGATGCCTTCGGGCACTTCGTTGCCGTCTTTGTCGAGGATCGCATCGATGGTCATCAGGTGGCCGACGTTGCGCACGAACAACAGCGAGCGGCCATGGAGGCTGACGGTGCCGCCGTTTGGCGCGGTGTACTCGCGATCCGGGTTCATGGTGCGGGTAAAGGTCTGGCCGCCCTTGGATACTTGCTCGCTGAGGTCACCCTTCATCAGGCCGAGCCAGTTGCGGTAGATCACCACCTTGTCATCGGCATCGACCGCAGCGACCGAGTCTTCGCAGTCCATGATGGTGGTCAGGGCGGCTTCCATCAGCACGTCTTTGACGCCTGCAGCATCGGTCTGGCCGACGGGGCTGGCCGCGTCGACCTGGATTTCGAAATGCAGGCCGTTGTGCTTGAGCAGCACGGCCGTCGGCGCTGCGGCCGTGCCGTGGTAACCGATCAACTGCGCGGTGTCGCGCAGGCCGGTGCTGGCGCCGCCCTTGAGGGTGACCTGCAAGGCGCCGTCAACAATGGCGTAGCCGCTGGAATCAACGTGGGAGCCGCTGGCCAGAGGTGCAGCTTCGTCGAGAAAGGCGCGGGCGAAGGCGATGACCTTGTCGCCGCGAACCTTGTTGTAGCCTTTGCCCTTTTCGGCGCCGTCGGCTTCGCTGATGGCGTCGGTGCCGTAAAGCGCGTCGTACAGCGAGCCCCAACGGGCGTTAGAGGCGTTGAGGGCAAAGCGCGCATTCATCACCGGCACCACCAATTGCGGGCCGGCCATGCGGGCGATTTCGTCATCGACGTTTTGCGTCGTTGCCTGGAAATCCGCAGCTTCTGGCTGCAGATACCCGATATCCTGGAGGAAGGCCTTATAAGCCACGGCGTCATGGGCCTTGCCGGCCTGCGCCTGGTGCCAGGCGTCGATGCGCGCCTGCAAATCATCGCGTTTGGCGAGCAGTGCTTTGTTCTTGGGTGCCAGGTCGTTGATGACCTTGTCGGCACCGGCCCAGAACTGATCGGCGGTGAGGCCGGTACCGGGGATAGCTTCGTTGTTGACGAAGTCGAACAGGACTTTGGCGACCTGCAGGCCACCGACGTGAACGTGTTCAGTCATTGCTTGCCTCACTCATTTTTATTTAAAGCCTGGAGCGCTTCTCAAAACACCGCCAGAGCGGGTTTGTACGGGGATTGCAGACGCTTTGGCAGACCATGTTGCAAGTTATGTAGTGGTCGCCGAGGTATACTACATGATCAATTGCAGATGTGAAAATCAGACTGATCACGTCGTTCTGCGACCATTTTTACGCGAACGGTCACTCAGAAGAACGGGATGTTCTCAAGAAACAGGCAGGTTGTTCCAGATAATTCTAAAAACAGTACACAATTTGTGATTTTGAAGGCATCTGTGGAGCAGGCTTGCTCGTGATTCGGGCGACGCGGTCTGTCAGGCAAACCGTGGCGAGACCATCGCGAGCAAGCCCGCTCCCACAGGGAAGGGTGTTGCCTATACTCAATCGACCCCCTAATAAGAGAGTCCCGCCATGAATCATCTTGTTATCACTGTCTTTGCCCAGGACAAGGCCGGGCAGGTCGAGCGTATTGCCCAGTGCATCGCCGAGCATGGAGGTAACTGGCTGGAGAGTCGCATGTCGCGTATGGCCGGGCAATTTGCCGGGATCCTGCGTGTCGGCGTGCCTGCCGAAGCCCACGATGAGCTGGTCGATGCGCTGCAGCGGTTGGGCAAGGAAGGGATTCGGGTATTGATCGCCGAAAGCGGGATCGAGCAGTCCTGCACCTGGAAGCCCATCGCCATGGAGCTGGTGGGCAACGACCGCCCCGGCATTGTGCGCGATATCACCCGGGTGCTGACGGAGCAGGGGGTGAGCCTGGAGCGGCTGGTGACCGATGTGCGGCCCGCGCCCATGAGCAACGAGCCGCTGTTTCATGCCGAGGCCATTTTGGCGGTGCCCCTGACCTTGTCGCTGGACGTGCTGCAAAAGCGTCTGGAAACCCTGGCCGATGAACTGCTGGTAGACCTCAAGTTCAGCACCGAAGAGTAACTGCGCCGGTTCAGCTGCGCTGGCGCAGGCTGAACCAGGCATCGAGGCTGTACACCACCAGCCCGGCCCAGATAAACGCAAAGGCGATCAAGGTGCTTTCGGACAGGTGTTCGCCATACACCCAGACCGCCAGGATCAGCACCAGCGTCGGCGCGATGTACTGCATAAAGCCCAGGGTCGTGTAGGGCAGATGTCGTGCGGCGGCGTTGAAACTGACCAGGGGTATCAGCGTGGCCGGGCCGGCAAATACCAGCAGCCAGGCCTCTGAGGTACTCCAGAAGTCAACGTGGGCGCTGTTGGCTTCCGGATGCAGCAACAGCCAGCCGATGGCAACCGGGACCAGGATCCAGGTTTCTACCACCAGCCCCGGCAGCGCCTTGACCGGTGCTTGCTTGCGAATCAGCCCGTAAAAGCCAAACGTCAGCGCCAGCACCAGCGATACCCACGGCAGGCTGCCCACTTGCCACACTTGTTGTGCCACGCCCGCAGCTGCCAGGCCTACGGCAATCCACTGCAAGCGGCGCAGGCGTTCGCCCAGCAGCAACATGCCGAGCAGTACGTTTACCAGCGGGTTGATGTAATAGCCCAGGCTGGCTTCGACCATGCGGTCGTTATTTACGGCCCATACATAGGTCAGCCAGTTGGCGGCAATCAGCAGGCCGCTGATGGTCAGCACGCCCAGGCGTTTGGGGTTGTCGCGCAGTTCCTGCCACCAGCCGGGGTGCTTCCACACCAGCAGCAGCAACGAGCCGAACAAGGCCGACCAAAGCACCCGGTTGACGATGATTTCGGCCGCCGGAACGCTGGCCAGCAGTTTGAAGTAGAGCGGGAAGATGCCCCAGATGACATAGGCCGTGAGGCCTAAAATATACCCGCGGCGCGGGTTGGCGGCTTGCATGCAGAATCCTTGCTTAGGCAACTAACAGACACGGAAGAAGTCAGGATTGTAAGCAGGTTTTGCAGGCGTGTCGTGCAGGAGATTTGCAAGGCAGACAGTTGTTTTTGCACCAGCAGCGGTCCCGGATTTTCTGTGGGAGCGGGCTTGCTCGCGATGCGGGCGCTGCGGTCTGACAGTTAAACCGCATCGACCCAATCGCGAGCAAGCCCGCTCCTGCAAGAGCCACATACATGGCGTCAGAACAGTTTCAGCGGCTCCTCATTGAGTGCTGAAAGTTGTTCACGCAATGCCAGGATCTGGTCGCCCCAGTAGCGTTCGGTACCAAACCACGGGAAGCTGTGGGGGAAGGCCGGGTCGTCCCAGCGTCGCGCCAGCCAGGCACTGTAGTGCATCAGGCGCAAGGCGCGCAGCGGCTCGATCAATGCCAGCTCCCGCGGGTTGAAGTCATGGAATTCGCTGTAACCGTCCATCAACTCTGACAGCTGGCCCAGGCATTCCTGGCGATCACCGGCGAGCATCATCCACAAATCCTGCACCGCAGGGCCCATGCGGCAGTCATCGAGGTCGACGATATGGAACACTTCGTCGCGGCACATCATGTTGCCGGGGTGGCAATCACCATGCATGCGGATGTTGGTGTGCGGGGTGGCGGCGTAGACGTCTTCAACGCGCTTGAGCAGGTCGCGGGCGACGGACTCGTAGGCCGGGAGCAAGCTGCGCGGTATGAAGTTGCCTTCGAGCAGGGTGGTCAGCGAGTCGTGACCGAAGTTTTTCACGCCCAGTGCTTCGCGGTGTTCGAACGGCTTGGTTGCGCCTACGGCATGCAGGCGGCCGAGCAGTTGCCCGAGACGATACAGCTGGTCGAGGTTTCCCGGCTCTGGCGCACGGCCACCACGGCGTGGGAACAAGGTAAAGCGAAAGCCCTGGTGCTCGAACAGGCTTTGGCCGTTGTGAATCATCGGGGCCACGACCGGGACTTCGCAGTCGGCCAGTTCGAAGGTGAAGCGGTGCTCTTCGAGGATCGCTTCGTTGGTCCAGCGCTGAGGGCGATAGAACTTGGCGATCAGCGGCTGCGAGTCTTCGATGCCGACCTGATACACGCGGTTTTCGTAGCTGTTGAGCGCCAACACGCGGGCATCGCTCAGGAAACCGATGCTCTCGACGGCGTCGAGGACCAGATCAGGGGTAAGTGTTGCAAACGGATGAGACATGCTGACTCCTGCGCGCAGCAGGCTGCCGCGTCCGGCCATGCATGTTAGCGCAGACCGGGGCCCGGAAGGCGACTTAATCCGCTGTGGGAGCGGGCTTGCTCACGATGCAGGCGCTGCGGTCTGTCAGTTAAATCGCACCAACCCGATCGCGAGCGAGCCCGCTCCCACACCGAAAGGGTCAGGCGCCGACGATACCGCCGTCTTCACGGCTGATGGCCATGACCGAAGAACGCGGTTTGCCGTTGGGCAGATGCTCGGGGAAGGTGGATCCGCCGTTTTCGCCGGGGTGCTGAATACCAACGAACAGGGTTTTGTGGTCGGGCGAGAAGCTGATGCCGGTGACTTCACAGCCAATCGGCCCGACCATGAAGCGGCGGATTTCACCGCTGGCCGGGTCGGCGCAGAGCATCTGGTTATTGCCCATGCCGGCAAAGTCACCGCTGTTACTGGCATCGCCGTCGGTGAGGATCCACAAGCGCCCTGCGTCGTCGAAACCCAGGCCGTCGGGGCTGTTGAACATGTTTTGCGGGGTAATGTTGGCCGAGCCACCTTTGGCCGTTTTGCCGTGCACTGCCGGGTTGCCGGCCACCACGAACAGGTCCCAGTCAAAGGTGTCCGAGCCGTGATCACCCTTATGGGCGTTCCAGCGCAGGATTTGTCCGTAGACGTTTTTCTCACGCGGGTTGGGTCCGCCAGCCGGTTGTCCATCCTCGCCACGTTTGACGTTGTTGGTCAGGGTGCAATAAACCTGGCCGTCTTTGGGGCTGACCACTATCCATTCCGGGCGGTCCATGCGTGTGGCGCCGACTGTGCTGCCTGCCAGGCGGGCATGGATCAGGGTATCGGCCTGGCTGGCGAAACCATGGTCGGCATCAATGCCGTTTTTGCCGTGACTCAGTTCAAGCCACTGGCCCTGGCCCTTGGGGCGATCAGGGTTGCTGTCGCCATTGTCAAAGCGCGCCACATAAAGCGTGCCGTGGTCGAGCAGGTCGCGATTGGCCTTGGGGTTCTGGTGGTCGATCTTGTCGCGGCTGATAAATTTGTAGATGAACTCGCCGCGTTCATCGTCGCCCATATAGACCACGGCACGACCGTCGCCGGTTTCGGTCAGGGCGGCGTTTTCGTGTTTGAAACGGCCCAGGGCGGTGCGTTTGACCGGTGTTGAAAGCGGGTCGAACGGGTCGATTTCCACTACCCAGCCGTGACGGTTGAGTTCGTTGGGGTTGAGTGCCAGGTCGAAGCGCGGGTCGTGTTGGTGCCAGTTGATATCCTTGCTGGCCGCCACGGCACCATAGCGCTTTTGCGCGGTGTCGAAGGTTTGCTTGGCATCAGAGCTGCCGAAACAATCAGTGAAGTTTTCTTCGCACGTCAGATAAGTGCCCCACGGGGTTTTGCCGTTGGCGCAGTTCTGGAACGTGCCCAGGGCACGGCTGCCGGTGGCATCGGCCCGGGTGCGCAGCAGTTCGTGGCCCGCCGCGGGACCGCTGAGGCGGATCGGCGTGTTGCCGTGGATGCGCCGGTTAAAGGGTGAGCCCTGAACAAACTGCCAGCTGTCGCCCTTGCGCTGGATTTCGATCACCGACACGCCTTCACTGGCCAGGGCCTTGCGCACTTCTTCAAGGGAAGTGGGCGAGCCACCGTGAGGGTAGAGGTAGCGGTAGTTGGTGTATTCGTTGTTGATCGCCATGAGGGCCCGGTTCGGGTCATCGGGGAAGGCGAACAGGCTCATGCCGTCATTGTTGTCGCCAAATTGCACTTCCTGCTCGCTGGCGGTGCCTTTACCGGAAGGGTCAAACGCCGGGCCTTTGGCCTGCAGCGGCTGACCCCAGCTGATGAGCACCGAGGAACGGTAGCCGGGCGGCAGGCTGATGGTGTCGGTGGTGGCTGCGTTGATGCTGTCGAACCCCAGCAGGTTGCTGTTGGCGGCGCTGACCCCGGCCGCCAGGGCGCTGCGACCAAGCAGGCCGCCGCCGAGGAACATCGCCGCACCACACAAGGCGCCCGCACTGATAAAGCCCCGACGGCTCAGGCCGATGATCTGCTCAAGGTCGGTGGATTGGTTTTCTTCTAATAGGCTCATGGCTGGCTCGTCTGGCAACGGTTTTGGCAGACACCATAAGCAGCGGGTATGACAGGGATGTTTCAGTTTTTGTTTGAAAAGCCCCTCTCCCATAGGGAGAGGGGACTGGTTTAGGGGGGGGTGAAGGCGCATGCGGTCAGCTCCCTCTCCCTCCTGGAGAAGGGTGGGGTGAGGGCAGCGGTTTAGAGCGCTGTGCCCAGCAACACCAGCGTCGGCGCAAACTGCACCTGTGCCGTACTGCCCACGGCCAGTCCAAGTGTTTCAAGGTGTTGCGGTTCGGTCAGCGCACACAGCGTCTGGCCGCCAGGCAGGCTGATACGCACTTCACTGGGGCCGTCGGCGATGTGCAGAATCTGTTGGATCTGCCCGTGCAGGTGATTGTGTTCGGGGCTGGGCACTTGTGCGACGTCGATCAACTGCAGCCAGCCCGCTTTGATCAGCGCCACCGCCGGGCTATTGATCGCCAGTTCCAGGTGCTGGGTGCTGTCGTGGGTGATTTGCGCCTGCAAGGTCAGGCCACCGGGCAACTCAAGGTCAATCAGATCGTTGTGACCATGCCTGTGGATGGCAATCACGGTACCGTGCAACTGGTTACGGGCGCTGGTACGCAACATCAGGCGGCCGAGCAGGTCGAGATCCCGGGCGTCTTCGGCGGCGTCCAGCACCTGAGCCTGTAACGCCTGCAAGCGCTGATAAAGGCGCAGCACCCGCTCACCGGCCACGGACAACCGGGCGCCGCCTCCGCCCTTGCCGCCAATGCTGCGCTGCACCAAGGGGGTTTGCGCCAGGTTGTTCAGCTCATCGATGGCATCCCACGCAGCCTTGTAGCTGATGCCCGCACTTTTGGCGGCAGCCGTGATCGAGCCCTGCTCGGCGATGTGTTGCAACAGGGCAATACGTTGCGGGCGGTGGACAATATGCTGGGCAAGCAGGGCAGGCAGGTGCATGAAGGCAGGTTCGCAAGACGGGGAGTGCCCGAAAAGTGCCTGCTCCACGGGGAGACGTCAAGCAAGCCCATCGGGTTTTGGCGTGCGCGCCAGGCAATACACATCGACCCGCCGCGCCCCACCCTTGAGCAACAGGCGCGCCAGGCTTTCTGCCGTGGCGCCGGTGGTCAGCACGTCATCGATCAGGGCCAGATGCAAGCCATTCACCTGCACCCCTGGCGCGAGGCTGAATGCGTGGCGCAGGTTGCGTTTGCGGGTTTTGGCGTCCAGATCCTGTTGCGCAGCGGTGTTCCGCGAACGCAGCAGCCAGTGCGGCTGGCAGGGGATGCACAACTGCTTGCCGAGCCAATCCCCCAGCATCCCGGCCTGGTTATAGCCACGCTCACGCAAGCGTTTGGTGGACAGGGGTACCGGCAGCAGGGCGTCAGGTCGAGGTTCACCCATGTTGAAGCTATCAAGCAGTGATTGCCCAAGAATTTCGGCCAAAAGGCGGCCGTAGGGCCATTTGCTGTGGTGCTTGAAGCGCACGATCAGGCTGTCGATCGGAAAGCCATACACCCAAGGAGCATGAACTCGTTCGAAGGCGGGTGGCTGTCTGATGCAATGGCCGCAAACCAGCCCCGCCATGGGCAGCGGCAAAGCGCAGCGCTGGCAACGGTCACCCAGCCAGGGCAGTTCCAGTTCGCAGGCGACGCACAGGGCCTGCTCTGTACGGGCGCGCTCGTCACACAACAAACATGACTGGTTGTTTATTAACCAATTGTAAACCAATCGAATCCATAGTGGTTGACAGTTCATGTCACATCCTTAAACATGCCGATATCCGTGCCGTGCCTGGGTTTTTTGCCTCGGGTTCTAGTCAAAGCATAAACAAGAGAAACGCCGATGAGCGCCAGCAGCCTTGCCAACTTGCGACATGATTGGTCATTAGCCGAAGTCCGGGCGATGTTCACCCAGCCTTTCAACGACCTGCTTTTCGAGGCGCAGACCGTTCACCGCAAGCATTTCAATGCCAACCGGGTTCAAGTTTCGACGCTGTTATCGATCAAGACCGGGGCCTGCCCGGAAGATTGCAAATATTGTCCGCAGTCGGGCCACTACAACACCGGCCTGGCCAAAGAGAAGCTGATGCAGGTGCAGAAGGTGCTTGAAGAAGCACAGCGGGCCAAGGACATCGGTGCCACCCGTTTTTGCATGGGCGCAGCCTGGAAGCACCCTTCGGCCAAAGACATGCCCTACGTGCTGGAAATGGTCAAAGGGGTGAAGGCCATGGGCCTGGAAACCTGCATGACCCTGGGCAAGCTAGATCAGGAGCAGACCGCTGCACTGGCCCATGCCGGTCTTGACTACTACAACCACAACCTCGACACCTCGCCCGAGTTCTACACCAGCATCATCACCACGCGGACTTACAGCGAACGCCTGCAAACCCTGAGTTACGTGCGCGACAGCGGGATGAAAATCTGCTCCGGCGGCATCCTGGGCATGGGCGAGTCGCTGGACGACCGCGCCAACCTGCTGATCCAGCTGGCCAATCTGCCTGAGCACCCGGAATCGGTGCCCATCAACATGCTGGTGAAAGTGGCCGGCACACCGATGGAGAACGCCGAAGACATCGACCCCTTTGATTTCATCCGCATGCTGGCAGTAGCGCGAATCATGATGCCTCTGAGCCATGTACGCCTGTCCGCAGGTCGTGAGGCAATGAACGAGCAAATGCAGGCGCTGGCGTTCTTTGCCGGGGCCAACTCTATCTTTTACGGCGACAAACTGCTGACCACGGCCAACCCGCAGGCAGACAAGGACATGCGGCTGTTCAGCCGTTTGGGCATTCTGCCGGAGGAGGGTAAAGATCACGCCGACGAGGTGCATCAGGCGGCGATAGAGCACGCGCTTAGGGATCAGAAGTCCAGCGAGCAGTTCTATAACGCTGTGGTTTAACCACCGTGCAGGCCTGTAGTCGTTGCCGCAGGCTGCGATAAGGTCCGCAGGACCTTCGCTTTCAATACCGAAGCCGGGGCCGCTTCGCTGCCCATCGCAGCCTGCGCCAGCGGCTACAAGGGATTATAGTCAGCATGTCATTCGATCTACGCTCCCGGCTGGCCGCACGCCGCGCCGATAACCTGTATCGCCAGCGCCCGCTGCTAGAAAGCCCGCAAGGGCCGCAGGTGGTGGTCGATGGCAAGCCTCTGCTCGCCTTCTGCAATAACGACTACCTGGGCCTGGCCAGTCACCCGCAAGTGATTGAAGCCTGGCAAGCGGGAGCATCGCGCTGGGGCGTAGGCGGCGGTGCGTCGCATCTGGTCATCGGTCACAGCACCCCGCACCACGCACTGGAGGAGGCCCTGGCCGAGTTCACCGGTCGCCCGCGTGCGCTGCTGTTCAGTAACGGATACATGGCCAACATGGGAGCCGTCACCGCGTTGGTCGGGCAAGGCGATACGGTGCTGGAAGACCGCCTCAACCATGCCTCCCTGCTGGATGCCGGTTTGTTGAGCGGGGCGCGCTTCAACCGCTACCTGCATAACGATGCAAGTAGCCTTGCCAAGCGTCTGGAAAAAGCCAGCGGCAGTACGCTGGTGGTCACCGATGGCGTATTCAGCATGGACGGCGATCTGGCCGACCTCCCCGCTCTGGCCCGTGAAACCAGGGCCAAGGGTGCCTGGTTGATGGTAGACGATGCCCACGGTTTTGGTCCGTTGGGCGCCAATGGCGGCGGGATTGCCGAACATTTTGGCCTGAGTGCTGACGATGTGCCGGTACTGGTCGGAACGCTGGGCAAGGCATTTGGCACCAGCGGTGCATTTGTCGCGGGCAGCGAAGAACTGATCGAAAGCCTGATCCAGTTCGCCCGACCTTACATCTACACCACCAGCCAGCCTCCGGCGCTGGCCTGTGCGACGCTCAAAAGCCTTGAGCTGCTGCGCACCGAGCATTGGCGCCGTGAGCATTTGAACAAGTTGATTGCTCAGTTTCGCCTTGGTGCCGAGCAAATTGGCCTGCAGTTGATGGACAGCTTTACGCCGATCCAGCCGATCATGATCGGTGACAGTGGCCAAGCCATTCGCCTGTCGCAGAGGCTGCGCGAACGCGGCTTGCTGGTGACTGCAATTCGCCCGCCCACTGTCCCCGCAGGCAGCGCCCGTTTGCGCGTGACACTGTCGGCCGCCCACACAGAAGCACAGGTACAGCTATTGTTAACGGCACTCGACGACTGTTGGCGTACGTTGGAGCCTGCTCATGCGTGATCGTTTGATTTTGCTGCCGGGCTGGGGCCTGGGGGTTTCACCTCTGGAGCCTCTGGCCGAGGCCTTGCGCGGGCTGGACGAGCACTTGCGGGTCGAAATCGAACCGCTACCGGTGCTGCTGTCCACCGCTCTTGACGACTGGCTCGATGAACTCGACGCGACCCTGCCCGACAACGTCTGGCTGGGTGGATGGTCGCTGGGCGGGATGCTTGCCAGCGAGCTGGCTGCGCGTCGCGGCGATCGCTGCTGCGGGCTGGTTACCTTGGCCAGCAACCCGAGCTTTGTCAGTCGCGCGGATTGGCCAGGCGCCATGCCTGTCTCCACGTTCGAGCCGTTCCTGAGCGGTTTTGGTGATGCGCCGAATACCACGCTCAAACGTTTTTGCCTGCTCTGCAGCCAGGGCTCGGATGAGCCGCGGGCGCTTGCCAGCCTGCTGCTGGCCGGCGCACCCAATGCTCAGCCCGATGCCTTGTCGGCCGGCCTTGAATTGCTCGGCAGGCTGGATACGCGGGCAGCCTTGCAGCGTTTCAACGGGCCGCAATTGCACCTGTTCGCGGGGCTTGATGCGCTGGTTCCGGAGCAGGCGGCAAGTGATGTGCTGGCGCTGTTACCCGATGTCGAAGTGGGTCTGATTGAACAGGCCTGTCATGCATTTTTACTGGAAGCCCCGCACGAACTGGCGGCGGCGATTCAGGCTTTTTTACACGAGTCGGGCGATGAATGATTTGAGTATTGCGATGCTTGCGGCCAGCTTGCCGAACAAGCGTCAAGTGGCTGTCTCGTTTTCCCGTGCGGCCGCCAGTTACGACAGCGTCGCCCAATTGCAGCGTGACGTTGGCCATGAGCTGATGGCCCGTTTACCGCAGGATTTGAGCCCGCAGCGCTGGCTGGATCTGGGCAGTGGCACAGGTTATTTCAGCCGCGTGCTGGGTCAGCGCTTTACCCATAGTCAGGGGGTGGCACTGGATATCGCCCAAGGCATGCTGGCGTATGCCCGGCCTTTGGGCGGGGCACAGCATTTTATCGCTGGCGATGCCGAAAGCCTGCCGCTGCAAGCAAACAGTTGTGATCTGATTTTCTCCAGCCTGGCGCTGCAATGGTGTGCTGATTTTCGCGCGGTGCTGAATGAGGCCCAGCGTGTGCTCAAACCTGGTGGGGTCCTGGCCTTCACCAGTTTGTGCGTGGGCACCTTGAATGAGCTGCGTGATAGCTGGCGGGCAGTCGACGGCCAGGCTCACGTCAATCGTTTTCGTGAGTTCACGGCCTATCAGCAGCTTTGCGCCGACAGCGGTCTGCAGGTGCTCGGCTTGCAGAATCAGCCGCATGTGCTGCACTACCCGCAAGTACGCCAGCTGACCCATGAGCTTAAAGCGCTCGGTGCACATAATCTCAACCCGGGACGTCCTGAGGGGCTGACCGGCAGGGCGCGGGTTCAGGGGCTGGTTGGCGCCTACGAGCAGTTTCGTCAGCCGCTGGGGTTACCGGCGACTTATCAGGTGGTCTACGGCATTCTGGAGAAAGCGCGATGAGCCCAGCGTACTTCATCACCGGTACGGACACAGATGTAGGCAAAACCACGGTGGCGGCAGGTTTTCTGTATGCCGCGCGCACGGCCGGGCTGAGTACGGCCGCGGGCAAGCCGGTTGCCTCGGGTTGTGAAGTCACTCCCCAGGGATTGCGCAATGCTGACGCACTGGCATTGATGGCCGAGAGCTCGATCAAGTTGAGTTATGACGAGGTCAACCCGGTGGCGTTCGAGCCGGCCATCGCCCCGCATATCGCGGCGCGTGAAGCCGGGGTGGTACTGACGGTGCGCTCGCTGCTGGAGCCGATGCAGCACATTCTGGGTCAAAAGGCCGACTTCACCCTGATTGAAGGCGCCGGCGGCTGGCGCGTGCCGTTGTCCGGTCAGGACAGTTTGTCGGAGTTGGCACAGGCGCTGGACCTGCCGGTAATCCTGGTGGTGGGCGTGCGTCTGGGCTGTATCAGCCATGCACTGTTGACCGCCGAGGCGATTGCCCGTGATGGCCTGCAGCTGGCTGGCTGGGTCGCCAATATCATTGGCCCGAAAACCTCACGCCTGGAAGAAAACCTCGCCACCCTGGCGGAGCGATTGCCCGCGCCTTGCCTTGGGCGTGTGCCTAAACTCAAATCAGCGTCGGCGCAGTCCGTGGCTGAATACCTGCAACTGGATTTGCTGGACTGATACACCGCTTGAATCTGTGGGAGCGGGCTTGCTCGCGATGGCCTCGCCTCGGTCTGCCTGACTGTCCGAACCGGCTGTATTGCGAGCAAGCCCACCCCAAAAATATCCCCTCCCTTGATCAGACAAATCCGACCCAAGACGAACGGCGGCTTCGCGCTGCTTGACAATAAATAGGCGTAAACGTATGTTTCAAACACCTGTTTGACCGCCATAACAAATCCACGCGGTTGTTCATCCCCGGTTTCATCAGCAGAGGTTTATCGCTATGCCTGACTACAAGGCCCCCTTGCGTGATATTCGCTTCGTTCGTGACGAACTGCTCGGTTACGAAGCGCACTATCAGAGCCTGCCGGCTTGCCAGGACGCCACTCCAGATATGGTTGACGCCATTCTTGAAGAAGGCGCCAAGTTTTGTGAGCAGGTGCTGGCACCTCTGAACCGCGTGGGTGACATCGAAGGCTGCACCTGGAGCGAAACCGGGGTTAAAACCCCTACAGGCTTCAAAGAAGCCTACAAACAATTCGTTGAAGGCGGCTGGCCGAGCCTGGCTCACGACGTAGAGCACGGTGGTCAAGGCCTGCCGGAATCGCTGGGTCTGGCCGTGAGCGAAATGGTCGGTGCAGCCAACTGGTCGTGGGGCATGTACCCTGGCCTGTCCCATGGTGCGATGAACACCATCTCCGAGCACGGCACCCCCGAGCAGCAAGAGACCTACCTGACCAAGCTGGTGACCGGCGAATGGACCGGCACCATGTGCCTGACCGAATCGCACTGCGGTACTGACCTGGGCCTGCTGCGCACCAAGGCTGAACCTCAGGCTGACGGTTCCTACAAAATTTCCGGCACCAAGATCTTTATCTCGGCCGGTGAACACGATATGGCCGATAACATCGTGCACATCGTGCTGGCTCGCCTGCCGGATGCACCGGCTGGCACCAAAGGCATTTCGCTGTTTATCGTGCCCAAGTTCAACGCCAACGCCGATGGCAGCATCGGTGAGCGCAACGCCGTGTCCTGTGGCTCGCTTGAGCACAAAATGGGCATTCATGGTAACGCCACCTGCGTGATGAACTTCGACGGCGCCACCGGCTACCTGATCGGCCCGCCGAACAAAGGCCTGAACTGCATGTTCACCTTTATGAACACCGCACGTCTGGGCACCGCGCTGCAAGGCCTGTCCCACGCTGAAATCGCCTTCCAGGGCGGCCTGAAATACGCTCGTGACCGTCTGCAGATGCGTTCGTTGACCGGCCCGAAGGCGCCTGAAAAGGCGGCTGACCCGATCATCGTTCACCCGGACGTACGTCGCATGCTGTTGACCACCAAGGCATTCGCCGAAGGCAACCGTGCGATGGTGTACTTCACCGCCAAGCAAGTCGACATCGTCAAATACGGCGTTGATGAAGAAGAGAAGAAGAAAGCTGACGCACTGCTGGCCTTCATGACACCGATCGCCAAAGCCTTTATGACTGAAGTCGGTTTTGAGTCCGCCAACCACGGCGTGCAAATCTACGGCGGCCACGGCTTTATCGCCGAGTGGGGCATGGAGCAGAACGTTCGCGACAGCCGCATTTCGATGCTGTACGAAGGCACCACCGGCATCCAGGCACTCGACCTGCTGGGCCGTAAAGTGCTGATGACCCAGGGCGAGGCGCTCAAGGGCTTCACCAAGATCGTGCACAAGTTCTGCCAGAGCAACGAAGGCAACGACGTACTCAACGAGTTCGTCACGCCACTGGCTGCGCTGAACAAGGAATGGGGCGAGCTGACCATGAAGGTCGGTATGGCCGCGATGAAAGACCGTGAAGAAGTGGGTGCGGCCTCGGTCGACTACCTGATGTATTCCGGTTATGCCTGCCTGGCCTACTTCTGGGCTGACATGGCGCGCCTGGCAGCTGAAAAGCTGGCGGCCGGCACGTCCGAAGAAGCGTTCTACAAAGCCAAGCTGCAAACGGCCCGCTTCTACTTCCAGCGCATCCTGCCGCGCACCCGCGCGCACGTTGCCACCATGCTGTCGGGCGCTGCCAACCTGATGGACATGAAAGAAGAAGACTTCGACCTGGGCTACTAAGCCTCGGCGGGTCATCTTGCAAAGCCGCTTCTCCTTTTGGGGGAGGCGGCTTTTTTAGTTTTGGTGCGCCTTAACTTTCTGTGGGAGCGAGCCTGCTCGCGAAAGCCCTCGCGAGCAGGCTCGCTCCCACATCAGATATGCTCTCGACCAAAACATATACATTAGTCACAGCATGACCCTATGTATCGCTATCGTCGTTAAGCTAGACTGGGTCCTACATTAATAATCGCCGTTTACAGATTACGAGGTTTGCCATGGCTGACTACAAAGCGCCCCTGCGCGATATGCGCTTCGTCCTCAATGAAGTCTTTGAGGTCGCCAAGCTCTGGGCGCAATTGCCTGCGTTGGCAGAGACCGTAGATGCTGAAACGGTTGAAGCCATTCTCGAAGAAGCGGGTAAGGTCACCGCGAAAAGCATCGCGCCGCTGAGCCGCAGTGGTGATGAGGAAGGCTGCCACTGGGACAATGGTGCAGTGACCACCCCGGCCGGTTTTGTCGATGCCTATCGCACCTACGCCGAAGGCGGTTGGGTGGGAGTGGGCGGCGACCCGCAGTTCGGCGGCATGGGCATGCCCAAGGCTGTGTCGGCCCAGGTCGAAGAGATGATCAACTCCTCCAGCCTGTCGTTCGGCCTGTACCCGATGTTGACCGCCGGCGCCTGTGTGTCGATCAACGCGCACGCCAGCGAAGCATTGAAAACGACCTATTTGCCGAATATGTACTCGGGTGTGTGGGCGGGTTCCATGTGTTTGACCGAGCCCCATGCGGGTACTGATCTGGGGATTATTCGGACAAAAGCCGAGCCTCAGGTTGATGGTTCCTACAAAGTCAGCGGCACCAAGATTTTCATCACCGGTGGTGAGCACGACCTGACCGAAAACATTATCCATCTGGTACTGGCCAAATTGCCGGACGCGCCTGCGGGGCCTAAAGGCATCTCGCTGTTTCTGGTGCCCAAGTTCATGGTCAATGCTGATGGCAGCCTGGGTGAGCGCAACCCGGTGACCTGCGGCTCTATCGAGCACAAGATGGGTATTCAGGCTTCGGCCACCTGTGTGATGAACTTCGATGAAGCTGTCGGCTACCTGGTGGGAGAGCCCAACCGTGGCTTGGCCGCCATGTTCACCATGATGAACTATGAGCGTCTGGGGGTTGGCATCCAGGGCCTGGCTTCGGGTGAGCGTTCGTATCAGAACGCCGTGGAATATGCCCGCGATCGCTTGCAGGGGCGCGCTGCAACAGGCGCAGTGGCCAAGGATAAAGTGGCGGACCCGATCATCGTTCACGCCGACGTCCGACGCATGCTGCTGACCATGAAGGCCTCGAACGAAGGCGGTCGGGCCTTCTCTACTTATGTTGCCAACCAGCTGGATATCGCCAAGTTCAGTGAAGACCCGGCAGCCCGTGAGCGCGCCGATGGCCTGGTGGCCTTGCTGACCCCGGTGGCCAAGGCCTTCCTGACCGATCTGGGCCTGGAAACCACCGTGCATGGCCAACAGGTGTTCGGCGGCCACGGCTATATTCGCGAGTGGGGCCAGGAGCAGTTGGTGCGTGATGTGCGCATCACGCAAATCTACGAAGGCACCAACGGTATCCAGGCGCTGGATCTGGTGGGGCGCAAGATCGTTGGCAACCACGGGGCTTACTACCGCCAGTTTGCTGATGAAATCCGTCAGTTCATCGCCACCGCCAACAGCGACCTGAACGAGTTTACCCAGCCACTGGCGGCGGCTTTGGACACACTTGACCAGTTGACAGCCTGGGTACTGGACCGTTCGCAAAACAACCCGAACGAGATCGGCGCAGCCTCCGTTGAGTACCTGCAGGTTTTTGGTTACACAACGTATGCGTACATGTGGGCGTTGATGGCCAGGGCCGCGTTGGGTAAAGAGGCCGATGAAGCCTTCTATGCCAGCAAGCTGGGCACGGCACGCTTCTATTTCGCCCGTTTGCTGCCGCGTATCCACTCGCTGAGCGCGTCGGTCAAGGCGGGCAGCGAGTCGCTTTACCTGCTGGACGAAGCACACTTTTAACCTGTTTAGTGTTTTGTAAGCATTTGCTTACATTACATGCTGACAATCTCCCATATCGGCAGATTGGATCCAGGGGTAATCTACTTTCCATGGACGTAGAGCAGGAAGCTCAAAGCAACAACACGGACACGTAGGATTCTGCCAGGATGGCGGAGTGAAAAGGATGTCAGGGAAACAGTCTGCAAAACCCCGCCTCGGCGGGGTTTTCTTTTTTGTGCGTCAGAATTTTCTCGATTTCCCAGCTCCCACAAGGTGGTCAGCTACAAAGCCCCTTCATCGCCCTGCATCACATCTTCAAGCAACGTGCGCAACAGTCCCAAAGTGGCTTGCTGGCGTTGCACATCGCGACACACCAGCCCGACTTGCAGCGGCACCCGTGGCTCGCTCAGCGGCTTCCACAGCAGCGCCTTGTCATCGTGCTGATGGCGCGAGCGCCCCGGCAAGACTGTGGCCAGCTTGCTATGGGGCAGGCTGTCGAGGATCCCCGCCATGGTGTTGAGCTCGGCCTGCACCTGCGGGCGACGGCCCAGATTGGCAAGCTGGGCTTGCCAGATCTGGCGCACCTGAAACTCCTCCCCCAGCAGCAACATCGGCAGCTCTGCCGCCTGGCTCAAGGACACTTTCTTGAATTCGCGCAACGGATGATCCGCCGGGATCACCAGTTGCAGTTCGTCTTCGTAAAGCATCATGGCGTGCAGCCCAGGCTGGCGTGGCGGCAGGTAACTGATGCCAATGTCGAGTGAACCATTCAGCAGGCGCCGTTCGATCTCTATGCCCGTGAGCTCGTAGATCTGTACCACCAAATGGGGTTGGGCCTGACGTACACGCTCCAGCATCTGCGGCACCAGGCTGGTATGCACAGTTTGCAATACACCGATGGCAATGGTGCGCAGGGCCTGGCCCTGAAAGTTGTGCAGAGCCTCTTTGGCCCGCTGCAATCCGTCGAGCAAGGGCAGCGCGTGGTTGTACAGCGTGTGTGCTGCCAAAGTAGGCAGCAGGCGCTTGCTGCTGCGCTCGAACAGGCTCACATCAAGGTTGTGTTCGAGCTGACGGATCTGCTGGGAGAGGGCTGGCTGCGAGATGCAAAGCCGCTCGGCGGCACGGCCCACATGGCCTTCTTCATAGACCGCGACGAAATAACGCAGTTGCTTGAAATCCATAAGTAATACTTATCGAAAATGCTTAAAAAACGAAATGGCTCAACGGCCTGCCGGCGCCTAGTCTACGCCCATTCCACAAGGCTCATCGAGCCAGAGATGCTGATAGGCAACGGCGTTTTACATAGGCAGGACAATAAACCCGAGCAGAGGTTTACCTTTCCCATGAAGCGTCGGCGGTTGCAAATCGAATCTGTTTATGGTCACAAGGTCCGCGTGCATGAACCTGTTTAACCTGCGTCGCCATTCCCCCAGCCTCGAAGAAATGGCCGCCCACTCTGCGCCATCCAAAGCTGGCAACCACCCGTCCCGAGACTGCCTGATGCCCTGCGTTGAGCGTGAAGCCCAAGTGTTTGTGCGCGGCCAGGGCTCATGGATGTGGGACAGCGACAGCCGTGCGTATCTGGATTTTACCCAGGGCAGTGCGGCCAACAGCCTGGGCCACAGCCCGGCGGTGCTGGTCAAGGCAATGACCGAGCAGGCGCAATCGTTGCTAAACCCGGGTGCAGGTTTTTTAAACCGCGGGATGTTGAACCTGGCGCAGCGCTTGTGTGAAAGCACCGGTAGTGATCAGGTGCATTTGCTCAACACCGGCGCTGAGGCCAATGAAGGTGCGATCAAGCTGGCGCGTAAATGGGGCCAGCTGCATCGCGGTGGCGCCCATCGGATCATCACGGCCAGCCGCAGCTGCCACGGTCGCAGCTTCGGCGCGATGTCGGCTTCGGGCGGCGCTTCTGTGGATAACCGCTTCGAGCCGCAGTTGCCGGGTTTTATCAATGTGCCGTTCAACGATTTGCCGGCGCTGCATGCGGCAGTCGATGCGCAGACCGTGGCCATAATGCTGGAGCCGGTACAAAGCGAAGCCGGGGTGATTCCTGCGACTGAGCACTACCTCAAGGGTGTTGAGCGCTTGTGTCGCGAGCTGGGCATTTTGCTGATCCTGGATGAAGTGCAGACCGGCGTGGGGCGTTGCGGCACCTTGCTGGCAGAACAGAATTACGCCATTCGCGCCGACATCATTACGTTAGGCAAGGGCCTGGGCGGCGGTGTACCAGTGGCCGCATTGCTGGCTCGGGGCAAGGCCTGTTGCCTGGAGCCCGGCGAGCTGGGCGGTACCCATCATGGCAATGCCTTGATGAGCGCAGCGGGGTTGGCGGTGCTGGATACCGTGCTGGACAAGGGCTTTCTGCAGCAGGTTCGCGACGCGGGGCAACACCTGCGCGAGGGGCTGGGCAGGTTGGCAAATAGTTATGCACAGGGCGAATTACGCGGCCAGGGTCTGCTTTGGGGTCTGACCTTGTCGGATAACTCGGCAGACGCTGTGGTCAAGGCGGCGTTGTATGAGGGCTTGCTGATCAGCGCCCCGCAGCCCGACTGCCTGCGTTTTACCCCGGCCCTGTGTGTGAGCAAGGGCAATATCGATGAAATGCTGCTGCGTCTGGCCCGGGCGTTTTCCCGGGTTCGAACGGCGCAATTGCAGTGCCGTCGCGGGGTTGCCGTCTGATTGCAGCCGTTACACAGAATTTAAAGAACCGTCTCGCGGTATAACGCATCGCCCCGTGCCTGATTTCTTCGGTACGGGGCGTTTTTTTTGTCTGTGGATAAGTTCAGTCTGAACCTTTGGCTTGCGCCTGGAGTCGATTAGAAGCAGGGCCATTTCTGGCCCGCCACTATCAGGGAGCTGCGCATATGGATCTTATTAAAATCATCTTTGCCATTCTGCTTCCACCGCTGGGTGTGTTTATGCAGGTGGGTTTTGCCGGTGCGTTCTGGCTGAATATTCTGCTGACCCTGTGCGGCTATATCCCGGGCATCGTGCATGCGGTGTGGATTATCGCCAAGCGGTAAACAGGCAGCGACTACAGTTATGTATCGGCCTGCATCACCTGGCTATAAAACAACCATTCCTGTTCCAGTGCATGGGCCTGGTTACTGGCCTTGCGAAAGCCGTGGCGTTCGTCCGGGTAGTAATGGGCCTGGGCCGGGATGCCGTTGTATTGCAGGGCCTGGAGCATGTCGCGGGTTTGTTGCGGCACCACTACAGCGTCCAGCTCACCCTGGAAGAAAATAACCGGCACGCTGATCTGGTTGGCGTACAGCAACGGAGTGCGCGCTGCATAGCGTTCAGCGTCGCGCTCCGGATCGCCAATCAGCCAGTCAAGGTAGTCACCTTCAAACTTGTGGGTGGACCGCGTCAGCGCAATCGGGTCGCTGACCCCGTACAGGCTGGCACCCGCCCGGAACACTTTATGGAATGCCAGCGCGCACAAGGTGGTGTAACCCCCCGCGCTGCCGCCACGAATAAACGCACGGCGGGGAGCAATCAGATCTTGTTCGGTGAGATAACTGACCACCGCGCAGGCATCTTCGACATCCACCACGCCCCAATTCAAATGCAAGGCTTGACGATACTCACGGCCATAGCCGGTGCTGCCGCGATAGTTGAGGTCAGCCACGGCAAAGCCGCGCTGGGTCCAGTATTGAATGCGCGGGTCGAGCATCGGGTAACAGGCCGAAGTCGGACCGCCGTGGATAAATACCAGCAGGGGCGGTTTTTTTTCGCCGTTCATAGCCGGGTAGAAAAAACCGTGGGCATGGCCCGTTCCAGAGGGATAACGCAGAGTTCTCGGGCGGCTGATACGTTCGGGGGGCAGCGGTGCAATGCCACCCGCCAGTACCTCGACCTTATGCTCGGCACGGCAGATACGGATCACGGCTGAAGGGCGTATCGGCGATGCTGCGATGCAGTAGATAAATGCCTCATCCAATGCCAGGCTGCGAAAATGGCTGTAGTCACCGGTGAAGTCTTCGAGGTTGCCGTCAGCTGTGCGGATGCCCAGTCGCCCGAAGCCGTCCTCGGTCCAACTGGCCAGATAGGCCTGCTCTCCCAGTGGCACAAAGGTGCTGGTGCCCAGTTGCCAAGGGGCCGGGGCGTGATCGGCGCGCGCGCTGGGCGCGGGTACCAGGCCTTCGCCAGACTCGGCCCAGGGCTGCCAGAAACCTGCGCGGTCGGTCAGGCAATGGAGCCGGTTATGTTCGTCGAAACGCGGCTGTTGCAGCGATTCCTCATCAAGATCACCGGCCAGGCACTGCGCGGTGTTCCAGCGCCCGGCGGTTTGGCCTTCGGCCAGCATCAGACGGGTAGAGGTCCACGGTTGGTGTGGGCGGCTCCATTCGACCCAGGCCAGGCGCTGGCCGTCAGGGCTCAGCGCCGGTGCGCCGTAGAAGTCGGCACCTTCAGCCAGGATCTGACGTTCAAGGGTGTCCAGGTCGATGCTTACCAGTCGGTGTTGGTCGCCGGTTTCTTCGACTGCCAGCACCTGCCCGCCGGCAAACTGCACGCCGCCGTAGCGGCATTCACCCTGGGTCAGTGCCTGCGGGGCGCTACCTTCCAGAGGTTGCAGATACAGCTGCTGATCGGTTTCGTTGACGAACACCACGGCGTTATCGCTCAGGCAAAACCCGCCACCGCCGTACTCATAGACCCGGCTGCGTGCGCTGAAACCGGCGGGCGTCAGGCAGTGGGCCTGGCCATCGCGCCAGTGCCAGATGCGCGAGGCCGCATCCTGTGGACGATATTCGTTCCAGAACAGGCCTTGAGGGCCGACTCGCAATTCTGCGAAATCAACCCCGGCGGCTACGGCGAGTGCGGCGCTGAAGGGCTCAGCTTTTGGCGATAAGACGTGAGTTTCGTTCATTTCGGAAGGCCAATTGTTCGATGGTCTGGGTGGCGTGCTCGGCTTCTTCGCGCGCCTTGAGAATCAGGTTGTGTTGGGGCGATTTGCTGCACACCGGGTCCGCATTGCTGGCGTCCCCGGTGAGCATAAAGGCCTGGCAACGGCAGCCGCCGAAGTCCTTTTCTTTCTCGTCGCACGAGCGGCAGGGCTCGGGCATCCAGTCATAACCACGAAAACGGTTGAAGCCAAACGAGTCGTACCAGATGTGCTGCATGCTGTGGTCACGCACATTGGGGAACTCGACCGGCATTTGTCGGGCACCATGACACGGCAGGGCCGTGCCGTCAGGTGTGACGGTCAAAAAGATGCTGCCCCAGCCGTTCATGCAGGCTTTTGGGCGTTCTTCGTAATAGTCCGGCGTCACGAAGATCAGCTTGCAGGGGTGACCCTCTGCTTCCAGTTTGGCCCGGTATTCGTTGGTGATGCGCTCAGCCCGTACCAGTTGCTCCTTGGTCGGCAGCAGGCCGACACGGTTGAGCTGGGCCCAGCCGTAGAACTGACAGGTGGCCAGCTCAACAAAGTCGGCTTCAAGGGCGATGCACAGCTCGATGATGCGGTCGATTTTGTCGATGTTGTGCCGATGGGTGACGAAGTTCAGCACCATCGGGTAGCCGTGGGCCTTGACGGCCCTGGCCATTTCGAGCTTTTGCGCGAAGGCCTTTTTCGAGCCGGCCAGCAGGTTGTTGACCTGCTCGTCGCTGGCCTGGAAGCTGATCTGGATATGGTCCAGCCCGGCTTTTTTGAAGTCGCTGATCTTTTGCTCGGTCAGGCCGATGCCCGAGGTGATCAAGTTGGTATAGAAACCCAGCTTGCGCGCTTCGCCAATCAACTCGGCCAGATCCTGGCGCACCAGTGGCTCGCCACCGGAGAACCCCAGTTGCGCTGCACCCATCTCCCGCGCCTCGCGAAACACCTTGATCCACTGTTCGGTGCTCAGTTCTTTGCCCTGCTGGGCGAAGTCCAGCGGGTTGGAGCAATACGGACATTGTAACGGGCAGCGGTAGGTCAATTCAGCCAGCAGCCACAGCGGCAGGCCGACTTCAGGCTTGGGCGGGATACGGCTGTCAGGCAAGTTCGATCCAGTGCTCTGCACGAGCGACCTCCATAAATTGCTCGATATCTGCGCCGAGCTCGGGTACGCCGGGGAACTGTTTGTCCAGTTCGCCAATAATGGCCGCGACGTCGCGCTGGCCGTCGATCAGGCCGCCGATCAGGGCCGCGCTGTCATTGAGCTTGATCATGCCTTCGGGGTACAGCAACACATGGCCTTTTTGCGCGGGCTCGTACTGGTAACGATAGCCGGTGCGCCAGGTCGGGATTTTGCTGCGATCGAAGCTCATAGGGTGATTCCTTTGTGCCAGACACGTTGGCTGGTCACGCTGTGATAGGGCGGGCGGTCCAGCTCGTAGGCCATGGTCATGGCATCGAGCATGCTCCACAGGATATCGAGTTTGAACTGCAGGATTTCCAGCATGCGCTGCTGGCCTTCATAAGTAGTGTAGTGCTGCAGGGTGATTGCCAGCCCGTGCTCCACGTCGCGTCGGGCCTGGCCCAACCGGGTGCGGAAGTATTCGTAGCCGGCGGGGTCGATCCACGGGTAATGCTGGGGCCAGCTGTCCAGGCGCGACTGATGGATTTGCGGCGCAAACATTTCGGTCAGCGAGCTGCTGGCGGCTTCTTCCCATGTAGCGCGGCGGGCGAAGTTGACGTAGGCATCCACGGCAAAACGAACGCCGGGCAGGACCAGCTCTTGAGAGCGCAGTTGATCCGGGTCCAGGCCAACCGCTTGACCGAGGCGCAGCCAGGCTTCGATGCCGCCGTCTTCACCGGGCGCGCCGTCGTGGTCGATCATGCGTTGAATCCACTCGCGGCGCACTTCACGGTCAGGGCAGTTGGCCAGGATCGCGGCATCCTTAAGCGGGATATTGACCTGGTAGTAGTAACGGTTGGCGACCCAGCCCTGGATCTGCTCGCGAGTCGCGCGGCCTTCGTACATTGCCACCTGATAGGGGTGGTAGATGTGGTAATACGCGCCTTTGGCCCGCAGGGCGGCCTCGAATTCGGCGGTAGAGAGTGGGGCTTGGGTCATCTGGTGCCTCCAAAAAAATGTGATGCCTTTGTAGCAGCTGCCGAAGGCTGCGTTCGGCAGCTGCTACAGATTCAGCTTTTACAATTCGATGCTCATGCCATCAAAGGCCACTTCAACCCCCCGGCGTACCAGTTCGGCACGCTCGGCGGAGTCTTCGTCGAGAATCGGGTTGGTGTTGTTGATGTGGATAAGCACTTTGCGCTGCTCGGGCAGTTGCTCAAGCACTTCGAGCATGCCACCGGGGCCGTTTTGCGCCAGATGGCCCATTTCCCGGCCGGTACGGGTGCCTACGCCGCGGCGCTGCATTTCGTCGTCGTCCCACATGGTGCCATCCACCAGCAGGCAGTCACTGCCCGCCATGATTTCCAGCAACGGCGCGTCAACCTTGCCCAGGCCTGGGGCATAGAACAATTTACCGCCGGTGCGCAGGTCTTCAACGATCAGGCCGATATTGTCGCCCGGGTGCGGGTCGAAGCGATGCGGCGAATACGGCGGCGCGGCACTGCGCAGGGGCAGCGGGCTGAAACGCAGGTTGGGGCAGGCCGGGATGGTGAACGAACCTTCCAGCTCGATGCGGTTCCAGTTCAGGCCACCATTCCAGTGCTTGAGCATGGTGAACAGCGGGAAACCGGTGCTCAGGTCTTCGTGGACCATGTCAGTGCACCAGACTTCGTGGGGGCAGCCTTCGCGCAGGCTCAGCAGGCCGGTGGTGTGGTCGATCTGGCTGTCCATCAGAATGATGGCGCTGATCCCGGTATCACGCAGGGCACGGCCCGGTTGCATCGGGGCGAAGTCCTGGAGTTGCGCGCGAATGTCGGGCGAGGTGTTGCACAGCACCCAGTTCACGCCGTCGTCGGAGATCGCAATCGACGATTGGGTACGTGCCTTGGCGTTTAACGAACCATCACGAAAACCCGCGCAGTTGACGCAGTTGCAGTTCCACTGCGGGAAACCACCGCCAGCGGCGGAACCTAGAATCTGGACAAACATGGCGTGTTCTCTTGCAAATCTGGAAATAAAAACGCCCCGGCGAACCGAGGCGTTGGGTTGCTCTGCTCAGTGAAGAAGCAGATCAACGGCTAGCGAAGTACATGGTGACTTCAAAGCCAATACGCAGGTCGGTGTAAGCAGGTTTAGTCCAAGCCATAACATGACTCCTTCAGCGGGTGGGTGAGTAGTGTCTCTTGATTAGTCCAGCTCCCGAAGGAGATGTTCAAAAGCTTAGGTGGCTATGTTACTAAATTTGACGCTTTTTGAACGCCCAATGTCGAAGAAAGCCCTTTGCAGGGTTGGTAATTATCAGCTTCTTCCTGGATAAAACGTTTCAGTTACAGGACCGGTAGCCACACATAACCAGCGGCTGTCAGGTTGTGTGGTTTGCAGTGCAGCCTTGAGTGTAGTGTTTTGATCCAGCGCCATAAGCGCAGTGTAGAGGGCTGCCAGGTAATCCGACGGGTGGCCTGCCAGCTTGCTTTGCCATAGCAATTCGCTGGCCTGTGACACGCCCAGGGCCTCACTTGAGAATTGCTGTGCCAGGGCGGCGCGGGCCTGGGTGAAAGATGTTTCATCCAGTGCCGAGACCAGATTTGGCAAATCTACGAGGAAGTTACGGATGTGCTCAAAGATTTGTGCCGTGCTCGCGTGGGGCGATTGCACACCAAACAGCAGGCCGGTTTGGCCATTGATTTGGCGCAAGCCACTGAACACCGCGTATCCCAATTGCAGTTCAACCCGCAGGCGTTGATAGAAAGGGGTTTGCGCCACTTGGGCAAGCAGACGCCAGGCAGCTTCGCCCGCCACTGTGGCCTCGGCGGCCGGGCAAAACAGCAGCAGTGCGTGTTCGCTGGAATCACAGGGTACTGTGTGCCAATGGCGCTCGACAGGATGCCCGGACTGAAGCGTCAGTTGCGCATCCGGGGTACCAGGCACCTTGTTCAGCACGGGGCCAATCAAGGCCTGTGTGGCAGATGGCAGGCCGACTGCCAGCCCGTCCCAGCGTGTTTCTGACCAATTGTGGGCCCCGTCACTTGCGCCAGCGGGCGGGCACAGTTCGGGCAGGCGCTTGAGCAGTTGGCGAATGGGCATCAACGTCGCCTCAGGGGGCGTGCCGGCTGATAGCCCGGTGCACGGGCTGGCGAGCGTACGCAGGGCGCTTTCCAGAATGGCGGGCATCGGCTCGTGGTAACCGTACATCTTCAGCAGCCAGTCATTGCCCAAAGCGTTGAGCGAAAGTTCGACACCAGCGTCACGAGCATCCTGGATCAACGGGCGCAGGCTGTTCTGCAGCGCAGGCATCGGGTTGTCGGCAGATGTAGCGGGCAAACGCCAGCGCAGGTAAATCGCTGCTTCGCCGCTGAGGTTGGGTATTGCCGTGCTGAAACTCATGGCAGACACGTCGCGGCGACTGCGCAAACGATCCTGGGCAAAGGTGCGCAAACCACGGTGAGCGCTGGTTTGCCCGCGAATCAGGCCGGCACTCACCGGCTCCTTCGCTGCTTGCAGAAATGGATTGGGCGCTGGCAGTTGCCAGGCATGGTGCGATAACTGCATTGCCCCTGGCTGCAGCTGCCCCAGCACGACCTTGAGGGTTGTTACGCCTTGATCCGATAAGCCGGGCACATGTTGCTTGCAGTCACTTCGAGCAAGCTCCAGTGCGCCACTGATGTCTTGCTGGCGTTGTTGCAGCAGACAGAACTCTTCACGTAACGCAGGCCAGTCCTGTTGTGCGCGGAAGAACCCCAGCCAGTCATGGAAGGTGTCACTGATTAGCGTGGCATGTTGGGCAATGGCGTTGGTTGCAGTGAACTCAATCTGTAGCAGTGCCTGGTCTTTGAAACAGTAGAGCGACGTGGCCTTAAGGGTGTCGATCAGTTGCTGCTGGCGTAACTGTGCGAACAGACCGCCGGCTTTGTCGGCATTGATCCAGTTGCACAGGAACTCCAGCGCCTTGTCAGACTCCGGCGGCAGCTGTTCCAGGGCAAACATCAGGCTCAGGCGCGAGCCGTCAATGTGTTGATAATGTCGCTGCTGACCGGTCATCAAGGCGGGTGCATCGGCCTGTTGCACGGCTTTGCCGGGGCGCAACACAGCGCTGCAGCGCTCGGCCAGGGTGCTCAGTTCACGGATTGCCGACGGGCCGCTCAGGCTCAAGGTCATTTGTCCGGCCTGATAAAAGGTCTGGTAGAAACCTTTCAGGGCTTGCTGAAAACCCGCGCGAGGTACTGGCAGGCTATAACGGTTACCGGCATGGAATGCGCGCAGTGGATGGGCCGGGTTCAATGGCTGGAACAGTTTGATCTCACGCTGTGCCGAAGGCTCACGGGCCCAGGCAATAAATTCGGCATGTAGCACTTCACGTTCGCGCAGTTGGTCAGGCAGAGTCATGCGCGGATGGGCGAGCATGTCGCACAAGCGTTCAAGACCCCCTTCGAAAGCACCCATTGGCAGTTCGAAAAAGAAGTCGGTATGTCGCTCGCAGGTTCTGGCATTGACCTGACCGCCGTGGCGCTGTACCCAGGCCATCAGGTTGTCTGCCGCTGGGAAGCGTGCGGTGCCCAGAAACAGCAAGTGTTCAAGGAAGTGCGCCAGGCCCGGCCAGGCCGCAGGCACATCATGGCTGCCTGCGGCGACCCTTAAAACGGCCGCGCAGCGCTTGAGGCGCGGCTCGTGGCGCACGCAGAGGGTCAGGCCGTTTTCAAGGGTCAGACGTTGGGTGTGAGGGTGGTTCAGCGCAGGCATGGGCACTTCCGGAACAGAGAAGCGCTCATGCTAGCGGATTTAGCCCTTGCTCAGCTCGCCATATAGCTCGGGCCGACGGTCTGCGAGGTAAAAGTTGCCGGTTTTTGCATCAGTCAGCTGTTGGCGTTGCAACGTTGCCACCAGCAGGGTCTCATCCTGTTCGGCCAGGGCAATCTGCTTGCCGTTGGGTGCGGCGATGCTGCTTTGGCCGCAGTAATGGATCTCGCCTTCATGGCCACAGTAGTTGGCGTAGGCTACATAGCAGTGGTTTTCGAAAGCGCGGCAACGCACGGTGACATCGGCGATGAACTCGAAGGGCACCATATTCGCGGTGGGTACCACAATCACTTCAGCTCCGGCCAAGGCCAGCCTGCGGGTGTTTTCCGGAAACTCGAGGTCGTAGCAGATCAGCAGGCCGAGCTTCCAGCCGTTGAGTTCAATGACCGGGAATGAGTCGGGGCCCTGGCTGAACATCGAGTGATCGAGTTCGCCGAACAGGTGAGTCTTGCGGTAGTTGCACAGACTTTTGCCGTGTGCGTCGATCAACTGTGCACTGTTGTAGATATGTCCGTCTGCCCCGCGCTCGGGGTAGCCGTACACAATGGCCATGCCCGTGGCTTTGGCCAGTTTGGCAATTTGCTGTGCGGCGTCGCCGTCGTGGGCTTGTGCGAGTTCGGCTACGGCTTGCGCGCCGATGTTGTAGCCGGTGAGGAACATTTCGGGCAACACCAGCAGGTCAATGTTATCGGCTTGCTGGGCTGTTTCACGCAAACGCTGCAGATTGCCCGCAACATCCAAGGGCAGAGGCGGGCATTGGTAAAGGGCAATGCGCATGGGGTTCTCCTGGTGTTGACTGTTGGTGTGGGAGCGGGCGTGCTCGCGATGGCATCCACCCGATATGCCTGATGCACCGCGTTGCCTGAATCGCGAGCAAGCCCGCTCCCACTGGAATCAATTCACCCTGCGGGGTCAATCCGGCAGCGCAATCGGGCCAATGTCGTGGAACACATCTCCCGGCCCCGGGTTGGCCGCATGGGTGCTGCCGCCAAAGTGATGCATGATGCCCCAGACCGCGTTCAATGAAGTCTGCACCGCGCCCTCAACCCAGGCCGGGGTCCACGACACGTCATCGCCGGCAATAAAGATCCCGCGTTGTTCTGCGGGCATGTCCTGTTGCATGAAGTGCGCATACATACGCTGGTTGTAGCGGTAATGCCCCGGCAGTGCACCCTTGAAGGCGCCCAGGAAATGCGGGTCTGCCTCCCATGAAATGGTGATCGGGTCGCCGATGATGCGGCTGGCGATATCCACCTTCGGATAAATCTTTTTCAGCGAGTCGAGGGCCAGCTTCACGCGCTTTTCCACAGGGTGCGGGAGCATTTTCAGCGCATCGCTCATCCACGAGTACGACAGGCATATCACCCCCGGCTTGTCGTCGCCGTTGTCGAACAGGTAGGTGCCACGGGTCAGGCGATCGGTGAGGGTCATGCTCATCAGGTCGCGGCCGGTTTCCGGGTCTTTGTCCTTCCAGAACGGGCGGTCGACCATGACAAAGGTTTTCGATGATTGCATGTAGCGCGTACGGTCAAGGGCCATCCACAGTTTCTGTGAGAACAGCGACTCTTCGCATTCGATCTGGGTGGTCAGTAGCCAGCTTTGACATGTGACCAGCACGGCTTCGTAGGGGCGTGTGACACCGAGAATGTCAGTGACGGAAAACATCCCATCCTGTGTGCGTGAGATCGCCTTGACCCCGGTGCGAGGCGCGCCGTTGTGCAGCGAACTCAGGCTGGTGCCTGTAGGCCAATGGGCACAGCGTTCGGGGGCGTGGCGCCAGATTCCCAGTGGCACTTGCTCGACACCGCCAACGACCAGATGCTGATGGTCGTCGCAGTTGGTCATCACCACCCGGAAGATTTCCAGCATCGAGTTGGGGAAGTCCGAATCCCATCCGCCAGTACCGAAACCCACCTGGCCAAACACTTCGCGGTGCTGGAATGACAGTTTGGCAAAGGCCTTGGAGGTCGCGACGAAGTCGTAGAACGTGCGGTCGTCCCACAGAGGAACCAGCGTGTTCCACAGTTCTTTGAGGCGAGGGACGTCGCGGTCACGGATGGCTTGCTGAATATCGCCAAAGCGCGAACCTTCCTCCAGCGCATCGGCCCAGGCGTCGGCCACTTCCTGAAACAGGGCAGGCAGATCCGCCAGTTTTTGTGCGTAGAAGGTTTGGCCTTCGAGGTCGATAACCGTACTGCCGGAAGCTGGGGTCAGCGGGTTGGGGAAGGGTTTGGTCTCCAGCCCCAGCTTGTCGACATAGTGGTAAAACGCTGTTGAAGACACCGGAAAGCGCATGCCGCCGAGCTCGGCAATCACCCCTTCACTGCCCTCAAAGGCTTGCGAGCGCAGGCGCCCACCCATTTTCGAGGCTTCATATACCACGGGTTTGAGGCCCAGCTTCATCAACTCGTAGGCCGCCACCATCCCGGCCATGCCAGCACCGACAATCGCTACCTCAGCGCCAAGTTTATGTGTGGGAATACTGCCCAGGCCAGCGGGGTGTTCGATCCAGTCATCGAAGGCAAACGGGAAGTCCGGGCCGAAGATGGTGACGGGTTTTTTACCGTCGACAGGGTGACGATTATTCTTGTTCATGGCTGACCTTGCTGGCGACCCAAGCTTTACCTTGAGTATAGAAAAAGACAGGCACCATGATAGGCAGCGCAGAACACGTAAATAAGACGCAAACTGTCGTCGTTATGACTTTTATTTAGTCAATATGACGAAGCGGCTAGTCGATATGACTTATCCGCGATCAACTTTGCTGCTGAGGATGATTGAGGTGGTGGTTTTCTCGACGCCTTCGACACTGCCGATCTGATCGAGCAACTGGTCCAGCTGCTCGGGTGAATCGCTGCGCAGCCAAGCCACGTAATCGAATTCGCCACTGACTGCGCACAGTTGCTGCACCTGGACCATCGCACTCAAGCGTCGCACCACGTCCTTGCCGGAGCGTGGCTGCACGGTAATCCCGACATAGGCCTGCAGGCCGCCATCAATCAGGCGCTGGCCCAAGCGAACCCCGTAGCCGGTAATCACCCCGGTTTTCTCCAGCCGCGCCAGGCGTGATGTCACGGTGGTGCGGGCAATCCCCAATTGGCGTGCCAGCATTGCCACGCTTTCCCGGGCATTGAGCTGCAAGGCCGCGATCAATTGACGGTCGATTTCATCCAGTGCAGGGGGGCGGGTGTCAGGCAAGGGTGGCTCCAGGGGCTGCGTGATGGTTGGTCTTAGTCGAGTTTGCTACTCAGTGTCTGGTCACCTTGGAGGCTGACGCCGTACTGAATTTGGTAGCGTGTGCTGCGCCCACTGCCAGGCAGGCGAGTGATGCAGCCTTTCGCAAGCAGGTCACCCAGGTGGCGGGTCGCGGTAGCCTTGGAGACTTTGGTCACGGCTTGGTATTGAGCGGCGTTTATACCGTTCTCGAAGCCGCGTTCGCCACCGTCGAGCAGGTGGTTCAGCACCTTGAGCTGTTCGGCTAGCAGGGCCTGGTTGCGGTGTAGTTGCCAGAAACGGGCCTTGCTCAATACTCGTTCAATCCGGGCAAGGGCCTGCTCCAGGCTTTTAAGCAGCGTGGCTAGAAACCACTGCAACCATGGAGTGATATCCAGTGTGCCTTTCTGGCTGGACTCCAGAATTCGGTAATAACCGGTGCGGTCATCAAGAATGCTGGCTGACATGGCATAGAAGCGGATGGATTGCTGCTCACTCTGGGCCAATGCCAAATCGGTGAGCGTGCGAGTGAGGCGGCCGTTGCCGTCATCGAACGGATGCAAGGTAACGAACCAAAAGTGGGCAATGCCAGCACGTAGTAAAGGATCAAGGCTGACATCGATTCTGCTGCTCTCGAACCAAGTGAGGAAGTCGCCCAGTTGCTCTTCCAGCCCGGCACGTGGTGGTGCTTCAAAATGCACGGTGGGGTGGTGGAGGGGCCCGGATACTACCTGCATGGGATCTTCGCCGCGCAGCGTGCCAGTGTGCAGTGGGCGGGCCAACAGCTTGTCCTCGCCGGGGAACAGCCAGCAGTGCCACTTATAGAGGCGTTCAAGATCCAGCAAGCGTTGATTCGCACTTGTGGCATCGAACAACAATTGTGCCAAGCCTTCGGAGCGTGCAGTTGTGCGACCTGTTCCGGTCAGCCCCATGCGGCGAGCCAGGGATGAACGTACAGAGCCTGCATTCAGCTGTTCGCCCTCAATGGCTGATGAGGTAACGATGTTTTGCAGCATGGTGTCCAGGCTGTTGAGCGCTTCATTATCACTTCCGACAGCGCCAATCATCCCCAGCAAACGGCCCTGAGCCTGGGTACAGGCACGCAATAGCGGGTTAAGCATCTCAGCTTGCCAGCTAAAGTTTGGCCAGCCGGGCTGTTGCCAGATCCAGGGGGAATCGTTCATGGGCTTTACTCGTCTATGAGCCGATTAACGAATATATTCGGCTCATATAGTGAGCCGATAATGCCGGCAAATCGGCTCACTGTCTAACCTGGGATGCAGGGTGAGCCGACGAAAGGACTATAGAGCTGGCCTGTGGACGTTTTGTGGACGCAAACCGGTTTTCTGGGCGTTTTGAAAAGCAAAATCCCAAACCCCGGAAACACAAAAGCCGCGCAGTGCGCGGCTTTGAGTTTGGTGGGCCCAGTAGGACTCGAACCTACGACCAAGGGATTATGAGTCCCCTGCTCTAACCAACTGAGCTATAGGCCCTCAGTAGGTCGCGGATTATAACGATGGTTTCTAAGTAGTGCTATCCGAAAGATCTGAAATTGCCAGGTGAAGGAAAGTTGCTGCAAATTTTTCGGGAAGTAACGGCGGGCTGACGATCTCGCCCTGGATCAGTTCGCAACCTGCCTGCGCCAGGAAAATCTGTTGTTCCCGGTTTTGAACACCGTCGGCAATGATGGTGAAGTGCATGCTGTGCCCCAGCGCGATGATGGCATGCACGATGGCAGCATCATGGGGATCGTCGGGTAAGCCATGTACAAATGACGGGTCGATTTTCAACGTGTCCAACGGCAAGCGCTTCAGGTAACTGAGGGACGAGTTGCCAGTACCAAAATTGTCGATGGACAGTTTTACTCCCAGTTGTTTGAGCCGATGCAGGGCATCAAATGCCGCTTCGGTCTGGCCGGTGAGAAAAGTTTCGGTGATTTTCAGTTTCAGGCTCTCGGGTTTGAGCTTGCAGGTTTCGAGCAGTTGCTGGATGTGCGCCATCAGCCCCGGCTGGTGTAATTGGGCGCTGGCAAGGTTGACCGAGATGGGGCCAAAGGGCTTGTACAGTTGATTCCATGTGCACAGTTGCTGGCACGCACGCTCGAGCATCCAGTCACCAATTTGAATGATCATGCCGTTTTCTTCTGCCAGATGAATCAAGCGCTCATGCGAGATTCCTCCGAGTAGAGGGTGGTTCCAATGCAACAGTGCTTCGGCGCCAGCCAGCGTATGGTCGCGCAAACGGACTTTGGGCTGATACAGCAGTGAGACCTGGCCTCGCTCCAGGGCGCGGCGCAGTTCCTGGCCCAGAAGGATGCGGGCACTGGTCTGGGAGTTAAGGTCGTGGCTGTAACGTTCGACGCGATTGCGCCCTTTGAGTTTGGAGTGGTACATCGCGATATCGGCATTTTTGATCAGTGTGGCCACGTCGTCGCCATCATCCGGGTAGATGCTGATACCAACGCTGGCGCTGATAAACAGTTCGCTTTCGTCGGTCAGAAAGGGTTCGTTGAAGCTGTTCAGCAGCTTTTCGGCAATCTTCTGTGCATCTTCCGGGTGTTTGAGCCCAGGCAGCAGGACGATAAATTCATCGCCGCCAAGACGGGCGACCGTGTCGATGTCGCGCAATTGTTCGGTGAGGCGGACTGCGATGCCCCTCAGCAACTGATCGCCCACAGGGTGCCCGAGGCTGTCATTGATGTTCTTGAAGCGATCAAGGTCCAGAAACAGCACCGCGCTATGTTGATCATTGCGCCGCTGATCGGAGAGTACCTGGCGCACCCGGCTTTCAAACAGCAAACGGTTGGGAAGGTTGGTCAGCGGGTCGTGGTGGGCCTGGTGATCAAGGCGTTCCTGGGCCAGTTTGAGGGTGGAAATATCAGAAAATACGGCGACGAAATGTGTCACCACATCATTGTTGTTGCGCACGGCGCTGATGGTCATCCAGCTGGGGTAGATTTCACCGTTTTTGCGTCTGTTGAAGATTTCGCCCTGCCAGTTGTCAGCGGTCGATAGCTGGTACCACATGGTTGCAAAGAACAGTTTGTCGTGTCGGCCAGACCCCAACATGCGCGGCGTCTGGCCCAGGACTTCACTTTCGGAGTAACCGGTGATTTCGCCGAAGGCCCGGTTGACCGCGGTAATTTTTTGCTCGGGATCGGTAAAGATGATGCCTTCGGCCGTGCTCTCGAACACGGTGGCTGTTTGCAGAAGTTTTTCCTGCATCTGATGCCGTTCGGTAATGTCGTGGACGATGGTCAAAATGCAGTCGTCGGCGCCGATCAGCAACGGGTAGCTGGAGATTTCACAGAGGCGAACTTGCCCGTCCTTGTGTCGTATATGGCAGGTGAAGTCGCGCACAAAGCCGTTTTTTTCCAGGACCGCAAGCAATTCACGGCGCTCATGGGGGTCGACCCACAATTGCAGTTCCAGGGTTGAGTGGTACAAGGCACTGGCACTGTCATAGCCGATGACCCGGCTGAAACCTTCGTTGATCTCGAGTATCAGGCCATCGCTTTGACGGCTCAGTAAAAGGCCGTCCAGCGATGCATGAAATGCTTTGGCAAACTTTTCTTCGGAAAGAAGCAAGGCTTCTTCAGTCTGCTTGGTTTCGCTGATATTGATCAGCAAGCCGCGAACCACGGCTTGCTGATTGTGGGTCGTGATACTGGCAATGTCCCGTAGCCAGAGGATGTTGCCCTCTGCGGTGATCACCCGATAGTCCAAACTGTGATCGTGGCCTGCGCTGATCTCTTTTTTACGCCAGGCCTGGATTCTGGGCAGGTCATCGGGGTGAACGACCCGTTTCCAGAACCCCGGGCTTAGCCAGTCAGAGACTGGATAGCCGAGCAAGGCTTCGGCCTGGGGGGAGACATAGGTATAGGTATAGGTGTCGTTGTCCAGCTGTGCTTCCCAGGCAATAGCCGAAAGGCTTTCAATCAACCCCTTGTAGTGGTCCTCGCTGCTGCGCAGTTCCTGTTCGAGGGTGGTTCGCCGGGAAATCTCGGAGCTCAGGCGTCGGTTGATGCGGATGACTACGAACAAAATGATGATCAGGAGCAGTATGCCAGGCAGGACATAGAGCAGCAGGGTGCGCCACAGGGGGCGGTAATCGTTGATATCGCCTACCCAGTGCTGCTGAATGCGCTGGGTTTCACTCGGGCTTATATTGGCCAGCACCTTGTCCAGCAGTCCTAGCAGGACGGTCTGGTTTTTAGGAACGGCCATGGCCAGTTGAAAGCGATACGGGGTTTCCCCGCTGACGTACAGGCCATCGAGCTTGAGCTGGCGCAAGCTCCATACGCTGGAAGCCAGATCACCCACCATGGCATCTACCTGGTCCGTGGCCAGAGCCTGCAACGCCGAGCTGACGTTAGGCAGGGCGACGATGTTGAGGTCAGGGTGTTGAGCGCGCAGCAATTCGTGGGGGGCGTAGTTTTCAATTACACCCACTCTGAGGCCGTAGAGTTCCTGGATATTTTTAGGTGCCGCGCCGCCCTTGTGGGCGAGGATGACAATGGGGAAGTCCAGATAGGGCCGGGTAAATGCCAGGCGTTTTTGCCGCTCGGGGGTCGACATGACGCCGGGTAGCCAGTCGAGTTTGCCTTCCTTGGTTTGCTCCAGGACTTCGCTCCAGCTTGACGCAGCGACTTGCTTGACGCTTACGCCCAACTGGTTGGTGATCAGGTTTACATAGTCGGCAGCGAGGCCTGTATAGGTGCCCTGTGCGTTGAGGAACTCAAAAGGCGGCCATGTGGTATCGATGCCGAGGAGCAGTTCGGGGTGCTCCTTGAGCCATTGCTGTTCTTCATCGGTGAACGTCAGGGCTTGGGCGCCAGAGGTCCAAACGAGAAGTGACAGAAGCAGGGTAGCCAGCAAGCGTGACATACGCATCCCTTCAATACACCTGGATGCATCCAGTGTAGTCGGGCTGTGGCAGAGGGGAGGGAGCAGGAGGTTTTTAGCTGTAAAGCAAAACCCCCGGCAGGGCCGGGGGTTTTGTTGTCACTCGTCGAGGAAGGAGCGCAAATGCTCGCTTCTCGTCGGGTGGCGCAGCTTGCGCAGCGCCTTGGCTTCGATCTGACGAATCCGCTCACGGGTAACGTCGAACTGTTTACCAACCTCCTCAAGGGTGTGGTCGGTATTCATGTCGATACCGAAACGCATGCGCAGTACCTTGGCTTCACGGGCTGTGAGGCCGCCGAGTACGTCGCGTGTCGCTTCTTTAAGGCTCTCAACGGTAGCAACATCGATTGGCGACTGCATGGTCGAGTCTTCGATGAAGTCACCCAGATGGGAGTCTTCGTCATCACCGATCGGGGTTTCCATGGAGATCGGCTCTTTAGCGATCTTCAATACCTTGCGGATTTTATCCTCAGGCATTTCCATGCGTTCGCCCAGCTCTTCCGGGGTCGGTTCACGGCCCATTTCCTGCAACATCTGACGGGAAATACGGTTGAGCTTGTTGATCGTCTCGATCATGTGCACCGGAATACGGATGGTGCGGGCCTGGTCGGCGATCGAGCGAGTGATCGCCTGACGGATCCACCAGGTGGCATAAGTCGAGAATTTGTAGCCGCGGCGGTATTCAAACTTGTCTACCGCTTTCATCAAGCCGATGTTGCCTTCCTGGATCAGATCGAGGAACTGCAGGCCACGGTTGGTGTACTTCTTGGCGATGGAGATCACCAGACGCAAGTTGGCTTCAACCATTTCTTTCTTCGCGCGGCGGGCCTTGGCCTCGCCGATCGACATGCGACGGTTGATGTCCTTGATCTCGGCAATCTTCAAGCCGGTTTCTGCTTCCAGAGCAGAGAGCTTTTGCTGGCAACGGATGATGTCCGGTTGCAGGCGACCAATGGCTTCAGCATATTTGCTTTTGCCTTTGGCCAGCGCATCGCTCCAGCTTTCGTCGACTTCGTTGCCCGGGAACAGGCGCAGGAAATCGGTGCGCGGCATGCGTGCATCACGTACACACAGCTGCATGATTGCGCGCTCTTGTGCACGCAGACGCTCCAGGGCGCTGCGAACACGCTCAACCAGGCCTTCGAATTGCTTCGGAACCAGTTTGATCGGCATGAACAGCTCAGCCAGTGCAACCAGCTCGGCAATTGCCTGCTTGCTGCCGCGACCGTGCTTTTTCAGGGCCTTGCGAGCGATTTCCATCTGATCGGAAACAGCGCCAAAGCGCTGGGCCGCGATGATCGGATCAGGGCCGCTTTCGACCTCTTCCTCGTCTTCGCCGGAATCTTCCTTGTCGTCCTCTTCGTCATCACCTTCGGCTTTCACCTTGGTGTCGACAGGAGGAGGTACTTCGGCTGCGGGCGGCGCAATACCGTCGTCCGGGTCGATATAACCGCTCAGGACGTCGGACAGGCGGCCACCTTCGGTGGTGACGCGAGTGTACTCGGAGAGAATATGGTCAACCGTGCCAGGGAAGTGCGCGATTGCGCCCATCACTTCACGGATGCCTTCTTCGATACGCTTGGCGATTTCGATTTCGCCTTCACGTGTCAGCAGTTCTACCGTGCCCATTTCACGCATATACATGCGCACAGGGTCGGTAGTACGACCAATGTCGGTCTCTACTGCCGCCAACGCTGCAGCCGCTTCTTCAGCTGCTGCTTCGTCGGTGTCGGCATCGGCCAACATAAGGGCGTCCGCATCCGGAGCACTCTCGTGTACGGGGATCCCCATGTCATTAATCATGCGGATGATGTCTTCCACTTGCTCCGGATCTGAAATATCTTCGGGCAGGTGGTCGTTGACCTCTGCGTAAGTCAGATACTTCTGCTCACGGCCGAGGGTGATCAACTCTTTGATACGAGACTGCTGTTGCGCTTTTCCGGACATAACACCCTATCCACTGAAGGTCTTGGCGGGCAAAAAACAAGCCGAGGATTATACCTTAGCTATGACCTCACGCGCCAGTTGAGGTCGGGTTTGATGCAGGATTATTGCGACTTAAAAGGTCGCGTAACTGATTTTTTTCCTCGCTACTTAGCTCGCCTTGACGTGCTTTTCGAAGAAGTTGCTCTAGATTTCGCTCGCGTTGGCGAGCTGACAGGCTAGTTATGGTGTCGAAAAACTGTTGTTCAAGGTTATCGGCATCAATTAGCCATTCCTTTTCCAGCAGTCTTTGCAGCAAACGGCCCTGTTCAGTGCCGTGCCAGCGGGACAGTAGCTGAATAGAGCTTAGCTTAGGATTTTTCTGTACAGCCTCGACCAGAGCAATCAGTAGTTGATTATTAGTCTGGTCTTCTGCAGCAAAGTGCCCGGCGTCCTCAACTTTTTTGGCCAGTTGCGGGTGATGCAGCAGGGTGCGCAGGGCTGTCAGGGTCGGGGGTTCAACACCTACCGGGATCCAGGCCTGCTCGCGTTCGCCGCCGCGCTTGCCTTTTTTGTCCCAGGGTTTGTTTTCCCACTTTTTGCCGCCAGCGCCGGTCTTTTTCGGGGTCCATTCCTGTTGGGGAATGTACATGTCCGGTTGCTGGAAGTCGCTGTAGTCGGGCATTGCATCGTAATCAATGCCCGGGTCATAGGTTGGCTGTGCCTGGATTTTTGCGGGCGTATTTTGTGCCAGCTGGCTGACGGTTTCGCTGGTAAGGCCGGTTATTTCGCTCAGGCGCTGACGCATCAGGGTCCGCAGGTTGGCGCCCGGGACTTTGTCGATCAGCGGTGCTGCCAGCGTGGCCATATGGGCCTTGCCTTCGAGCGAGCGAGGGTCGGCTTCTTCGGTCAATTGCTGGAAGAAGTAGTCTGCCAGTGGCTGGGCATGCTGGTTGATACGGGCCTTGAAAGCATCGGTGCCTTCAGAGCGCACCAGGGTGTCCGGGTCTTCACCCTCGGGCAAAAACAGGAAGCGTGCGCGGCGCCCGTCCTGCAGGCAGGGCAGCGTGGCTTCAAGTGCGCGCCATGCCGCATTGCGGCCGGCCTGGTCGCCGTCAAAACAGAACAATACGCTGGGTACCACGCGAAACAGGCGCTTCATGTGCTCTTCGCTGGTAGCGGTGCCCAGTGTCGCGACAGCATTGCGCAGGCCTTGCTGGGCCAGGGCAATGACGTCCATATAGCCTTCAACCACGATGATTTCGTCGAGGCTGCGATTGAACTTGCGTGCTTCGAACAGCCCGTACAGTTCCTGGCCTTTGTGAAAGACCGGGGTTTCCGGGGAGTTCAGGTATTTGGGCTTGTCGTCGCCGAGCACCCGGCCACCAAAAGCGATGATGCGGCCACGGCTGTCGCGGATCGGAAACATTACCCGGTCGCGAAAGCGGTCGTAACGCTTGCCGGTCTCGGCGTTCTCGACCAGCAGGCCAGCGTCGATCATGGCTTTTTGTTGCAGCGTGTCACTGCTCAGGTGTTTGTAGAGGTTGTCCCAGCCTGGTGGCGCAAAGCCCAAGCCGAAGTCGCGAGCGATTTCGCCGGTCAGGCCTCGGCCTTTCAGGTAGTCCACCGCTGCTTTTCGTGCCGGATGGCTTTTCAAGGCCTGGCGATAAAAGTCAGCAGCTGCAGTAAGAAGCGGGTACAGCGGGGAGTCAGTCGGTTGCCGAGGTTTGTGCGCCCGGCCGCTTTCTTCCCGTGGGATTTCCATCCCGGCAGCTTTGGCCAGTTCTTCGACAGCCTGGGGGAAGTCCAGGTTGTCATGGTCCATGATGAAGCCGAGGGCGTTACCGCCAGCGCCGCAGCCAAAGCAGTAATAGAACTGCTTGTCCGGGCTGACGCTGAACGACGGGGTTTTTTCTTTGTGGAAGGGACAGCAGGCGGTGTAGTTCTTGCCAGCTTTCTTCATTTGCACGCGCGAGCTGACGACATCGACGATATCGGTACGGTTCAGAAGGTCGTCAATAAAGCTCTGGGGGATTAACCCGGCCATGGCGTTCTCGTCATCACTGCGCAGAATTGGGTCCGAATAAAGAGCTTGGTCATCGTGCGTGCAGGCAAAAGCTCTGCTCGATCGTGGGGCGTCTGCTCAATTATCTCGGGGAAGTGTATCTGTCGAAATCCGCTCTACTCATATTAATCAGAGTCGACGGGATCGATAAATGTCACGCTCTGAGTCCGGCACTGACCAATGGCTGGTCTCGGATAGCTCATAAGCAGGCACTGGAGAGGTGCCTTGGGCTGATCGTCTTTAAGGATAATCAGAGAGGTGTGCTCGTCGGTAGCCTTGGAAGGCTCGTCAGTAAAGACGTGCACCGCTGGCTATTAGGCCAGGTCTGACGTGTTGTAACGCTTGTCGCGGTCGCATCTGCGGCCTTGACGATAAAGCATGTAACTTGCAACAACTGCCTACGGCCCGGCTTTAGGCCGGGCTTGGCAGAAGCGTGCAACGAACGTCTGTGTATTAGTACAGACGAACGGCGCGGCGCTGCTCGCGCTGAACTTTCTTCGCGTGACGCTTAACAGCAGCTGCTGCTTTACGCTTACGCTCAGAAGTCGGCTTCTCGTAAAATTCGCGGCTGCGAACTTCAGCCAGAACACCGGCTTTTTCGCAGGAGCGCTTGAAACGACGCAGAGCTACGTCGAAGGGTTCGTTCTCTTTTACTTTGACGGCTGGCATCCAGAGCTACCTTCATTCATTACCGGGGTCAACGTCTCAAGGCAAAATCGCGTTGGAAGACGTCGGTTTTTAAGGGTTGCGGATGTTAACCCCTCATCGCCCGGAATGCAAAGCCTCTGATCGAAAACCGCTGGCCGGGGGCGGGAGTGGCGACTATTATGCGCGCCTTCGAATTTAGCCTCTACAAGGCGTAAACCCATGCTAGTACTGGGATTAGAAACCTCCTGCGACGAAACCGGCGTCGCGCTTTACGACAGTGAACGCGGGCTTTTGGCCGATGCACTGTTCAGTCAGATCGACCTTCACCGCGCCTATGGCGGTGTGGTACCGGAGCTGGCTTCCAGAGATCACGTCAAGCGAATGCTGCCGTTGATTCGTCAGGTGCTGGCCGAGGCCGACTGTGTGCCTACCGAGATCGACGCAATTGCCTATACGGCGGGCCCGGGATTGGTTGGAGCCCTGCTGGTTGGGGCTTCTTGCGCCCAGGCGCTGGCGTTTGCCTGGGGCATTCCGGCCCTTGGCGTGCATCATATGGAAGGCCATTTACTGGCCCCTATGCTGGAAGAGCAACCTCCGGAATTTCCGTTCGTCGCTTTGTTGGTCTCGGGCGGTCATACGCAGCTGGTTCGCGTTGATGGCATCGGCCAATACGAGTTGCTGGGCGAGACGCTGGATGACGCCGCGGGTGAAGCGTTCGACAAGACCGCGAAGATGATGGGGCTTAACTACCCGGGCGGCCCTGAGATCGCGCGGTTGGCCGCCCAGGGCGTTGCAGGACGCTTTGTCTTCCCCAGGCCCATGACAGACCGTCCGGGGCTGCAATTCAGCTTCAGCGGCCTCAAGACGTTTGCCCTGAACACCTGGCAGCGTTGTGTGGCAGAGGGCGACGACACTGAGCAGACCCGTTGCGATATCTCCCTGGCGTTCCAGCAGGCCGTGGTTGAAACGCTGACCATCAAGTGCAAGCGTGCCTTGAAGCATGCAGGCATGAAGCGCCTGGTGATTGCAGGCGGGGTGAGTGCCAACAAGGCGCTGCGCGTTTCCCTTGAGAAAATGCTCGGTGAGATGAAGGGCAATGTGTATTACGCCCGTCCGGAATTTTGTACGGATAATGGCGCGATGATTGCGTTTGCGGGTTGTCAGCGCTTGCAGGCCGGTCAGCACGAATCATTGGCGATCAGCGTGCAGGCCCGCTGGCCGATGGAGCAATTGCAGCCCCTGTGAGAGTGGGGGCTGGAGCCGGCGTGAAGATTTTTCACGAGCAAGATTCAGAAATGCCGTTCGCGCCCGGCCATCAGGTCGCGTAAATTGCCGCGATGGCGCCATACAATCAGCGCCGTCAAGGCGCTCATTGGCAGTAGCGCGGCAGGCTCTTGCCAGGCCAGCAATGGCAGGGTCAGGGGAGTGGCGATCAACGCCGCCAGTGAGCTGGTACGGGTCAGCTGGAAGGTCAGCAGCCATGCGGCGACTGCCAACAGTGCAGCAGGGGGATACAGTCCCAGCAGCATGCCGGCCGCCGTGGCGACACCCTTGCCGCCGCGAAAGCGGAAGTAGGCAGGGTACATGTGACCTACAACGGCGCAGCCGCCGATCCAGGCCTGGTCCTGGAGCGAGAGATCCAGTTGGTTGGCCAGCAGGACGGGCAAAAGCCCCTTGCACAGGTCGCCGAGCAAGGTCAGGACGGCAAGTTTTTTGCCGGCCAGACGCAACATGTTGGTTGCGCCGGCATTGCCGGAGCCACTCATTCGCGGGTCGGGGGTTCCCGTCAGGCGGCTGAGCAAAATGGCAAAGGACAGAGAGCCGAGCAGGTAGGCGAGGATCGCCAGTAACCAAAACATGCTAACTATTCCGGGCGAGGACGCCCTGATTCTAACGGCGCTTTGCGCCCTTGTCGTGCTGCGGAGAAGAGTGCTTGGACAGAGTGTTTATCGAAGGCCTGGAAGTTGACACCGTAATCGGTGCTTATGACTGGGAACGTGGCATCCGTCAGTGTCTGCGCCTTGATCTGAGTTTTGCGTGGGATAACCGTCCAGCTGCGGCTGGCGATGATCTGACGTTGGCGCTGGATTATGCGAGCGTTTCGTCGCGAATTCAGGCGTTCGCCGAGCAGGCTCAATTCCAGCTGGTGGAGACCTTTGCAGAGCGACTGGCCGAAGTGTTGATGAGTGAGTTCACTATCCCCTGGCTGCACCTCAAGCTGACCAAGCCCGGCGCAGTTGCGGCGGCCACTGGGGTGGGCGTGGAGATTGAGCGCGGATGTCGCTAACTCAGGTTTATCTCGGGCTGGGCAGTAATGTCGAGCGTGAAAAGCACTTGCTGGCAGGGCTGGAAGCGCTGAGCGGATTCTTGCAGGAGATGCGCTGTTCGGCGGTGTTTGAAAGCCAGCCGGTGGGTATCAAGAGCGGGCCGTTTTTCAACCTCGTGGTGTCGGCAAAAACCGATTTGCCACTGGTTGAGTTAAGTCGTCGTTTGAAGCTGATCGAAGCTGATAACGGGCGTTACGCTCAAGATCGCAAAGGTTTGCCGCTGGATATCGACGTGTTGTTCTTTGGCGATCTGGTGGGCAACTTTGACGGTTTGACCTTGCCCCGTGCCGAAATCCTCAAGAACGCTTTTGTGTTGTGGCCGCTGTCTTTGATTGCCCCAGACAAAGTTCATCCCGGTGTGGGCAAGACGCTTGCGCAGATTTGGGCCGAGGCGCAGATCGAGCAGGTGCTTGCGCCTGCAGCCTTCGAGTGGCGGGGGGAGTCCTTGACGCCGCTGGAGATGCTGGCGGGCTGAGAGTCGATTGAATGGGCTGCAGGTTGCTGCTTTTTTGTGGGAGCGGGCTTGCTCGCGATGGCGTCGATGCGGTCTGAGTGAAAGACCGTGGTGCCCTAATCACGAGCAAGCCCGCTCCCACAAGGTTTGCACTACGCCGCATCCTTGTAAGCTTGTAGTGCCTTGAGCCGTTCGCGCTTGAGTGCTTCGCCCAGTTCGGGGCCCTTGTAACCCTGCTCCAGTAACGGCTGCACCGCTACCGAAAGGGCGGCCCGCGCCGCGCCGCGCAGGTAGTCGGCCTGCGGGTAGGGCCGGTCTTCCAGGCCCAGGCGGCCTTTGGCGTCCATCTCGCACGCTACGATAAACTCCTCGAACCGCTGTGGCCGACGGTATACGTCGAAGCGCTGCAGCAATTCCAGTAGCGTCGAAGCCTTGAGCTCAAGGGCGCGATGGCCGTGGGTGTGGTATTCGCCTACCAGCAACGCCAGCTCCTGACAGTCTCTCGGCACCTTATAGCGTTCATTGACCGCCTTGATCAGGCGCAGTCCCTTGTGTTCGTGGGCAATATGCCTTGGCCAGTCTTTCTCTGGCGTAAGCCCCTTGCCCAGGTCGTGCAGTAAACAAGCCCAGCGAACCGTCAGCGGTTGCTTGTGCAGCGCCGATTGCTCCAGCACGCTGAGGGTATGTACACCACTGTCGATTTCCGGGTGATGGGCGGGGGGCTGAGGGACGCCGAACAGGGCGTTCACTTCGGGTAGCAGTACTTCAAGAGCGTCGCAGCTGCGCAGCACTTCGATAAAAACCTGAGGCTGATCTTCCATCAGGGCGCGGGAAATTTCCTTCCAGCAGCGTTCCGGGGTCAAGGCTTGCAGTTCGCCGGACCGGGACAGTTGGCGCATCAGCTCCAGAGTCTCGGGAGCGATGCTGAAGCCCAGGCTGGCGTAGCGCGCAGCGAATCGGGCTACGCGCAGTACTCTTAGGGGATCTTCGGCGAATGCGGGGGAAACGTGGCGCAAAATGCGGGCTTCAAGGTCGCGCTGGCCATGGTAAGGGTCGGTTACGTTGCCAGCCTCGTCCTCTGCCATCGCATTGATGGTCAGGTCGCGACGGATCAGGTCTTCTTCGAGGGTGACGTCGGGGCTGGCGTGAAAAACAAAGCCCCCATAACCATGCCCGCTTTTGCGTTCGGTGCGGGCCAGTGCATATTCTTCACCCGTCTTGGGGTGAAGAAATACCGGGAAGTCAGAACCAACAGGGCGATAGCCCAAGGCCTGCATTTGTTCGGCCGTTGCGCCCACCACCACCCAGTCAATATCGGTGACAGGCTTGCCCAGCAGGCGATCGCGCACTGCGCCGCCAACTTTATAGATCTTCATAAAAAACCTCCGTTAGCGCGACAGGATAGCGCGTGTGCCGTGCTAACGGAGGCCTGCTTTACAGGTGAATGGCTCCCATATCCAGGCGACCGCGGTCAATCTCACCGTGGTCGCCTTTTGGCGGGACATGGTGGACCTTCATGACCTGGTCGCCTTGCAGTGTTTCCAGGTGGATGTCGAAGCCCCACAAGCGGTGCAAGTGCTTGAGAACTTCTTCGGTGGAGTCGCCCAGGGGTTTGCGGTCATGTTGCTGGTGACGCAGGGTCAGTGAACGGTCGCCCCGGCGGTCGATGCTCCAGATCTGGATATTGGGTTCGCGATTGCCCAGGTTGTATTGCGCGGCCAGGGTTTCGCGAATGATGCGGTAGCCATTTTCGTCGTGGATGGCTGGCACCAGCAGGTCGTCTTTTTGATCGTCGTCCATGATGCTGAACAGCTTCAGGTCGCGGATCACTTTGGGTGAGAGGTATTGCAGGATAAAACTCTCGTCCTTGAAGCTGCTCATGGCGAATTTGATGCTCGACAGCCAGTCGCTGCCCGCAAGGTCCGGGAACCAGTAACGATCCTCCTCGGTCGGGTGTTCGCATATGCGCCGGATATCGCAATACATCGCAAACCCAAGCGCGTAGGGGTTGATACCGCTGTAGTAAGGGCTGTCAAAGCCGGGCTGGAACACCACGCTGGTGTGGGAAATGAGGAACTCCATCATAAAGCCCTCGGTCACCAGGCCTTCGTCGTACAGGTCGTTCATCAAGGTGTAATGCCAGAAAGTCGCCCACCCCTCGTTCATCACTTGTGTTTGCCGCTGCGGATAAAAGTACTGGGCTATTTTGCGCACGATACGTACAACTTCGCGCTGCCAGGGTTCCAGCAGCGGGGCGTGTTTTTCCAGGAAGTAGAGGATGTTTTCCTGAGGCTCTTCGGGGAAACGGGCGTTGTCCTTCTCGCTGAGCTTGTCTGCGCTTTTGGGGATGGTGCGCCACAGGTCGTTGATCTGTTTTTGCAGGTGCTCTTCGCGTTCCTTTTGTCGACGGCGCTCCTCCTCGGCAGAGATCGGGTCAGGCCTTTTGTAGCGGTCCACACCGTAGTTCATCAAGGCATGGCAGGAATCGAGCAGGTCTTCCACCGCATCGATGCCGTGGCGTTCCTCACATTGCATGATGTATTGCTTGGCGAATACCAGGTAATCGATGATCGAACTGGCGTCAGTCCAGGTGCGGAACAGGTAGTTGCCCTTGAAGAAGCTGTTGTGGCCATAGCAGGCGTGGGCCACCACCAATGCCTGCATGCAGATGGTGTTTTCTTCCATCAGATAGGCAATGCAGGGGTCTGAGTTGATAACGATTTCGTAGGCCAGACCCATCTGACCCCGAGTGTAGGATTTTTCAGTACTAAGGAAGTGTTTGCCGTAGGACCAGTGGTGATAACCCAGCGGCATGCCCACTGATGCGTAGGCATCCATCATTTGTTCGGCGGTGATGACTTCAATCTGGTTGGGGTAAGTGTCCAGCGCATAGCGGCCAGCCAGGCGGCCGATTTCGCGGTCATACGCCTGGATCAGGTCAAAGGTCCACTCTGAGCCGGTGGAGATGGGTTGGCGCTTATTCTCTTTGGCGGTCATGTCACTAACCTGCGCTGGAAGAGTTCACGGAAGACCGGATAAATATCGCCGGCCGAGACCAGTTGCTGTTGAGCGAAGGTGTCGGAAAACGCCTCGCTGATGCGTTCGTACTCATACCAGAGCGCCTGGTGTTCGCGCGGGGTGATCTCTACATAAGTGTAGTACTGCACAAATGGCATGATCTGGTTGATCAGAATATCGCGGCAGATGGGTGAGTCGTCGTTCCAGTTGTCTCCGTCAGAGGCTTGGGCTGCGTAGATGTTCCATTCGTTGGTGGGGTAGCGTTCGGCCATGATCTCCTGCATCAGTTTGAGTGCGCTGGAGACGATAGTGCCGCCGGTTTCCCGGGAATAGAAAAACTCCTCTTCGTCCACCTCTCGTGCGCTGGTGTGATGGCGAATAAACACTACGTCAATCTTGTCGTAGTTACGCTTCAGGAACAGGTACAGAAGGATGAAAAAGCGTTTGGCAATGTCTTTGGTGGCTTGGGTCATGGAGCCTGAAACGTCCATGAGGCAGAACATGACGGCTTTGGAGCTGGGGTTGGGCTGTTTGATCAACAGGTTGTACTTGAGGTCAAAGGTGTCGAGAAATGGCACGCGATGAATGCGGGCGCTGAGTTTCTCGATTTCGGCCTCGATGGTCTTGATATCGCCGAAGTTATCGGGCTCCTCGCGTTTTAATCGCTCCAGTTCGGCCTTGGCTTCCCGCAGTTTCGCCCGGCTGCTGCCGGACAGCGCGATGCGTCGAGCGTGAGCTGAGCGCAAGGTACGAATGATGTTGATACGAGACGGGTTGCCCTCGTTGCTGATACCGGCACGTACGGTTTTGAACGTGTCGGTGCCGGTCAGGTTGCGTTTGACCAGATTGGGCAGTTCGAGGTCTTCGAACATGAATTCGAGGAACTCTTCCTGAGTGATCTGGAACACGAATTCGTCCATGCCTTCGCCGGAGTTCCCCGCTTTGCCAGGGCCGCCGCCACCTCCCGATCCACCTTGGGGCCGGGGGATATGTTCGCCGCTGGTAAACTCCTTGTTGCCGGGGTGAACCACGGTTTGCTTGCCACCACGCCCGTGATGCATCACCGGTTCATCGATATCGCGGCCAGGGATGCTGATTTGCTCGCCATGTTCCATATCCGTAATGGAGCGGCGGCCCACGGCCTCTTCTACGGCCTTTTTAATGTGGTCACGGTAGCGACGCAGAAAACGCTGACGGTTAACCGTGCTCTTGTTCTTGCCATTGAGGCGTCGGTCGATCACATAGCTCATTAGGCCCTCCGGGCAGCTTCAAGTTGTGAGCTGCAAGCTGCAAGTCCAGGCATTTACCCATGCCTTTTCCTGCAGCTTGAGGCTTGAGGCTTACAACTGCCTCACTGCGACTTGCGGACCCGCAGGTACCACTCGGAGAGCAGCCGCACTTGTTTGTCGGTATAGCCACGTTCGACCATTCGAGTAACAAAGTCGTTGTGTTTTTGCTGGTCCTCTTTGCTTGCCTTGGCGTTGAAACTGATAACCGGCAGCAGGTCTTCGGTGTTGGAGAACATTTTTTTCTCGATCACCACCCGCAGTTTCTCGTAACTGAGCCAGGTTGGATTCTTACCGTTGTTGTTCGCCCGGGCACGCAGTACGAAGTTGACGATTTCGTTGCGGAAATCTTTCGGATTGCTGATGCCGGCCGGTTTCTCGATTTTTTCCAACTCTTCGTTGAGGGCCACGCGGTTGAGGATTTCGCCGGTTTCCGGATCCCGGTATTCCTGGTCCTGAATCCAGAAGTCGGCGTAGAGCACATAACGGTCGAAGATGTTTTGCCCGTATTCGCTGTAGGACTCCAGGTAAGCGGTCTGGATTTCCTTGCCGATAAATTCGATGTAGCGCGGCGCCAGGTATTCCTTGAGGAAACGCAGGTAGCGCTCGCGGGTTTCGGCCTGGAATTGTTCCTGTTCGATCTGCTGTTCGAGCACATAAAGCAGGTGCACCGGGTTGGCGGCAATTTCGTGGGGGTCGAAGTTGAATACCTTGGACAGGATCTTGAACGCAAAACGGGTCGACAGGCCATTCATGCCTTCGTCCACACCCGCGTTGTCACGGTACTCCTGGATGGACTTGGCTTTCGGGTCGGTGTCCTTGAGGTTCTCGCCGTCATAAACCCGCATCTTGGAGTAGATGTTGGAGTTTTCCGGTTCTTTGAGGCGCGACAGTACGGTGAACTGGGCCAGCATCTTCAGGGTGTCGGGTGCGCAATGGGCTTTGGCCAGTGAGCTGTTGAACAGCAGTTTGTCGTAGATTTTCACTTCGTCACTGACACGCAGGCAGTACGGTACTTTGACGATGTAGATCCGGTCGATAAACGCTTCGTTGTTCTTGTTGTTGCGGAAGGTATGCCATTCCGATTCGTTGGAGTGGGCAAGCAGGATGCCGGTAAACGGAATCGCGCCCAAGCCTTCGGTACTGTTGTAGTTACCTTCCTGGGTAGCCGTCAGCAGTGGGTGCAGCACCTTGATGGGTGCCTTGAACATCTCGACGAACTCCATCAGGCCCTGGTTGGACCGGCACAGAGCGCCCGAGTAGCTGTAGGCGTCGGCATCGTTCTGCGGGAATTCTTCCAGTTTGCGGATATCGACCTTACCTACAAGGGCCGAAATGTCCTGGTTGTTTTCGTCACCGGGTTCGGTTTTGGCTACACCGATCTGGTTGAGGATCGACGGGTACAGTTTTACTACGCGGAACTGGCTGATATCACCGCCAAACTCGGCAAGGCGCTTGGTGGCCCACGGCGACATGATGGTGCTCAGGTAGCGTTTGGGAATGCCGAAGTCTTCTTCGAGGATCGCGCCATCTTCGGTGGCGTTGAACAGGCCCAAAGGCGACTCGAAAACCGGTGAGCCCTTGATTGCATAGAAGGGGACTTTTTCAATCAACTGTTTGAGCTTTTCGGCAAGGGATGACTTGCCGCCCCCTACCGGGCCCAGCAGGTAAAGGATTTGTTTTTTCTCTTCCAGGCCCTGTGCGGCATGGCGGAAGTAGGAAACTATCTGGTCGATGCATTCTTCCATTCCGTGGAAGTCTTCAAAGGCCGGGTAGCGGCGAATCACCTTGTTGGAGAAAATCCTCGACAGCCGGGAGTCGGTTGAGGTGTCCAGCAGTTCCGGCTCGCCAATGGCCAGCAGTAGCCGTTCCGCGGCTGAGGCGTAAGTGCTTTTGTCCTGTTTGCACAGCTCAAGATATTCCTGGAGCGTAAGCTCTTCCTGGCGTGTGGACTCGAAGCGTTGTTGGAAGTGGCTAAAAATACTCATGACGTCACCTCGCTCGATACGTGGAGTCGGCGATAGATCGGTCAGTTCGAGTGCTGGCATGCAGCAGCATTTCAGCTGCTGTGTACCCCCCAGGACACCATCAAGGTGGCTAACCCCTTGAAGTTACTACCGATGATCCATTCGCCGGTGTACCGGCTCTCCCCAGATTTGGATGGCCTGAGGTAAAGGATAGTTGGTAATACGGGAGGTCAAGGTCAGATGCGTGAATTGTTGCCTTAGACCGTTGGTCAGGCAGGCCCCAAGCCCTCTGATCACGGGGGCTGGGGCTGATAAAAATATTATTCGCCCGGGCTTTGGGCGGTTTCGTCCGGGTAAGTGGTACGCCACAACTCGAAGCCGCCATCCAGGCTGTAGACCTCGCTAAAGCCCTGGCCGACAAGATACGCCGCAGCGCTCTGGCTGGAGTTGCCGTGGTAGCAGGCCACGATCAGAGGGGCGTCGAGGTCGGCGTTGGCGATGAAATCGTGCAGCGAGTGGTTGTCCAGATGTTTTGAACCGCTGATGTGATTGGCGGCGAAAGCTTGCGGGTCACGCACGTCGACGACTACGGCGCCTTGTTCGCGCAGGGCCTGAGCCTGTTCTGGCGGGATGCGTTTGAATTCGGTCATGGGAAATTCCTGTGGCCTGAAAGCGGGCGCGGCTGGCTGGCGCCCAAGGGTTGGGAAGTTGGTGCGGAGTGTGGGGCAATGCCGGGTACGGCAAGTGTTGGATCGTCGCAATCGCAGAGCAGGCGTTGGCCGGTGTCGACATTGAGCAGGGTCATGGCGCCGCCCCAGACACAGCCGGTATCGAGTGCGAAGATGCCGGGTTCCTTGCAGTTGCCTTCCAGTGCTGCCCAATGCCCGAAGATGATCTTGAGGCCTTGGGTTTTGCGTTCTTTGTAGCTGAACCATGGAGCGAAGCCGGGCGGTGCAGTGCCTACGCCTTCTTTGCTTTTCAGGTCGAGCTTGCCGTCCCGGGTGCAGAACCGCATACGGGTGAAATAGTTGGTAATAACCCGCAACCGGGTAACGCCGGTCAGTCCGTTATCCCATTTGGCCGGGTCGTTGCCGTACATGCCGTCGAGATAGGGGCCGACAAGGTTGTCATCGCGCAGCGCCTGTTCGACTTCGCTGGCGCATTTGAGGGCTTTTTTCAGCGTCCACTGGGGCGGTATTCCGGCATGCACCAGTGCAACCTCACGCTCGGCATCGTAATGCAGCAGCGGTTGCTGACGCAGCCAGTTCAACAACTCATCGCAATCGGGGGCCTGGAGAATTTCGCGCAAAGTGTCGCCTTTTTTCAGGCGTTCGATATTGCGCCCCACGGCCAGCAGGTGCAGGTCATGGTTGCCCAGTACACACACCAGCGACTCGCGCATGCGATACAGAAAGCGCAGGGTTTCCAGTGATTCGGGACCGCGGTTGACCAGGTCGCCCACCAGCCAGAGCTTGTCTTTGGTGGGGTCGAAGGCCACGCGTTCGAGCAGGCGCTTGAGCGGTTTCAGGCAGCCTTGCAAGTCGCCAACGGCATACACCGCCATCAGTGCAGGGCTCCGGGTACCGCCAGGCGAAAGGGCGCAATAATGGCTTTGAACTCATGACCGTCATCGGCATGCATCAGGTAGCTGCCCTGCATGGTGCCGACTTTGGTTGTGATGACCGACCCACTGCTGTAGGTGTGCTCGCTGCCGGGATCAATCTTGGGTTGCAGTCCTACAACACCGGCGCCACGGACTTCTTCTACATGACCATCGCCGTCGGTGATTACCCAGTGCCGTGACAACAGCTTGGCAGGTATTGAACCGTTGTTGCGTACCGTGATGGTGTACGCAAAGGCAAAGCGCTGATGCTCGGGCTGTGATTGTTCTGGCAGGTAACGTGTGACGACGCTGACGTCGACCAGATAGCGGGGATCGTGCATGCGAGAGGCCTTACTTGAAAGCGAAGACACAGTTCGGGATAAAACTGATGCCTGAGTCTAGGCCAAACAGCGGGTACCCGGCTAGACGTGGCGTCTGGCCGGGTACCCGTTTTTTCTCGGCGATCAGTCGGCGGCGGGCGCCACGACCGGTTGCTCGCTGAGCTTGTCGGCCAGGCGCACGAAGGCGGCCAGGTCGAGTTGCTCCGGGCGTTTGCTGCCATCGACGCCTGCGGCTTCGATTTCAGCGTTGCTGAGCAAGGCTTTGAGGGTGTTGCGCAGGGTCTTGCGGCGCTGGTTGAAGGCTTCGCGAACCACGCGCTCAAGCAGGCGGTGGTCTTTGGCCGGATGCGGCAGCACTTCGTGGGGCACCAGACGGACAATCGCTGAATCAACTTTCGGCGGCGGGTTGAATGCACCCGGGCCTACGTTGAACAGGTGTTCGACGCGGCAGTGGTACTGAACCATGATCGACAGACGACCCCAATCACCACCGCCAGGCCCGGCGGCCATGCGCTCAACCACTTCTTTTTGCAGCATGAAGTGCATGTCGCGGATCAGCTCGGCGTTTTTCAGCAGGTGAAAAATCAGCGGCGTGGAGATGTTGTACGGCAGGTTACCAACCACGCGCAGGGTGCGAGGGGCAGCATTGAGGCTCTTGAAGTCGAACTTCAGGGCATCACCCTGGTGCAGGGTGAAGTTGCTCATGCCGGCAAACTGGCGGTTGAGGATCGGCACCAGATCCTTGTCGAGCTCCACAACGTCGAGCTGGCCACCGCTGTTGAGAATGCCTTCGGTGAGGGCACCCTGGCCCGGGCCGATTTCCAGCAGGCGTTCGCCAGCCTTGGCGTTGATGGCGCGCAGGATGCGGTCGATAACCCCGGCATCGTGCAGGAAGTTCTGACCAAAGCGCTTGCGCGCCTTGTGTTGGTATTGCTCGTTCATATACGGGTCTCGGCCATCTGGTAGGCGGTTTCCAGGGCGACTTGCAGGCTGCCGGTATCGATCTTGCCACTACCCGCCAGATCCAGGGCGGTGCCGTGGTCGACAGAGGTGCGGATAATCGGCAAGCCCAGGGTGATGTTGACTGCGGCACCAAACCCTTTGTACTTGAGTACGGGCAGGCCTTGGTCGTGGTACATCGCCAGCACTGCGTCGCAGTGTTCCAGATATTTGGGGGTAAACAGAGTGTCGGCAGGCAGCGGGCCACGCAGGTCCATGCCCTCGCTGCGCAGGCGCTCCAGGGTTGGTTCGATGATGTCTGTTTCTTCGTGGCCCAAATGGCCGCCTTCACCTGCATGGGGGTTGAGCCCGCAAACCAGGATGCGCGGCCGGGCGATGCCAAATTTTTGTTTTAGGTCGGCGTGCAGAATGCGGGTGACCCGCATCAGTCGCTCGGGGGTGATTGCATCGCTGACCTGACGCAGGGGCAGGTGAGTGGTGACCAGTGCCACGCGCAGTCCGCGGGTGGCAAGCATCATCACGACCTGCGGTGTATGGGTCAGGTCGGCGAGGAATTCGGTATGCCCGGAGAACGGGATGCCCGCTTCGTTGATCACGCCCTTATGCACCGGGGCGGTGATCATGCCGGCAAAGTCGCCATCCACGCAGCCCTGGGCGGCGCGTGTGAGGGTTTGCAGCACAAAGGCTGCGTTGGCCTTGTCCAGCTTGCCGGCGGTAACCGTGGCGTTCAACGGGGTGTCCCACACGTACAGGCTGCCTGCCGGAGCCGGCTGATCGGGCCAGTTGCCCGGCTCGACCGGTAGCAGGCTGACAGCCACACCGAGCTGCGCGGCCCGCTCAAGGAGCAGGTCGCAGCTGGTGATGGCGATCAGGGGGTGTGGCTGGTGTTGCGAGGCGAGTAGCAGGCACAGGTCGGGACCTATGCCTGCCGGTTCGCCGGGTGTCAGGGCAAAACGCTGTGTGTTCACTGCGCGGCCTGGCCTGCGCTGTCAGTACCGGTTGCGCCTGGCAGCTTGATTTCAACATAGGCTTCGTCGCGGATCTGACGCAGCCAGGATTGCAGCTCTTCATCGTATTTGCGGTTACGCAGAGCGTTCATAGCCTGTTGCTCGCGCGCCTGGGTGGTGCTGTCAGTGGCACGACGGCCAAGGACTTCCAGAACATGCCAGCCGTATTGGGTCTTGAACGGCTTGGACAGCACACCTTGCGGAGTGTCGGCCATGGCTTCGCGGAACTCGGGCACCAGCGAATTCGGGTCAACCCAGTTCAGGTCGCCGCCGTTGAGGGCGGAGCCCGGGTCTTCCGAGTAAGTCTTGGCCAGGGTGGCAAAGTCTTCGCCCGACGTAATGCGGTCGTAGATTTTGGCTGCCAGTTCTTTGGTTTGCGCTTCAGTACGAATTTCGCTTGGCTTGATCAGGATATGACGGACATGGACTTCGTCCACCACCACTGATCCACCGCCGCGTTTCGCGTTCAGCTTGAGGATGATGAAGCCGCCTGGCGTGCGCACTGGAGGTGTAACGTCGCCTACAGGCATCTCACTGAGCATGCGGTCGAAAGGGGGAGGCAGTTGAGCAGCTTTACGCCAGCCCATGTCGCCACCTTCCAGTGCCGTGTCGCTGCCGGAGCGGGCGATGGCCATTTGGGCAAAGTCAGCGCCCTGTTTGAGCTTGTTGTAGACCTCTTCAGCTTGCTTTGCTGCGTTCTGGATGGCTTCCGAGCTCGCGCTTTCAGGCGTCGGGATCAGGATATTGGCCAGGTGGAACTCTTCGGACATCTGCAATTTGCCCAGGTCCGAGGCCAGGAAGTTTTTCACTTCCTGATCCGTGACCTGAATGCGCTCAGCCACGCGGCGCTGACGCACACGGCTGATGATCATCTCGCGACGCACCTGTTCACGGGCATCTTCATACGACAGACCGTCGTGGGCCAGGGCCTGACGGAATTGCTCGATGGTCATGTTGTTGCGCTGGGCAATGGTGCCGATAGCCTGGTTCAGTTCTTCGTCCGTGATGCGAATGCCTGAACGCTCGCCGATCTGCAGTTGCAGGTTTTCGACGATCAGGCGCTCAAGCACTTGCTGATCCAGAACACTGGCAGGCGGTACACCCTGGCCACGCTTGGCGATGGTTTGCTGAACTTCGTGGACACGCTGGTCCAGTTGGCTCTGCATGATCACGTCGTTGTCGACGATGGCCACCACTTTATCCAGGGGCTGTACTGCAGCGCTGGCTGCAGTACCCAGGAACAACGCGCCCAGCATTAGCGGGCGCAGACACTCAGAAAGCTTGATCTTCACGTTCACGATAACCTTGGATGCCTTTGTCGAGGAAGCTCTCTACTTTGGTGCCAACAACGCCACCGAGACCTTTCAGCACAACTTGGAGGAAGAGACCATGGTCGCCCTTCTCGTTTTGAGGGGCTTCCTGGGTGTACTCGTCGTTGGATACCCAGTAACGGCTGATCAGACGAAGCTTCCAGCAGCAGTTGTCGTACTCGAAGCCACCGAAGGCTTCCAGGGTACGGTTGCGGTTGTAGTCGTACTGCCAGCGGCTGATGGCGTTCCATTGCGGCACGATCGGCCAGATAACCGAGAAGTCGTGCTGCTGGATTTTGTAGTAATCCTTGATGTAACCCGGTTGGCCAGGGGTGCCGTAGTCACCACCGCCCACTACCCATTTACCGGTGTACTGGTCGTAGCGAACCTGGTCGTTGCGGTAGCGATAGCCGACGTTGACCACCTTGTTCGGGTTGTCTTCAGGCTGGTAGTGCATCATCGCACTGCCTGAGCGCGGGCTGTGGCTTTCCGGGTCCCAGTTGTAGTCAGCGGTTGCACGCCAGTCGCGGTTGAAGCGATAGGCGTATTCCAGTGCATACGGAGACATGCCGGCAGTCGCATCGGCACGGTCAGCATCAATACCTGGCAACTGAACTTTGCGATCCTTGAAGTAGTAGGCCTGGCCCACGCTGATGCGTTGACGTTCAAAGCCGTTGTCTTCGATCAGGCGGCTGGTCAGACCCAGCGACAGCTTGTTCTCGTCGCCTACACGGTCAGTACCGGTAAAGCGGTTGTCACGCCACAGCGAGGAATAGCTGAAGGTGCTTTCGCTGGTGTCGAAGATCGGGATGTCATCCTGATTGCGTTCCGGCACATACAGGTAGAACGCCCGCGGCTCCAGGGTCTGGCGGTAGTCGGTGCCGAACCAGTTGGTGTTGCGGTCGAAGTACAGGCCGCTGTCGACGCTGGCGATTGGCACGCTGCGGTTGACCGAGCTGTCGAACTTGCCGCCAGCACTGGTCAACTGAGTCTTGCCGGTGCCATCCAGATCCAGATCGTACTGGGTGTACATGTACTTCAGGGACGGCGTCAGGAAGCCATAGCTCCAGTTCAGCGGCAGGCTGACACTTGGGGCAAGGTTCATGCGTGTGCCGTTGGCACGGGCCAGGCCGGTCACGTTGGTATCCAGACGATTGGCGGTGGTGCCGTCCTCGTTGGTGTACTGGCCGTTTTCCAGGCTGCGGTCAAACCGTACCAGCTCGGTGTTGTAGGCGAAGTTCAGGCCACCCGGATGATTTGGCAGCATGCCATCGAGGGTAAGTTGCGGCAGCTTGTCGTAAGGCGTGATCTGGGTAACGGTGGCCAGTTGATAGGCCTGCACGTTCAGTTTGGCGGTGTAGTCATCGCCACGGTAGCTGACGGCGCCTTGCTGGTTCAGGAAGTCACGGCTTTCAACGCCGATCTGGTCACTTTCCAGGTCCTGGAAGTAATACGGATCGCTGATTTTGGTGTAGTCGACTTCGGTCAGTACACGGGAGTCGAGACCACCCTTGTGCTGCCAGTTAAGCATGTAGCGCTTGTCGGTGTAGTCGGTCTGGCGCTTGCGGTCGTCGTTGTCGTCGTTGAGGTACGCGGCACCGAACTGGCCTTCGCTCGATTCGGTCAGGTAGCGGAACTCGCCTTCCATCAACAGGCCGCGCTTGGTCATGTAGCGCGGGTACAACGTGGCATCGTAGTTGGGTGCCAGGTTGAAGTAGTACGGGGTCACGAGCATAAAGCCGGTGTCGGTGCTGCTGCTGAAGGACGGCGGCAGGAAACCGGACTGGCGGCGATCGTCGATCGGGAAATAGATGTACGGGGTGTAGAACACCGGAATGTCCTTGACCCGCAGCGTCACGTTGGTGGCCGTACCGAAACCAGTGGCCGGGTTCAACGTGATGTTATTGCCCTTGAGCTGCCAGGCGTTGCTGTTTGGCTCGCAGGTGGTGTAGGTACCATCCTTGAGGCGGATGATCGAGTCTTCGGCACGCTTGGCATACAGCGCACTGCCGCGGATGCGCGACTTGTGCAGCACATATTCCGCGTTGTCGACCTTGGCCGCACCCGTGTCCAGTTGCACATCGGCGTGGTCGCCGACGATCAGTGCGCCGTTGTCACGCAGGCGCACCTTGCCGTTGAGCTCGCCACGGCTTTCAGCCTGGTACAGGCTGGCTTCGTCGGCTTCGATCTGCATGCTGCCCTGGCGCATGACTACGTCACCGGCCAGGGTCGCAACCTGCTCTTCCTGCTCATAGCGGGAGGCTTTGGCGCCGATAAAGGTCGGGGCGTCGCTTTTGCTGGTGGGGTCGTTCATGCCCGGACGGATGGGCTCTACGTACGAACCGGAGCAGTACGGGCCGGTTTCGGCCAACTGGGCAGCGGTCAGCTTGTCCCGGGGCACCCAGTCGAGGTGACTGTAATCGTCACTGCGCGCCTTGAGCCCACGGCCTTTGGCCTCGGTGACCAGCGGGGCCTGTTTGGCCTGCTCGCTGGTTTCACCGCTGGCACCCACAGACCCGTCACCGTGCGCAGGACGCGGTGGCAGTTGCGCCACGTTGGTTTTTGGTGCGCAATCCCAGCCCCCCGTAGCCGACACGGAACAGTCATACTGCTCCTCGGCAAACGCGAACGGCGTGGCGAGAGGTTGCATGGCCAGCAAACTGCCGGTTACCAGCAACGGAAATTTTTTACGAAACGCGGGGGATTTCAATGCCATCTTATTAGTCCGGGCTTCCTGCGTGCCATCAGCCCGCGGTGGGGGACCGCACGCCTATCGATGGTCTGGAAAAGATTCTGGATAATAAAGCATGACCCGCTTGACGGCTAGCGCCGTCGGAGACCCTTGTAATGCCTGACCAAGATGTACGCCTGCAACACCTGAAAGTTTGGCTGGATGAGCAGCTGGCAACCGTGTTCGAGAATGAGGGTTGGGGAGCTGTGCCCCCGGCCACGTTGACTGCTGCCAGTAGCGATGCGAGCTTCAGACGCTATTTTCGCTGGGAGGGCGAGGGCCGCAGTTTTGTTGTCATGGACGCGCCGCCGCCCCAGGAAAACTGCAAACCTTTCGTCGATATTGCTGATTTTTTGCGAACTTGCCTGATTAACGTACCGAAAATTTACGCTCAGGATCTTGATCGCGGCTTTCTATTGCTCAACGATCTGGGCAACAAGACCTTCCTGGACGTGATCAACAGCAGCAACGCCGACGAGTTGTTCAAGGATGCCATTGAAGCCTTGCTGGCCTTTCAGCAATTGCCGATGACCGAGCCTTTGCCCAGCTATGACGTGGCCTTGTTGCGTCGCGAGCTGGAGCTGTTCCCCGAGTGGTACGTGCGAGCTCACCTGGGGGTGGATTTCAATGAGCAGCAACAGGCCGTCTGGCAACGAGTCAGTACGCTGCTGATCGACAGTGCCCTGGCGCAGCCCAAAGTGCTGGTGCACCGCGACTTTATGCCGCGCAACCTGATGCTCAGCATTCCCAATCCTGGGGTGCTGGATTTCCAGGACGCAGTGTATGGCCCGGTGACGTACGACATTACGTGCCTGTTCAAGGACGCCTTCTTGAGCTGGCCTGAAGAGCGTGTGCGCAACTGGCTGCAGGATTACTGGAAGCTGGCGCTGCCGTTGGGCATCCCGGTGCAGCGCGATTTTGAAGAATTCTTGCGCGCCAGCGACCTGATGGGTGTGCAGCGGCATTTGAAAGTGATCGGCATTTTTGCCCGCATTTGTCATCGCGATGGTAAACCACGCTATCTGGCCGATGTACCGCGCTTCTTCTCTTATATAGAAGCTGTGCTGGCGCGACGTCCCGAGCTGGCAGAGCTGGGTGAGTTGTTCAGCAGCCTGGGGCTGGTCAGCGAGGTCGATGCATGAAAGCGATGATTCTGGCCGCCGGTAAGGGCGAGCGCTTGCGGCCACTGACCCTGCATACACCAAAGCCCTTGGTGCGTGTGGGTGGCGTGCCGTTGATTGAGTACCACTTGCGGGCGCTGGCCGCGGCAGGTTTTACCGACATTGTGATCAACCACGCCTGGCTGGGTCAGCAAATTGAAGATCATCTGGGCGACGGTTCGCAGTTTGGTGTCAGCATCCAGTACTCCCCGGAAGGCGAACCGCTAGAGACCGGTGGCGGAATTTTCCAGGCGCTGGCGTTGCTTGGCGATGAACCCTTTGCCGTGGTGAACGGTGATATCTGGACCGATTACGAGTTTGCTGCCTTGCGTCAGCCGTTGACCGGGCTGGCTCATCTGGTTCTTGTGGATAACCCGGCACACCACACGAGCGGTGATTTCAGCTTGAGCGGCGGACAGGTTCAAGATGGCATGTCGGGTGCCGATACGCTGACCTACAGCGGTATCGCCGTGCTTCACCCCGATCTGTTCAGGGGCTGTACGGCGGGTGCATTCAAACTGGCACCGCTATTACGTAACGCCATGGCGGCAGGGCAAGTGACAGGTGAGCGATTGCAAGGGCATTGGGTGGATGTAGGGACGCACGAGCGCCTGGCCGAGGTCGAGTCGTTGATCAAGGACGCGCGCTAGCATGTTGTGGCCAGGGACTCTGATCGGAGCCGGAGCAGGCTTTTTCATAGCCAGTATTCCGGGGGCCATGCTCGGTGCTTTACTGGGGCAGGCGCTCGACCGGCGCTTGCAACTGCACAGTTGGGCCGATCTGCTTGAGCGTTTTGGTGCCCGGCCGGTGCTGCGCAACGATGAGTTGTTGTTTGTGTTGCTCGGTCGTCTGGCCAAAAGCGGCGGACAGGTGGTGGGCAAGCATATCGAGCAGGCGCGGCTGGAAATGCGTCAGCTCGATATGGAGCCTGCAGCGCAAAAGCGTGCCATTGCCGCGTTCAACCGTGGCAAATCCGGTACTGATTCGCTGCGCGGTTACCTGAAACGGCTCAAGGCTCAGCCTCATGCGGCAGAAGGTGTATTGCGTGCCTGCTGGCGAATGATCCTGGCCGATGGCCGGGTGGCTCCCCAGGAACGTGAGCTGATAGTGCTTTGGGGGGGCTGGCTGGGCTGGACCCGCCAACAGGTTCTGGTGTTGGGTGGCGAACATGAGCCTCAGCCCAAACCGCTGGCGACCCGTGGCGGTACCTACCGGCAAGCGCTGCTTCTGCTGGGGGTGACCGAGGCCAGTGATCCTGAGCAAATCAAGCGAGCCTATCGGCGCCTGCTCAGTCGTCATCACCCTGACAAGGTTGCCGGCAGCGGTGCGGGCCCGGCGCAGGTGCGCGAGGCCACGGAAAAAACCCGTGAACTGCACCAGGCCTACGCCTCGATCCGTGAACGGCGTGGTTTTTAGCGCAGTTTACTTATCCACAGGTTGCGGGCTGAGCCAGCCGCGTACACGGCGAAACAACTGCTCCTGTTCACCATCCCGGTTGCCCGGGGTGGCGAGCAATCCGACCTGCTTGAAATTCGACCCGTTGGCTCGCTTGCTGGCCTGCAATCTTTGCAGGGCGGCTTCGCGGGCCAGGGGTTGGTCTTTATAGAAGATATCCAGCAGCGCCACGTTGAGGGCCGGGGTCAACTGGCTCAGGTCCGGCTCTGTCAACACAGGTTTGCGGGCAGACACCATGATCAGTTTCTGGATCTGGGCAGGATGCTTGGTACTGATATAACGCGACGCCCAGTAGGCCCCGGAACCATGGCCGAGCAGAACGATAGTGCGCATGTTCTGGTGCTGGGCAAAGGCAATCGCAGCATCAATACGGGCGAAGATGCGCTCGGCATCGGCCTTGTCCAGGTCTTGCCCGGTTTGAGCCGCTTCGGGTTCCGTGCTTTCGGTGCCGTCACTGGCGGCCTGCTCGATGGGTTTGGCCGTGGTGGTGGCTGCCTTGCTGCTACTGTCTGTCGCAATTGCAGCAGGAGGTTTCTCTGGTTCGGCTTCGCGCGGCTGGCTGGCTTCGCTTTGCATGTCCGGCAGACTCAGGCTCAGGCTGGCCCAGTTGGCGTCCGGCAGCTTGTTGCGCAGAGGGCTGACGGTCAGTGGCCAGTCAGCGGTTTCACCGGCTCCGGGGATGATGATGACCGCACCCTCGGGGGCGCTGCTGTTTGCGGGCTTCCACAGGGCGAGAAAACTGTCATTGGGTGCTTGCAGTTGTTGTTGCTCATGTTGCGGCAATTGCCGCTCAAGGGCCGCCGCATCTTCCTGACTGCGCTCGGGCAGGGGCGCGCGAACTGCGGGTTCTGGCTCGACTTGGGGCTTGGTATCGGCTGCAAGCACTGGCAGGGCGAACGGCAATATCAGCGACAGGCACAAAGCCGGTAGTGCCAGACGATAAGAAAACATCGGTTATTCCAGGCCAGAAGTAGTACCGGCAGCGTAATGGGTTGATCAGTATTTGTCAGGGTATGACGGTTGAGATGAAATGTTTTTGCTCTCTGTGAGTTATCGGCTCCTGCTGTGGTTGCGTGGGCGTAGCGAGAAAATGCGTACGGCTCGGGTCTAGATCCAGCAGGCATCCCACAGGGGGTAATCACCGATCCGCGAGGTCAGTTGAGAGCGGATCGGGTTTTTGATGATGTAGCGGGCGATGTTTTTAATGTCCTCTTCCTGTCTGACAGCCCTGTCGTGATAGCCCCTTTGCCAGATTCGCTCACTGGATCGGCATGCTTGATTGACCGTAATGCTGCTGCGTGACTTGAATCGGCACATCAACTCGCCCAGGGTTTTGGTACGTAACTCTACGAGCCAGTGGCAGTGGTCAGGCATGACCACCCAGGCGATGGACCTGACGATGCCGTCGTCGTGAGCATGCCGGAGTTGGTTCACCACAAGACGGCCTAGATGGAAGTCGGTAAATACGGGTCGCCGTAGCTCGGTGACGGCGGTGAGCAGGTATATGTGGCCGGGTTCGGAGTAGCGCCCGGTGCGCAGGTGACAAGCGTTGTTTGAAATTGGCAATCCTTTGCCCTCGGTCTGTTTTTTTCTAACGCTAGATCAGCCATCGGCAAGTATCAAAGTGAACACTTAACCGGATATTGCACTTTGCGTAGCAGCTGCCGAAGGAACGAGGCTGCGTTCGGCGGCGAAGCCGTCGTAAAAACAGGCAACACGGTGTGTCATCTAAAACCGGGGTTGAGGGTTTACGGTCGCTGCGCAACCGAACGCAGCCTCGTTCCTTCGGCAGCTGCTACAAATGGCCAATCATCGCTGCTACGGTGTGCGGCACATAGCCAGCGGTATACAATGCGCGCCACCGTGTTTAGCCCACTAAAAGGTGCGTCATGCAGCCCTTCGCTATTGCCCCATCGATTCTTTCCGCCGATTTCGCCCGTCTCGGCGAAGAAGTGGACAACGTACTCGCCGCGGGTGCTGATATCGTTCACTTCGATGTCATGGACAACCATTACGTACCCAACCTGACCATCGGCCCGATGGTCTGCGCCGCCCTGCGCAAGTACGGCGTCACCGCACCGATCGATGCGCATCTGATGGTCAGCCCGGTCGATCGCATCATCGGCGACTTTATCGAAGCCGGCGCCACCTATATCACCTTCCACCCCGAAGCGACCCAGCACATCGACCGCTCCCTGCAACTGATCCGCGAAGGCGGCTGCAAGGCAGGTCTGGTGTTCAACCCGGCCACCCCGCTGGATGTGCTCAAGTACGTGATGGACAAGGTCGACATGATCTTGCTGATGAGCGTGAACCCGGGCTTTGGCGGGCAAAAATTCATTCCCGGCACGCTCAACAAACTGCGCGAAGCCCGTGCCCTGATCGATGCCAGCGGTCGCGAGATTCGCCTGGAAATCGACGGCGGCGTAAACGTTGGCAATATCCGTGAAATCGCTGAAGCCGGTGCCGATACCTTTGTCGCAGGCTCCGCCATTTTCAACACGCCAAACTATGAAGAAGTGATTCAGAAAATGCGTGCCGAGCTTGCGTTGGCCCGCCCATGAGCCGCTTTGAGCAGCTACTCCAGGGGCAGCTGCCAAAATTGGTGATGTTCGATCTGGATGGCACCCTGATTGATTCGGTACCGGATTTGGCCGTTGCCGTGGAGGCCATGCTGCTCAAGCTCGGTCGTCCGCCCGCCGGGATTGAAAACGTACGGCTGTGGATCGGTAACGGCGCGCCCATGCTGGTGCGCCGTGCCCTGGCCGGGAATATGGACGGCAGTGGTGTTGATGACACAGAGGCCGAACAGGCACTGGAAATTTTCATGGAAGCCTACGACGGTGGCCATGCACACACCAAGGTCTACCCCGGTGTGCGTGAAAGCCTCAAGTGGCTGCAAAAGCAGGGTGTTGAAATGGCCCTGATCACCAACAAGCCCGAACGCTTCGTGGCGCCATTACTGGATGAGTTGAAACTGGGGCGGTTTTTCCGCTGGATTATCGGTGGCGACACCCTGCCACAGACAAAACCCGACCCTGCTGCCTTACTGTTTGTAATGAAAATGGCTGGCGCCACTCCCGCGCAATCGATATTTGTCGGCGATTCGCGAAATGACGTGCTGGCCGCCAAGGCTGCCGGCGTTCGTTGCGTAGCGCTGAGTTACGGCTACAACCACGGTCGCCCGATTGAAGAAGAGTCACCGGATATGGTGATTGGTAACCTGCAAGAGCTGATAGCCGGTTGCTTAGAATCTGCGCCTGAGATAACGTTGGGCAATTCTGTTTCCCCCTCTCGAAGAGATTCCATCGTGGTGGTCACCCGCAAACTCTGGATGAAAGTCATCAAGGCCCTGGCCCGCTGGCGTTGGCGCGCCTGACTTGAATCTGGCCGCGCAGTCGGCACGTTTGCATACCTGACCGTTTTACCCTCAGACCACGAGGCACCTCATGATCCGCGAAGAATTCCTGCGTTTGGCCGCTGCCGGCTATAACCGTATCCCCCTTGCACGCGAAACCCTGGCTGACTTCGACACGCCGTTGTCGATCTACCTGAAGCTGGCCGATCAGCCCAACTCCTATTTGCTGGAGTCGGTGCAGGGCGGCGAGAAGTGGGGGCGTTATTCGATTATTGGCTTGCCATGCCGCACTGTGTTGCGTGTGCATGATCATCAGGTCAGCGTGACCCATGACGGTGTCGAGATCGAAGCCTGTGAGGTTGAGGATCCACTGACCTTCGTCGAGCAGTTCAAGGCCCGTTACAACGTGCCGACCATCGCCGGCTTACCGCGTTTCAACGGTGGCCTGGTGGGCTATTTCGGCTATGACTGCGTACGTTATGTGGAGAAACGCCTGGGCAAGTGCCCGAACCCCGATCCTCTGGGTGTGCCGGATATTTTGCTGATGGTATCGGACGCCGTGGTGGTGTTCGACAACCTGGCGGGCAAGATGCACGCGATTGTGCTGGTCGACCCGGCTCAGCCTGAGGCTTATGAAGAAGGCCAGGCCCGGCTTGAGGCGCTGCTTGAACAACTGCGTCAACCGATCACCCCGCGTCGCGGCCTGGACTTTACAGCGCAGCAGTCGGCTGACCCGGTGTTTCGCTCCAGCTTCACCCAGGGCGATTACGAGAAAGCCGTCGATACCATCAAGGACTACATCCTTGCGGGCGATTGCATGCAGGTAGTGCCCTCGCAGCGAATGTCCATCGACTTCAAGGCTGCGCCCATCGACCTGTATCGCGCTCTGCGCTGCTTCAACCCTACGCCGTATATGTACTTCTTCAACTTTGGCGACTTCCATGTTGTGGGCAGCTCGCCGGAAGTGCTGGTACGGGTTGAAGACAATCTGATTACCGTACGCCCGATTGCCGGCACGCGTCCGCGTGGCGCAACCGAAGAGGCTGATCTGGCGCTTGAAGAAGACCTGCTCAGTGATGACAAGGAAATCGCCGAGCACCTGATGCTGATCGACCTGGGCCGTAATGACACGGGTCGTGTATCTGAAGTCGGTTCGGTCAAGCTCACCGAGAAAATGGTGATCGAGCGTTATTCCAACGTCATGCACATTGTGTCCAACGTCACCGGCCAGCTTAAAAGCGGGCTGACAGCGATGGATGCACTGCGGGCGATTCTGCCGGCGGGTACGTTGTCTGGCGCACCGAAAATTCGTGCGATGGAAATCATCGACGAACTGGAACCGGTCAAGCGCGGTGTGTATGGCGGGGCTGTGGGGTACTTCGCCTGGAACGGCAATATGGATACAGCGATTGCGATCCGTACTGCAGTGATCAAGGACGGAGAGCTTCATGTGCAGGCCGGTGGCGGCATTGTTGCTGACTCGGTCCCGGCCCTGGAATGGGAAGAAACGCTGAACAAGCGCCGAGCAATGTTCCGTGCCGTGGCCCTGGCCGAGCACACCCCGCGGGATTAAAAACCTGCAACCGGCTTGTGGGAGCGAGCGTGCCCGCTCCCTTCCACAGGCTTTAGTAATTCAGACTTAGCCCGATATTGGCGCCCTGTTGCGTCACGCCATCACTTTTCCTTACGTTATAAGTCGCCTGCAGCCTGAGGTCGGCGGTCAGCCTGTGGCTAGCCCCCAGGCTGATACGCCCGAGGTTGCTTGGCGACGTATAGCCTTCGAGTTTGAAGCGATTGTTGGGCAGGCTGTTGAGCGCGGTATTCAGGCGCTGGGTATCGCTCTGGAACTCATGCTCATGGGCGGCTTCGCCGAACAGCAGAGTCTGTGGGGTGGCCTGGTAACTGGCGAGCAAACCCGCGCCCAGGCGCTTTGAAACCAGTGTCTGCTCTTCGTAGTTCAATGCAGTCGAACGTCGGCCCTTTTCTTCATAGCGGTTAACTTCCACCCGCGAGTAGTCGGCGCTGATAAAAGGCGACAGCTGCCACAGGTCTGCAGCCTGTGCGATTTCATACCCCAGGCGTGTACTTAATGCCCGCAGATGTCCGTCGGCCTGGCCTTGCTCCATGCCTTCACCCAAGCCAAGCGCGAATTTACGCTTTAGGCTGTCGTAATCCAACCTGCCCAAAGTCAGTGCGGCATCACCCCACCAGTGATTGTGCTGGTATTGGGCAAACACGCTGCCCATATAGCTGTTGAGCTTGTAGTCCGATTCATTGGCTCCGGTCTCCAGGCGTTGCCGGTAAAACCCGCCTGCAACGCCAAATCGCCAGGTTTCATCCAGCCTGTAGCTGGTGCCGATGTTCAGGTTGTAGCCTTTGCCATCGGCACTCACGGACGTGGCCTGCTTGTCGATTTCCAGGCGTTGCCCGCCACCGGCGAGCAGGGGTCTCCATTGGCCAACGGCTTGCCAATGGCCGTTATCGCCAGCCCATTGGTGACGCAGTTGGTCTTGATGGGCGTTTAGCGAGCCTTGGGCCATGACGGGTAACAAGGTCAGCTCCCATGGGGCGGCCAGCAATGAGTAGGCATAGTCGGCAATCAGCTGTTGCCCTGTCTCGGTGGGGTGTACCGAGTCGTTGAACAGCAGTTTGGCCGGGTTGGGGGTTGCGCTGTTGAGGCCGTACTGCGGGTTTTCCGTACACTCTTCGCCGTTGAAACAGGTCGCGACAAGGTCCTGCCCCAGTGCCAGGCCATAACGGGTGGGGTCTGCGATGGCTTCACGCAGCAGCAGCGGGATATTGAGGGGGATCACCTCGGCGTCAATCTGCGCCAGTTGCTGGGTTAGCTCATGATTGAACAGAGCGCTCAGGGCGCTGGTGCCAGCCTGTGTGGGTGTACCGTAAACGGCTGGCGTCAGGCCCAGATCGGGCAGCAGCCAGACCATGATGTAGCGTGCCCCTGCCTGTTGCAGGGTGTGGGCGCTTGCCACCAGCCTTTGTGCGGCTTGGCCTGCTTCGGCGGGGTTGGTGACCTTGCCTTGGAGAAAGTCATTGCCGCCACCTGAAATGAAATACAACGCCTTGGGGTCAGCCGTGAAGCTGTTCTGCACAAGGTAACCAGGCTTGCTGCGCAGGACGTAGCCGCCTACGAAGGCCCAGTCATCCGGGAAGGCGACCTTTGACTCGGTCTTGATTGAATTGAGTATCTGGTCTGTGCGATAGCCGCCCACCGCCCAGTTGTTGCCGTCGGGTTCCCCGGTAAGAAAGTTACCCGGCGATGTGGACGGGCGCAGATCTGCGGGTGCGATACCCAGTTTTATGCCCAGCCGAGTGGGCGCAACGCCAGCATATTCCTCACCCCGGTATTCCTTGTACGTCGGTCCGGTGAGATTGGTGAAACGCATGCCACTGCCTACCCCTGGATAATGCCCCGAGTCGCTCAGGCTGTCGCCGAACACAATCATGGTGGAGTACGGGGAGGGTGCTGCAACTGCTCGTTCACTGACGACGGACAAGATACATCCCGCCAGGGGGATAAGTAGGGAAAACCTGCGCATGTGACGACCTGTTTTTATTATTTGGGTTACAGACCTTAGCAAGACAATCTGTATTAAATGTTTCATGAAAAACAAAGTCACAAAGTACTTAACAGGTGTTTTTCCCCGTATGTGCTGCCCCGTGTTGCACCTGTTGCAAGGCTACGTTACTGTGCCATGACGTAGAAATGAGACCCTTCCTGTGTTGATCATCAGCAAACTCTTTATGCGAGTTCTCAAGGCCCATGGCCGTTGGCGTTGGCGCGCCTAATATTTCTCTGCCGGCCTCGCCGGACCTGCCCCCTGCGTTTTCCTGAATGGCTACCCCTCGGTTGGTGTGTTCAATCCAGCAATCGAAACTGCGGGTAATGCATTCTGAAAACAGTTTTGAATGTCAGTGAATTCAGAGGTTTAGCAACATGTTGCTGATGATCGATAATTACGACTCTTTTACTTACAACGTTGTGCAGTACCTCGGCGAGTTGGGTGCCGAGGTCAGGGTGGTGCGCAACGATGAGTTGACCGTGGCCCAGATCGAAGCGCTCCAGCCCGAGCGCATTGTGGTCTCGCCCGGTCCATGCACGCCGAATGAGGCGGGCATCTCTCTTGAAGCCATCAAGCACTTTGCGGGCAAACTACCGATCCTGGGCGTGTGCCTGGGCCATCAGTCCATCGGCCAGGCCTTTGGCGGCGATGTGGTACGCGCGCGCCAGGTGATGCACGGCAAGACCAGTCCGGTTTATCACCTCGATACCGGAGTGTTCCAGGGCCTCAATAATCCGCTGACCGTAACCCGTTACCACTCGTTGGTGGTCAAGCGCGACACCCTGCCGGATTGCCTGGAGCTGACGGCCTGGACCCAGCTTGAAGATGGCTCGGTCGACGAGATCATGGGCCTGCGCCACAAGACGCTGAACATCGAAGGGGTGCAGTTTCACCCTGAGTCGATCCTGACCGAACAGGGTCATGAACTGTTTGCCAACTTTCTTAAACAAACCGGCGGCACGCGCTAAGGACTTCAAATGGATATCAAGACAGCCCTGAACCGTATCGTCGGTCACCTCGACCTGACCACCGATGAAATGCGTGATGTGATGCGCGACATCATGACCGGTCAATGCACCGAGGCGCAGATTGGCGCGTTCATGATGGGCATGCGCATGAAGAGCGAAAGCATCGACGAAATCGTCGGTGCCGTGACCGTGATGCGCGAGCTGGCAGACAAGGTTGAACTCAAGACCCTGGACGGCGTGGTCGATATCGTTGGTACCGGCGGCGACGGCGCGAATATTTTCAACGTGTCCACCGCTTCGGCGTTGGTGATTTCGGCCGCTGGCTGCACGGTGGCCAAGCATGGCAACCGCGCGGTGTCCGGTAAAAGCGGCAGTGCCGACCTGCTGGAAGCGGCCGGTGTGTACCTGAACCTGACCCCGGTTCAAGTTGCCCGCTGCATTGACAGCGTGGGCATCGGTTTTATGTTCGCACAATGCCATCATGGCGCCATGAAGCATGCGGCCATCCCTCGTCGCGATCTTGGCCTGCGTACCCTGTTCAATATGCTTGGCCCGCTTACGAATCCGGCTGGTGTATTGCATCAAGTGGTCGGCGTGTTCAATCAGGCGCTGTGCCGGCCCCTGGCTGAAGTGTTGCAGCGTCTGGGCAGCAAGCACGTGCTGGTGGTGCACTCGCAGGATGGCCTGGATGAGTTCAGCCTGGCAGCACCGACCTTTGTAGCGGAATTGCATAAAGGTGAAATCAAGGAGTATTGGGTTCAGCCTGAAGACCTTGGCATCAAGAGCCAAAGCCTGTTTGGCCTGGTGGTCGACAGCCCGGAGCAATCGCTGGAGCTGATCCGTGATGCCTTGGGGCGGCGCAAAACCGAAGCAGGCCAGAAAGCGGCTGAAATGATTGTACTCAATGCAGGTGCTGCTCTGTACGCCGCGGACCTTGCCTACACACTCAAAGAAGGTGTGGAATTGGCCCACGACGCGCTGCATACCGGGCTGGCCCGGGAAAAGCTCGAAGAGCTCGGCGCCTTTACCGCGATTTTCAAGCAGGAGAATGAAGCATGAGTGTGCCAACCGTTCTGGAAAATATTCTGGCGCGTAAAGTTCAGGAGGTTGCCGAGCGCAGTGCGCGGGTAAGCCTGGCTGAACTTGAGCGTTTGGCCGCTCAGGCTGATCCTGTTCGTGGTTTCGCCAGTGCCTTGCTGGCGCAGGCCAGGAAAAAACAGCCCGCGGTGATTGCTGAAATCAAAAAGGCATCGCCGAGCAAGGGTGTGATTCGCGAGCACTTCGTGCCTGCCGAGATTGCTAAAAGCTATCAGGCAGGTGGCGCTACCTGCCTGTCAGTGCTGACCGATATCGACTACTTCCAGGGTGCCGATGCGTACCTGCAGCAGGCACGTGCCGCGAGTACTTTGCCGGTTATCCGCAAGGACTTCATGATCGACCCTTACCAGATCGTCGAAGCCCGGGCGTTGGGCGCCGACTGTGTGCTGTTGATCGTCTCTGCCCTGGACGACGTAAAAATGGCCGAGCTGGCGGCTGTTGCCAAAAGCGTCGGGCTGGATGTGCTGGTTGAAGTGCATGATGGCGATGAGCTTGAACGTGCGCTTAAAACCCTCGACACACCGCTGGTGGGTATCAACAACCGCAACCTGCACACCTTTGAAGTCAGCCTGGAAACCACGCTGGACCTGTTGCCGCGCGTTCCCCGTGACCGTTTGGTGATTACCGAAAGCGGCATTCTCAACCGGGCGGATGTGGAGTTGATGGAAATCAGCGAAGTGTATTCGTTCCTGGTGGGCGAAGCCTTTATGCGTGCCGAAAACCCGGGCAATGAACTGCAGCGCTTGTTCTTCCCTGAGCGTGCTGTGGCGGTAACCGGTTCGACTCTGGACTGACCCAATCCCCCCCTGTGGGAGCGGGCTTGCTCGCGATAGCATCAGTGCGATTTGCCTGTCAGGCCACGGCGCCTGAATCGCGGGCAAGCCCGCTCCCACAAGGGCTCAGTGTCTGATAAGGAATCCCATGACACCCATTCAGCAACTCACCGTCGAAGCCGGCCTCAAGGCCGAACAGGATTTACTGGCATCTGTGTGTGCCGGTGAGTGCGAGGCGGGTGTGCTGTTCTGGCAGCCCACCGACCGGGCGCTGGTCATGCCACGGCGCTTGAGTCGCCTGCCCGGTTTTGAGCAGGCCAGTGTCGAACTGGCTGCCAGTGGCTGGCCAATCCTGCTGCGTGAAACCGGTGGCGAACCCGTTCCGCAATCGGCATCGACCGTCAATATTGCCCTGGTTTACGCACCTTTACCCAGTGAAGGCGATCATGGGCGTATCGAAATGGCTTATCGCCGCTTGTGCGAGCCCATCTGTGATTTGTTGACGCAATTGGGTGGGGAGGCGTCTTTGGGGGAGGTTGAAGGCGCGTTTTGTGATGGTCGCTTCAACGTCAATCTCAATGCCCGAAAACTGGTAGGCACCGCCCAGCGCTGGCGCCAGAGCAAAGGCGGGCAGCGCCCTGTCGGTCTTGTGCACGGTGCCTTGCTGGTGAATAACGAACGTGAGTCGATGGTGGCTGCAGTCAATCGATTCAATCGGTTATGCGATCTGGAGCAACATTGCATGGCCGACAGCCATATTGCGCTGCACGAGGCCTTTGCCGCTCCGGATTTCTTTGAGCGCCTGAGTGCCAGTTATCAACAGCTCCTGGCGCCCTTGCTCAAGGTTTAGCGCGTACCGAACACCACCATGGTCTTGCCTTTGACGCTTACCAGGTTCTGTTCTTCCAGGCTTTTGAGTACGCGTCCTACCATCTCTCGCGAACAGCCGACAATCCTGCCGATTTCCTGCCGAGTGATCTTGATTTGCATGCCATCGGGATGGGTCATGGCGTCCGGTTGCTTGCACAGTTCCAGCAGGCAGCGAGCCACTCTTCCGGTGACATCAAAGAACGCAAGATCACCGACCTTGCGTGTGGTGTTGCGCAGGCGCTGTGCGATTTGGCCACTCATCGCGTAAAGAATTTCTGGTTCTTGCTGGGTGTACTCTCGGAATTTTGGGTAGCTGATTTCAGCAACTTCGCACTCGGTCTTGGCTCGAACCCATGCACTGCGCGTCTGCTCCTGGCCTGCCTGTTCAAACAGACCCAGCTCGCCGATAAAGTCGCCGCTATTGAGGTAGGCAATGATCATTTCACGACCTTCCTCGTCTTCAATCAAAACCGTTACCGAGCCTTTGATGATGAAAAACAGGGTGTGTGAAGATTCGCCAGCGCAGATGATATTGCTCTTGGCGGGGTAGCGTTTGCGCTGGCAAAAAGTCAAAAACTTGTCGAGGTTTTTGATCTTGGGTATGGGAGTAAGAGCAACCATGGTTGTTTCCCGAAAAGCTGGCACAGTAAGGGTCAGATCTATTTTTATATAGAGTGCTAGCTGGCTGGCGCCGGCTATTTGGCGCCAGCTTACCAGACAGGTTCTGTGTGGTTAGTAGAATTTTCAGAGTGGCTTATCGGAGAAACGCTTCAGTGCGGCGAGTTATGAGTTTCTGGCCCTGTGCTAAGCTGGCGCCCCTTTTAAAACAGTGGAGTCTGGGCGATGAAGGCACGCATTCAATGGGCTGGCGAAGCCATGTTTTTGGGCGAATCCGGTAGTGGCCACGTTGTTGTAATGGATGGCCCGCCTGAGAGTGGCGGTCGCAACCTGGGCGTGCGTCCGATGGAAATGCTGCTGTTGGGCCTTGGCGGCTGCAGCAACTTTGACGTGGTCAGCATTCTCAAGAAGTCGCGTCAGGCGGTTGAGAGCTGTGAAGCGTTTCTGGAGGCTGAGCGCGCCACCGAAGATCCAAAGGTGTTCACCAAAATACACCTGCACTTTGTGGTCAAGGGTCGTGGTTTGAAAGAAGCCCAGGTCAAGCGCGCCATCGAGCTGTCGGCCGAGAAGTATTGTTCGGCTTCGATCATGCTCGGCGCTGCGGGTGTTGCCATCAGCCATGACTATGAAATTATTGAACTGGCCTGAGCGGACATTCAATTTTCATAAAAGCGATGCAGACTCTGGCGATCAGTCGCTGACGTCTGCATAATGCGCCACTTTTTTCAGGGTAGTGGCGGGGTTGATTCCCGGCCTCATGTCCGAACAGATAACCAAAATCGCCATCGCGAAGAGGTGTTAACCGTCCTACGCAGGTGCGTCCCACGCACTTGACGGGCATGCTGGATCACGCGGCCGAGCCGCATCGACATAGAGAGTTTTATAACGGTGAAAAGCAAACTCAAGCTCCACGGGTTCAATAACCTGACAAAGACCTTGAGCTTCAACATCTATGACATCTGTTATGCGGAAACCCCGCAAGACCAGCAGGCATATGTTGAGTACATCAATCAAGAGTACGACGCAGAGCGCCTGACGCAGATCCTTACAGATGTTGTTGATATCATTGGTGCCAACATCCTGAACATTGCCCGTCAGGATTACGACCCCCAAGGCGCCAGCGTGACTATTCTGATCTCCGAGCAGCCGGTAATACCTACCGAAAGCCAGATCGAAGAGTCCCCAGGCCCGCTGCCCGAGACCATCCTGGCTCACCTCGACAAAAGCCATATCACGGTGCATACCTACCCGGAAATTCATCCGGTTGATGGGATTGCAACATTCCGTGTGGATATTGACGTGTCGACGTGCGGCGTTATTTCACCGCTTAAAGCTCTCAACTATCTGATCCATCAGTTTGATTCGGATATCGTGACTGTCGATTACCGTGTACGGGGTTTCACCCGTGACGTGGAAGGCAAAAAGCACTTTATCGATCACGAGATCAATTCGATCCAGAACTACCTCTCCGAAGACACCCGCGACGGTTACCAGATGACCGACGTAAATGTGTACCAGGAAAACCTGTTCCACACCAAGATGCTGCTCAAGGAGTTCGAACTGGATAACTACCTGTTCGGCGATGCCACCAGCAATCTGTCGGTTGAACAGCGCGCCCAGGTCACTGAACGGGTGAAACACGAAATGCTCGAGATTTTCTACGCGCGCAACATGGCGTAAATTCTCGGCATATAAAAAGGCGGCTACCTCACGGTAGCCGCCTTTTTTTGTGCTTCGCAGAACCCCTGTGGGAGCGGGCTTGCTCGCGATGGCCTGACCACGGTTAGACAGAAAGGCCGCGGCGCTTGAATCGCGAACTGGCCTGCTTGCACAAAGACTGTGCTGTCAGATCCGGTAGGTGCTTTTGGTCATGACCTTGGCCATCAGGCTCATGCCAAACTTCACCGGGGCAGGGAAGCGAAAACCGCCGGCATTGAGCGCGGACTCTGCGTGCTGTTCTTCGTCGATACGCATTTGCTCAAGAATTGCCCGGGACTTTTCATCCTCAGGCGGCAGTTGCTCAAGATGCTCGTTCAGATGCTTGCACACCTGATCTTCAGTCGCTGCCACGAACCCCAGGCTGACTTTGTCACTAATCAAGCCGGCAGCGGCGCCTATCCCAAAGGACATGCCGTAAAATAACGGGTTCAGCACGCTGGGGTGGCTATCCAGTTGACGGATGCGTTGTTCACACCAGGCCAGATGATCGATTTCTTCTTCCGCGGCATGTTCCATCGCCTCACGCACATGGGGAAGCTTGGCTGTCAGCGCCTGGCCTTGATACAAGGCTTGAGCACAGACTTCGCCGGTATGGTTGATACGCATCAGACCGGCAACATGGCGCTTGGCCTGTGGGTCCAAAGGGTGTTCAGGTTTGACGATGGCAGGCGACGGCCGATGCGGCTGACCGCTGAACGGCAGCAGTGTTCGCAAGGCGGTATCGGCTTGTAACAGAAGACGGTCAATCGGCGAGTAGTGACGTTGGGTAGTCATGCTTACCTCCGGAAAAAATCACGGCGGTCAGTTTACCCCAATCCCGCAGCCGGGGTTTGCGTTGGATCACGGGTGAACGCGAGAGCCATCGGGCTCACGCGTCATAGTTATTGATCAATCAACCCGGCGGCCAGTTCATCTGGCGCTGACCCAGAACATGCATATGAATGTGGTAGACGGTCTGACCGCCCTTTTCATTGCAGTTCATCACCACGCGAAAGCCGTCTTCGCAGCCCAGCTCTTTGGCCAGACGCTGTGCCGTGAACAGGATATGGCCTGCCAGCGGCTTGTCTTCTTCGGTCAGGTCGTTGAGCGTGCGGATCGGTTTTTTCGGGATAACCAGAAAGTGGACCGGTGCTTGTGGGGCGATATCGTGAAAAGCCAACACTTGATCGTCTTCATAGATGATCTTGGCGGGTATTTCGCGGTTGATGATCTTGGTGAACAGAGTATCCAAAGCTGTGTCTCCGTGAGTGAAGTCCGGTCTGAGTGTACTCAGGGCAGTCAGTTACGCCCAGCCTCGTTAACGAGGGCAGTAGGATTTGTTGACTGAGGCGGCTATTTTTCGCGTCATCCAGCGTGAGAGCAGGCGTGGCAAGCGAGTTATCCAGCGATTGCGCCACCCGGGAATGATGATCGCCCTGTTTTTGTCGAGTGCGCGCACAGTGTAGAGCGCAACTTCTTCTGGGGTCATGGCGCTGGTACTTTGCTTGATGGCGTCGGTATTCATGTTGGCTGCATCAAAAAAGCGGGTGCGGGTGATGCCGGGGCAAAGGACTGAAACCTTGATGCCGGTTTTTTTCACTTCCTCGCGCAAACCTTCGGAAAAATGCAGCACATAGGCCTTGCTCGCAAAGTAGGTGCTGAGCCAGGGCCCGGGCTGGAAGGCGGCGATCGAAGCTACATTGAGAATTTGCCCACCGCCCTGGACGGCCATCATATTGCCGACGGCGTGGCACAAGCGGGTGAGCGCCAGCACATTGAGCTCGATCAGATCTTGTTCGGCACTCCAGTCATGGGCCAGGAACGGCCCGCAGGTGCCTATGCCCGCGCAGTTGACCAGCAGGTCGATCTGACGATCGCCTTCTTCGAGTTCGAGCAAAAAACCGGACAGGCGCAGGGGCTCGCCAAGATCACAGGCGCGGAACAACACCTCGATACCGAAACGCTGGGTCAGCTCAAGGGCAATGGTTTCCAGCGCATCCCGTTGGCGGGCCACCAAAATCAGGCTGCGCCCACGTCGGGCAAGGGCTTCAGCCAGGGCCAGGCCAATGCCGCTGGTGGCGCCAGTGATTAAAGCGTAACGGGTCATGCTGTTCTCCATTGCAACGGTACAGTCCGGTGACAATGATGTCCCTGGCGTTAACGCGTTCATTAAGGCACGCAGTCTACAGGCTGTTGCTGTTCACTGCGTTGATCACCGCAGTCATCAGGCCCAAAGCCAGCACGGCAACCATTGCGCAAATGCCCAATCCAATCAAAAAGATCGTGATTGCCGCCAGCACGTTGACGGCCCGGCTGTTGGGCGGTGGCGGCGGGCCATATTTATTTGGGCCGGGCGTGCCGGGCATCAGCAGCATCATGAGGGACAGAACCAGATTGGCCACTGGCACCAGATGCAGCAACAGCATCCAGGCAGACCAGTTTATGTCGTGTAAACGCTGGGCGCTGATTCTCAGGCTGATGATGAAGTAGGCCAATGTGAGCGTTGCACCACAGGTAATGCCAAGCGTGGGGGAAACCTTGACGGCAAGCAGCACCAGCAGTGACGTGATCATGGCGATGATGCTGATGATCATGCTCCAGGCCAGTAGCCGTAAACGCCCGATCCGGCCGCTGAATCCCAAAGGGTCAAGCGGTGCGTAGTGTTCTTGAGGGGTTTTGTCCAGGCTCAGCTCGGGCATGGTGGCTTCCTTGTCCGGATGTGTTTAACAAAAGCCCGCCGGGATTGGCGGGCTTGGTGCTGTCAGTGATGCGGCCAATGTCGGGCCAGCGTCGAAGTGAGGTTATGCGCCTTGCGGTATTCCTCATCGAGGCGTGCAATCAATTGATCGGTGGTGGGTAGATCGTGGATTTCTCCTACGCCTTGGCCCGCAGACCAGACCGTTTTCCATGCTTTGGCTTCATCGGTCAGCGGTTTGAGCCTGGCTTCGCTTTTGCCCTGGAGTGCCGCAAGGTCGAAACCTGCATTTTCAAGGCTTTGGCGCATAAAGCTGGCGGGTACCCCTGACACTGCCGGGGTGTGGATGATATCGGCAGCGCGGGATGCCAGCAGCATCTCTTTGTAGGCATCAGGCGCTTGGCTCTCTTGTGTAGCGATAAAGCGCGTGCCGAGGTAGGCAAGGTCTGCGCCCATAATCTGCGCGGCCAGGATTTCGTGGCCGTGGTTCAGGCAACCCGAGAGCAATACGGTTTTGTCGAAGAACTGGCGAATTTCGGCCAGCAATGCAAACGGGCTCCAGGTGCCCGCATGGCCACCGGCTCCGGCGGCGACGGCAATCAGCCCGTCGACCCCGGCTTCTGCGGCTTTTTCGGCATGACGACGGGTGGTGACATCGTGGAACACCAGCCCGCCATAACTGTGGACGGCATCCACCACCTCTTTGACTGCGCCCAGGCTGGTAATGACGATGGGTACCTTGTGCTCGATGCAGATCGCCAGGTCCGCCTGTAGCCGTGGGTTGCTGTTGTGCACGATCAGGTTCACGGCGTAGGGCGCAGGGTTATCCAATGTGGCGAGCCCGGCTTCGATCTCTTCCAGCCAGGCCTTGAACCCGCTGCTTTCACGCTGGTTGAGTGCAGGGAAGCTGCCCACTACCCCGTTGCGACAGCAGGCCAGCACCAGTTGCGGGTTGGAAATCAGAAACATGGGCGCAGCAACTACCGGCAGGCGCAAGCGTTGTTCAAGCAGGGCGGGCAGCGACATTGGATAACCTCGGCTAGTCAGGATGTGAGTTTAAAACGGTTTGACCACCACCAGAATTACGATAGCCAGCAAGAACAACACCGGTACTTCGTTGAACCAACGGTAGAACACGTGAGTGCGTTTGTTTTCACCACGGGCAAAACGCTTTACCTGTGCGCCGCACATATGGTGATAACCAATCAGCAGAAACACCAGTGTCAACTTGGCGTGCATCCAGCCTTGGCTGAGAAAGCCTGGGCTTAGCCACAATAGCCAGCCGCCGAAGATCAGGGTCGCAATCATTGCAGGCCCCATGATGCCGCGATACAGCTTGCGTTCCATGATGCTGAAGCGTTCTTTGCTGACGGAATCTTCGCTTTGTGCGTGGTAAACAAAGAGGCGGGGCAAGTAAAAAAGGCCTGCAAACCAGCAGACAATGCTGATGATGTGGAAGGCTTTTAGCCATAGATAAAGCATTTTTAGTTATTCCCAGGTTCACGGTAGATCAAATAGTAGTAGTAGAGCGTCTGTGAGTCACCTTGGCGGTTGTCGCAGGGGCGCGCTGACCCTATTATCAAAGGCTTTCCAGTGGTTTCGTTGAGGGCAGGTTATGGTCAAGGTCGGTATTGTCGGCGGCACGGGTTACACCGGGGTCGAATTGCTGCGTTTGCTGGCACAGCATCCGCAGGCAGAAGTGGTAGTCATCACTTCTCGATCCGAGGCGGGCCTGCCGGTTGCCGATATGTATCCCAACCTGCGCGGCCACTATGACGGCCTGGCCTTCAGCGTGCCGGACACGCAAACCCTGGGCGCGTGCGATGTGGTGTTCTTCGCTACACCTCACGGCGTAGCCCATGCCCTGGCGGGTGAACTGCTGGCCGCAGGCACCAAAGTTATCGACCTCTCTGCTGACTTCCGTCTGCAGGATGCCGAAGAGTGGGCCAAGTGGTACGGTCAGCCCCACGGTGCGCCAGAATTACTGGACGAAGCCGTATACGGCCTGCCGGAAGTGAACCGCGAGCAAATCAAAAAGGCCCGCTTGATCGCTGTGCCAGGTTGCTATCCGACCTCGGCGCAGTTGGGTTTCCTGCCGCTATTGGAGGCCGGTCTTGCAGAGACGACGCAGTTGATTGCTGACTGCAAGTCAGGTGTGAGCGGTGCCGGTCGGGGTGCCAGTGTGGGCGCGCTGTATGCCGAAACGTCAGAAAGCATGAAGGCGTATGCCGTTAAAGGTCATCGTCATTTGCCAGAAATTCGTCAGGGTCTGCGCCGCGCAGCGGGCAAGGATGTGGGGCTGACCTTCGTTCCGCATTTGACGCCGATGATCCGTGGTATCCATTCCACGCTGTACGCAACCGTGGTTGATCGCTCCGTTGATCTGCAGGTCTTGTACGAGAAGCGCTATGCCAACGAACCTTTCGTCGATGTGATGCCGGCTGGCAGCCACCCTGAAACCCGTAGCGTTCGCGGTGCCAACGTATGCCGTATTGCGGTGCATCGTCCGCAGGATGGCGACCTGGTGGTGGTGTTGTCGGTGATCGACAACCTGGTCAAGGGCGCGTCTGGCCAGGCCGTGCAGAACATGAACATCATGTTCGGTCTGGATGAGCGTCTGGGCTTGTCCCATGCTGGGATGTTGCCTTGACTGCAGCGTAGATTTGCGGCTTCAAACGGCAAGCGGGCAGTGCTTCGCTTGCCGTTGCTACTTATGAATAGTTGACCGCTTTTCTAGGAGAAGCGGATAATGCGCGTCATCACGCATTATGGCGGCATAACGCCGGGAGATAGTCAGCATGAGCGTCGAATCCTTCACCCCCATGGCTTTGCAATTCACCGAAGGTGCTGCGCACAAGGTGAAGAGCCTGGTCGATGAAGAGGGTAATGATCGTTTGAAGTTGCGCGTATTCGTTACGGGCGGCGGTTGTTCCGGTTTTCAGTATGGCTTCACCTTCGATGAAGAAGTGGCCGATGACGACACCCTGGTTGAGCGCGAAGGCGTTAGCCTGGTGGTCGATCCCATGAGCTTCCAGTACCTGGCGGGTGCCGAGGTGGATTATCAGGAAGGTCTGGAAGGCTCGCGCTTTGTAATCAAGAACCCGAATGCCACCACCACCTGTGGTTGCGGCTCGTCGTTCTCGATCTGATTGCATTAACAGGCTTTAAACTCAACGCCGCGTCGATTCGCGGCGTTTTGCTGTCTGGCGTTTGGCGGAGGAGTCAGGCGGGGTAGATGGCGCCCAGCACGCGAAGGCCGCGTGCGCCGGTAACGCTGGGGCGGTTGGTGGGGATGCCTTCCAGGCAGCAGTGGGCAAGCCAGGCAAAGGCCATGGCTTCAACCCAGTCAGGGTCAACCCCCTTGGCCTGGGTGCTGCTCACTCGAGCGGGTGCAAGCAAATCGCCAAGGCGGGCCATCAAGGCTGCGTTATGGGCGCCACCACCGCATACCAGCAGCTCGTCCGTGTGTGGCTGGGCTGTTTGCAGCGACTGCACGATGGTCTGTGCGGTGAGTTCCAGCAAGGTTGCTTGAACGTCTTCGGCAGGAAAGGTCGGCAGATTGAACAGGTGCTGCTTCAGCCATGCGAGGTTGAATACCTCACGGCCTGTGCTTTTTGGGCCCTGGGTCTGGAAGAACGGGTCGCTGAGCAGGGCGTTGAGCAGCAGCGGTTCAACCTTGCCGCTGGCTGCCCAGTCGCCGTTGCGGTCATAGAGTTCGCCACGTTTTTCCTGTATCCAGGCATCCAGCAAGACGTTTCCGGGGCCGCAGTCGAATCCTGCAACGGGAAGGGCGGGGGTTATCAGGCTCAGATTACTGAAGCCGCCTACGTTCAGTACCGCGCGGTTGCCGCCTTCACCTGTGAACAAGGCCTCGTGGAACGCAGGAACCAAGGGCGCGCCCTGGCCCCCGGCAGCCACATCGCGACGACGGAAATCACCGACGACGCAGATGTCAGTCAGTTCGGCCAGCAGTGCCGGATTGCCGATCTGCACGGTAAAGCCCCGGGCGGGCTCGTGGCGAATGGTCTGACCATGACTGCCGATTGCGCGGATATCAGCAGGGGAGAGTTGTTGCTGTGCGAGAAGGGTGTTGACGCCCTGAGCCGCCAGCTCGACCCAGTGGTTTTCGGCAATTGCACAGCGGGCCACTTCATCTGTGCCGCTGGCGCACAAGCCAAGCAACTCGCTGCGCAAGGCCTTCGGCATGGGGGTGTAATGGGTGGCGAGCAACTTGATGCCTGCCTCCAGCTCTATAAGGGCAATGTCCATACCGTCCAGGCTGGTTCCGGACATCACGCCTATATAGAGGGCCATGGCTTAGCGCTTGCTCGAGGCCAGAAGAGTGGCCTTTTCCTGGTTCATGCGCGCCATCAACGGCTGGCTCTGCTGCAGGAAGCGGGTGCGTTCGGCCTTGGCGATCGGGTCGGCCATCGGCAGTTTCTGGCCCAGCGGGTCAACGTGTACGCCGTTAACCTGGAATTCGTAGTGCAAGTGCGGGCCGGTCGAAAGGCCGGTAGTCCCGATATAGCCAATCACCTGGCCCTGCTTGACCGAACCGCCGGTTTTCACGCCCTTGGCGAAGCCTTGCATGTGCCCGTAAAGGGTACGGTAGGTGTTGCCGTGTTGAATGATCACGGTGTTGCCATAGCCTCCCCGACGGCCGGCTAGAAGCACTTTGCCGTCACCGGTAGCCTTGATTGGAGTACCGCGTGGCGCTGCGTAATCCACACCTTTGTGGGCGCGGATCTTGTTCAGGATCGGGTGCTTGCGGCCTGAGGAAAAGCGCGAGCTGATACGGGCAAAGTCCACCGGTGTGCGGATGAATGCCTTGCGCATGCTGCTGCCATCAGCGGTGTAGTAATTGCTGATCCCCTGTTTATTGGTATAGCGCACTGCGGTGAAGGTTTTGCCGCGGTTGGTAAAGCGTGCAGAGAGGATATTGCCGGTGCCAACGGTTTTGCCGTTGATCACTTTCTGCTCATAGATCACTTCAAACTGGTCGCCAGGGCGAATGTCCTGGGCGAAGTCGATGTCGTAACCGAATACTTTGGCCATATCCATCGTGGTGCTGTGTGGCAAGCCTGCGCGCTGACCCGAAACAGACAGGGAGCTGCTGATCACGCCGTGTGCATACGCCGAACGCATGGTCGGCTGGGTGGTCACGCGGCGAAAGGTATAGCCTTTGGCGGTTTTGTTGAGGGTGATGGTCTCCAGGTCGCTGACCTGGCTGTGCAGCTTGTTCAGCTGCTGACCGTCGGGGCTCATTTCAAATTCGAGTTTCTGGCCGTGCTTGAGCTGGCTGAACTGCTTGGCTTGCTTGTCGCTTGCCAGTACTTCATGCACGGAGGTCGCAGGCAGGCCGACCTTCTGGAACAGGGTTGAAAGCGTATCGCCCTTGCTGACGATCACTTCGCGGTGGCTTGGGGCAGGGGCAACTTCTGGCTCGACTTTGGCGGTCGCTACCGGGGCGCTGTCCTGCTGTTCAATCTGGGCAAATGGCGATGGATTCGCTTCATTTGTGGCTTGAACGAGATCTGCAGCGTCTTGATCTTGTGTCAGTTGTTCTGCCGGGCTTTCCAGCTCCAGACTCAGGGTCGTTCTTTTGGCTTCTACTTCGCTGGAGGGAAAGACCAGCAAGGCCAGACTTAAGAGGGCGGCGATACCACTTGCGGCAAGCAGGTGGGTCTTCGGATAAAGCGGTGGCGCTTTAGGCGGTTGACTGGTCATAGATGATTTTGACTTTGAGATAAGGATGAATTGGAAAAGATGACTGACACAATGAATATGAAATAACTGTATAAAATATAACCAAATCGCCCTTGAAGCAAGTCTGCGAACCATTCGCGCGCGGATAGTCGGCCGTATGCCTGCCGGAACTTGTAATTAGTCCCTGATCTTGTATCGTTGGTTCCCTTTGAATTTGAGCCTTACGGGTCTGATATGAAGTCGGTAGAAGAGCAGCTAGCGCTAATCAAGCGGGGTGCCGAAGAGGTACTGGTCGAGTCTGAATTAGTCGAGAAACTCAAGCGCGGTCAGCCGTTGCGAATCAAGGCCGGCTTCGACCCTACGGCGCCCGATCTGCACTTGGGTCATACCGTGCTTATTAATAAGCTGCGCCAGTTCCAGGAACTGGGTCATCAGGTGATCTTCCTGATTGGTGATTTCACCGGGATGATCGGTGATCCAAGTGGCAAAAGCGCAACCCGTCCACCGCTGACGCGTGAGCAGGTGCTCGAGAACGCCGAGACCTACAAGACTCAGGTGTTCAAGATCCTTGATCCGGCAAAAACCGAGGTGGCATTCAACTCCACCTGGATGGATCAAATGGGGCCTGCCGACTTCATTCGGCTTACCTCTCAATACACCGTTGCTCGCATGCTTGAGCGCGATGACTTCGACAAGCGCTACACCACCAATCAGCCTATCGCGATTCACGAGTTCCTTTATCCGCTTGTGCAGGGTTATGACTCGGTTGCGCTCAAGGCAGACGTTGAGTTGGGCGGTACTGATCAGAAGTTCAACTTGCTGATGGGTCGTGAGTTGCAGCGCGGCTACGGTCAGGAAGCTCAGTGTATTGTGACCATGCCTTTGCTCGAAGGTCTGGATGGCGTCAAGAAGATGTCCAAGTCCCTGGGTAACTATGTCGGTATCCAGGAAGCGCCAGGCGTGATGTACAGCAAGCTGGTTTCCATTCCTGATGCTCTGATGTGGCGTTACTTTGAATTGCTGAGCTTTCGTTCCATGGACGAAATCAATGCATTCAAGGCTGAAGTCGAAGCCGGTGCCAATCCTCGAGACATCAAGATCAAGCTGGCTGAAGAGATTGTTGCCCGCTTCCACGGTGAGGAGGCTGCTGCCAATGCGCATCGTGGCGCCGGTAACCGGATGAAGGATGGCGAGCTGCCTGATGATCTGCCGGAGGTTGAACTGACTGCTACTGAGGATATGCCTATTGCTGCTGTCCTTAATAAAGCGGGCCTGGTGAAGAACTCTGCAGTGGCGCGCGACCTGCTGGGGTCGGGTGGTGTGCGTATAGATGGTGAAGTGGTTGATCGCACCTATATATATGCATTGGGTTCCACCCATGTGTGTCAGGCAGGTAAGAAGGCTTTCGCGCGAATCACCCTGAAAGCCGAGTAATGCTGGGGTTTAGGGTTAATTGATAGGTTTGTTCAATTAACCCTTGACTCGAAATTGTAACTGTCTATAATTCGCCCCACTTCCGGCGCAGTCGAAACGGAAAACTCCTTGAGTTTCAATGAGTTGGATGGTTTTCGGCGGTGTCAGCTTCAAGTCATCGAAGCAGGAAATGAGGTGTTGACAGCAGCGTGTAACGCTGTAGAATTCGCCTCCCGCTAACGAGAGATCGAAAGCGCAAGTGGTTGATGTTACAGAGGAAACTTTGAAAACATCTTAAAATAACC